>NZ_JBHVCA010000003.1:0-676184 GCF_042803895.1 Microbacterium sp. NPDC057407 | reverse complement strand
TGGATCCACTTCTACAATCACCACAGGCGCCACTCCGCAATCGGAGCCCCACCCATCACCAGACTCAACAACCTGCCTGGACATCACAGCTAGACACGGACGGCAGAAGGGCCACCCCACGACGGGGATGGCCCTTCTGTGCGCTGCTGTGTCAGTGGACGACTATGCGGTGAAGGAACTGGATGGCGCCTTCGACACGCGTTTTGATCGCGGTCAGCTGGACGAAGTCGAAGCGTCCGGCAGGTCCGTGCGTGCCGCCGTTGAAGTCATCGAACAGTGCGACCACGCTGTTGATGTCGTCATCGACGAACTGGGCGAGTCCGTCGACGTCGTTCCCGGTCTGGCGGAGTAGGTAATGGATCTTCGCCCGCCTCGACACTCCCCCGTTCGGCGTCGGGGCGAACCCCGGCAGCGCCTGCTTGACAGCAGCATCCGGTGCGCGGTCGCTGAGGATGCTGGTCAGGATCTCGCGAGCGCTGGTGCAAAAGTGACGCGCGGCATCCGGGTTCCTCGGGCTGAGCGAGAACAGCGCACCGCGCCACCGGCTATCGAGCTCTGGATCGATCTCGTTCAGCTCGCTCGTGAGCACCGTGTCGCGCAGCCGCTCGTCCTCCGCTGCCTCGGAGTCCGGTGCGGCGAGGAGGGTGTTTAGGGCGGCGGCGCTGTTCGCTGCCTCGCTCTCGGCGAGATCGAACAGACCGCGATCATCTGCCCATGCGCCAGACTCGGCGGTTGCCTCGACTCGGCGGAACGACGTCTGCACCGTTTGGACGGACGTCGTGTAGCGGACGTACCGCGGCGAGGTCGGCTGGGACCGAAGCCGCGCCAGTTCGTGAGCAAGCCGCTGCTGATTGGCGCGAACTCGAGCGTTGTGGGCCCGCGCAGCGTTGTTGTAGTTGTTCACTGCCTGGTTGAAGTTGCGCGCCGCCTGGTTGTAGTTGTTGATCGCCTGGCGCTGCTTCTGCTCGATCTGCCGGAGCTGACTCTTCAGCTGAGACAGATTCACCCGCCTCACCACCGGATCTTCTCCGGCTTGAAGGTGATGCGGGTGTTGTCCGAGATGAGCTGGGCCCACTCGGTGAGTTCCGGATCGGAGATCGTGCCACCGCCGCGCCGGAACAGCACCTGCAGCTGCGGCTTGATCTCGTCGATGGGATGACCAGCCATCCGCTCTCGGAGATTCTCGAGTTCGCGGCTCCACTGTGCTGCCATCTTGTCGACGTCGGACTGGACCTGCGACTCGACGGCTCGTCGGAACTGACGTTCGTCGAAGTTGATTGAAACCTTCATAGTGCTGGAACGCTTTCTCGCCCCACTCGGGGTCGATAGTGCGGAAGCGGCGCGCACCATAAGCGAGTCGCTGTGGATCGCCCAGTGTAGGGAGGGTCGGCGACATCGGGTTCGCCTGACCTCCCCGCACTGCTCTAGCCCTTTCCGAGCGTCGAGCCGGCCTTCGACCTGGCCGGCTTGCTCGACGAGTTCGACGCAAGCGTCTTTCCCGCCTTGCTCAGCGCGGCCTTCGAGGGCTTGGACGACCGTGACGAGTTCGCCATGGTGCGCTCCTCTCCGACTTGATGAGGAAGCAGATACACCCAAACGAAGACGCGCGTCTCAGCTCGCGTAGAGGCTACTGAGCCTCTAAAGTCGAGAAGTCCTTCCACAGACAACTCAGCCCCGATCTGCCATATAAGAGCTCCGCTCGAGATGGCCGATCGGGGCTCTGTTTGTGGGCTCACAGTCTAGCGCTCAGCGCCGACACACGCCCCTCTGAGCGGCAAAGCGCATCGAGTGCCCCCGGAAGGTCAGCCCGCCTCTTCCATGCCCTTCTGCTGGCTTCCAGAGGCGTTTGAGGGCCGTTCCTGCCAACCGATGGCACCATCCACAGACTTACACACATGTAATTCACATTGTGGACAGTTGAGATCACGCCCTTCGAAGCTCGAGTGCTGCTACCGAACCGAGCGGTTCACACAATCGCCGCAGGATCGACCACGGCAACGGTACGCCGCGCGCAGCACGCACTCCGTGGAGTGGTCCTTGGTGCGGACGAGGAGTTCACGGCTGAGATGCGTGCTGAAGGGCTCCGGGTCGTCACAGCCTCATTTCAGCGCTAGACGCACCGCAACATCGTTGACGACCAATTGAGCAACGGCAAGTAGCTCTGAAACATGTCGCTCTGTCTCCTGCACTTTTCGAACAGCGCGGATCCGCTCGAGTGGCTTCCGCGACTCCTCGCTCGGGAGGGTCACGTCGAGTTCGTGGGCAACGAGGTTCCGGGCGTCGAACGCCAGCTGCAACGCAGTGCGCGTCTTGGCGTTTGGCTTCATTCGTGCACGCAACGTGGACTCGGTCACTCCCAGCGCAGAGGCCAGTTCTTCCACTCTCTCGGCAGACTGGGCTGAGCCCGAGGTCAGCTCGATTACCCATCGTGTTCGAAGTACGTCCTCGGGGTTCTTGCCACTCTGAAGAAACAGGCGAACAAACTCGCCGGGGTTAATCGACTGCGTGGTCTTGTCTGTGAGCGTCACCTCGGCGAACTCGGTGAACTTCTTACGCACGACATCGTCGTGATCGATAAGTCGAGGGATGGCTGTCTCGACAAGGGATTTAAGAGAACGGTCAAGACCGGCGCCAGCAAATAGAATCGCAGCCCGCAGAGAGTCTTGCGCTTGAGCGGTCCAAGTGCCAATCACCTTCTTCTCTTGCGCCAGCTTTCCCACTCGATTGAGAAGGGCACCCGCCTCCAACGCATCCGTACTGGAGGCGCGAGCAGCCCGAACCGCGTTCTGGGCTTCGCGGGTATGTGCGTCCGTTTCGACAGTTGGATCGGGCAGCTTCAGGTTGACGATCCGCTTGCTGTCAGCCAGCAGTTTCTGCGCGGCCGCCTGGTCAGGAGTGGGCACGCTCCGATCATGCACCGTCGCGCGCTGCGCAGAAAGTGCGAGATGCCCGACCATCAGATACCCTCTCGACGCACCGCTGACCCGCACGGTCCGGAAGGGGATGGTCCGCCTCGGCGCCCACTCACCGAAGAGGCGCGACGACGTTCACCGGGGGCGCTGCCCGTCCCGAAGACCTCTACGAGCATCACCGCGTCGTGGATAATCGCCCCAGCCGCCGGGCGGACAGTCAGGTCTCTCGGTCGGCGCTGTCATCCGCGGGCTCACGGTCCTGATCGGGCGACGGCCATCCATCGTCGACCCGGTCTGACGGGTCTAGCGCTAAAGCCGAACGAATCTCGGCGTCTGCTTCCTCGCCATACATCGCGGCCATGATCGCCTGCACGGCGAGTCCCGCCTCGATCTTCTCCCGAACCCAGCGCGGAGTGCGGTCTCTATCCGTGTCATTGAGTCGCTCGCGGAGTTCGTCGGGCGTACGAAAATTCATCGCTCTGGCGTACTGGCGTGGCGCCCACCGCGGACCGATTACGCTCGCCAATGCAAGTGCCTCCGCTCCGAGGCGCTTGCGTTCCTGTGCGTCAGACGAGCCGCCCATGTTCATGTTTGCGCTTAGACGGACTGCATACTCGAGCTCGAGCGCCAGGCGGCTGTGCTCCAGGTTCTGTCGCGCGATCTCGAGCTGCGTCTTGCGATCTTTCGTCGCGATGACGATCGCCGCGATACCCACGCCGAGTGCGACGACAATGGCGAGCAACTGGATCAGGTCGCTGATTCCGAAGGGCTGCGCTAAAGACGAGACAACGGTCGTGAGCTCGTCGAGCCTGTCGACGATGTCATCGGTGTTAGGAGGCATGCGCCACAACCTATCGGCACGGGAAGCTCCGGTACCGCCCGAAAGAGATCCCTGCGCAACGTGGGTGACCCTGCACGCGGCACCCCCTCAACGCGCAGTGTCCGGATACGGATCGGCTACGACTTGTCCGATCGCAGCCTGAGTGCGACCCACAACCCGCAGCGCCGGCATATGTATGTGCCGCCGTGCAGAGCGTGCAGTTGACGGCGGGTTCGCTGTCGGCCGCAGCAAGCGCAGGTCATGTGCTCCGAGGAACGCCGATCGAGTAGCGCCTCTCTGATGGCCGTCTCGACCGGCGCGCCACCCGGACCATCCGGGCCCGGATAGAGCCGGCAGGCGAGTTCGTGGACATCCGTCTCGACCGGGAACAGGTCCTCGTCGTCGATGAGGATGGTCGGCGATCCGGCAAAGGGACGGCGGGCGGCCTGCTCCGCCGACTCGATGAGAGTGCGGGCGATCGACACATCCGTCCTGCCCAGGTCGTCGAGCGCGCCGCGGAGTCGCTCCTGCGCGGTCCGCCAGGACGGGCACGAATCGATATAGAGGATCTCTGCCCTCATCTCACCCTCCGGTCCGTCGTGGGATATAGCCTCTCACCGCTCGCACCTCGCGAGGGGCGCGCTGGGCGAGCTCCTCTGCATTCGGAACGGATTTGGTGGTCAGTCCCGTGAGGGTGAGCACGCTGGTGAGGCCCTCTGGCGTGCCGGGCCAGTGGCGTTGAATGGCAGCCATACCGGCGTGACGGATCGCGAACCGCACCACGATCGCGACGACGATGGCGTCGTCGCGATCGTGGCACCGGGATGAAGTCCGGCACGAGATCGAACGGCAGCAGCATGTAGCCCAACAGCGCAAGCAGCCACCACCGGGTGCCGCGTGGCACCGAGGGGTCGGTCGCGAGCCGCTTCACCAACCGGATCACATCAGGGACGAGCCGCATCATCGCCCGCCAGTCCACCGTTGAACCCGTCCGACGCTGCTGGACCCACAGCAGCAGGATCAACACGACCCACAGCAGCACGATGCCGCCGATCATACCCAGCACGACGATCAGCCAGTCAGGCATCGCACTCCTCCGATCGGTATCCAGTTCACCCCGGTGATTCTCCCTCGGCAGTTCCCCACAAGACAGGGATCCACCCGTTTGTTCAGGATCGCGTTAATTCACGTTTCACTGTATCGTCGAGCGCATGCCTACCGCGACCGCGACCGTGACGCACACCGCAGCGCTGGCCCGCTTCGGGCACGCGCTGTCCGACCCGACCCGGGTCGGGGTGCTACTCGCACTGCGCGAGGCGCCCGCGTACCCGTCCGATCTCGCCGACGCGCTGGGCGTCTCCCGGCAGGTGATGTCCAACCAGCTCGCCTGTCTGCGCGGCTGCGGTCTCGTGACTGCGGTCCCCGACGGACGCCGGACCCGCTACCACCTCGCCGACCCGCATCTGACCGCCGCGCTGAACGAGCTGCTGCAGACCGTCCTTTACGTCGAACCCGGCTGCTGCGCCGGAGCCGAATGCACCTGCGCATGACCACCGCGACTCTCTCTGACGACCGGAAGCAGGTACTGCGGCGCCGCATCCGGTGGATCGTTGCCGCAACGATCGGGTACAACGTCATCGAGGCCGTCGTCGCCATCACGGCAGGCACTCTCGCATCGTCGACCGCTTTGATCGCGTTCGGGCTGGACTCCACCATCGAGGTGCTCTCCGCCGCCGCGGTCGCCTGGCAGTTCACCCGCCGCGATCCGGAACGCTGGGAGAAGGGCACCCTCCGGGTCATCGCGATCGCGTTCTTCGCCCTCGCCGCCTACGTGACCGCCACGTCACTGATCGCGCTGTTCGCACACATCGAGGTCGAGCACAGCGCCCTCGGCATCCTTATCACCACGCTCAGCGTGATCATCATGCCGTTCCTCTCTCTTGCCGAACGCCGCGCCGGTCGCGATCTCCGCTCCGCGACCGCGGTCGCGGACTCCAAACAGACCCTGATTTGCACTTACCTGTCGGCAGCAGTGCTGATCGGCCTCATCCTCAACAGCTTGTTCGGATGGTGGTGGGCGGATGCGATCGCAGGACTGGTCATCGCCGGCTTCGCACTGCGCGAAGGACTGGAAGCATGGCGCGGCGACGCCTGCGCCACCTCCGTCGGCATGATCCTCGAAGACGACCACGACGACGATCACCGCCACCACTAGCCAGTTGGACTAATCCGGCCGTGCCAACGGACACGAAACGGACTCGAATCTGACAGGGACGCACGTCTCGTGTCGTCCGCATGGTGCCCGTTCCGTGCACTGCCCGTTTGGGGATCCGCTACGACCGCTGACGCCCACCACCGGCACCGCTCGTATGCGGACCGATCGGCCGGTATCGGCAGGACAGGGGTGAGGGTCCTGGACCCATGCCGGCGAGCGCGCGTCATCGACGGTCTTACCCGATGTCCCTAGAAGTGGTCGGCGCGTATAACTTTGTCCAGTGGACCCGCTCGCGCCCTTCAGCCGACAGGATCCGTGCTGGTGCGGGTCCGGGCGGACCTACAACCAATGCCACAAGCGCTGGTCCCGTCCGCGGTCGATGCCAGGGGCTCCGACGCCACCCGACGGCGATGACTACGTGTACATCGCTCCCACGACGAAGCTCAACAACGCTGCCATCGCGGGCATCATGCCCCGCAACACGCCGATCATAATGCGGCCACCAGGCCCGGCCGCGCGGCCCGTGGTCGTGAGCGCGATCGAGGCTGGTATTGCTCAGTGGACATCAGGGGGCTCGCATCTCACTCCGGCTGAGCTCGGACGTGTCCGTGCGGCCACACTCCGAGAGTTGGCGAGCCTTCCGGCCGACGACACTCCAGTTCCCGACGTGGTGCTCGAGAAGATTGCGGAGGTCGCCGCGCTTTCCTGGCAAACGGTCGGTGCCCTGTCTACCGCAACGCCGCGACCGACAATCGTGTACAACGAGGAGCTCCCGCCGGCCGCATTCGTGCAACGAACTGTCCTGCTCGCCGACCACGTCCTCGTTCCTGATCGCCTATTTGGGCTCTTGGGCGGTGAACCAACTCGACGACGCGTTCGAGAAGCGTCATTGGAAGAGTTAGAGCACGCTGCGCTTCTCGCATCGGGACATGTCATTCCTATCCCGGCGGGAGCTGCGCTCGCAGAAGCGGCTGCGGAAGCGGACGAAGTCACCGCATCTGACCTTGCGAACCAGGCCATCGTGGAGTTCGTCCAGAGCCAGCTCGTGCTGGAGGGGCCCACGGCTCGCGAGGCCCTTCTGGTGAACGCCAAGGACGACTTCTCGTACGGGCCTCACTTTTGGTTCTTCAGCCGGATAGATCGCGACACGCTCACCTCGGACGGACGCTTCGAAGGGAGCATGCTCCAAAGCTACGATCCTGATTTCGATTACGGCCCCTGGATAGAGCAAGTTCGGTCGGACGCGATCGGCAGATACGTTCAGCGAACAGCTCATCGACTCGCCGTCGCGGATGCGCTCGCCGCAGATTACGTAGCGGCGTCACCGTTTGAAGCACGCATGCTTGCCCGGCGTTCCCTGCCACTGCCGAAGAATGTTGCCGCCGCGTCCGTATGGGCGGACGTTCCCACGCTCCGGGGCCTCAACGCGAACGATCTGGTGCGGCTGCTGAGTCAAGACGAGGCAGTTGAGGACCTCCGATACCAAGTGCGGCTAGCCGTGGCTGAGGCTCCAGATCTCGCTGCGCAGGCAGATGCGATCGCCGACATCACCGCCGACATTGATCACGCGTCAAAGGTGCTCGAACGTCGGATGCGCACGGAGCGCACCTACTCCGGCATTGCTCCGCTTCTTCTCAGCGGAGCGGGCCTCGTGGTCGGGTCGGCCGGCGGACTCCCTGGACTCGCCAGCGCTGTCATTGGAGGACTCGCCGGACTTGTGCCGTACGTCGGCGCGCGAAGAAACACTCGTCGCGATGCCGCATATCTGTTCGTGCAATCGCGGCGTCGTCGTCGCTGAGGAGCCTGCGCACGAACCGGTCCGCTATCGCGCGTTGCCCGTATGAGGAGCCGAGATAGTGCCGCCTCGCCGTCTGCTATCGCGCCGACAACCATGGTGTTGTCATCGCAGGGCGGAAGCATAGGTCGGTCGCGATCAGTTCTTGTCATGCGGAATGTCCTCACCCGACGAGTACCCTCGTCGCATGGATCGCGCGTTCCCCGGCCAGATTACTACTAGCGAGGCGGTCGACTACCTCAATGAGCGACTCACTGAGCCGATCTCTAAGGACTGGTTCCTCCAGATGCGTAGTTGGGTCGGCGAACCGATCAGCCGCCAAGGCACAAGTCGGTCGTGGTACCACCGCGGTGACCTCGATGCGTTTCTCAGTACGTACGGCACCGATCCAGAAAAGTGGATCGGCCCGCCTCGCTAGCAACCGTGGATCGTCAGGCAACCCCCTCCATCGGCAGGCAACTGAGCCCCTCAGACTCCGCCCTCGCTCCGACAATCGGCTAATCACGCGGGGCGGGGACGACGCAGTGCCCGAGTGAGCGGTTGATAAGCGGAGTTCGCAGCGTAGCGGAGAGCGGAGTCTGCAAATAGCGATCGACAGGAACGGAGTCGTCCCCGACCCCGCTACACTCTCGCCGTCGGAGAGAGCTGGCGGTCACGACCAAGTCACGGCGTTTCGCTCGTCAACTGCGCCTCGGACCTCAGTGCGATAGCAACCGATTTTCTCGCCACGTCCATCTGAACGACAGGAGACCTGCAGCCGGGCGGCGTGGCGATTCGAAATGCGCCGACGAGCCTTTTCGGGTGGTCGATACACTTGCATCAGGAGGCATGATGCGACCCGATTCATCGGCCTGGCGAGTCAGCGATGCCGTCGCGTACGACGCGGCGCTCAGTGCTGCAGACGATGGTCTCGCCGGAGATTCCGATCTGAGTCGCGCGGTGGCCCGTCGCGCGAACGTCCTCGAGGCGGACGGGTTCGACCGCCTCGCTGTTGACTCCCTCGGCCTGGCGTCCGAGCCACAGCTGATGACTGCGAGCACGAGCGATGACCCACAGGTGATCCTCGAGCAGCGCATCCTGCCGGCGGTGTTTGGTGACGCTCAACCGACGGATACACCCCGCCTAGTTCTCCTCAGTGGGCAACCGGGGGCAGGTCGTTCTCGCGCCATCAGCCACCTCCGGGGCGAGGATCCAGACGGCATGGCCGTGATCTCGGCCAACCTGCTTCGCTCGTTCGTCCCGCGCGCGGCGAACGAGAGTCCCGACGCCGATCTGGCCGCCACGACGTCGGCCTCGTGGCTGATCGCCTGCATGCGGCACGCTCGTGAACACCGATTCTCGCTCCTCCTCGACGGGCCTGTTCCGGCGGCTGCGGCCGAAGGCATCCTTACGACATTCGAACAGGTCGGATACCGCACCCAGGTCGCAGTCGTCGCCGCGTCCCGCACGGAGAGCCTGCTGGCCTTGGCGTCGGCCTACGCATCGAGCGCTCGCGTGAGGCGCCCGTCCGAACTGGTTCCCGTCGAGCAACATGACCGCGATCTGGAAGAAGCCCGCGCACTGCTGGCGGCCGCAGGAGCGGCAGATGCCCGGCTGACTGTGTTCGACCGAGACGGCGGTGTCGCTGCCGATCAGGTGGACGGAACCTCGGCGGTCCGAGCATTCAATCGAGCCAGCAGGACGCCGATGTCCACGCTCCAATCGGTGCAATGGTTGAGCGAGCTGAAGCGGGTGACCGTGTACGCCCGTCAACCGTCGTCGACGTTGCCGGAGCTGGCGCCCCATCTGGTCGCACTCCATGAAGCGGCGATCCGAGAAGTCGTTCCCAACCTTCGAATCCCTGCCGGATCGGTTGTGACACACGACCTGGAGAGTCGCCTCGCGAGTGAACTCGTCACGCTCCGTCGGCGCGCGGTGCGGAGGCTGGAGCAAGACTCGCCCGCAATTGTCCCCGCGCCGCCAGCGGCGAGCACTGACGGGCCCTCGCGATGAGCCGCCTGATCGGATACTCGCGCCCATGGTGGCCGGGCGACGACCTCTCCATCGACATCGACAATCTCGCTGAGGCAGGCGCCACGGCAATTCTGACCGACTCCGGCGTCGGTGAGGGTCCCCTGGACGACGAGAGCCCGCTGCACTCGCTCGAGGCGGGCGACATCCTGCTGGTGTCGAGTGCGGCGCGGCTCGGGTCCTCACTTCCGCGAGTCGTGCAGACGATCGCCGAGTTGGGCCGCCGCGGCATCGGATTTCGTTCGCTTATCGAGCCTGCGCTCTCCACCGATGCCGGCCCGGCCGACCCCGCGGAAGTGTTTGCCACATTGGAGGGTCTCCGCCGGAGGCTGGCGGGTTTGCGAACACGTCAGGGGATGCTGCAGGCCGAGGCTGCTGGCCGGCGACCCGGTCGGCCGTCGGTGATGACTCCCGAGCGTGTGGCCGTAGCTGAAGAGTTGCGCCGCCAGCATCGCTCGATCGCGCACATCGCCCGTGTCATCGGCGTCAGCCCGAGCGCCGTACAGCGCGCCCTCTCGGTACCGGTCTGAACTGGGGACAAATCACGCGGAGGGCACTAGGCCATCCGCATGGGCGACAATCGTCGCCGCGACGAATGTCCCGAGCATGCACACCAAAGAGATCACAGCCAGGAACGTGGCGCGGCGAAACCGACGACGAACAACAGTGATCACCGCAATCACCCCCAAGACGATCGCCGCACAGGGCAACACGATGGTCGCGATTATGGCCACCGATGGCTCGAACGTCGACATCTCCTCGACCTCCTCAATGCCGTCTACCCATCAGCGAGGCGTTCCAGTTCCTTTGTGAGCGCAGCACGGTTCACGGTGGGGTCCACGATCGCGGCCGCCACGAGATCGGAGAGCCTGGCCAGCACGGTGTGGTCCATTCCGCTGAGTGGTTCGAGGCACCATGTGATGTCTTCGCCGACGGTGTACCCGGGCTCGTCGATGTGCTTGGTCGGGTAGTAACTGAACGCCGACACCGCGGTCCGCCACAGCGTGCCTTCGGTGTGTGCTCGATCGATCATGATGTTCCTTTCGAGGGAAGTCTTGCGGCTGAGCCGTCAGCCCGCCGCGTCAGCGGGCGAGGTGTGGACTATTGGGGCTCGCGGCTACTTGGTGGGGAGCAGTGGGATCATGCAGAAGCGCGGCGGCGCGCTCGTGTCGAAGTCGCGCGTTCACCGTTCTTCCGATGGTGTCCAGGCGGGCATCCTCTGCGGCCTTTGCCGCGAGTCGCGCGATCCTCAGTTCATCGCCCGCACCGGGTGGCGTCGCGATTTCCGTGGTCGCTTGGTGGTGTGCGGCGCGGGCCCGGAGACAGTCTCGCTTCCATGCGGCCAGAAGCTCGGGAGGGGTGGGCTGCTTGCTGCCGAGCAGCATCTCATCAAGGGCTCGCCCGCTATAGGTCCGGGAGAAGAACTCGTCCGCGGCAACTCCATTCGCAACACGATCAGCCCGGCTCACTGGGTGCAACCGTCGCGGCGGAAGTCCCGCTTTTCGACGGCGCGCTTCTCGTGTGTAGTACGCGTTCGCCTTCGCGCGCGCCTGTGCGTGATTCGCGGCGTACCGCTCGCGCTTGCGCTGGAGAACCTGTTCGCGGTTCTTCTCGTAATAGCGACGCGAAGCATCCGCTGCCGCGCCGGGGTTGGCCTGCCGGCGGTCGCGCTGGGTCTGGTTCAGCGCCTCTCGGTGACTATCCCGCCACCTACGTGTACGGGCGTAGGCCATCTCTCGGAAGCGATCCGGATCAGCAGCCTGGCGTCGGACTCGCCCCTCCTTGTGCTGGGCGAGAATGCGTTCGCGATTCCTCTCATAGTAGTTTCGCGCGTTCGCTCGCTTGCGTTCGCGGCGGGCGGCCTCTCGCGTGTGCTTTCGATGCTGCCTCCGCATCGAAAGGCGGTTGAGCTCGCGGAAGCGCTCCGGATTGGCTTCGCGCCACGCCTTCCTCTGAGCACGAACATGATCACGGTTGCGCTCGCGCCAGGCTTTGTTGGTGAGGCGGCGCCTCTCGCGTTGAGCGTCGGTGTGTGGCACCCACTTCTTCGCGCGCTCAGCGCTCCCGTCGGGCTCGCCCGTCATGACCCGGCCTCAATGGACAGCCGATCGATGAGATCAGGCCGGAACCCGTACCAGTGGTTCTCCGGCTCATCATCAACGACGACGACCGGTGCCTGCGAATATCCCAACTCGTCGGTGACGTACTCGCGCGCCGATTCGACGTCTCGGATGTCTACTTTCGTAAACTCGATCCCCCTCGCCCCCAGGTGGCGGAAGGTAGCGGTGCACTGTGGGCACGTCGGTCCGGCGGAGTAGACGGTGACGGACATGATTAGTGCCGTGGCAGGTGGGTGACGTCGGGGTCACACTTGTTGGTGACTTCGTCCAGCCACGCCTTCACGGCGGTGGCCTCGTAGAAGACTCGCCTGCCCACCTTCAGGAAGTCGGGCCCGCGTCGGTAGTGCCGCCAAATAGCGAGCGTGTTCGGCGTCACCCCGGGAACCATCGCACACACGTCGGCTGGGGTGATGAAGCTGGCGCCGCTGTCGAGCGGGAGCTCCGTCAGTGTTTTGATCATTATCGCCTCCTTTGCGAAATGTCGTCCTGCTTTCGCTATAGTGTAGATTTTAGGGATACACTCTTCAAGAGGGTGCGCGATTCCGCGACACGGCCAGGCAAACTAAGGGGGTGAAGGTCGACGTGAGAACACTCGAGGGCGAACGCATGACGGCATCTGCCGCCACACTCCCGGTCGGATCCGAGTTGCGAATCGCCCCTGCATTCCAAGCCATCGCCGAGCTCGAAGACGCCGGAGTGGCGCTCACCGTGAGTGCCCGCTACGACGCGGCCGAGGGTCGCTACGTCGCAACGCGCGTGACCGCGGACGCAACGCGGGAAGGCGTCGAGGTCAACAGTCGCCTCATGAGAGCCCTGCCCATCGGGCGACTCGTCCAAGCCGCTGCGCCGCACTGCATCACCCTTACACTCGAGGACTCAAGCGCGAAGGACGCCAGATGGCTTCCGGCAGCCGAGCTGTCCAGCACCGAAGGCAGGATCATCCCGGTGTGGCTCGCAGAGCAAGTCATCAAGCACGGCGGCTCCGATGCGCGGATGGACGTGGTCGAGATTCTCTATGGCACGGCAGCTCTTGCCGGCAACCCGCCCACGAAGCTCATCCAAGACGAACTTGGGGTCCCCCACCGCACCGCTTCGGACTGGATCCGCAAAGCTCGCGCTGTCGGGCGACTCGAAGGCATGAACTATCCCGTCGGCCGACAGGGAGATGGGTAGCGTCCACTCGTACGAGACGGGGGGCGGCAAACGCTACCAAGTGCGATTCCGCCGCCCCGATAGGTCGCAAGGTGCCAAGCGCGGCTTCAAGACCAAGCGAGAGGCGGAGACCTGGCTGCGCGAGTATGAGATTCGTCGGGCGAGCGGAAGCCAAGTAGATCCGTCTTCGGGACGAGTCACCATCGCGGTCCTGGGTGAGCGCTGGTTGCAGGCGAAGCGCGGCATCCTCAAGCCATCCTCGTTCGCACCCGTCGAGATCGCGTGGCGGCTACGGGTCAAGCCCAGATGGGGGAACTGGCCTGTAAACGAGATCCGGTTCACCGACGTCCGCGCGTGGGTGGCCGAACTGCGCGGTGAAGCTGGCGCGACCGTCGTCCTCCGAACGATCGGAGTTCTCGCCGGCATCTTGGACGATGCGGTTCAGGACGAACGCATCACACGGAACCCGGCAAGGGGCGGAGACATCGGGAAGCCGAAGAAGACGCGGTCGCTTCACCGCTACCTATCCCACGAGCAGGTTCGTGAGCTCGCAGACGCTGCCGGCGAGAAGCGTCTACTCGTACTCGTCCTCGCCTACACGGGCATGCGGTGGGCTGAGGTGACTGGGCTCCGCATCGGCGACCTCGACGTCGGAAGAGGCCGAATCCACATCTCGCAGAACGCCGTCGAGGTGGCCGGCGTCATCCATGTCGGAACGCCGAAGTCACACATCGCACGCTCGGTTCCGGTCCCTGCGTTCATCATGCGAGACCTCGACCGTGTAAGCCGAGGCAAGCCGCTGACGGACCTTGTCTTCCCGGGTCGCGACGGAGGCCACATGCGGAGGGTGCGCACCAGCGACGCTTCCAAGTCCTGGTTCAAGGCTGCACTCAAACGGGCCGGCTTGCCTCCGATGACCCTTCACGACCTTCGTCACACCGCCGCATCGCTCGCCGTTCAATCGGGTGCACACGTCAAGACCATTCAACGCATGCTTGGCCACGCGTCCGCGGCTATGACTCTCGACGTCTATGCCGACCTCTTCGATGGCGACCTGGACAACGTCGCACACGCGCTCGACGCGGCCGCCCGGCCACATCACGACATCGCGCAACCGATCGCTCCCGCCAGCTGGCCACAGCGCGGACTGTAAGCCGAACTGCCAACCGGCTGAGCCGTGTAGCGAACCGGACAAGTTCCCGCGCGAACGCCCGATTCGGCGCGGGCAGCCAGAAAGTGTTCTCAATCTGTTCTCACCGGCGCCACCGCGGGCGGCCAGAATCCGCCGACTCCCCAGTATTGTCAAGGGACTGCGGGCCGAAATGTATGGCGGAGACGGAGGGATTTGAACCCTCGGTCCCCGTGAGGGGACTCCACCTTAGCAGGGTGGTGCACTAGGCCTGACTATGCGACGTCTCCAGGCATCCGGCCGCTTGCACGGCGGACACACCCCGCAATCATAACCCGCCCGGCCCGCCGCCCACGCATCGGCCAGCGGGATGACCCGGCGCTATCCCCCGAGCTCGCCCGGATGGGTCAGCCGCCACCACTCGGACGGCGGCTCGATCGTCCCGTCGATGACGAGCTCAGCCGTCGCGGTCTTCGGCCCCGCGGTCCATGTGATCGTGCCGACCACCTCGCCGTCGGCGAATGTCTTCGGCTCGGTGGTCGTCAGGGAGACCTCGATCGGGGTGTCCGACCACGTGAAGATCGAGGCATCCGAAGCCATCACGATGTCGGCGCTGGCGCCCCACGCCGTCGAGTACGTGCCGACCACCCGCCCCTGCGTCGCGACCGGCACGTCGTGGAAGCCCGAGCGCACGCTGTCCAGCAGCCCGACCACGGCGTCGTTCACCGACTGCCTCGACGCTCCGCCCATCACAACCCCGACGACCGAGAGCGGCGTGCCCGTCCCGATGTCGACCTTCGCGGTGTAGAGCAGGTTGTGGGTGTCGCCGCCGAGGTTGCCGGTCTTCAGGCCGGTGATCCCGCTCGTGCCGAGCAGGCTGTTGGTGTTGTACACGGTGCCCACGCCCGGGAGATTGGCCGACGCCGATCTCGCGATCTGCGCGACGACCGGATGCTGCGCCGCGAGCCTGCCCAGGGCGATGAGGTCGGTCGGGGTGCTCGTGTTGCCCGGGTCGATTCCGGTCGGCTCGACGATCGTCGTGCCGGTGAGGCCGTTCTTCGCGAGCCACGCCCGCGCGGCCTCGAGGAACGCCCACCGCGACCCGAACGTCCACCGCGAGACGACGTCGGCGTAGTTGCTGGCCGATGGGATGAGCATGGCCGCGAGGGCTTCGCGCAGCGACATGCTGCTGCCCGTCGGCATCGCGGCGATCGTCGCGCCTTTGACGTAGTACTCGTCGTAGAGGTCGTTGTCGGCCGACGTGAACGTGATCGTCGGGCCCGGGTCGTTCTCGTCGGCGAGGGGCCGGGCGTCGAGGATCACCAGGGCGGTGATGAGCTTCGTGATGCTCGCGAGGGGCCTGGGCGAGTTGTCGCCGGATGTCGCCCAGATGCCGTTCGCCTCGGCGCCGAGATACTCCTCCGCGCCCGCGACGCTCACCGCCGACGAGCCGGCGTCCGGAAGATCGAGGGTCACCGCCTCGGGGGCGGTCACGACCGGCGTCCGCACCGACTCGACCGGTGCCGGCAGAGGGGCCGTCAGTGCCCACGCCGCGTAGCCGCCGACGGCCGCAACCAGCGCGAGCACGACCAGCATCGCGATGAGCACTCCGCGGAGGCGGCGACGGCGGAGGGTCGGGTCCCGGGGATCGGGCGCATCGTACTCGTCGCGCATCAGGTCGGCGAGACCGGCGAACTCGTCGGACGAAGTCTGCGTCGTCATCGCCGAGCGACTCAGCTGTTCCGGACGTCGGCGAGGAGACCCATGGCGGCCACCCTCTCACGCCGAGCCCGGTTTGGAAAGCGCTCTTCCGAGCGAGCGCTCGCGTGGTGGTGGCCGCGCCTCGTCGAGAACCCAGGAGACACGCCGGTCGGCGACACCGCCGCCCCGCATGCGGCGGCGTGTCTCCTGTTTTCTCGACGGCCGCGACGGCGACGGCGGTCCTTCGCGTGAAACGGCGGGGAGATTCCGGCCTCCGCGGCCGCCAGGCACACCGCACCGGCGGGAATCTCCCGCCCGTTTCACCACCGGGCAGGCGTACCACCGGGCCGCCGGCGTCGAAATACCAGGAGACACGCCAGCCCGGCCAGCCCAGACGGCCGGCCGCCGTCCCGGGCGCCTCAGCCCCCGGGGACGGTGCAGGTGGTCTGAGCCGCGGTCTGCCCGGCGATGTCGGACGGAAGGTCGACCCGCTCCTCGCCCGCAGCGCCGCCCGGCTCCCCCGCGGCCTCGCCGGCGGCACCGTCCGACGGCGACGGCGTCGCGGAGGGATCCGGCGTCGCGGACGCCCCGGGCTGAGCGGCCTCGCCCGTCACCTCGACGCCGTACCCCTGGCTCGCCTCGCCCGTCAGCGTGAGCGGCTTGTTCTCGCGCAGCGCGCTGAAGAGCACGTCGGCCGCAGCGGTCACGGGCAGCACACGACTCGCGCCGTAGTCGTAGGAGTACTCGGTCGGGTACTGCACGAACACGATGTCCTCGTAGGGCACGTCCTTGACGGCCATCGCGATCTGCACCATCAGCGTCGGGTTCGCCAGCGACTGGCTGAGCACGAGTTGCTGCTGCTGCACCTGGTCGACGGCCGTCGTCGCGAGATTCAGGAGCACGCTCGGGTTGGCCAGAACCTGTCCCGACTGCAGCTTGCGCACCATCGACGACATGAACTGCTGCTGGTTCGAGATGCGGCCGAGATCCGACCCGTCGCCGATGCCGTGACGCATCCGGAGGAACTGGAGCGCCTGCGCGCCCTGGAGCGTGTGGTTTCCGGCCGCGAGCGTCAGGCCGGTGTGCGGGTCGCTGACATCGCCGGCGACGCAGACGTCGACGCCCCCGATCGCGTCCGACATATTGATCACGCCCGTCCAGCGGATGGCCGCGGCGAAGTCGATCTCGTCGCCGATGAGCTGCTCGACCGTCGCGGCCGTGCAGGCGAGCCCGCCGTACATGTACGAGGCGTTCAGCATCTGCGCGCTCATCGCCGAGTAGCTGCCGGTGCCGTCCGGGTACGGGCATGACGGAATCGGCACGATCATGTCGCGCGGAAACGAGACGACCGTCACGCGGCGGGGCTCGTCCGAGATGTGCACCAGCATCGTCACGTCGTTGCGCTCGCCGTCGGTGTCGCCGTTCTGGCACGCGCCCGACAGCGCGGCGTTCGCTCCCTCGCACGAATCGGTGCCCACGACGAGCAGGTTCACGCCGCCCTCGATCGCTCCCAGGGAGGGTGGCAGCACGTCGTCGTCGCCGAGCGCGACGGCGTTCGCGTTCAACGAGTTCGCGGCATCCCAGACGTGGAACGCCACGAGCCCGGCCGCGCTCGCCCCGACGACCCCCACGACGACGGCGACCATCGCGAGGAACGAGACGAGCGGATGCCGATCCCGGCCGGTCGCGTGGCGCGCCACCGTCGTGCGGACGCCGCCTGTGCGGACGCGGCGCGTGGCGGAGCGGTCCGCCATCAACCGCCCGCCGAGAGGTTGCCGGCGGAGCAGGTCTGGTCGGCGCCGGACGTGCCGGGGATCGTGTCGGGCAGCGCGACGGCGGTCTCGCTCGGGGCCGGCGTGCCGCTCGGACCCGGGGTCGCCGCGGGGTCGGGCGTCGCAGTGGCAGAGGGCTCGGGCGTCGTCTCAGGCTCTTCGACGGCGATGACGCCGCCGCCGCGGTTCGGGTCGGCGGTGACCGCGATGGGCTTGTTCTCTTCGAGAAGCTGCCACAGCGTGTCGGCCGAGTTCCAGTCGGGCACCACCCGGTTGATGTCGTCGGGGTCGCCGGCGACCGGGTACTGCACGAAGACGATCTCGTCGAGCGGCACGTCCTTCACCGCGAGCGCGATCTGCACCAGCGTCGTGGGGTTGGCCAGCGACTCGCTCGGCGTGATGTTGTCGACGGCGGTCGTGGCGAGCTTGTACAGCGTCGCCGGGTTCGACAGCACCTCTTCGCTGGTCAGCTTGCGGGCGAGGCTCGACATGTACTGCTGCTGGTTGCTGATCCGGGCCAGGTCGCTGCCGTTCTGCAGGCCGTGGCGGGTGCGCAGGAACTGCAGCGCCTCGATGCCCTGCACGTTGCGGTTGCCGGCCGGCCAGTCGATGCCCGTGTAGCGGTCGCGGATGCCGCCGTTGCCGATGCACACGTCGACGCCGCCGATCGCATCGGTGATGTTGATGACGTTCCCGAAGCTCACCTTCGCGGCGAACGGGATGTTCATGCCGCTCAGCTCGGAGATCGTCTTGGTGACGCACGACAGACCGCCGTACGACCAGGCGGTGTTGATCTGCTGTTTGGACATCGCCGAGCTGGTCGAGCCGTCCTCGCCCGTGCACTCCGGGATCGGGATCATGAGGTCGCGCGGGAACGAGATCACCGTCACCCGGCGCGGGTTGTCGGAGATGTGCACCAGCATGTTGACGTCGTTGAGCTGTCCGCCCGCGTCGGCGCCCGTGCACCTGTCGCCGAAGTAGCCGGCGTACTCGGGCTCGCACTCGTCGGTGCCGACGAGCAGCACGTTGACGCCGCCTTCGATGGCGCCGATGTCGGGCGGGACCGGGTCCTGCCCCTCGAGCGCGACCGTATTCGAGGCGACGCTCGACGTCAGGTCGTAGAGGGCGTACGAGGCGACGCCGAGGCCCGAGACGAGGACGACCGCCACGATCACGCCGATGATCTTCATGATCAGCGAGAACGGGTGGGGGGAGCGCAGCTCGCCGTGCCGTGCGACGGTGCGACGGCCGCGCTTGGCGGGCTTGGTCGTCTGGGCCACTCGGTTCCTCTCGGCGGACGGGGTCCCCTCACACCTTGGCGGAGGGTGTGGGATTCGAACCCACGGGACATTGCTGCCCACTGGTTTTCAAGACCAGGTCCATCGGCCGCTCGGACAACCCTCCCGACCGATCCCCCAGCCGGGGCATCCGTCGAACAGGCGTCGAGTCTAGCCGACAGCACTGTCGGCCCATTGTTCCAGCAGCGGCTGAGCAAGCTCTGAAAGGCACTCCGGATGCCGCGGATCCCGGCATCCGCCCCGTCAGAGCTTGCGGAGCACGTCCGCCACGCCGCCGGCCGACACCGACGTGGTGGTCTCGCCCGCGGCATCGCGCACTTCCTGCGGCCCCTGCTCCATCGCGACGGCCCGCCCGCCGTTCTCGAGCGCCCACCGGAACATGCCGACGTCGTTGCGGCCGTCTCCGATGACGAGGACGTCCCCGGGGTCGATGCCGAGCTCGGTGCGCACGCGTTCCAGTCCGGTGCTCTTGTCGACGCCCTGCGGGGCGATGTCGAGCCAGGCCGTCCAGCCGACCGCGTACGACACCTGGTGCAGCCCGATGCGGGCGACGAGGTCCATGAAGTCCTGCTCGCCCTGCTCGGGCGCGACCACGACGATGCGGCACACCGGCTGGGCCGAGAGCTCGTCGAAGTCGACCCGCATCGCCTCGACCAGGTTCCAGTCCTCGAGGTACTCGGTGTAGAGGCGCCTGCCGTCGGGGAGCTCGACGAGGTACCGCGCGTCGGGCAGGTGCTCGCGCAGCAACGTCAGCACCTCGGTCGGGTCGAACGTCTCGACGTGGTCGCGCTCGTAGACGAGCTCGTCGGCGTCGACGCGCTTCAGCACGACCGCGCCGTTCGAGCACACGACGTACTCGGGGGCGATGCCGAGGACGCGCAGGATGCCGCGGGTGCCCTCCCAGCTGCGCCCGGTGGCGATCATGACCTCGTGCCCGGCCCGCTGGGCGTCGGCGACCGCGTCGACCACGCCGGGGCTGAGGGATTCGTCCTCGAGAATGACCGTGCCGTCGATGTCGAGCACGATGAGGAGGCGCTCGGTGGCGACGGACGCGTCGTCGGCGTCGTGGGCGACCCGCTCGACGAGCTCTTCGACCTCACCCTCGGTCTCGACCTCGATCGACCCGGTGGAGGGCAGACGGGAGTCGCTCATGACGCCACCGGCTCGATGACCTCGAGCCCGCCCAGGTACGGGCGCAGCACCTCGGGCACCGTCACCGAGCCGTCCTCGCGCTGGTGGGTCTCGAGGATCGCCACGATCCACCGCGTGGTCGCGAGCGTGCCGTTGAGCGTGGCCACGTGCTCGGTCTTGCCGCTGCCCTTGCCCGGCTCGGCGGGGAGCCGGTGGCGGATGTCGAGCCGACGCGCCTGGTACGTCGTGCAGTTCGAGGTCGACGTCAGCTCGCGGTAGGCGTTCTGCGTCGGCACCCACGCCTCGACGTCGTACTTGCGCGCGGCGCTCGATCCGAGGTCGCCGGCCGCGACGTCGATGACGCGGTAGCTGAGGCCGAGGTCCTGCAGCATGCCCTCCTGCAGCTCGACGAGCCGCAGGTGCTCGGCCTCGGCATCCGCCGGTGTCGTGTAGACGAACATCTCGAGCTTGTTGAACTGGTGCACGCGGATGATGCCGCGGGTGTCTTTGCCGTACGAGCCGGCCTCGCGGCGGTAGCACGTCGACCATCCCGCGTACCGCTTGGCCCCCTTGCCGAGATCGAGGATCTCGTCCATGTGGTACCCGGCCAGCGGCACCTCGCTGGTCCCGACGAGGTAGAGGTCGTCCTCTTCGAGGTGGTACACCTCGGCGGCGTGCTGCCCGAGGAAGCCGGTGCCGCGCATGACCTCGGGTCGCACCAGCGTCGGCGGGATGAGCGGGGTGAAGCCGGCCTGCAGCGCCCGGTCGAGCGCGAGGCTCATCAGCGCGAGCTCGAGGCGTGCGCCGATGCCGGTGAGGAAGTAGAAGCGGCTGCCCGACACCTTCGTGCCGCGCTCCATGTCGATCGCGCCTAGCAGCTCGCCGAGCTCGAGGTGGTCGCGCGGCTCGAAGCCGAACGCGGGCGGCTCGCCGTGCGTGCGCAGGGTGACGAAGTCGTCTTCGCCGCCGGCGGGGACCCCGTCGATGACGATGTTCTCGATCGCGGCGAGGGCGAGGGCGGATGCCTCTTCCGCCGTCGTCACGGCGTGCTGGGCCTGCTTCACCCGCTCGCTGAGCTCCTTCGCCTCGGCGACGAGCGCCGCCTTCTCGTCCTTCGGCGCCTGCGCCACCCTCTTGCCGTGGGCGTTCTGCGCGGCGCGGAGCTCTTCGAAGGCGGTGATGGCGGCACGACGGGCGCGGTCGGCCTCGAGCGCCTCGTCGACGGTGGCGGCGGACTCCCCGCGCGCCTCCTGCGAGCGCTTGACGAGCTCGGGATTCTCGCGGAGAAGGACGGGATCGATCACCCTGCAAGCCTATCCGCCGGGCGGATCGCGACGGCCGGCGCAACCCCCACCCCCGGCGAGGCGCCGCCCCCTAAGGTAAGACGCATGGTTTCGGCACCCGGATCGAACGACGCTCCCGATCGTCCCGACGACGTCGACCCGCCGCATCCGGCCGACAAGATCTACTCCGACGGCCCGTCGACGACCGAGATCGAGATCGCAGATGCGGCCCTCGCCGAGGAAGTCGCGGACTCGGCGGATGGCGCGGGCACGACCGACGACTCGGGCGCGACCGACGAGTCGAGCGCCGACGGCGCGGCGGGCTCCGACGACGGCGGGGGCGAGGCATCCGTCCCCCGTCCCGGCTCCCACGCGGACGCCCCGGAGCCGGCGAAGGCCGCCGAGCCGGACGGCGTGATCCGCGAGCCCGACGACGTCGAACCCGACACCGCCGACGGCGAGGGCGGCGAGGCCCGCCGCGTCGGCACCGAGGGCGAGCAGCGACCGATGACCGGCGGTCAGGAGCGGCCGTCGCCGAAGGCGGCGCTCGTGTACAACCCGATCAAGGTCGACGCGGACGAGCTCCGCGAGACGGTGGAGCGGCTCTCGCGCGAGGCCGGCTGGTCCGACCCGCTGTTCTACGAGACGACCGTCGACGATCTCGGCGACGACGTGACGCGGCAGGCGCTCGAAGAGGGTGTGGATGCCGTGCTCGTCGCCGGAGGCGACGGCACCGTGCGCGCCGTGTCGGAGGCGATGACCGGCAGCGGGGTGCCGCTGACGATCGTGCCGAGCGGCACCGGCAACCTCCTCGCCCGCAACCTGCGCCTGCCGCTCGACGACCCCGACGCGGTCATCCGGGCGACGTTCGACGGCGAGCGGCTCGCGATGGACGTCGGCTGGGCATCGCTCCGCCGCACCGACGGCACGACCGCCGAGCACGCGTTCGTCGTGATGGGCGGGATGGGGCTCGACGCCGCGATGATCGCCAACACCAACCCGCAGCTGAAGAAGAGCGTGGGCTGGGTCGCCTATGTCGACGGGGCCGCCCGGTCCCTGGCATCCGCCAAGCCCTTCCGCGTCATGTACCAGCTCGCGGGCTCGCGGCTGCACTCGGCGCGGGTGCAGAGCGTGCTGTTCGCCAACTGCGGGTCGCTTCCCGCGGGACTCGAGCTGATTCCCGAGGCGTCGGTCGCCGACGGCGCGCTCGACATCGTGATCTTCCAGCCCAAGGGGCCCTTCGGGTGGATCCTGGTGTGGCGCCGCGTGGCGTGGGACAACAGCGTGCTGCGGCGGTTCCGCACCGGACGCCGGGTGCTCGCGCTGCGGACGAAAGACAACGCCGTGCGCTACTCGCGCGGAACCGGCATCGAGATCGCCACCTCCGACGCGCAGCCCGTGCAGCTCGACGGCGACGAGTTCGGTGAGGCCGTGCACGTCCGCACGCGCGTCGACGCCGGGTCGCTCCTCATCACCGTGCCGACCGGGCACGACACGACCGGCCTCTGACAACCCCGACGCCGAAGACGGCCGCACCCCGGGTGGAATGCGGCCGTCTCGACGGGGCGGTCGTCAGCCGACGAGCGCCTCCTGCCATTCGATGAGGTCGGCGATCTTCTCCACCAGAACCTCGTCCTGCAGCCCGTGCGCCTTGCCGAAGGCCTGCTTCAGCGTCGCGATGGCACCGGCGTGGTCTCCCGCATCGGCGGCGGCCTCGGCATCCGTCAGATACTCCGCGACCTGCGCCGACAGCTTCTCGTTGCGGACCGACCCGGTCGAGAGGCCGCCCACGACGCCGTCGACCTCGCCGAAGGTGACGCAGTCGCCGCCACCGGTGACGACGCCCGCCGTCCACTCGATGCCGCCGAGGATGTGCTCGAGGAAGAGCGGGTCGCTCCACGCGGCGTCGACGTGACCGGCGCCCTCGTACCACGAGCGGCCGCCCTCGAAGTTGTGGCACCAGGCCAGCGGGTGGTCGGCGCCCATCGCGCCGTTGCCGGGGTTGTAGGTCGACTCGTCGAGCGTGATCAGCACGTGCACGTCCTCACGCGGGTTCGCGGTGAAGTTGTACCACTCGTCGAACCGTGTCCACTCGGCGGGCAGCATGGTCGTCGACGGGTGTCCCGGGCTCTCGACGCGCATGGTCGCCGTCTGCTGCGCCGGGTGGTTGCGGAACCGCGCGCCGCCGCCGGTGAGCTCGCTGTACCAGGGGACGGTGTGCATGGAGTCGGTCGCGGCGTGCAGGCCCACGTACCCGCCGCCCGAGCGGATGTACCCCTGGAACGCCGCCAGCTCGCTGTCGTTCAGCAGCCGGGGGCGGTTGGGGTCGAGGTTGTTCGTGGCGTCCACGGGCGACGCGAAGATGATCGTCGCGTACTGTCCGAGGCTCTCGGCCGAGGTAAACGGCGTGCTCGTGAGAGTGAGCGCGGGCTGACGGCTGTCCCACACGTCGACGGTGAACCCGTTGTCCTCGCCGAGCTGGATGATGGCGTTGGTGGTGTCGTCGATGTGCGAGTGGCGGAACCCGAGCGTCTGACCGACGACGAGCACCTTGTACTCGTCCTCGGCGTGGGCCGGGACCGCGACGATGCCGGCCGCGAGGCCGACGGCGAGCGCCGCGACTCCCGTGACGGCGCGTGCGAGCTGTTTCTTCATACGGTTTTCTCCCCCTTGAGTGGAACCGGTCGTCGTCGGCGACGGAATATGTTGCTTCAGGCGACATATCGGTGAGGTCCGACCGTACGCGTCTCTCCGACGGAGTGTCAACGCTTTCCCGAGACGGCTCGGCGGGGACTTTCGCCGCTCAGGAAGAACCCTTTGGTTCCCGTCGCCGCACTCTGGTGCCGAACGCGACGGAAGTCCCGGCATTCCCGCCCCCTGGCGATCCGGATGGGCGCATGCGCGGGCCTCCGGCCGCGCTCGGTCATCGACTTGAGGCCGCGCGACGGTCGTCGATGACGCCGTGCCCGCATGAGAACGACCTAATGCGAAAACGTCGAAAATCCAGGAAAACAAGCGCGATCGGCCTTCGCCGCGAGCCGGCATCCGGCGTCTCTCCTTGGTTTCCGACGGGACGTCTGACCCGCGAGCGCGAACTCTCCCGCACAGACGGATCCGACACAAGCCGCCCGACCCCCTGGCGGCACGCGGCAGGATGGGGGCATGCCGAGCACCTCCCTCGTGTGGCTGCGCGACGACCTGCGCCTCGCCGACAACCCCGCGCTGCGCGCCGCCCTCGACCGGGACGACCCCGTCACGGTGCTGTACGTCCTCGACGAGGAGTCTCCGGGCATCCGGCCGCTCGGCGGCGCGGCCCGGTGGTGGCTGCACCATTCGCTGTCCTCGCTCGCCGAGCGGTTGGCCGAGCGCGGCGGCACCCTGGTCCTCCGGCGGGGTCCGGCCACGCGCGAGGTGCGCAAGGCGGTGACGGATGCCTCGGCCACCGCGGTCTTCTGGAACCGCCGCTACGGCGGCCCCGAGCGCGCGATCGACGCCGATCTCAAGGCCTCCCTGCGGGCGGACGGCGTCGAGGCGGCCTCGTTCGCGGCCTCCGTGCTGTTCGAGCCGTGGACGGTGCAGACCGGTACCGGCACCCACTTCTCGGTCTACTCGCCGTTCTGGCGCGCCTGCCTCAACCAGCCGGCACCCCGGCCCCCGCTCCCGGAGCCGCGCGAGATCCCGGGGCCGAGGCATCCGATCGCCTCCGACGACCTGGACGACTGGGGTCTGCTGCCGACGCACCCCGACTGGGCCGGCGGCCTGCGCGAGACGTGGGAGCCGGGCGAGCCGGCGGCCCGGCGGCGCCTGCGCGAGTTCCTCGACGACGACCTCGACGGGTACGGCACGGCGCGCGATCAACCCGCGGCCGGTGCGACGTCGCTGCTGTCGCCGCGGCTGCGCTGGGGCGAGGTCAGCCCGTACACCGTGTGGCACGAGGCGGTCGACTCCGGACGCGCCGGGAAGTTCCTCTCGGAGCTGGGCTGGCGCGAATTCGCCTGGCACACGCTGTTCCACTTCCCCGATCTCGCCACGAAGAACCTGCGGCGCGAGTTCGACGCCTTTCCGTGGCCGCGGCTCAAGCCGTCGCACCTGGAGGCCTGGCAGCGGGGCCGCACCGGCGTCGCGCTCGTCGACGCCGGGATGCGGCAACTGTGGCACACCGGATACATGCACAACCGCGTCCGCATGGTGACGGCGTCGTTCCTCGTCAAGAACCTGCTCATCGACTGGCGGCACGGGGAGGAGTGGTTCTGGGACACTCTCGTCGACGCCGACGGCGCGAACAACGCCTTCAACTGGCAGTGGGTCGCCGGCTCGGGAGCCGACGCCGCCCCGTACTTCCGCGTGTTCAACCCCGAGCTGCAGGCGAAGAAGTTCGACGCCGACGGGCACTATGTGCGCGAGTGGGCTCCCGAGCATCTGACCGAGAACCCACCCGAGCCGATCGTCGATCTGGGCGAGTCCCGCAAGGCCGCGCTCGCCGCCTACGACGTCGTCAAGGGGGCCGCCCGGGCCTGACGTCACCTCGGCCGGCCCGCCGTCCGCGGCACTTCACGGCATCCGCGGCTCTTCGCGACGCAGCGGATGCCGCGAACTGCAGCGCTCGCGATGGCGCGACCCCAGGAGTCAGGTCAGACGGCGGTGACGTGCAGCACGAGCGCGTTGCCCGGCAGCAGCAAAGGCATCGCCAGACCCGCCTCCGCCAGCACCGCCCCGGGCAGTTCGATCCCCGCGCCGGTGGCGCCGGCCGCCCGGGCCGCAGCCGCGTCGGCGAACCACGGCGGCGCGGCGTCCTGGAGCGTGGCGACCGGTGCCCCGAGGTCGACCACGTCGACCCGATAGCGTCGCTCCGGGTCGAGCCCGACCAGGCGCAGCGGCGCCGGCAGCGCGGCCGCGGTGTCGTCGACCACCGCGTAGGAGAAGAGCGCTTCGCCGCCGTCTGGCGCGACCACCCCGTGGATCGTCAGGGCGTCGTCGGCGGCATCCGCTCGCACCACCCGCCCGGAGTGCAGCAGGTCGCGGTGACGTCGGTAGACCGCGCCCCAGGCGCGCACGGCCTCGAGGTCGGCGGGGGCGAGCCGCGTCAGGTCGGACTCGACCCCGGCGTGCCCGAACAGGGCCGTCGCGAGCCGGAAGCTGAGCTGCGCGACGCGGCCGGTGGTGTGGGCGCGGGCGTCGCCGACGTGCGAGCCGAGGTACTCCGGCGGCACGAGCACGCCCGTCCACCGCTGGATGCGCTGGCGCGTCAGCGGGTCGTTCGTGTCACTCGGCCACACGCGGTCGACACGGCGCAGGATGCCCAGGTCGATGCGCGCGCCGCCCGACGCGCACGACTCGATCTCGACATCGGGATGCGCTGCGCGCACCCGGTCGAGCAGCCGATACAGGCCGCGGGTCTGCGCGCCCGTGTCGTCGACGAGCAGATCCCGGTTGTGGTCCCACTTCAGGTACGCGATGGGGTACTCGCTCAGCAGCGCATCGATCCGCTCGAAGAGGTGCTGCTCGACCTCGGCCAGCGACAGGTCGAGCACGTGCTGCCAGCGCCAGGTCACCGAGTCCGGTTCGCTGAGGAGCCATTCCGGATGCTGCCGCGCGAGGTCGGAGTCGAGACTGACCATCTCGGGCTCGACCCACAGCCCGAACTCCATGCCCCGGGCCTGCACGCGCTCGATGAGCGGTGCGAGCCCGTCGGGCCACCGGACCGGGTCGACCGTCCAGTCGCCGAGCGCCCGCCGATCGTCGGTGCGCCCGAGGAACCAGCCGTCGTCGAGCACGAATCGTTCGACACCGGCCTCGGCCGCCCGTTCGATGAGCGGTTCGAGGCGCGCGAGCGAGTGGTCGAAGTACACCGCCTCCCACGTGTTGAGCGACAGCGGCCGCGGGCGGTCGATCGTCGACCAGGAGCGCACCCAGGGGTGCAGGCGGTCCGACAGCCCGTCGATGCCGGCCGCCGACCAGGTCGCGACGACGGCGGGCGACTCGTACGAGGCGCCGGGCTCGAGCGTCAGGGTGGTGAACCGCTCCCCCGCGGCGAGCAGCGCCGTGCCGAGGTCGGTCCGCTCGAACCGCACGCGCTTGTCGCCGCTCCACGCGACATGCACCGCCCACACCTCGCCCGAGCCGAAGTCGAAGCCCGGAGTGCCGGCGATCGTGAGGAAGGGGTCGTCGTGCCCGCCCCGGCCGTGGCGGGTCTCGCGCAGCCACGCCCCCTGACCGGACGTCACGCGCTGGGGGCGCCTCTCGCCGGCCCACCGGCCCGAGAAGTCCAGCAGTTCGCGTGCGCGGTCGGGGACGGGCAGCGCCACGTCGGCCGCGGTCAGCACGATCGGCGCGGCCCCCTCGTTGCGGACGACGTGCGAGACCACGAGCACGCCCTGCTCGGTCAGTTCGAGCCGGGTCGTGATCGAGGCATCCGCCCACGCACTGACGGTCAGCACGACGTCGCCGTCGCGGGTGGTGGACAGCCGCCGGGGGGTGCCGCGTGCGCCGATGAGCGAGAGGGCCGGATGCCCCGACCAGCCGTCGGCGAGGACGGGAAGGAGCGACACCCGCAGCGGGATGTCGATGGAGCTGGCGGGGACCGCGGGAACCGCGGCGTCGGCGAGAGCGAGGAGGTCTGATTCGGCGAGCGCGCCCAGGTCTCGTCCCCAGTGGACGACCGCGGGCACGCCCGCGCCGCGGGAGTCGAGCACCAGGCTGACTCCCGCGGCACGGAGGTGATGGATCACTCGGGGAGACTACTCCGCGACCGGGATCGACTGCGCCTCGAGGGCGGCGATCGTCGACTCCTGCGCCGAGGCGAGGGCGTCGGCGAGCGTGCCCGAACCCGACACGGCCGCCTTGAAGCCGTCCGAGACGTCGGCGTACGTCTGGGTCATCGTCGGGCCCCACACGAAGTCGGGGTTGACCTCGCCCGCAGCCTCGGCGAACACCTCGTAGATCGCCTGGTCACCGTAGAACTCCACGCCTTCCTGCAGCGCCGGGAGCTGCAGACCCGCCGTCGTGGCCGGGTAGATGGCGGCCGTCTCGTTGAGCGAGGTCAGCGCCTCCTCCGAGGTGTTGAGCCACAGCGCGAACTTGGCGGCCTCGTAGAGGTGGTCGGTGCCCTTGAAGACGGCGATGGACGAGCCACCCCAGTTGCCCGCGGCGGCTTCACCCGCCTCCCACTGCGGACCCTGCGCGACGCGCCAGTTGCCCGCCGTGTCGGGAGCGCCGCTCGCGATGGAGTTCGCACCCCACACGGCCGAGTTCCACGTCCACACCTCACCGGAGTTGTAGGCGTTGTTCCACTCGTCGGTCCACGCCGGGTAGGTCGACACGAGGTCGTTCTCGATGAGGTCCTGCCAGTAGTCGGCGACCTTGGTCGAGGTCTCGTCGGTCAGCTCGACCGTCCACGCCTCGCCGTCGTTGGCGAACCACTGCCCGCCCGCCTGCCACACGAAGCCGGCGAACTGGTTGATGTCGGTCTGCGAGAAGTTGGTGATGTAGCCACCGAGCTCGCGGATCTGGACCGCAGCCTCGCGGTACTCGTCCCAGGTGGTGGGGACCTCGATGCCGTTCTGCTCGAACAGGTCGCTGCGGTAGAACAGCGCCATCGGGCCGGAGTCCTGCGGGATGCCGTAGACCTCGTCCTCGGTGCCCAGGGTCACCTGACCCCACGTCCAGTCGACGAACTGGTCGCCGGCGGCCACGACGTCCTCGCACGCGGCGAGGTTCTCGAGGCCGTCCTGCACGCGGAAGTTCGGCAGGGCGTCGTACTCGATCTGGCCCAGGTCGGGGGCGTTGCCGGCCTCGAGCTGGTTGAAGAAGTTCTGGTACGTGCCGGCGTTGCCGGAGGGTCCGGTCTGCACCTCGACCTGGATGTCGGGGTTGGCCTCGTTCCAGATGTCCACGGCGTCCTCGATGCCGGGGATCCACGACGTGAACGTGAGGGTGACGTCTTCGCCGGCCGGCTCACAGGCTCCGGCATCCGTGCCCCCGCCGGAGTCTCCGCCCGAGGCGGAGCAACCCGCCACGACCAGGGCTCCCGCAGTGAGCAGGGCGACACCGACCGCTCGTTTCATGTGCTGCATGATTCCTTCTCTCGGTTGATCCGCTGACGGTGCCAGCGGGGTGGTTCTCACTTCAGGGCGCCGGTGCCCAGGCCCGTGCGCCAGTACCTCTGAAGCAAGAGGAATGTGATGATCAGCGGCACGATCGACAGCAGCGACCCGACGAGCACGAAGGTGCGCAGCTCGGGGAACTGGTTGATCGTGGAGTTCCAGGCGTAGAGCCCGTAGGTGACCGGGAACAGCTCCTCGCTGCGCAGCATGATCAGCGGCAGGAAGAAGTTGTTCCAGATGGAGACGAACTGGAACAGGAACACCGTGACCAGCGCCGGGAACATCAGGCGGATCGACACGGTGAAGAAGGTCCGCACCTCGCCCGCGCCGTCGAGCCGGCTCGCCTCGAGCAGTTCATCGGGGACGGATGCCTCGGCGAACACCCGCGACAGGTAGACGCCGAACGGGCTGACGATGCTCGGGAGGAGGACCGCCCAGAACGTGTTCGTGAGCTGGATCTGGCTGAACAGCAGGAAGAGCGGGAGCGCGAGAGCGGTAGCCGGGACGAGCACGCCGCCCAGCACGGTGTTGAACAGCGCCTCGCGCCCCGGGAACCGGTACTTCGCCAAGGCGTATCCGCACATCGCGGCGATGATCGTGGCCACGACGCCGCCGAAGCCGGCGTAGACGACGCTGTTCAGAAGCCACCGCAGGTAGACGCCGTCGCGGTACGTGAAGAGCCCGGCGATGTTCTGGAACAGCTGGGGATCGGCGAACCACAGCGGGTTCGTCGTGAACAGCTGCCCGCGGCTCTTCGTCGAGGCGACCAGCAGCCACCACAGCGGGATGAGGAAGTAGAGCGTGAACACGCCCATGACGACCATGGCGGCGGTGCGCGAGAAGATGCTCTCGCGCGGGCCGGCCGAGACGTTCCTGCCGCCCCGGCGACCGGTCGTGATGACCCGGGTGTCGGTGGTCCGCGTCGCGTAGTCGGTCATGATGCGGCTCCTCGCCGGCTCAGTCGCAGGAAGGTGAACGACAGGATGAAGGTCGCCAACGCCAGCACCACCGAGAAGGCGGCGGCGAGCGAGACGTTGGGGATGGCGCTCGTGGCGTAGATCGTCATGTTCGGCGTGTAGGTGCTGGTGACCGCCGAGCTGAACGACCGGAAGGTCTGCGGCTCGGCGAGGAGCTGCAGCGTTCCGATGATCGAGAGCACCCCGGTGAGCACGAGCGCCGGCCGCACGAGCGGGATCTTGATCGACCACGCGATGCGCGCCTGCCCGGCGCCGTCGATCCGCGCCGCCTCGTACACCTCCTGCGGGATCGCCAGCAGCGTGGAGTAGATGATCAGCATGTTGTAGCCGACGAACACCCACGTGACGACGTTCGCGATCGACCAGAGCACCAGGTCGGCCGACAGCAGGTCGACGTTCGAGGTCAGCGCCTCGAAGGGCGACAGGTTCGGCGAGTACAGGAAGCCCCACATGATGGCGGCGATCACGCCCGGCACCGCGTACGGGACGAAGAACGCCAGGCGGAAGAACTTCTTGCCCCGAAGCAGCGGCGAGTCGAGCAGCAGCGCGAAGAGCAGGGCGAGGCCCAGCATGACGGGCACCTGCACGACGCCGAACAGCAGCACCCGGCCCACGGAGGTCCAGAACGCCGTGTTCTGGAAGACGAGGAGATACTGCTGGAAACCGCCGAAGACCTCGCGGGCCTCGCCGAACGTGCCCTCGCGCTCGACGACGAGCAGCGACTGCCAGACCGCGTACGCGATCGGGATCAGATAGAAGAGCACGAAGAGCACGACGAAGGGCACGGTGAAGGCGAGGATCGCGCCCTTGTGCGGTACCCGTCGGCGGCGCGGCCTCGGCACCGGCGGCGATGCGGCGGCTGTTGCGGTTGCGGACATCAGGCGTCCTCTCTCTCGCGGACGATCCGGACGGCGCCGGCCGGAACGTCGAGGGTGTCGGTGACACGGGTTCCGCCGACCAGCTCCACGCCGCGGGTGTCGACCGAGATCGGGGCGTCGGTGTGGTTGACGACGAAGAGGAAGCTCTCGTCGGCGTTCCGGCGCCGGACCAGCTCGATCGGGCCGTTCGCGCCGCGCACCTCGGCCGGCGGGCGGACGCCGGCCGATGCGGCGGCCTCGGCGATCAGCGCCTGGAATGCCCCGGGCTCGAGGTGCGTCGCGACGTACCAGACCGTCCCCTCGCCGTGCGCGTTGCGGGTGGTCGCGGCGGAGCCGGCGGACGGGCCGTCCTCGAACGCGGCCACGACGTGCGCGGTGGTCGCACGCACCCGCTCCGACCAGAGCGACCCGCGCGAGCCGTCCGAGAGCGCGAGCGACTCGCCCGGCGCGACCGGCGCGAACTCCTCGATGTGCACGCCGAGCGCGCCGCGCAGCGGGCCGCCGTAGCCCCCGGTCCAGACCCGGTCGTCCTGGTCGACGATGCCGCTGAAGAAGGTCACGACGGCGGTGCCGCCGGCCTCGACCCAGTCCACGATCGTCTTCGCCTCGGCCTCGCGGATGAGGTGGAGTCCCGGGACGACGACGAGGCGGTAGGCCGAGAGGTCGGCGCCGGGGGCGACGATGTCGACGGTGATGCGCTGGTCGTGCAGCGACCGGTACGCGGCGTGCACCTGGTCGAGGTACCCGAGGTGCTGGCTGGGGCGGGACTCGGAGTCGGCCGCCCACCAGGACTCCCACGAGAAGACGAGCGCGGCATCCGCCACCACACGCGACCCGACCACCTCGTCGAGCTGACGGAGCGTGCGGCCCAGGTCGACGACTTCGCGCCACACGTTCGAGTCGGTGCCGGCGTGCGGGAGCATCGCCGAGTGGAACTTCTCGGCGCCCTGCACCGAGGCCCGCCACTGGAAGAAGCACACCGCGTCCGCGCCGCGGGCGACGTGGGTGAGCGAGTTGCGGACGATCTGGCCGGGCTCCTTCGCCCGGTTGAGCGGCTGCCAGTTGACCGCCCCCGTCGAGTGCTCCATCAGCATCCACGGTGCGCCCTGCCCGAGGCCGCGCGACAGGTCGGCGGCGAACGCCAGCTCGGCGCCCGGGTCGCCCAGGCGGTGGTCGAGGTAGTGGTCGTTGGCGATGACGTCCATGTCGGCGGCCCACGACCAGTAGTCCATGTTCTCGATGTGGGCGGTCACCATGAAGTTGGTCGTCACGGGCTTGGTGCTGCGCGCGCGGATGACCTCGGCCTCGGCGCGATACTGCTCGAGCACCTCGTCGGAGCTGAAGCGGTGGAAGTCGAGCCGCTGCGCCGGGTTCCGCGCCGACAGCGCCGCCAGCGGAGGCAGGATCTCGTCCCACTCGGTGTAGGTCTGGCTCCAGAAGGCGGTGCCCCAGGCGGTGTTCAGCGCGTCGATCGTGTCGTACCGGCGCTCCAGCCACCGGCGGAACGCCGCCGCGCTCTGGTCGCAGTAGCACAGCGCGTTGTGGCATCCGAGCTCGTTCGACACGTGCCAGATCTCCACCGCGGGGTGCTGGTCGTAGCGCGCCACGACGGCTTCGACCAGGCGCAGCGACGCCGCGCGGAACTCCGGTGAGCTCGGGCAGTACGCCTGCCGGCCCCCGGGGAATCGCCGCGTGCCGTCTTCGGCCACGGGGAGCATTTCCGGATGCTGTCGCGTCAGCCACGCCGGCGGCGTCGCGGTGCCGGTGCCCAGGTTGACCCGGATCCCCGCCGCGTGAAGACGCTCGATGATGTCGTCGAGCTTCGCGAAGTCGAACCGTCCCTCGCGGGGTTCGATGTGCGACCACCCGAAGATGTTGACCGCGACCAGGTCGACGCCGGCTTCGACCATCAGCCGGACGTCTTCGTCCCACACCTCGGCAGGCCACTGCTCGGGGTTGTAGTCGCACCCGAATGCGATGCCGTCGTGGGCGAAGGTGGGGCGGTCGATCATCTGCTCCTCGGTCCGTGAACGTGCACACCCCAGACCGAGATGTACTCAGCGCTGAGTTCTGTGAACGTGTACAGCGTCCCACCGCGGGATTTCTTTGTCAACATGCTTCTTGCGAGGTGTTCTCGTGCACATACCATGTGCATGTGGAGACGATGACCGACCGCAGACGTCGAGCGACGGTGAAAGACGTGGCCCGCGAGGCCGGTGTCTCCCGAGGGACGGTGAGCCGGGTCCTCAACGGCCAGCCCTACGTCTCCGCCGAGGCGCGGTCGGCGATCGAAGCCGCCATCGCGAAGGTCGGGTTCATCCCGAACCGCGCCGCCCGCAGCCTCGTGATGCAGAGCTCGCAGGCGGTCGGCCTGATCGTCCACGAGCCGCACTCGCTCTTCGTCGAAGACCCGAACATCGCCTCGATCCTGCTCGGCGCGAACGCGGCCCTCTCCGAGGCCGACTACCAGCTCTCGTGCCTGATCGCCGACACGCCCCGCGACGTCGAGCGTCTGGCCCGGTATCTCAGCGGCGGTCTCATCGACGGAGTGATCGTCGTGTCGGCGCGCGTCGGCGACCGCATCACGGCGGCCGTCGCCGAACTGGGGCTTCCCGCCGCCTTCGTCGGCCATCCCCGCGACATCGGCTCCGCCGGGTACGTCGCCATCGACAACCGGGGCGCGGCCCGGGCGATCACCGGTCGGCTCCTCCAGACCGGACGGCGGCGCGTCGGCATGATCGCGGCGGCCCTCGACCGCGACTCCGGGGCCGACCGTCTCGCGGGCTTCGTCGACGCGATGGGGTCCAAGCTCGATCCGCAGCTGATCCAGAGCGTGCCGTTCTACTCGTTCTCGCACGGCAAGGCGGGCATGCAGGAGCTGCTCGAGCGCGCGCCCGACCTGGACGGGGTGTTCGCCTCGAGCGACGCGGTGGCCGCGGGCGCGATGGAGGCGCTCCGCGAAGCCGGACGCTCGGTGCCGGGCGACGTCGGCATCGTCGGCTTCGACGACAGCTCCTGGGCGCTGCGGTGCGACCCGCCGCTGTCGACCGTGCACCAGCCGGCGGATCAGCTCGGGCGCGCGGCGGCCGAGTCGGTGCTGGCGCAGCTGCGCGGAGAGCCGATCTCGTCGCCGGTGCTGCTGGAGTGCCCGGTGGTGTGGCGCGAGTCCGCCTGACGAGAGGGGCGGATGCCGCGGCATCCGCCCCTCTCGTCTCCGTTCACGGGGCCGGGGTCAGCGGAACGCTCCCCGCGCTGCAGTATGAGCCGGCGTTGTGCACGCCGTGGATCACCTTGAGCTCCTCCTGCGTGTCACCGGAGGTCGCGGGCGCGTAGCGCTCGGAGACCGTCCAGTCGAACCCGTGCTCGCCGGGGTGCTGGTCGCCCCACTCGCGCAGGGCCAGCGGGATGAGCCGCAGCCGTCGCTCGATCCATTCGGCGTCCCACGGGCCCTCGGCCTCGATCTGCTCGGCGGCGCGGAACTCGAGGTACACGGTGCGGCGCAGCGGATTGTCGAGCGTGGGCTCCGACCCGTGGACGACCATGACGTCGTGCACCAGGACGTCGCCGGGCTCCATCTCGACCTGGATGACGCCGGGAGCGTCCCACCCGTACTCGTCACGCAGCTGGCAGATCTCGACCGGGCCGCGCTGGGATCCCGGCGCGACCCGCAGGGCGCCCGCGCCCTTGCGGGACGCGTCGAGGTACACGTCGATGTTGAAGATCCGGTGGGTGCGCGGGTGCACGGCGTCCTGGTGCCATTCGATCGCGGCTCCGTCGCCCGCGGCCTTGAAGACGAGCGATTCGTACGTCGGGACGAAGTTCGGACCGGCGAGGCTCCGGGCGATTTCGAGCACCTCGGGGCTGCCGAGCAGTTCGAGCGAGGCTCGCTCGTGCTTGGCGTGCAGGTAGTTGACGCGGAAGAGCAACGGCCCGTCGGGGCGTGTGGCGAAGTTGTAGTCCGGGTCGTCGCCGGCGGTCGCGCTCTGCTCGTGCCCGTCGGCGATCCACCGCTCGGACGCGGTCTGCAGGCGCGACAGCAGGTCGGCGGGGATGCGATTCCGCAGCACGAGGTATCCGTCGCGGTCGAACTGCTCGACCTGCTCGGCGGTGAGCGCCAGGGGGCTGGAGGTCGCGATGAGGGGTGACGTGGTTGACATGGGGTCCCTTTCCACGCTCTACGCTAGGGAGGGATTTCCTGGTGAAGTTGCGCGTTCCGAGGGGGTGAGTACGAATTTCCACTATTCTGACCGGATCCTTCGGGTGGCGATGCGTGTACGACACCGCGTACGCCATGTCGGCGCCGCACGAGCACGACGACATCGAGATCAACATCGGAGAGTCCGACCTCGTCTACGTGCAGGGCGGGCGGACGCTCGACATCCCGGCGGGGCGGCCCAGTCTGTTCTGGGCGTCCCGGCCGCACCAGCTCGTGACCGGGGGCGCGGTCCGGCTGATGTGGATCACCGTGCCCACCGCGACCGTGCTGTCGTGGGCGCCGAGGCTCGGCCATCGGCTCCTGAGCGGCGACGTCGTCGTGGGCGGCGCCGAGAGCCTGCCACCTGCCCTGGCCGAGACCGCCGCGAGGTGGAGCGGCGAGCTGCGACGGCGCAGCACCGAGAGCGAGCGGGCCGCGCACCTCGAGATCGAGGCGCTGGTGCGCCGGATCGCCGAGACGGCCGAGGCGTCGGCGCCGGGCGGCCGCTCTCGGAACGATCCGGCCCGGGTGGGCGCGATGGCCCGCTTCGTCGCCGAGCACTTCGCGGAGCCGATCCTGCTCACCGACGTCGCGCGGGCGGTGCACGTGCACCCGAACACGGCGGCCCGCGAGTTCCGCGAGGTGATGGGCACGTCGATCCCCCGCTACATCGCGCAGTTCCGCCTTGCCGAGGCGCAGCGACTGCTCCTCACGTCGAGCCTCCCCGTCGACGCGGTGCGCCGGGCGAGCGGGTTCGCGTCGGCGACGGCGTTCCACGAGACGTTCCGGGCGACCGTCGGCGCGACGCCGCGCGAGTACCGCCGCGCCGCGGGCGGCGACACGGCGCCGTCCGTCGGCGGCTGAGCCGCGGCGAGCCGCCGCCGCCTCGGGGGCCTGTCCCTCGTGCGGAATGCGCCCGCAAGCGCCGCGGTTGCACCCGAGGATGAGCATCGCGACCCCGGCCCTTTCCGTTCTCGACCTCGTGCCGGTGCGTGCCGGGCAGACCAGCGCGCAGGCGGTGGCGGCATCCCTCTCCCTCGCCTCCCGCGCGGACGAGCTCGGGTACCGCCGCTACTGGTTCGCCGAGCACCACAACATGCCGGCGGTCGCCTCGACGACCCCGCCCGTGCTGGCGGACGCCGCGGCCGCGCGCACGTCGCGCATCCGGCTGGGGTCGGGCGGAGTGATGCTCCCCAATCACTCGCCGCTCGTGGTCGCCGAGCAGTTCGCCGCGCTGGAGGCCATCGCGCCCGGGCGCATCGACCTCGGCATCGGGCGGGCGCCGGGCTCGGACCCCGTGATCACCCAGCTGCTCAGGCAGAGCGGCACGACGAGCGACGTCGAGCGGTTCCCCGACCACGTGCGCGACATCCTGTCGCTCGTCTCCGCCGAGGGCGCCAGCGTGCGCTTCACCTCGGGCGGAACCTACGACGTGCACGCGACACCGGCGGCGACCACCGTGCCCGAGGTGTGGCTGCTCGGTTCGAGCGACTACTCGGCCCAGCTCGCCGCGGCCGTCGGGCTGCCCTACGTGTTCGCGAACCACTTTTCCGGTCAAGGGCTCGAGCGGGCGCTCGAGGTGTACCGCTCCGGGTACCAGCCGAGCGAGGCGCACCCCGAGCCGCGCACGTTCGTCACGGCGAATGTGATCGCGGCACCGACCGCCGACGAGGCCGAGGCCCGCGCACTCCCGAACCTGCGCATGACGGCGCGGCTGCGTACGAACCGGCCGCTGATCCCGCTCGAGACGGTCGAGCAGGCGGTAGCGGGAGCCGCCGACTTCGACGGGCTCGGCGAGTCCTTCATGGCGTCGGCGCGGGCGAACTGGTTCGTCGGCACCGGCGACTCCGTCGCCGCCGAGCTGCGCGACTTCGCGGGCCGTCACGGGGTCGACGAGGTCATGATCTCGCCGATCGCCGGCAGCTACGAGGCGGAGTCGACGGATGCCGCGGCCGGCCGCGTGCAGACCCTCGAGCTGCTCGCCGCCGAGCTCGGCCTCGCCGCCTAGACCCGGACGGTCAGCTCAGCCTCGCCGGGGGTCAGGTCGAACTCGGTGACGCCGGTCGCAGTCGTCGCACGGTACCGGCCGGCGAAGCCGTGCACGTCGACCAGGCCCGAGGCATCCGTCTCCACCGCCCGCGGGGCGTGCCACCACTCGCCGCGGATCAGCTCCCGCAGAGCGAGGTAGGCGGGCTTTGGCGACGCGTCGGCGCGCAGCAGCCCGGCCGGCGCCCCGAGCCACGCGCCGTCGTCGGTCAGGCCCCAGTAGGTGAGGGACTCGACAGCCGGATGCCCCACCACGGTGCGGTAGTGACGGACGACCTCGTCGGCCTGACGCGCCTCCCCCTCGGGCGTCGAGGGCCACGAGTCGACGACGTAGTCGTTGAGGTCCACGATGTGCGGCGGCATGAGATCGCCCGACAGGAGCGTCGTCTCGGTGAGCTGCAGCGGAAGCCCGAACCGGGCGAAGCGGTCCAGGATGCCGGCGACCTGCTCCTCGCCCCGGTACCCCTGGTGCATGTGGGTCTGCAGACCGATCGCGTCGATCGCGATGCCCGCGTCGAGGCACTCGGCGATGAGGCGCTCGTAGTCCTCCGACAGGTCGAAGTCGTTCAGCACCAGCCGCGCCGACGGGTTCGCGGCGCGGGCCGTCTCGAACGCCATGCGGACCATCTCGACGCGGCCCTTGCGCTGTGCGAGGCGCGTGACGGCGTTCTCCTCGGCGGTGAACACCGGCAGGATCACGGCCTCGTTGATCGCGTCCCACAGGTCGATCACGCCCGCGAAGCGCGACACGTCCCGCTCGATGCGCGCACGGATCGCCGCCTCGACCTCAGCGTCGGTGAGATCGTCGAGCCAGTGCGGAGTCAGCGTGTGCCACACCAGCGGATGCCCCTTCACCCGCACGCCGTGGCTCGCGAACCACCGGGCCGTGGTCAGCAGCCGCTCGGTGTCGGGCTCGCCCCGCACCGGCTCGAACCCGCGCCAGTAGAACGGCAGCGTCACGGTGTCGAACACGTCGAGCAGTGCCGGCAGCAGCGGCGCGGCCCGATCGGCATCCGCGCCGCCGAAGACGCGCTCGTCCGCGTCCGGCCCGGACGGCTCGCCGCCCAGCAGCCCGACGAAGTCGAAGCCGATGTTGCCGAAGCCGAACGCGTGCGCGATCTGCTCGATCACCACCGGACCCCGGCGCATTGCCTCGCCGTCCGCATCGACCAGCTTCAGGCGCGCGCGCAGGACGCGCCCGCCGACCTCGATACCGCTCACTCGACTCCTTCGTCGTCCTAGGGATGCCGCGCGGCGAGGCGCTACCAGGCGATCAGCTTATGCGGCACGACCTCGATGACGGTGCTGTAGCTCGTGAACATGTCCTCCAGCGACAGCTTGAGCCGCTGCATCCACTCGTCGTATTTGTCCTGGTACCGCTCGCCGATGCGGTCGAGCCACGCCGGGCCGGCGCCGTCCGACACCGTCGCCACGCCCCGCAGCACCGCGAGCTGCTCGCCGTCGGCCCCCGCCTCGAGGTGCAGCAGCACCCGGGGGTCGGCGCGGAGGTTGCGCACCTTGGCCGTCTCGGGCTGGCTCAGCACGACCGCGCGATCACCCAGCCACAGGAACCAGACCGGCACGGCGTGCGGGTAGCCGTCGCGGCCGTTGCTGCCGATCCACGCGACCGTCTCGCTCTCGAGCCGGGCCAGGACCCGGGCGTGGACCTCGTTCGACGGGTCGAAGACGAAGCTCATGACTCCTCCGGTTCTCCGCTGAGCAGGCCGCGCAGCCAGTCGCGCGCCTCGACGAACACGTCGTCGGAGTATCGATCGGGGTAGCGCACCACCGCGCGGTCGGCCCGGGGGTACGACCCGAGGAACACCACCTTCGGGCTGAACCGGCGCAGGCCCAGCAGCGCGTCGGCCATGCGCTCGTCCTCGATGTGCCCGTCGGCGTCGATGACGAAGCGGTACCGGCCGAGCGCATCGCCGATCGGCCGGGAGGCCAGCAGCGACAGGTTGATGCCGCGCGTCGCGAACTGCTCCAGCATCTCGAGCAGCGCACCCGGATGGTCGTCGGGCAGCTCAGCGATGAGCGACGTCTTGTCGGCGCCCGTCGGCGGGGGCGGCGACACCGTCCGGCTCACCAGCACGAACCGGGTCACCGCGTTGGGGTTGTCGCCGATCGCCGAGGCGAGCAGTTCGAGCTCGTGGTGCTCGAGGATCCCGGGCGGCGCGATCGCGGCATCCGCGTCGCTCGAACCGTCGATCAGGCCCATCGCGCTGGCGACGTTGCTCGCCGCCGGGATGTGGGCGTGCCCGGGCAGCGTCGCGGTCAGCCACTGCAGGCACTGGGCGTAGGCGACGGGGTGGGCGGCGACGAGCGACACGTCGTCGAGCTTCGCCCCGGGCCGGCCCACGAGCACGAACTCGACCGGGACCAGGTACTCGCCCACGATCCGCAGGCCCGGGACGGTGGCGAGCGCGTCCTGGGCTGTCGACACCCCGCCGTCGACGGAGTTCTCGATCGCGATCATGGCCGCGTCGGAGCGTCCCTCGACCACGTCGGACAGCGCCTCGCCGACGTTGCGCACCGGCCGCCACTCGTGGCCGCGGGCTTCGGGCACCTGCGCGAGCGCGGCCTCGGTGAACGTGCCGGCCGGGCCGAGGAAGCTGTACGTGCGGCGGGCAGGAGCGGATGCCTCGGTCGGAAGCGCCTCGGAAGTCACGGGGGCCAGCCTAGCCACCCCCGGCTGCCGCGAGGCCCCCCGCCGGACGTGCGGCGGCCGGCGCGGCCGCGCGGCCGGGCGCAACGTCGGCCGATCGGCCGGGCTCGGGCGAGCCCGGCCGGAATCCGCCTGGCCGCACGGCGGATCGCCGACGTTGTGCACCCCGACCCGCGGGCCATGGCCCGGGCGGGGCGCCGCGGAACGGCGTGCCGCAACTCAGGCTGGCCGCCGCGCAGTCGCCCGGGGCGCCGCGGAACGGCGGGGAGCCCGCCGGCCCCCGGCCGCTCCCAGCCTGAGTTGTGGCCGCCGCGGCTCGTCGCGGCCCGCCGCGGCCGGCCGCGGCCGGGCACAACGTCGGCGGGACGGACGGCTTCGGGCGAACCGGGCCGGAATCCGCCCGGCCTCGCGGCGGATCGCCGACGTTGTGCACGCCGGGCCGCCGACTTCCGCTGTCAAGGCAGGACACCGGGCACCCGAACGGGGCAGACTGGACCCATGAGTCGCGCCGGACAGCCCGCCGAACCCTCCGACCTCATCGACATCGATGAGCTGATCTCTGCGTATTACGACCGCAGACCAGACCCGAGCGTGCCCGAGCAGCGCGTCGCGTTCGGCACGAGCGGCCACCGGGGGTCGTCGCTGTCGTCGAGCTTCAACGAGGTGCACATCCTCGCCACGACGCAGGCGATCGTCGACTACCGCCGGGCTCAGGGCATCGAGGGTCCGCTCTTCCTCGGCCGCGACACGCACGGCCTGTCGCTTCCCGCCGAGCGCAGCGCGATCGAGGTCCTGGTGGCGAACGGCGTGGACGTGCGGGTGGACTCCCGCGACTCATGGGTGCCGACGCCGGCCCTGAGCCACGCGATCCTGACCTACAACCGGGGGCGGGATGCCGCGGACCCCGGCCGCGCGGACGGCATCGTCGTCACCCCCAGCCACAACCCGCCGCGCGACGGCGGCTTCAAGTACAACCCGCCGAACGGCGGCCCGGCCGACACCGACGCGACCGGATGGATCGCGAATCGCGCGAACGAGCTCATCGCCGCCGGGCTGGAGGGCGTCGCCCGCACCCCGTTCAAGGACCTCGACGGCGACGCGCTCGGCGATTACGACTTCCGCGACGCGTACGTGCGCGACCTGGCGAACATCATCGACGTCGACGCGATCCGCTCGGCGGGGGTGCGGATCGGGGCCGACCCGCTCGGGGGCGCATCCGTGGAGTACTGGGCGCTCATCGCCGAGGTGCACGGGCTCGACCTGACCGTGGTCAACCCCGATGTCGACCCGACGTGGAAGTTCATGACGCTCGACTGGGACGAGAAGATCCGCATGGATCCGTCGTCGCCGTCGGCGATGGCCGCGCTCGTCGCCCGTCGCGACGAGTACGACATCCTCACGGGCAACGACGCCGACGCCGACCGCCACGGCATCGTGACCCCCGACGCCGGGCTCATGAACCCGAACCACTACCTGGCGGTCGCGATCGACTACCTGTACGCGCACCGGCCGGAGTGGCCGACGGATGCCGCGGTCGGCAAGACGCTCGTGTCGTCGATGATCATCGACCGGGTCGCCGAGTCGCTGGGTCGCCGGCTCCTCGAGGTGCCGGTGGGCTTCAAGTGGTTCGTGCCCGGGCTGCTCGACGGCTCGGTGGCCTTCGGCGGGGAGGAGTCGGCGGGCGCGTCGTTCCTGCGCAAGGACGGCACGGTGTGGACGACCGACAAGGACGGCATCCTGCTCTGCCTGCTCGCCGCCGAGATCCTCGCCGTCACCGGCAAGACGCCCTCGCAGCGGTACGCCGAGCTGGAGGCGCAGTTCGGGTCGTCGGCATACCAGCGGGTGGATGCACCGGCGACGCCCGCGCAGAAGGCGACGCTGGGCAAGCTGTCGCCCGAGGCGGTGACGGCGACCGAGCTGGCCGGTGAACCGATCACGGCGAAGCTGTCGCACGCGCCGGGCAACGGTGCGGCGATCGGCGGGCTCAAGGTGCAGACGGAGCACGCGTGGTTCGCGGCGCGTCCGTCCGGCACGGAGGACGTGTACAAGCTGTACGCCGAGTCGCTCCGGGGTCCCGAGCACCTCGCCGAGGTGCAGGAGGAGGCCCGCGCGGTCGTCTCGGCTGCGCTCGGATCCTGACCGCTCGGGGTTCCGATGAAACCGGGTGTCACAGCATCCGGAATCCCGTTCTCGACCGTGCGGATGCTGCGCACGACCCCCGGTTCGCTCAAAGGAAAACAGGCCTAGACTCAGCCGCGTGAGCGAGTCGCACGCGCCTGCCCGAGGCGCAGCAACACTGCATGACGTCGCACGCGAGGCCGGCGTGTCGTTGGCGACCGCGTCCCGTGTGCTCAACGGCTCGACACGCAAGGTGGCCGAGAGCTACCGGGAGCGCGTCGAAGCCGCGGCCGAGAAACTCGGCTACACCGCGAACCTTGCCGCCCAGGCGACCGCGCGGGGCAACACCGCGATGGTCGCCCTGCTCGTCGCCGACATCGCCGACCCGTACTTCGGCGAGCTCGCCGCAGGTGTCGGGCGCGGGGCCGACGAGACGGGCCTCATGATGACGATCGGCATCACGGACCGCGACGAGCAGCGCGAGGCCCGCCTGGTGCGCGCTTTGCGCGGCCAGCGTCCGAGGGGGCTGATCCTGGCGTCTTCTCGGACGGCGGGTCCGGATGCCGCGGGTCTTGCCGCCGAGCTGGAGACGTTTGCAGGCATCGGCCGCGTCGTGTCGGTCGGCGAGGGTGCACCCGTCGAGCGGACGGTCTCGATCGACAACCGGGGCGGCGCGGCGGCGCTCGGTGCCGAGCTGGCACGGATCGGCTACCGCGATGCGGTCGTCGTGGCGGCGGCCGAGGGCGTCCGCCTGTCCGATGATCGCGTCGCGGGCTTCACCGAGGGCTTCACGGCCGGCGGCGGTTCGCCGCCCGCGGTGCATCACGCCGGTTTTTCCCGCGATGCCGGCTTCGAGGCCGCGCGCGAGCTGCTGTCGGCAGGATCCCTCTCCGACGGGACGGTGATCTTCGGGGTCACGGACGTGATCGCGATAGGCGTCATGGCGGCCCTGCGCGACGCCGGGCGCGATGTCGGGCGGGAGGTCGCCGTGGCCGGGTTCGACGACATCGCTGCGGCCCGCGACATCCATCCGGGTCTGACGACGGTGCGCGTCCCGCTCGAGGAGCTCGGTCACCGCGCGTTGCGCGCCGCGGTCGACACCGAGTGGACTCCGGATGCCGACCCAGCCCTCTCTCTGGAGGTCGTGCTGCGCGGGAGCACGCCGTCTCGAGGCTGAGTCGGGGGACGTGAGGGCGACCGGTGACTCCCGCGTGAGACGATCGCCTCATGGAGCCGCAACGTCACGCCGAGCTCATGAGAATGATCGAGCAGCTGGAGCGTGAGCGGGAGGACGCCATACTCAATGCGATGCTGTCGAGCACCATCGCGGGTGGGTGGTTCAACGAACGCGCGAGGGAGCTCACGGCGCAGATCGACGAGGCGCGGCGGCAACTCCAGGGCGGTTCGGGGTCCTAGTCCTGCTCGGGACGACGGCGCGGCCGTGCTACCCCACCGGCCCGGTGCTGCGGCGCACGACGAGTGCCGGCTCGACCACTTCCGTCCCGCCCGTCTCGCCCGTCTCGATCGCGTGCACGAGCCGTGCGACGGCGCGCTCGGCGAGCCCGTCGAAGTCCTGCCGCACGGTGGTGAGCGGCGGCCGGTAGTGGGCGGCGTCGGCGACGTCGTCGAACCCGACGACGCTGACGTCTCTCGGCACGTCGAGGCCGAGGTCGGCGAGCCCGCCGAGCACGCCGAGCGCCATCTGGTCGTTCGCGCAGAAGACGGCGGTCGCGCCACCACGGGCGAGTTCGGTCGCGACGACGGCACCGGATGCTGCGCCCCAATCCCCGCGCGCGACGTCGGGCACCGTCCGGCCGGCGTCGCGAAGCGCCTCCCGCCACCCGCGCTCGCGCTCGGCTGCCGCGTAGGAGTCGGACGGGCCGCCGACGTGGTGCACGGTCTCGTGACCGAGCGCCAGCAGGTGCTCCACCGCCGCCCGAGCCCCGGACGCGTGCGCGGTCTGGACGATCGCAAACCGGTCGTCGGGGGGAGAGTCCACCACGACGAGCCGCGCCCCTCGGTCGAGCGACGCGTCCCTCACGGCGGCGGTCGCCTCGTTGAGCACGACGGTGCCGTCGACGCCCTGCTCGCTCAGACGCTCGAAAGCGGCGGCGACATCGGGCTCGGCGCCGAGGGTGACGACCGTGAGGGCGTAGCCGCGGGTGGCCGCGGCATCCGCCAGCGCCTGCAGCATGCGGGAGTTGCCCACCGTCGCGAGCGTCGATGCGAGCAGGCCGATGGTGTGCGTGCGGCCGGTCCGGAGCGCGCGGGCGGCGCGGTGGGGACGGTAGCCCAGCTCGGTCATCGCACGCTCGACGCGCGCCCGGGTGGCCGGATCGACCCGGGGACTGTCGTTGACGACGCGCGAGACGGTCTGGCCCGACACGCCGGCGGCGGCGGCGACGTCGGCCATCGACACGCGTCGTTCCATCAGTCTCCTCGAATCCGGGGCGCCAATGTACCTGGTGATGTTGACGTTACCATGCCACCGTTGTTACCGTGTTGACGTGAACATGCAGCAGTTGCGCGCCCACGAGCTCGGCGCCGGCGTCGTCAAGCGTTCGACCCGTCTCGCCGATGGACGCGAGCTGATCTACTACGACGACCCGGGCACGACGCTCGGCCCCGACCGCGCGATCGACGCCCGCGACCTCGGCCCACGGCCCGAGACCGCGACGATGCGCCGCGACGTGCTCACCGGAGACTGGGTGTCGGTGGCCGCGGCCCGCCAGAACCGCGCGTTCCTGCCCCCGGCCGAACTCGACCCCCTGGCGCCGCAGACGGCGACGAACCCGTCCGAGATCCCGTCGCTCTATGACGTGGCGGTGTTCGAGAACAAGTCCCCGGCCTTCGGTCCCGCCCTGGCTTCCGCGTTCGGCGAAGCGCCGGCGGCGGCCGACCCGCCTCATGACATCGACGACCTCGACGCTCCCGGCCTGGGCCGCACACGCACTTCGGTCGGACGCTGCGAGGTCGTCTGCTTCAGCCCCGAGCACTCCGGCTCGTTCGGCACGCAGACGACCGTGCGCGCCCGCACGGTGATCGAGGCGTGGGCCGACCGCACCGCCGCGCTGTCGGGCCTCCCCGGCGTGGAGCAGGTGTTCCCGTTCGAGAACCGGGGCGAGGCGATCGGCGTCACACTCCCTCACCCGCATGGTCAGATCTACGCCTACCCGTACATCACACCGCGCACCACCGGACTGCTGCGGTCGATCGAGCGTGAGGGCGACGACCTCTTCGCCCGCATCCTCGAGTTCGAGCGGGCGTCGGAGCGCGTCATCCTCGCCGGCGAGCACTGGACCGCCTACGTGCCGTTCGCCGCTCGCTGGCCGCTCGAGGTGCACGTGCTCCCCCACCGGCACGTGCCCGACTTCGCCGAGACGTCCGACGCCGAGCGCGACGAGCTCGCCCCGCTCTACCTGCGTCTGCTGCGCGGCGTCGACGCGCTCTACGACTCCCCGACGCCCTACATCGCGGCCTGGCACCAGGCCCCCGTGCACCGCGGGCGCGACACGGTGCGCCTGAACCTGCAGCTGACCTCTCCGCGCCGGGCCGCCGACAAGCTGAAGTTCCTCGCCGGCTCCGAGGCGGCGATGGGCGCCTGGATCGGCGACATCCCGCCCGAGACCGCGGCCGCAAGCCTGCGCGACGCCGTCGCCTCCATCCCCGAGGAGTCCCTGTGAACCCCGACGCCGCGACCCCGGACGGCACGAATCCGGATGCCGCGACCCCGCCGGCCGCGAACCCCGAGGCATCCTCGACTTCCGACACCGCCGCCGCCGCCCGCGCGCTGTTCGAAGAGCGCTTCGGCACCGCCCCGGCCGGCACCTGGTCGGCGCCCGGACGTGTGAACCTCATCGGCGAGCACACCGATTACAACGACGGCTTCGTGCTGCCGTTCGCGATCCAGCACCGCACGCACGTCGCGCTGCGCATACGCGACGACGGCGTGATCCGCGTCGCGTCCACGTTCGACGACGAGACCGTCGAACTCGGTCTCGACGATCTCACGGACGTGTTCCCCGCACGCCGCGACGAGGTCGCGGAGTGGGCTCGCTACCCGCTCGGCGTGGCCTGGGCGCTGCGCGAGCTGGCGGGCGAGCAGGCCGGGAGCCTCACGGGCGTCGACCTCGCCTTCGCCTCGAACGTCCCCGTCGGGGCCGGCCTGTCGTCGTCGGCGGCGATCGAGGGCGCGACCGCCGTGGCCCTCGCCGAGACGTGGGCGCTCGACCTCGACCGGACCGTGCTGGCCCGTGCCGGACGCACCGCCGAGAACGAGGCCGTCGGCGCGCCCACCGGAATCATGGACCAGATGGCCTCCATGCTGGGCCGCGCGGATGCGGCGACGTTCCTCGACTGCCGTTCGCTCGAGGTCGAGGTCGTCGATCTCGGCTTCGCCGCCGCCGGCCTCGAGATCGTCGTCATCGACACGGGCGTCAGCCACTCGCACGCGACCGGCGGCTACGGCGAGCGCCGCGCCGCCTGCGAGCGCGGTGCGGCTCTCATGGGGGTGAGCGCGCTGCGCGACCTCGGCGTCGACGACCTTCCGCGCGCCGCCGAGCTCATGGACGACGTCACCTTCCGCCGTGTGCGGCACGTCGTGACCGAGAATCAGCGGGTGATCGACACGGTGCGTCTGCTGCGCGAGGCGGGCCCCGCGGCCATCGGCGACCTGCTCGTCGCCTCGCACGGGTCCATGCGCGACGACTTCGAGATCTCCGTCCCCGAACTCGACACCGCCGTCGAGGCTGCGCTCTCGGCGGGTGCGGTCGGCGCCCGCATGACCGGCGGCGGCTTCGGCGGCGCGGCGATCGCGCTGGTCGCCCACGACCGGGTGAAGCAGGTGACGGATGCCGCGACCGCCGCCTTCGAGGCATCCGGGTTCTCCGCCCCCACCATCTTCACCGTCGCCCCGTCCGATGGCGCGCACCGCGACTGAACCCCCGCGTTCACCCCGCCGACGCCGTCAAGGCCTGGCGGGAGCGACGGCCCGCCCCTAGCGTCGACATCGGGCCGGGGCATCCGTCCGCCTTCGGCCGGAAGGAGAGATCGTGGCATACATCACCGTCGGAACCGAGAACTCGGCCGACATCGAGCTGTACTACACCGACCAGGGCAGCGGGCAGCCGGTCGTGCTCATCCACGGGTTCCCGCTGAACGGCGAGTCGTGGGGCAAGCAGCAGGCCGCCCTCCTCGACGCCGGCTACCGCGTGATCGCGTACGACCGCCGCGGGTTCGGGGCGTCGTCCAAGACTGGGTCGGGCTACGACTACGACACGTTCGCGGCCGACCTGCACGCGCTCATGGAAGACCTCGACCTGAAGGATGCGGTGCTCGTCGGGTTCTCGATGGGCACCGGCGAGGTCGCGCGTTACCTCTCGCGGTACGGCAGCTCGCGGGTCGCGAAGGCCGCGTTCTTCGGGTCGCTCGAGCCGTTCCTGCTGAAGACGGACGACAACCCCGACGGCGCCGGCGACCAGGCCTTCTTCGACGGCATCCGGCAGTCGGTGCTCGACGACCGCTACGCGTTCATCGCGGGGTTCTACAAGGACTTCTACAACCTCGACGACAACCTCGGCACGCGCATCTCGCAAGAGGCCGTCGACGCCAGCGTGCAGGTCGCGAATCTCGCCGGCAACACGGGCCTCGCGGCCGCGCCGCTCACCTGGCCGACCGACTTCCGCCAGGACATCCCGGCGATCGACGTGCCGGCCCTGATCCTGCACGGCACGGCCGACAACATCCTGCCGATCGACGCCACCGCGCGGCGATTCCGCGAGCTGCTCCCCGACGCGACCTACGTCGAGATCGAGGGCGCCCCGCACGGGCTGCTGTGGACCCACGGGGCAGAGGTGAACGAGGCGCTCCTCGCCTTCCTCCGCGCGTGATCCGAGGCGGTCGGGCGACGCCTTCTCGCGGCCGCCCGGCCGCCTTCCGCATGCCCCGGGAACCGGGTCCGGATGCATCGATCACGACCTTGGCCGACTGTTGCATCTCCCTTGCGTTTCTCTTGCGGTTGCTTCGGCAAGATCGATATCGCACCGAGACGAGGCCGAACCGCCGGGGAAACGGTTCAGACTCGTGGAGGGCGACAAGGGCCGTGGGGGCGGCTCGACCCGTCGACTGACGTTTGGGGAGCAGGCGGCGCGGTCTTCCCTCGCAGCATGGCCGCTTCTGGGGAGCGGCCATGCGCGAGTCCCTCGCCGCGGCCCGCGGCCGGCGGTGACCCACGTGCCGCAGCCAACGACCTCCCGGCGCGCATCGTAACGACCGCCGGGGCCAGACGCCACCGCGGACCGGAGGACACCTCGCCCGCCCATACTGGCCGGATGCCTGCCTTCGTCGCCGCGCTCCTCGGGGTCGTCTTCCGCGGCGTGTTCGCGGTGCTGCAGCTCTTCCGCCACCCGCGGCCGATCCACTCCCGCGGGCTCGTACTCATCGGCGAGGTGCGTCGCACGCGAGCCGCGGTGCCGTCGGGCATCGCCTGGATCGACGGTCTCGACACTGCGACTGCGGACGGCGCGGGCATCCCGCACTCGGATATCCCGGGCGATTCCCTCGCGGTGCGTGCGCGCGTCTCGCGGTCGGTCGGACTGCCGTCCTGGCTGCCCGACGTCATCGGCCTGGCGCTTCGCGTCGACATCGGCGGCACGCCCGCGGACATCGAGCTCTCGTCCTCGGGTACCGGCGTGCCGGGCCGGTTCCTGCTCGCACCCCGCTGGTCGGCGGCAGGCGGCACGTTCAACACCCTCCTGCCCTATCGCGGCAGCCGGGGACCCGTGCTCGTCAGCGCCCGATCCGTCGAGCCCGACACGCTCCCCGCGAACCTCGCCGCGCTGCGCCGCGAGCTGGCGGCCCGGCCGTGGCGGGTGACCCTGGCGTTCGCGACGCCGGCGGGGCCGTGGCATCCGTTCGCCGACGTGATCCTGCGCGCGGCACCCGATCAGGACGACACCGACCTGCGCTTCGACGCCGTGCGCCGTTCGCTTCCCGGCGCAGGCTGGTACCGCTGGATCCGCGTGCTGCGGCAGCCGTCGTACCGGCTGGTCCAAGACGGGGCGACCGGCGTCAGGCGGCGACGATCCGGACCCCCAGGTCGCTGATCGCACGCAGAGCGGGGTCGTCTCCCACCACGTCGGTGACGACGCCCGCGACGGCGTCGAGCGACAGGACGGTGAAACGGGATGCCGCGCCCACCTTCTCTTCGCTGGCCAGCGCGTACGTCTCGGCCGCCCGCGAAGCGAGCGTGCGCTTCATCGCCGCTTCGTCGGCGTCGCCGGTGGTGAGGCCCGCGGCGGCGTGGACGCCGGTGACTCCGAGGAAGAAGAGGTCGGCGCTGACCCGGTTCGCGGCCTCGACCGCAGCCGCGCCGCACGCCACCGCCGAGTGCTTGAACAGCTGACCGCCGATCAGGAAGACATCTGCCTGATGCGAGAGGAGCGCCGCGGCGACGGTCGGACTGTGGGTGATGATCGTGCACGGCAGCGACCGGGGAAGCGCGTCCACCATCGCCAGCGTGGTCGTGCCGCCGTCGAGGACGATCGTCGCACCGGGCTCGACGAGGGCCGCGGCCGCCTGAGCGACCCGGTGCTTGCTCTCGGGTGCGACCCGCGTGCGGGTGGCGTAATCGGCGACGGCGGGCGATGCGGGAAGCGCGCCGCCGTAGACGCGGACGGCCAGGCCCGCCGCGTCGAGCTCGCGCAGGTCGCGCCGGACGCTGTCTTCGGAGATACCGAGTTCGGCGGCGATCTCCTTCGCGACGACACGCCCATCTCGGCGGAGTCTCTCGAGGAGCAGATCTTTGCGCGACGCGGCGAGCATCCACATTCCTTCCCGTTTGTGCATGTTTGTGCACTATTGTGCCAGACATGAGCAAGCCCATGTTGATTCTCATCGCCGGCCCCTACGCCTCGGGCACCGGGGGTGACCCCGCCCTGATGGCCCGCAACCTCACCCGACTCGAAGAAGCCGCCTGGCCGATCTTCCGCGCCGGGCACATCCCCATGATCGGCGAGTGGGTGGCGCTGCCGGTCCTCTCCAGCGCCGGCGCGAGCGGGCCGACCGACCCGCTCGCCGCCGACGTCATGTATCCGACGGCCGAGCGGCTGCTGCAGCACTGCGACGCGGTCCTTCGCCTCCCCGGCGAGTCGCGTGGCGCCGACCAGGACGTCGCGATCGCCGAGGCCCGCGGCATCCCGGTGTACCGCTCCCTCGCCGAGATTCCCGCCGCCTGAGCCCGCGCCGCGGAGCGAGGCGTTCCCCGTGCGCGTCCGCGCCGGGCGCGGGCGGGTCACCGTATCGTGGGGAGGAGTCCCCTGGGATGGAGAGGAACGCCGTGGCGCAGCATCCGGACACCGCCGTCGTCGCGATCGCACCCGGTCGGGTCCGCGGATTCTGGCGCGGGACGCCCGGCGACCCCGGCGCGTCGGCGGCCTTCCTCGGCATCCCGTTCGCGAAAGCGCCCGTCGGCGACCTTCGCTTCGCCGCGCCCGCACCGCCCGATCCGTGGGACGGCGTCCGCGACGCGCTCGAGTACGGGGCGACCGCGCTGCGGCACGACCCCGGCGACACGCTCATCCCCGAGCCGGCGATCCCCGGCGACGCGACGCTGAACGTCAACGTCTTCACGCCCGCGCCGGGCGAGCGCGACGCCCGGCTGCCCGTGCTCGTGTACATCCACGGCGGGGCGTACACCGCCGGGTCGCCCGCGAGCCCCTGGTACGACGGCCGGGCCTTCAACCGCGACGGCGTCGTCACCGTCACCCTCTCGTACCGACTCGGATTCGGCGGGTTCGGGCACATCCCGGGCGCGCCGTCGAACCGCGGCGTCCGCGACTGGCTCGCCGGCCTGGAGTGGGTGCGCGACAACATCCAGGCGTTCGGTGGCGACCCCGGCCGTGTCACCATAGCGGGGCAGTCGGCCGGCGGCGGGGCCGTGCTCACGCTGCTCGGCATGCCCGCGGCGCAGCACCTTTTCCACGCGGTGTGGGCGATGTCGCCGGCTCTCGCCGACGTCTCGCCCGAGCGCGCCCGCACTCTGGCGGCGCGCCTCGCGAACCTCGCCGGTGTCGCACCCAACCGCGACGGGTTCGCGGCGGTGCCCGAGGAGACCCTGATCTCGTTCCAGGAGCGTGCGGCGCGGCCCGACTCGGACGACCCGCTCACCGGGGTGCACGTCATCCTCGAAGACGGGCTGTCGTGGGGCCCGGCGATCGACGGCGACCTCATCGCCCAGCCGACGATCGCCGCCCTCGGCTCCGGGATCGGGGCCGACAAGCCGCTCGTCCTCGGCACGACCGACGACGAGTTCACCATGGTGACCGATTCGGCGCGCGGCAAGCTCAGACTCGTCCCGCCGGGGCTGGCGCTGGCGAAGCTCAACGTCCCCGCCGCCACGCGCCGCGCCTACCTGGCCGACAACGCGCTCCAACGCCGCAAGGGCACCGCCGCCGTCATCGGCCGATTCGTCACCGACGTGGTGTTCCGCTCCGACGTCGTGCGGGTCGCCGACGCCCGCGGCCCCGCGCCGACCTGGGTGTACCGGTTCTCGTGGGCCTCGCCCGTGCGCGGGTGGGCGCTGCACTGCCTCGACGTGCCGTTCTGGTTCGACGGCCTCGACGCCCCCGGGGTGCCGGAGATCGCGGGCGAGTCGCCGCCGCGGCGTCTCGCCGACGCCGTCCACGGCGCCGCCGTCGGCTTCATCCGCGACGGCGACCCCGGGTGGCCCACCTGGGGCGGGCGACCCGGCACCACCCGGGTGTTCGGGGGCGAGGCATCCCGCCCCGACGTGATCGCCGACGGCTACCGCAGCGTCCGCGCTCTGCTCTGACCCGGCCGGCGGCGGATGAACCTGTCGAGTGTGAAACCGCGAGGACGAATCCGCATCCACGCCGAGTTTTGACCACCAGGGGCGCGATCGAGCCCCGCCGTTTCACTCCCGCCGCCGGCGCCTTGGTGCTCGCCCGCTGATCAGCCCGACGAGCGCCGCCCGAACGAGGTCGGGCTGCCACATGATGTCCTCGGCGATCGGCCGGTAGGTCGCGAACCCGAGCGCGGCTGCGGTCTGGTCGCGCCGCCTGTCGCGCCGCTGCTCATCCCAGGACGAGTGATGGGCGAAGCTGTCGCACTCGACGATGAGCCAGTCGTCGACGAGGAAGTCCACGCGGCCGACTCCGTCGATCGACACCTGCACCTCGAAGTGGGCGCCGATCGCCCGGAGGATCAGACGCATCAGCGACTCAGGGCAGGACTCCGCGCGCGGGTCGACGAGGCGGCGCAGCACCGAATGCCGTCTCGGCAGGGCGTCGAAGAGGTCGTCGAGGTCATCGACGCGGAGCAGACCCAGCCGCAATGCCGAGTCGATCGTCGCGATCGCCGCCCGAGGCGACTGGCAGAGCACAGACTGCAGCACCGCGTCGAAAGGTTCGACAGAGGTGGCGCCCGGCTCTGGCGACCGATGCAAGCGTCGCCAATGCCGACGCACCCGCAGGGCCGACTTCGGGGCGCCGGAGCGATTCTGCTTGAGGTGCAGGTGAAGCTCGCCCCGGTCGAGCACGAAGACGCCGAGACGAGCGAGCTCGGAGACGCATGCGAGTCGCCCCCCGAACGCTACGGCCACAACCGCCTCCGGTGGGGTGTCAGCGGGAAGGTAAGAGTTCGAGCGCGGCCGCAGGAGTTCGCCGGTCGCGACCGCCTGTGCCAGCTGACGGTCAGTCCACCCCCTCGCGCGCATCTTGCTGCGGCTGGAGGCAAGGACAGGACGAGGCGGCGACGAGGGCATGCACCGAGCGTCGGACGGGACGCCCACCGACGAGCGCGACGGCACGACATCTGTGCACGAAGCTGTTCACCAGCGGCCTGGGGAGGGACGGCGCCGGGGGCCGACCGGCCGGCAGATGTCGGGCGCGCGTCAAACGGCGGGGCTAGATCGACCTTCCAGGGCACATACACCCTCGGCAAAGCCGAAACAGCCCCACCGTTTCACGGCGAACGGCCGTGAACCGGCCGTGAAACGGCACCGGCCGGCCGTCCGGGTCAGCTCAGCGCCGGGATGACCTCGCGCTCGAAGAGCTGCAGGCCCGAGAGGTCGTAGGCCGCCTCGGGGAAGTAGTGGATCGCGTACCCGAGGCCGTGGCGCTCGCGCTCAGCCAGCCGCTCGACGACCTGCTCGGGGGTGCCGAAGGTCGGCGACGAGAGGTAGTCCTGCTCGATCGCGTCGGCCCGCTCCTGACCCACGTGCGGAAGCAGACGCGCCTTCACGGCGGCGAGGCGGTCGGATGCCTCGGCTTCGGTCTCGGCGACGATCGTGTTGAAGTTCGCGGAGCGAGTGATCGACTCGAAGTCGCGCCCCAGGTTCTCGCAGTGGCCGCGCAGCACCTCGCTCTTGTGGTCCCACTGCTCGAGCGAGCCGTTGAAGTTCGTGTACGAGGCGTACTTCGCCGCGATCTTGAGCGTGACCTTCTCACCGCCTCCGGCGATCCACAGCGGGATGCCGCCGTCCTGCAGCGGCAGCGGCTGCACGATCGCGCCGTCGACCTGGTAGTAGGTGCCGTCGAGAGTCGCGGTGCCGGTGGTCCAGGCTTGGTGCATGATCTCGACGCCTTCGCGCAGCATCCCGAGCCGGTCGCGCACCTCGGGGAAGCCGTAGCCGTACGCGCGCCATTCGTGCTCGTACCAGCCGCCGCCGATGCCCATCTCGACCCGTCCGCCCGAGACGGCGTCGATGGTGGCGGCCACCTTCGCCAGGTAGGCGGGGTTGCGGTAGCCCATGCAGGTGCACATCTGGCCGAGGCGGATGCGCTCGGTCGAAGCGCCGAACGCCGCCATCAGGCTCCACGCCTCGTGGGTGGCCTCCTGGCTCGGCACCGGGGTGGTGTGGAAGTGGTCGTAGACCCACAGCGACTCCCACGGGCCTTCGTCGGCGTGCTGGGCGAGGGTCGCCATCACCCGCCAGTGGTCGCGCGGATCGATGTCCACGAGGTCGAATCGCCAGCCTTGGGGGATGAAGGTTCCGAAGCGCATTCCCCCAGCCTAAGAGCGCCGGCCCGGCCTAGGAGCGATCGGCGGCGCCCGACCCGAAAACGGCTGCGTGAGGCATCCGCTCTCTCATGACGGCGATCGCCTCGGGGTTGTCGTCGACGAGCACGGCGTGCCGCCCGAGCGCCGCCGCGACCGCACCGGTGGTGCCGCTGCCGGCGAAGAAGTCCAGCACGCGGTCGCCGGGGCGGCTCGACGCCTGCACGATCCGGCGCAGGATGCCCTCGGGCTTCTGCGTGGGGTAGCCGGTCTTCTCGCGTCCGGTCGTCGGCACGATGGTGTGCCACCAGACGTCGGTGGGCAGCTTTCCCCGTGCCGCCTTCTCGGGCGTGACGAGACCGGGGGCCATGTAGGGCTCGCGGTCGACGGCGTCGGAGTCGAACCAGTACCGATCGGGGTCTTTCACGTACACGAGGATCGTGTCGTGCTTGGTGGGCCAGCGTCTGCGGGTCTTCGCTCCGTAGTCGTAGGCCCAGATGAGCTCGTTGAGGAAGCGGTCGCGGCCGACGAGCGCGTCGAGCAGCACCTTCGCGTAGTGCGCCTCGCGGTAGTCGAGGTGCAGGTAGAGCGTGCCGTCGTCGGCCAGCAGACGCCATGCCTCGGTGAGGCGCGGCTCGAGGAATCCCCAGTAGTCGTCGAACCGGTCGCCGTAGGCCCGCAGATCGCCGCGGAGCCGTTCGTACTCGCGACCGTGGAAACCGCGTCGCACGACCGAGGTCCCGCCGCCGGTGCCATGACTCAGGCTGCCGGACCGTTCGGGTTCGGCCGTCGGCCGTGCTTCCGGGAGAGCGGATGCCTCGCCCGCCGCCTCAGCCTGAGGTGGTGCCACCGGCCGGGCGACCTCGAGAGCGCGCTCCTGGGTGCGGCCGGTGTTGAAGGGCGGATCGAGGTAGATGAGGGTGAACGACCCGTCCGCGAACTGCCGGATCACGTCGAGGTTGTCGCCCTGGTGGATCTCGACGGACCCGGATGCCTCGCCCTCGCCGTCGCGCGGGGACTCGGTCACGACTCGACCGGCGCCGGTCACGGCACGCGGCGCAGCCACGCGTCGGTGGCGAATTTGGACTGCACGAGCGCCTCCGCCTCGGCGTATTCCTCTTCGGTGATATGACCGGGAACGGCGCCGTAGAGGCGCGCGAAGGTCTCGATGAACCGCTCGATGATCGCCTCCCGCGGGAGCCCCGTCTGGCGCCGCAGCGGGTCGACGCGCTTGGCGGCCGACACGGTGCCCTTGTCGCTGAGCTTCTCGCGGCCGATCCGCAGCACCTCGGTCATGACCTGGCCGTCCATGTCGTAGCTCAGCGTCGCGTGATGGAGCACGCCGCCGTTGGCGAGGCGCTTCTGCGCGGCTCCGCCGATCTTGCCCTGCGGCGAGGCGATGTCGTTGAGCGGCTGATAGGTGGCCTCGATCCCGAGCGAGCGGAGGGCCTGCAGCACCCAGTCGTCGAGGAACGCGTACGAGTCGGCGAACGTGAGCCCGGCGACGAGGGATGCCGGCACGTAGAGGGAGTACGTGACGATGGAGTTGGCGGCCATCATCATGGCGCCGCCGCCGGAGATGCGGCGGACGACGTCGAAGCCGTGGCGGGCGGCTCCCTCGGGGTCGACCTCGTTGCGCAGCGACTGGAACGAGCCGATCACGACGGCCGACTCATCCCATTCCCACAGCCGCAGCGTGGGGCGGCGCCGGCCGTCGCCCACGCGTCCGGTGAGCACCTCGTCGAGCGCGAGGTTCATGCGGGGCGACACGGGCCGATCGTGCACGATCTCCCAGTCGAAGTCGCGCCAGCCGGGTGCCGTGACGAGCGCCCGGCGGACGGCGGTGCCGACGGCCTCGGGCGTGAAGCCGAGCAGCTGGGCCCCGTCGGGGAGAGCCGCGCGCACGGCCGCCGCGATCGTCGTGACGTCGGCTTCGACGGGCAGGCCGTTCACGGCGGCGTCGATGTCGTCGAGGGCGGAGTCGGGCTCGAGGAAGAAGTCGCCGGCGAGGTGGAAGTCCGCGATGCGCCCGTCGCGCTCCTCGAGGTCGACGACCACCAGCTTGCCCCCGGGCACCTTGTATTCGCCGTGCATGGGTTCAGCCTATTGCGGACGCGCCCGGGGGTCGTCGCCGGCCACGGGCCGGGGCATCCGCCCAGGAACGATCGTCTCCGCCGAACCGGCGCGGGGGCGGGGGCGGGGGCCGGTTCGACGGAGACGACGTGGCGTGCGACGGCGCCGGGGTGAGGCATCCGGCGCCGCCGCACTGGTTCAGGAGGAGGTGCAGGCCTTCCCGTTGAGGAGGAACTGCCAGGGCTCGACGGCCGCGCCCTTGCCGGTGACGACGACCGCCGCCGTCTTGCCGGGTCGCAGCGCCTTGTGCGCCTTCGCACCGGTGACGGTCACCGTCGCGCCGTCCTGCACGAACGAGCCGCCGACGACCTTCTGCACCGTCTGCGTCCCGTCGAACGTCCACGACACGGTCCAGGGGCTCAGCGTCGCCGTGCCGTTGTTGCGCACGACGAGCGTCGCGACGAAGCCCTTGCCGGTCTTCTTGGCGTGGGCCTTCACGTGGCAGTCGAGCGGCGCGATCGGCGGGTTGGCGAGGGCGATGAGCTCACGCGCCTGCTCGGCGAACCACTGCCCGGCGGCCGGGTCCTCGATGCCGCGCTCGGGGTCGAGCGGGCCGGCGGTGCCGCGCAGGCATTTGCCGTCCGATTCGCCCGGCACCTTGATCCACAGGTACGCGTCGAGGAGCGGCACGCCCGTCTCGGTCGTGGGGCGCAGGCCGAGCCCGCGGTCGGGCGGGTTGCACCAGTCCTCCGGCGACGGGTAGACGCCCTCGGGGTACTGCCACGGGCCGAGACCGTTGCGGCTCGTGTCGATGACGAACCGCGTCGTCGGCTGCACGCCGCCGAGGATCGACTCGTAGCGGGAGTCGACGCCCGCGGTGTCGAGCGCGGGATCGGGGTTGCCCGAGCTCCACTCGCCGTAGGGCGACATGGCGACGCCGGTCCAGTTGGTGGCAGGCCCGCCGTTCCAGTACTGGTTGCCGCACGACGCGAAGTCGCCCGGCGCCACCTGGGTGACGTAGGCGATGCACGACGAGATCCACCGGCCGAACGCCGTCGAGTTGGCGGTGAACTGGTAGTTCGACGCGTTCAGGAAGAACCCGTCGGCGCGCTCGACGCCGGCCTTGATGAGGCGGTCGGAGATCTCGCCGACGTTCAGCCAGCTCGAGCCCGTGCCGTCGAGGTACACCGAGGTCGCCGCGAGCGCACCGAACGCGTCCACGGCGTGGTTCAGCTGCTCGAACCGGTCGGAGGCAGCGGTCGCCGCCGGCACCTCGGCGGGCTGACACCACTCCATGGTGCCGTCGAGGGTGGTGTAGTGCGGGATGATGCCGAGGCCGTCCGGTTCGAGGATGACCGTGGCGGGGCGGTCGCCGACGCCGGCGGCGAATCCGTCGATCCATGCCGTGTAGGCCGCGGTGTCGAGGGCGCCGCCGGCCGAGTACTGCGCGCAGTCGCGGAACGGCAGGTTGTAGGCGACGAGGACGGGCATCTGCCCCGCCTCGGCTGCCGCCGAGACCACCTCATCGACCGCGTCCTGCACCTCGGCGGGCGTGCCGTCGGTGAACCAGTTCGCCGACGGGATCGAGCCGAGCAGCTGCGCATCCGCCCGCGCCTGCCCGCGCAGCTCCTGCGCGGCCTCGAGGGTCGTGCTCCACGGGTTGACGTAGAGGTCCGAGCCCGGCAACGCCGGCTCCTCCGCCGCGGCGGGCGCGGCAACAAGGGGGATGGCGACTCCGGCGGCGAGGGCCGCGGCCGCTGCGAAGGCGAGGGCGCGCCGCCGTGGCGGTGCATGGTGGGGACGGGGGAAGTCCTGGGTCATCTGGGGTCTCCTGGTCTTCGTCGACCGCCGGGCGTCTTCGCCCGGGGAGCGGCGCCGGAAGCTTTGGGAGCGCTCCCACAACGCACGCTGGGCCCAGCATCGCCCACGACCCCTGCCTACGTCAACGGCGAAGGCCGCAAGAGGTCAGGCGCGGGACGCGAAACGCCGGTTCAGCCAAGCCAGCAGATCGGCGCGCACCTCGGCCTGCGAGACGTCGTTGAACACCTCGTGCCGCACGTCGGGATACACGAGCGTCGTGACGTCGGTCAGCCCCGACCGCGAGCGGTAGGCGTCGGCGAGGCGGTGCACGCTGCGCGGTCCGCCGACGGTGTCGTCGCGGCCCACCAGCAGCAGGATCGGGATGTCGCGCCCGAGGTTGCGCTTCGGCTTGCCCATCAGGCGCAGCGTGTCGATCGGGCCGAAGAGCTTGGGGAGCGGCGTCGTGGTGGTCAGCGGGTCGTCGAGGAAAGCCCGGCCGACCGAGAGATCGGACGCCAGCCACTCCGTCCCCATCGCGTCCGGCCCCGCCCAGGGCGCGTTGAGGTCGCCCGAGTTGATCGACCCCGGCCACAGCAGCGCCGAACCGCTCAGCACGACGCCGTCGAAGGCATCCGGATGCTGGTTGACCAGCTTCTGCGTGATGAACGACCCGAACGAGTGGCCGAGGATCACCAGCGGCAGACCGGGGTTCTCGGCGCGGATGAGCTCGGTGAGCTGCCAGCAGGCGGCGAGCGCCGCACGGAACCCGCCGGGCCCGAGGCGGCCGAGCTTGGTGGCGTCGCCGCCGTGGTGACCCATGCCCGTGCGTCCGTGGCCGCGGCGATCGTCGGCGTAGACGGTGTATCCCGCGCCGGTGAGCTCCTGCACGAGCGCGCTGTACCGCCCGGCGTGCTCGCCGACACCGTGCAGCAGCTGGATCACGGCCCGGGGTTCGGTCTTGGCCGGGGTGACGTCGTAGACGATCGTGATGCCGTGCGCATCGATGAACTCGGGCATGCGCAGAAGTCTAGGGGTCGCGAAGGAACGGCCGGATGCGGCATCCGAATCCCTTAGCAAAACTAATGAGCTATGCTAAATAACGGCATGAGCGCACATACGGAACTGACGACGACACCCCACGACTCCCCCGACGACCACTCCGCCGCGGCCTCACAGCTGCGCATTGCGACCTTCCGGCTCGCGCGCCGCCTGCGCACGCAGCGCGCGGTCGACTCCATGAGCGACGGCCAGTTCGCCGTCCTCGCCGCCCTCTGGGTGCACGGCCCGCACACCCTCGGCGAGCTCGCCGATCGCGAGCGCGTCTCGGCGCCGTCGATGAACCGCACGGTGAACTGCCTGCAGGACCTCGGCTACATCAGCCGGTCCGCCGACGAGAACGACGGCCGCAAGGTCGTCATCGCCCTCACCGACGAGGGCCGCGCAGTCGTCGACGAGACCGCCCGCCGACGGGACGCGTGGGTCGAGGCGGCGCTCGCCGACCTCACCGACGACGAGCGCGGCGTGCTCGCCCGGGCCGCCGAGATCATGGAGCGGATGGCCGCCCGATGAGCTCGATGTTCCGCTCGTTCTCGATCTTCAACTACCGCGTCTGGTTCATCGGCGCCCTCGTCTCGAACGTGGGCGCGTGGATGCAGGCGACCGCGCTCAGCTGGGTGGTGCTGACCGAGCTCACCGACAACGACGCGGCGGCGATGGGCGTCACGATGGCGCTGCAGTTCGCTCCCCCGCTGCTGCTCGTCGGCGTGACCGGCTGGGTCGCCGACCGCTTCGAGCGGCGCAGGCTGCTCATGCTGACCCAGGGCCTGCTGCTGGTGCTCGGCGTGGCGATCGGCGTGCTGCTGCTGATGGGCGTCATGACCCTGCCGATCATGTACACCTTCGCCCTCGCGCTCGGAGTGGTGGCCGCGTTCGACAACCCCGCACGCCAGGCGTTCGTCTCCGACCTGGTCTCGCGCGAGATCGCCTCGAACGCCGTCGCGCTCAACGCGGCCTCGTTCAACGGCGCGCGCATGATCGGGCCCGCCGTCGCCGGCGTCGTGATCGTCGCGGTCGGCACCGGGTGGGTGTTCCTCGTCAACGGCGTGACCTTCCTCGGCATGATCATCGCGCTGATGCTGATCCGCACCGACGAGCTCGTGCCGCGCGTGAAGGCGACCGGCGCTTCGCGCCTCGCAGACGGCTTCCGCTATGTGGCGCGCCGCCCCGACCTCATCGTGACGTTCGCGATGGTGTTCCTCGTCGGCGCCTTCGGCATGAACTTCCCGATCTTCGCCTCCACGATGGCGCTCGAGTTCGGTCAGCAGGCCGATGGCTACGGGCTGCTCAGCTCGATCCTCGCGGTGGGGTCGCTGGCCGGCGCGCTGCTGGCCGCCCGCCGCGACCGGGCGCGGATCCGGGTGGTGATCGGCGGCACGCTGCTGTTCGCAGCCGCTGCGACCGTGTCGGCGGTCATGCCGTCGTACTGGCTCTATGCGATCACCCTCATGTTCACCGGGTTCGCGGTCGTCACGATGCTGACCACGGCGAACGGCTACGTGCAGACCACCACCGATCCCGCGCTGCGGGGCCGGGTGCTGGCGCTGTACATGGCGATCCTCATGGGCGGCACACCGATCGGTGCTCCCATCGTCGGCTGGGTCGCCGCCGAGTTCGGGCCGCGGCAGGCGATCCTGCTCGGTGCCGGTGCGGCGCTCGTCGCGTTCGCGATCGGCGCCACCTGGCTGATCGTCTCGGGCCGGCTACACCGCAGCGAAGAGAAGCGCTTCCTGCTCACGATCGACGAGACGCGTCCGCTGTCGGTCGTGCAGGCGAACCCCGAGGAGTTCTCCGACGAGGTCGCCGCGACCACGCCCGTCCGCGTGCCCGACCAGGCGCGCGAGCGCCGCGCGAGCTGACCCGGCGCCGGGCCGGCCGCCGCGTCAGCGGGGCCGGCGGGCTCCGACGCGGATGAGGTGGCGGTTCACGAAGCGGCCGTCCGGGTCGAGGCGTTCGAAGACCTCGCGCGCGTCGGCGAGGCGCGGATGCACCCGCTCGAGCCGCTCGCGCCCGAACCCGTGGCGCTTGCCCCAGTGCGGGCGCGCGGCGTACGGCTCCAGCGCGCGCTCGATCTCGGGGATGACCCGTCCCACCGCGTCGGGATCGTTGCGCCAGGTGAAGTGAATCGCGAGGATGTCGCGCCCGTACGCCGGGCTGAGCCAGAGGTCGTCGGCGGCGGCGGTGCGCAGCTCGCTCACGAACAGCACCGGACGGATGAGCTCGCCGAGCTCGCGCATCGCGAGCAGCGCCGTCACCGCGTGCTCACGCGACACGAAGTACTCGCTCTGGATCTCGTCGCCGAACGACGGAGTGCCGTCGAGTCGGAAGTGCGGCAGCCGCAACATCCACGGTCCCGGCACTCCTCGCAGCTCGGTGACGTCGGCCAGGCCGCCGAGGGGTTCGGCGTCGACGTCGCGCACCCCGTCGAGCAGCGTCTCGGGCACCGGCTGCCGGTCGTCGTCGAGGCGGGTCTTCACCCACACGTACCCGATGCTTTCGGGGTCCCACCGGGTGAACACCGACACCGAGTACCCCGCGCCCGTCACCGCCGGGAGAGCGTGCAGCGCGGCATCCCACGTCACGTCGCGGTACACGTCCTGGCGCACCCGGTACGTCGGCTCGGTCGCCAGGTCGAGCGAGACCACCACCCCGAACGCGCCGAGGCCGACCGCGACCGCAGCGAAGTCGGGGTCGCCGCGGCGGACCTCGTGCAGTGCGCCGTGGGCGTCGAGATACCGGATGCCGCGCACCGCGGTGGTGAGCACGCCGTGGGCGTCTCCCGAGCCGTGGGTCCCGGTCGCGGTCGCGCCGGCGACGGAGATGTGCGGCAGCGAGCCGAGGTTGTGAAGGGCGAGTCCGCGTTCATCGAGCCACGACGCGAGCACCCCGTAGCGCGTCCCGCCGGCGACGCGCACGGTGCCGTCGCCGAGCTCGAAGCCCCCTTCGAGTCCGGACACGTCGATGAGGGTGCCGCCGGTGTCGGGAAGGTCGGTGAACGAGTGACGGGTGCCGAGCGCGTGGACGGGTCCTCCGCCGGCGAGCGCCCGGCGCACCTCGTCCTCGGTGCGCGCCGTCACGATCATGGGTGCGGTGTACTCGTACGTCCCAGCCCAGTTGCGGGTCATGACCGCCCCCTCTGCGTCCGCGCAGAACTGTACACGCTCCGGGCCGGTGTCCCGCGCGGCCGCTGACGTGAGGGCGCGATCCTCTGCAGCCCGCGCGGCGCGGCACTTTCCGGCGAGCGCGGCGTCGTGCGACGCAGCGGCTGCTGCAAAGTGCCGCCGTTCGGCGGCGGCACGGCCGGGAGACGGATGCCGCGGCATCCGTCTCCCCTCACGCGACGTTCGTCAACCCCTGTGCGTGGGCGGCCGGCGGGCCTAGCGTCACGACCATGGATGCATCGCACAGTGACGACCGACCCGACCCCGCCGAGGGTGAACCCGGCGACCAGCCCGTCGAGCAGGACTCGCCGCTCGGCGGCGACGAGACGACCGAGGAGCAGCTCGAAGCCGACAACCCGGCGGAAGAGGAGATGCTGAAGACCCTCGATCCGGGCGCGCCGCCGGCCTAGAACTCCGCGGGAACCGATCCGCCGTTCACGAGACAGGCTCACGCCTCTCTCGTGATCGTCACCTTCACGTGGAGGTGGCTCTTGAACGGGCCGGCGTACACCCCGCGCAGCGGCGGGACGTCGCCGTAGTCGCGGCCGCGTCCGACGAGCACGTGCCGGTCGCCGATCTCGATGTTGTTGGTGGGGTCGAAACCCTGCCATTCGCCGGCGAACCACTCCACCCAGGCGTGGGACTCGCCCGTCACCGCGACGCCCACTTCAGCCGACGGGCGCGGGTGCAGGTAACCCGAGACGTACCGGGCCGGGATCCCGACCTCGCGCAGCGCGCCCAGGGTGATGTGCGCGATGTCCTGGCAGACGCCCTTGCGCGCCTCCCACGCCTCCTGCGCGGTGGAGTGCACGCCGGTGATGCCGTGCATGTACTCGACGGCGTCGCCGATGCCCGTCGCGATGGCGTGCGCCGCCCGGCCGGGATGGTCGTGCTGCGACGCGATCGACCGCGCGAGCTCCGCGACCTCGGGGTGCGGACGGGTGCGCCCGGTCTGGGTCAGCTGCTCCACGGTCTCGATGGAGCGTCCCGACTCGCGGGCGAGTTCGTGCCAGGTGATGTCGACGTGCTCGAGCGGACGCGGACGCACCTCGACCAGCGACTTGGCGGTGATGGTGAGCGCCGAATGCGGCGACAGCACATCGAACGCGGCCACGCGGGTGCCGAAGTAGTCGACGTACTGGTTCACTGACGTGGACGGCTCGATGTCGAGCGACGAGTTGAGCACGAACTGGCTGTCGGTCGACCCGGGCAGCATGCGCGCCTCGTTGTACGACGCCGACACGTCGCCCTGGTAGCTGAAGCCGGTCTGGTGCTCGATGCGCAGCCGTTTCATCGACGCCACCCCCGCTCATCGGCGCTGCATCCTGCGGCGTGGATCGCGCGAACCGTCATGAGATCTCTCCGATCCAGCTCGGCTCGGCCTGGGTCGGGAAGAACCGGCCGCGGATCGCCTCCGACGCCTCACGGGTGACCTTCTGCACGCGGTCCATGTGGGTGGGCAGCTCGCTGAGGATCTCGGACACCGGCCGGTACTCGAGGTCGTTGCGGATCTGCCCGAGCGCGCGCAGCACGGTGTTGGAATGGCCGACCCGGTCGGCGCGCGGATCGATGGCGCTCATGCATTCCTCGGCACGCTGGATGGAGTAGATGATCGACCGCGGGAACAGCCGGTCCAGCAGCAGGAACTCCGCAGCGTTGCGTGCGCTGGGCATGCCGCGGTAGGTGCGCAGGTACGCCTCATAGGCGCCGCACGATCGCAGGATGGTCGTCCACGAGGGTCCGGATGCCTCGGTCAGCGATCGCGTGGCGAGCAGACGCGCCGTCATGTCGGTGCGCTCGATGCTGCGGCCGAGGGTGAAGAACTGCCACGCTTCGTCGCGACTCGTGGACGAGTCGACGATGCCGACGGCGAGCGCCGCGCGCTCGCGCACCCACTGGAAGAACTCGTGCACCCGGTCGGCCTGAAGCCTGCGGGGCATCCGGGCGTTCGTGGTGTTGAGGGTCTCCCACAGCTCGGTGGAGACGATCTCGCGCGCGCGGCGGGCGTTCTCGCGCGCGGCGGTCAGCGCGTACGCGATGCTCGACGGGTTCATGCGGTCGACGGCCAGCCGCGCCAGCACGTCGGACCGGCGGACGTGCTCGACGCCCTCGGGCGGCAGCGAGCCCATGACGCTCAGCAGCGACCGGCACGCCGTGTCTTCGTCGATCCACGGATCTTCGAGCAGCAGCTGCAGGTGCACGTCGAGGATCCGGGCGGTGCCGTCGCTGCGCTCGATGTAGCGCCCGATCCAGAACAGCGACTCTGCGATGCGGCTCAGCATGCGTGATCACGCCCCGATCCGAACCCGTGACGGCCGACATGTCCCACTTTTCGTCGCCCCAGCTCCTCGGATTCGCTGCAAAGTGGGACACGCTCCGCCGAAGGTGGGACACGGACATCGTCGGTCGGGAGAGCGGATGCCTCGGCACGGGTCTGCTGCTGCTGCTCGGACTGCGCGGCGTGCGGCATCCCGGTCGCGTGCTCCTGCTGCTGCTGCTCGTGCTGCTCGCGATCGCCGCGGGCGGGATCGCGAGGCGAGTGGGCGGGCTCGGGCTGCCCGTCGTAGATGATCGGGATCGACGCGGTGATGGTGGCGGCCTGGTCGGCGACGAGCCCCGACACGCCCTGCCCCTGGCCGTACTCGACGTGCGACGGCGCGGATCCGCCGATGACCCACGTGTCTTTCGACCCGCCGCCCTGGCTCGAGTTCACCACCAGTTGCCCCTCGGGGAGCGCGACGCGGGTCAGGCCGCCCGGCAGCACCCACACGTCTTCCCCGTCGTTGACGGCGAAGGGGCGCAGGTCGGCGTGGCGCGGGCGCATCCCGTCCTCGACCAGCGTCGGGATCGTCGACAGCATCACGACCGGCTGCGCGATCCAGCCGCGCGGATCGGCCAGCAGCCGCTGCCGGAGCTTCTCGAGCTCGGCGGGCGAGGCATCCGGCCCTACCACCAGACCCTTGCCGCCCGAGCCGTCGACCGGCTTCACGACGAGCTCGTCGAGGCGGTCGAGCACCTCTTCGAGCGCGTTCGGGTCTTCGAGGCGCCACGTGTCGACGTTCTTCAGGATCGGCTCTTCGGCGAGGTAGTACCGGATCAGGTCCGGCACGTACGTGTAGAGCAGCTTGTCGTCGGCGACGCCGTTGCCGACCGCGTTCGCGATCGTGACGTTGCCGAGCCGCGCGGCGAGCATGAGCCCCGGAGCACCGAGCATCGAGTCGGCACGGAACTGCAGCGGGTCGAGGAAGTCGTCGTCGACGCGGCGGTAGATGACGTCGACCCGCTTCGGTCCGCGAGTGGTGCGCATGAAGACCTTGCCGCCCACGCACAGCAGGTCGCGCCCCTCGACGAGCTCGACCCCCATGAGGCGGGCGAGGAGCGTGTGCTCGAAGTACGCGGAGTTGTAGACGCCGGGTGTGAGGACGACGACGTTCGGGTCTTCGATGCCCGCCGGGGCCGACGCGCGGAGCGCGGCGAGGAGCTTGTTCGGGTAGTCGCCGACCGGTCGCACGCGCATCGAGACGAACAGCTCAGGGAGCGTCTGGGCCATCACCCGGCGGTTGGAGATGACGTAGCTGACGCCCGACGGCACGCGCACGTTGTCTTCGAGCACCCGCATCTCGCCGTGCTCGTCGCGGATGAGGTCGATGCCCGACACCTGGATGCGCACGCCGTTGGCCGAGTGGATGCCGGCGGCCTGGCGATAGAAGTACTGCGACGACGCGATCAGCCCGGCCGGCAGCACCTCGTCGCGCACGCAGTGCTGATGCCCGTACGCGTCGTCGAGGAACGCCTCGAGCGCGAGCACCCGCTGCTTCACGCCCGCCTCGATGCGCGACCACTCGTCGTACGCGACGACCCGCGGCACCGCGTCGAGCGGGAACGGGCGCTCCTCGCCCGCGAAGTCGAACGTCACGCCCTGCGCGAGGTACGAGCTGGCGAGCGAATCGGTGCGGCCGCGCAGCTCTTCCTGCGTCATCTGGGCGAGCGCCTGATACAGCTCGCGGTACGCCTCGCGCGACTCGGCGGGCGCACCCGGGTGCGCGGGACTGCCGAACATCTCGTCGAACGCCGGAACCCCGGAGGGCGTCTTGCGCGGCGCCAACGTGGAGCCGTAGCCGTCGAACAGATCACCCATGCGAAGAGCCTAGTCGCGGCCGTGTTGCCGCCATGTTTCACCCGTCCCCGCCGGCGCAGCCGATCGGCGCTCACCCGACCCGCCCTCACCCCTCACCCGGGTCGTACGCTGTGAACGTGAGCGTCACCCGCGGCGACACCCGGATCGCGGCTCCCCTGACCTGGGCGGCCGGCGTGGGCGCGGTCGCGCTCGGTGCGGGCCTCGGCGAGCTCCTCGGAGCGGTCGTCGCACCGGCATCCGGACCCTTCGCCACCGTCGGCGGCGCGCTCATCGATCTCGCCCCGGCCTGGGCGAAGGACACCGCCATCGCGCTGTTCGGCACCGCCGACAAGATCGCGCTCCTCACGGGCATGGCGATCGTGGTGACCGTGCTCGCGGCCCTCGCGGGCTGGGTCGAGTCGCGCCGCCCGCCGTGGGGCCGCGTCATCGTGGTCGCCTTCGGCGCGGTCGGCGCGATCACCGCGATCACCCGCGCCGACGCCGGCCCGCTCGCATGGCTCCCGTCGATCATCGCGGGCGTGGTCGGTGCGGTCGTCCTGTGGTGGCTGCTCCGGATGCTGCTCCCGGCGCCCGCGGGCACGGACGCTGCGCGGGGCGGCCCACCGGGCGAGACACCGGGCGCCGCTCCCAGCCGGCGCACCTTCCTCGTGTGGACGGGGGCGGCCGCCGCGACGGGCGTGCTCGCGGCGATCGCCGGGAGCGCGATCCGGGCGGGCAACGCCGCGGTGACGGCGCTCCGCACGGTCGTGCTCCCCCGCCCGGCGGCGACGGCGCCGCCCGTCCCATCGACGGCTGAGCTCGGCATCCCGGGACTCGCCCGTGTCATCACGCCCAACGAGCGGTTCTACCGTATCGACACCGCCCTCATCGTCCCCTCGATCGACCCCGCCACCTGGACTCTCCGCATCCACGGGATGGTCGAGCAGGAGGTGACGCTCACGTGGGACGACGTGCTCGCCCTTCCGCTCGAAGAGAGCTACACGACCCTCGCCTGCGTGTCGAACGAGGTCGGCGGGAACCTGATCGGCAACGCGCTGTGGCTCGGCTACCCGGTCCGGGAGCTGCTGGCCCGCGCCCGGCCCACGGCGGAGGCCGACATGGTCCTCTCGCGCTCGATCGACGGATTCACCGCCTCCACGCCGCTCGAGGTGCTCACCGACGATCGGGCGGCGATCCTCGCCGTCGGCATGAACGGCGAGCCGCTTCCGCAGGAGCACGGCTTCCCTGCCCGGCTCGTCGTGCCCGGACTGTACGGCTACGTGTCGGCGACGAAGTGGGTCACCGAGCTCGAGGTCACCCGGTTCGACCGCGCCCGCGCATACTGGACCGACCGCGGCTGGTCCGAGCGCGGACCGATCAAGCTGCAGTCCCGCATCGACGTGCCCCGGCGCGGGCAGGGGCTCAAGGCCGGCGACACCGTGATCGCCGGGGTCGCATGGCACCAGCACGTCGGCGTGAGCGGTGTCGAGGTGCAGATCGACGAGGGCGAGTGGGTGCCGGCGGAGCTGGCGACGGCGATCTCGGACGACACCTGGGTGCAGTGGAGCCTGCCGTGGACGGCGACCGTCGGCGACCACCTCATCCGCTGCCGGGCCACGAGCGCGGACGGCGAGGTGCAGACCTCCGAGCGCGCCCGTCCCGCGCCCGACGGCGCGACCGGGTGGCACGAGCGATTCCTCACCGTCTTCGAGTGAACGGCGATTGCGCAATCTGGCCTGTAGCATGCGGGGAAACCTTTACCTGAGACGGAGGCCCGGTGGCGGATTCGCTCGACAGCTTCGTGGAGCGCCTGCTCGCGCTGGCCACGGTCGACGGCGACACGGGGGCGCGACGACTGCCGCCCGAGCGCGAACTGTGCGAGGCCCTCGGCATGAGCCGGGGCGCGCTGCGGGAGCAGCTCGCCGTGATCGAGCGTCTCGGATTCCTGCATCGGACGCAGGGCCGCGGCACCTACCTCGACACCCCGTCGTACGGCTTCGTGCGCACGTACTTCACCATCGCGCGTTCGCTGGGCTACATCGCCGACTCGGACGTCACCGAGGCGAGGGTGATGGTCGAGGAAGCCGTCGCCGAGGCCGCCGCCCGCAGCGCCACCGAGGAGGAGATCGGCGGTCTGCGGGAGGCGCTCGACCGCATGTACGCCGGCGAGCGCGACGGGGACGCGGCCCGCATCCACGAGGCCGACGCCGACTTCCACCGGCGCCTGCTCGACATCGTCGACAACCCGGTGCTGAAGTTCCTGCAGGAGGGGCTGCGCCGCGCTCTGGCCGACGACATGCGCGCCCGTCGGGAGTCGGCCGCACGGGAACGGGCCGGCATCGCGTTCGATCGTTCCCACGAAGACATCGTCGAGGCGATCGTCGCCGGCGATCCCGAAGCCGCGCGCTACGCGATGCGCCGGCACTTCGGCATCGCCGACGACCAGCCCGAGCGCCGGACCGTCAACGGCTGACCCTCAGTCGGCGAGCACGACCCGCAGCTGCTCGATCGCCCAGTCCAGCTCGGTCGCACGGACGACGAGGGGCGGGGCGATGCGGATGGTGTGGCCGTGCGTGTCTTTCACGAGCACACCGCGCGCGATCAGCCGCTCGGCGACCTCACGGCCCGTACCGACGGCCGGGTCGATGTCGACGCCGGCCCACAGCCCCGCGACCCGGACGCCGGTGACGCCGTGCCCGACGAGCGCCGTCAGCCGCGCCTCGAGGTGCTCGCCCAGCGCCTTGGCGCGGTTCTGGAACTCGCCGCTCGCGAGCATCTCGACCACCCGCAGCCCGACCGCCGACGCGAGCGGGTTCCCGCCGAACGTCGACCCGTGCTCGCCCGGGCGGATCACGCCGAGGACGTCGGCGTCGGCGACGACCGCCGAGAGGGGCAGGATGCCTCCGCCGAGCGCCTTGCCGAGCAGGTAGACGTCGGGCACGACACCCTCGCGGTCGCACGCGAACGTCTCGCCGACCCGGCCGAGGCCCGACTGGATCTCGTCGGCGATGAAGAGGACGTCGTGCGCCGTGCAGATGTCGCGGACCGCCCGCAGGTATCCCTCGGGCGGGATCACGACGCCGGCTTCGCCCTGGATGGGCTCGATCAGCACCGCCGCCGTCTCGGGCGTGATCGCGGCCTCGATCGCCGCGGCGTCGCCGAAGGGGACGTGCACGAACCCGGGCGCGAACGGGCCGAACCCGTCGCGCGACTGCGGGTCGTCGCTGAAGCCGACGATGGTGGTGGTGCGGCCGTGGAAGTTGCCGTGCGCGACGACGACGGTCGCGGCATCCGGAGCGATCCCCTTCACGCGGTAGCCCCACGCCCGCGCCACCTTGATGCCCGTCTCGACTGCTTCGGCGCCGGTGTTCATCGGCAGCACGAGGTCTTTCTTGCACAGCTCGGCGAGCGCCTCGGCGAACGGGCCCAGCCGGTCGTTGTGGTAAGCGCGGCTGGTGAGGGTCAGGCGGTTCAGCTGCTCGTGCGCGGCGGCGAGGAGAGCCGGATGCCCGTGGCCGAAGTTCAGCGCCGAGTAGGCCGAGAGCAGGTCGAGGTAGCGCCGGCCCTCGACATCCGTGACCCAGGCTCCTTCGCCGCGCGAGATCACCACCGGAAGCGGGTGGTAGTTGTGGGCGACGTGGTCGTGCTCGTCGGCGATGATGCGGGCCATCGCGGTGTCGACGTCGGGCGAGGTGGCGGACATGCGGGAGGCTCCTGTCAGCGGCGCAGCTCGAGGGTGCAGCACTTGATGCCGCCGCCGCCGAGCAGCAGCTCGGACAGGTCGACGAGCACCGGGTTGTAGCCGCGCTCGCGAAGCTGGGCCTCGAAACCCTTCGCGCGCGGGGAGATGATCACGTTGTAGCCGTCGCTCGCCGAGTTCAGGCCGAACACGGCGCCGTCCTCGTCGGCGACGAGGATCGCGTCGGGGTAGCGCTCCTCGAGGATGCGGCGGCTCTCGTCGTCGAACGCGCCCGGCAGGTAGGCGATGTTCGCCTTGTCGACGCCGCCGGGGCCCTCGACCGGGTCGAGCACCGAGATGGCGGTGTCGAGGTGGTAGAACCGCGGGTCGACCAGGTTGAGGCTGATGACCTCGCGGCCGAACACCTCGCCGAGCTCGCGGTGGCTGTCGCCGGTCGAGCGGAAGCCGGTGCCGGCGAGGATGGTGTCGCCGACGAGCAGGAAGTCGCCCTCGCCCTCGTTGACTTCGACGGGCTCGGCGACGGTGAAGCCGTTCGCCCGGAACCAGTCCATGAAGGCCGGTCCCTCGGGCACGCGCTCCTGGAACCGGAACTTCGCGCCGTACGCGACACCGTCGATGAGGAAGCCGCCGTTGGCGGTGTAGACCATGTCGGGCAGGCCCTCGATCGGGTCGATCAGGTGCACGTCGTGGCCGAGCGCGATGTAGGTGTCGTACAGCGTCTGCCACTGCGCGACCGCCTTGGCCGTGTCGGTGGGGTTCGCCGGCTCCATCCAGGGGTTGATGGTGTAGCTGACCGTGAAGTGCTCGGGGCGGCACATCAGGTAGCTGCGGTGCTGCTGGATGCGGGTGGCGGATGCCTCGACCTCGGTGGCGGGCGCGGTGTTCTGCGTGGACATTCTGCTCCTCGACAAGGGGCGGCGGACGCTGTCCTGAGGCCCGGCGGAGCTGCGAGAAGCCGGCAACCGGGCACGCCGCCACCCATTGTCTCACGAAGCCCCCGGAACCCGACTCGCGTCAGGCCGCCGCGACGACGACCTTCCCCACGGCATGGCCGTCGTCGACGTACGCCAGGGCGTCCCCGGCCTCGGCGAACGGGACGATTCGGTCGATCAGCGGACGCAGCGCGCCCTGGGCGGCGAGCCCCAGCAGCCGCTCCAGCACGTCCGGCTTCGCGACGGCGGCGAGGGGACGCAGCGGGCGCTTCGAGCCGAGGGAGCGAACGGATGCCGCGGCGATCCGCCCGATCGGACCGAGAACCCGTCCGCCCTCGCCTGAGACGAGCACGACCGATCCACCGTCGCGCACCATCCCCTGCAGGGTGCGCAGCGGCGCCGTGCCCGCGATGTCGATGACGACATCGAACCCGCCCCCGAGCTCGGCGGAGCCCGGGGCGACGGCTCGGTAGTCGAACGTGCGCTCTGCCCCGAGGCCCTCGACGGTGCCGCGCGAACGCTCGCCGCAGAGCGCCCACACCGTCGCGCCCCGCAGGGCTGCGAGCTGCACCGTGAACGAGCCGACGCCGCCCGACGCCCCGATGACGAGAACCCGCTGACCCGCGGCGACCCGCCCCTTCTCGAGCGCCTGCCACGCCGTGCCGCCGGCGATGGGCAGCGATGCGGCGACCACCGGATCGAGAGCCGCCGGCCGCCGCACGAGCCGCTTCGCCGGAGCGACCGCATAGGTCGCCAGACCGCCGCCCCCGGGCAGCTCGCACACGACCTCGTCGCCCACCGCGAACCCCGAGACGGCGTCGCCGAGCGCCACCACGGTGGCCGCGGCATCCATCCCCCGCACCGGCTGTCTCGGCCGACGCCACCCGAACGCGGTGCGCACGACGAGCGGCTCGCCGCGCATCACCCGGGTGTCGCCGTTGTTGAGTCCGGTGGCGCGGAGGCGCACCAGCACGTCGCCGCGGCGCGGGGCGGGGATGTCGATGCGGGCGAGCCCCACGACGTCGGGCCCCCCGTACCGGGACTGGCTCCAGGCCGGCATCGTGTCGGTGCCCAGCGCGGGCGTGGCGGCGGGGCCGCCGGGAAGTTCGGACATGTCAGGCCTCCGGGTAGTGGAAGACGTCGTCGAGTCCCACGCGGAAGACGCGCGAGATCTGGAACGCCAGTTCGAGCGTCGGCGAGTACCGCCCCTGCTCGATGGCGATGAGGGTCTGGCGGGTGACGCCGACCTGCCGGGCGAGGTCGGCCTGGGTGAGACCGGCCTGTTCGCGCAGCGCGCGGATGGAGTTGGTGACGCGCGTGGGCTTGACCATCACACGAGCCCGCGGCGGTAGGCGATGACGCTCGCGACGCCGCCGACGATCGACGACAGCGCGAAGCCGTAGAACATGGTGTTCGCGATCCAGAACCAGTCGGCCTCGAGCGCGCACAGCACGATGACGGCGAGTCCCGCGAGGACGAGGAACGCCTGCCCCACGCGGTTGTTCAGGTGGCTGATGTCGCGGTCGCGCTGGTCGGACTTGCCGATGCCGTCGGGGTCGCGTCGGGCGGCGATGAGTCCCCACGCGATGCTGACGAGGATCGAGACGACGATGCCGGCGCCGATGATCCAGAGCATGAGCGGCACCCAGTCGATCTCGTCCACGGGTCCGCTCGACGCCTGCTGCAGCACGATGACGGTGTACACGGTCATCGCGATGACGCTGATGACGAGCCCGACCCACGCGTTCCGCTCTTCGTAGGCCATGACCGCCGCCCTCCGTCGATGTCTAAAATCTTTGACATCCCGAGGCTAGCGTCGGGGTCGGAACCGTGTCAAGGATTCTTTACATCGCCCGGCTTCAGATCACGGACTCCGACCACCGGTCGGGGTTGCCGAACCGGTGCGCGGTGATCGTGATCGACTGCTCCCGCAGGAACGGCAGCAGCTCGAGCCGACCGGCGGTGGTCACCTCGTTGTCGTACACCGCGAGGTCGGGATCACCGGCGACGGCCTCGGCCAGCGCCCGGTGCAGCGCGCCCACCGATCCGCGCGGGCCGATGAGTCGCACCCGCGACGGACGGGGAGCGGATGCCTCGTCCGCCGCCGCGGCGACGATGTCCGGCGTGGGCGCAGCCATGCGCTGCAGCCATTGGTCGTCGGACTCGACGAAGACCGTCACCCCCTGGTCGCCGAGGGCCCGGCGCACCCCGGCCGGCAGCCCGACGGGTGCGCTGAGGGTGAGGCTCGTGCCGGCGCGGACTCCCGCGATCACGACGCGCAGCACCGCCTGCCACGCGGCGTCGCCGGTCGCCCGCAGCGCCACGGACTCGACGGGCCGGTACCGGAAGAGGTTGCGCTCGACCCCGAGGGCCGACACGTCCTTGACCTGGCCGAACTCGCGGTCCCAGGCGATCGCGTCGGACAGCGCCCCACGGCGCAGCCACTCGAACGCCTCGTAGTCGAGCGACGGCTGCGCCGCCTCGATCACCGACGTGATGCGCGAGTCGAGTCCGCGCAGGTGCAGGGTCGCCGAGGCGGGCGCACCCGAGGTCGCCCGCCACGAGCCGAGCCCGATGAGGTAGTTCGGCCCGCCGGCCTTCGTACCCGGTCCGACCGAGGAGCGCTTCCACCCGCCGAACGGCTGGCGCTGCACGATCGCGCCGGTGATGCCGCGGTTGACGTAGAGGTTGCCGGCCTCGACCCGGTCGAGCCACAGGGCGAGGTCGTCGGGGTTCTGGGTGTAGAGGCCCGCGGTCAGGCCGTAGGCGACGGCGTTCTGCAGCTCGATCGCCTGCGCCAGCGACGAGGCGTGCATGACGCCGAGCACCGGCCCGAAGAACTCCTCCTGGTGGAAGCGCGAACCCGGGCGCACCCCGGCGCGGATGCCGGGCGACCACATGCGACCCGCGAACTCGGGGCCGGCGTCGACCGGCTTCGGCTCGACGAGCCACTTCTCGCCCGCGTCGAGGGTGGTGAGCGCCCACTCGAGCTTGCCCCGCGGCGGCTCGACCACGGGTCCGACCTCCGAGAGCGGGTCGGTCGGCGGGCCCACCCGCAGCGACGTGGCGGCGTCGACCAGCTGCCGCGCGAACCGCTTGGAATGCCCGACGGGACCCACGAGGATCGCCAGCGACGCCGCCGAGCACTTCTGGCCGGCGTGCCCGAAGGCGCTCTTGATGAGATCGGATGCCGCGAGGTCGAGGTCCGCCGACGGCATGACGATCATCGCGTTCTTGCCGCTCGTCTCAGCGAGCAGCGGCAGATCGGGACGCCACGACCGGAAGAGCGCGGCCGTCTCGAACGAGCCGGTGAGGATGACGCGGTCCACGGCCGGATGCGAGATCAGCGCCCGCCCGAGGCCGCCCTCGTCGATGTCGACCAGCGCCAGCACGTCGCGCGGCACACCGGCCTCCCACAGCGCCTCGGCGACGACTGCGGCGCACCGCCGCGCCTGCGGGGCCGGCTTGAAGACCACGCCGGATCCGGCGGCGAGCGCCGCCAGCACACCGCTGGCGGGGATCGCCACGGGGAAGTTCCACGGCGGCGTGACGACGGTGAGCCGTGCCGGCTCGAAGACCGCCCCGCTCACCCGGTCGAGCTCGCGCGCGGTCGCGGCGTAGTAGTTGGCGAAGTCGACGGCCTCGCTGACCTCGACGTCGGCCTCGGCGAAGACCTTGCCCGTCTCGGAGGCGGCGACCTCGATCAGCTCGCCGCGGCGGGCCTCGAGGGCGCGCGCGGCCGCAGCGAGCACGTCGGCCCGCTCGGCCGCGGGCAGCGAGCCCCAGCGGGCCGCGCCATCCGTCACCGTCGTCACGACGGTTTCGAGCGCCTCGGCGTCGTCGATGCGGGCCGCGGCGATCGTGTCGTCGCCGGCACGGGAGTCGGCGATGCGGTCGAGGATGCGGCGGGCCCAGGCGCGGTTGGCGGGCAGCGCCGGGTCGGTGTCGGGGGCGTTGCGGAACCCGGGAGCTCCGGATGCCGGGCCCGACGTCTGCCGGGCGGCGAACACGGCCGTCTCGACGAAGGACGCGCCGGCGAAGAGCTGCTCCTCGGCCGACGGTGCGATCGGGGTGGTGTCGGCCGGGTCGGCGGCGGCGGACCGGGCGATGCCGAGCACCGCCTGCGTGAGCCCGGGCGTCTCGTCAGCCTGGCCGGGCTCGCGGGAGCGCGTGAGCCCCTCGCCGCCGGGTTCGGCGTCGCGGTTCTGCGTGCGGTGCGGTCCCGACGCGAGCGCCGGGTCGGCCGCGCGGTCGAGCGACGCCAGGAAGCGGTCGCGCTCGCGGGCGAACATCGCCGGGTCGTCGGCCAGCTCGAATGCCGCGGAGAGGAAGTTGTCGCTGGACGCGTTCTCTTCGAGCCGGCGCACGAGGTAGCTGATCGCGACGTCGAACTCGTCGGGTCGCACGACGGGCACGTAGAGCAGCACGTGCCCGACCTCGCGGGCCACCGCCTGCACCTGGCCCTGGGCCATGCCGAGGAGCATCTCGAACTCGATGTGCTCGCGCACCCCGGTCTCGCCGGCGAGCAGCCAGGCGTACGCGATGTCGAAGAGGTTGTGGCCGGCCACGCCCACCCGGACGACCGCGGCGTTCTCGGGGCGCAGGGCGAAATCGAGGCACCGCACGTAGTTGGCGTCCGAGTCGACTTTGGCGTCGTACGTGGCGAGCGACCACCCGTGCATGACCGCGTCGACCCGCTCCATGGCGAGGTTCGCGCCCTTCACGAGCCGCACCTTGATGCGGGCGCCGCCCGACCCGACGCGTCCGCGCGCCCAATCGGTCAGCTGCTCCAGCGCGGGGAGGGCGTCGGGCAGGTACGCCTGGAGGACGATGCCCGCCTCGAGGTCGCGCAGCCGCGGGTCTTCGAGAATGCGCGTGAACACCGCGATCGTCAGGTGGAGGTCGCGGTACTCCTCCATGTCGAGGTTGATGAAGGTGCCGTCAGAAGCCGCGGTGACGTACAGCGGCAGCAGCCGCTCGACGACCTTGTCGACGACCTCGTCGAACGCCCACATCGAGATGTGGCTCGCGATCGCCGACACCTTGACCGACACGTAGTCCACGTCGGGGCGGCGGATCAGCTCGTGGATGCCGTCGAGGCGGCGCAGCGCCTCCTGCTCGCCCAGCACGGCCTCGCCGAGCAGGTTGAGGTTGAGGCGCGCGCCCGTCTCGCGGATCGCGGCGATCGCCGGGCCCAGCTTGTCGGGGCGGGCGTCGACCACGAGGTGCCCGACCATCTCGCGCAGCACGCGGCGCGCGATGGGCACGACGGGCGACGGCAGCACCGGGGCGACCGTGCCGCCGAGGCGCACCGCGCCCCGCAGGTACCAGGGCAGGAACTCCGGCGCCAGCGGGGCGACGCGACGGAGATTGGATGCCGCGGCCGTCAGGCTCTCGGGCCGCATCACCCCGTCGACGAAGCCGATCGTGAACGGAAGTCCGTTGGGGTCTTTCAGCACGCCGGCCAGTCGCTCGGCGGCGGGGTCCACGTCGACCTGTGCGCTCTCGGTGGTCCACCGCTGCGCGAGCACCACGGCACGCGCTGCGAGGTCGTCGCCGGATGCCGTGAGGTCGGTGTCTCCCCGGTAAGGGTCGGTCACCATGCGACAAGCCTAAGGGGGAGCGATCCGGTCCGGTCGGCCCCATTCCGTGTCAGGCTGTATCCATGCGCGGCCCTCACCAGACGGGCATGAGAATCATCGCGGGCACGGGCGCTTTGGCGCTCGGGCTGGGACTCGTCGCGGTCTCGGCGCCGGCCCTCGCGGCACCCGGTGATCCGATCGGCCCGTTCAACCCCGTGATCGATCCCCTCGGACAGCTCGTCGACGGTCACGCTGCCAACAGCAACTTCCTCGTCTTCGTGGAGGGCGACGCCCAGCTCAACGCCGACGAGGCGGAGGGGACGGTCGCCGTCGGCGGCGACCTCGCCTTCAACTCGTCGTACAACATCTTCAGCTCGCGCGACACGTTCACGGTGCCGGGCGATGCGCGGCCGGTGTTCCTGTACGTCGGCGGCGGCATCCAGTGGCCGGCCAACGGGTCGGTGCTGAAGATCCTGCAGGACGGCTACGCGAAAGTCGGCGACACGTCGACGTACGTCGCCTTCAACACCGACCAGAACAACGCGGTGCGCGACTTCCGCATCGTGCCTCCGGGCGGGAACTACGAGACGACGCCGCGCATCGAGGGCACCGAGCCGCAGACGCCGGCGTCGATCGCGAGCCTCGTTCCGGACGGGCTCATCGACATCCCGGCCGCTTTCGAGCTGTATCAGCAGACGGCGACGGTTCTCGGCACGTGTGCGCCCACTCTCCAGCTGCAGTCGCGCGACAACCCCTTCCCACCACTGGAGTCGCCCGTACCGCCGGGCGCCGCGGGACGGGTCGAGATCGTCGCCGGTCAGACCAACGTGCTGAACATCACCGCTCAGGACCTGGCGAACCTCTCGGAGATCACCTTCGCCGGCGCGCCGCTCACGGCGACCTCGCCGCTCGTGGTCAACATCACCGGCGACTACAACGGCACCTTCCCCAACAGCGCGGGGATCGGCGGAGCCCAGGCGCCCTTCATCCTGTGGAACTTCGTCGACGCGGCCTCCGTGGTCGTGACCGGTGGCGACACGATGGAGGGCACGCTGTACGCTCCGCGGGCGACCGTGAACTGGCAGGTGACCCAGAACATCGAGGGCAACGTCATCGCGCGCGAGTTCATCCACGGGGTTCCGGTGATCACTCCGGTCGGCGCTCCGCGCGAGGTGCACGACTTCCCTTTCTCCGCCGAAGTGAGCTGTGTCGAGGACGGGATCCCGACGCCGACGCCCACCCCGACCATCTCGCCGACGCCCACCCCGACCGTCTCGCCGACTCCCCTGCCGACCTTCACGCCGACGCCGACGCCGACGCTCTCGCCGCAGCCGACCCCGACCACGACGCCCAACCCCACGCTGGGCCCGGAGTCCCCGACGAACCCCCCGGTCGGACCGGACGGCCCGACCGGCCCGGCCCTCCCCGCGACCGGCGGCGGGGTCGTGGGCTGGGTGCCCTATGCGGGCGGGCTCGCCCTCACGCTCGGAGGCATCCTCCTGCTGGGCGACGCCCTCCTCCGGCGCCGCCGCACCTGATCGCGGACTCAGACCCGATCGGTCCCCGACCGGTCCTGCGTGCGGTCCTCGGTACGCTCCACGACCCGCTCCTGCGGGTCCTGCGCCGACTCGCGGTATGAGCGCCGGTCGTCGCTCGCCGAGACCGGGGCCGAGGCATCCGTTCCCGATCGCTGCGTCCCCGAGGCATCCGTCCGCTCGTCGGTGACGTACGGGTCGACCTCGTCCGCCTTGCGGAGGCGCTCGGCCTGCTCGGCGCGGTGCTTCTCGGCGTCGGCGGCGTGCTCGTCGACGGCCGCGGCCCGCTTCTCGGCGTCGATCGACGCCTGCGCCGCACGCGCCTTCGCCTGCTCCGCCGCGGCGGCGGCCGACACCGAATCGGCTCGGGCCTGGGCGACCTGCGCCTCGCGCTCCCGCGCGGCCATCTCGGCCTCGCGCGCCTCGGCGCGCAGCTTCTCGGCCCGCTCGTGCTGGGCGGCGGCCCTCTTCTCCCTGCGGCCGCGCGCCGTGAGCAGCAGCACCACGACGACGATGACGGCGACCACGAGCACGCCCACGATGATCCAGATGAGAGTTGTGGTGTCCACGACCCTGTCCCTCCCGCGCCGGCGAGGGTGCCGACGCTCCCGTAACCCAGGCAACCCGGCCGGCCGGCTACCGGCAAACGCCTTGCGCGCCCGCCGGGGGTGCGCTAGCCCGAGGTCAGTTCCAGACGCTCGGCGCCTCTGCACGGGTGGGCGGGAGAGCGGATGCCGCGGCCCAGTCGTGCACCCACGGCTCCACCTCGGGGATCCCGTCGGGGTACCCGACGGCACCGAACAGCTCCTCGTGCGAGAGCGTCCCGCCGCTGCGCTTCATCATGCGGGCGCGCACGATCACCCGCGCGTACACCTCGCCGTCGACGACCGCTCGATGCTCGAGGTAGACCGCCTTGTCGTCGTGGCCGACCATGCGCGACTCGATGTCGAACCGCTGCCACAGCTGGAGCGACTTGCGGAAGGTCACCGTCTCACTGGAGACGACCGCGTACCAGCCCTTCGCCTTCATGACGTCCCACAGGCCGGTCCGCACGAGCAGGTCCCACCGCCCGAGGTCGAACAGCGACAGGTAGCGGCCGTTGTTCATGTGCAGCAGCAGGTCGATGTCGGTGGGGAGCGTGGTCAGGCGGATGCGGCTGATCGCGGTCGGTCCGAGCCGGCCCTCGCGGCGCGTCCGTCGCCGCGCGCTCAGCATCACGAGAATGGTGCGCCAGATCACGTTCACGACGAGCGATGGTAGCGATCCTCGACCGTGATCGACATTCCGTTGTAAATTCCCGACAGGCCCGTGGCGCGGCATCCGGACCCTTGCCGGCCCGCACGTCAAGCGGTGTCCGCTCGATTTCGCGTCGCGGGACGCCGAGCGTAGAGTCTGGCCATGGAAGCGGAACTCCAGACCGACATCGTCGTCCGTCCGGTGCGCGACGTCGACGCAGAAGCCCTCGGGCGGGTGCACGCCACCTGCTGGCACGAGACCTACGACCACCTCATCAGCAAGGCGGCGCTCGAAGCCGTCTCACCCCGCCGCATGGCGGAGCTGTGGACCCACTGGGCCGTCCAGGGTCCCGAGTTCAAGATGTACGCCGCCCTCGTGAAGGGCGAGATCGTGGGCTTCGCGGGGTCGGGTCCGGCCCGCGATCGCGATGCGCCGCGCTTCCGCGAGCTGTACTTCATCTACCTGCTCGACGCGTACCACGGCACCGGCATCGGCCAGAAGCTATTCGACGCGGTGATCGGCGCCGACGAGCAGGTGTACCTGTGGGTCGCCGAAGACAACCCCCGCGCGCACCGGTTCTACACGCGCAACGGGTTCACCCTCGACGGCGCCACGCACACCGAGCCGTTCCTGGGCGAGACCCTCACCGAGGTGCGGTTCGTCCGCTGACGGCCGTCGCGGTTCGTCCGCCGGCGCTCCGGTGAGCGATGCTGGGAGGGTGTCTTCGACGTCCGCTCCCCTGACCGTGTGGCCGCTCGCGGGGATCCCCGAGATCACGCCCGGCACCGACCTCGTGTCCGTGATCGCGGATGCCGCGGCCGGCGGCCTCGCCGACGGAGACATCCTGGTCGTGACGTCGAAGATCGTGTCGAAGGCCGAGGGACGCATCGTCGCCGCCGACGACCGCGAGGACGCGATCACCGCCGAGACGGTGCGGGTCGTGGCGACGCGGCCGACGCCGGGCGGTCACGTGACCCGCATCGTGCAGAACCGGCTGGGCATGGTGTCGGCGGCGGCGGGGGTCGACGCGTCGAACACGCCGGAGGGCACGATCCTGCTGCTGCCGGAGGATCCGGATGCCTCGGCCCGCGCCATCGCCGCCGGCCTGCGGGAACGGCTCGGCGTCGAGGTGGGCGTCCTCGTGTCGGACACGCTGGGCCGGGCCTGGCGCGAGGGGCAGACCGACCACGCGATCGGCGCCGGTGGCGTGCACGTCTTCGAGGACCTGCGAGGAGGCACCGACGCGGAGGGCCGCGCGCTCGTCGTCACGATGCCGTGCGTGGCCGACGAGCTCGCCGCCGCCGCCGACCTCGTGAAGGGCAAGGCCGCCCGCCTGCCGGTCGCGGTCGTGCGCGGACGCGGCGACCTCGTCGGGTCGCTCGATCTTCCCGGTGCGCGGTCCATCGTCAGGCCGCTCGAGCGCGACATGTTCCGGCTCGGGACCGATGAGGCCTACGCCGAGGGCTTCGCGGCGGGCGCGGCATCCGGGTCGGGCTCGGTCAGCGGCCGCTGACCTTCCCAAACAGTCTCGCGATGGGGGCGAGGACGAGCGGGCGCGCAGCGACCCAGGCCGCCGCGATGACCAGCATCGAGACGGCGAAGATCCAGAACCCGACCCAGTTCACCTCGTCCGTCGCCGCGTACATGTGGTTCAGGTTGCGCAGCGCCCCGGTCGCGAACACGAGGACGACGTGGATGAAGATGAACAGGACGAAGTAGATCATCACGGGGAAGTGCACGGCCCGAGCCCACTCCACCGGATAGGCCTTGTTCAGCGCCGTCGCGTTCTTCGGCCACACGCCGCTCATGCGCACCCCGGTGACGATGGCGAGCGGCGCGGCGAGGAACACGGTCGCGAAGTACGCGAGCTGCTGCAGCGAGTTGTAGTTGACCCACCCGTTCTCGGTCGGCCAGTCGAGCGACACGTACTGCAGCGCCGCCGACACCGCGTTGGGGAACACCTCCCACGAGGTCGGCACGATCCGCATCCACTGACCGGTGACGAACAGCAGGATCACGAAGATCACGCCGTTGACGATCCACAGGATGTCGAGCGACTGGTGGAACCACAGGTTCAGGCTGATCTTGCGCTTCGCGTCGCGGCGCGGGGACCAGAACGCGGTGGGCCGCTTCTCGGTGCGCACCTGCAGGCCCGAACGGATGATGAGCACCATCAGGAACACGTTGAAGAAGTGCTGCCACCCGAGCCAGGCGGGGAATCCGACCGGGGCGCCCTCGGGCAGGTGGTACTCGCCGGGATAGGCGGCGAGGAAGTCCATTCCCCACCCCGTGCTCAGCAGCCACCGCACCGCGAAGACGGCCAGCGCGGCGGCGTACAGCAGGCCCGCGCCGCCGACGATGACCGCGCCCGCCCACTGCAGGCGGGTGAACGGCCCGATGCGGGTCGGCTCGGGACGGGGTTCCGGCCGCGACCGAGCCGCCGCTCCCGGCCACACGGTCGGCGTGAACGGAAGGGGCGCGCGGGGTCCGTCCGCCGCGACGACGACGGCCCGCGGCGCATCCGGTGACGCAGCGGTTGCAGCGACGCCGGGCGAAGCCGAGGACACGGCGACGGTTTCGTCGGCTGCGCGCGTCGAGTGAGCTGCGGGCGCAGCATCCGCCGTCTGACGCTCCGTCACCTGCGCCGCTTCGCGAGAAGCACGCCCCTCGGCGGCCACGGCGACGGATGCCTCGGCCACGTCACTGACCACGGCACCCCCCGCCGAAAGCGCCCCGCGCGCGGCGTGGGCGACGGGAGCCGTCCCCGCGGCTGGCCACGGTTCGCCGCCGGCGACGCGGGGCAGGCCTCGCCGCAGCGGCCGCGCACCTGCCGCGGCGGCGTCGGTCGAAGCAGTGCCGGTCGAGGCAGCACCCATCGGGGTGGCAACGGGCGCAGGATCGGGCGTCTCGTGCGGTGGCACCTGCGCCTCGTCGCGAGAACCCAGCGCCTCGCCAGCAGCGGGGGCGACGGATGCCTCGGATGCCGGCGCCTCGAAAACCGCCGCCGCGGCAGCCGCGGCGGGGGGCCACGGCTCGCCCCCGGGCACACGGGGCAAGCCGCGACGCAGCGTCCGAGCACCCGGACCCCCGGCACCCACGGGCGTTGCGGAGATGGCGGCGGGCGCGGGATGCGGCTGCGCTGCACCTTCCTGCAACTGCGGCGTCTGCTTCTGCAGCGAATGCCGCGAATCGGCGCTCTCGTCGCCGAGAACCGCCACGTCCGCCGGAACCGCAGGAACCGCCGCAGCAGCCTCGGGCGCGTCGGCGGCGGGCGGCCAGGGCTCGCCGCCGGGACGCCGGGGCAGCCCGCGGCGAAGGGTCGCTCCAAAGGTCGCCACGCGCCCTACGCCTTCTTCGCCTCGAGGGCCGCGATCAGCTGCGGCACCACGGTGAACAGGTCGCCGACGACGCCGTAGTCCGCGATCTCGAAGATCGGGGCATCCGCGTCCTTGTTGATCGCCACGATGGTCTTCGCGGTCTGCATGCCCGCCTTGTGCTGGATCGCGCCCGAGATGCCGAGGGCGACGTACAGCTGCGGCGACACCGACACGCCCGTCTGCCCGACCTGGTACGACTGCGGCACGTATCCGGCGTCGACGGCCGCGCGGGAGGCGCCCACGGCCGCGCCCAGCACATCGGCGAGCTGGTCGACCAGCGCGAACCCGTCGCCCGATCCGAGCCCCCGGCCGCCCGAGACGACCTTCGCCGCACCGCGCAGCTCGGGACGCGACGACGAGACCACCGCCTCTTCGACCGACGCGACCGCCGCAGCCTTGCGGCCCGACGGGGTGACCGACAGCTTCTCGACCGGCGCCGACGCGACCGCCTCGGCGCGGGCGTCGATCGCACCCTGGCGGATCGTGATGACCGGCGCGCCCCAGGTCACGGCGGAGTCGACCGAGTACGCGCCTCCGAAGACCGAGTGCTGCGCGACGACCCCTTCGGCGTCGCGCGAGAGTCCCACCGCGTCGTACGCGAGCCCCGACCGCGTCCGCACCGCGAACCGCGCCGCCGCCTCGCGGCCCTCGATCGAGTGCGACGCCACCACGGCGTCGGGCCGCACCACGTCGGCCGCGGCCACGAGCGCGTCGACCACGGGAACCACGAGTCCCTCACCGGGAGACGCGACGATGACGGATGCCGCGCCCAGCGCCGCCGCGTCGGCTGCCAGCTTCTCATCCCCGACGATGAGCGCCACCGGTGTGCCGACCTGGGCGGCCGCGCCGAGGAGGCCCGCCGCGGACTTGGCGAGGGCGCCGGAGGGCGTCACGTCGAGCAGGACGAGGATCGAGTCGTCGGCATACGTCATGTCGGGCATCCTTCAGGCGAGGCGGTTCTGGATGAGGAACTCGGCGAGCTTCTCGCCGGCGTCGCCCTCGTCGACGATCTTGACCCCGGCCTGGCGCGGCGGCTTCTCGCTCAGGGCGAGGACGATCGACCGCGAGCTCTCGACCGTGTGCGGGTCGATGCCGAGGTCGGCGAGCGACACCGTCTCGAAGGGCTTCTTCTTGGCGGCCATGATGCCCTTGAAGTTCGGGAACCGGGCGTCGGGCAGCGCCTCGGTGATCGACACGACCGCGGGCAGCTCGGCAGACACCTGCGCGGTCGCGCCGTCCGAGGCGCGAACACCGGTGACCGAGCCTTCCGCGATCTCGATCGAGCTGAGGTACGTGGCGGCGGGGACGTCGAGCAGCTCGGCGACCATCGCGGGGAGCACGCCGCCCGATCCGTCGGTCGACTGGTTCCCGGCGATCACGAGGTCGAAGCCGGTGCGCCGCAGCGCGGCGGCGATGACCTCGGCGGTCAGTCCGATGTCGGCGCCGAGCAGCTCTTCGTCGACCACCTGCACGGCCGACGCCGCCCCCATGGCCAGGCCCTTGCGGATGGTGGTCACGGCCGACTCGGGCGCCATCGACAGGACGACGACCTCGGTTCCGGGGGTGTTGTCGGCGTACGAGAGGGCGACCTCGAGAGCGCGTTCGCCGATCTCGTCGAGAACCGACTCACTGGCGGCGCGGTCGGCGAGGCCCGTCTCGAGACTGAGCTTGCGATCCCCGTACGTATCCGGGACTTCCTTGACCAGGACGACGATCTTCATTGCCATCTCCTCACGATGCGCACGAGTCTAGGGCGCGCCCGTTCGCGCGCCGAATCGACGGTGGAACGCCCACAACGGCGGCCGCGGCGACCTTCCGGGTTGTCCACAGACCCGCCAAACGGCGCACCCGAACGGGGGCGCGGCGATACGGTGGACGCAGGAGGTTCCCTGTGTCTGCGCCCCGTCGACTGCCCGTCGATCCCATCGCCGAGGCCAAGCGCCAGTGGGTGGCGCACGGCTGGGAGCCCGCCGCCGCGGGCATGACCGCCGTCACGTCGATCATCCGCGCGCAGCAGCTCCTGTTCGCGCGCATCGACGCGACTCTCAAGCCCTTCGGCCTGTCGTTCGCGCGGTACGAGATGCTGCGGCTCCTCGCCTTCACGCGCACGGGACGGATGCCGATGGCCAGCGCGATCGCGCGACTGCAGGTGCATCCGACCAGCGTCACCAACACGGTCGACCGGCTGGCGCGCGACGGGCTGGTGTCGCGCGAGCCGCACCCGATCGACGGCCGCGCGGCGATGCTCGTGATCACCCCGGCGGGCGTCCACCTGGTCGAAGACGCGACGGCCGCGCTGAACGAGCAGGTCTTCGAGCAGGTGGGGTTGAGCGACGACGACACCGCCGAACTCGTGCGCATCATCGCCCGGTTCCGCAAGGACGCGGGCGATTTCACCGATCCGCGACCCCAGCCCGACCCCCTCTGACCCCCACTGACCCCATGCCACCCGGGTCACCGGTGCGTGAAGTCGGGTGACCGCTTCTCGCGGAAGGCGGCCATTCCCTCCTTCTGGTCCGCGGTGTCGAACAGGCTCGCGAAGACGTGGCGCTCGAGGCGCAGACCCTCGGCGAGCGGCACCTCCATCGCGGCATCCAGCACGGCCTTCGCGGCGTAGAGCGACGGCAGCGACTTCGCGGCGATGCCCTCGGCCAGCTTCGCGGCCTCGTCGAGGAGGTCGGCGGCGGGCACGACCCGCGACACCAGGCCCGAGCGCTCGGCCTCCGAGGCGTCCATCATGCGTCCCGACAGGATGAGGTCGGCGGCCTTGTAGTACCCGACGGCGCGGAGGAGGCGCTGCGAGCCGCCCATCCCCGGGATGACGCCGAGGTTGATCTCGGGCTGGCCGAACCGCGCCGTGTCGGCGGCGAGGATGATGTCGCACATCATCGCCAGCTCGCAGCCGCCGCCGAGGGCATACCCCGCCACCGCGGCGATGACGGGCGTGCGCACTGCCGCGAACTGCGACCAGCCGCCGAAGTGGTCGGCCATCAGCATGTCGAGGCCCGACTTGGACTCCATCTCCTTGATGTCGGCCCCGGCGGCGAAGGCGCGATCCGACCCCGTGACGACGATGGCTCCGATCCCCTCGTCCGCATCGAAAGCGGATGCCGCGGCCACCACCTCCCGCATGACCTGGGTGTTGAGCGCGTTGAGTGCCTCGGGGCGGTTCAGCGTGATCCAGCCGACGCGTCCCCGCGTCTCGACCAGGATCGTCTCGTACTCGGTCATCGCGTGCCTGCTTCCTCGTCGGGTCTCTGACATCTCACCAGATCAGGTGCTGTGATCCCGGATGGTGTGGATGATCCCCGAGAAGTCCTGCCGGGCGCCGTCGCCTTCGGCGAACTCGCGGTAGATCTCCCGGGCGAGGAGGCCCATGCGCGCCTCGACCCCGGTCGACCCGATCGCGTGCTCGGCGAGGCCGAGGTCTTTCGCCATGAGCGCACCCGCGAAGCCCGGCTGGTAGTCGCGGTTGGCGGGGCTCGTCGGCACGGGGCCCGGCACGGGGCAGTTGGTGGTGAGGGCCCAGCACTGCCCCGACGCGTTCGAGGCGACGTCGAACAGCGCCTGGTGCGAGAGCCCCAGCCGCTCGCCGAGCACGAACGCCTCCGCCACGGCGATCTGCGAGACCGCGAGGATCATGTTGTTGCACACCTTCGCCGCCTGCCCGAGCCCGGCGCCGCCGCAGTGGACGATCCGGCGGCCCATCGCCTCGAGCACCGGTCGCGCGACCTCGAAATCGTCGGCGCCGCCCCCGACCATGAACGCGAGCGTGGCATTCTCGGCCCCCACCACACCACCCGACACCGGGGCGTCGAGAGCGCGGTGGCCGGATTCCGTCGCGAGGGCGTGGGCGGCGCGGGCCTCGTCGACGGCGATCGTCGACGAGTCGATGAACAGCGTGCCGGGCGCCGCGGCGGCGAGCAGTCCGTCGGCGCCGTCCGCACCGCGGTAGGCGTCCAGCACCTGCGACCCCTTCTGGAACATCGTGATCACGATGTCGGCGGATGCCGTACGCACGGCGTCCGGTCCGGATGACGCCACCGTGAGACCGGCGGCGGCCGCGGCATCCGTCGCTGCCTCGAACACGTCGAATCCGACGACGTCGTGACCGGCCTTAGCCAGGTTGGTCGCCATCGGCAGGCCCATGTGGCCGAGGCCGAGGAACGCGATGCGCATGTCAGGCTCCCAGCAGATCGCGGCCGACGATGACCCGCATGATCTCGTTCGTGCCCTCGAGGATCTGGTGCACCCGGAGGTCGCGGACGACCTTCTCGATGCCGTACTCGTGCAGGTAGCCGTAGCCGCCGTGCAGCTGCAGCGCGTCGTTCGCCACGCGGAAGCCGACGTCGGTGGCGAATCTCTTCGCCATCGCGCACTGGGTGGAGGCATCCGGAGTCTTCGCGTCGAGGGCGGCGGCGGCATCCCGCAGCAGCGCTCGCGCGGCGCGCAGCTCGGTCGCCATGTCGGCGAGGGTGAAGACGACGGACTGCTTCTCGGCGAGGGGCTCGCCGAAGGTGAACCGCTCGTGCACGTAGCGCACCGCACGGTCGAGGGCCCACTGCGCGCCGCCGAGCGAGCAGGCCGCGATGTTGATGCGCCCGCCGTCGAGCGCCGACATCGCGATCTTGAAGCCCTGGCCCTCGACGCCGAGCACGTTCGACACCGGCACCCGGACCTCGTCGAGGATGACCTGCCGGGTGGGCTGGGCGTTCCACCCCATCTTCTTCTCGTTGGCCCCGAACGACAGTCCGGCGGTGTCGGCCGGCACGAGGAACGCCGTGATCCCGCGAGCGCCGGGCTCTCCCGTGCGGGCCATGACGATGTAGACGGATGCCGCGCCCGCACCCGAGATGAACTGCTTGACGCCGGTCAGCACGAACTCGTCGCCGTCGCGGATGGCGCTCGTGGTGATCGCGGCGGCGTCGGAGCCGGCGCCCGGCTCGGTGAGGCAGTAGCTGCCGAAGCCCTGCATCGAGGTGAGGGTCGGCAGCCAGGCCCGACGCTGCTCATCGGAGCCGTAGGTGTCGATCATCCACGCGACCATGTTGTGGATGCTGATGTACGCGGCGATCGCGGGGTCCCCGGCGGCGAGCTCCTCGAAGATCGCGACCGCGTCGCGCCGGCTCAGGCCGCTGCCGCCCAGGTCCTCGCGGATGTAGATGCCGCCCAGCCCGAGTGCGCCGCCGCGCCGGAGCGTGTCGGCGGGGAACGTCTTGGTCTCGTCCCACTCGAGGGCGTGGGGAGCGAGCTCCTGGTCCGCGAAGTCGCGGACCGCTTCGAGGATGGCTGCGCGTTCCTCGTCGGTGAGCTGCGCACTGGGGGTGGTGATCGTCATGGACATCGTTGCTCCTTCGGCCTCACCGGCACGCCCTTGTGAGGCATCCTGATGAAAGTCACCGTGCCGCCTTTGGCACACTGGTGATTTTACATGGACGTCCACGTATCTGCGAGGCATTCCAAGGAAGTGGCGGAGGCCGGCGGGGGCGGACGGTAGCACCCGGTTTCCTGACGGACAACGGTCAGGACGAGTGCGAGTGCGAGGTGTACTCCTGGAAGGGTGATGGTGATCGTCTACGCGGGGAACGAGTTCCGGACCGGGGACGACATTGCGCTCGCCCTGGTGGACTACAGCCAGGCACTGGCTCGGGTCAACACCGCCGAGAGCGTCGAGGTCCCCGTGCGGGACGACGACGGCCAGACGAGTTCCGCCGTGTTCCTGGTCGGGCCCGCGAGCCAGCTCGTCGCGAAGCGGGTTCCGTCACCCGAAGAGGACGAGCTCGTCGATGAGGCCGTCACGGAGGAGCTGCGGGCCCGCATCCGCCGGCTGAGGCCCGCCGCCGGCGGGGAGTTCATCGACGAGTGGATCTGACTTCCTCAGCACTTGCTGAGTTTTCCGGTCGACCCGTCGACAACGGTCCGCCGGCGGGCGAGGATCGACGGCATGCAATCGGTCCCCCTCTACGAGCACGGCGAGCGCGTCCTCACGCCGGAAGGGACTCCGGGTCGCGTGATCGTGCCGATGGTGGGCCCACCGGTCGAGTTCTTCGACGCACTCGACGACGACACGATCGTCCGCGTCGTCACGGTCGCGCTGGAGTCGGGCGAGGTGCGCCGCTACCTGGCTACAGCGATCCGACCCGCTGCGTAGCACGAGGCGGACCCGCCGAATCAGAGAGCCGTCAGCCGGGGCGGTGAGCTGACCGGATCGCTGGTGCGGATGCGCGCCTCGCTCGGCATCCACTCGGCCGCGTCGAACGGCATGCCCTGCACGCGTACGCCGTCCTCGGGTGAGGCATCCCCCACCGCACGGTACCCGATCGGGAGGTCGTCGACGAGCTGTCGATCCCTGGGGCCTCCCCGCAGCACGTACGCCATGACCAGCACCGTACGCCCGCGTGGACCGTAAACGTCAGGGTGTTGCGCGCGCCTTCCGTAGGGGTTAGTGCGTTCGGATAGGTATCCGGGCCCCCGTGAATTACATTTGCCGGAGAAGCGAACCGATCGTCAGAAGGGGACGGAATGCCGTTTCGCAGTCGCCGCACCCTCGAGACGTGGCTCGAGGAGTTCGAGCGGTTGGGCTACCCCACCGCCGGCTCGCTGAAGGTCATGGAGCAGGACAACGAGGACGGCGGCGATGCGGGCCTCGTGGGCGTGCAGCTCGCCCACGCGTCCACCGTGACCTATGTGCAGCCCGAGTCCCCGATGTCGACGCGGTGGGTGGTCACGATGGAGCCCCGTGAGGTCGCCGTGGTGCTCGATTCGGCCGGGCTGCTCAAGCTGTCCAACGAACTGGCGACCGTCTCGGCGCTGTGCGCGTTCCTTCAGGCGAAATCCGCCGCACTGCTCGAAGAGGGCCGCGCCTGACCCTCGATCGCCGCTAGGCCCGGCTGCGCTCGAGCGTCGCGCTCGTCAGGGACTCGAGAAGATCGCTGAAGGTCACGCACTCGTCTTCGGCCACCGCATCCACGGCGACGTCGAAGTCGGAGTCGAAACGGGTCAGCACCGACCACGGATCCTCGGCGAGGTCGACGGTCAGCGTTATGCGGCTGACGCGCCGGTCGTCTTCGTCGGGTTCACGTCGCACGATGCCGCGTTCGGCGAGCCGGTCGATCAGCGCCGTGACGCCGGCCGACGTGATGCCCAGATGGTCGCGCAGCTGCGTGGGGCGGATGCCGGGATTGTCGGAGATGTGCAGCAGCGCCCGGGCGTCACCCTCGCCCAGTCCGAGCTCGCGTCGCGCGGACGCCAGCGCGTCGGCCCTGGCCTCGACGTAGCGCAGGAGCGCCTCACGGACGCGGGCGCGGCCGGTGCTGGAACGCACGAGAACCCCTTCCGTCGTCAATCCTGCGTGACATCCTACTCATACGCTTCGATGAGCGAGAAATTAAATTGTTTATCTAGATCGGTGAAGTAGATGTACAGTGAAGCCATGGGATACCTCTACTACGGCGATACGGACCAACCGATCGAGTTTCCCGACCGTCTTCTCGCACACCTCAAGGTGGTCATCACCACGAAGCTCCGCCGCGCCGAGAGCTTCACGCTCAGCTGGCGCCACCCCGACGACGGACCCGCGGGCCGCTCGTCGATCTGGTTGCAGGAATCGATTCCGCTCCGCTTCGTCTTCGACCAGGCCGAGCCCGAGCAGCTCGACGGCTCGGCGCTGCAGGACATGGCTCAGCGCGCCACGTCGGCCAGCGGGCTCGTCGTGACCTTCGACGAGCTGGCCGTGAACCCGCGCGAGCGCTTGGCAACGGTCGCCTGACGCCGAAAGCGCAGACATACGGAAGGGCCGCCCGGGATCGTACCGGGCGGCCCTTCCGTCGTGTGCGGTCAGCGGATCAGCACCGGCAGGGGCACGACCGACCGGGAGTCGGCGTATCCCGACGTGCCGTCGAAGGTCGTGCGGATCAGGTGCAGACCGCGTGACAGCTTCGGCAGTGTGATCGACACCTTGCCCTTGGCGGCTTCGGTGAGCTGCGCGGTGGCGATCACCTTCCCGCCATCGGTCACGGTGACCGTGCCGACCGGAGCCGTCCCGTCGGCGGCCGCGATCCGTCCCGTGACCTTCACGGTCGCGCCCGCCTTCGCGACGAGCGTGTCCGGCCCCGCGAGCACCGCCGTGCGCACGTCGGCCTTGTCGACCAGCACCGCCACCGACCTCGCCGGCACGGTGACCGCGCCGGTCGCGGCATCCCAGGTCGTCGTCTTGACGACCGGGTCGGAGCCCTTCGCCTGCGCCGCCGTGAGCGCGAACCCGCGCCCCGCCAGGTCGGGCACCGTCTGCGTCGTGGCTTCGGGCGAGGCGTTGAACACCACCAGCGCACCCTCGAGGGCGGGGTCGACGTCGTCGCCCACGAGGTCGTCGATCAGCATGACGATGACGCCCGGCGTGGCGCTCGGCCCGCTGTTCGGGAACGAGACCTTCTGCTCGATCAGCTCCGCCGAGCCCAGGCGCAGCAGCCCCACCTCTTCGCGCACGCGCAGCAGGTCGAGAGCGGATGCCTCGGCCTGGGCGATGTCGGCCGCCTGCGGCTTGAGGGCGGGGTTCTCCAGCAGCGGCTTCATGATCGGCCACTTGTCCTTGTTGTCGGATTCGCGCGGCAGACCCGAGCCGAACGTGGACTCGGTGCCGGTCCAGTCGATGCGGTTGAACCAGTCGCCGGAGTTGTAGCTGTTGCGGTCGAGCGACTTCGAGCGCAGCAGCTCGGTGCCGGCGTGCCAGAACGAGGGCGTCTGGGACAGGGTCACCGTCGCGAGCGACAGCGTGTTCATGCGCACGCGGTCGGCCATCGACGTGTCGACCGGGAGCTTGAAGACCTGGTGGTCGTAGAGCGTCTCGTTGTCGTGCGCGTCGACGTACGTGATGACCTCGTCGGGCTGGTCGGCGTAGCCGGCGGGCGAGCCGTTGTAGTCGAACTGCTTCCCCGCCTTGACGGTGCCGTCGGCCGCCGTCATCGAGAAGTCCCGCAGGTTGCCGGCGAGCCCGAGCTTGACCAGGTCGGTCTTGCGGGCGAGGTCGCCCGCCGGGTCACCGGGAACGCCCGGGCGTCCGTTCGGGTCGGTGTACAGGCCCGTGCCGAAGCCCTGGTAGAAGATCGACGAGCCGTCGACCGGGCTGCCGCCGTGGACGGCGTCGCGCAGCCGGTCGCTGAACGTGCCGATGCCGGTACCGCCGAGCTGTCCCTGCGTGGCCTGCTCGAAGAGGGCGTTGTTCGCGACCTCGCCGAAGTTCCAGCCTTCGCCGTACAGGTAGATGCTCTTGCCGTCGACGCCGTCGCGCTTGAGCGTGAGCTCGTCGAGCGCCGCGCGGATCTCGAGCATGTTCTGCTTCGAGTGGTGGCCCATGAGGTCGAAGCGGAAGCCGTCGACCTTGTACTGGCTCGCCCACAGCACGACGGAGTCGACCATGAGCTTCTGCGCCACCTCGTGCTCGGTGGCCACGTTCTGGCAGCACGTCGAGGTCTCGACGTTCCCGGCCAGGTTCAGGCGGTGGTAGTAGCCGGGCACGACCTGGTCGAGCACCGACTTGTCGCCCTGCCCGGACTGGGCGGTGTGGTTGTAGACCTCGTCGAGGACGACCTGCAGGCCCATGCCGTGCAGTGCGCCGACCATCTCGCGGAACTCGTGCACGCGCGCTCCGCCCTCGGGGTCGACGGCGTACGAGCCTTCGGGCGCCGAGTAGTGGTACGGGTCGTAGCCCCAGTTGAACCCGTCGGCGTCGGCGATCTTCTCGATGCACGCCTGCTGCTCGGTGCCCGCCGGCCCGTACGACTCGAGGTCGCAGTCGGGCACGGCCTGCTTCGCGCGGTCCTCCTCGATCGAGGCGATGTCGAACGACGGAAGCAGGTGCACCGTGTTGATGCCCGCGTCGGCCAGCTGGCGCAGCTGCTTCGTGCCCGCGCTGTCGCGCGTGAAGGCCCGGTAGGTGCCGCGCTCCGCCTCGGGCACCGACGTGTCGGTGATCGAGAAGTCGCGGATGTGCAGCTCGTAGATCGCCCGGTCGACAGGTCGGTCGATCACCGGCGCCTTGGTCTTCTCCCACTGCTTCGGCTTCCACGACTTGTCGTCGAGGTCGATGGCGACCGACCGCTCCGAGTTCACGGTGAGCGCCACCGAGTACGGGTCGGTCACCCGGTTCGTCTCGATCTTCCCCGTGCTGGGCGCGTAGACCTCGATCTCCCACAGGTACTCGTCGCCCTTCAGCGACTTCGCGCCCTTGACGGTCCAGACACCGGATGCCTCGTCCCAGGCCGCCTCGTGGCGGGTCGGGTCGCCGTCGGTGCCGGCGTCCCAGGTCAGCAGGGTCGCCGTCTGCGCGGTCGGCGCCCACAGCCGAAACGTCGGCTTGCCGTTGGTGAACGCGACTCCGAGGTCGGCGTCGGCGACGGCGTCGGCGTAGAGCGCGTCGAGCACGCCGGGGATCTGCACACCCGTGTACGCCCGGAGGGTGCCGGCGGCGTCGCGCTGCGACACCATGAGCTGGCCCTTGAGCAGGTCGGCCGCGGCATCCCGGTCCACGCCCTCGACGCGCAGCGCCGTGAAGCCGGCGAGTGCCGGGAAGCGCTCCTTCTGGTCGGCGGTGAGCCCACCGTCGATGCGCGCGAGGTCGATCGCCTCACCACCGGTGATCGCCCCGTCCTCGAGAGCGACGGATGCCTCGTCCGACGCGTGCAGCTGCCAGGTGGCGTCCGCGGCGGTGCTGCCGAGGTCGGCGGGCCACGCGATGGTGTCGACGTCGATCCAGTGCGCGCGCAGCTCGCCCGTTCCGGCGAGCGGCGGGTCGCTGGACCTCACGGTCAGGACGTGCGACTCGAGGTCGTAGCGGAACGTCGTCACCTTGCCCTCGCTCGCGCTGAACGTGATGTTCGCACCGCCCGCGGCACCGCCGGCGCCGTAGTTCTCGTCCCACGAAAGGTTGTGGGCGACCTTGACCTCGTAGGAGCCGGTCGGCAGGTCGTCGGTCGTGTACTGGAACACCCCGTCGCGGTCGCGGTCGAACATCATGGTCGCGAGGCAGTCGGGCTGCCAGTCGCCCGGGCAGCCGAGCTCGCTCTGCAGCGAGCCGGGCAGGGTGATGACGGGGCCGTCGGCGGTGGACCAGATGTTCTTCGTGCGCGGGTCGAAGTAGAAGGTGATCGGTCCGCCGTCGTGGTTCAGCACGATGTCGGGTCCGCCGGCCACGCCGCCGGCGCCGTAGTTCTCGTCCCACGACTTCTCGACGGCGATCTTGTAGGCGTAGTCGCCCGCCGCGAGGTCGGTGAGCTTCAGGCGCCAGATGGTGCCGTTCACAAGCTCCATCTGCACGTTCTGGCAGTCGGGCTGCCAGTCGCCGGGGCATCCGGCCTCGCTGTTGAAGCTGCCGGGGACGCTGACGAACTCGTAGTCGGTCGGCTCCTGCGGCTCGGGCTCTTCGGCGGGCTCCTCCGGCTCTTCGGGAACCGAGACGTTCACGCGGTTGCCGATCGAGGCGTAGGTGGATCCGGCGGAGCGGTTGCCCGCGGCATCCGTCGACACCGCCCGGTACTCGACGAGCGTGCCCGCCGCGAGGCCGGCCGTGTCGTGGAAGACGCGGGGCGACGTGTCTTCGGCGGTGCCCAGCGCGTGCCACTCGTCGTCGCCGACGACCCGCCAGGCGAAGCTCGTCTCGGCCCAGACGCCGTCGGCGATGTCGGCCGAGACCGGCGCGACGCCGGTGACGCCCGCGCCCGCCTCCGGCACGGTGACCGTCAGCTCGCCGGCCTGGCCGGGGGCGGTCACGGTCTTGTCGGCGGTGAACACCAGCGCCGACAGCGCGGGCACGGTCACCGAGGCGACCCCGGCGGAGTCGGTGCTGAAGGCCTGGCCGCCGCCGTACAGCGGCGCGAACGACGCGTTCGCGGTGAGCGTCGGGATGGAGACGGTGCGAGCCGACGTGGCGTTGTTCGTCGCCACGAGGTACTCGATCTTCTCGGTGCGGTCGACGCGGCTGAAAGCGTAGACGCCGGCCGCGGCATCGTCCACGAACCGCTCGATCTGGGCACCGGTCTCGAGCGCGGGGTGGCTCGCGCGGAGCTCGGCCAGGCCGGCGATGTGCTGGTACAGCGGCGCGTCGGTGTCGTAGCGGTCCACCTGGCCGAGCTGGCCGCCCGTGACGAGCGGCTGGTTCGCGTACTCGACGGTCTGCGTGGCGAACAGCGTCTGGCGGGCGTCCTTGTCGCCGCCGGTCCCGGCGAAGCCCTGCTCGTCGCCGTAGTACACGACGGGCTGGCCGCGGGTCAGGTACATCAGCTCGTGGGCGAGCTCGTCGCGGGGCAGCGCGTCGGCGCCGGCGAGGAAGTAGCCGATGCGGCCCATGTCGTGGTTGCCGAGGAAGGTCGGCAGTGCCGTGGCGGACGAGTCGGGCGTCGTGTACATGTCGTCGCCCGCGAACAGGGTCTGCAGGCCGCTCGGCTTGGCGGCGGCGCCGGTGCCCTTCGCGTAGGCGGTGGCGGCGCTCTGGAACGTGAAGTCGAGCACCGAGTTCATGTCGGTCTTGCGCACGTACGGCGACAGCTTGGCCGGGTCGGCGTCGTACACCTCGCCGAACATGAAGAACTCGTCCTTGCCCTTGCTGTGGGCGTAGTCGAGCACCTCGGTCGACCAGGTCTCCCAGAACTCGAAGTTGACGTGCTTGGCGGTGTCGATGCGGAAGCCGTCGATGCCGAGGTCGACCCAGCCCTGGTACACGTCGACGAAGCCGTCGACGACGGTCGGGTGCTCGGTCATGATGTCGTCGAGACCGACGAAGTCGCCGAACGTGACCGACTCGCCCGCCCAGGTCGAGTCCCCGCGGTTGTGGTACAGCGTCGGGTCGTTCAGCCACGCGGGGACCTTGACGTCCTTGTCGGCGTCGGGGACGACCGGCTTATAGGGGAAGCTCGTCGCCGGGTCGAGGGCGGGGAACGTGTCGGTGCCGGCGTAGTCGGCGGGGTCGAAGACCTGGCCGGCCGCGTCCTTGTACGGCTTCGTGGCCTGGTCGACGTAGGTGTACTGGCCTCCCTCGTAGGCGATGACGTCGGCGGTGTGGTTGGTGATGATGTCGAAGTAGACCTTGATGCCGCGGTCGTGGGCGTCGGCGATGAGTGCTTCGAGCTCTTCGTTGGTGCCGAGGTGCGGGTCGATCTGGGTGAAGTCGGTGATCCAGTAGCCGTGGTATCCGGCGCTCGCGTTCGCACCGGTGCCCTGCACGGGCCGGTTCTTGAAGCTCGGGGTGAGCCAGATCGCGGTCGTGCCGAGGCCCTCGATGTAGTCGAGCTGCGAGCGCAGGCCCGCGAGGTCGCCGCCCTGGTAGAAGCCCTTGTCGGTCGGGTCGAAGCCGTTCGCGAGCCGGTCCCCGGCGATGCCGCCGGTGTCGTTCGAGGTGTCGCCGTTGGCGAAGCGGTCGGTCATCACGAAGTAGAACTGCTCGGCGCTGCCCGGCTGGCGCACGGGCGCGGCGACGAGCGCGTCGTCGGCGCCGGTGTACTCGCCGGCGAGGGCCGTGGCCTCCACGCCGACCCGCTTGACGTTGTCGTCGAAGACGAAGCGCAGCGTCGCCGGCCCGGCGACCGTGAGCGGGATGTTGTCGCCGCCGCCGTTGAGGCCGTACGACTCGGTCCAGGCGTCGTCGACGGCGACCTTGTACTCGTACGTGCCGGCGGGCACCTCGAACTCGGCCGCGTAGACGCCCGCGGTGCCGGTGGCGGCGAGTTCGGTCGCGGCGCACTCCGGCTGCCAGTCGGCCGAGCAGCCGAGCTCGCTCTGCAGGCTGCCGACGAGGGCGAACGTGCGCTCGGCGGCTGCGGCCGGCGCCGTGGCGATCAGGCCTCCGGTGAGCACCAGCGCCGCGGCGGCGATGGTGGCGGTGAAACGACGGACACGTGCGGATGTCGGCTTCGACAAAATTGCTCCTGGGGAAAGCTGGCACGACGACGTGCCGGTTGCAGTGTTCGGCCGACGCTAGCAGGCAGGGGTGCGAAACTGCAAGCGCTTACACAGATGAGAATGCGCTCATCTTCGAGGGATGCCGCGGGTCGCGGCATCCGCCTTGGAACGTTCCGTTCGCAACCGCTTGCAGGCCGCATGTTCTGCCGGATCAGGACATCTCGCCGACGCAGGACGAATCAGAGCGGATTCTCCTGTACCGGCCAGATGTCCTGATCTCGGCGAGGCGGGAGAGGCGAGGCTGGCGCCCAGCGCCCCGGCCTAACCGCGCTCGGCGGCCGTCGCGTAGGTCGAGCGCTGCTCGATCACGGCGAGGGTGCAGCGCGAGATGCAGACGAGGCGCCCGGCCTCGTCGACGATGCGGATCTCCCACACCTGCGACCGCCGGCCGATCGCGGCCGGGGTGACGGTCGCGGTCACCCACCCCGACGACACCGGCCGGATGTGGTTGGCGTTGATCTCCTGACCGACGACGTGGAACCGCTCGCGATCGACGGCGAGGTAGCCGGCCCACGAGGCGAGGGTCTCGGCGAGCGCCACGGACGCCCCGCCATGCAGCACCCCCGCCGGCTGGACGGTGCGCGGGTCGACCGGCATCCGTCCGACCAGGGCGTCGTCGCGCAGCTCGGTGATCTCGATCCCGAGGGTGGCGATCAGCGTCGACTCCGACATGGCGTTGAGCGCGATGCCGGAGACGTCGCCGAACCAGACGCTCACGCGTCCGACTCCTCCGCGCGGTCGGCGGCGGCGAGCGCCGCCTCGTCCGGGACGTAACCCTCGATGTGCCGCTCGTCGGGCCCGTTGTACTCCGACAGCGGCCGGATCAGCGCGTTCGAGGCGAGCTGCTCCATGACGTGAGCCGTCCACCCGGTGACCCGGGCGGCGACGAACAGCGGCGTGAAGGTGAGCGTGTCGAAGCCGATGAGGTTGTAGGCGGGACCCGAGGGGTAGTCGAGGTTCGGATAGATCCCCTTGCGCTCGACGAACTGCGACTCGAGCGCGTCGTACAGCGCGGCCACGTCGGGGCGGTCGTAGTGCGCGACGAGGGTGTCGAGCGCGGCCTTCATCGTCGGAACCCGGGAGTCGCCGCGTTTGTACACGCGGTGGCCGAACCCCATGATCTTGCGCTTCTCGGCGAGGGCCTGGTCGAGCCAGGGCCCGACGTTCTCGGCCGTGCCGATCTCGTCGAAGATGTGCAGCACGGCTTCGTTGGCACCGCCGTGCAGCGGCCCCTTGAGCGCGCCGATCGCTCCGACGACGGCGGAGTACAGGTCGCTGAGGGTCGACGTGATGACCCGCGCGGTGAACGTCGACGCGTTGAACGAGTGCTCGGCGTAGAGGATCATCGAGCGGTTGAACGCGTCGACCACGACCGGGTCGGCTTCTTCGCCGAACGTCATCCACAGGAAGTTCGCCGAGTAGTCGAGATCGTCTCGCGGGGCGATGGGCTGCTGACCGCGCCGGCGCCGCTGGCCGTACGCGACGATCGCCGGTAGGACGGCGAAGAGGCGGATGCTGCGGGCCAGGTTCTCCTCGGGACTCCCGCTGGCATCGAGCACCGAGCCGCCCCCGGCGAGGTCGCGGGCGCCGATGAGGCTGACGGCCGTGCGCACCTCGTCCATCGGGTGCGCGTCGATCGGCACCAGGTCGATCGCGGCGCGGACGTCGGCGGGCAGCGCGCGGTACGCCCGCTCGGTGGCGCGCAGCTGCGCGAGCTGCACGTCGGTAGGCAGCTCGCCGTGCCACAGCAGGTACGCGACGGCCTCGAACGGCTGGGTCGCGGCGAGCTCCTGCACGGGGTAGCCGCGGTAGAGCAGCGAGTTCGTCTCGGGGTTGACCTTCGAGACCGCCGTGTGGTCGACGACGACTCCGGCGAGCCCCTTCTTGATGTCGGTCATGACTGCTGCTCTCCTTCGAGGTGAAGCATGTCCCACGATCTGTCGCTCAAGCCATGCTCACGCGACGCAGATGGGGACATGGAACCGAAAATGCGGGACATGGTCAGCGGCCGGGTGCGTCGAGCGTGAAGGTGAAGACATCCTGGTCGAAGTGGTTGTACTGCTCGTAGTCGATCAGATCGTAGAGGTCGGCGCGGTGCTGCATCTCCCCCAGTCTCGAGGTGAGGTGGCCTTCCTCGTTCAGGGTGTCGAGCGCTCGGGATGCCGCGCCCATCGCGATCCGCAGCAGCGAGACGGGCCAGATCACGATGTTGACGCCGACGCCCTGCAGCTGGTCGACGGAGAAGAGGTCGGACTTCCCGAACTCGGTCATGTTGGCGAGGATCGGCACGTCGACGGCGGCGCGTACAGCGGCGAACTCCTCAAGGGTGCGCATGGCTTCGGGGAAGATCGCGTCGGCTCCGGCATCCACCAGCGCCTTCGCCCGGTCGATCGCGGCATCCAGTCCCTCGACGGCCCGGATGTCGGTGCGCGCCATGATGAGGAAGTTCGGGTCGCGCCGCGCGTCGGCGGCGGCGCGGATGCGCTTGATCGCGGTGTCCTCGTCGACGACGGCCTTGCCGTCGAGGTGGCCGCACCGCTTCGGGTTGACCTGGTCCTCGATGTGCGTGCCGGCGAGGCCGGCCTCTTCGAGGGTCTGGATCGTTCGGGCGACGTTCATCGGCTCGCCGAAGCCGGTGTCGGCGTCGATGATCGCCGGCAGGTCGGTCATGCGCGCGATCTGCTGGCCGCGCCCGGCGACCTCGGTGAGGGTCGTGAGGCCGATGTCGGGCAGGCCGAGGTCGGCCGACAGCACGGCGCCCGAGATGTAGACGCCCTCGAAGCCCTTCCGCTCGATGAGCCGGGCCGACAGCGGGCTGAACGCGCCGGGGAAGCGCAGCAGCTCGCCGCTAGCGAGCCGCTCCCGGAAGAGGCGGCGCTTCTCGTGCGCCGGCACGGTGGAGTACAGCATCAGAACAGCCCCTTGGGCGCGGGCGCCGAGGCCAGCACGCCGAACTCGGCGACGACGGTCAGCTGCTGCACTTCTTCGGGCGTCAGCTCGGGCAGCCGCTCGGCGAGGGCGAGGAAGCGCTCGATCTCATCGGCCGACAGCACCGGCTCGGCGAGCAGGCGGAACTTGCGCACGTAGTCCTCGCGCACGAACGGCCGGGCGCCGAGCGGGTGCGCGTCGGCGACGGCGATCTCGTCCTCGATGACCGTGCCGTCGGTGAGCGTGATGACCACGCGTCCGCCGAACGCCTTCTCGTTCGGGTCGTCGGAATGGTAGCGGCGGGTCCACTCCGGGTCTTCGGCGGTCGTGATCTTGTGCCACAGCGCGACGGTGTCTTCCCTGCCGGCGCGGGCGGGCGTGTACGAGTCGACGTGGTGCCAGCCGCCGTCCTGCAGCGCGACCGCGAAGATGTACGGGATCGAGTGGTCGAGGGTCTCGCGCGACGCCGTCGGGTCGTACTTCTGCGGGTCGTTCGCGCCGGAGCCGATCACGTAGTGGGTGTGGTGCGAGGTGTGCAGCACGATCGACTCGACGTTCACCTCAGAACCCGGTTGCTGAGCCTGTCGAAGCACCGGGTGCTGGCCGTGCAGGCGGCGGGCGAGGTCGATCCACGCCTGCGCCTGGTACTCGGCCGAGTGCTCCTTCGTGTACGAGTCGAGGATGCCGCGCTTCGGCTCGCCCTCGGCGGGCAGCGGCACGTCGTACGAGGCATCCGGACCGTCCAGCAGCCACGCGATCACGCCGTCCTCGCCCTCGTAGATCAGGCTGGGCGACGTCTCGCCGCGCATCGCGCGGTCGACGGCCTCGACCGCCATCTTTCCGGCGAAGGCCGGGGCGTGCGCCTTCCAGGTCGAGATCTCTCCCTTGCGGGACTGGCGCGTGGCGGTGGTGGTGTGGAGCGCCTGCCCGACGGCCTGGTAGATCGTCTCGACGTCGAGGCCGAGCAGCGTGCCGATGCCGGCGGCCGCCGACGGGCCGAGGTGGGCGACATGGTCGATCTTGTGCTTGTGCAGGCAGATCGCCCGCACGAGGTCGATCTGGATCTCGTACCCGGTCGCGAGACCGCGCACGAGGGCCCGGCCGTCGGCGCCGACGTGCTGGGCGACGGCGAGGATCGGCGGGATGTTGTCGCCCGGGTGCGAGTAGTCGGCGGCGAGGAAGGTGTCGTGGTAGTCGAGTTCGCGCACGGCGACGCCGTTGGCCCAGGCCGCCCACTCGGGCGAGGTGCGGCGGTCGAGGGAGCACCCGAACACGGTGGCTCCCGAGCCGCCGACCGACACGGCGTGGTCGAGGGCCTGCTGGCGGGCCGCGCTCACCGGCGCACGGGTGAGGGATGCCGCGGCCACCGCGGCGTTGTCGATGACGCGGTTGATGATCATGTCGACGACGTCGGGGTCGACCTCGACCGGGTCGGCGGCGACCTGCGCGATGTGCCACGCGAGCTGGCCTTCGCGCGCGAGGTTCTCGTCGCTGCGGTGGACCCGCAGGTGGTGGGTGACGGTCATGGTCGTCCTTACTTCAGTGACTCGAGGATGTTCGTGAGCGCGTTGTGCAGGTGCACGTGCGTGGCGTGCGCTGCCAGGTCGGCGTCCCGCGCGGAGATCGCCGAGGCGATCAGCCGGTGCTCGGCGACGGATGCCGCGAGCCGGTCGGGATTGTCGCGCGCGAGTCGTCGCACCCTGACGAGGTGGGTGCGGACGGTGCGGAGCGCGGAGGTGAGGTAGTCGTTGGCGACGGACTCGTCGAGTCGTCGATCGAACCTCCCGATGAGAGCGTAGTAGGCCTCGCGCCCGTCCTCGGCCTCGACGTCGGTGGCGGCGAACTCGCGCGCGAGCTCGCGGAAGGCGGCGGCGTCCCCCCGCTCGGCCGCGAGGCGGGCCGCGGACTCCTCGAGCGCGCGACGCACCTCGAAGATCTCGCGGATGTCGTCGGCGTCGATGGGCGTCACGACGGTCACCCGCGGCGACTGTTGTGCGACGAGCCCGTCGGACGCGAGCCGGCTGAGCGCTTCGCGCAGCGGGGTGCGGCTGACCCCCAGGCGAGAGGCCTGCTCGACCTCGGCGAGGACGGCGCCCGGCGGCAGTGTGCCGTGCTGGATCTCGTCGAGGAGGGTGGCGTACGCGCGGTCGCTGGCTCGCATCGCCTCACCTCCGATCACCGTGCGAGGCTATTGTATACACAAACCGCATGATCGCGGCATCCGGCCCCTTTCCCATCGGCCGAGCGTATCCATTGAGCAACGCGGCGTGAGGATTTTGTTACGGCCGATTCAGAAATTCGTGAAACGGGCGTACGCTCCGGCGCTATGAGCACCGTCATCCAGACCACCGGACTCACCAAGTTCTACGGCCGCGTCCACGCGCTCGACGGTCTCGACCTCCGTGTCGACGAAGGGCAGATCCACGGGTTCCTCGGGCCCAACGGCGCCGGCAAGTCGACGGCGATCCGCGTGCTGCTCGGGCTCGCGAGAGCGACCGGGGGCGAGGCATCCGTCTTCGGCGCCGACCCGTGGCGCGAGGCCGTCGCGCTGCACCGGCGCATCGCCTACGTGCCCGGCGACGTCAGCGTGTGGCCGAACCTGTCGGGCGGCGAGGCGATCGACCTCATGGCGAGACTGCGCGGGACGCCCCGCAGCAGCGCCGCCTACCGCGCCGAGCGGGACCGCCTGTGCGAGGCGTTCCAGTTCGACCCCCGCAAGAAGGGCCGCGCGTACTCGAAGGGCAACCGGCAGAAGGTCGCGCTCATCGCCGCGTTCGCGGTGCCCGCCGACCTGTACATCCTCGACGAGCCGACCAGCGGCCTCGACCCGCTCATGGAGGTGATGTTCCGGCGCGAGATCGCGCGGGTGCGAGATGCCGGCGCCACCGTGCTGCTGTCGAGCCACATCCTGTCGGAGGTGGAGCAGCTGTGCGACCGGGTGTCGATCATCCGCGCCGGCCGCATCGTCGAGTCGGGGACCCTGGCCGAGCTGCGGCACCTCACGCGCACGGAGGTCTCGTTCGAGGGGACGGATGCCTCGGCCGCGGCCGGCATCCCGGGAGTCCACGACCTGCTGGTCGAGGAGGGGCGGGTGCGGTTCACCGTCGACAGCGACGCCGTCCCGGCGATGCTGCCCGACCTTGCCGGTCACCAGGTGGCCGGCCTGCGCATCAACCCGCCCTCGCTCGAGGAGCTGTTCCTGCGCCACTACGGCGACGACCTCGCCGCGCTCGAGGGCAGCCGGCGATGAGCCGCTTCCGCGCGCTGCTGGCGCAGCGGGTCCGCCGCGACCGCGTGCAGCTCGTGCTGTGGACGGCGGGCACGGCGCTGCTCGCCTACAGCTCGTTCGTGGGCGTCTCGGAGTCGTACGGCACCGAGCAGGACCGCACCTCGCTGCTGGCCGCCGCCCTCGCGAACCCGGTCATCCTGCTGTTCCGCGGACTGCCGTCGGGCACCGACGAGGGCGCCTTCATGGTGTTCCTGATCTTCCCCTGGCTGGCGTTCCTCGCCGCCATGATGAGCACGTTCCTCGCCGTCCGGCACACGCGCGCGGAGGAGGAGACCGGTCGCGCGGAGGTCGTCGGCGCGACGCCGGCCGGCCGCCTGCTCCCCGCCGGCGCGACCGCCGTCGAGGGGCTCGCGGCGAATGCCGTGCTCGGCACGCTCGTCGCGCTGGCGTACCTCGCGGTCGGGCTTCCCGTCGAGGGCTCGCTGCTCGCGGGCTTCGCGGTCGGCGCGGTGGGCGTGACCTTCCTCGGCGTGGGGCTGGTCGCGGCGCAGCTCATGCGCACCGCGCGCAGCGCGAACAGCCTGGCGGTGTGGATCACGGTGGGCACTCTCGTCCTCGCCGGCATCGGCAACGCCATCGGCACTCCGAGCGACGACCTCACCCGCATGGAGAGCTCGTGGCTCACGTGGCTGTCGCCGTTCGGGTGGGGCGAGAACACGCGGGCGTTCGACGAGAACGCCTGGTGGCCGGCGCTCGTGTGCCTGGGCGTGGGGCTCGCGCTCGCGGTCGTGTCGCTCGCCCTCACGTCGGCGCGGGACGTCGGCGAGGGCTTCGTCGCCGAACGGCACGGGCGCGAGCACGCGTCGGCCGTGCTGTCGTCGACGACCGGCCTGGTGTGGCGCCTCACGCGGGGCGCGGTGCTCGGGTGGGCGGTCGGCGGCCTGCTGACCGGGCTGCTGTCGACGTCGCTGGCCTCGATCGTCGCGGAGGTCGGCGCCTCGAACCCGTCGGTCGAGCAGATCCTCGACCGGATCGCGGGTGGCGGCGACATCACGCAGGCGACCGTCACGGTGTTCTTCACGATGCTCGGCATCCTCGCCGCGTGCGCCGCGGTGCAGGTGGTGTGCCACGCCCGGCAGGAGGAGGCGCACGGCACCGCCGAGCCCGTGCTCGCCGCCCCCGTCGCGCGGGTGCGGTGGCTCGCCGACTACCTCGTCGTCGCGCTGCTCGCGATCGTGCTCGTGGTCGCGGCCGCCGTCGTCGGCGCCGCCGCGGGGATCGCGGGGCAGGACGGCGACTGGGACCTCATGCGGGACGTGCTCGTGACCGGCGGCGGGCAGGTGGTCGCGGCATCCGTGTTCCTCGCGATCACCGCGCTCATCTTCGTCATCGCACCGCGGCTCACGATCGGCCTGGGCTGGACGCTCGTGCTGCTCGCCATGACGCTGGGCCTCTTCGGGCCGCTGTTCGGCTTCCCCGAGTGGGTGACGAACCTCTCGCCGGTCGCCGTCGCACCCGTCGTCGAGGGCGACGACGTCGACCTCGCGGGACTGTGGTGGCTCGTCGCCGCGACCGGTGCGGGCGCCGCGCTGTCGCTCGGCCTGATGCAGCGCCGCGAGCTCGCGCCGGCGGGATAGGTTCGAGGGCGGGGGGACGATGGCGAGCGATCATCCGGGCGTCGAGGCGGCCGAGCAGGCGGCGGCGATGCTGGCCGCCGCGGGAATGGCCCGCATGCCGGCCCGCGTCATGATGGCGCTCGTGGGTTCGCCCGACGACGGCTACACGGCGGCCGAGCTCGGCGAGCGCCTCGGCGTCTCGGCCGCGGCGGTGTCGGGCGCGGTGCGGTATCTCGTGGGGATGCGCCTCATCCAGCGGGTGTCGCGGCCGGGCGACCGTCGCGACCGCTACGACCTCGTCGACGACGCGTGGGCCGGCATGATCACCGCGAACGCTCCCCTGTACGCCGGGCTCGCCGCGCACATGGACGCCATCGCCGACGACAACGACGGGGCTCCGGTGTCGGTCGCCCGGGCGAGGGACGTCGCCGACTTCCTGCGGTACCTGGCCGAGCGGATGCCGCGCCTCGCCGACGAGTGGCGGGCCGAGCGCGAGCCGGGGTCGAGGCCGCGTCAGCCCACCCGACCCGGGTAGCCTTGCCCGAGTGACCGACGCCTCCCCCCGATACATCGTGGCCACCGACGGAGCCTGCAAAGGGAACCCGGGACCGACCGGGTGGGCGTGGGTCGGTGAGGACGGCCAGTGGGCGGCCGGGTCGATCGCCGTGGGCACGAACAACATCGGCGAGCTCATGGGCCTGCTGAAGGCCATCGAGGATCACCGCGACGTCGAGAACCTCGTGGTGCAGGCCGACTCGCGGTACGCGATCGACACCTACGAGAAGTGGATGGACGGCCACCGCCGCCGAGGCTGGAAGACCTCGACGGGTGCGCCCACGAAGAACGTCGACCTGCTCGAGCAGCTCATCGCGGCGCGCGACGCCCGCCGGGCCGCGGGCCTGCCGGACGTCGTGCTCGAGCACGTGCGCGGACACTCCGGCCACGTCCTCAACGCGTGGGCCGACGAGCGGGCCGTGCGCGCGTCCGAGCACGCGGCGAAGGGCATCGAGAGCGCGTGGTCGTCGCTCGGCGCGCAGGATCCGATCGACGTCTCGGTCGCTCCGAAGAACGGGCGCTGACCGGCTCGGGTCAGGCGCCGGGATCAGGCGCCGGCGGCCGACAGCCGCTGCTCGAGGGCGTCGAGGGCGGGCCGCTGACCCTTCACCAGCTTCGCGCGGGCGTCGGCGACCGGCATCCATTCGGCCCGGTCGACCTCGGGGAACGACGCCGTGCGGCCCGACCGCGGCGGCCACTCGAGCTCGAACTCGCCGAACACGAACTCGTCCGGCGCGAACCCCGCCCCATCGGCGACGAAGACGGTGATGCGCTTGCCCGACGCGTACGACCACGTCCCGAGCTCCGCGTACGGCTCGGGCGGCGGCGCCACCCCGAGCTCCTCCTCGAACTCACGGAGCGCGGCGTCGAGCGCCGTCTCGGAGTCGGGGTCGTACTCGCCCTTCGGCACCGACCACGCCCCCTCGTCCTTCGACGACCAATACGGACCGCCCATGTGCGCGATGAAGACCTCGGGCGCGGCATCCGTCACCCGATACAGCAGCAGCCCCGCACTGTGGACCGGCATCCGAGACCCCGGACCCGCCTCAGGTGAGGCGCCGCTTCGGCGATGACTCGTGGGTCTTCTCGGGGTCGCTCTCGACCACGTCGCCGACGGCGGCGTCGATCGCCGACATCGTGTCGGCGTCGAGCTTCACGCCCGAGGCCTTGACGGTGTCGGCGAGCTGCTCGGGACGGGACGCCCCCACCAGCGCCGACGCGACGTTGTCGTTCTGCAGCACCCAGGCGATCGCGAGCTGCGGCAGGGTGAGTCCGGCCTGCTCGGCGACGGGCTTGAGCCGCTGCACGGCGGTGAGCACCTCGTCGCGCAGGAATCCCTTGATGAAGCCGGCGCCGCTCTTCTCATCGGTCGCGCGCGACCCCTCGGGCAAGGGCTGACCGGGCAGGTACTTGCCGCTGAGCACGCCCTGCGCCATGGGCGAGAAGACGACCTGCGAGATGCCGAGCTCCTTCGAGGTCGGCACGATCCGTCCCTCGATGACCCGCCACAGCATCGAGTACTGGGGCTGGTTCGAGATGAGCTGCACGCCGAGGTCGCGGGCCAGGGCGTGTCCGTGCCGCAGCTGCTCGTCGGTCCACTCCGAGACCCCGATGTAGAGCGCCTTGCCCTGCCGCACGATGTCGGCGAACGCCTGGAACGTCTCTTCGAGCGGCGTCTCGTAGTCGAACCGGTGCGCCTGGTAGAGGTCGACGTAGTCGGTGCCGAGGCGCTGGAGCGAGCCGTTGATCGACTCCATGATGTGCTTGCGACTGAGGCCCGTGTCGTTGGCCCCGCGGGGGCCGGTCGGGAAGTACACCTTCGTGAAGATCTCGAGCGACTCGCGGCGCTGCCCTTCGAGCGCCTTGCCGAGCACGGTCTCGGCCGCGGTGTTCGCGTACACGTCGGCCGTGTCGAACGTGGTGATGCCGGCATCGAGAGCCGCGTGCACGGTGGCGATCGCCGCCGTGTCGTCGACCTGCGAGCCGTGCGTGACCCAGTTGCCGTACGTGATCTCCGTGATCTTGAGTCCGCTGTTGCCGAGATACCGATAGTTGACCATCACTCCACGCTAGCGGCGGGACGGATGCCTCGGACGGGGGTTGCGGGGCGCCCCGTCGGTCCTCCGCAACCCCCATGGCGGATCGGTCGTCGCGGTGGCATAGTGACTGCACCACGGTCCCGTTTCGGGGCGGTGGTCGGAGCGCGTTCCTGGGGGCGGGTCGCATGGAAGCTCGCGACGCAGCGCAGACGCTCGTCCGCCGTCGTCTCGGCGGCACGACGAGCGGTCGGTGGCGCGCGCTCTTCGCAGCTCTCACCGGCGCGGCCGTCGTCGCGACGGGACTCGTCGCGCTGCCGCCGGCCACGGCATCCGCCCTGCCGTCCTCCTTCCCCGCGGACGCCGGTGTGTACCTCGTCTCGCGCACGGACGACGGCGCGTCGACCCAGGCCGCGATGACTCCGGACGGGCAGAAGGTCGCCTACGTGTCGACGGCCCGCGACCTGGCCCGGGGCGCGCGGGACGACACGGCGAACGTGTATCTCGCTGAAGCGGTCGCGGGGTCGGGCGACCCGTTCTCGGGCTCGCCGATGCTGGTGAGCCGACCGGATGCCTCGCTCGGCGCCGAACCGGCGGACGGCCTGAGTTACGGTCCGGCCCTCAGCGCCGACGGCCGCATGGTGGCCTTCGTCAGCCGTGCGACCAACCTCGTCGCGGCCGGCGGGACGACCGACCGGGCCAGCGTCTACGTGCGCGACACGGTGCGGGGGACCACCGTCCGCCTCGACGCCGGGGTCGAGCCCGACGGCGAGTCGACCGAGCCCGACATCAGCGACGACGGCCGGTACGTCGTCTTCACGTCGGAGGCGACGAACCTCGTCGCCGGCGTCGGCGCCGCGGGCGCGGGTGTGTTCGTCGCCGACCTCGACGCCGACGGCGACGGCACCCGCGGGGACCTCGCGCTCACACGTCTCCCCGCTCCGCCCGGGGTCACGGGCGGGATGTCGCAGCCCGCCATCAGCGGCAACGGCGCGTGGGTGGTGTTCACGGGGTGGACGGGTGGCGGCGCCGCCGACCCGGGGGCGACCTCGGCCGTCTACCGCAGCGACCGCGCCGGTGGGAACTCGGTCCGTCTTTTCGACCGCGCGCACGGCGGCGCCGTCGATGCGGTCGGCAACGCCTTCGCGGCGGTCGTCGACGGCTGCGATGGTGGGCCGGTCGTCGCGGCGGCGACCCTCGACGCGAACGGCGTCGTCCTCGCGGTCGGCCTCGGATCGGCCGACGTCGTCCGGGGTGTCGGCGAGGTGCAGTCGCCGGTGATCTCGGCCAACGGGTCGACCGTCGCCTGGTCGTCGACGCAGCCCTCCCCCGGCGATGCGGCAGAGCTCGCCGAGCCGGTCGTGCGTGTGGCCGAGCCCGCCTGGCGCGACGCCGCCCCGTCGGACGCGTGCACGGAGCCGGGGGTCGGGGCCGGCACCGCCGAACTGGGTGCGGGCGAGGCATCCGGGATCTCGGCGTCGGGGCGCACCGTCATCTTCAGCGGACCCAGCGACATGACCTCGGCCGAACGCTCCGTCACGGCGGTGGACCGCCGCACGAACGACGGGCTGTCGGTGACGAACACGCTCGGGACCCTCGCCGCGCCCGGCCGCATCACCGGCGTGGCCACCGACGACGTGCCTGTGGCAGCCCTCGCCGAGTCCGCCTCCGAGCTCGCGCAAACGCCGGTGTCGCGCCTGCTGTCGGGCGACGCGCCCCTCACCCGCCTGCCGCTGCGCACGCTGCTCCCGGCGCTCGGCGAGCCGCCGGCCGAACCGGCCCGGGGCGAAGATCAGGCGACGCCGGTCCTCCGCGGGGCGACGATCGCGGACCTGCCCGTCCGCAGCGCCGACGACCCCGGCGGGTGGACGGAACTGCTCGCCCGCACCGACTTCGCGGACCGCAGCGCCGACACCGTGACGCTCGCCGAGGTGCTGACGTGGGCCGAACAGGCGGCCTCGGACGCGACCGGCGGCGACGAGGCGGAGGCTGCGCGCCGGATCCGCGCCCTGACCCTCGCCGACATCGCCGACGCGACGGCTCTCGACGCGCTGCCGCTCTCGTCGGTCGCCGTCGGCGCGGCCAGGCTCGACGAGAGCCCACGCGAGGAGGCCGGGCTCGACGACACGGAACTCGTCTCGCTGATCGACCCGGCGTCGCTGCCGTGGCAGCTGCTCGACCCCGGCGCCATCCCCGGCACCGTCGACGTGCAGCAGACCGAGGCACCGGACTGCGCCGACGGCTGCCCCGCGGCGGTGCGTTTCCAGTTCACATTCGACCCGGGCCCGGCCGGTCCGGCCTCGTTCACGGCGCCGACGGCGGCGATCGAGCTGCCCGCCGCGACGGAGCCCGAGTCGGTGAGGGTCGGCGGATCGGGTCCGGGCTACGCCGGTGCGACGGATGCCTCCTACCGCGGTTCGTTGCAGATCGACGGGTCGCTCGTGCGCCTGCCGCTCGCCGACACCCCCGCCGGAACGGTGCGGTCGGTGACCGTCGGCTACTCGGCGAGCCGCGAACCGTCGGCCGCCCCTTCCCGCGCCGTCCTCACGAGCGGGGCGCGTACGGCGCGCGACGAGATCCCCGTGGCCGCCCCGGAGGCGCGCGATGCGGATCCGGATGCCGCGGCCGACGCGCCGGCGGACGCCGAGACGCTGCCCGCGGGGATCGTCCGGTACGAGTCGATCTCGCCGGCCCCGGTCGAGCCCGACGCCGAGGCACGGCCGGTCGTCGGCGCGGCCGACGACGAGGACTGGTACGCCGTCGCGCCACCGGAGCCCGGCGAGCGCCTCATGGTCACCGCGGACGCCGGCGGCGACGCGGATTCGGGAGGCCGCGTCGCGGTGGCGGTGTTCGGGCCCGCGGCATCCGTCACCCCCCTCGGCGTGCCGGTCTCGGGCGAGCTGCCCGGCGCGCCCCTGCCCGAGGCGGGGCCCGGCCCGGAGCCGGGTGTGGTCGGGCTCGCGCTGGTCGCCCACGGCACGACGGGTCGGGACGGGACCGTCGCCGTCGAGGCGCCCTCGTCCGAGATCGAGGGTTCCGGGGCGTGGCTCGTGCGGGTGCGCAGCGCCGACGGGCAGACGAGCGGCGGCCTCTACGCTCTGCGGGCGACGTACGAGCGCGAGCGTGAGGACCAGCGGTGCGCGCCGTGGGCGCCGCCCGCCGGCGTCGATCCGGCACCCTCCCCGATCAGCCCGCTCAGCCCGCTGAGCCCGATCGACCCGATCGACCCGCTCGACCCGCTCGCTCCCCCGCCGCTCGCGCCCACCGACCCCCTCGGCGTCGACCCGCTGCTCACCGATCCGCTCGCGCCGATCGCGCCGCCGCCCATCGCGAGCGATCCCGTCACCGACGCCACCAACACCGTCTTCGTCGTCGACACGTCACGCTTCCGGGCGATCCACGGCTTCGACGCGGCCGAGGAGGTGATCGCAGCGATCCGCGCCCTCGACGGCTCCGGCTCGGTCAGCGGAGACGCCGTCGCCGGGGCCATCCTCTCGGTCGACAGCGACCCCGCTGTCGCCGCGGCGCGCACCGCCCTCGACGCGCAGCCGTGCTCTGTGAGCGGCCGGCGGGCGCTCGCCGCGGCGATCACCGGGTACGTGACCCGGGCGATCGGAGCGGAGCGCGACCACATCGCGTCGATCGTCATCGTCGGAGGCGACGACGTCATCCCGTTCGCGCCCGTTCCGCAGCGAGCGGACCGGTTCGTCGAAGCGGGTCACGCCGACGCGCTCCGCCGGGCCGAGCAGGCCGACGGCACCGCGTGCCCCGCGACGGTCGCCGCCGACGCGATCGACCCGTGCGCGACGCCGCTGTCGTCGGCGGCCGCCGCGAACCAGATCCTCACCGACGACCCGTACGGCCTCGCCGACGCCTACCGGACGGTCGGCGGGTACGTGTACGTGCCTTCCGTCGCGGTGGGACGGCTGGTCGACGGCGCCGACCAGATCCGGGGGCAGCTGGACCGCTTCCGGCTCGCGGACGGGCTGCTCGACGGCGACTCCGCCGTGTCGGCCGGGCACGGTGCATGGTCCGAGCTGCCGCAGGTCGTGAGCGAGACGCTCGCGTGGCGGCTCGGGTCGGGCGACGTCGAGCTGGCCGAGCCGTGGACGACAGCGGATGTGGAGGCCCTCCTGTTCTCCGCCGGCACCCCGGCTCCCCGGCTGATCGCGCTGGGGGTGCAGGGTGACGAGCGCCGCCTGCTTCCCGGTGCCGACGATGCCGTAGCCGGCGGGCTCAGTGCCGAGCTATGGGAGGCCGACGACCACGAGCCTCCGACCGTCCCGTCGGCGGACGCCCCCTTCGACCCGAACGCGGCGGTCGACTCCCTCGACGGCTCGATCGTCTTCCTGCTCGGCGGCCACGCGGGCACTCACCTGCCGGGCACCGTCTACGGCGACGCCACCGACTGGGCCGACGTGTTCTCTCCCGCGGGCGCGCTCATCGCGCACAGCGGATACGGGCTGGCCGACCCGATGACCACGGCGCTCAGCGAGCGGCTGTTCCGCCTGTACGCGGAAGGGATCGGCGTGCAGGGCAGCGATGGCCCCGTCTCCGCGGGAAGCGCGCTGATGTTCGCCAAGCAGGCGTACCTGGGCCGCGCGGCGATGTCGACCGGGTACGACGAGAAGGCCCTCCTGCAGACCGTGTACTACGGCCTCCCCATGTATGCGTTCGCCGACTCGACGAAGCAGCCCACGAGCGGGCCCCCGCCGGAGCTCGCCCCCGCGGAAGCGGGCGCCGGTCCCGCGAGCGCGCCGGTGAGCCTCGCGCCCTCGTTCGCCACGATCACCCGTTCCGACGCGTCGGGCGGGCAGGTGACCTACGTCGCGGCCGACGGCGAGCTTCCCCTCGCGGCGGCCGGCCGGCCGCTGCTGCCACAGGTGGTGACACCGATCCCTTCGACCGACGGAGCCGGCGGCGTGCCCCGCGGCGCCCTCATCACCGGTCTGACGTCGACCTGGAGCGACAGCATCCGTCCCGCCGTCGCCGTCCCGACGACCGGCACCGTGCTGGATGCTGCTCCTGCGGACGGGATCGCGTTCCCGTCCACCTTCACGGCCATCGGCCGCGAGCGCACGCCCGGCGGACTCCACAGCACCCTCGTCACGACGCCCGCGAGCGTCCAGACCGCCGCCGGCGGCGAGGGCCGGGTCGAGCTGTTCCCCGCGATGGAACTCGAGGTGCTGTACGGCTCGTCCGAAGACACCGTCGCGCCGGTGATCCGCTCGACCGCTGCGAGCGCCGACCGCGTCGTGGTGCACGCCGACGACGCCGGGTCGGGGTCGATCTCACGGGCGCTCCTGCTGATCCAGGAAGCCGCGGCCCCTGCCGCCGGCACCGAGCGGCCCTGGCAGGCGATCGACCTCGCCCTCGACGCCGACGGCGCGTGGGCGGCCGACATCCCGGCCGACCTCGCGAGCACCGGCTACCGCTGGATCGTGCAGGTGGCGGATGCCGCGGGCAACGTCGCCGTCGACACCGCGCAGGGTCGCATCGGCGTGGTGCCCGCCGAGGCCCCGCAGTTCGGCGCGGACGACGACGCGACTGAAGGCGACGCCCACCCCGCCGAGCTCACGGTGACCGCCGGGGAGCCGGTCCGCCGGACACTGTCGGTCACCGCGGCTCCCGGCGCCCAGGTCACGGGCGTCTACCGGCTGCTGGCACGAGACGACGAGCGCGGCGAGGCGGTTCCGGGCGAGGACGAGGGCGCCGCGCACGCCCCGGCCGTCCGGGGCACCGGTGCCCTCGCCGTCGAGCCGGCGGGCGAGGGCGAGATGCGCGCCGAGCTCGATGCCGTGGTCGAGACGCCCGGGCGGTACACCGTCGAACTCTCGGTCTGCAGCGGATCGCTGTGCGGCGACGCGGTCGAGTTCGGGCTGACGGTGCTCCCCTCGAACACCGCGCCGACGGCGACGGTCGCCCTCGACGGCGATGCGAGCGCGTCGGGCGTGGTCACCGCGACCGCGGCCGGCGCAGACGCCGACGGCGACTCGGTGGCGCTGACGTACCGGTGGTCGCGCAACGGCGTGCCGATCCGCGGGGCGGACGATCCGACGCTCGACCTCTCCGGGGTCGTCGCTTCCGGCGACGTGCTCACGGTCGTGGTGACGCCGCACGACGGCTCCACCGCCGGGCACGCGGCATCCGCGTCGATCCTCGTCCGCGCGGATCCCGACCGCCGTCCGTCACCCGACCGCTGAGCCCCGGCGAGGCGCTGCGTCCCGGGCCGTCAGACCTCGAGCGGCGTCGCTGCGGCGACGGCCTGGTCGTCCTCGGTGGCGACCAGTTGACCGCACGCGCCGTCGATCTCCTTGCCGCGTGTGTCGCGCAGCGTCGTCGGGATGCCCGCCTCGTTGAGCCGGCGCACGAACTCGTTCTGCACCTCGACCTCGGAGGCGGTCCAGATGGAGCCGGGCGTGGGGTTGAGCGGGATCGGGTTCACATGCACCCAGCCGCGGCCGCGGGCGTTGAGCTTCTCGGCGAGGAGGTCGGCACGCCAGGCGTGGTCGTTCATGTCTTTGATGAGCGCGTACTCGATCGACACGCGCCGGCCGGTCTTGTCGAAGTAGGCGCGGGCCGCGTCGAGGGCCTCGTCGACCTTCCACCGCGAATTGACCGGGATGAGCTCGTCGCGGAGGCGGTCGTCGGGCGCGTGGAGCGAGAGCGCGAAGGTCACCGGGATGTCTTCGTTCGCGAGCTTCGTGATCGCCGGCACCAGTCCGACGGTCGAGACGGTGATGCCGCGCGCGCTCATGCCGAGCCCGTGCGTCTTGTCGGTCATCACGCGCACGGCCTGCATCACGCGGGAGTAGTTGGCGAGCGGCTCGCCCATGCCCATGAACACGATGTTCGACACGCGCTCGGCGGAGTGGTCGTCCTTCTTCTTGCCGCCCAGCTGCCCCTCGGCGATCAGCCGGTTCGCACGGACCACCTGCTCGACGATCTCGGCCGCCGACATGTTGCGCGTGAGGCCGGCCTGACCGGTAGCGCAGAACGGGCAGTTCATGCCGCACCCGGCCTGCGACGACACGCACAGCGTGATGCGGCCGGGATACCGCATGAGCACCGACTCGACGAGGGCGCCGTCGTGCAGCTTCCATAGGAACTTGATCGTGTCGCCCCGGTCGGTCTCGAGGCGTCGCACCTCGGTGAGCAGGGGCGGCAGCATGCCGTGCACCAGCTCTTCGCGCCCCGCGGCGGGCAGGTCGGTCATCTCGGCCGGGTCGTGGGTCCAGTGCTGGAAGTAGTGCTTCTCGAGCTGCTTGGCACGGAAGCCCGGCATGCCGAGCTCCTTCACCTTCGCCACCCGCTCGTCAGGCGTGAGGTCGGCGAGGTGCACGGGCGGCTTGCCGCGCTTCGGAGAGGCGAACTGGAGGAGGGGTCGGCCCTCGGCATCCTTCTGCTGTGTCCAGCCTTCGGTCGCCGGACGAACCTGGCGAGGCTTCGTGGCGCGCACGGGAGGCTGAGTGTCCATCCTTCGAGGGTAGGGGACGGCACCTGAACGATGCCCGGATCGGGCGTACCGTGGTGGTGTGGACACCGTGGTCCGCGAGAGCGGCAGATGGGATGCCGCGACCCGCGCCGAGTTGGCGAACCTGCGCCGCCGCGCCTTCGGCCGCGCAGCCGACATCGCCGCCGACCCGCGCGCGCTCCGCCGCCTCATCGAACTCGAGGACGCGCTGGTGCAAGCCCGCGCAGGCGCACCGGCGCCGATACCGCATGCGGAGCCCGCGCCGACCGAACCCTCGGCGTCGGATCCCGCGCAGGCCGACCCGGCGCCCGCCGATGCCGCGCCGGCCGAGGCATCCGCCCTTCCGGCCTCACCACCCGCCGCCGAGGCGTCCGCCCCCGCCGCGGCCGCGCGCGCCCCGAGACCCCCCGCGCGGCGCCGCCTCGCGTTCCTCTCCGCCGCGTCGGTGACGCTCGTCGCCGTCGTCATCGGAGCGCTCGGGCTGGTGCGACCGACCGCCGCACCCGATCCGGCGCCGTACGGCCCCGCCCGACTCGCCCCCGCCGTCCTGGACGCGCGCGCGGCGTACTCGTTCGCGTGGGATCGCGATGTCGTCACGCTGCTCAACATCCCGCTGGACGGGTCGTTCGGCACCTACATCGACCTTCCCACCGGCCAGCCGGTGCCCGGGTTCCCCTCGACGGGCTCGGTGAAGTGGGTCGCCGATCTGGGGACCTACTTCGGGTGGAACGTCTGGATCGCGGGCGCCTCGGTGGAGTCCACGGGACTGCAGCGCGAGCACTGCATCCTCATCCAGCGGGACGACGCCGCGCACAGCCGCTGCGTTCCGGCGGCGGTCCGCGCCCAGAGCGCGCTGCTCGTCTCGGTGCCGTTCGCGTCGGTGAGCGCCGACGAGCGCCCTGTCGGGATGACCGCCGACCAGCGGCTCGGCTTCTGGTGGCACCACGACCGCTCGGTCACGATCATCCTGGGCGACGCCCCGTGACCCGGCGCCGCTAGGGTTTGCTCGTGGTACCTGCCGACAACCTCCTCGCCTTCACCCTCGCGTCCCTCGTGCTGATCGTCATCCCCGGACCGAGCGTGCTCTTCACGATCGGCCGCGCCCTCGCGCTCGGCCGCATCGGCGGGCTGCTCAGCGTGCTCGGCAACGCCCTCGGCCTGCTGCCGGTGATCGCGCTCGTCGCGCTCGGCGTCGGTGGGATCGTGGCGCAGTCCGTCGTGCTGTTCACGATCGTGAAGGTCGTGGGCGCCGGCTACCTCGTGTACCTCGGGGTGCAGGCGATCCGGCACCGCAACCGCGCCGCCGCCGAGGCGAGCGGAAGCGTGGTGCCGCGGTCGGCGTGGCGTCAGCTCGGCGAAGGCTTCCTCGTCGGCATCACCAACCCGAAGACGATCGCGTTCTTCGTCGCGGTGCTCCCCCAGTTCGTCGACCTGTCGGCCGGCGCGGTGCCGTTGCAGATGATCCAGCTCGGGCTCGTCTTCTTCGGGATCGCCCTGGTCTCGGACGGCATCTGGGCGCTCGCGGCCGCGGGAGCCCGCAGCTGGTTCGGCAAATCGCCGAAGCGCATCGCGCGCCTCTCGGCGACCGGCGGCGGCCTCATGATCGGTCTGGGCGGCATCCTCCTCTTCACCGGCGGAGAGCACTGACCCATCGGCCTTTTCTCCCCCGGATCAATCAGGGGAGACGGATGCCTCGGCCCCGAGGTTGACGAGATGGCCGTCGGGATCCCGCACCTGGGCGACGCGCTCACGCCAGGGCGTCTCCGCGGGCGGCTGCACCGCGTCGCCGCCCGCCGCCACCCAGCGGGAGTACGCCGCATCGACGTCGTCGACGTAGAACCAGAGCGCCACCCGGTCGCCGGCCGTCGGCGCGACCGGGTCGCGGCCGATCCCCAGCGACGCCTCACCGATCGTGAGCGAGACGTAGTCGTCCTGATCGGGGCTGCCGAACCGGTACGTGACACGGCCGTGCAGCGCATGCTCGTAGAACCGTACGAGCCGCGGCAGATCGCGCGTCAGCAGGATCGGGAACAGGCTGCGCACCGCCATGCCGTCACCCTACGCCCGCCGTTCCGAGCGGGCGAGAGGGCGAGGGTCGGGGGTCGGGGGTCGGGGGTCGAGGTTGCTCGGTGGGGGTTTCGATACGCCGCTGGCGCGGCTACTCAACCAGCGGGTCAGTCCAAGAAGATGTCGGGGAAGAGCGCGGAGTCGGGGGTCCCGGGCACGGCGGCGTAGCGCGAGAAGTCGGTGACACCCGCATCGCGGAGCACGTCCTCGACGATCAGCGTCTGGCCGGTGTACTCGGCGGCGGGCTTCACGAACACCTCGTACGCGGCATCCGCGTACACCTCCGGGGTGCGGCTCACCTTCATCATCGCGTCGCCGCCGAGCGCGAACTGCACCGCCGCCGTGGCGATCGTCGTCGCGGGCCACAGGGTGTTCGCGGCGATGCCGTCCTTGCCGAACTCGGCCGCCAGTCCCAGCGTCACCATCGTCATGCCGTACTTGGCGAGCGTGTAGCCGGTGTGGGCGCCGAGCCAGGTCGGCGACAGGTTGAGCGGCGGCGACAGCGACAGGATGTGGGGGTTCGGGGCATCCTTCAGCATCGGCACCGCCGCGCGGCTCAGCATGAACGTGCCGCGCACGTTGACGTCCTGCATCAGGTCGTACTTCTTCGCGGGCAGATCGAGCGAGCGTGACAGGTCGATCACCGAGGCGTTGTTCACGACGATGTCGATGCCCCCGAACTCGCCCTGCGTCTTGAGCACGGCCTCCGTCACGTCGTCGTCGTTGCGAACGTCGCCCACGATCGGCAGCGCCTGCCCTCCGGCGGCGCGGATCTGCTTGGCCGCCGAGTGCACGGTGCCCTCGAGCTTCGGGTGGGGGGTGTCGGTCTTGGCGAGCAGGGCGATGTTCGCACCGTCGCGTGCTGCCCGGAGGGCGATGGCGAGGCCGATGCCGCGGCTGCCGCCCGACATCAGGATCGTCTTGCCGGCGAGAGTCGGCGCGGAGTTCGGGGAATCGGTCACTGTGCTGCTCCGGTGGATGTGAGGGAGGGTCGGGGGCGGGGCGTCGCGGGGGTGGCGGCCTGCGGGGTCGCGCCTACTGGGGCCGTCGCGCGGCGGCGAACGCCGCGATGCGGTGCTTCGCGTCGTCGGTGTCGAAGCGGGCGCCGATCGACGCCGCCTCATCGTCGAGGTTCTCGCGGAACGACCGGGCCGCCCCGGTGCGGACCAGTCGCTTCGCCTGCCCGAAGGCCGCGGTGGCGCCTCCGAGCCAGAACGCCGCGACCTCCGCCGCGCGCGAGGCGACCGCATCCGCGGCGACGACCTCGTTCACGAGACCCCAGTCCAGGGCGGTGGCGGCGTCGATCGTCACGTCCTGCAGCAGCAGCTGCAGCGCCCGGCGCTGCCCGATCGCGGCCGGGAGCAGGGTCGAGACACCGAGGTCGGGGGTGAGCCCGATGTTGGCGTACTTGCTGACGAAACGAGCCTGGTCCGACGCGACGATGTAATCGGCGGTGAGCATCAGGCCGAGTCCTCCGCCGGCCACGGCGCCCTGCACGGCGGCCACGATCGGGATCGACGATTCGACGAAGGTGCGGATGCCGTCGTGGATCGTCTGCGCGGCGCCGGTCACGTCGGCACCCGACGCCCCCGACGTGGCCATCTCGCGCACGTCGCCGCCGGCGCAGAAGGCCGGCCCCGCGGCATCGAGGATCACCGCGCCGACGGAGTCGTCGGACGTCAGCTCGTGCGCCACGTCGCGCCACCGCCGGCCCATCTCGAAGCCCATCGCGTTGAGCGATGCGGGACGGTTGAACGTCACCCGGGCGAGGGCGCCGTCTCTCGTGACGAGGATCGAGTCGCTCATGTCTCTCCTGAAGGTCGGGTCGGTTTTCGGGGCGGGATCGCGTGGCGCTACTTCGGCGCCATGCGGATGGCGCCGTCGAGGCGGATCGTCTCGCCGTTGAGGTAGCCGTTGTCGACGATGGCCATCACCAGCCGGGCGTACTCGTCGGGGCGTCCGAGGCGCTGCGGGTAGGGCACCTGCTGACCGAGCGAGTCCTGCGCGGCCTGCGGGAGTCCCATCAGCATGGGCGTCTCCATGATGCCGGGCGCGATCGTCAGCACCCGGATCCCGTACCGCGCCAGCTCGCGAGCCACGGGAAGCGTCATCGCGTGCACACCGCCCTTGCTCGCCGCGTAGGCCGGCTGGCCGATCTGCCCGTCGAACGCGGCGACGCTCGCGGTGTTCACGATCACGCCGCGGTCGCCGTCCTCGGTCGGCTCGGTGCGGGCCATGACCGCCGCCGCCTGCGAGAGCACGTTATAGGTGCCGATGAGATTGACGCGCACGATGCGCTCGAAGCCGTCGAGCGGCGTGGGCGCTCCCTCGCGGTCGAGGACCTTCGCCGGCGGCGCGATGCCCGCGCAGTTCACGACCACCCGCAGCGGCCCGGCGGCGGCCGCCGCCTCGACGGCGGCGGCGACCTGCGCCGGGTCGGTGACGTCCGCCGAGGCGAAGGTCCCGCCCAGTTCGGCGGCGACGTCGGCTCCGGCGGACGTCGGAAGATCGACGATCGTCACCCGCGCGCCCGCGGCGGCCAGGCGCCGGGCGGTGGCGAGGCCGAGGCCGCTGGCGCCGCCGGTGACGAGGGCGGAGGCATCCGTCTGAGCCGTCAGATCCATGCGTTCTCCTTCGAACTGCGAGATTGCATCCCACCTTACGCGGGACTCAGTGTCAGATGCGCCGGTCGCCGCCGAGGGCAGCGCGGCGCGGGGTGCCGCAACTCAGGCTAGACCGACTGCACATTCCACGGTGTCTAATGGGCACATGGCGCTCAGGCTCAAGCGTGTGTACGACGACCCTGCCCCCGGCGACGGGTTCCGGGTGCTGGTCGACCGGCTCTGGCCGCGCGGCCTCACGAAGTACCGGGCGGCGGTCGACCTGTGGGCCAAGGACGTCGCCCCTTCCACGCAGCTGCGACGGGCCTTCCACCAGGACGGGCTGCCGTGGGAGGAGTTCGCCGACGCGTACCGTGCCGAGCTGACCGCGGCGCCTGCGCTGCAGCCGCTGCGCGCCGAACTCGCGAAGCATCCGCACGCCACCCTGCTGTACGGTGCGCACGACCCCGAACGCAACCACGCGGCGATCCTGCTCGCGGTGCTGGACGAGTGACGGATGTCGATCCCCGCCGACCTCGTCGAACCACCCGCACGCGTGCGCGCGCTCGCGCGCGGCGCCTCGCTGGCGCCCGTCTGGCGCAACGACTACGGCGGGCTGACGTTCGCGACCGACGACGGCCGCTACATCAAGCACGGACCGCGCAACGCCGAGTCGTCGCTCGCCGGGGAGGCGGCGAGGCTGGAGTGGGCCAGACGCCACAGCCGCGTGCCGCAGGTGATCGAGGTCGGCCACGACGACACCCACGAGTGGCTCGTCACCCGGGCTCTGCCGGGCGAAAGCGCCGTCGCCCCGCGCTGGGTCGCGCAGCCCGACATCGCCGTCCGCGCGGTCGGCGAAGGTCTGCGTGCGCTGCACGACGCGCTCCCCGTCGAGGACTGCCCGTTCGACTGGGGAGTGGCCGCGCGCATCGAGAACGCCGCGGGGCGAGGCATCCGGCTCCCGAGGCGATTCGGCACGCCGCCATCCGTCGACCGGCTCGTCGTCTGCCACGGCGACGCCTGCTGCCCGAACACCCTCATCGGCGACGACGGCCGCTGGCTGGCCCACGTCGACCTCGGGACCCTCGGAGTCGCCGACCGCTGGGCCGACATCGCCGTGGCGGCGATGAGCACCGAGTGGAACTATGGACCGGGATGGGAGGACGCGCTCATCGAGGCGTACGGCGTCGATCCCGACCGCGAGCGCCTCTCGTACTACCGGGAGCTGTGGAACGCGACATGACCGAACGCACCGACATCACGGGCACCGTGACCGACATCGACGGCCACCCGAACCTGGTGCTCACCCGGGTCTTCGCCGCCCCGGCGGCCGAGGTGTGGCGCGAGCTCACCGAGTCGGCGCGACTCGAACGCTGGATCGGCCGATGGGAGGGCGACCCGCGGTCGGGCCGCATCGCCTTCTTCATGACGGCGGAGGACGAGGATGCCCCGCCCGAGGAGTACACGATCCTCGAGTGCGACCCGCCCCGCCGGTTCGCCGGCGACACGTCGGCCGCGACGGGTTCGTGGCACCTGTGGTTCGAGCTCGTCGACAAGGGCGAGTCGACGCTGCTCGTGTTCGGCCAGCGTCTCGATCCCACCGCGGACGTCGGCTCGATCGGTCCGGGGTGGGAGTACTACCTCGACCGGCTGGTCGCCGTGCACAAGGGACGGGATGCGGCGACCGTGCCGTGGAGCGCGTACTTCCCCGCCCTGCAGCCGGCGTATCAGCGCCTGGTCGCCGCGGGCTGACGTCTCGGGCCGGTCACGCCGACGGGCCGAGGATGAAGTTCCAGGTTCCCGCGGCCACGGCCGCCGCGGTCGCTACCAGCGCGACCGCGAGGCCGACGCCGATCAGCGCCCACTCCCGTCCGCCGAAGGTCGACTCCCGCGCCCACGTGCGCTCGCCGGGCGCGCCGAAGGCCCGCGCCTCCATCGCGGTGGCGAGCTTCGATCCGCGGCGCAGCGACAGCACGAGCAGCGCGAACGCCATCCCGAGGAACCGGCGCAGTCGACCCCGGTCGGCCACGCCCCGGGCCCGGCGCGCGAGCTCGAGCGCGCGCCAGTCGTCGAGGAACAGCCCGACCATGCGCAGCCCGGCGAGTGCGCCGAGCACGAACCGTGCCGGCAGCCGCAGCACCTGGCCGAGCCCGTCGGCGAGGTCGGTCGGGTCGACGGTGACGAACAGCACGACCGACGGCAGCGCGATCGCCAGCACGCGCAGGGTGGTCGCGAGGGCGAGCTCGAGCGACCCCTCGCTGATGCGCACCACGAACCAGTCGACGTACACCGTCCCGCTCGTCTCGCCGTAGAGCGCGATCGTCAGGCCGGTCAGCGGCGCGGCCAGCCAGACCGGCCACGTGCGCACCCAGAACTCGCGCCATGTGAGCCCGGCCAGCGGGAAGAGCAGCAGCTCGAGCCCGAGTGCCACCGCCGCCGACACGACGTCGAGCGTGAGGATCAGCGGCAGCGCGACCGCCGCGCTCGCGCCGAGCTTCGCGACCGGGTTGATGCGCGCGACGGCGCCGGTGCGCGCATGGCTGTCGAGGAGGGTCATCCGGATGCCTCGCCTCCGCGCAGCTCGAACCGCCGGGCTGCGAGCGCCGCGACGACGTCCGCGTCGTGCGTGACGACGACGATCGCGGAGCCCTCGTCACGGAGCCGGGCGAGCAGCGCGACGAGCTCCGACCAGGTGCGCGCATCCTGTCCGAACGTCGGCTCGTCGAGCACGAGCACGCGCGGGGCGGTCGCCAGCGCCGCGGCGACCGTGAGCCGTCGCTTCTCTCCGCCCGACAGCGTGTACGGGTTGGCGGCCGCAAGCCGGTCCAGGCGCAGTCGCTCCAGGAGTTCCTCCACCCGCGGCCCGATCTCGGCGTCCGCCAGCCCGAGGGCGCGCGGCCCAACCTCCAGCTCGTCCCGCACGGTGCGGGCGAGCAGCTGGTGCTCGGGGTCCTGGAACACGGTGCCGATGCGGGAGAGCAGCTCGCGCGACCGCCACCGGATCGGCGACGTCCCGGCGCCGGCGGCGAGGGAAGCGGATGCCGCGACCACGCCCTCCGCCGGAGGCAGCAGCCCGGCGAGGGTCAGGCCGAGCGTCGACTTGCCGGCGCCGTTCGGTCCCGTGATCGCCGTCGCCGCACCCGCCCGCACCTCCAGGTCGATCCCCCGGGCGACGGTGTGACCCCTGACCCGCGCGACCCCGAGCCGCTCCGCCCGGAGCAGCACCTCGCCGGCCGCGGTCCGAGGCGGGTCGGGCCACGCGGGCCGGATACCCGGCACCCAGACGCCGCCGGCCGCGAGTTCGGCTCCGCGGGCGCCGAGCACCGCTTCGGGCGAGCCGTCGGCCACCACCCCGCCATCGCCCAGCACGATCACCCGGGTCACGATCGGCAGCCACACGTCGACCCTGTGCTCGACGACCACCATCGTCGACCCGCGCTCGTCGAGCATCCTGCCGACCGCATCCCGCACGTCGGCGACGCCGACGGGATCGAGGTTGGCCGTGGGCTCGTCGAGCAGCACGAGGCCCGGCTGCATCGCGAGCGCACCGGCGAGCGCCAGCCGCTGCTTCTGACCGCCCGACAATGCCTTCGTGGGCCGGTCGAGCGGCACGTCGAGTCCGACGGCGTCGAGCGCGGCCGAGACGCGCGGCCAGATCTCGTCGCGCGGCACCCCCAGGTTCTCGCAGCCGAAGGCGACGTCGTCGCCGACCCGGGCGAGGATCACCTGCGAGTCGGGGTCCTGCAGCACCAGTCCGGCCCGGCCGCGCGCCTGCGCCGCCGGCACGCCGTCGATGAGCAGCGACCCCTCGGCCTCGCCCTCCTCGTCGCCGCCGAGCACACCCGCGAGGCCGTGCAGCAGGGTCGACTTGCCCGATCCCGACGCCCCGAGCAGCAGGACGCGCTCACCGGGCTCGATGCGGAACGTGGCATCCCGCACCGCCCACGCGTGACGCGACGCGTGCCGCCAGCCCCACCCGCGCGCCTCGACCGCGGCGGGGCGAACCGCCGGCGAGCCCACGGGTCAGACTCGGGCGCGGGCCTCGCGGCCCGCCGCGAACCGGTCGAGCGCCCCGGTCGCCGCGAGGCCGCGCGCGATCAGCCACGACCCGGCGCCGGCGATGACCGCTCCCGACAGCAGCGTGCTGGCGAGGTAGATCGTGACGAAGAGGGTGTCTGCGCCGGCGAACCACAGCAGCAGGTTGTTGATGCCGCCGGCGAGGGCAGCCCCCGCACCGGCGAGCACGGCGACGGGGAGGCTCCACCGCTTGTAGAAGAAGAGGAGGAAGACGAGCTCGGCGCCCAGTCCCTGCACGAGTCCCGCCTCGATGGTGAGGAATCCGCCCCAGGTGTTGCCGACGAGGGCCGAGACGACCGCGGCGAGCGTCTCGGTGTAGATCGCCGCTCCCGGCTTGCGGATGATGAGCGCGCCGAGCACCCCGGCGAACAGCCACGGGCCGTCGAGCAGACCCTGCAGTCCGGGCGCGAGCGGTTCGAGCAGGGTCTTCGGACCGAGGTAGCCGATGTTCCAGAACAGGAAGATGAGGCCTGAGGCGACGCCGACGACGCTGGCGACGACGATGTCGACGACGCGCCAGCGGAAGTTCCGCGATGGTGCGGACGCGGTCGTGGGCGTGGACGTGGGGGCGGACGCGGATGCGTGCATGTGAACTCCTCCCTGCGCCGGCATGATCCGGATCAGGTTCGACGGTCGAAGCGTGGGTCGCTTCCTCTCAGCCCGGCTCACCGGACTCCCGTGGTTGTGCGCATGAGTATACGCCGGGGTGCGCGGTATCTTGTGCGAGTGACCCTGGACGACGCCCCCGCCCCGACGCGCCGCGCGCGCCGGGGGAACACGGGCGAGTTCCCGGTCACCGAACCGCGCGGTGCGGCATCCGACGGCGTGCTCACCCTCGCGCCTCAGGACGTGCCGTCGATGTCGGCGGCCGGCTCGCCGGCCGCGGTTTCGGTGGCGGCGGGCCCGACGCAAGCGGGCGTGCCGGGCACGGCCACGCCCCTCGGGTCGGCTTCCGCTCCGGATGCCGCGGCCCCGGCCGCTGGGGCCGCGACGTCTGCGCCGACCGGCGCGCTGGCGTGGGTCGACGAGCGCACCGCTGCGCGACCGCCGGCGCCCGAGAACCTCACGGCAGCGTCGTCGGCCTACGTCCCCGTCGAGCGCGACCTGCTCTCCGACCTGCCGCCCCGCTCCCCCCTGCGGGCGGGCGTCATCGTGCCGACCCTGGTGATCGCGGGCGTTCTCGGTGCCTACGCCGCGACGACTCTCGCGTGGCCGCTGCACGCCGTGGCCCCGACCGTCACCGCGATCCAGGTGCAGCCGGTCGCGGCGGCCGCCGCCGAACCGGCCTGGCCGGCCGCCGGAAGCGCCGCGATCTCGGTCGGCGGCGTGCCGGGCACGCTGGCGTCGGCGGCCGATCCGGACGCGATCGCCAGCATCACGAAGGTGGTCACCGCGCTCGTCGTGCTCGATGAGATGCCCCTCGCAGTGGGCGAGCAGGGTCCGGAGTTCCGCTTCGGCTACGGCGACTCGGTGTCGTACTGGGACTACCGCTACGCCGGCGAGTCCGCGCTCGACGTGCCCGTGGGCGGCGCGCTCACCCAGTACCAGATGCTCGAGGGGATGCTGATCGGGTCGGCGAACAACTATGCCGACCGGCTGGCCGGCAACCTCTTCCCGTCCGACGAGGTGTTCGCGCGGGCTGCGATGTCGTGGCTGCAGACGCACGGCGTGCCGGGGATCACGATCGTCGAGCCGACCGGGATGGACCCGGGCAACTCCGCGACGCCGGAGGCCCTCATCGTGCTGGCGCAGAAGGCGCTCGCGAACCCGGTCATCGCCGAGATCGTCGCGAAGCCGTCGGTGGAACTGCCCGGCGCGGGCCTCGTGCAGAACACGAACGGCCTTCTGGCCGACCCCGGGGTGGTGGGGATCAAGACCGGCACCCTCGCGACCTGGAACCTGCTGTCGGCGAAGGACATCACCGTCGGCGAGACGCCCGTGCGCCTGTTCGCGTCGGTTCTCGGCCAGCCCGACGACGCGAGCCGCCTGGCCGCCTCGCGGGCACTGTACGCCCAGCTCGAGCAGGAGCTTCAGCTCGAGCCGTCGGTCACGGCGGGAACGGTGGCGGGCATCGTCGAGACGGCCTGGGGCGAAGAGGTCGACATCGAGGTCTCGGACGACGCGTCGGTCGTGCTGTGGAACGGCGGCGCGGGCGAGGTGACGAGCACGTACGCTCTCGGCGACAACCGCGACGAGGGCGACGTCGTCGGCGATCTCACGGTGACCGGGCCCCTCGATGACATGACGGTCGACCTGCGCCTGGCCGAGGACGTCGAGGGTCCCGACGCCTGGTGGCGGCTGACGCACCCGCTGGAGCTGTTCGGCATCACCGACTGACGGACCGGTCGGCCTCCGTGCTTCCCGGTGTCGGGCCCCGCTGGTAGACCGGTCGCATGCCCACGCACAACCGGATCGACCTGATCGAGTTCCCCGCGAGCGACAGCGCGTCGCTCGAGGCGACGCGGCGCTTCTACGAGTCCGCCTTCGGCTGGAGCTTCACCGACTACGGCGACTACTACGACACCCACGACAGCGGGGTCGTCGCCGGGTTCAATGGTGTCGCCGACGCCCACAAGCAGGCCATGCCTCTGACCGTCATCTACGTCGAAGACCTCGAAGCGGCGCGGGCGAAGGTGGAGGCATCCGGTGCCACGATCGTGCACGAGATCTACGGATTCCCGGGCGGGCGCCGCTTCCACTTCGCCGACCCTGCCGGTAATGAGCTCGCCGTGTGGTCGGAGGCCGTGTCCGAGGCCCGAGCCGACGCCGGCGTCTAGGCGAACCGCACGGCCTGCTGCAGGCGGGTGCGCACGTCGAAGACCTCGTTGCCGCCGATCGGCCGGCCGCCGGTGATGCCCCGCCGCAGCACGGTCGACAGCGCCCCGCGCGCCACGACCGCGACCGGCGTGCCGCGCACCTTGCCGATCTCGTCGATCACCTGCAGGACGTCGTCGTCGGGGAGCACGACGATCGCGCCGCTGAAGCGCACCCCCGCGGCCCGCGCGAGCCCGCGCATCCGTGCCACGAGCGTCGCGATCGGGGTGCCGACCACCCCGTCCCCGACGAGCTCGCCCCGGCGCACGCCCACCGGGCCGCCGAAGTCCTCCGACAGGATGCCGTACACCCCGCTCGGCCCGAGGACGATGTGGTCGATCTTCGCGTCGGGGTCGCTGTCGCGGCCCGCGGGCGCCACATCGTGCCAGACCGTGTAGCCCATGCCGAGGTCGGCGACGATGCGGGCCGTCGCCTCTTCGGCGAGCGCGTCGGCGAGCAGACGGCGCAGGTGCTGCGGCGCCGACCGTACGAGCGCCGGATCGTACGGATCGTCGAGGGTGACCCCGCGGCCCGCCCATTCGCGGATCAGCGCGAGATAGCGCTCCCGACGCCAGCCGCCGGGGTGCCCGTAGGAGCGGGCCCGGGGGCGGGTGTCGGGGCGAGCGGCGGGGGCGCGCCACCCGGACCACTCGGGCGCCGGCGCGTCGCCGAAGCCGTGGCCGCGGTCGTACGCCGCGCGCGCCTCCGGCGTGCCGACGAGCTCCCATGCCCGCTGCACCTGGATGAAGACCGCGGCGTCGCCGCCGGTGTCGGGGTGGGTCTGGCGCAGCCGCAGGCGGTAGGCACGGCGCAGCGCCTCGTCGTCGACGTCGGGGGCGACGCCGAGCACCTCGTACGCGGAGGCAGAGACGGGACTGTCGAACACCGGGTCAGCTCCAGAGCGGGATGTCGGGACGATGGCCGAGAGCGGATGCCGCGACGTCCGGTGGCAGGTCGGCGAGCGTCGCCGGCCGCCACCGCGGCGACCGGTCCTTATCGATCACCTGCGCGCGAATGCCTTCGACGAGGTCGGGCTGGGTGGTGGCGAACCACATCACGAGCCCGTACTCCTGCTCGAGCGCGGCGCGGAGCCCGGGCAGCCCGCGCGACCGGCGGATCGACGCGAGAGTCACGGCGAGCCCCGTCGGCGCGAGCTCTCCGAGGAGGTCGGCGGTGGCGGATGCCTCGGCCTCGGGTCGTGCCCGCAGCCGTTCGACGATGTCGAGCACCGTCTCGCCCGCGAAGGCGACGTCGATCCACTCCCGCGCGCGCTCCAGCTTCGACGGCGGCGGCGTCTCGTCGAACAGCAGCACGAGCTCGGTCGGGCTGGACGGGTCGGCGCGCGTCTCGAGGGCGTCGCGCAGTCCGTCGAGGCGCTCCGACGGCACGAAGTGGTCGGCGAAGCCGGCGTAGATCGCGTCGCTGGCGTCCATCACCGCGCCGGTGAGACCGAGGTATTCGCCGAGACGTCCGGGAGCGTGCGCGAGCAGCCACGTGCCGCCCACGTCCGGGGTGAACCCGATGCGGGTCTCGGGCATGGCGAGCTGGGACCGCTCGGTGACGATCCGCACCGCCGCGTGCCCGGCGACCCCGATGCCGCCGCCCATCGTGATCCCGTCGGCGAGCGCGATGAACGTCTTCGGGTATTCGGCGATGCGGGCGTTGAGCGCGTACTCGTCGCGGAAGAACTGCGCGGTGTCGGCGGCTCGGCCGCTCGAGACCCGCTCGGCCAGTCCGCGCACGTCGCCGCCGGCGCACAGCCCGCGCTCGCCGGCGCCGTCGAGCAGCACGAGGTCGACGTCGCTGTCGTCCTGCCACGCATCCAGCGCCGCGTGCAGGCGGTGGATCATGTCGAGGTCGAGCGCGTTGAGGGCGCGCGGGCGGTTGAGGGTGAGGCGGCCGAGACCTCCGGCGGTGCGGGCGAGGACGGTCGGCTCGGAGTCGTCTGTCACGCGGGCAAGGTTACCTTCGGCGCCTGTCTCGGCGGCCGGAGAGGCGGCGTCGTCCGGCGCGTCGGAGACATCTGCTCACTTCCGAGGCGAACTTTCGGCAAAGATATGGGAAAAGCTCACGACGACGAGAGGTTCGGCATGCCCGAAGGACAGGTGCTGGAATTCTCCGCGGTCACCAAGCGCTTCGGCGGCGTCACCGCAGTCTCAGAGCTCTCCGCACGCGTCCAGCCCGGAATGGTGACCGGATTCCTCGGCCCGAACGGCGCCGGCAAGACCACCTCGCTGCGGATGCTGCTCGGCCTGGTCCGCCCGACGGCGGGCACCGCGACGATCGGCGGCGTCTCCTACGCCAAGCTGCCGCGGCCGTTGCAGACGGTCGGTGCGGTGCTCGAGGCATCCAGCTTCCATCCCGGACGTTCCGGAGCAGCGCACCTCACCGTCTACGCGCAGGCCGCGGGGCTGCCCCGGGCGCGGGTCGACGAGGTGCTCGGACTGGTGGGGTTGTCGGATGCCGCGGGCCGCAAGGTCGGCGGATACTCGCTCGGCATGCGGCAGCGCCTCGGCCTCGCGTACGCGCTGCTCGGCGACCCGGGCGTGCTGGTGCTCGACGAGCCGACCAACGGTCTCGACCCCGAGGGGATCCGGTGGATCCGCGGCTTCCTCCGCCAGCTCGCGCGCGAGGGGCGCACGGTGTTCGTGTCGTCTCATCTGCTCGCCGAGGTGCAGCAGACCGTCGATTCGCTGCTGATCATCTCGCAGGGCCGCCTGGTGTTCCAGGGCGGCCTCGACGAGCTGTCCGACCCGGCCGAGCAGGCGACCGTCGTCGACTCCACCGACCGCAAGGCGCTCGCCGATGCCCTGGCCGCCGACGGCATCCCGTTCGAGGTGCTGCGGTCGGGTCTCACCGTGCGCGGCATCGACACCGCATCGGTGGGTCGTGCCGCGGCCGCCGCCGGAGTCGCCCTGACGGTGCTGCAGAAGCGCGGCCCCGCGCTCGAGGAGGTCTTCCTCGATCTGGTGAACGGCACGCGCGTGCACACGAGCGCGACGGCCGGCGACACCATCCCCGCGCTGCCCGTGGGCGGGACGGATGCCGCAGCCGAGACGCTGCCCGGTTCCGATGACACCCCCGACTCCCAGCCCGCCTCCCTGCCCGGTTCGGACGACACCCCCGACTCCCAGCCCGGCTCGGACGACACATCCGACTCCGATCGCGCACCGGTCGCCGATGCCGACGCGGTCTCGTCCGTGGCTGCGGAACTCGACGCCGAGAGCTCCGGCGCCGCTCCCGCTGCCGCGATGGGCGCCGCCGCGGGAGCCGACTGGGCCGAGGGAGCCGAGGGGGCGGAGGACCGGCCCGCCCCCGCGTCGCGGCACTCGGGCTTCGCCGTGGCCAGCACGGGCGTGATCGACATCGTCACGGTCGACGACGAAGAGCCGACTCCCGAGCCGGAGCATCCCGCCTTCGCGGTCGCGAGCACGGGGGTCATCGACATCGTCACCGCCGAGCAGCAGGCGCAGGCCTCGACCGAGCAGTCCGCGAGCGGTGACGATTCCGCCGGGGGCGAGGCATCCGATCCCGTCGACGACCGCCCCTGGGACCCGTACGTCAAGACGGACGCCGACCTCGACGCCGACCGGTTCTTCGCGGCGTTCGACGACGCCGCGAACCGGGCACCCGACGACGTCCCGTCCGACCACACCGACGATCGCGAACCCCGGGACGACGATCAAGCGGCGCACTCCGACGACGACCATGCCGACCGCGACGACGAAGGGGGTGAGACGCGATGAGCCTCACCGCTGCGACCCGCTCCGAGACCACGAAGCAGTTCAGCACGGCGATGTGGTGGGTGCTGGCGATCGTGCTCGCCGTCTACGTCGGGTTCACCGCCGCCGTGCTCGCGTTCGTGTTCGCGGCGTCGGCGACCGGCACGCTCCCCGGCAACGCGCCCGAGCTTCCCGAAGAGGGCCTCGCAGAGACCCTTTACAGCGTGGCGACCTCCGTGGGGTACGTGTTCCCGCTGCTCATCGGCACCCTCATGGTGACGGCGGAGTTCCGTCACAAGACGCTCACCCCGACGTTCCTCGCCACTCCGAGGCGCGGGCTGGTGCTGTGGGCGAAGCTGCTCGTCGGCGTACTGCTCGGCGTGATCTACGGCGTCGTGGGCATCGCCGCATCGGTGGGTCCCGCCGCCGGCCTGCTGTCGGGGTACGGCCTCGAGACCGAGCTGACCACGGCCGACACGTGGGCCCAGATCGGACGGATGCTGCTCGCCTACGTCCTCTGGGTGCTGATCGGCATCGGCGTGGGGGCGCTGGTGCGCAACCAGGTCGGCGCGATCGTCGGCGTGCTGGTGTTCACCCAGTTCCTGGAGCCGGTCGGACGCACGGCGGCCTCGTTCGTCGACGGCCTCTCCGAGGTCACGCAGTACCTGCCCGGCGCCGCCAGCGACGCCCTCGTGGGTGCGAGCGTGCTGACCATGGGCGCCGGGACCGAGCCCACGGGCGGCCTCGAGTGGTGGGCCGGTGGCGCCGTGCTGCTGGGGTACGCGATCGTGCTGGTCGTCCTCGGTCACCTGCTGAGCTGGCGTCGTGACGTCAGCTGACCCCCTTCCGACCGGCCCGGCTCCGGCCGCCGAGCCCCCGGCGCGCAGCCGGCGCCGGCGCTCGCCCCTGCTCATCGTGGTGCTCGCGCTCATCGGCGCGGTCGTGATCGCTGCGCTCGCCTGGCTCGTGGTGACGGTGATCCAGCTGCAGGACGTCATCGAGCGCCAGACCGAGCGGATCGAGCAGCAGGAGGACGAGATCTCGGATCTCAACGACCTCGTCGACGAGCGTGACGCGTTCTCCGCCGCGATGGACGAGTACCGAGAGACGGTCGCCTCGGTGCAGGGTGTGCCGATGGCGGACATCGTCCCGGCCGATGAGGTGCAGGCCCTGAGCGAGACGGCGTGGGAGAAGCGCCGCACCGCCGGGTCGGGCACGGCGAGGGCCGAGCGCCTGCGGGCACTGTCGGCCGACATCGCGGAGCTCCGCACGGCCGCAGAGGCCGAGGCCGCCACCAACGCCTCGGGAACCCTCATGGAGAGCGTGCTCGATCAGGTGAGTCGCGGGTACGCGCGCCTGACGTTCGACGACGTCGACGCGCTCTGCGAGAGGGACGTGGTCGGCTGCGTCACCTCCGACGACCCGTACGTCGTCCACTTCGACCAGGCGGACATGTTCCACCCGTCGATGGACGACTGGGCCCGCCACTACGTGACCCTCCACGAGTTCGCGCACGTGCTGCAGTACACGAACCCCGTGGCGACCGCCGCCGTCGAGTCGTCGTTCGACGACGACTGGGAGTTCATGGCCGACTGCTACGCGCTGCGCGAGCTGAACGCGTGGAGCCTGCACCGCCAGGTGTGGATCAACTCGTACGAGTACTGGGAGAACGATCTCGGTTACGGCCGCGTGTGCGACGCCGCGCAGCGCGAGGTCATCGCCTCCTGGCTGGCCGAGGTCGGCGTGCGCGCCGACGGCTGAAGGACCCCCTAGACCACCGGCGCCGCGGTCGGCGCCTTGCGGGTGCGCGGCTTGCGCACCGGGGCCGCGGGCTGTACAGGCGTCGTCCCGGTCTCTGCCGCGATCTCGACGACGTCGGCCGGCTCGTCGGCGCCCTCGACGCGGAGCGCCTGCACGAGCGCGAGGCCGTGCCGGGTCGTGAGGATGATCCGCTCGAACTCGGGATGACCGTCCAGGTCGATCACGACGCTCGGCCGTCGGCGGCGCACGATCGCGAAGTCGTCGCCGCCCGCCGACCGCCACGTTCCCATCGCGATCACGCCGCGCACGTGCGTGCCGGGGCTCGGCACGCCGCGCAGCCACGTCCACGCGTCGTCGGTGAGCTGCACCTTGCTGATCGCGGAGCGCTCGATTTCGACATTCCCCTTGCGGAATGCCAGCACCCGCTCGGCGCCCGACAGCACGACCTCGAGCCGCGTCGAATCGAGCAGCAGGGTCACCATGCGACTAGTCTGCCAGCGCCCACGGGCGCGCGCGGGACGATTTGCTTACGGGACAGCAACGATCGGCGGCCCGGCACGGCGCCGCACGGTGCCGCACGGTGCAAGACTTGACCGGTGACCTCCGTGGCATCCTCCGTCGTCTCGCCGCCGGACACCGCCCGGGCCCTCGACCGCGCCGCCGCCGGCGAGCGCCTCGGGATCGTCGACGCCGTCGCGCTCCTCGCGGCCACCGGCGACGATCTCGAGCGTCTGCTCCAGATCGCGTCGTCCCTGCGGGATGCGGGGCTCGCGGCATCCGGTCGCCCCGGCGTCATCACCTACTCGCGCAAGGTCTTCGTCCCGCTGACCACCCTGTGCCGCGACCGCTGCCACTACTGCGTGTTCGTCGACACCCCCGGCCAGCTGCTCAAGAAGCACAAGCCCGCGTTCATGTCGCCCGACCAGGTGCTCGCCGTCGTGCGGCAGGGTCGCGCCCTGGGCTGCAAGGAAGTGCTGCTCACGCTCGGCGACCGCCCCGAGGACCGCTGGCCCGAGGCGCGCGCCTGGCTCGATGAGCACGGGTTCGCGTCGACGCTCGAGTACGTCGGCCACATCGCGCGGCTGGTCACCGCCGAGACCGGCATGCTCGCGCACCTGAACCCGGGCGTCATGAGCGCTGAAGAGCTCCGGATGCTGCGCCCCACCGCACCGTCGATGGGCATGATGCTCGAGACGACCTCGCGGCGGCTGTTCGAGGAGCCGGGTCAGGTGCACTTCGGCTCGCCCGACAAAGACCCGGCGCTGCGTCTCGGAGTGATCGACGACGCCGGGCGCGAGCGGATCCCCTTCACCACCGGGATCCTGGTGGGGATCGGCGAGACGCTGCACGACCGCGCCGAATCGCTGATCGCGCTGCGCGACCTGAACGAGAGCCACGCGATCGACACCGAGCAGGGCGAGCGGATCGGGCACGTGCAGGAGGTGATCGTGCAGAACTTCCGCGCGAAGCCGCGCACCGCGATGCAGGGCGCGCCCGACGCCGAACTGCTCGACTACGTGACCGCGGTCGCCGTCGCGCGGCTGGTGATGGGCGCGCGCATGCGGATCCAGGTGCCGCCGAACCTCTCCGACCCGGCCGAGCTCGAGCTGCTCGTGCGTGCCGGCGTCGACGACTGGGGCGGGGTGTCGCCGCTCACCGCCGACCACGTCAACCCGGAGCGGCCCTGGCCGCACCTCGACGACCTGGCGGCGCGGACCGCCGAGCTCGGGTTCGAGCTGCGCGAGCGCCTCACCGCCCACCCCGAGTACGTCCGCGATCCCCGGACCTGGCTCGACCCGGCGATGCACGCACCCGTCGCGGCGCTCGCCGACCCCGAGTCGGGCCTCGCCCGCACGGCCGGAACCACGGATCTCCTCGATTCTCGGCGGCCTGCGGTCAAGGCGGCGGGAGGAACTGCCTCTGACGGCTCCTCCGGACCGTCCGGAGCCCGGTTCGTCCCCGCCGTTTCACCGACCGGCGTCCGGCACCTGGCCGAGAAGGCCGCGTCGGATCCGCTCGCGCTCGACGACGCCGAGTGGGTGACGCTGCTCGAGGCGACGGGAGCCGACCTCGACCACCTCGCCGCCACCGCCGACGACGTGCGCCGGTACACGGTGGGCGAGGCGGTCACCCTCGTCGTGAACCGCAACCTGACCTCGTCCGGCCTGCGGGCGACGCCGGACGACGATCCGGCGACGTTCACGCTCGACGACGTGGCGGAGATCGCCGCGGACGCGGCCGGGCTCGGCGCGACCGAGCTCTGCGTGCAGGGGCTGCTCCCGGCCGCGCTCGAGCCGGGCGGGTACCTCGACATCGCGCGCGCTGTGAAGGCGGCGACCCCCGAACTGCACCTGCACGCGTTCCGGCCGCAGGACGTGCGCGACCTCGCCGACCGCGGCGGGCTCGGACTCGACGGCGCGCTCGCGGCGATGCGCGAGGCCGGCGTCGACACCGTCCCCGGCACCGGCGTGAAGATCCTCAGCGAGCGCGTGCGGCGACTGGTCGCGCCCGGCGACCTCGAGATCGACCTCTGGGTCGAGGCGATGACGGCCGCGCACCGCGCCGGCTTCCGCTCCACGTCGGTGCTGTTCTACGGGCACGTCGAGACGGCGGCCGAGCGGATCGCCCACCTGCGGGCCCTGCGCGACATCCAGGACCAGACCCGCGGGTTCACCGAGTTCGTACCGATCCCCCTCCCCGGGCCGTCCGGCGGCGTCCCGCTCGTGCCGGGCCGGGCACCCCTCGACGAGCACCGCGCGATGGTGGCCGTGTCACGGCTCGCCCTGTCGGGCAGCATCCCGCACGTGCAGATCCCGTGGACGCGCGTCGGGCTCGAGGCATCCGCTGTTCTCCTGCGATCGGGCGGCGACGACCTCGGCGGCACCCTGCTCGACGGCCGCGTGAAGCCCGAAGCCGGAATCGAGCACGGCCTCGAACTGCCGGTGGCGGATGCCGCGGCCCTCGCCGCGCGGATGTTCCGGCCGTTCCGCCTGCGCACGACCGACTACCGCACGCTCCGGACATCCCCGGCCGCACCCGCTTCTCGCGCGACCCCCGAGGACGCGACGTGATCCCGTCGACGACGCGGGTCGAGGTCGCGATCGTCGGCGCCGGGTTCGCGGGGATCGGCATGGCGATCGCGCTGCAGCGGGCGGGTCGCGGCGACTTCATGCTGCTCGAACGAGCGCCGTCGATCGGCGGCACGTGGCGCGACAACACGTATCCCGGCGTCGCGTGCGACGTGCCCGCGCACCTGTACGGCTTCGCCACCCATCCGAACCCGTTCTGGTCGCAGACCTTCGCGCCGGGGGCCGAGATACGCGCCTATCTCGAAAGCGTCGTCACCTCCGAGGCCCTGTGGCCGAAGGTGCGCCTCGGCACCGGGATGCAGTCGGCGGACTGGGATGCCGAGCACGAGGCCTGGCGTGTCGGCACGTCCAGCGGGACGGTGCTCGCCGACGCGCTCGTGCTCGCGTGCGGGCGCCTGACCGAGCCGTCGATCCCCGACATCGTCGGTCTCGGCACGTTCGGCGGGCCGCTGTTCCACTCGGCCCGCTGGGACCACACGGCCGACCTCGCCGGAAAGCGCGTGGCGCTCGTCGGGAGCGGCGCGAGCGCCGTGCAGCTGCTTCCCCGCCTCGCCGAGACGGCGGCCCACGTGACCCTGTTCCAGCGCACCCCGGCCTGGATCGTTCCGCGCGGCGGCGGCGCCTACAGCGAGGCCGACCGCGACCGATTCGCGCGCGACCCGCAGACGCTCGCCGCCCTCCGCGCGGGCCTGTACGCCGAGGGCGAGGATCGCTTCGCGTCGCGATCGGGGGATGCCGCGGCCGCCGCCTCGGCGCGAGGCCTCGCCCTGGCGCACCTGGCCTCGTCGGTGCCCGACCCCGCCCTCCGCGCCGCGCTCACCCCGGACTACGCGTTCGGCTGCAAGCGCGTGCTGCTGTCGGACGACTTCTACCCGGCCGTGGCGTCCGACGCCGTGACACTCGTGCCCGCCGCGCTCACCGCGGTCGACGGGCCGACCGCGATCGCCGCGGACGGAAGCCGCCACGAGGTGGACGCGATCGTCCTCGCCACAGGCTTCGCCTCGACGCAGCAGCCGTACGCCGAGCTCGTGCGCGGGGAGCAGGGGCAGACGCTGTCGCGGCACTGGGCGCTCGGCATGACGTCGTTCGCGTCGACGGTGGTGGCGGGGTTCCCGAACCTGTTCGTGCTGAACGGGCCCAACGCGTCGCTCGGCCACTCCTCGTCGGTCCTCATGATCGAGGAGCAGGCGGGGTACGTGGCGCGCGCCCTCGCCGACCGCGCCGAGCGCGGCGGCGTCCTGCGGGTGTCGGCCGCCGCCGAGGCCGCGTACACCGACGAGATCGCGGCGGCCGCGGCATCCACCCCCTGGCTCACCGGCGGCTGCAGAAACTGGTACGTCGACGAACGGTCGGGGCGGTTGACGCTGCTGTGGCCGGACACCGTCGACGCGTTCCGTGCGCGCCTCGCCCGGGCCGACGGCTCGGAGTTCGAGGCGCTTCCCGCCCCCCTCGAGAGGAGACTGGCATGATCCCCCTGCGGTTCGGATACAAGGCGTCGGCGGAGCAGTTCGGCCCGACGGAGCTGCTCGACTACGCCGTGCTCGCCGAAGAGGTGGGCTTCGACTCGGTGTTCATCTCGGACCACCTGCAACCCTGGCTGCACGAGGGCGGGCATGCCCCGGCATCCGTTCCGTGGCTCGGGGCGCTGGGCGCGCGCACGTCGCGGGTGCTGATCGGCACCTCGGTGCTGACGCCGACCTTCCGGTACAACCCGACGGTGGTGGCGCAGGACTTCGCAACCCTCGGCGTGCTGTATCCGGGGCGGGTGATCCTCGGCGTCGGCACCGGCGAGGCGCTCAACGAGGCGAACCTGGGCATCGCGTGGCCCGACCCGCCGGAGCGCTTCCAGCGGCTGAAGGAGGCGATCGGCCTGATCCGGCGCCTGTGGTCGGAAGACCGGGTGAACTTCGACGGCACGTACTACCACGCAAAGAACATCACGATCTACGACAAGCTCGACCAGCCGGTGCCGATCTACATCGGCGCGGCCGGCCCCGCGGCGACCCGCCTGGCGGGACGGATCGCCGACGGCTTCATCACCACCAGCGGCAAGAAGCGCGAGCTGTACACCGACACGCTGCTCCCGGCGCTGCACGAGGGTCTCGAGAAGGCGGGGCGCGCCCCCGACGCGATCGACACGCTGATGGAGATCAAGGTCTCGCTGGACGACACCATTGAGGCGGCGAAGGAGAAGACCCGGTTCTGGGCGCCGCTGGCGCTGTCGCCCGAGGAGAAGATGGGCGTCGACGACCCCATCGAGATGCAGCGCCTGGGCGAGCAGCTGCCGATCGAGCGCGCCGCTTCGCGGTTCATCGTGTCGGACGACCCGGACGAGCACGTCGAGCGCATCGGGTGGTACATCGACCTCGGCTTCCGTCACCTCGTGTTCCACGACCCGGGGCACGACCAGGAGGCGTTCCTGCGGCGGTACGGCGACGAGATCCTGCCGCGGCTGCGGGCGAAGTACGGCGCGTGACGCCGCTGTTCGGGCGGCGGCGCAGCGCGAACTCCGCCGAGTCGGAGCGAAAGGCGGCAGCTGGTGCCTCTTCGGCGGGCGCCGCCGCCGGGACGGAGGAGTCGGTGTCGCGGCGGTGGGTGGTCGTGGTGCCGGTCAAGCGCTCGTCGCGCGGCAAGTCGCGGCTGGATGTGCCGGGGCTCGACCGTGCGGCGCTCGCGCGGGCGATCGCGCTCGACACGATCGACGCGGCCAGCCGGTGCGCGGCCGTGCTGCAGGTCGTGGTCGTGTCGGACGATCCCGAGCTCGCGCGCGAGTCGGCGACGATCCCGGCGCTGCGGTTCGTGCCCGAGGGCGAGCCGCACGGCCTCGACGCCGCGGTCGCGACCGGGATCGCGGCGATCGACCCGGGAGGACGGATGCCGCGCGCCGCACTCCTCGGCGACCTGCCCGCGCTGCGACCGGCCGATCTCGCCGACGCGCTGCGGGCCGCGGCATCCGTCGACCGTGCCGTCGTCGCCGACGCCGAGGGGACCGGCTCGACGCTGGTGACCGCCCGCGCCGGGGTCGAGTGGGCGTCGTCGTTCGGTGAGGGGTCGCTCGCACGGCACGTCGCGCTCGGGTGCACCGCGCTGGAGATTCCGGATGCCTCGACCCTCCGCCGCGACGTCGACACCGCCGAGCAGCTCGGGGCGGCTGCGGCGCTCGGCCTGGGTCCTCGGACGGCGGGACTGCGCGGCTGAACGCGCAGCGGACGGCGGGGTCGCCGTGTGCGGCTGCCGCGCTAGCCTGAGCGGGTGGCTGACTACCAGGTTCTGAGGATCGGCGGGCTCGACGAGTGGCGCTCGCATCACGGCGGATTCAAGCCGGAGACGTCGCGCGAGGGGCGCCGGGTCGTCGATCACGAGCTGACCATGCAGTTCATCGGGATGACGGCCAACGCCTTCGCGCCCGGCGAAGAGGCCGGTTACTGGCACACTCACGCGCGGGTCGAGGAGCTCTACGTCTTCCTCGCGGGGCGTGGGCAGATGGGCCTCGACGACGAGATCGTGGAGGTCGGGCCGGGGACGGTTGTGCGTGTGGGCCAGCGGGTATGGCGCACCTGGCGGGCGGTTCCCGACAGCCCGGAGGAGCTTCGTTGGCTGTGCATCCGCGCGGGTGGCGAGGAGCTTCCGCATTTCCCCGACGACAGCCGGCGCGACCCCGACCGCCCGTCGCCCTGGGCGTGATCTGGGCCGTGCTGTGATGCGTGCTGTCTTGTGATGCGTGCTGTGCTGTGATGCGGACTGTTCTGTGATGCGGACTGTTCTGTGAAGCGGACCGTTCTCTGGTGCCTTCTGGCGGCGGTCGCTGCCGCGGTTCTGTTCGCCCCAGTCCTGGGCGGCGGGTGGTGCGCTGACGCTCCGCTGGCCGAAGCCAGCTACTGCGAGACATGGACGCGCTCGATCGTCGGCATTGACACCAGCATCTGGCTCTGGCTCGCAGCGACCACGGTGCTGGTGGCGGGGACGTGGTTGTGGGCGCGCCCACGCCGGCCCCGCCGCCCACGCCGGCCGCGCCGACCGCGCCGCCGCTAGGCCGCCGCCGCTAGGCCGCCGCTAGGCCGCCGCCCCGGCGACCTGGTTCAGCCATCGCTTCGTTCATCCGCTGGAAGGCGCGCCCGCCGCGGACCGGCCGCAAGGGGGCCGGTGGTGAGCTGGCACGAATCTCGTCCGAGGCGGTGGGCGATCGATGTACGTGCGGCCCAACGGACTGGTCCACTCCAGAACGCCGCCTGGATCCTGCCTCACCTGCCAGGCGGTGTGGTGCTTGAGGGTGTGATGCCGACGGCACAGGTGCGCGAGGTTCTCGGCGGCAGTCGGCCCGCCGTGCTGATGGTCGACCGTGTGATCGACGTCGGAGCGCCACACCGGCATGCGACAGCCCGGGAAGCGACAGTGTTCGTCACGTGCGCGGAGGTGGCGGCGTTGCGCCTCGGTCGGAAAGCGCCGGTCGACGGCGAGGACGTCGCCCGTTACCGGATCGGTGAGCACCCGATCCCACAGCGTGGCCGCGCCGAGCAGGCGCCGAGCCGTCGCGGGGTCGATCGGCGACCGCCCGGCGAGCACCGGCGCCGGGCCGGCGTCGCCGACGAGCGACTCGAACGGCACGGTGACCTGCACGACAGCCCTGAGCGCATCGACCCCCTCCCCGCCGTGGCGGTCGATGTCTGCGATCGTCGGGAGGCCCGTCAACAGGAGGTCGCAGAGGGCATCGGCGCGACGCTGATCCGTGGTGCGGTCGTCGAGCACATCGTGCGGGGCGTCGCTCGGGGACTGCTCAGAACCGATGCGCGTCGACGAGGAACCCTCTCTCGTCGCTGACAGGTCCATCTCATCGGCAGAGGCAGACGGGGGTTTCGCGATGCGCGTCAGGCGATCGTGGATGCCGTGGGCGAGAACAGAAGGGAGCAGCGCCCACAGCTCGGACATGCCGTCCTCGACGTCGCGAACCGTCACGCGGCGCGCGCCCCTTGCCTGGACGTGACGCTCGGCGATCGAGGTGGGCATCGCCTCCTCTGCGATCGACGCAGCGACCACCCGCAGCCGGCCTGTCGTCAGTCCGGTCGCTCGATCGAGGACCGCCGTCTCGTACCAGGCACGGGCGTCGTCTGAGTCGAGGCGGGCGCCGCCATCGGCGACTACGCGCGCGTGGGGCAACGAGAGCCGACCGCTCGCAAGCGCCTCCATCGTCTGCGGGAAGCGGTCGCGCATGACCAGCGCATCGTTCATCCGCTGTTCGACCGTGCGGTCGGCAAGACCCACCGCGCACGCGAGCTCAGCCGCGGCGCTCCGCACCGAGAGCGCTGCGTCGTCGCGCCGCGTGCCGTCTTCCAGCGCGAGCTCGAGCGCCTCAGCGAGCAGCCGCACCTGCACCCCTTGCCATCGGGCGAGCTGCTCGGCGGCGTTCTCCCACTCGAACAGGAGCTCCTCGCGGCGGGAGGCCGCGACATCCCACCGATGGCGGTACTCCGCCGCCGGTACCGCGAGGGCCACCGGGGCGTGCTCCGCCGGCTCGTCCCACGAATCAGCGATCGCCATGCGCTCAGCCCACAGCAACTCCTCGACGTCGGGGTCGAGTGTGTCGGGGTCGGGGGCGAGCATGAGTCCATTGTCGCAGGGGCGTCCGACATTCCTTCTGACCTGCGGGACGCGCGGTCGAACAAGATTCGTGCATATGTTCTCCGCACAGCACTCGGTCGCCCTCCACCGGCTCGTCCGACCTGTGGGCGCCCACCCGTGAGCGGAACGGAAAAGCAAGGAGATGCGCGCCCCCGGAGCACGGCCGAGCGCCACTGCGCGGCGTGTCTCCTGTATTTCCGACGACCGCTGGCGCGGAGACCGCGGAACCCACACCCCACAACAGCCCCGACCGCATCCGGCCGGCAGCATCCGGCCCCGCCTCACCCGACCAGCAGGTACACCGCCCCCACGACGGTGAAGCCGATCACCAAGCGTTCGAACGCGCGCTGGTCGATGCGTCCGGCGATCCAGCGGCCGAGCAGCGCCCCGGCCACGACGGCGGGCACCAGCAGCAGGTCGATCAGCAGCCCCGCGGGAGTGATGAGCCCGAGGCCGACGGAGAACGGCACCTTGAACACGTTGATGATCGCGAAGAACCAGGCCGCCGTCCCGAGGAACTCCTTCACCGGAAACCTCGCCGCGAGGAAGTACATCGACATCACCGGGCCCGCCGCATTCGCCACCATCGTGGTGAACCCGGCCGTCGAGCCGTAGGCCGCGGCCGCGACGGGGTGCGGCCGGTCGACCTCGACGCCCGCACTCATCCGGCGGCGGAACAGCGTGATCGCGATCACCGCGAGGAGGATCACCCCGATCGCCCGCTTCACCCACGTGTCGTCGGCGAACGCGAGGAACACGACCCCCACGAGCACGCCGGCGACGACGGCCGGCGCGAGCCGCAGCAGTTCGCGCCAGTTCACGTGCCTGCGATACATCGTCACCGCGAAGAGGTCGGCCACGATCAGCAGCAGGAGGATCGTGCCGGTCGACTGGCGCGCTGAGAGGACCGCCGCGAAGATCGCGACCGCCACGGTCCCCGCGCCAGGGATTCCGGTCTTCGACAGCCCGATCACGATCGACGCGAAGGCGAGCAGCGCCCACCCGTACCAGAGCAGATCGGGCACGTCAGCGCCGAGCCGCCGCGAGCGCGGCCTCGACGATGCCGGCCGAGGCTGCGGCATCCGTCATCCACAGCGGAACGACGGACGGACGGATGCCTCGTGCCGCAACCTCGTCGGCGAGCCCGCGGTCTTCCTCGGCGAGCAGCCAGGCGTCGAGCAGCCCGCCGTCGCCGCGGGCGCCGTACAGTCCCGCGACCGCCGACGCCGATGTCTCGACGCCGATCGCGGTGAGGCACACGTCGGCCATGCCGCGCACGACCCGGCCGCCGATGATCGGCGACACGCCCACCACGGGCGCTCCCGTCTCGCGCAGCGCATCGCGGACACCCGGCACGGCGAGGATCGGACCGATCGACACCACGGGATTCGACGGCGCGATCAGGACGACGTCGGCCGTGGCGATGGCTTCCCCTACCCCGGGGGCAGGCACCGCCTCGGCGATGCCGGGGTTTTCGAAGCCCACCGGTTCGAGCGTCGCACGGTGACGCGTCCACCACTCCTGGAAATGCATCGAGCGGATGCCGCCACCCTCCCGCACCGTCACGACGGTGTCGACCTCGCTGTCGGTCATGGGCAGCAGCCGGGCTCCCAGATGCCAGCGCCGCGACATCCGCTCCAGCACCTGAGTGGGCGTCAGACCCTCGCGGAGCCAGCCGGTGCGCGCGAGGTGGGTGCCGAGGTCGAGGTCGCCGAGGGTGAACCAGGGCCACCCGGCGCCCCAGGCCTGGAGCTCCGCGTTGACGCGCTCGGATTCGCCGGCGCGCCCCCACCCGCGCTCGGTGTCGTTGACGCCCGCGAGCGCGTAGGTGATCGAGTCGATGTCGGGCTGGAGCCGGATCCCCGAGAGCCAGAGGTCGTCGCCCGTGTTCACCACGACCGTGAGGGCAGCGGCGGTGTCATCGACCCCGCGACGCCGCAGGGCTTCGCGTGCGCCGAGGACGAAGCGCGATCCGCCGACGCCGCCCGCGAGCACGACGATGCGCGGCGGCGGCGTCACCGGTCGGGGCCCGGGGTCATCGTGTGCCGGTCAGTCCCGCCGCGGCAGCGGCACGGCGCCGGTGCGGGGCGCGAACTCGTCGGCGGCGTGCGGCAGCGAGAAGCGGGCGACCGCGTCGATGAGCGCGTCGACCGTCTGAGCTTCGGCGACCACGTCGACCGGCAGGCCGGCGCGGCGCGCGTCTTTCGCGGTGCGCGGGCCGATCGCGGCGATCAGCGTCGCCGCCGGGATCTCGGGGAATTGCAGGTGAACCTGCTCGGCGACGGACCCGCTCGTCACGAGGATCGCGTTGATCCGACCCGACCGGACGTCTTCGGCGATGCGGTCGGTGACCGGAACGCCGACGGTGCGGTACGCGACGACGCTGCGGACCCGATGGCCCGCCTCGGCCAGCATGCGGGTGAGCACCGGCTTGGCGATCTCGCTGCGCAGGGTGAGGATGTCGCGGGGCTCGGGCTCGAGCGCGATGAGCTGCTCGGCCATGCCGGCCGCCGAGTTGTCTTGCTCGGGGACGAGGTCGACCCGGTAGCCGACCGCGAGGAGCGCGGCCGCGGTCGTCTCGCCCACGGCGGCGATCTTCGTCGTCGGGGGCACCACCGCCCGGTAGGCGTAGAGCACGTCGACCGTCGTGGCGCTGGTGACGGTCAGCCAGTCGAACGCCCCGGCGGCGAGATCGGCGAGCGACTGCTCCAGCGTCTCCTGGTCGTTCGTCGGCGCGAAGTTTATGAGCGGCGCGATGACCGGCGTCGCGCCCTGGCGACGCAGGCTCGCGGCCACGCCGTCGCCCCAGGGGCCGCCGCGGGGCACCAGGACGCGCCAACCCGCGAGGGGCTTGACGGTCACGGGGTGTGAGGCTGTGTTCATGGGGTCGACTCTCGATGGTGCTCAGTCGGCCGCCCTTGACGTCGAGCAGCCGATGCGCGATTCGAATCGGGCTCGCGCTCTCGGCAGCATTCGCACCATTGCACTGCCTTCGTTCGAGCATACCCCCAGGTTTCGGGAGTATGTCCTGCCCGGCGTGCGCCGCCTGCCCCGCGTTCGCCGCCCGCGCGGCGGGCCACGGACGTCAGCGGGAGTACGAGCGCACGAACGCCCACACCGCAGCACCCACGGCGGCTGCACCGGCGACGACGGCGGCGACCGCCGCCACGGGGTTGCGACGCGAGAAGGTGCGGGCCTTCTCCACGCCGTTGTCGATCGACACGGCGAGGCGTCGCGGGACGTTCGCCTTGACCTCGATCGCGGCCAGGGCCGCCTTCAGCTCGGCACGAGCCTTCTCGACCGGGTCGGAGATGCCCAGGGGCACGGCCGTACGCGGCATCGGGACGGCGGCGCCCGAGACGGCGTCGCGGGAGACGGGCACGGGCGCGTCAGAGCTCATCGCGCACCTCCTTCACATCCTGGGCGATCGCCTGCACCGGGTTCTTGCGCTCGCCGATCTTGCGGAACCGCACGACGCCGAGAAGCGCCAGCACCGCGGTGATGATGAGCATGGCGAAGAAGACGACGAGCGCCGACAGCCACACCGGCCACCACGACGACAGCCCGGCGATGACGAACGTGCCGAGCACGGGCACCGACCAGAACAGCACGAACAGGGCGGCGAACATCCACAGCGCGCCCCACCCGCCGTCCTTCGCGGTGCGGGCCGCCCACTTCTTGGCGGCCTCGATCTCGGCGACGACGAGGTTGCGAACCAGTTCCGGAACCTCGCCGAGCAGCGTCAGGAGGCTGTCGTCGGCGCGGTCGCGGAACCCACGCGGCGAACTCACGTCACGCTCCGCCGCGGCCGGGGCCCGGCGTCTCGGACGCGTCGTCGACGAGATCGTCGACCGCGTCCTTCGCGGCCTGGGCCGAGGTCTTGGCCGCACGGCCGACCTCGTCGGCCTGATCCTTGCCGACCTCGAGCGCCGCGTCGAGGCGCTCGCCGGGCGTGCCGCGGGTCGTCGCGGCCTTGGTGACCTTCACGGCCGAGTCCCACAGCGTGCTGGGCAGCGCCATGGCGCTGGACTTCGCGAAGTCCTTGACCTTGCCGACCTGCTCCTGCACCGGGTCGAGGTTCCAGACCTTCAGCCACTGCGTCTTGATCTGCTCGTAGCGCTCACGGCCCGCCCGCGTGCCGAGCACGTAGCCGATGGCGAGTCCGACGACGAGTCCTGCTTTGCCCCTCATGGGGTCTCCTCACGCTCGGTGGTGCGCTAATGACTGTCCCAGGTTAGCCCTGTATGCCGATTCCGGCATCCGCTTGACAAGACGGGCGCCGCCGCGCTCGCGACGAGCTCACGGCGACGAGGGCGGTCCCCACAGTGCGGCGGCTCGCACGCGCTCGGCCTCGTCCCGCGCCGCAGCGACCACCCGGCCGAGCCCGCTCCCCGCGAACCAGGCGCCCGTCGCGGCGAGGCCGGGCACGCCGGCCACCGCGGTGCGCACCGCCTCGGCGTGGTCGTCGTGGCCGAGGGCCGAGGCGGGCAGCGCGAGGGGGAAGACCGCGTGGTGCGACGCGCGCACGGCCGACGGCTCGAGTGCGACACCGAGGAGAGCGGATGCCTCCTGCCTCGCGATCACCGCGGGGTCGTCGCCGTCCGAGAAGACCGACTCCGGATCTCCCGCAGCGCGGTCGAACGCGACGTGCAGCACGTGGCGCCCGGGTCCCGCCTCGCGCGCCAGCCACTCCCATCGCGCCGTCTCGTGCACCAGCCCGGACGCTCGGCGCCTGGCGGGGAGCGGGTACACCTGCGCTCCCCGGGGGCCCGCGTCGAGCGCGGGCGCGTCGACGACGAGCGTGACGATCTCGCGGAGGAGCGCAGCATCCGTCATCTCGGCCACCGCCTCGCCGACGTGCGGCGTCAGCAGGCGCGCCGCCTCATGCGGTCCCGCGGCCACGATCACGATCTCGGCGGGAAGCAGGTCGGGATCGTCGGCACCCTCGACCGTCGCCGTCCAGCGGTCGTCGGCGCGAGCGAGGGACGCCACGCGGGTCGACGGCCGGAGCTCCGCGCCCAGATCGGCCAATCGGGTCACGAGGGCGTCGACGAGCACCGTCATGCCGCCCTCCAGCGATTCGACCGCGGGCCGGTCACCCCGGTCGACGAGCAGCTCGGCCACCGCGCCGCCGAGGGATCCGGTTCGGGTGAGTGCCGTGCTCAGTCCCGGGGCGGCCGCCGACACGTCGACCTTCGCCGGCGCGATCCCGAACCGGCCGACGCTGAGAGGCGCGACCATGCGGTCGGCGACCGGAGCGCCCATGCGCGTCCGCACGAGCCGGTCGAGGTTGCGCTCCTTGCCGATCGTCAGCGGCGGGCGGAGTCGGTCGAGATAGGCGCGCCAGGCGCCGGACCACCCGATGAACCGGCGGACCGATTCGTCCCACGGGTTGGCCGGGATGCCCACCACCGTCTCCGGCGGCACCGGCGCGGCGCCGCCCCGCCCGACACCCGCGATCCACGTGCGGTCGGTGCGCGGGGTGACGACCCGGCCGGCGAGGCCCAGCTCGTCCACGAGGGCGCGCGCCGCCGATCCCGCCGACCAGCACGTCACGCCCAGGTCGGTCCGCAGTCCCGCGAGGTCGGCCGCCGCGATCGTCCCGCCGAACCGGTCGTCCGCCTCGATCAGCGTCACCGGCATGCCCACCTTCGCGCACTCCCAGGCCGCGACGAGCCCGGCGATCCCGCCGCCGACGACCACCACCCGCGTCGCGCGGGCGTGCGAGACGAGTTCGTCGAGGGGTTCGGACGCGGCATCCATGGCCCCCATCCTCCCATCGCGGGCACGGTGCACGCGGGGTCGCCGACGTGCGGACGCAGTGCCAGGATGGGGCGCATGACGCTGCACATCACGGGCGACGAGACGGCCGACCGGCTCCTCACCGACGACCCGCTGGCGCTGCTGATCGGCATGCTCCTCGATCAGCAGGTCGCGATGGAGACCGCCTTCGCGGGTCCGCTGAAGATCTCGGAGCGCGCGGGCACCCTCGACGCCGCGGCGATCGCGGGCTTCGACCCCGACGCGTTCGCCGAGCTGTTCAAGGCGACGCCCGCCGTGCATCGGTTCCCGGGATCCATGGCTGCGCGCGTGCAGGCGCTGTGCGCGGCGGTGGAACAGGACTGGGGCGGCCAGGCCGCGGCGATTTGGACGCAGGACTCTCCCGACGGTCCGACGGTGCTCGCCCGGCTGCGGCGACTTCCCGGCTTCGGGGAGCAGAAGGCGAAGATCTTCCTCGCGCTCCTGGGCAAGCAGTACGGCTTCGACGGCGAGGGGTGGCGTGAGGCATCCGCGCCCTGCGGCGAGGAGGGCAGCTACCGCAGCGTCGCCGACATCGTCTCGCCCGACTCCTTGGCGAAGGTGCGCGAGCACAAACGTGCCATGAAGGCGGCGGCGAAATCCGGGGACGGCGGCGTCCGATGAAGAAGAGCGGCGGCAGCGTGGCGGCGTTCATCGCGAACGTCGCTCCCGAGAAGCGGCGGCGCGACGCCGAGACGATGGTGGCGCTCCTGCGCGACATCACGGGCCGTGAGCCGGAGCTGTGGGGCACGATCGTCGGCTTCGGGTCGTGCCACTACCGCTACCCGACGGGCACCGAGGGCGACGTGCCGATCGCCGCCTTCGCCCCCCGCAAGCAGGCGACGACCGTCTACCTCCTCGACGCCGGCGCGCACGCGGCGGAGCTGGCCGAGCTCGGTCCCCACGAGACGGGGGCCGGATGCCTCTACCTCAAAGACCTCGAGAAGGTCGATCTCGACGTGCTGCGCGGCGTGATCGAGACGGACTACCGCCGCGTGCTCGACGGCGACACCGGCTACGCGACCTACACCGTGACCGACTGACCGGCGAGCGCCCCAGCCGGATGCGGCGTGCCAGTTCCCGGCGAACGCTGCGTCGCGCGACATAGCGCCTGCCGCGAAGTGGCGCGCTCGCGCAACGCGCCGCGTCGGCACACGCTCTCCGTCTAGACTCGACCGGGCCTGGGGGGAACGGGAACAGGATGACGACACCGGATCAGACGCGCACCGCCGACGTCGACCCGCTCGTGCTCACCGCCCCGGCCCGCGCCGGCCAGACGCTGGGCGCCCTGGCGGTCGACGTGCTCGTCCCGGTCTCGCTCGGGGCGATCGCGGCGGTGCTGTTCGCGACCGGCCTCCCCGCCGCAGGCGTCGTCGTCGTGCTGCTCGCGGTCGCGTTCGTCGGCGCGGACATCGCGCTGCTCGCTCGCACCGGTCAGTCGCTCGGCGGCGTGGCGGCGGCCACGCGCGTGGTCGATGCGACGACCGGAGCGGCGGCCGGGGCATCCCTTCTCCCGGCCCTTCTCGGCGGACGCCTGCGGATCCGCGACCTGCGCCGTGGCCGCGACCCGTTCGCCCCGGCGCTGTCGCCGTTCGCGTTCCCCGACACGGCGGAGGCCGCACCCCCCGCCCGCACGTCGCTGCGCGGTGCGGCACCGGCCGTGCAGCTCGACTCGGGGCAGCGCTTCTCGCTCGAGACGGCGCTGGTGCTCGGCCGCAGCCCGTCTGCACCGGCGGATGCCCCCGCCACGGTGTACCAGTGGGCCGATCTGTCGCGCACCCTGTCGAAGTCGCACGCCCGGCTGGAATGGGACGGCCGGCTCGTGTGGGTCACGGACCTCGCCTCGACCAACGGCACGGTGCTCCGCACCGACGGCGCGCCGCAGCCGCTGCTTCCCCATCAGCGGACGCCGATCCCCGGCGACGCCGTGCTCGAGCTCGGCGATCGGATCGTCACCGTGAGAGTTCCCGCATGACTGCGGCGACCGCGGCCCACCCTCTGGTGGACGGCTCGGGGCCGGGATGGGTGGCGACCGAGACGCGCGCCGACATCGTCGGGCTGAACGTGGGCATGAGCGATCTGCTCGGCCGCGTCGCGTCGGACGGCGACCGGCCCCTCGTGGTCTCCGGCGAGTTCTCGAGGATGACCCGGCCGCTCGCCGAGGTGCTGTCGGCGCTGCAGGGCCACTGGGTGATCCGCACCTCGGACGACGGATGCTACGACGCGGCCACCGGAGCACGCCTCCGCCGACCGGAGGACGTGCTCGGACCGCGCGCGACCGACGTGCACCCGGCGTTCCTCCGCGGAGCCGTCGCCACCCGCCTGCAGGTGGTCACCACCGTGTCGACGCGCCATCGCGTGAGCCGGCCGGTGCGGCTCGGCGGGGTGCTCGAGGCCGCCGCCGACGCGTTCGCCGGACACGCGCCGGACGCGTGGGGGCCCACCGAGCCGCTGGTCGCCCCGTGGGACCGCGACCAGCTGACCGAGTACTCGCGACGACGGATGCCGTCCGACAGCCGCTGGGCGGCGGTGGCGCACGGCGAGCGCCCGCTGATCGGCACGATGCACCTTGCCCGCACGCGCGAAGGGCTCGAGGAGACGACGCACGTGTGGGCCGATGTCGCCGGCGCGGGCGACGCGCGGATCGACGCGGTCGGCGCCGAGGCACGCGCGCTGCTGGCCAAGGCGGCGGGAATCGGGATGCCTCTGCTCGGCGTTTCGCTCGCGGCGATCGGTGCACCCGACCTGACGCGGCGGCCGATCGCGACGCCACCGCCCGAGCCCCTGGCGCTGCTCGTGGGCCCCGCCGGGGTGCGGGCGCTGGATCTCGACCCCCGCCGCTGGGCGACCGACTTCGGGGCGGCGATGGTCGGCAGCCCGCGGCTCCCGGGCGTTCTCGTGTCGCTCGGCGGAGCGTCGGGCGGCGGGTGGGCGCGCCTGTCCGAGGTGCTGGGCACGCTCGACCCCGACCGACTCGCCCAGCTGCTCGCGATCGCGCCCTCCGTCGCGGCACGTCTTCGCACTCGGGGCCTCGGCGGATCCCCCGAGAGAACAGGCGGTGCGTGATGCCCGACCAGCGTGATGCCGTCCTCGTCGACCAGGCGAAGCTCCAGCGCATGCGGCTGGGCGCCGCCCTTCTGTACGGCCGCATCGACGAGCGCCGCGTCGTCAACGACCACCTGAGACGGCTCATCGGCTCGCTGATCGTCGCCGCAGTCGCCTGCGCAGTGTGCGTGGGCGTGTCGTTCGTGGTCCAACTGCTGTCCGGCCAGCAGCAGGCGGCCACCGTTCCGACGCCGTCCGCGGTCGTCTGGACCTTCCCGGAGGTGTCATGAGCATCCACACCCGCCTGACCGTGGCCGGCGCCACGCGTCGCAGCGAGGTCGTCGTCGCGAGCGACGAGCCGCTGGGAACCGCACTGCCCCGATTGCTCGACCTGCTCGGAGAGACATCGGGCACCGTCGCGCGGCCGCTGGTCCTGGTGGCCGCCGACGGCGAGCAGCTCGACATCGCGCGGTCACCGCAGCAGCTCGACCTCGCCGACGGCTCGGTCCTGCGACTCGTGCGGTTGGACGCGGCGCCTCCACCGCCGGTCGTCATCGATGTCACGGATGCCGCGGCGGACGCCCACGGGGCGAGAGCCGACCGCTGGGACGATCGAGCGCGCGCCGTCGCCGGAGGGGTCGGCGTAGCCGCGACGACCGCCCTCGCCGGGTGGCTCCCCCCGTGGCGCGACCCGCTCGTCGCGGGCTGGGCGCTGCTCGGCGCAGTCGCCGTGCTGCTGGTCGTCGCAGCCGCACTCGGACTCCTGCGCCTTCACCGCGTCTCCGCCTGCCTCTCGGCCGCTGCGGCGGGTCTCACCCTGCCTCTCGCGACGACGGCGCTGTCCGGTGCCGGTGGCGCGGGCTACGGGGTGGGCGAAGCGGCTCTGCTGGCTGCGGGAGTCGTGATCGCGACGGGCGCGACGGTCGTGCTGCTCGGCCTCGGCGTGGGGCTGCGGCGCCCCGGCGCCGCGGCGGGCGGCGCGGTCGGCGCGGTCGCCGGAACGCTCATCGTCGCCCTCGTCGTGGCGGGGCTCAATGCGGCGACCACCGCCGCCATAGCGGGGACGGTCGCCGCATTCGCGACGGGGCCGCTGCCGTGGATCGCACTGTCGGCGGCCGGGCTGACGGCGCTCGACCGACGCGTCGCGGAGGGCGAGCGTGTCACGCGACCTCGCGCGCTCTCGTCCATCGACGACGCCTACGCCGCGCTGACCTGGAGTGTCGCCTCACTCGCGGCCGTCATCGCGGCGTGCGGCGTCGCGCTGGTGCTGGCGGACGAGCTGTGGAGCGGGCTTCTCGCCCTGGCTCTCGCGCTCACCGCCGCGCTCCGCTCGCGCGCCTTCCCCCTCCGCGCCCAGATCTGGGCGCTGTGGGCCGCCGTCGCCCTGATCGCCGCGGTCGCGATCGCGGCGCACCTCGGCGGCTCCTCCGGCTGGGTGGGCGCGGCGGTCGCGCTGCTCGCCGCCGTCGCGATCGCGGGCGCGGTGCTCGCTCGGCCGGCTCCGCACGTGCGCGCGCGGCTGCGCGGCATCGGCAACGTGATCGAGACGCTCGCCGTGGTGTCGCTCCTTCCCCTGCTGCTGGGCACTCTCGGCGTGTACGGCGAGCTCCTGGGCATGTTCGGCGGCGGCTCGTGAGCGCACTCGACCTGCGCGAGCTGCCCGGTGCCGTGTTCGGCAGCGGCGTCGCCCGCCGAGTGGCGCTGACGGGATGGGATGCCGCGATCCGCGGCATCCTGCCCACCGCCCGGCGGATCGGATTCGTCTCGCTCGCGCCCGGCGTCGGAACGACCACTCTCGCGCGCGAGGTGCTGACCGCGGTCGCCGGGAGGCGGGCGGACCCGCTGCTCGCCGTCGACGCGGCCGGGGGCGCCGACGACCTCGGCGCCCGGCTCGGGGTCGGAGTGACGGCGCCGGACGAGACTCGCGCCGGCGCCCGCACGACCGCCGACGCGCTCGCGGGCCTCCCCACCGGGCCGGGCTGGCGCGCCCTGCGGCCGGCGGTCGCCGACGGTCCCGTGGCCGCCTGGCTCGGCGAGGCCGCCCCGATCGCCCGGTTCTTCGACGTCTCGATCACCGACTTCGGCGCGCGCCACCCGGGGGTCGACCTCGCCGCGTGCGCCGCCTTGACCGACGTGGTGTGTCTCGTGGCCGACGCCCGCCGCACGCCCGCGGAACTCGCGCGGGCCGTGGCTCCCGCGATCGCCGCGCTGCCCGAGCGGCCCCGGCCGGTTCTCGCGCTGGTCGACCACGGCCGCGACGGAGGCGGCGTCGCGCGCGCTTTCGCCGGGGACCCGTGGCCGGTCGTCGGCATCCCGTTCGATGCCGGGCTGCATGCCGGGAGAACCCCGCGGCGCTCAGCCACGCGTCAGGCGGTGCTCCGCCTGGCGGCCACCCTCGTGTCGGGCGGAGAGGCGGTGCCCTCGTGACCGTGCGCATCGTCCACCGGCCCGCGCGCATCACAAAGCCCGTCGAGCCGCCGGCCGAGGTCGTGCTCGCGCCGCCCCCGCCGATCGGCGAGGGCACCACCGGGTTCCCACTCCAGTCGCTGCTGCCGATCGTCGGCAGCCTGTCGTCCATCACGATGATCGTGCTGCTGCGGAACAACCCCGTCATGGTGGTGGTCGGCGCCGTCATCCTCGTCGTGGCGCTGGTGGGCGGCGTCGGCATGGCGTTCACCGCCCGCGGCAACGCCGCCCGACAGCGCCGCCTCCAGCGCGAGCGCTACCTCGACTACCTCGAAGAGACCCGGGCGACGGTGCGCGCCGTCGCCGACGCCCACCGCACCGCGACGCTCGCGCTGCAGCCCGAGCCTGGCGCGCTGGTCGAGATCGGCGCGAACCCGGCGCGGCGCTGGGAACGACGGCCCGGCGATCCCGACTTCCTCCGCGTGCGGATCGGGGTCGCCGACCTGCGGGCGGTCGACGTGCGGCTGCCGCCCGAGCAGAACCCGGTCCAGCCGTTCGACCCGGTGATGAAGGGCGCCGCCCAGCGGCTGGTGCAGCTCGCCGGGGTCGCACAGGGCATGCCTGCGGTCCTCGACCTGGAGCGCGGCGGCGAGGTCTCGATCGTCGGCGAGCGCGCCGAAGCCGTGCGCGTGTGCCGGGCGATCGCGGCCCAGATCGGGGCGTTCCACTCACCCGACGACGTCCACGTCGCGGCGGTGGTGCCCGAATCGGCCCGCGACTCCTGGCGCGGACTCGACCTGCTCCCCCACGCCTCGGCCGCCGTCCCGGCGCCGGGAGCGGTGGCCGCCCGCCGGGTGGCGCCGACGCTCCCCGACCTGCTCGGTCTCATCGGCGATGAGCTGCGCGACCGCATCGCCGCGGCCGCCGCGAGCCGCCGCAGCGGCCGGCGCACGAAGCCCGGTCGCCTGATCCTCTTCATCGACGAGGGGACGGATGCCGCGACCCCGCTGCCCCGATTCGACTCGGCGCTCGATCTCGCCGACCTCGGCATCACGGTCGTGCACGTCGTCGACGACCGGCTCAAGGAGCCGTCGGCGGTCATGGCGCGCGTGACGGTGACCGGGGCGTCGGCCGTGATCGAATACCCCGGCTCGGGAATCGACGCCGTCGACGACGTCGCGCCCGATCCGGTGTCGCCGGAGCTCCTCGAAGTCGTGGCCCGCCCTCTCGCGGGCCTCCGGCTGACCCGCACGGCCGCCGTGGACGCGCAGACCACGCTCGCCCCCGACGTCACCGAGCTCCTCGGCATTGCGGACGTCGACGCGATCGACCTGACGGACGCGTGGCGGCCCCGACCCGGCGGCGACTTCCTCCGGGTGCCGATCGGGGTGGACGACCGGGGCGCTCCCGTGCTGCTCGATCTGAAGGAGTCGGCCCAGCTCGGCATGGGTCCGCACGGCATCTGCATCGGGGCGACCGGCTCGGGCAAGAGCGAGCTGCTGCGCACCCTGATCCTCGGACTGGCGCTGACCCATTCGCCCGACGACCTCAGCATGATCCTCGTCGACTACAAGGGCGGCGCGGCCTTCGCACCGTTCGCCGGTCTGCCGCACGTCGCCGGCATCATCGACAACCTGGCCGACGACCCGCAGCTCACACAGCGCGCCCGCGAGAGCATCCAGGGTGAGGTGGTGCGCCGCCAGCGGCTGCTGAAGGACGCGGGGAACGCGGCGTCCATCGGTCACTATCGTCAGCTGCGGCGCGAGCAGCAGGATCTTCCCGCGCTCCCCCACCTGTTCCTCGTCATCGACGAGTTCGGCGAGCTTCTCACCGCGGAACCGGACTTCGTCGAGCTGCTGCTCACGATCGGCCGCATCGGGCGATCGATCGGCGTGCACCTGCTGCTGTCGAGCCAGCGCATCGAAGGCGGCCGGCTTCGCGGCCTCGACACCTACCTGTCGTACCGCATCGGACTGCGTACGTTCTCGGAGTCGGAATCGGCCGTGGTGCTCGACACCCCCGACGCGTTCCACCTGCCCGCGATCCCCGGGTACGGCTACCTCAAGGTGGACACGTCCGTGTACACGCGGTTCCGGGCGGGCTACGTCTCCGGTCCCGCACCGGTGCCGACCGACGCCGGCCCCGCTCGGCCCGACGCGCCGCCCCTGGTCGAGCTGCCGCCGTACGACCTCGTCGAGCCCGCAGGCGACGAGGACCTCGTGCCGCGGGAGCCGGCGGTCCCCGCGACGGGACGCACGCTCGTGCAGGCTGCGGCCGCGCGCCTGTCGCGCGGGGTGGCCCGCACGCGCCCGGTGTGGCTGCCGCCGCTGCCGCCGTCGCTGACCCTCGGCGGTGTGCTGTCGGCCACCGAGGAGCGCGGCGGGCTGCGTGCGCCCCTCGGGCTCCTGGACGACCCGAGCCGGCAGCGGCAGGCACCGTGGCTGCTCGACCTCACCCGCTCGGGCGGCCACATCTCGATCACCGGCGCCCCGCAGTCGGGACGGTCGACGTTCCTGCGCACCCTCGCCGCCTCGCTCGCGTTCACGCATTCGCCGCGCGAGGTGAGCGTGTACGGCATGGATCTCACCGGGGGCGGCCTCACCCGGATCGAGGCGTTCCCCCACGTCGGCGGTGTCGCGACCCGCGGTCACCGCGAGCGCCTGTCGCGTCTTCTCGAGGAGCTGACGTCGATGCTCGCCGTGCGCGAGCGGGTGTTCCGCGAGCACGGCCTGGACTCGCTCGCTGACATGCGCCGCCAGCACGCGGACGGCCGGCTCCCGGAGCTTCCCAGCGCCGACGTCGTGCTGCTCGTCGACGGCCTCGGGGCGCTCCGGACCGAGTTCGAAGACCTCGAGCCGGCGTTCGGCCAGCTGCTCGAACGCGGCGGCAGCTTCGGCATCCACGTCGTCGTGACCCTCTCGCGCTGGAACGAGCTGCGCCTCAACCTGCAGGGCCTCATCGGCACGCGCCTCGAGCTGAAGCTCAACGACCCCGCCGACTCGCAGGTGGCCCGCAAGCTGTCGTCCGCCCTCCGCGCCGACGAACCCGGCCGGGTGCTCACCGACGAGAAGCTGTTCGCCCAGGTGGCGCTGCCGCTCCTCGAAGAGGTGGACGACACCGATATCGGCGAGGCGCTGGAGCGCATCGCGCGCGAGAACGCCGCGCAATGGGGCGGCCCGGGCGCCGCGCCCATCCGGCTGCTGCCGGAGGATCTCGCGCCATCCGAGCTCCCCGACGCGCTCGACGAGCCCGAGGAGATCCCTTTCGGCCTGCGGCAGGACACCATGGCGGCGGTCACGATCGACCTCGCCGGCCGCGACCCGCACCTGCTCGTGCTCGGCGACTCGCGCTGCGGCAAGTCCACGGTGCTGCGCGGGCTCATCCAGGGCGCGATCGACCGGCACTCGCCGGAGGAGCTCGTCATCGGGCTCATGGACGCCCGCGGAGACCTGGCCGGCGACATCCCCGACGACTATCTGGGCGGACACGCGACATCGGGCCGGCAGGCGCGGCTGCTCGCCGAGTCGATCGCGTCCGAGCTCGAGAAGCGCGCCGCCGACCGCGCGGCGAGCGGACCGCGCATCCTCGTGATCGCGGACGACTTCGACATCCTCGCCGCGGGCGGCTCCGAGCCGCTGCGTCCTCTGCTGCCCTACCTGGCGTCGGCCCGCGACCTGCGGTTGAACGTGGTCGTGAGCCGGCCGGTCGCGGGGGCGTCGCGGGCGATGTTCGACGTTGCGCTGCAGGGCGTGCGCGACACGGGCGGGACGGCCCTGATCATGTCCGGCGATCGCGCCGAGGGGCAGCTCCTGCCGAAGCTGTACGCCGAGCCGATGGTCGCCGGCCGCGGCCGCCTCGCCCGCCGCGGCGAACGCCCCACGCTGGTGCAGGTCGCGCGCTTCCCCGCGACGGAGGGGACGGATGCCTCGGCCCCGCCGGCACCCGTCACCGTCCCACCTACCACCCGGCGCCGCCGCCGGTGAGACGGATCGTAGTGCCGCGGGAAGATTCCGCAAGGCCCCGTGGAACGAGCGGGGAATCGGTTACCCTGGTTCGGGTCCAGGGTCGAATCAGGCCGGCGGGATCGGGAACCGCCAGGAAGGGATGACGACGGATGAAGTTCGCGATGGGTGCTGACACCCTCACCGTTCTGACCAAGGCGACCTCCGGGTCGAGCGACGAGCTGTCGGTGCTCGTGCGACAGCTGTTCGAGGCGGCCGAGCCGCTGGAGGGCCGCTTCCAGGGTGCCGTCCGCGCCGCGTTCGACCGGTTCAAGGGCCGCACCGACGCGATCTCGGCCGAGCTGAAGGCGGCGCTCGACGGCGTCCTCGCCGGCATCGGCGGGATGAACCGCTCGTTCATCGAGGGCGAGTCCGCGATGGTCGACCAGACCCAGAGCCTCGAAGCAGGCTCGTCGTTCGACGCCGCGCGCTTCGGCGCGGGCCGCTGAGTCGAGAGGAACGAACACCATGGCCAACCAGGGCGACCGTCGCGACTACGACATCGCGGCCTCTCAGAACGCGCAAGACAACTTCAACCGCGTGGCGGCGCAGCTCGAAGCGCTGATCGACCAGCGTGATCGCGACGTGCAGGCCGCGATGGCCGACTACGCCGCCGAGGGCGTGTCCGAGGACTACCGCGCCAAGGAGACGCGCTGGAAGAACGCCGCGGCCGAGGTCCGCGGCATCATCCAGACCCTCCGCTCCTCGCTCGAGCGCAACGACGAGTCGGCGCAGGACGCGCTGCGCAAGGCGCGCGCGGCCGTCGAGTCGATCGGCTGATCCCGGCCGCTTCCTGATCGATGACGCACTGGAGCATCCAGCCGTCGGGAGTCGTGGCCGTGCTGACGGACGTCAACACCTCCGCGACCGCCCTCGGCGAGGCACTCAACGGGCTCTCTCCCGCCATGGAGGGGGCCGCCACGGCGAGCCAGTCGCCCGCGATCGCCGAGGCGATCCAGTCGTACTTCACGCTTGAGGAGGGGCCGCGCCTCGAGGCGATGAACACGCGCATCGGGGCCGCGGCATCCGGCGTCGTGAAGGCGACCGAAGCGTACGTCACGGGCGATCTCGAGATGGCGGCGAACGCGCAGTCCGCCTCCGTCGCGGCCGTCTACCCGCCGCACCTGCCACCGGGGGTGAGGTAGGTGCCGTCCGCCATCGACCCCACCCAGATCCCCGGCAAAGACATCGATCCTGACGCGATCGACGCCCACGCCGCGACCATCCGCACGATCGGCGGACAGGTGCGCGACAACGGCTCCGACGTCCACCTCAAGTGGCAGGGAATGGCCGGGGTCTACGAAGCGCCCGAGTCGGGCACGCTGCTCGGGCTCATGCAGCCGGTGTCGACGCAGGCGACGACGGCCGGTGACAACCTCGAGGTCGTCTCCGGCGCGCTCACCCGGTTCGCGTCCGACGTCCGGCCGATCAAGGTCGAGCTCGACTCCCTGCGCCTTCAGGCCGAGTCCTTCCGCGCCGAGATCGACGGCGGCGTCAGCGTCCGTGAGCTCAACCCCGCGTACGTCAACACGCAGACCTATCAGGGCTCGTGGAACGCGTACGGCGCGGCCGGCACCGATGCGTCGGCGAGCGACATCCCCCAGTACCGCACGGTCACGAAGGAGTGGCACGAGGTCCAGGAGTACGTCGACCGCAACAACGAGCTGCTCAGCCAGGTCAACGCTCAGCAGGTCGCGCTGTGGGAGGCCGAGCGCACGTGCGCCAACGCCATCCGCGCACTGTTCGGCGGGGCGCCGCTCCGCGCGTACGAGTCCGAGAACGACCCGCTCGGCTACGGGCTCGGCGAGATCCCCGAGGGCACCGAGATGCCGTGGGGCGCTCCCGTCGAGCGCACCGAGGGCTGCGGCGAGGCGACCGTCAACTTCGTCGTCAAGGACTTCCTGTGGGAGGGCATCGTCGTCGGCGGCATCTGGGGCACGATCGAGGGCCTGGGCACCCTCGTGCTCGGCTACAACCCCGCCACCGGCGACTGGTTCTCGGGCGACGCCTACGGTGCGGCCTGGGGTAACCTTGGCCTGCTCGCGGCCTCCGGGGTCATGAACTCGCCCGTGCTGGCTCCGATCCTGCTGGCCGACCAGGGCATGGAGGCCTTCGGCGGCGGCGGATTCCTCCCGCAAGAGGTGCGCGACTTCAAGGCGCAGGCAGATGAAGCCGCGATCAACACGGGCAAGGCCCTCATCGCGTGGGACAAGTGGGCCGACGACCCGGGCACCGCGCTCGGCGAGTCCGTGTTCAACGTGGGCACGATCCTCATCCCCGGCGGCGCGGCGGTCGCGGGCGTGAAAACGGCCGGGACCGCGGCATCCGTCCTCTCCAAAATGGCGCGCGTGGTCGACCTGGTCGACCCGGCGGCGCTCGCGCTCAACGGCACCGTGCGGCTCGGCGGACTCGGGCTCGGATCGCTCGACAACCTCATCGGCAACCTCGACCTCGGCTCGAAGCTCGACGCGCCGAACATCGAGGTGTACACGGCGACGGACGCGGCATCCGCTCTCGACACCCTCGACGGGTGGGGCGTCGACCTCAACTCCGTCACGGCCCGCGTCGACGACGGCGTGCCGGTGCTCGAGTTCCCGGGCGGGCGGGTCGAGCTGCCGCCCGGGTCGTTCGACAACCTCGGTGGCGTGCGCGGGGGCGACGGAGGGGCGGATGCCTCGGTCACGGCGCCCGTTCGCGAGCCCGAGCTGATCGCGGCCGGGGGTGTGCGGGGCGAAACGGGGCCCGGCGCGGCGAACGCGGTGGTCGACGAGGCACCCGTGCGCACTGAGACGGGCCGGTCCGGCGACGGAGGGGCGGATGCCTCGGGCACGGCGCCCGTCCGCGACCCGGAGATTACGACGGGCGGCTCGGGCGGGTCCGGGGGCGACGGCGTCTCCGGGCACGGCGGCTCAGGCAGGCTCGGCGACGGCGACTCGGGCGCCGAGAGTTCGGGCGACTCCACAAGCGGCGGCGCCGGCGAGTTCGGCCACGGCAACGGTTCGGGTCACTCCGGCGGGACCGGTGAGGGCGACGGCCCGACGGGTGCGGACGAGCCCGCCCCGGCCACGGTCGCGGAGCGCATCGCCGCGGGCACCGATCCCGTCCACTCTGCATCATCCGGGGTCCCGGGCGAGTGGCAACGAGTCGCCGACGACCCGCTTACGCCGAAAGACCTGCACTACGGTGAACCCATGTCCGCGCACGGAACGTCCACGTACCCGGCGAATCCCGGTGGCCACACCGGGTTCGCGCTCGTCGACGACCCGGCGGCCCCTTATGGCCGCGATGCCAGCGGGGCGCCGCTCACGCAGGCAGACTACGACTCCCGGTACGTCTTCGCGGGCAACAACTGGGACAACTATCCGCCGAACGCCGGAGCGGTGCGAGGCTCCCGAGTGCAGTACACCGACATCGACGCATTCGTGCGCGACTACGGCGTTTCGCTCGACCGTATCGGCCCTCCGTCCGGTGACTATCTCGGACTACGGCCAGACGGGGTTCCCGCGACGTTCGAGCAGCGCGGCCTGCCCGTGAGCTCGCTCAAGAAGCAGGTCTTCAATTGCGAACTTACCGGGTACCTGCCAGACAACTGGAGCATCGAAATCAGCGAGATCGCGCCGGCTTTCGGCCAGCCAGGGGGCGGACTGCAGCTCCTCATCCGTGACGCGGCGGGAAACAAGCTGCCGGTGAGCACCCTCGATGCGGCCGGTGTGCTCAAAGTCGACCGGAGCGTGACCCCGTGACCGTGTCGCTGCCGACGGTGTTCGTCGAGTGGGCTGCGAGGCTCGGATACTCCGCCTCTGCCGACGGAGCCACGCTCGTCCTCGCTAACGAGGGCGGCGAGCTGAGGTACTCCTTCAGGGAGCGGGCCGGAGGAGTGGAGCTGTTGAGAGCCGAGCGCGCGGACGATCCGGCCCCGGTCCTCGTTGCCGCCGACGTCGACGATGCGGTGCGTCACCTGGTGACGGTGCTCGGTTACGACCACCGGGCGGCGAATGGTCTGACGACGATCCGGCTGCCGTTCGACTGGTCGGCGCCGGCCGCTGGCTACACCCCCCTGGAACTGGAACACGGGTGGGCGGGTCTGCGACACGACACGACGGGAGCGTTGGTGGTCTCAATGGTCGACCAAGAAGTGGTGCACCCCGTCATCATGTTCTCCTACGTAGCCTCGGCCCCGATCACCGACCTCATCGCGTCGTTCGATCACCCGCTCGGGGCTCCGCTCCTCGAGCAATTCGTCAGCTGAGCACACCGGGCGGGGGGGTGAACGGCCAGCTCTCGAGTGAAGTGGAGAAGGCCGTCGGGATCCACCGCAGTGCCGTGCCCGGTCGCCGCACGGGCCGCATATCTTGGGCACGGAGCGTTCGGGCGACCGGCTAGTGCAGAGACCGAGGAGGTCCTCAGTTCCTATGTCCGCTGGCATCGACCCGCAGTTGCTCGCCGAGGCGATCGTGGCGTACACGGGTCACGGTACGAGCAAGCGGCCGGTCGACGACCGCGAGGCCGTCGACCGGCTCTCGGTGGAGCGGGGCGTCGAAGTGTTTCCCGCGGTTGAGGCTGCGTTGCAGGACGCGGAAGCTCTCGACATGAGCGACATCCCCATCCCCAGCGACACGGCGGGCGACGCGTACCGTTCGCGCCTCCACTCTCTCCGCCCCGACCTCACGGGGGATGCGATCGCCGCGCTGGCGAACCGATGGTTCTACCGTCGACTGTGGCTCGGGCTCCCCGCCGAGGCGAAGCATCCGCGGGTCCGATACTTCGCGCGATTCGCGAACGAGAACGGCCGGCAGGTGCCCTCGGCCCTATACCGCCGCGAAGACGACGGGACGTCGATCGTCGACTCGGTGCTCGAAGATGTCGGGACCTGGCGGGAGGATCGCAACCGGGTCGTATGGTCCTCGTTCGCGAATCCGCTCGAGTCCGACGTCGAGCCCATCAGCGCCGCACAGGCGCAAGAGTTCGAAAAGATGGTCGCGGAGCGCAGGTACCGCCCTTTCTCCGCGCGCTGACCGCGCGGCCATCTTGTCCATGAAGCGCGAAGGCGACGAGAAGCCGACGGAGACTTCGTAGACTCACTTCGCGCCACACCGACAGCAGGGAGAACGGATGCCTCGCAGCAGCGTCGCACTGACCGCCGAGCCACTGAGCGGGGACGCCGTCGTCGCGGCAGCCGGCCGCGTCTGGACCGAGCAGCTGGGCGGCGAGCAACGACCGCTCGAAGCCCGAGTGCTCGACGACGGAGCCGTGCTGCAGCTCGTCGCCGGCGACGCCGTCGTCCTGTCGGTCCTGCGGCCGCGGCTCCTCCCCAGCCTCGGCGAGGTCGGCCGACTCCTCCCGGGCACCGAGGCGCCGGAGGGCGCCCGGTGGTGGACGGATGCCTACATGCCGTGGCACGCGGAGGGTGCGGTGGGCGTCGCGATCCTGGATGCCGCGGCCGATGCATCCGGTGGCATCGTCGTCCACCAGGGCCACGCACCGCGCCACGCGGGCTGAGCCGCGACGCGAACTGAGCACAGGGCATTCGCCGGAAACAGGACTATCCGCCCCGCACTGTCCTGCGTCGGGCCGATCTCCTGTTCTCGACGACCGACCCGGTCCGGCGACCGGAAGGTCAGGCGCCGCGCAGGCGCTCGGCGAGGTAGGCGTGCAGGCCCTCGAGCGGCACGCGCTCCTGGCCCATGGTGTCGCGATCGCGGACGGTCACGGCCCGGTCGTCGAGGGAGTCGAAGTCGACCGTCACGCAGAACGGGGTTCCGATCTCGTCCTGGCGGCGGTAGCGGCGGCCGATCGCGCCCGCGTCGTCGAAGTCGATGTTCCACTCGCCGCGCAGGTCTTCGGCCACCTCGCGCGCGATCGGCGACAGCTGCTCGTTGCGCGACAGCGGCAGGACCGCCGCCTTCACCGGCGCCAGACGCGGGTCGAGCTTGAGCACCGTGCGGGTGTCGGTGCCGCCCTTCGCGTTCGGCGCCTCCTCCTCGTGGTACGCATCGACGAGGAACGCCATCATCGCGCGGGTCAGACCGAACGACGGCTCGATGACGTAGGGGATGTACTTCTCGCCCGACGCCTGATCGAAATACGTGAGGCTCTGACCGGAGGCCTCGGTGTGGCTGCGCAGGTCGTAGTCGGTGCGGTTGGCGATGCCCATGAGCTCGCCCCACTCCTTGCCCGGGAAGCCGAAGCGGTACTCGACGTCGATCGTGCCGGCGGAGTAGTGGGCGCGGTCCTCTTCGGGAACGTCGTAGCGGCGCATGTTGCCGGGGTCGATGCCGAGCTCGATGAACCAGTTCAAGCAGTCCTCGACCCAGGCCTTGAACCAGGTGTCGGCCTCGGCGGGCGGCGTGAAGTACTCGATCTCCATCTGCTCGAACTCGCGCGTGCGGAAGATGAAGTTGCCGGGCGTGATCTCGTTGCGGAACGCCTTGCCGACCTGGCCGATGCCGAACGGCGGCTTTTTGCGGCTCGCGGTGAGCACGTTCGAGAAGTTCACGAAGATGCCCTGCGCCGTCTCGGGGCGCAGGTAGTGCAGGCCGGCCTCGTCGTCGACGACGCCGAGGTAGGTCTTCACCAGACCCGAGAACGCCTTCGGCTCGGTGTAGCGGCCCTTCGTGCCGCAGTTCGGGCACGGCACGTCGGCCAGGCCGTTCTCGGCCGGGCGACCCTTGCGCGCCTCGAAGTCCTCGAGCAGGTTGTCGGCTCGGAACCGCTTGTGGCACTGCAGGCACTCCACGAGCGGGTCGGTGAACGTCGCGACGTGACCGGATGCCTCCCACACGCGCTTGGGCAGGATGATCGACGAGTCGAGACCGACCATGTCGCCGCGGCCGCGCACGAAGGTCTGCCACCACTGGCGGCGGATGTTCTCCTTGAGCTCGGTGCCGAGCGGACCGTAGTCCCACGCCGACCGGGATCCGCCGTAGATCTCGCCCGCCTGGAACACGAACCCGCGGTGACGGGCGAGGGCGATGACTTTGTCGAGGCGGGACTGCTCGGCCACGGTGGCTCCAATGGTCGGGAGAGGGGGTGCGGATTCGCGATCCGGCAGATCGCCGCGGATCGCGGCATCCGTCGATTCTATCCGGCGACCCGCATCACTTTCCGCGCAGCAGCCGGGTCAGGGACGCGGGTCGGAGTCCGGGGCCGCGGCCTGATCGAAGGCCCGATCCCACTCCTGCAGCTCTTTGCGCCGGCCGATGAGTCCGTCGAGCGAGACCTGGAAGTGCAGGCCGCGTCGAGCATTGACCTGCTTGATGTTCTCGATGAGCTCGACGGAGAAGGCCGAGACCGCCGCCCGCACCTCCTGCACCCGGTCGGCGGGGTCGTCCCACAGGTCGGGGTGCCGCAGGATGTCGAGCAGGTAGTCGCGGTCGAGGGCCGCGGTGAGCTTGCGCAGCGTCTCGCCGTACTCGATCGCGGCGGTGTCGCGCTGGCTCTCGTCGCCCTTGCGGTCGAGGCGCTCGAACAGCTCGGCGGTGTTGTTCGCGATGGTCACGATGTCCTGCGCCACCGCGGTCGCGACGGCATCGCCGGATGCCCCGGCCGCCGCGTACTCGGCGCTCAGGCCCCGCAGCCGCGAGACGAGAGGGCGGACGCGGTCCGGCATGGGGCGGTGCCCCGCGCCGCGCCGGCGTCGCGACCGGACCACGGCGAACAGAGTCCCGCCCGCGGCGGCGAGGGCGGCCACCGCGATCGCGATCCCCACGAACGGCCCGGCGTCGATGCCGCCGGACGCCTCGACGGGCGTCGCCGCGAGCACCTCCTGGACGGTCTGCGTCAGCGCGCCCTCGACATCGCCCGCGGACGACTCGGCCTCGTTGGCGATCCGCATCGCCTGCCCGGAGTCGAGCACGCCCGATCCGGCCGACAGGTCGTCGCCGACCGCGACGATGATGGTGTCGTATCCGAGATCCGCGGTGGCGAGCTCGGTGACGATCTCAGGACCGGATGCCTCGAACGCGGCGTTGTCCGAGAACACCGCGACCGCGACCGACGCGTCCCCCACCTGCTGCGACAGCTGGTCGCGCAGCGCGTCCGCGTCGGCCACCTCGGACGAGACGAAGACGTTCGCCTGGGCGAGAGCGGCCTCCGCCTCGTCGATGTAGCCACCGGCATCCGTCGCATGCTGCATTGCGGCCGCCACTCAGAAGTTGTTGATCACCGAGGCGAACACGAGGTCGATCTTCGCGGCGTCGGACGCGTCGAACCACTGCCCGCCCGTCGCCTCCGCGATGCGCTGCAGCGCCCCGGTGTCGGCTCCTTCGCCGTACGCGATGGGGAAGATCCGCACCGGCGCCTCCGCGCCGCCCTCGTCGGAGTCGGCGCCGATCTTCGCGATCAGCGAGTCCAGCGAGATCGACGAATCGGTGTCCTGACCGTCCGACAGGAGGACGATGGCGTTGATGCGCCCCGGTTCGGCGCGCGCCGACATCTCGTCGTACGCGGCGGCGATCGCGTCGTACAGCGGCGTGCCCTCGCGGGTCGCGAATCGCAGGTCGTCGAGCGACGTCTCGACCGACTCGCGCTCGGACGCGAGCGGCACCACGTCGCGCAGCACGACGATGTTCTGCCCCGCCTCGGACTCGACGCCCGTGGTGAACGCCCACACGCCGACCTCGTCGGTCGACCGGAAGTGGCCGAGCGTCGCCTGGGCGCCCTCGATGGCGCCGTCGAGCTTCGACCGTCCGTCGCCGATGGGCTCGTCCATCGACCCCGAGATGTCGATGACCTCGAGCACTGATGACGGCTTGCGGATCTGCGTCCACTGGTCGATCGCGGCCGACACCACCTCGACCTCGGGCCGGGGGAGGGTGATCGCGGGGCCCGCGGGGTCGACGCCGTACTCGGCGGTGAAGAGATCGCCGAGGGGCACCGACTCGTCGAGCGGGCGGAAGCCGAACTCAGGCAGGATCCGCTGCGCCGGCTCGGTCTGCAGGAACGCGGCGAACGCGGCGCCGGCCTCGGCCTGAGCGTCGCCGACCCAGTCGGCACCGAGCACCGTGATCGGGTTGTCGGACCACATGGACCCGCCCGAGGGGTAGACCGCGACGAGCTTCTCCTTCGGCGGCTCGAGCTCCTCGCCGGGCTGAACGGTGTGCGAGTCGGGGTTGCCCTGGTTGTAGTTGAGCAGAGACGTCTCTTCGAGGGCGACCGCCGAGACGTACCCCGAGCCGCCGGCGCCGTTCTGCGTCTCGTCGTAGAGGGTCGTGAGCACCTTGCCGGTCGTGTCGCCGTAGTGGATCACGCACTCCTCGAAGACGCGCGAGAAGTCCGCCGCCGTAGCGACATCGTCGGCGGTGAGTCCCTCCGTCTTGCCGGCGGCCTCGTAGGACTGCATGAGGATCGCCGACAGCCCGGTCGTCGACGTGTTCGGGTTGGTCTTGGAGATCTTGAACGAACCCCACAGCGGCTTGCCGACGCTCGCCCACCCCTCGGGGTCTTCGCACAGCGCCTCGAAGTCGCTGATCCCGATCGGCGTCTCGGGGTAGCCGAGCGCCTCGGCCATCGTCTCGGGCACTCCGAACACGACGGGCGTGCGGGTGAACGACTCGGGCTCTCCGACGAGGGAGGCGGATGCCGCGGCCGCGACCCGCTCGGTCCACACCGTCGACGCGGGCGACCACATGGTCGGCCACCGGCGCTGGTCGTCGTCGGGCCAGTCCTGTCCGGACGTGAGGAACCGGGTGGCGTCGCCCGACGAGACGTTGATGGGCCGCACCGTCGCGCACTCGTCGAGTGCCTCGTGCTCGGGCGACTCCTTGAAGGCCACGGCGAGCGCGTCGAGCATGTTGACCTTCTCGGACGACGTCGCGACGACGACGCTCGTGCAGCCGTCGTCGACCCAGTCGCCTCCGTCGCCAAGGCCGCCCTGGTCGCCGCTCGCGGTGCAGGCCGACAGGACGATGCTCGCCGCGGCGAGCGCCGCCACGCCGAGCTTTCGGCGCACGGCTTTCGGAGTGCGCTCCAACGACGGTGACGAGGGTGCGGCGAGGACCTGCCGCGGTCGGCCTGGCATGGGGCCAGCCTACGACCCCGGACCCGTCGGTCCAGTCAGGAGACGAAGCGGATCGAGAGGGGGTAGCGGTACCACTCGCCTCGGCTGGCCTTGACGGCGGCGATCACCGAGAACACGACGTCTACCACTGCGATGGCGAGCAGCACGACGACCCCGACGAGCACGAAGCTGAGGATCACGCCGACGAACGCGTAGATGATCAGGCTGAGCTGGAAGTTGAGGGCCGTCGCGGTGTGCGCGCGCACGAAGGGTCCCCGGTCCTTCAGGACCAGGAAGGCGATGAGCGGCACGAGGAAGCTGAAGAACAGCGCGCCGATGTGGACGACGGTCGCCCACGTCTTCTCGTCGGCCGGGCTCATCGGCTGCGGCGCGGGCGCGGAGGCGTAGGGGTGCGGGGAGGGGGAGGTCATCCCGCCACTCTAGGGGGTCACGTCTGGCGGCGGATGAAGCGCATGAGCCAGGCGATCACCGCGATGATGACGATGACGAGCCCGATCCACAGCAGGAACTTGGCCGCCTCGATGAACACGCCGAGGAGGAGCAGCACGATGCCGACGATCAGGAGGATGACTGCGAGTCCGGTCATGCCTCCACCCTGGACCCGTCTGGCCGCGCGCGGCGGAGGGTTGACAAACGGCCGCGACGGGGGATGGTCCTCAGCCGCCGAAGCCGCACCAGTCGGCGACCCACGTGAGGATCTGCCCGCGGAGGTCCTCGGATGCCGCGAGCTCGAACTCGCCCGGCTCGCCGTCGAGCTCCACCTCGACGTCGAAGATCGTGCCGCGCTTGTCCTCCTGCACGGCGTGCGGGTCGCAGCGCAGCGGCAGGAGCGGGAGGGCGATGTCCACCCGGCCGGTGTCGCCCGGACGAACCGCCTCGTCGAGTGGCCACGTCTCCACCGTCGTCTGCGACACCGTCCCGAACGTGAGGAGGTTCGTCGTCTGGATCCCGGTGATGGTCACGGCCCCGCGCCCCGTCGGCGCGACGCTCATGGTCAGGGTGGCGGGCTCGCCGGGCGGGGAAGGGTCGAAGTCGCTGAGGGTGACGTTCGCGGCATCCGCCACCGCTGCCGCCCGGCAGTCGCGCTCGTGAAGAGGGCCGACGAAGTCGAGCGGGTCGTCGACCGTCGCCGTCGCCACGCCGGAGACCTCGCCCAGGACGTAGGCGAGGGTCAGCACCGACTCGGCCGCGTCGTCCGACGGGACGTCGTCGCCGCACGCGACCGCCGGCAGCTGGACGCGCACCCCGACCGATCGCCCCGGGCCGATGCGACTGTCGCGGTCGTTGACGCGCACGATCGCGCCGTCGAAGCGCGGGTCGGCGACCTCGAGGTCGCCCACGACCAGCGTCTCGTCGGTGGCGTTCGCGATCACGACCTGCGCCTGGCGCGCCGCCACGTCGGACCGCCCCTGCTGCAGCTCGGCCGACACCCCCTCGGGAAGGTCCGTCGCCGAGGGGGACGGCTGCGCAGACCCGGGGCCCTGCGGCGCGCACGCCGTCAGCGCACCGGCCGTGATGCCGACCAGCAGCGCGGCCGCGGCCGTCACCGCCGCGCCGCGCCGCCTCCACCCCGTCGCCACCGTGGTCACCGCGTGATCGTCTCGCGCTCGATCGTGAAGTCGTCGAGGGCGACCGGGTCGATCTCGACGCCGAGGCCGTGACCGGTGGGCACCCGCACGTGGCCGTCCTCGAGCACCGCGGGCTCGGTGACGATGTCGCGCGCGTAGAAGCGGCTCGCGGCCGACACGTCACCGGGCAGCGTGAACCCGGGGAGCGCGGCCAGCGCCGCGTTCGCCGCACGGCCGATGCCGGTCTCGAGCATGCCGCCGCACCACACCGGGATCGAGGCATCCCGGCACAGATCGTGGATCGCGACCGCCTCGAGGTAGCCGCCCACCCGCCCCGCCTTGATGTTGACGACGGATGCTGCGCCCAGCGCGAGCGCGTCGGCGGCGGCCTTCGCCGAGACGATCGACTCGTCCAGGCACACCGGCGTGCGGAGGCGCCTCGAGAGGGTCGCGTGGTCGACGAGGTCGTCCTCCTGCAGGGGCTGCTCGATGAGGAGGAGATCGAAGCGGTCGAGCTCGGCGAGCGTGTCGGCGTCGGCGAGCGTGTAGGCCGAGTTCGCGTCGACCTGCAGCGGGATCCCGCCGAACGCGTCGCGGACCGCAGCGGTGTCGTCGACGTCGCGACCGGGCTTGATCTTGATCTTGATCCGGGCGTACCCCTCGTCGAGATAGCCGCGGACGACCTCGACCAGGGTCTCAGGGTCGCGCTGGATGCCGACCGAGACGCCGCTGGGCACCCGGTCGCGGACGGCCCCGAGGTACTCCCCCAGCGCCCGCCCCTCGGCGCGCAGTGCCGCGTCGAGCACCGCCAGCTCGAGGCCGGCCTTCACCATCCGGTGACCGACGAAAGGCCGCAGCGCGCCGGCGACCTCCTCGGGGGCGACGCGTCCCCTGTCGAGGAGCGCGGGGGCGAGCCACCGCAGGGCCACGTCCCACGCGCTCTGCGTGTACTCGCTCGAGTACAGCGGGGCGGCTCCGGTCACCACCTCGCCCCAGCCGTCGCCGTCCGACGTCCGTGCGCGGACGACGATCACCTCGCGCACCGTCTCGGTGCCGAACGACGTGGTGAACGGGGAGACGAGCGGCACGTGCAGCACGCGCAGCTCGAATCCCTCGAGGGCGACGGATGCCGCGGGAGAGGCGATGGGCATGCGCTCAGGCTACGCCCGCCGTCGTGGCCGGGTGGCGGCATCCGCTCTCGTCCGCGCGGGTCAGTGGGCGACGGCCACGCCGTGGGCCTCGCGGCTCGCAGCGAGGTGGCGCGCGGCGGGGACGAACGTGCCCCGTGCCCGCCGCGGTCCGCCCCGGCGGGAGCGGCGCTTGGCGGGGCGGTCGCCGCGGTCCATCGCGCGCGCCAGTGCGGTCATCAGGGCTTCGATGTGCTCGTGCATGGTCGGGTCTCCTCGGCTGCGTGTCTGCAGGGAAGGAGCCGACTCCCGGGCGTCAGATACGTCCGCGCGGCACGAGCTCCTGGGAACGGTCGGACCGCGAGCGCTGCAGTTCACTGCGACCGCTGCGTTGCGCGACGGCGCGCTCGCAGGAAAGTGGCGCGCTCGGGCCCGGGCCTGACTGCGGGAAGCGGTCAGGCGCGTGCGCCGTCGCGCGGAACCTCGACGCGCGGGGTCAGGCGGGGATCTCGGCGAACGCGCGCACCGGGAACGTGCCGAAGCCCTCGAAGGCGGGCGGGGCCGCGGTGAACCGGGCGCCGCGCGGCGGCAGCTCGCCCAGGTTCGTCAGGTGCTCGACGACGTGGACGCCGGCGCCGAGGAGCAGCGAGTGCGCGGGCCGCTCGCCGCCGGATTCGGTGTCGTCGATGTTGACCGAGTCGATGCCGACGAGCACCGCGCCGGCGTCGATCAGCCACTGCGCGCCTTCGCCGGTGAGGAACGGCGCTCCGGCGCCGTACGCGGGGCGGCCGAACAAGCGATCCCATCCGGTGTGCAGCAGCACGGCGGCGCCGCGCACGTCGCGGTCGGCGAGCGTCTCGGGGCGGATGCCGCGGCGCTCGGGCGTCCAGGCGTCTTCGAGGTGGAACACCTCGGCCCGCAGCCCGACCAGCGTGGCGAGGTCGAGCCCGGCGAGGTCGGGTCCGTCGGCGTAACGGTGGAACGGGCTGTCGAGGTACGTGCCGGTGTTGCCGATCATCGTGACGACGTCCATGGCGAACTCGGTGCCGGGCGCGTACCTCGACCGGGAGTCCTCGCGCGTCAGGTGCGGCGTGATGGTCGGCGCGGGCAGCCCCGGGTAGGTCACCAGCCCGGCGCGGATCGGGTGGCTGAGGTCGACCACGCGCGACCCCACGGGAGGGGCGGCCGTCTCGATGCCGCGGCTGCCGCGGTGCGGCTCCTCGACGATGCGCAGGCCGCGGAGCTCGACCTCGTCCACCAGCGCGAGGCCGAGGTGCTGCACGAGCAGGCGACCGACCTCGTCCTCCGAGACGTCGGCCGAAGGCAGGTCGAGGCGGAACCCGGTCCCCGAGAGGCCCCCGCCGTTGGCGAAGCGGATGTCGAAGTCGAAGTGGGCGCGGAAGTCGGGCATGCGCCGAGCCTAGAGCCGGCCGATCGCGGCCGACTGCCGCGGTCCGTCGGATTCCGGCCAGCCGCGAGGTGCGCCCTGGGTCAGGACCGCGCGACGAACAAGTAGCCGCGGTCGTCGTCGAACCCGCCGATGACCAGGCCGTCGGCGAGCAGGGCGAGCACCTGCTCCCGCACGCGGACGCGCCAGGCCGCGGCATCCGCCGGCGCTTCGCGACGCATCGTCTCGATGTCGTGCGGCACTGCGACCGACGCGACCACGCGCTCGTCGGGGGGCGTCGGCACGGGCGGAGCGGCGAGCGCCCACGACACCATGACGCGGTCGGTCTCGTCGCCGCGGTTCACGCCGTCGTCCATCGGCCCGTAGTGGTTGACGAGGTATTCGGTGACCCGGGTCCCCAGCACGCGCAGATTGAAGTGGGCGTTGCGCGCCACGAGCGGGTCGAACGTCCACGTGATGTGGCCGACATCGCGGGCGAGCGCCCACTCGCGCTGGTGCTGCTTGAGCAGCCGGCCGAGACCCTTGCTCTGCAAGCCGGGCAGCACGCCGGTGATGTGGCTGTGCATCGAGCGCGCCGCGGGCGCGGCGAAGAAGGCCACGGATGCCCCGACCATGCGGTCGCCGTCGTACAGGCCGACCGCGTAGTTGCCGCTGTGCGCGAGCGCGCGCAGCAGGTTCGGCGGCATCCCCCCGCGGTCGCCGCCCCACACGTCGGCGAGCACTTGCGACGCCGTGTGCACCTCGTCGACGGTGTCGAGCGGGCGGATGTCGATCCCCGGCGGTGTCGGACTGTCGGCCATGCCCCCAGTGTGGCACCGCGCGGGCGGTGGTTCATCCCGAGGTGGGGGCGCGGGCCGACCCCGGGCGAACCGCGGATAGCCTGGAACGATGGGCTCGGATGAGGACGCGAGAAGACGACTCACCCGGATGCCCCGCCAGGGCGCGATCGTCGCGGTCCTGGCGATCGCCGGCCTGGCGTCGTCGTTCATGTTCACGCTCGTGGTGCCGATCCAGTCGAAGCTGCCCGAGCTGCTCGACGCAAGCCGGGAGGACACGGCGTGGGTCGTCACGTCGACGCTTCTCGCCGCGGCGATCGTCACGCCCATCTCGGGGCGCCTCGGCGACATGTACGGCAAGCGGCGCATCGTGCTGGTGCTGCTCGCGCTGCTCGTCGTCGGATCGGTGATCGCGGCGCTGTCGCCGGGCATCATCGGCATCATCGTCGGCCGTACCCTCCAGGGCGCGGTCGTGGGCGTCGTGCCGCTGGGCATCTCGATCCTCCGCGACGTGCTGCACGAGAACCGTGTCGACACCGCCATCGCCCTCATCAGCGCGACCCTCGGCGTGGGCGGCGCCCTGGGCCTGCCGATCAGCGCCCTCATCACCGAGCGCGCCGACTGGCACCTGCTGTTCTGGGTCGCCGCCGGCCTCGGGGTCGTCGTCTTCGGGCTCGTGGTGTGGATCGTGCCGGTGAGCGTGCTGCGCACCGCCGGTCGCTTCGACTTCGTGGGCGCGGCGGGCCTCAGCGCCGGTCTGCTCGGCATCCTCCTCGCCGTGTCGCGCGGCAACGAGTGGGGGTGGACGTCGCCGGCGGTGCTGGGCCTGGGCATCGGCGGACTGGCCGTGCTCGTCGCGTGGGGGTGGTACGAGCTGCGCATCGCCGAGCCGCTGCTCGACCTGCGGGTCGCCGCCCGCCGCCCCGTCCTGCTGACCAACATCGCCTCGGTCGCGATGGGGTTCTCGCTGTTCGCGTCGAACGTCGTCTATCCGCAGATGCTCGAGCTGCCGGTGGCGACGGGCGGTTTCGGCCTGTCGCTGCTGGCCGCCAGCCTCGTGGTGATGCCGGCGGGCGTCGTGATGATGGTGCTCTCGCCGTTCTCGGGCCGCATGGCGCGAACGGTCGGGCCGAAGCTGCTGCTGGTGCTCGGGGCGATCTCGCTCATCGTGGCGTACGGGTTCACGCTGCTGTTCTCGTCGGAGGTGTGGCACCTCGTCGTGGCGAACTTCCTGATCGGCGCAGGCATCGGGTTCGGCTACGCGGCGATGCCCATGCTCATCATGCGGTCGGTCCCCCAGTCCGAGACCGGCGCGTCGAACGGCCTCAACGCCCTCTTCCGATCTCTGGGCACGAGCACCGCGGCGGCGGTGGTGGGTGCCGTGCTCGCCACCTTCACCGTGGGCGCGGGCGACGCGGCGGTGCCCTCGCCGACCGCGTTCCAGCTGTCGTTCGTGCTCGGCGGCGCGGCCGCGGTCGTGGCGCTCGTGGTCGCCCTGTTCATCCCGCGTCGGCACGCGGCGAAGGAGAGGCATCCGTCCCTCCCCGAGTGACCTGCGTTCGGCGACGGCCGGGCCGAGGCATCCGTCTCCCCGGACCGTGCCCCTGTCGTGGCGGTGCGCCCCGGCGCTAGCCTGACGTCAACCCAGGGGACCGGCGACGGGAGCGACGATGGACCACCGCGACGAGCGAGAGCCCGAGCAGGTTCCGGTCGGACCGCCGGACGGCACCACCGCCGCGGGTGATGCGCGCGGTCGGCGCCGCGCCGCGGCCGCCAAGGCGAGCGGGACGGATGCCGCGGCCACCGCCGCCGACGAGAGCGACCACGACACCCGCTTCTTCGGACAGCCGTGGGCTCTCGCGCACATCTTCGGGGTGGAGATGTGGGAGCGGTTCAGCTTCTACGGCATGCAGGTCGTCATGACCTACTACCTGTACTTCTCGGTCAGCGAGGGCGGACTGGGGCTGCCGCAGTCGACGGCCCTCGGCATCATCGGGGCGTACGGCGGCACGGTCTACCTGTGCACGATCCTCGGCGCGTGGCTGGCGGACCGCCTGCTCGGCTCGGAGCGCGTGCTGTTCTTCTCGGCGATCGTGATCATGGCCGGGCACGTCGCGCTCGCGGTGATCCCGGGTTTCGGCGGCGTCGGCGTGGGGCTGATCCTCGTCGCGCTGGGGTCGGGCGGCCTCAAGGCGAACGCGACGTCGGTCGTCGGCACCCTGTACTCGGCGAAGGATCCGCGCCGGGACGCCGGTTTCTCGCTCTTCTACCTCGGCATCAACCTGGGCGCCTTCTTCGGGCCGATCATCACGGGAGCCGTGCGCGACGTCGCCGGCTTCCATTGGGCGTTCCTCGTCGCCGCGATCGGCATGGGACTCGGCCTGCTGCAGTACTCGTTCGGCCGGAAGTCGCTGCCGCCGCAGTCCCGCGTGGTGCCCAACCCGCTCCCAAGGCAGCGGTTCCCGCTGATCATCGGTCTCGCGATCGCCGCTCTGGCCGTCGTCGCCGTGCTGGTGGTGACCGGGGTGATCACGGCCGACAACCTCTCGGTCACGGTGGCGCTGGTGACGGTCGCCGCGGCGATCGCCTACTTCGCGGTGATCCTCACGAGCCGGCTCATCACGGGAGACGAACGGTCACGGGTCTTCGGCTTCATCCCGCTGTTCATCACCTCCACCGCCTTCTGGTCGCTGTACCAGCAGCAGTTCACGGTGGTGCCGGTCTACTCCGAGAGCAAGCTCGACCGCACGATCTTCGGCTGGACGATGCCGCCCGAGTGGGTGCAGTCGATCAACCCCGTGTTCATCATCGTGCTGTCGGGGGTGTTCGCCGCGATCTGGACGAAGCTCGGCGACCGTCAGCCGTCGACTCCGGTGAAGTTCGGTGTCGGCACGATCCTGATGGGGTGCGCGTTCCTCCTGTTCCTGCCCTTCGCGGGCGGTGGACCGAACTCGACGCCGCTGCTGGCGATGGTGGGCATCCTCCTGGTGTTCACGGTCGCCGAGCTCCTGGTGTCGCCGATCGGGCTGTCGGTGACCACGAAGCTCGCGCCGGAGCGGTTCCACACGCAGATGGTGGCGCTGTTCTTCCTCTCGGTCGCGCTGGGCACGTCGGTGTCGGGCATCGTGGCCGGCCTCTACAACCCCGACAACGAGGTGCCGTACTTCGCGGTCCTGGGCGGCCTGGCCATCCTCGTGGGCGCCGGGCTCCTGTTCGCGACGAGGCCTGTGCTGGGGTTGATGGGGGGCGTGCGGTAACGACCGCACGCCCCCGCGGGGTGCGGGGCAGAGCCCCGCATAGAACGGCGTGCGGTATCCCGCGGCCCCCGCGGCGACGTGCCGACGTGCGCCAGCGTCCGGACCGCCGGGCGGGGGTCAGGCCAGCGAGAGGACGAACGAGAGGATTCGAACACGGCGGGCCCGCCGTCGCCCTCAGCACCGCCGCCGGATTCGCGAGGAGATCGCCCTCGAGGGCGACGGGAACCCGACCACCGGCCGGTGAGACGTGACCAGCGCCCCGCACGATCTTCGTGCGGGGCGCTGACCCGTGCGCACCGCAGCGACAGGGCAGAATCGACACATGGCCGCTTCCCCGCACATCCGCCCCGATCACGCCTGTCTCATCGTGCACGGCAGCGACCGGCCGGGGATCGTCGCGGCGGTGTCGGCGCTCATCACGCGCAACAACGGCAACATCGTGGCCTTCGACCAGTACTCCGACGACCCGACGGGCGGGGCGTACTTCCAGCGCGTCGTGTTCCACCGCCCTGATCTGGCGGCCGCACTCCCGGCCATCGAGGACGACCTGGCCCGCACGCTCGGCGAGGGTTTCGACCTGCAGTGGTCGATCACCGACCAGTCCGTGCCCAAGCGCATGGCGATCCTCGCCTCGAAGCAGGACCACTGCCTGCTCGACCTGCTGTGGCGCCACCGCCGGGGCGACCTTCCCGTCACGATCCCGATGGTGATCTCGAACCACACCACGGCAGCCGAGGACGTCCGCTCGTTCGGGGTGCCGTTCTTCCATGTGCCGTCGGTGGCGGGGCCCGACAAGTCGGCGTCCGAGGCCGAGATCCTGAAGCTCCTCACCGGCAACGTCGACTTCGTGGTGCTGGCGCGCTACATGCAGATCCTCTCGGCCGACTTCCTCGAGAAGCTGGCCGTGCCCGTCATCAACATCCACCACTCGTTCCTTCCGGCGTTCATCGGCGCCGAGCCGTACAAGAAGGCGAAGGAGCGCGGGGTGAAGCTCATCGGCGCGACCAGCCACTACGTGACCGACGACCTCGACGAGGGCCCGATCATCGAGCAGGACACGGTGCGGGTCACCCATGGCGACAGCGTCGACGAGCTGGTGCGGCGGGGGGCGGATGTCGAACGCCAGGTGCTGTCGCGGGCGGTGCTGTGGCACGCCCAGGACCGCGTCATCCGTCACGGCAACCACACGATCGTCTTCTGACGGTGCTTCCTCGCCTCAGTCGCTGAAGGCGGCGACGAAACGGTCGCGGAACGCGTCCATCCGCCAGACCGGAGCGGACGGTGACGGCCGGACCCCGGCATTCCACCCCCACGCGTCGATGCGGTCGAGCACCGCCCGGTCGCGCGCGATGATCGTGATCGGCACCTCGGGGCCGGCGTCGGGACCGCTGACGATCCGAGACGGCTGGTGGTCGCCGACGAGCACGAGCACGAGGTCGGGGCCGCCGAGGGTCTCGAGGTACGAGAACGTCGCCTCGAGCGAGTACGCGATCGACCGGGCGTAGGCCCCTCGCACGCGGTCGGCATCGGCCCAGACCTCGCCGGCGGGATCGCTCTCGGCGGGCTGGGAGGCGAACACCGCCCCGTCGCCGAGCTGCGACCACGGCACCATCCGCGGCGACGGCGTCCAGGGTGTGTGCGACGACACGAGGTCGACCTCGACCATCACCGGACCCGGCTCCGGCTCCGGCGCGGCCGAGTCGTCGAGCAGGCGATCGTGCACCACCCGCCAGGTGAACTGGTCGGGCATCGCGGCGTACCCGAACGAGGGTCCGCGATACCCCATGCTGCGGGAGTCGAGCACGGTGTCGAACCCGTAGAAGGCCGTCCCCTCGTCCCAGTCGCGCGTGTTCGACGGCACGACGGCGGCCGTGCGCCAGCCGGCCGCGCCGAACAGCGAGCTGAGGCTTGCGCGTTCGCCGGCCAGCAGCCGCCCGTACTTGCGGGGCGAGTCGACCCACACCCCGGTCTGCAGCGTCGAGTGCGCGAGCCAGCTGACACCCCCGAACGTCGGCGAGGACAAGAAGGCGCTGCGCGCCGAGTAGCCCGCGCGTTCGAGCGAGGCCGCCCCGTCGTCGAGGGTCTTCGTGATCGGGTCGGCGACGCCGGCGGGTTCGACCGCCACGCGACCGTAGCTCTCGACGAACGCGATGACGACGTCCTTCCCTTGCAGCGCAGCGAGCAGGCCCGCGCGGTCAACGTCCGCGAGGGGGTCGTGGGTCAGCGCCGACTCGAACGCCTCGAGCTCGTGCGCACTGGAGATCGCGCGCTCCGACGCGGCGACGAGCACAGCGCCGGTTCCGGATGCCGCGACCGGCGCTCCCGGTTCGACCTCCGCGTGCGCGGCTGCGGCGACGATCCACACCGCGGTGAGCGCCGAGACCAGCGCGCGGCCCCGGGCGCCCTGCGCTCGCGTCGCCCGCCCGACACGGAGCGCCGCCCGGGCCAGCCCGTACGCCCCGGCTCCGCACACCGCGACGGCGAGCGCGGCGACCATCGCGGCGGCGGGGCCGCCTACGGCGTCGGCGACCACCCCCAGCCCGTCCGCGATGGCGCCCACGTCTTCCGCGGGGTTGAAGGCGCGGTCCACCGTCGCCAGGAAGGCGACGTCGAGCGCCGCGAGGACGATCGCAGCGACCACCAGGCCGCCGAAGACCGCGGCGGCAATGCCCCGCAGCCAGCGCTGCTCGACGACCAGCAGCACGAGCACGATGACGAGGGACTCCGCCGCGAGGCCGATGAGACCCGCCGCGGTGTGCGCGGCCAGTGCAGAGGGCACGAGCGGGGCCAGCGCGACGGCGGCCACCGCGAGCGCGGTCGCTGCCGCAGGACCTCCGCGCGGTGCGGCTCGATCAGCTCTCGTGGCCATGGTGGCGGGCCAGGGCGGGGATCGGCGGCTCGACCTCGCGCGCGTCGAGCATCCCCTCCGCCTCGAACCGGTCCGACAGCGCGTATCGCAGCAGGACCACGTCGCCGATCTGACGGGTCTCGGCCAGCCGCGCGCGCCGCTCGGCCGTCCACGGGAACGATCCGGGGGCGACGAATCTCGGCGCCCGCGGCTCGCCCACGAAGAACGGGGCGACCACGAGCTGCAGCTCGTCGGCGACACCCTCCACGAGGAACTGGGTGTGGATGCGCCCGCCGCCCTCCACGACGAGTCGCCGCACACCGCGCGCGCCGAGGTCGTCGACGAGCGCGCGCATGGTGACCTCGTCGCCGAGGCCGACCACGGTCGCGACAGCGCCGAGGTCGCTCGCAATGCGGTCCGCCTCCGGCCCGGGACAGTAGACGATCTTGTCGACGTCGCCGGCGCGGAAGAACGACGACTCCGGCGACAGCTTCCCGCTCGCGGTCACCGTGACCTTCAGCGGCGATGCCTGCCGTCCGGCGCCGAGGCGGAGCATCCGTCGATCTTCGCTCCGGACCAGCAGCCGCGGATCGTCGCGGCGCACCGTCGAGGCACCGACCATGATCGCGTCGCACTGCGCGCGCAGGCGATCCACCCGGTCGAAGTCCTCGGCGTTCGACAGGGCCAGCCGCTGCGGAGCCTCGGTGTCGAGGTAGCCGTCGAGCGACATGGCGCAGCTGAGGGTCACATACGGTCGGGTCACGACACCCTCCCGGGTTCAGCGGCGGTCGGGGAAGGGCGGCGCCGGGCGGACGCAGCGACGACGACGGCGCCGGGAAGGAGTGCGATCATCGACAGGATGCCGTAGGCGGTCGCGGCGGCGATCCCCGCGGCGGCGCCCAGGCCCACGACACCGAACGCCCAGGCGGCGGCTCCCTCGCGCGGCCCCCACCCCGCCGCGCTCAGCGGGATCGACGAGGCGAGCATCGCCACCAGCGCGGCGAAGGCGACCGTCTCGAACGGCGCGGTCACACCGACCGCCAGGCAGGCGACCACGAATGTCGTGACGTGCGCGCCCATCACGAGCACCGACGCCGCCACCACGGGGACCACCGCGCCGGGCGTGCCGAGGGCATCGCGGACGAGACGCAGTTCGCGCGCGATCGTGGCGCGAGCCCGTCTGCTCACCGTCGCTATCGCCGCCACCGCGGTGGCGCCGGCCATCGCGACGAGCACGATGCCCATAGCGGGAGCGTAGGCCGAAGCTCCGAGCGCCACCAGCACCCCCAGTGTCACCGTGAGCTGCACCACCTGTCCGGCCGCGCGCTCCCCCGCGACCGCGCGGCCCGCCTGCGCCAGCTGCTCCACCGACCGGCCGTGGGCGACCGCGCGGTGCACGTCGCCGACCACTCCCCCGGGCAGCACCGTGTTGAGGAACTGCGAGCGATAGTAGGCGGCCACCGCCTCGCCCCACCCGAGCCGCAGACCGAGTCGCCGCGCGATCACGCGCCATCGCCAGGAGGCGGCGACGGTGGCGAGCGCGGTGAGCGCCGCGGCAGCGAGGATCGCCTCGGGCGAGATCGAGCGCAGACCGCGGAGGAACGGCTCGGCGCCGGCGACCGCGATCACTCCCGCGAGAACGGCCCCGCCGGCCGCGAACCGGATCCACCGGACCGCCCGCGGGCCGAGCCGTTGGCGGCGGACAGCGGCAGGCGCCCCCGGGGACCCGGCGCGCTCGGCCCCAGGGGCGGTCAGGTCGGCCGCCGTCATGTCGGCCACGCCAGGATGTCGCGGTGACCGACCTCGACGCGAAGGACGCCGCGGGCGAGCTGCGCCGCGCGCCGGCGCGAGAACTGTTCGGCCCGGGCCCGCAGCGCCGGTGTCTCCTCGACGGCTGCGCCGAGCCATCCGTCCATCCACTCGACGACGAGCGCACCGTCGGCGGACCCGAGCCGCCAGGGCGACTCGTCTTCGGCCACCGACCAGCCCGCCTCGCGGAACATCGCGACCGCGAGCGGGAGCGCGTCGGGGCCCAGCAGCCGGCGGCCGTCGACCTCGCGGCGCTGATGATCGTTGAACGCCCGCTCGAACACGCGATCATCCTCGTCCACGGGATCGAAGCCGACGCGTCCGTCCACCGAGAGCGCGAGCAGCGCGGGCGTGCGCGCGGTGACGCAGGCCCTTACGATCGCCTCGACCTCGGCCGCCGTGAGCACGTCGAGCAGCGCCGAGGTGACCACCAGCGCACCTGGTGCGAGGTCGTCCACACCGAGATCGCCGAGGGCGCCCACCCGGGACGACACCGTCGCTCCGGGCGGCGCCGTGCGTGCGGCGCGCTCGAGGAGCGCGGCGTTCCAGTCGTGCAGCACCCAGGTCTGGGGCGTCGGCAGGAGGGGGGCGAGCCAGCGCATCATCGACCCCGTGCCGCTGCCGAGGTCGTGCACCGTCACCGGCGAACCGATGAGACCCGCCGCACGATCGGCGAGCGCCCGGGAGCGCGCCGCGGCGTCGGCGGGCTCGCGCAGCGTGAGCCAATCGGCCGACACGGGGATGACGGCGCTCACGGCAGCTCCCGCAGGGCTCGGTCGATCGTCTCCGCCGTGTCGCTCCAGCGTGGTCGCGAGGGAGCCGCCTCACGGGCGGCACGGGTCATCGCCTCGCGCAGGCCGCCGTCGGTGAGCCATTCCCGCAGCGCTTCCTCCAGCGCGGCCGGATCACCCGCCGGCACGAGGATCCCCGCCTCGGCGGGGCGCACCGCCTCGGTGAGCCCGCCCACACGTGACGCGAGGACCGGGATGCCGCGGCGCAGCGCGTCGCCCACCGCGATGCCGTAGCTCTCGGTGCGGGACGGCGCGATGACGAGGTCGGTGCGGTCGTACACGGCGGCGAGCGCCGCCGGGTCGAGCACCCCGGTCCACGCGATCCGGTCGCCCACCCCGGACTCCTGCGCCCGGCTCGCGATCCTGGCCACGAACACCGGCTCGGTCTCGGCCGAGCCCGCGAACGTGCACGACCAGCCCGGATCCGCGGCCAGCCCGGCGAGCGCCTCGACCAGCGTGTCGTGCCCCTTGTGCTCCGAGACTGCTCCGACGCACAGGAAGGCGCCGCCTGTTCCGGATCCGCGGGCGACGGATGCCTCGTCCGCTCCGGGTTCGGCGACGACCACCCGCTCGGCCCGGGTCACGCCCCGCTGCACCAGGTCGTCGCGCAGCCACCCGCTCGGCACGATGACCCGCTCGAAGGCCCGCAGCGCGTACGACTCGGCGTCGATCTCGACCTCCGACGCGCGCGGGAAGGCGCCCACCGACATGTGCGCCAGTCCCACGATGCGCAGCCGCCCGGCCTCCGCCACGGCCGCCGTCGGCGAGGCGATCGCGAGCAGTCCGTCGAGCAGCACGAGCCCGCCGTCCGGAACGTGCGCGAGCGCGTCGGCTTCGGCATCCGGAGCCACCGCCAGCGTTCTCACGTCCCAGCCCCGCGCCGCCAGCCCGTCGCGCACACGGCGGTCGTAGACGTTGCCGCCGCTGACCCGCGCCGGATCGTCGATGCCCTCCGGCACCACGAGCCAGAGCGGGCCGCGACTCACAGCTCGACCTCGTACGACGCCCACGCCACGTGCGATTCGTGCAGGGTGACCTCGATCGCCGACAGGTCGGCTGCGCCGAGCCCTCCGCTGCGCACCGTGTCGGCGAGGCGCTCCGCGACCCAGCCGCACAGCCGTTCGGTGGTGGTGTTGACGCCCGCGAACGCCGGCTCGTCGTCGAGATTGCGGTACGACAGCGACGAAAGGATGCTGCGCAGCGCGTGGGCCGCCCGTCCGATGTCGACCACGACACCGTCGTGGCTCAGCGCGCCCGCACGGAATGTCGCGTCGACCACGTAGGTCGCGCCGTGGAGGCGCTGGGCGGGACCAAACGCCTCGCCGCGGAGGCTGTGGGCGGTCATCATGTGGTCGCGGACGGTCAGCGAGTACGTCATCCGTGGTCCCTCCAGTCGATGGTGTGACAGAGTCCGGGGAGTTCGCCCGTCGCGACGGCCGCCATCGTGGCGGGCAGGTCGCGCCACGACGACTCCCCCGTCAGCAGCGCGTCGAACGCGTCGTCGCGCAGCAGTCCCAGCGCGAGCGCGAGGCGGTCCCGCGTGGTGCGGGACGCTCGACGGCGCGGCGCGACGACGCCGACCTGGCTCGAGCGGATGGTGAGGCGGCGCGAGTGGAACGCCCCGCCGAGCAGGAGCGGAACCGGCCGGTCGCCGAACCAGCTGGCCTCGACGATCTCGCCCTCGACCGCGGCGGTGTCCACGGCGAGCTGCAGGCCCTCGGCGGACGCGCTCGTGTCGATGACCAGGTCGCGATCGACCGGCGCCTCCTCAGGCGCGGCGAACGCGACCCCGAGCCGTTCGCACACCGCGGCCTTGCCGGGATCGACGTCGACGACCACGACATCGGCGCCCGGGATGCCGCGGGCCAGCCGGGCCACCGCGCAGCCGATCATGCCCGCCCCGACGACGGTGATCCGGTCGCCGACGAGGGGTGCGGCATCCCACAGCACGTTCACCGCCGTCTCGACCGCCCCCGCCAGCACCGCGCGCCGCGGAGGCACGTCGCCGGGCACCACCGCCACCGCCTCGGCGGGCACGACGAACGCCGACTGGTGCGGGTAGAGCGTGAACACCGTGGAGCCCACCACGTCGTCGGCGCCTTCCTCGACCGTGCCCACGTTGAGGTAGCCGTACTTCACCGGGGCGGGGAAGTCGCCCTCCTGGAACGGCGCGCGCATCCGCTGCCACTCGCTCTCGGGAACGCGGCCACTGAACACGAGCGTCTCCGTGCCGCGGCTGATGCCCGTCCACAGGGTGCGCACGCTCACCTCGCCGGGGCCCGAAGGCGGCAGCGGTGTGCTGCGCAGCGACCCGCGTAGGGGCGCCTCCACCCAGAACGCCGTCGCCTCCCTCACCCGATCGCCCCTCCACGCCGAACCGGAACCGGTGCCCAGTGAACCGAAAGCGGCCCCCGACCCGTTTCTCGGGTGGTACCTATGAGAGAGAAACGGAGCACGCTATGCCGAAGGTTCATCTCGCTCCGCTCTCGTCGCTGCTCGCGGGGGTGGCCGGACTGATCGCCGTCGATCGAGTCTCGCCGCTCTCGGCAGCCGGGTGGGCGGCCGGTGTGGTCTACCTTGTCGTGTCGAACGCCCTCGTCGCCAGGGGGTTGCGGCGGGACGACATGAGCAGGTTCGGATGGGCAAACGCGACGACCGCGACCCGCTCGACGCTCGTCGGGCTGGTGACCGCGGTGGTGGCGACATCCTTCACCGCGTCCGTGTCGGTGCCGCTGCTCGTCACGGTCACGAGCATCGCCCTCGCCCTCGACGCCGTGGACGGCTGGATCGCGCGCCGCACCCGCACCGAGACCGCGTTCGGCGCGCGGTTCGACATGGAGGTCGACGCGTTCCTGCTGCTGGTGCTCAGCGCGGCGGTGGCCCCGGTGCTGGGCTGGTGGGTGCTCACCATCGGGCTGCTCCGTTACGCCTTCGTCGCCGCCGGATGGGCACTGCCGTGGATGCGGGCGACGCTTCCGCCGCGCCACTGGCGCAAGGTGGTGACGGCGGTCGCGGGCATCGCGCTCACGCTCGCGGTGTCGACGCTCCTACCTCTGCCCGCCGAGTTCGTCGTGGTGCTGATCGCGCTCGCCCTGCTCGTGGAGTCCTTCGCCCGCGACATCCTGTGGCTCGTCCGCCACGAACGGATTCCCCGCGCCCACGCCGAAGCGGGCCTCGCAAGGAGTGAATGACATGACCGATCGACCCTCGCGCGCCCTGTGGATCATGCGGATCCTCAGCGCCCTGTTCCTGCTCGCGGCCGGCGGCATCCACCTGTACCTCGTCTTCAACGGCGTGGGCGGGATGCTCGGCGTGCTGTTCACACTCAACTTCGTCGCTGGCCTCGTATTAGCGGTCGCCGTGGTGGCGCTGCGGGGACGGCTACTGCAGATCGCGACCGTGCTCGGCCTGCTGTTCCTGGTCGCGACGCTCGGCGCGCTCCTGCTGGCGCTGACGGTGGGGTTGTTCGGCATCCGATCGACCTGGGACTTCACGCTGGTGCCCGAGACGGTCGCGATCGAGACCGTCGGCGTGGTCGTGCTCGCCGTCACGACGGCGATGGTGCTCCGGATGCCGCGCTCGGCGTGACCCGTCTTTTGTCCTGCGTTGAGGCAACCGACGCTCACAATGGGATGGCCCACTGAGCTGAGCGGTCAGGGACCGGCTTGCGAACCCTGCGCGGATTCTCGATCCACGCTCAGTAACGCAGGAGCCAGTGCCGAGCGGGCGGTGACTCAAACCAGCCTGGGTCGAACGGTTCGCTGAGGCCGGTGTAGCTGGCGATCAGAATGAGCGACGACGAGATGTGTCGACCCATGCGCCAGTCCAGGGCTGCCTCTGCGGGCAGGGGATCGCCTTCGCCTTCGTCCGTCTCGCTGCGGAACAGCGGGTCAAACTCTCGTACGATCCGTCCTTCATCGCCCAAGAGGAGCCGCGAAACCGCATTCACGTTGACGAACACCGAACCGGCGGGGCCAGGCTCACAGAGCCGGAGGAACTGCTCTTCGCTGGCCCCGAGAAACCCATTGTCTTCCCAGACGATCACGTGCCGGTCAGTCTGAATCGTGATCGTGTGGCTGACCAGACCATCAGCTGGCCACGCAGCCTCCTGTGCAGCTTCGGAGGTCGCCACCTCCTGCGCGCCCGGCTGAGGAGCGTGAATAGCTGCATCCGCTGAAGGCATGGCAGTGACGGTGATGCACGCCACGAGTCCGTCGTCAGCCCACGGGTACTGAATCATCGACTCGCTGCCTCCAGGTGCTCATCAGAAGAGTGCGGCATAGTTCGGCCACGACGCCATGCTCTCATCGGCTGCGTCAACTGGCACGTTCACCGACCGTGGCGGGCGCGATCGACGCGCTCCACTGCCACCCGCCAGTCGGCAATAGACGGTTTCGGCGCCCAGGCATCCTCAATCGATGTCACGTTCCGAAATCGCTGCACCTCTTCGCCCGGATACTTCGACACGCGGACCGATCGCAGCGTGCCCGAGCCCTCGAGTGGTGACAGCGATCTGTCCTCCGGCACGACTCCGAACAACTCAAGGTGTTTGAGTGCCGGCATGTGCGCCAGCGGGCGGAGCGAGCGGATTGAAGTCACCCTGCCGTATGAGTCCCACGAAGGCAGGGTTGCGAGGCGCAGTGTCCTCAAGGCACTGAGAGCGTCCAGAGGTGCAAGATCCGAGACCTTGGGGAGGTGAGTGACGCTGAGGTATTCGAGCTGGGTGAGGCCCTGCACCGGAGTCAGATCCTCTTCCGGATAGCTCGCGATGACCAGTGTCCGGACGGACTTGAAGCGTTCCAGTGCCACCTGAGCGACCGATAGGAGCAGCGCCAGATCCTCAGAGCGACGACTTCGCTGTCCAAGTCATCGATCGGGAATGAGCGCGCCGTATCTCTCATCAGGTCGCGAATCACGCGAATCACACTAGGACACTGGGCGATACCACGAGCTCACCGCCTGAACGGAAAAGGACCCGCTTCCGGACGTATCTTGATTGTCGTTATCGGCGTACTGTCGGCCTCATGGTCGAGCGAATCGCAGACGTGGTCGTGGTGCCCGACGTCGTCGGGTTGCCCTTCCACGTTGGTCGTGACATCGCCGCCGACGCGGGCGTGACCCTCGCAAACCCGGACCCGGATGGCCCACCCATCGGCGCACTCGCGTGGCCCGGGCTGTACTACATCACCTCACAGAGCCCCGGGGCCGGGGCGAAAGCGTACCGCTGGGATTCCGTCGCGGTGGAGATCATCGCGCATGGCGAGGCCGACTCCAGCGCCGCCTGGATCCAGCCTGAACAACCTCCGGCGGATGCCGCTCACGCCGTCCCTGAGCCTGAATACTTTGTGCACCTCAGCGGCGACAACGACTCACGCGGCTAAGCGGCCGAAGCAACAGATCCCGCGAGCAGTACTGATCCTCGCGCGGCCAGCCACCCCACGCGTCCGCGCTCGACTGGCCCCGCTCAGTCGTCGCGGTTGTCTGCGCAGAGACTCCATTGCGCGACGACGGCTCGGTGATCGCTGCCTTCGATGTAGGCGCTGTCCCAGTCCGTGGGCGTAGCACCCCGGGCGAAGATGTGATCGATCGTCGTGAAGGCGGGGACGGGCTTCTCTTCGGGCCAGGTCGGCCAGGGAATGGGACCTGCCGCTTCAGCGCCGGTCCGTAGGTCGGACGCCAGCCGACGCAGCACCGGGTGAGCAAACGAGGCATTGAAGTCACCCGCGACGATGAGCCTGCCGTCGGGAGTCTCCTGTACCCAGGTTGCGATGTCGTCGAGGCCGTTGAGCCAACCATTGGGCTGCCAGGTCGGCGGAGGCGGGTGGACGGCGGCCAGCCGCACTCCCCCGGCGCCAGGTATCGTCGCGACGGCGCTTACCTGGTCGAACTCGCTCCCTAGAATGTCCTCCTCCAGCGACAGCGGATAGGCGGATAAGATCACGCTCCCGCTTGCCGGTCGCGGATCAACCTCGCGAGTGCGGTACGGAAGGATGTCGGCGAGCTCGTGGTCGGTGAGGATCACGTCGATGAGCTCCTCGTCGGTCTCGAGCAGGACGACGGCATCCGCACCGGTGGTGCGGATGAGTGCGGAGAGTTCAGCAGGATCGGCGCCAGCGAACTTCGCATTGAACGCCATGACGGTCAGCTGTCCGCTCATCTTGCACGCCTCCACGGCGCGTACCGGGGTGAGCGTGGGTACTCCACTGATCACGGCGCCGATGAGGAGGACAATTGCTGCCGCCCAGATTCGGAAGACCCCCGCGATGAGAGCGAGCGCGACGAGACCCATCGCACCGACCGGCACGAGCGCCTGCGCCACCGGAACAGCGGCCACCCCGCGAATCTCAAGGAAGGGGAGTACCGCGGCGCACAGGGAGATCGCCACGGCAACAGCAGTCCAGATCACCACCTGTCGCCGTGTCCTTCGACGGGGCACCCGGCGCGGACTGGAGCTGCTCATCGCCATCATCCTGTCACTCGCCCGCCGCGAGCCAGGGCGTACGACGCGCCCGAAGCGCAGTGCTTCCCTTGCTCGGTTTCTCGGTGACAGGCGTGTTCACCGCCTTCACGTGCTTCGCAGAGGGACCGGGCAGCGCGCGACGACCCGTCGCCAAGCGGGGTCACGTCAGTAGTGGTCCCGTGCTTGCAGGATGACGATCTGTTCGTCGGTGACGTAGTAGACGAGTCGGTTCTTCTCGTCAATGCGCCGAGACCAGGCGCCGGATAGCACGTGCCGGAGAGGCTCCGGGTTGCCGATGCCCTCGAACGGATCGCGAAGAATGTCTGCAATCAGGAGGATGATTCGCTTCAGGGTCTTGCGGTCCTGGGTCTGCCAGTACACATAGTCCTCCCACCCGTTCGGGTCGAAGCCAAGCGCGGGTCACGCGTCGAGCAGATCGTGCTGCTCGAACTCTCCCCGACGGGCGCGCTCGACGGCTTCGAGCAGCCGCTGGGCATTCGCAGGGTTGCGCAGGAGATAGGCAGTCTCAGTCGGTGCGTCGAAGTCATCCTTGGACATGATCACGGCGTTGCCGCGGCGGGAGACCACCTCGACAGTGGTGTGGTCATCGTTGACCTGCTGAATGAGCCCGAACAGGCGCTTTCGGGCTTCGGATGCGGTGATGGCTGACATGCTGACTCCCCGGTTGGGTAGTACGTAAACGGTACCGCTCAGAGCGCGGGCAAGGACCGGGCGACGGGCGCTCCGCGGGTGGCTATCCGGCGAGGATCGTCTCGCGAAGTTCGGCAGTTCGCCGGGATTCTCCCGGAGGATGCGCCTGACCCGCGGCTAGGCGCCCGTGGCTGACTCGCAGGCGCTCAACGGCCTCCTTGTATCTCGCGATGCCGCTGTGCGACGCCGGGCGCGCCATACGGGTAGTCGTCTGCTTGCGGAGCGCTGACCAGCGACAGCCTCTCGAGGTCGGCCGGCTCAAGGACCAACTCCACGGCCCCCATGTTGTCGCGAAGCTGCTCGACCGATCGTGCGCCGAGGATCACCGACGTGACCGCGGGCTGCGCTCCGAGCCAAGCGAGCGCGACCTGCGACGGCGAAACGTCATGGGCCTTCGCGACATCGGTGAGAGTGTCGATGATGTGCCAGGTGCGGTCGTCCGCGTTTCGCTGCTCCCATGCCTCCATGCCGCGCTGAGGATTCTCGCCCAGCCGCGTGCTACCCGTGGGCGGCACGTCGCGACGGTACTTGCCGCTGAGCCAGCCCCCACCGAGCGGTGACCAGGGCAGCAGTCCGACGCCCGCGTCGAGTGCCGCGGGCACGATCTCGTGCTCGATGCCACGCACAAGGAGGTTGTACTGCGGCTGCAGAGTCACCGGTGGACTCCAGCCGTGCCGCTCGGCGAGCATTGCCGCCTTCGCAAGCTGCCAGCCGAGGAAGTTGGAGAAGCCGTAGTACCCGATCTTGCCTTGACGGATCGCATCGTCGAGGAATCGCAGCGTCTCGTCCAGCGGCGTGATCGGGTCCCATGCGTGCAGCTGATAAAGATCGATGTGCTCGACACCGAGACGTCGAAGCGAGTCATCCAGCGCGATACGCAGATGACGTCGAGACGTTCCCAGACCGTTCGGCCCCGCGCCCATCGGAAACCGGCCCTTCGTGGCCAGCACGATCCCGGCCGCGTCCGTCGGGTGCGTCGCGAGCCACCGACCGATGATCTCCTCGCTGGCGCCGGCGCTGTAGACGTCTGCGGTGTCGATGAAGTTTCCCCCGCCGGCGACGTAAGCGTCGATGATCTCGTGCGACGTCGCTTCATCCGCCTCGGCGCCGAACGTCATCGTCCCCAACGCTTGCTCGAAGACGACCACACCGCTGCGACCCAGCGTTCGGTAGGGGCCGGCGGGTGAATCCTGCTGTGCACTCATGAGAATAGAGTCCCTGATCTATCGTGGGCGTGGCCTAAGTAGTCCGTGGAGTCCCGAATGCGGGACGGGGCAAGGGCTGTCTGCTCCGCCATGCGATGCTCCCATGCCCCGCGCGATCAGGGTATGGAGTTGACAGCAACGAGTGTCATCGACTCGTCGAGCGATCTCTGCCAACGGGCTCGAGCGGAGATAGGCTATATCACGGAGGTATATCTCGTGGCTCACCAATTCGACACAGACCGCGCTGGCGAGCTCGTTGCTGCCGCGCGTGCTGACCGCCGGATGTCCCAGACGGAGCTCGCGCGCGCCGCTGGCATGAGCCAGCCGAATGTCGCGGCAATCGAGGCCGGGCGCCGAACCGTGAGCGCTGAGGTGCTCGAACGTCTGCTTCGGGCAGCGGACTACCGACCCAGCATTCCTCTCGAAGAGTCTGCGGACGCCATCATCGCCGCAGGCGAGAGGCATGGCATACATGACATCCGGGTCTTCGGCTCAATCGCGCGGGGCGCAGACCATTTCTCGTCAGACATCGATCTCTTGGCGCGCGTAGATCGAGGTCGCGGATACTTCGACATCGCGATGTTTCAGAACGCTGTCGAGTCGCTTACTGGGTTCCCCGTTGATCTCATCGTCGACGATTCGTCTCGGCCGGCATTCCTGGACCACGCTCAGGTGGTGTCCCTTTGAGTGATCAAGGCGCCAGGCGCAAGAGTCGATTCACCCGCGTACCTCGCGCTGCCGCTGATGGCGGCGCCGAAGAAATCTCGCGCGTCAAGTTCAACGACAGTTTGGACGCGATACAGACCTTTCTCGACCATGCGGTAGAAGGTGGCCGAGCGGCGTTCGGTCGCAACTCTCCCGCCTACGCTTCGGGATCGATGGCGATCATCCGCACAGCCGCTCTGTTCGAGGCTGACGAGTTCCAGCAGCTTCGCGGTGACGTGCCGGAGGAAGTCGTGCGCGGGATCGTCACGACCCGCGACATCGTGTCGCATTCGGGCTATCGATCCATGAACGATGAGTTGTTCTGGGACACGCTCACGATTCATCTGCCGCCTTACCTCGACGCGTGGCGTTCGGCGGCTCGCGGCTGACCGTCCCGCCGGCGGACGGCGGGCCCGGCTAAGCGCCCGCCGCGGAGGCCTCCCTGCGGGCGGTCGAGGCCCGCGGGATCAGGGTGGGCAGGGCGCGGCGGATCGGATCGGCCGAGCGGGGCGCGAACAGCAGGTCAAGCGCGGTCGTGGCGATCTGGTCGAACGGCGTGGCGACCGAGGTGAGCGGCGGCGACAGCCGCGAGGCCAGCGGGATGTCGTTGTAGCCGACGATCGAGAAGTCGAGACCGGGTCGGATGCCGAGCCGGCGTCCGGCGCCGATGACGCCGATCGCGAGGTTGTCGTTCGCCGCGAAGATCGCGGTCGGACGGTCGTCTGCGCCGAGGAGCGCGAGGCCCGCCGCGTTGCCGTCATCGACGCCGTAACCGGTCGAGATGACCCGGTCGGGTCGCAGGTCGACGCCCGCTTCCGCCATCGCACGCTCGGCGCCGCGCAGCCGATCCTGACCGCTCGAGGTGAACGACGGGCCGGTGACCACGCCGATGTCGCGATGGCCCAGATCGAGGAGATGCCGCACGGCGAGGTATCCGCCGGTCTCGTCATCGCCCAGAGCGGACGCGCTCACACCGTCGGTGCGCAGCACGAGGACGTGCGGCACGCCTCGCTCGCGCAGCGACGCGGGGAGCGAGTCGTCGAGGCGGGCGGTCGCCAGGATCACGCCGTCGACGCCCCGGTCGAGCAGGGTCTCGGTCGCGCGGCGCTCCTCTTCGGCGTCGTCCCCGCACGTCGCGACGACGGCGAAGTACCCCTGCCGGCGAGCGGCGCGCTCGATCGCCTCGAACATGAGGGCCATCACGGCGTCGGTGAGCCGCGGCACCAGGACGCCGATCGTGGCCGTGGCGCCGCGGCGGAGGTTCGACGCGAAGACGTTGCGGCGATACCCCAGCTGCTCGGCGACCGATCGCACCCTCTCCGCGGTGGCCGACTTCGACGGCGCCGCGCGGTCGTCGAGGATGCGGCTGACCGTCGAGACGCTCACTCCCGCAGCCTCCGCGACTTCCCGCAGGGTGACCACGGATCGACGTTCCGCCTGTGCTCCGGACTCCATCGGCGCTGCACGCTCCTTTTCGACTCTTGACATCCTCTCGTGCTTTCCGCATACTTGCAATCGTTCTTGCAAACGTTCCCGGGAACGATCCCGAGTATCGACCGCCTCAATGAGGAGACAAGGAGAAGAAGAAATGGTTCTCGACCTTCGCGGACTGAACCCCGCCCCCGTCACCCCCTTCACCGAGGACGGCGCCGTCGACTACGCCGCCATCCAGCGACTCGGCTCGTGGCTCGGATCGATCGAGGGCGTCAAGAGCCTCGTCGTCCTCGGCCACGCGGGCGAAGGCACCTTCCTGACCGAAGCCGAGCAGCTGGACGTGATCCGCGCCTTCCGGGACTCGGTCGAGGACCGGCTGCCGATCATCGCCGGCATCACCAAGGAGGGAAACCTCACCGCCGCGCTCGAGGCGAAGGATGCCGCGGCGGCGGGCGCGAAGGGTGCGCTCGTCTACCCGTCGCACGGCTGGCTCCGCTTCGGGTTCCAGCCCGGCGCCCCGCAGACCCGCTACCGCGCGATCTGGGAGGAGTCGGGTCTCGAAGAGATCCTGTTCCAGTACCCCGACAACACGAAGGCGTCGTACGACCTCGACACCCAGCTCGAGATCGCCGGGCAGGAGGGCGTGAACCACACCAAGAACGGCGTGCGCAACATGCGCCGCTGGTACACCGAGATCCCGGCTCTGCGCGCCGCGTACCCCGACCTGCAGGTGCTCTCCTGCCACGACGAGTACCTGCTGCCCACGATGTTCGACGTCGACGGTCTGCTCGTGGGCTACGGCAACATCGCGCCCGAGCTGCTCGTCGACCTCATCGAGGCCGGCAAGGCGAAGGACTACGCCGCCGCCCACGCCATCCACGAGCGCCTGCTCCCCGTGACGAAGGCGGTCTACCACCGCGGATCGCACATGGAGGGCACCGTGGCGCTCAAGTGGGGACTCGTGAACCGCGGCATCCTCGACCACGCCACCGTCCGCGAGCCGCTCCTGCCGCTGCCCGCCGGCGCCGACGCCGAGATCGCCGCCGCCTTCGCCTCCGCGGAGCTCGGCAGCGTCGCGGTCCCCGCCTGATCGCGCCCGGGGCGGTGGCCGCACAACCCGGCCGCCGCCCCGGCACTCCCCCGCAGCACGCGGGGTCATCCGTCAACGACGACGTCCGGCATCCGGCCGCTCCAACGAAGGAGACAGCAATGACCAGCAATCGCACCTCAGCCACGCGCCCGCCCGCCACCCCCGGCACTGGACACGGACGCATCTCGACCGAGACAGTGAGAACCATCGTCGAGACCAAGAACACACGCCGCAGCTTCTGGAAGCAGCTCGCGCTCATCGGCCCTGCTTTCGTCGCGGGCGCCTGGCAGTTCGGTCCGGGCAACCTGACCACGGCCATGAACGCGGGGGCCCTGTACGGCTACGCGCTCATCTGGGTCATCATCGTCTCGACGGTGCTGATGATCTTCCTCACCGACATGAGCGTGCGGCTCGGCATCCGCACCCCCGTGTCGCTGATCAGCTCCATCAAGCAGACCCTCGGCGGCTGGGTCGGCGTCGTCGCGGGGATCGGCGTCTTCCTGATCACGCTGTGCTTCTCGGTCGGCAACGCCGTCGGGTCGGGCGTCGGGCTCGCGATGCTCATCCCCGGCACCTCCCCGGTGATGTGGACCGTGATCTGCACCGTGGCGGTGGGAGCGATCCTCCTGTTCAAGGGCATCTACGGGATCGTCGAGAAGATCCTCATCGTGATCGTGGCCCTCATGGCGTTCTGCTTCATCGTCTCGGCGTTCGCCGCGAACCCCGACTGGGCGGCGGCCGGTGCCGGGCTCATCCCGGTCGTCCCGGACGGTGCCTGGTTGCTGATCATCGGGCTCGTGGGGACCAACTTCTCCATCAACGCCGCGTTCTACACCTCGTACGGCACGAAGGCACGCAAGCGGACCGAGGACGAGTACCGCGACATCACCGTCGTCGACACCGTCCCCGGCATCATCGCGCCCGGGATCATGACCGCGCTCGTGATCGTCGTCGCGGCGGCGGTGCTGAACGCGACCGGCACCGACGCGCCGGGAGCCTTCGGCGGCCTCGCGGCGATCTTCGAACCGATCGCCGGGCCGGTCGGCGCCTGGATCTTCGCGCTCGGCTTCTTCGGGGCGGCGTTCTCGTCGATGATCCCCAACTGCATCGCCGGCGGCACGATGCTGTCGGATGCCGTGGGCCGCGGCGCCTCGGCGGACACCCTCACCGCCCGCCTCGGCACCGCCTTCATCCTCGGCTTCGGCATCGTGATCACCATGATCTTCTCCGGCTCGTCGCCGGTTCAGCTGATCATCATCGCGCAGGCTCTGACGGTGCTGTTCGCGCCGATCCTCGCCGTCCTCATCATCGTGATGGCGAACAACCGCACGCTGATGGGCCCGCTGCGCAACAAGTGGTGGCAGAACGTCCTCGGCGTCATCGGTCTGCTGTCGGTGCTCGCCCTCTCGGTGCGGCTCATCATCAGCCTCGTCGGCGGGTGACGCGCACGGAGGCGCGGCGGCTCACCTCGGCCGCCGCGCCTCCGCGCGCGCGTGGTTCGCTAGAAGACGTACTCCATCAGCTCCATGCCGAGCGTGCGGAAGGCTTCGTGCGCGCGCATCCGGTGCATGATCGACAGGTCGTCGAAGCAGACGATCAGCGCGTACGAGACACCGGCACGGGGGCCCGCCAGCACTCCCGCTTCGGCGCGGATGCCGGCATCCCGGCCCGTCTTGTTGATGAAGAGCAGCCCGTGCACGTCGTCGTCGTGCGAGAACGGGTCGAGCCCGGTCGCCGACGCGACCAGCGACAGATCGTGGTTGAGGCTCAGCCACTCGGCGACCTGGGCGCTCACCCCCGGCGACACGACCTTCGAGTTGACCAGGGCGGCGAAGACCTCGGCCAGTTCGCGGGCCGAGCCCAGTGCGACGTGCGGCGCGTCGTCGGGGCCGCGCACGTCGCGGAACCGATCGAGCATCGCCGAGTGGGTCAGCCCGAGCTGCTCGATCCGCGCGCGCACCGCGGGCAGGCCGACGCGCGAGAGCAGCGCGTTCGCGGCGAGCGCGTCGCCGGTCGACGCCGTGAGGACGGCGAGGTCGGCGAGCGGCAGCGCCGGAGCCTTGAGGTGCTGCCAGACGCCGGCCACCGTCACCGCCTCGAGGCCGGATCGGTCGACGATCTCGAGCGGGTCGAGCTGGCCGGACTCGAATCCGGCCGCCACCTCGATCAGCAGCGGGACGACCCCGAGGCCACCGACGGGCAGCGTCACGAAGTCGTCGCCGGCGAGCACCGAATGCCCGCGATCGAGGTCGGTGAGCCGCACCGAGACCTTCGCGCCGGACGCGGCGAGGTCGTCGAGTGCCTTCAGGGTCGCGGTGAACGATCGGCGTCCGGCTGCCGCCCTCCTCGGCAGCCGTCTGCTGGTGCCTCGTCGCGACCCCCGCAACGACTCGGCATCCTTTCGGGGCTCGGTGCCCACGGCGAGGTTCCTTTCGGAGAATGGGGTGGAGAACGGATGACGGAGGGCGACGGGGGCTCGCGCCCCGCACGCTCACCAGATCGTGACGCGCTGCTCCTTGTCGAGCCAGAGAGCGTCGGACTCGGTGACGCCGAATGCATCGTAGAACGCATCGATGTTGCGCACGATCTGATTGCACCGGAACTCGTTCGGCGAGTGCGGGTCGATCGTGAGGAGGCGGATCGTCTCGGCATCCCGCCCCTTCTGCTGCCAGATCTGACCCCAGCTCAGCAGCAGGCGCTGAACCCCCGTGTAGCCGTCGATGACGGGCGCCTCGGCGCCGCCGAGCGAGAGCCGGTACGCCTTCAGTGCGATGCCGAGGCCACCCAGGTCGCCGATGTTCTCGCCGATGGTGAGCGAGCCGTTGACCTTGTGCTCGCCGTCGAGTCCCGCGGGCGTCAGGGCGTCGTACTGCGCGATGAGGCTCTTGGTGCGCTCCTCGAAGGCGGCGCGGTCGTCGTCGGTCCACCAGTCGCGCAGCGAACCGTCGCCGTCGAAGCGGCTGCCCTGGTCGTCGAACCCGTGCCCGATCTCGTGACCGATGACGGCGCCGATCCCGCCGTAGTTGGCGGCGGCGTCGCGGTCGGCCTCGAAGAACGGGTACTGCAGGATCGCCGCCGGGAAGACGATCTCGTTCATGAGGGGGTTGTAGTACGCGTTGACCGTCTGCGGCGTCATGTACCACTCGTCGCGGTCGATCGGCTGGCCGACCTTCGACAGCTGCCGGTCGTGCTCCCACACGTGGGCGCGGCGCACGTTGCCGACGAGGTCGGTCGGGTCGATCTCGAGCGCCGAATAGTCCTTCCACTTCACCGGATAGCCGATCTTCGGCGTGAAGGCGTCGAGCTTGGCGAGCGCGCGCTCACGCGTCTCGGGGCTCATCCACTCCAGGCCGGTGATCGACTGACGGTACGCCTCGATGAGGTTGGCGACGAGCTCGTCCATCGCGTCCTTCGCGGCGGGCGGGAAGTGCCGCTCGACGTAGACCTTGCCGATCGCCTCTCCCATCGCGGCCTCGGCGAGCCCGACCCCGCGCTTCCACCGCTCGCGGTTGACGGGCACGCCGGTGAGCTGCGTGCCGTAGAACGCGAAGTTCTCGTCGACGAACTCGTCGGACAGGAATGCCGCCGAGCCGTGGACGATCGACCAGCGGAGCCACGCCTTCCAGTCCTCGAGCCGCTCGGGCGTGAGCAGCGAGCCCAGCCCCTCGACGAAGCTCGGCTGGTAGACGTTGACCTCGGCGAACGCCGCCCGGTGCTCGGGAGCGGTGCCCTCGAGCCACGGGTCGAGATCGACGCCGATCAGCGCCTGCACCTCGTCCCATGTCTTGAGGTTGTACGTCGCGACCGCGTCGCGGCTCTTCACGTTGTCCCAGTGGTGGGTGGCGAGCTCGGTCTCGAGCGCGAAGATGCGATCGGCGGATGCCGCGGCATCCGCCACTCCCGCCAGCTCGAGCATCTTCTGCACGTGCGCCCGGTAGGCCGTGCGGGTGGCCTCGAAGTTGTCGAGACGGTAGTAGCTCTCGTCGGGGAGCGACAGGCCGCCCTGGATGAAGAACGGGACGTAGCGCTGCGGGTTGCCCGGATCGGGCTCGATGTAGAGGTGGATCAGGCCAGCCACCCCGTCGCGCTCGAGCTCGCCGACGGTGCGCAGGAACGAGGGGATGTCGGTGACGGCGTCGACGCGGGCGAGCGGGCCGGACAGCGGCGTGGCGCCGAGCCCGGCGATGCGGTCGACGTCCATGAAGCTCGTGTAGAGGTCGCCGATCTTGCGGGCCTCGGTGCCGCGCTCGGCCGACTGCGACTCCTCGACGATCGCGTGGACGTCTTTCTCGGCCTGCTCGGCGATGAGGTGGAACGAGCCCCACCGCGCCTTGTCGTCGGGGATCTCGGTGCGTTCCAGCCACGCGCCGTTGACGTGACGGAAGAGGTCGTCCTGCGGGCGGATCTCGTCGCTCAGCTCGTCGAGCGCGAGACCGGAGCGGGGGGCGTCGGTCATGCGTTCCACAATAGGCGTCCGGTCCGACGCGGGGCCATGACGTCGCGGCCCTCGCCTACGCTCGGAGGCGTGACGAGCCGCCCGCAGACGCTGAACCGCGACATCCTGCGGCTCGCCGTCCCGGCGCTCGGCGCGCTCATCGCCGAGCCGCTCTTCCTGATCGTCGACTCGGCTCTCGTCGGCCACCTCGGCGTCGCTCCCCTCGCCGGCCTCGGCATCGCCTCGGCGGTGCTCCAGACGATCGTCGGGCTCATGGTCTTCCTCGCGTACTCCACCACCCCGGCGGTGGCGCGACGCTTCGGGGCCGGCGATCTGTCCCGCGCGGTCGGCGTGGGCATCGACGGCATGTGGCTGGCCCTCGGCATCGGCGCCGTGCTCGCCTTCCTCGGCTCGTTCGCCACGCCGTTCCTCGTCGGTCTCTTCGGAGCCGCCCCGGCCGTGGCCGAGCAGTCCGAGACCTACCTCGGCATCTCGATGTGGGGCCTGCCCGCGATGCTCGTCGTGTTCGCCGCGACCGGCCTGCTCCGCGGCATGCAAGACACCGTGACCCCCCTGTGGATCGCCGGCCTCGGCTTCGGCGCCAACGCCCTGCTCAACTGGCTCTTCATCTACGGCTTCGGCTGGGGCATCGCCGGCTCGGCCTTCGGCACGGTGCTCGCGCAGTGGGGAATGGTCGGAGCGTACGTGGTCGTGGTCGGCCGGCTGGCGCGCCGGCACGAGGCATCCGTCCGTCCGCAGCGCGAGGGCGTGCGCGGGTCTGCCCGATCGGGCGGGTGGCTGTTCCTGCGCACCGTGTCGCTGCGGGTGGCGCTGCTCGCGACCGTCGGCGTCGCCACGGCCCTCGGCACCGACGAGCTCGCCGGGTGGCAGGTGGCGTTCACGATCTTCTCGACCGCCGCCTTCGCCCTCGACGCCCTCGCCATCGCCGCCCAGGCGCTCATCGGAAAGGGCCTCGGCGCCGGCGACACGGCGACGGTCCGGCGCGTGCTCGGGCGGACGCTGGCGTGGGGTGCGTGGTTCGGTGTCGTCGTCGGCGCGGTGATCGGCGCGTTCAGCGGATCGATCGGACTGCTCTTCACGGGCGACCCGGCGATCGCGGCGCTCGTGCAGCCGGCGCTCATCGTGCTCGCGATCACGCAGCCGCTGTGCGGCGTGGTCTTCGTGCTCGACGGGGTGCTCATCGGCGCGGGCGACGCGAGATACCTCGCCATCGCCGGCGGCCTCAACCTCGTCCCGTACCTGCCCGCGCTCGTGGTCGTCGCTCTGCTGCAGCCCACCGGCGCGGCCGGACTGGCCTGGCTCTCGGTGGCCTTCTTCGGCGTGTACATGCTCGCCCGCCTGGCGACCCTCGGGTGGCGCGTGCGCGGCGCGGCCTGGATGACCGCCGGAGCCTGAACCCGTGACGGCGGGCTAGGCCCAGCGCCGGCACCACTCGTACATCACCACGGCGCCCGCCGCACTGGCGTTGATCGAGCGGGTCGAGCCGTACTGGGTGATCTCGACGGCGGCGGATGCCGCGGCGAGCGCCTCCGGCGACAGACCCGGGCCCTCCTGCCCGAACAGCAGCACGCACCGCTCGGGCAGCTCGGCGCGATCGAGCGGCACCGAGCCGTCGACGTTGTCGATGGCGATGATCGGGAGGGACGCGGCATCCGCCCATTCCTTGAACGACGCGACGTCCTCGTGGTGCCGCACGTGCTGGTAGCGGTCGGTGACCATGGCGCCGCGGCGGTTCCAGCGGCGGCGGCCGACGATGTGCACCTCGGCGGCGAGGAACGCGTTGGCGCTGCGCACGATCGAGCCGATGTTCATGTCGTGCTGCCAGTTCTCGATCGCCACATGGAACCCGTGCCGGCGGCGGTCGAGGTCGGCGACGATCGCCTCCATCGACCAGTACCGGTACTCGTCGACGACGTTGCGGGTGTCGCCGTGCGCGAGGAGCTCGCGGTCGTAGCGCGGGTCGTCCGGCCATGCCGCCGGACCGCCCGGCCAGGGGCCCACGCCATGCGGCAGCGTCGGCTCGGCGGCGGCGGCGGGGGCGGGGCCGGCCGAGCGGGGGTCGTCGGGGGTGCCGGTCACCGGCTCAGGGTACCGGGCTGTCGAGCCGGCGGGCCGGTCGCGCACCCCCGCCGTACACAACGTCGGAGAAACCCAGGCGTTTCGGCGACGAGGCATGCGTTCCCGTCGCCGCCGGCGCGGAAGACCGACGGTGTGCACACCGGGCGTCGGAGACCGTCGACGAGGCATCCGTCCGACGCTCGGTTCCGAACAGGGACCGACGCAATCCGGCCAGCGGCCGGACTTCCCGTCCTCCCCGGCGCGGTTCGCTCGACGGAGCAGGATCGGCCGCACATACTGGGAGGGTCGCCGTTGATCAGGAGGGGCCGATTGTTTGACGACGAAAGGCGCCAGCGCGCCGTCGAAGCGCTCGGTGTTCTCGACACGCCGCCTGACGCCCGTGTCGACCGGGTGACCCGTCTCGCTCAGGAACTGTTCGACGTGCCGATGGTCAGCGTCACGCTCATCGACCGCGACCGGCAATGGCGCAAGTCCGAGATCGGGCTCGGGGGCAACGAGGCTCCACGCGAAGGCGCGTTCTGCGACGTCACGGTCCGCAAGGGCGACACGCTGGTGGTAGAGGATGCCTCGACCGACGAGATCTTCGCCGAGAACCCGTTCGTGACCGGCGACCCGCACCTGCGGTTCTACGCCGGCCACCCGCTCGCGGCGCCCGGGGGCGAGCACTTCGGCACGCTGTGCATCCTCGACACCAAGCCGCGCACGCTCGACGACCGACAGCTCGAACTGCTGCGCGAACTCGCCCAGTGGGTGCAGAACGAGCTCACCGAGGTGCAGGAACTCGACCAGGCGTCGCTGGTGCAGCGCAGCCTGTACAGCGCGCGCACCCCCGAGGTTCCCGGTTACACGCTCGCCGCGTCGGCCACCCCGGCCGGACAGCTCATGGGCGACGTCTACGACTGGTACATCCACGACGGTCGCCTGCGCGTCACGCTCGCCGATGTCATGGGCAAGGGCGCGGGGGCCGCCATCATCGCGGCCGAGGTGCGCGCGTCGCTGCGCACCGCGCCGTCGCGGTCGCTCGGCGATGCCGTGACCGAGGTGGACCGCATGCTCGAGGACGACATCGGCGGGTCGAACATCTTCGTCACCGCCGTGCACACCGAGATCGACGTCGCGACGGGGCGGCTGTCGTTCGTCGACGCCGGGCACAGCCTGGCGTTCATCCTCCGCGCCGACGGGCGGTGGGAGTTCCTCGAGTCGACCGGCCTCCCGCTGGGCATGGGCTTCGACGAGGTGCGCGAGCCGGCCGACAACCACCTCGACGTCGGAGACAGCTACCTCGTGTGCAGCGACGGCCTCATCGACGTGCTCGACCCCGACGACCCGTACGGCCACGTCTACCGGGTCCTCACCACGCTCGATCCCGCGGGCGCCGTCGCCGAGGCCGCACGCATCGCGCGCGCCCAGAAAGCACCGGACGACGTCACCGTGGTCGTCGTCAGGAGGGACCGATGACCGCCCGCTTCGTCACCATCCGCATCCTCGCGCTCCTGTCGGTGCTGCTCGGCGTCAACTACGTCGTCTGGCGCTGGCTCGACTCGGTGAACTGGTCGGCGTGGTGGATCGCCGTGCCGTTGGTGATCGCCGAGACGTACAGCCTCATCGACACCTTCTTCTTCTGCCTCACGATGTGGCGCGCTCGGGAGCGTCCCGCACCGGTGTCTCCTCCGACCGGCACCGTGGACGTGCTCATCACGACCTACAACGAGCCCGTCGACATGGTGCTCGCCACGGCGCGCGCGGCGAAGCAGATCGCCTACCCGCACGAGACGTGGATCCTCGACGACGGCGCCCGGCCCGACATGGCCGCGGCCGCCCGCGAGGCGGGGATCGGCTACATCACCCGGTCGGGCGACTGGGAGGGCAAGCCGCGCCACGCGAAAGCCGGGAACCTCAACAACGCGCTGTTCGCGACCGAGGGCGAGTTCATGCTCATCCTCGACGCCGACCAGGTGCCCGATCCGCTCATCCTCCACCGGACGCTCGGCTACTTCGCCGACGACCCCGAGGTCGCGCTCGTGCAGACGCCCCAGTGGTTCGTGAACGTCGACGACGCCGACCCGCTCGGCAGCCAGGCGCCGCTCTTCTACGGCCCGATCCAGCAGGGCAAGGACGGCTGGAATGCCGCGTTCTTCTGCGGCTCGAACGCCGTCCTGCGCCGCGACGCGCTCATGCAGCTCGGCATCGTGGGCTACGTGCGCAGCGTCGAGCAGTCGACCGTCCGGGCCCTTCGCGCGGCTGAGACGCTTCTCGCGAAGGCCGCGCGCGACAGGTTGGCCGATCAAGGTGTGCGCGACCAGCTGACGGTCCTGCACGAGGAGGTGTCGACGGCACGCGCCGACATCGCCGCCGGCGAGCCCATCGCCGATGTGACGTTCCGGGTGCATTCCGCGGTGGACGCGGCATCCCGTCGCCTCGTCAATGCCGACCTCGCGCAGGTCCGCGCGGATCTCGCCGCGATCGGCGAGCTGCCGGTGCAGCGGGATGCCGAGCTCGACGCGTTCGTCGTCGACGACGCCGGGCTCGACGCCCTCGCCGCGCGCGAGCTGTCGCCCCTCGGCGCCGTCGAGTCGGTGTCGGCGCTGATGGAGGCGATCCGGGTCGACCGTCCCGACGAGGCGCAGCCGCTGCAGCCGATGGCGACCATCTCGGTGACCGAGGACATGGCGACGGCGATGCAGCTGCACGCCCTCGGCTGGCGCAGCGTGTACCACCACGAGATCCTCGCGCGGGGCCTCGCCCCCGAGGACCTCCGCACCATGCTGACGCAGCGGCTGCGGTGGGCGCAGGGCACCCTGCAGGTGATGCTGCGCGACAACCCGCTGCTGAAGAAGGGCCTGTCGGCGGGCCAGCGGCTCATGTACTTCGCGACGATGTGGAGCTACCTCTCGGGCTTCACCGCGGTCGTGTACCTCGCGGCGCCGGTGATCTATCTGGTGTTCGGCGTGATGCCCGTCACGGCGTGGAGCGTCGACTTCTTCGCGCGTTTCCTGCCGTACTTCATCGTCAACCAGCTGCTGTTCCTGGTGGTCGCGCGCGGACTCAAGACCTGGCGCGGCCAGCAATACTCGCTCGCCCTCTTCCCGGTGTGGATCAAGGCCTGCACGTCGGCGTTCTCGAACGTCGTCCTGCGCCGGCCGCTCGGATTCGCCGTGACGAAGAAGGACGGACGCAGCGAACTCGGGCCGCCGTGGCGCGAGATCTGGCCGCAGCTGACCGCGATGGCGATCCTCGTGGTCGCGCTGTTCATCGGGCTCGCGCGGCTCGCGGTCGGCACGGCCGACGGCACCGGGACGCTCGTGAACACCATCTGGGTCGTGTACGACCTGGTCGTGCTCAGCGTGATCATCCAGGCGGCGCTCTACCGCGGGCCGGCCGCCCCCGCTCCGAAGGAGACCGAATGAATCTCACCGTCACCCCCGGCGACGACTACGCCGTCATCCGCCCCGAAGGCCGCCTGACCTCGACCGCGGTGCCGCAGCTGCGCAAGGCCGTCGACGAGCTCGTCGGATCGGGCAGCGCGCGCATCGTGGTCGACCTCGGCGGCACGGAGTTCGTCGACTCGTCCGGCCTCGGCGCCCTCATCGGAGGACTGAAGGCGGCACGTCTGGCGGGCGGCGACCTGCGGATCGCGGCGACCACGGAAGCGGTGCGCAAGGTGCTGAAGCTCACGAACCTGGACCGCGTGCTGCGCGATCACCCGACGCCGGAGTCGGCGTTCGATGTCGACTGAATCGACGGAGCGGCTCGCCGGGATCGCCGATCCCCTCCTGGTGGACCGCGTGCACGAAGCGCTCGACCGGCTCTTCGAGAACACTCCGGCCGCGGGCGAGGAAGACCGCATGCTGTTCCGCCTCGCCGTGAGCGAGGTCGCGACGAACGTCGTCGAGCACGCCGCGGCGCGAGAGCCCATCCACGTGACGGTGGAGCTGGATGCCGATGCCGACGCCTTCTCGGCCGTCTTCACCGACACGGCCGACCCCGCCCTGATCGACCTCGACGCGGTGTCGATGCCGGGCGAGGACGCCGAATCGGGTCGCGGTCTCGCCATCGCCCTCGCGACGCTCGACGACCTCGTGCACGAGCGCGACGGCGGCAACACCTGGCGCCTGCGCCGAGCCCACCGCGGCACCTGAGTCACACACCTCGAAACGCCACTTTTCGGTGTACCGAAAACACGCTACGGTTTCGGTGTGCCGAAAAGTTCGACGACGATCGACCGCGCCCCGCAGCGACGCCCCCGCCGAGGCGCGGGCTCGGTGCCCCGGGCCGCCTGGCTGATCGGACCGGCGCTGGTGGCCGGGGTCGCCTACCTCGACCCGGGCAACGTCGCCAGCAACATGACCGCCGGCGCGGTCTACGGCTACCTGCTGGTGTGGGTCGTGGTCGTCGGCAACGTCATGGCGTGGCTCATCCAGTACCTCTCCGCCAAGCTCGGGATCGTCACGGGTCGCAGCCTTCCCGAGACGCTGGGCAGCCGCATCCGCAATCCATGGGCGCGGCGCGCCTACTGGCTGCAGGCCGAGCTCGTCGCGATGGCCACCGACATCGCCGAGGTGATCGGCGGTGCGGTCGCCCTCAACCTGCTGTTCGGCGTTCCGCTGCTGTGGGGCGGTTTGATCACGGGCGCCGTGTCGATCGTGCTGCTGCTGGTGCAGTCGCGCCGCGGCGCGAAGACGTTCGAGTTCGTCGTCATCGGGCTGGTCGCGATCATCGCGATCGGGTTCACGTACGGCGTGTTCGTCGCTCCCCCCGACCCGGCCGGCATCGTCTCGGGGCTCGTGCCCCGGTTCGACGACGCCGCATCGGTGCTGCTGGCCGCGTCGATCCTGGGCGCGACGATCATGCCGCACGCGATCTATGCCCACAGCGCGCTCGCCCGCGACCGGTTCGCGCCGTCCGCACGGCCGACGGCCTTCGGCGACAGCGGCCCCGGCCCTCGCGTCCCGGCGCCGCTCGACCAGCTGCGCGGCATCAGCACGTCCCGCCTGCTCAGGGCGACGAAGTGGGACGTCACGATCGCCATGCTCATCGCGGGCACGGTGAACCTCTGCATCCTGCTGCTGGCGGCCGCGAACCTCGCCGGGGTGCCCGGCACCGCGACCCTCGAGGGCGCGTACGCGGCGCTCGACGTCGACCTCGGACCGGCCGTCGCGACGCTCTTCGCCGTGGGGCTGCTCGCGAGCGGCCTCGCCTCGACCTCGGTCGGCGCGTACGCCGGAGCCGAGATCATGCACGGGCTGCTCCACATCCGCGTGCCGCTGCTCGCCCGTCGACTGGTCACGCTGGTGCCCGCGCTGATCATCCTCGCCGCGGGCGTCAACCCGACGCTCGCGCTCGTGCTCAGCCAGGTGGTGCTGTCGTTCGGGATCCCGTTCGCCCTCATCCCTTTGGTCGCGCTGACCGCGAAGACCGACGTGCTGGGCCGGTACCGCAACCGCGTGCTGACGACGGCGGCGGGGGTCGCGGCATCCGTCTTCCTCATCGTCCTCAACGGGGTGCTGCTGTGGCTGGTGCTCACGGGAGCGTGAGGCTCGGCCGGTAGCCTGGGGCGGTGGCTTCCCCCGCCGTCGACGACTACCTGAAGACGATCTACCACCACACCGAGTGGCAGAGCGAGCGCATCACGCCGTCCCAGCTGGCCGCCGAGCTGGGCCTCGCGCCGTCGAGCGTGACCGAGATGGTGCAGAAGCTCGCCGCACAGGGGCTCGTCACCCACCGGCCGTACGGGCCGATCGCGCTGAGTGAGGCGGGCGAGCTGCGGGCGGCGGCGATCATCCGCCGCCACCGTCTGATCGAGACGTGGCTCGTGCGCGAGTTCGGCTACGCGTGGGACGAGGTGCACGACGAGGCCGAAGTGCTCGAGCACGCCATCAGCGACCGGCTGCTCGAGGGCATCGACGAGCGCCTCGGACGCCCGGCGTTCGACCCGCACGGCGATGCGATCCCGGATGCCTCGGGACACGTCGAGCGCGTCGCCTTCGTGCTGCTGGCCCAGGCCGCGCCGGGCCACGTGGGCCGGGTGCTGCGCGTCAGCGACCGTGATCCCGATCTGCTGCGCGCGCTGGAGTCGGCCGGGGTGGAAGTGGGGGCCGAGGCGACGGTGACGGATGCCGCGACCCTGCGCATTAACGGCTCCGAGGTCGACCTTCCCGCCGCCGCGGCCGGCGCCGTCTGGCTCAGCGCCTGACCCCGACACTCGCTCGCAACAGGAGATCGAGCCGCGCCGGCGCGGCGGTCCGCCCGATCCGGGGCCGTGTCCCACTATCCGCGGGGGGTGTCCCACTTCTGGTCGCGCGGAGGTGCCGCTCGCGCCGAAAAGTGGGACATGGATCGGCCGGGGTAGGTTCAGGGCCGGCGCGTCGGTCCGACCGAGCCGCGGCGGTGTCCCACTATCCGCGGTGGGTGTCCCACTTCTGGTCGCGCGGAGGTGCCGCTCGCGCCGAAAAGTGGGACATGAATGGGCCGGGGTGGGTTCAGGGCCCCCGGCAAGCGGGGAGCCCGCACGCGAGCGGCTGGAGTCGACCGCGGCTCGGGTCGACCGCGGCTCAGGTCAGCCGCTGTGCTGCGGGTGCCGGGTCAGCCGCCGCTCGGGACGGCGGCGCGGTCGAACGGCCAGCGGATGCCGGTGGCGGCTTCGGCGGCAGCCCACAGGCGGGCGGCGACGTCTTCGTCGCGCGTGACCCTCGAGGCGTTCTGGCGGCGCGGTTCGCCGCGCGCGATCGTGCGGGGGCCCCAGAACTCGCCGCCCTCGATGTCGGGATCGACGAGAGCCCGGACGAGCGGCCAGGCGCCGTGCTCCTTCGACTGGGTGACGAAGGCCTGGAGGTTGTCGGCGAAACGGGTGCCCTTCGACGGCGCGTTGACGCCGACGATCCCCGGCGTGCGCCCGCTCGTGGAGTACCCGGGATGAGCGACGACGCTCGACACCGGCACCCCGGCCGCCCGCAGGCGCCGGTCGGCCTCGAACCCCAGCGCCGTCGTCGCCACCTTCGACTGCACGTAGGCGCGCCAGGCGGAGTAGCCGCGGGTGAGCTGCGGGTCGACCGGATCGTAGGGGGTGAGCGACGTCGACATGCTGCCGACCCACACCATGCGGCCCTCGCGCGCCGCGAGGCTCGTGAGCAGCTCGCCGGCGAGCGCGAAGTGACCGAGCGCGTTGGTGGCGAACACGACCTCGTGCCCGTCGACGGTCGTCTCGCGCTCCTTCGGCGGGTGCACGATACCCGCGTTCAGCAGCACCCCGTCGAGGCCGCCGCGGCCGCGGACGCTCGCGGCCGCAGAGCGCACTGACCCCAGGTTGCTCGTGTCGAGCACGAGGATCTCGGCGGCGTCGGGCGCGGCATCCGGAACCCGCCGCCGCAAGGCGGCACGCGCGGCCGACAGCCGATTCGGATGCCGCCCCGTCATGAAAACGCGGGCCCCGGCGCGGACGAGCTGCTCGCACGAGAAATACCCGAGGCCGGCGTTCGAGCCGGTGACCAGGTACGTGCGGCCGCTGAGCTCGGGAAGGCTGCGGGGGTCCCACGTCGTGCGCACGAGTTCGACCATAACCCCCGCGGGCCTAGGCTTGGCGGCATGCGGACGCGTGCCGATATCGAATGCTGGCTCACCGACATGGACGGCGTGCTCGTCCACGAGAACACACCGATTCCGGGGGCGTCCGCGCTGCTGGAGCAGTGGCGTGACACCGGGACGCCGTTCCTGGTGCTCACGAACAACTCGATCTTCACGCCGCGCGACCTCTCGGCGCGGCTCCGCGCATCGGGCCTGATCGTGCCGGAGGAGTCGATCTGGACGTCCGCCCTCGCGACCGCCGACTTCCTGCGCAGCCAGATGCCCGGCGGCACCGCGTTCGTGATCGGCGAGGCCGGGCTCACGACGGCCCTGCACGAGGCCGGGTTCATCATGACCGAGACCGAGCCCGACTACGTCGTCGTCGGCGAGACCCGGAACTACTCGTTCGAAGCGATCACGAAGGCGATCCGCTTCATCGGGGCCGGGGCGCGGTTCATCGCGACGAACCCCGACCCGACCGGGCCGTCGGTCGACGGAGTGCTTCCCGCGACGGGGGCCATCACGGCGCTCATCACCAAGGCCACCGGCATGGAGCCGTACGTCGTGGGCAAGCCCAACCCGATGATGTTCCGCTCGGCCCTCAACCGCATCGGCGCGCACTCCGAGAACACCGGCATGATCGGCGACCGCATGGACACCGACGTCGTCGCCGGCATCGAGGCCGGGCTGCACACCGTGCTCGTGCTCACCGGCATCAGCGACCCGGCCGAGATCCAGCGGTATCCGTTCCGGCCCGACGAGGTGCTCGACTCGGTCGCCGATCTGCTCGCCACGGAGCCGTTCGAGGCCGAGGAGCCCGACATCCTCTGACCCGCCCGCCGCCCTGCGCGCGGCGCCCGCAGCGACGCGCCGATCCTCGTGTGAAGGAGAGTTCATGACATTCGGACGCCTCGGCGACCCGGGCCGCGAAATTCCGGTGGTGCGGCACGAGGGTCGCACGTACGACCTGCGCCCGCTGACCGCGGACATCGACGGCGCGTTCCTGGCCTCGGGCGGCCTGGCCCGCTCCGCCGCGGCGGTGGCCGCCGGCGAGCTTCCCGAGCTGGCCGGCGCAGCGGGTCTGCGAGTCGGTGCGCCGATCGCGTCGCCGGGCAAGATCGTGTGCATCGGGTTGAACTACCACGACCATGCGGCCGAGACCGGGGCCGCAGTGCCGGCGGAACCAGTCGTGTTCATGAAGGACCCCTCGACGATCGTGGGCCCGTTCGACGACGTCCTGATCCCGCGCGGGTCGGTGAAGACCGACTGGGAGGTCGAGCTGGGCGTGGTGATCGGCAGCGAGGCGCGGTATCTCGACTCGCCCGACGACGCGCTCGCCCACGTCGCCGGGTACGTGGTCTCGCACGACGTGTCGGAGCGCGAGTTCCAGCTGGAGCGGGGCGGGCAGTGGGACAAGGGCAAGAGCTGCGAGACGTTCAATCCCCTGGGGCCCGATCTGGTGGCGGCATCCGACGTCCCCGACCCGCAGGGGCTCGGGCTTCGGCTGTGGGTGAACGGGCGGCTGCGGCAGGACGGGTCGACCGGGTCGCAGATCTTCCCCGTCGCCCACGTGGTCTGGTACCTGTCGCAGTTCATGGTGCTGCGGCCGGGAGACCTCATCAACACCGGCACCCCCGCCGGCGTCGCGCTCGGGCTGCCCGATCACCCCTACCTGCGGGCCGGTGACGTGGTCGAGCTCGAGATCGACGGCCTCGGCCGGGCGCGCCAGCGGTTGGTGCAGGCATGAGCGGCTTCGACGGCCTCGTCGTCGTGGTGACCGGCGCGGCATCCGGCATCGGACTGGCGACGGCCCGCGCGTTCGCCGGCCAGGGCGCGACCGTGGCCGTGCTCGACGTCAACGTCGACGAGCTCGACGAAGGCCTCGCCGGCTTCCGCGCCGACGTCACCGACCGGGCGTCGGTGGATGCCGCGACCGCCGCCATCGCGCAGAGCCTGGGCGGCATCGACATCGTCGTCAACAGCGCGGGAGTGAGCGCCGTCGGCACCGTCGAAGAGGCCACCGAGGCCGACTGGGACCGGGTGCTCGACATCAACGTCCGCGGCACCGCCCGCGTGTGCGCATCGGCGCTGCCCTACCTGCGCAGCTCGCGCCATCCGGCGATCGTGAACGTCTGCTCCATCGCCGCGCTCAACGGCCTCCCGCAGCGCGCCGTCTACTCCGCCTCCAAGGGCGCGGTCCTCGCCCTCACGTTCGCGATGGCCACCGACCACGTCGCCGAAGGCATCCGCATCACCTGCGTCAACCCCGGCACGGTCTCCACCCCGTTCGTCGACCGCATGCTGCAGCGCTTCCCCGACCCCGTCGCCGAGCGCGCCGCGCTCGATGCCCGCCAGGCCACCGGCCGCATGGTCACGCCCGAAGAAGTCGCCGGCGCGATCCTCTACCTCGCCCACCCCGAATCCGGCTCCACCACCGGCACCGCCCTCGACGTCGACGGCGGCCTCACCCGCCTCCGCGTCCGACCGCGCACCTGAGCCGCCCGGGCCCCTCGCGAGCACCGAGTTCACCCACGAGCGCTGGGCTCAGCCCGCGAGCACCAGCACCCCGTCGACGCGCCGCGGGATGCCGCGGTAGTCGTCGCGCAGCTCCTCGGGAAGCACGTGGGACGGCGCGTCCTGGAACGCCACCGGCCGCAGGAACCGCCGGATCGCGGTCACCCCGACCGACGTGTGGAGCGTGTTCGTCGCCGGCCACGGGCCGCCGTGGTGCTGCGCCCACGCCACCCGCACGCCGGTGGGATACCCGTTGTAGACCACCCGGCCCACGCGCGGCAGCACCACGCGGGTGAGTCGCTGCGTCAGCGGCTCCTCGGTCGGCTGGGAGTGGATCGTCGCGGTCAGCGAGTCCGGCAGGGCGGCGAGCGCGCGAGCGATGTCCTCGGTGTCGGAGTAGCGCGCCACGACCACGAGCGGCCCGAACGCCTCCTCGGCGACCTCGGCCGTGACGTCGGCCACGTCGAGCTCGAGCACGGTCGGCGTCGCTCGGAAGCCGGGCTCCGCGGCATCCGCCCCGCCCCCGGCGATGCGGGCACGGCCGGCCTCGACCAGGCGCGCCCGGATCTGACCGAACGACTCGGCGATGCGCTCGTTCAGCAGCACGCCGGCCGGCGCGGCCTCGGCGCGGTCCACGAGGCCGGCCACCAGCGCATCACCCGCCGGGCCGAGCGGGACGAACGCGAAGCCGGGCTTCGTGCAGAATTGACCCGACCCGAGCGTGAACGAGCCGAAGAGACCCTCGGCGATGGCATCGGCGCGGGCCGCGGCGGCATCCGGCGTCACGATCAGCGGGTTGAGGCTGCTCAGCTCCCCGTAGAAGGGGATGGGGTCGTCGCGCTGCTCGATGAGGCGCAGCAGAGCCCGGCCGCCGCTGAGCGACCCGGTGAAGCCCACCGCGCGCAGCTCGGGGGCGGAGACGAGGGCGCGCCCCGCGTCGAGGCCGTAGACGATGCCGAGCGTGCCATCCGGAGCGCCGTGCGCCCGGGCGGCGCGGTCGAGAGCGGCGAAGGTCGCCGCCGACGTCTCGGGGTGCGACCCGTGCGCCTTGATCACCACCGGGTTGCCCGCGGCGAGCGCCGACGCGACGTCGCCGCCGGCCACCGAGAAGGCGAAGGGGAAGTTGCTCGACCCGAACACGCCGACCGGCCCGATCGGCACGAGGATGCGGCGGATGTCGGGCCCGGGCCCGATGGGCGTCTCGCCGGCGTGGTCGATCGCCGCCTCGAGATAGCCGCCCTCGCGCACCGCCTCGGCGAACAGGCGCAGCTGGAACGCGCTGCGGCCGACCTCGCCGGTGAGGCGCGGGACGCCCAGGCCGGTCTCGCGGTCGGCGATCGCGACGAGGTCGTCGCGCTGCGCCTCGAGCGCGTCGGCAAGCGCGTCGAGCAGCCCGGCCCGCCATGCGCGGTCCGATGAGCGGAAAATCTCGAAGGCGGATGCCGCGGCCCGCACGATCCCGTCGACGGCCGCGTCGTCGGTCTCGGCGATCGTCGTGTCTCGGGTCTCGCCCGAGCGGGGATCGGTGGTGGTGAGAAGGGTCATGAGAGCAGTCCTCGTTCGCTGAGGTTGTCGAACAGCGCGGCGATGCCGAACGTCCACGGCTCGATCCGGTCGGTGGGGCGCACGCGGTTCGTGAGGGCGCCGAGGCGCGGCTCGGCGATGCGGACGAGGTCGCCCTCGTGGTGGGTGAAGCCGCGCCCGGGGGCGTCGCGGTCGTCCACCGGCGCGAAGAGCGTGCCGAGATACAGCGCGAAGCCGTCGGGATACCGGTGGTGCGGGCCGACGACCTGAGCGACGAGGTCGACGGGGTCGCGCGAGATCGCCGAGAGCGGGCTCGTCGCGGTCAGCTCGAACCCGTCCTCGCCCTCGACCCGCAGCTCGACGACCGCGGAGCGCACGTCGTCGATGCCGAAGGTCTCGTCGAAGAGACGCAGGAACGGTCCCACGGCGGCCGAGCCGTTGTTGTCCTTCGCCTTGCCGAGCAGCAGCGCCGACCGCCCCTCGACGTCGCGCAGGTTCACGTCGTTGCCGAGCGTGGCCCCCACCACGTCGCCGCGCGACGACACGACGAGCACGAGCTCGGGTTCGGGATTGTTCCACTCCGACGCGGGGTGCACGCCGACATCCGCCCCGGTGCCGACGGTCGCGAGCACGGGCGCCTTCGTGAAGACCTCGGCGTCGGGTCCGATGCCGACCTCGATGTACTGGCTCCACAGGCCCTGCGCCAGGAGCGTCTCCTTCAGGCGCATCGCCTCGGGCGAGCCGGGCACGAGCGTGTCGAGCTCGCCGCCGAGGGCGGCCGAGATCCGGGCACGGATGTCGAGCGCGGCGTTCTTGTCGCCGCGGGCGCGCTCCTCGATGATGCGCTCGAGCATCGACACCGGGAATGTGACGCCCGCCGCCTTGACGACGTGCAGGTCGATGGGCGACAGCAGCCACGGTCGGCTCGGGTCGCGGGTGTCGGGATCGCTGTTGCCGACGAGCTCGGCGAGCGTGCCGAGCACGGGACCTGTGGCGGCCGCGACGGCGGAGGCCGGGTCGTCGAGCTCGGTGAGCGCGCGCATCGTCGCGAAGCCGGCGCTGAGGTCGACCACGACGTCGGCACGGACGACGACGACGCTCGGGCCGCCGACGGACGGATCCCAGGCCCGGCCGACGAGCGTGCCCGCGGTGCCGTCGTCCGGAAGGACGGTCGTCGCGTCGGTGAGTGTGAGAGGCATGGCGTCCTTCGCTCGGTGACAGCTCGTCCGGGGGTTGGGGGTCCCGAACCGGACGGGAACGGTGCCGCGCCGTCGATCCGCGCGGAGCGACCCTCGTGGCATCCTCCGACGCGAACGTCGCGAAGTGCAACCCCGAGATGCGGACAGGAGGCGTCCGCAGCGCGCGGTAGGGTCGCGGCATGGGAGCGCTCGATGACGGCGAGAAGGTGGAAGTCGCGGATGCCGCGGCCTGGCGTGCATGGCTCGAGGCCAACCACCGCACGTCCACCGGCGCCTGGCTCGTGCGGGCGCGGCCCGGCTCGGGCCTCACGTTCGTCGAGTACGAGGACGCGATCCGTCAGGCGCTGTGCTTCGGCTGGATCGACGGGCCGGTGCGCACCTTCGACGAGAAGACCAGCGGGCTCTGGTTCGCGCCGCGGCGGCCCTCGAGCGGCTGGGCCGCGACGAACAAGGCCCGGCTGATCGAGCTCGAGGCCGCCGGACTCATGACCGAGGCCGGTATCAGGGCGGTCGAGGTCGCGAAGGCGAACGGATCGTGGACGGTACTCGACAACGCCGAGGCGGGCATCGAGCCCGACGACCTGCGGGCGGCGCTCGACGCGCTTCCGGCCGCGCGAACCGCCTGGGACGGCTTCCCGCCGTCGGCGCGCAAGTTCGGCATCACCGCCGTCGACTCGGCGCGGCGCCCCGAGACCCGCGCCGCGCGTATCGCCAAGATCGTGGCGGATGCCGCGGAAGGGAAGCGTCCGGCATGACCGAGTTCGAGCAGAACGTGCTCCTGGCCATCTCGGCCCTCACCATCGGAACCACGCTCGTCGTGATCCTCTGGCAGTGGGTGCGCAGCCGCCGGCGCGGCGACGACTGATCCTGCTCGAGTCCCGGGCGAGCGACCGCTGCACTTTCCGGCGAGCGCGGCGTCTCGCGACGCAGCGGATGCCGCGAACTGCAGCGCGAGGCGGGCTCCGGCCGGGCGAGGCGGGCTACTGGGGGGCGAGGCCGAGGTCGTCGAGGTCGATCGCGGCCAGCCACTGCAGGCCCTCGGCCTCGACGGCGGCCTGGGCGCCGGTCTTGCGGTCGACGATGACAGCCACGGCGACCGGCGCGGCGCCTTCGCGGCGCAGCGCCTCGACCGCCTTCAGGGCCGACTGGCCCGTGGTCGAGGTGTCTTCGAGGACCACGACGCGCTTGCCCGCGACATCCGCCCCCTCCACCTGGCGCCCACGGCCGTGGTCTTTGGGCTCCTTGCGCACCACGAACGCGTCGAGCGGAGCGGGCGTGCGCGCCGACTCGTGCATGACCGCGTTGGCGATCGGGTCGGCGCCGAGGGTCAGGCCGCCGACCGCGACCACGCCGTCCACGTCGCGGATGAGGTCGAGCATCACGCGCCCGATCGCGGGGGCGGCGCGGTGGTCGAGGGTCAGCTTGCGCATGTCGACGTAGTACGTCGCCTTCTTGCCACTCGACAGGGTGAAGTCTCCGTGGAACACGGCCTCGGCCTTGATGAGCGCGATGAGGTTCTGGCGGTCGATCTCGAGTTCGGGCGACGAGGCGGCGGTCATGGGATCGAGTCTACGGATGCCTCGGCCACGGCACCGGGCCGAGGCATCCGTCGACGACACGGTCTGTTGTCAGAGCTGGTCGCCGAAGGTGGCGTAGATCCAGTCCAGGTCGTCGGCGCGGTCGACGCGGTACACGCCGCCGGTTCCCGCGCAGGTGACGTTCTTGCCGAAGGAGGTCACACCGGCGATCACATTCGTGTCGCCGATGAAGTTCGGCCCGCCCGAGTCGCCGGAGCAGGTGCCGCCCGTGTTCGCGTTGTTCGACAGGATGAGCGCGTAGTCACCGGCGTAGCCGCCGTTGATCGACGTGAGCTTCGGAGTCGAGACGTAGCGGGTGCGCAGTGCCTCGTCCTTCCACGACGCGGCGTCGGGGAAGCTCTTCTGCAGCCCGTACCCGACCGCCGTGAACCAGGCGTCCTTCTTGGTGCTCTTGGCGTAGGAGTCGAGCTGGTTGAGCGTCGGCAGCTCGCCGTACTCGGGGAGGTAGACCGGCTCGTCGAGGACGACGACACCCAGGTCGTAGAGGTAGAAGGCGTTGTCGTCGTACTGCGGGTGCGTGTACGGGGTGCCGCCCACCTGCCCGTCGTAGGGGTATCCGAGCGACGCCGGGTCAGGCTCGAGGTCGCTCTGGAACCAGATCTCCACGTGCTCGGCACCGAACGTGCAGTGACCGGCGGTGAGATAGACCGTCGGCGAGATGAGCGTGCCGCTGCACCTCCACAGCGGGTCGCCGTCAGCGGTCTGCGCGACCATGAGCCCGACGTACGGGTGGTCGTCTCCGTCTGGCTGGCCGTCGGTGATGGCCTGTGCCGGTGCCGATCCGAGTCCGATCAGCAGAAGTGCCGCAGCGGCTGCGACAAGCGCTTTGTGGCGCATTGGTGTACCCCTCTCCCTGGGTGTGAGTTGTGAGCCTGCCATCCACGGCCCGGGATGGCAAGGATCTTCCGGCGTCCGAGATCGCGACGCGGGCTCAGGACGCGAAACGCTCGATGAGGCGCCTCAGCGTCGGGAACCCGCGCGACGTCGCGGGCGTACCGGTCAGCCGCTCGATCACGGGCGTCGCGTTCGACTCGCGCTCGCGCTCGTTCACCGAGACCGCCCAGCCGACCCCGGACGCGATCAGCCTGCAGCGACGGTGCGCCGCCTCGCGAGCGGTCGCGGCGTCTTCCGGGTCGAGGGCATCCCCGCCGTAGAGCGTGAGTTCGCGCCGGGACGCATCGGGGGTGTCGCCATGGGCTTCGACGATCTCGATGGCCTGCGCGAGCGGCAGGGCGAAGACCTCTCGCAGGAGGCCGGTGCGCCCGGCGAGCGCCGACTCGATGTCGCCGAGGGCATCGGGGGCGACGACACCCCTCACAACGACCGTCCCGTTGCTTTGGAAAGGCGTCGCTTCGGCGAAGCCGCAGTCGGCGAGCGCTCCCCGCAGGTCGACGGCGGCCGGATGACCGCGCTGCCCCTGATTCACGTTGCGGAAGAACACCACGGACTGCACGATCGCACGCTAGCCGAGGGCAGCGACATCGCGTGGGCGCTCGTGCGTGCTGCCCGGGCGCAACGGCTCGAGCGCGTCGCGCCGCCGTCGCGGGACCGGACGGCGTAGGGCGTCCCCGGCCCCGCCTAGGCTGGAGTCCATGCGGCTGGCCACCTGGAACGTCAATTCGATCCGCGCGCGCGTCGACCGGATCGTCGACTTCGCCGTGCGCGAGCACATCGACGTGCTCGCGATGCAAGAGATCAAGTGCAAGGTCGACCAATTCCCCTTCGACCGGTTCGAAGAGGCCGGCTTCCACGTCGAGGCGCACGGTTTCTCGCAGTGGAACGGCGTCGCGATCGCCAGCCGAGAGCCGGTGTCCGATGTGCGCACCGCCTTCCCGGGCATGCCGGGCTTCGACAAGGACCACCAGGGTCCGGATGCCCCGCAAGAGGCGCGCGCGCTCGGCGCGACGGTCGGCGGGGTCGAGGTCTGGAGCCTCTACGTACCCAACGGCCGGTCGCTGGGCGACCCGCACTTCTTCTACAAGCTCGACTGGCTCGCGGCGCTGGAGCAGTACACGCGGGAGTCGCTCGAAGCGAACCCCGACAAGGCGCTGGCGCTCGTCGGCGACTTCAACATCGCGCCGACCGACGCCGACAACGGCGACCCGGCTGTCGTTCCCGGCTTCTCGACCCACGTGTCGCCGCCGGAGCGCGAGGCCTTCGCGGCATTGCAGTCGGCCGGGGTGACCGACGTCGTGCGCCCGCTCGTGCCCACCGGCTTCACGTACTGGGACTACAAGCGGCTCCGGTTCCCGCGCAACGAGGGCATGCGGATCGACTTCATCCTCGGTTCCCACGCGCTGGCGGACGCGGTCACGGGGGCGCAGATCCACCGCAACGAACGCAAGGGCGAGGCCCCCAGCGACCACGTGCCGGTGGTGGTCGACCTCGACCTCGAGGGCCCCGACGACGACGATCGCCCGATGATCTTTTGACCTTGTCAACGGCTGTCACGGGGCGGGGCTCCGTGCCTACGCTGACCGCATGGCGGTGAGTGAACTGTTCCTCGTCCGGCACGGTGAGAGCGTCGGCAACGTGGCGGCGACGAGGGCCGAGCTCGAGGGGCTCGACGTCATCCCGCTCGACATCCGCGACGCCGACGTTCCGCTCTCCGACACGGGTCGCGAGCAGGCCGCCGCGCTCGGCGAGTGGCTCGACGACCATCACGGGTCGATCGACACCTACTGGGTCTCGCCGTACCTCCGCGCGCAGGAGACGCTCCGCATCGCCCTCCGCGACCGCGCCACGCCCACGCCGCCGGTGACCGATGAGCGGCTGCGCGATCGCGAGCTCGGGATCCTCGACCTGCTCACCCGTCGCGGCGCCGCGGCGAGGCATCCGGAGGAGATGGCCCGACGGCTGCATCTCGGCAAGTTCTACCATCGGCCTCCCGGCGGGGAGTCGTGGGCGGATGTCGCGCTGCGGCTGCGGTCGTTCCTGCGCGACCACCTGGACGGCCCGGGCGACCGGGCGCTGGTCGTCGCCCATGACGCCGTCGTGATGCTGATCCTGTACGTGCTGCTGCCGCTGCGCGAGCAGGAGCTGCTCGACTTCGCCGCCGACCACACCGTGCTCAACGCGTCGGTCACGCACCTCGTCCGTCGCGAGGGCGGCTGGGACCTCGCGGTGTTCTCCGACGTCGCTCACCTGCAGCGCGAGGGCGCCGACATCACCGTCCATCCCGGGAGTCCCGATGTCGAACCGGCCTGAACCGGTCACCGCCGAACTGCTGCGCTCATGGGGCCTGCCCGACCCGGGCGACTCGAAGAAGGCGCGGGGCGACGTCGTCGTGGTCGGCGGATCCCGCAGCGCCCCGGGCGCGGTGCTGCTCGCCGGTGAGGCCGCGCTGCGGGTCGGTGCCGGCCGTGTCGCGCTGGTCGTTCCGGCGTCGATCGACGCCCAGGTGGGGGTCGCCTTGCCCGAGGCGGGGGTGTTCGCGCTGCCCGATCGGGCCGACGACCCCCTGCCCGCCGCGCTGGCAGGGCGGATCGCCTCCGCCGACGCCGTGCTCGTCGGTCCGGGATTCACCGACCCGGACGAGACCCGCGCCACGCTGCGGACGGTGGCCGACGCGGGGGCCCAGCGGGTGGTGCTCGACGCGTACGCGCTCGGAGTGTTCCCCGATGTGCCGCGGCGCAGCCTGCCGGACGAGCTCATCCTCAGCCCCAACCGCGAGGAGCTGCAGATTCTGCTCGGGCGCGATCCGGGCGACGAGACCGACGACGTCCGCGAGGCGGCGCGCGAACACGAGGCGGTGGTCGGATGCTACGGCACGGTCGCCGATCCCGACGGCCGAACCTGGCTCGTGGACGAGGGCGGCGCGGGCCTCGGCACGTCCGGGAGCGGCGACGTCCTCGCCGGGGCGATCGCGGGATTCGCCGCACGGGGGATGCCGCTGCACCGCGCGGTCGTGTGGGGAGCGTGGACTCACGCCGTCGCCGGCTTGAGGCTCACCGACCGGATCGGGCTGGGCTTCCTCGCCCGCGACCTCACCGCGGAGCTCACCCCGACGGTCCGCGACACGCTTCGCGCCTGACGGCCGGCGCGCCGGATCTTCCGGAGTGAGCGCACCCCGCGGTGGACACGTCTCCGTCGCGCGGGGGATGCCGCGGCATCCGCTCGCCCCTACCGTGGAGGGATGTCCGTCTCCTCCCCCGCCCGGCGCCGCCGGCCGCCGTCCGCCTCCGAGCTGCGCGGCGATGTGTGGCTGGCGGCCGGGCTGCTGCTCGGCGCGATCCTCAGCGCGGCGCTCGGCTCGGTCGCCGGCGTCTACGGATCCGACACTCAGCAGGGGCTGCAGTGGTCGCTGCTGTACTCGGTCGCTCTCACTGCGCCGCTCGCCGTGCGCCGCCGCTTCCCCGAGCTCGTCGGCGTGGCCGTCTCGGTGGTCTTCTTCGTCGGGGTCTCGGCCCGCATCCCCGAGTTCTACGTCGGCAACATCGCCGTCTTCATCGGCATGTACACGATCGGCGCCTGGGTCGACGACCGCCGCCGGGCCCTGTATGTGCGGGTCGCGATCATCCTCGGCATGTTCGTCTGGCTGCTCGTGACGACCTTCCAGTCGGCCACCGCGCCGACCGACGAGGGGCTGTCGCGCGAGGGGCTCTTCTCACCCTTCGTCGCCTTCATGCTGATCCAGTTCCTCGTGAACGCGGCCTTCTTCGGCGGCGCGTACTACATGGGCGACCGGGCGTACGCGTCGGCCATCGAGCGGGCAACGCTCGAAGACCGCACCCGCGAGCTCGAAGCGGAGCGCGAAGTGACGGCCGCGCAGGCCGTCGCGCTCGACCGCGTGCGCATCGCGCGCGAGCTCCACGACGTCGTCGCTCACCATGTGTCGGCGATGGGAGTGCAGGCCGGCGCCGCCCGGGCGGTCATGGACCGCGACCCCGACGCGGCGCGCAGCGCCCTCGCCGGCGTGGAGCATTCCGCGCGGGTCGCGCTCGACGAGCTGCGGCACCTGCTCGAGACGCTGCGCACGTCGCCCGCCGAGGCGCCCGACGCCTCGACCGTGCGGCTGTCCGACCTGTCTGCGCTGGTCGCCCACGCCACCGAGAACGGCCTGCCCACCACCCTCTCCGTCATCGGCGAGGAGCGGCCGCTGCCCGACGTCGCGCAGGTCAACATCTACCGGGTCGCCCAAGAGGCGCTCACCAACGCGAGGCGTCACGGAGGTCCGGATGCCGAGGCCGACGTCCGGCTGCGCTACGGCGCCGACGCGGTCGAGCTCGAAGTGGTCAACACCGGCCGCAGCGCACCGCCGGCGCGCCCCGGCCTCGGGATCGTCGGCATGCGGGAGCGCGCCGCCGCCTCAGGGGGCACGCTCGAGGCCGGTCCTCGCGCACGCGGCGGCTACCTCGTGCGGCTTCGGGTACCCCTCGGCGAGCGGGTGGGCGCGTGACGACCTCGCCGATCCGCGTGCTCCTCGTCGACGATCACGCCGTGATGCGGGCGGGGTTCCGCATGATCCTCGAGGCCGGCGACGGCATCGTCGTCGTCGGAGAGGCGTCGAACGGGGCGGAGGCGGTGGCCGCGGCATCCGCTCTGCGCCCTGACGTCGTTTGCATGGACGTGCAGATGCCCGACATGGACGGGCTCGAGGCGACCCGGCGGATCGTCGCGGACCCCCAGGTGTCGGCCGCCGTGGTGATCGTCACCACGTTCGACCGCGACGACTACCTGTTCACGTCGTTGACGGCGGGCGCGAGCGGCTTCCTTCTCAAGAACGCCGGACCCGAAGAGCTCGTCAACGCCGTGCGGGTCGCCGCCGCCGGCGACGCCCTGCTCTCGCCCGAGGTGACGCGGCGGGTGATCGCGCGCTTCGCCGAGGCATCCGCCCCCTCCGCCGTCGGATCGCCCGCGACGCCGGTCGCGGTCAGCGGAAGCGCCGCGGGGGATCTGGGGCCGGCGGTGACGGTCGACCTCACCGAACGCGAGACCGAGGTGCTGCGGCTCATGGCCCAGGCGCTCAGCAACGCCGAGATCGCCCGGCGCCTCTACATCGGCGAGGCGACGGTCAAGACGCACGTGTCGAACGTGCTGCAGAAGCTCGGGGCCCGCGACCGGGTCGCCGCGGTCGTCTACGCCCACCGGCACGGCCTCGCCTGATCGCCGCCCTGCGCCCGCTGCGCGCGCCTTCCGCACCCGCCGTGCGGCCCGGCGACGCATGTCCCACTTTTCGTCGCCCGGCGGCCCACTGGCAGCGCAGAAGTGGGACACGCCCCGCAGAGAAGTGGGACACGCCCCGGCCGAACCAGCGGAACGCCCCCGCCGAAACGGCGAACGCCTTCGCCGAAACGGCGGAACGCCCCGGCCGAAGCCGAGGCGTTCCGAGAGGGGCAGCGTGTCAGGCCGCAACAGGCACGTGGGCGTAGCGGTCGACGAGAGCGCCGAACGCCTCGAGGTAGCCGACGAGGAACTCGGCCGTCTGGTCGTTGGTGACCTCGCCGGAGTCGGTGAACAGACCCGGCGTCGACTGCACGTAACCCTCGGGCTGGCCGAGCGTCGGAGCGTTGTAGTGGCTCAGCACGGCCTTGAGGTGCTGCTGCGCCGCGGCGGTCGCGATGGGGCCGCCCGAGGTGCCGATGACGGCCGTCGGCTTGCCGTTAAAGGCGCCCTGGCCCCACGGACGCGCCGCCCAGTCGAGGGCGTTCTTCAGCACGCCGGGGATGGAGCGGCTGTACTCGGGCGTCACGATGATCACGCCGTCGACGTCGGCGATGGCCTGCTTGAAGTCGCGGGCGACCTGCGGGTAGTCGGCGTCGTGGTCGGGAGAGTAGAAGGGCAGGTCCTTGATCGGGATCTCGACGAGGGTCGTGCCCTCGGGCGCCAGGCGCTCGAGCGCCTTCGCGAGGCGGCGGTTGATCGACGTCGACGAGATGCTGCCGACGATGTAGCCGATGGTCCGATCGGTCATGGTTCTTTCCTCCGGAAATGAAAGGGGTCCCCGGCGGGGACCACCGTGGACGTTCCACACACCTCCAATCTCCGCGCCGCCACATCTATTCCATTGAATGCAATGTGTCGGAATGTGTCGGACCCCGTCGCCCGGCGGACACGCGATCTCCCCCGCACGGGGGAGGCCGCGCCGGCGCCGGTTCCGTAGCGTGAACCCCACACCACGGACCAGGAGGAGCGGATGCTTCAGCTGAGCGGGATCACCAAGAGCTACGGGGGCAGGCGGGCTCTCGACGACGTCTCCTTCGACGTCCGGCCCGGCCGCCTCACGGGCTTCGTCGGCGGAAACGGCGCCGGCAAGACCACGACGATGCGCATCGTGCTCGGCGTGCTCGCCAAGGACGAGGGCACCGTGACGCTCGACGGCACCGAGGTCACGGCATCCGATCGCCGCCGCTTCGGCTACATGCCCGAGGAGAGGGGGCTGTATCCGAAGATGAAGGTCCTCGAGCACATCGTGTACCTCGCGCGGCTGCACGGGTTCTCGAAGACGGATGCCACGGCCCGCGCCACCGCGCTGCTCGAGCAGCTCGGACTCGGCGAGCGCCTGGGCGACAACGTCGAGACGCTGTCGCTCGGCAACCAGCAGCGGGCGCAGATCGCCGCGGCGCTCGTCCACGACCCGAAGGTGCTCATCCTCGACGAGCCGTTCTCGGGCCTCGACCCGCTCGCGGTCGACGTGGTCGCGGGCGTGCTCCAGGAGCGTGCCGCGGCCGGAGCGGCCGTGCTGTTCTCGTCTCACCAGCTCGACGTCGTCGAGCGGCTCTGCGACGACCTCGTCATCATCGCGGGCGGCACGATCCGCGCGGCGGGTCCGCGCGACACCCTGCGCGCCGAGCACTCGACGCGCCGCTTCGAGCTCGTCTCGGCGGGCGACGCCGGCTGGCTGCGCTCCGAGCCGGGCGTCACCGTGCTCGACTTCGACGGCGGGTATGCCGTGTTCGACGCCGACAGCGACGACACCGCGCAGCGGGTGCTGCGCCGGGCCGTGGCGGCGGGAGATGTCGCGAGCTTCGCGCCGCAGCATCCGACCCTCGCCCAGATCTTCAAGGAGGTCATCCAGTGAGCGCCACCATCCACTCCCCCAGCACCGCGCAGAGCGTGTGGCTCGTCGCCGAGCGCGAGATCGGGTCGAAGCTGCGCAGCAAGGCGTTCGTCATCTCGACGGCGATCCTGCTCCTGGGCGCCCTCGCGCTCGTCATCTGGGGCGGCTTCGCGGCGGCGAACAACACGGGAACCCCGGTCGCGGTGACTCCGGATGCCTCGTCCGCCGTCGCGAACGTCGAGAACCTCGACGTCACCGAGGTCGCCGACCGCGCCGAGGCCGAGGCTCTCGTCGAGAGCGGCGATGTCGACGCCGCGCTCGTGGCCGACCCGGAGTCCCCGGTCGGCATCGCGGTGATCGCCGACTCGAGCCCGCCGACCCAGCTGATCCTGCAGCTCGCGCAGACGCCCACGGTCGAGCTGCTGAACCCGGACTCGGGCGATGACGCGCTCGGCTACGTCGTGGCGATCGGCTTCGGGATCGTGTTCCTCTTCGCCGCGTCGATGTTCGGCGGCACGATCGCGCAGAGCGTCGTCGAAGAGAAGCAGACCCGTGTCGTCGAGCTGCTGATCTCGGCGATCCCGGTGCGGTCGCTGCTGGCGGGCAAGGTGATCGGCAACACCGTCCTCGCGATGGGGCAGATCCTGCTGCTCGCCGCGATCGCGGTCGTCGGGCTCACGATCACCGACCAGACGGCGCTCCTGCAGGGGCTCGGCGGTCCGATCGCGTGGTTCGCGGTGTTCTTCTTCTTCGGGTTCATCCTGCTGGCGTCGCTGTTCGCCGCGGCGGCGTCGATGGTGTCGCGCATGGAAGACATCGGGTCGACCACGACTCCGCTGACGATGCTCGTGATGGCGCCGTACTTCCTGGTCATCTTCTTCTTCGACAACCCGCTCGTGCTGGGGATCATGTCGTACGTGCCGTTCTCCGCGCCGGTGGGCATGCCGATGCGCCTGTTCCTCGGCGAGGCGCAGTGGTGGGAGCCGCTGCTGTCGCTCGCGATCCTCATCGCGACGTGCGCCGCCGCGATCCTGGTCGGCGCGCGCATCTACGAGAACTCGCTGCTGCGGATGGGCGGCCGGGTGAAGCTGCGGGAGGCGCTCGCTTCCTGACGCGGCCGGCGGACGGGGTGAGATCTCGGGCTCGCCCCGTCCGTTTCCGTTCCCGCGCCGAACACCTCTGGGGATGCTAGGTTTCGGACCGTGAGGGGGTGAGCGGGATGCCGGAGGTCGACGTGCCGCGCGCCACCCGCCTGCCCTCGACGGGCGTCACCCCGGCGATGGCCGATGCGCTGGGTCGGCCGATGCGCGACCTGCGCATCTCGATCACCGACCGCTGCAACTTCCGGTGCGTGTACTGCATGCCGAAGACGGTGTTCGGTCGCGACTACGCCTTCCTCGACCGCGACGAGCTGCTGACCTTCGAAGAGATCACGCGCATCGCGCGCGTCGCCGCCGGGCACGGGGTCAGGAAGATCCGGTTGACCGGGGGCGAGCCGCTGCTGCGGCGCGGGGTCGAGGACCTGATCGCCCGGCTGGCCGCTCTGCGCACCCCGAGCGGTGAGCCGCTCGAGATCGCGCTGACGACCAACGGGTCGGCTCTCGCGATGAAGGCGGCGGCGCTGAAGGCGGCCGGGCTCACACGGGTCACCGTGTCGATCGACTCGCTCGACGACGACCTGTTCCAGCAGATGAACGACGTGCGCTTCCCCGTCGACCGGGTGCTGGCCGGCATCGACGCCGCGCACGAGGCCGGGCTCGGACCGATCCGCCTCAACATGGTGGTCAAGCGCGGCGTGAACGACCACGAGGTCGTCGACATGGCGCGCCGCTTCCGCGGCACCCCGTACACGCTGCGCTTCATCGAGTACATGGATGTCGGCAACACCAACGGCTGGTCGATGGACGAGGTGGTGCCCTCCGCCGAGGTCGTGCAGCGGATCGACGACGTCTTCCCGCTCGAACCGGTGGGCTCGCTCGTGGCGGGTGAGACGGCGAAGCGGTGGCGCTACGCCGACGGGGCCGGCGAGATCGGCGTGATCTCGAGCGTCACGAACGCCTTCTGCGGCACCTGCAACCGCGCCCGCGTCTCGACCGAGGGCAAGCTCTTCACGTGCCTGTTCGCGTCGGAGGGGCACGACCTGCGCGCCCTGCTCCGCGGCGGTGCCGACGACGACGCGCTCGCGCGCGCGATGCGCGGCATCTGGGAATCGCGCGACGACCGCTACTCCGAGATCCGGTCGAGCCTGACCCCTGAGCTGCGCCTCGCACGATCCCGCGTGGAGATGTCGTACATCGGCGGCTGAGGCATCCGCTCGCTCTCCTGGGGGCCTCGCGCGCGCCAGGCGAGCGCGCGCCGTCGGAAACGAAGGAAACACGCCGGCGGCGACGTCGCCGGGGGCGGCCGGCGCGGCGAGTCTCCTGTTTTCTCGACGCCGAGCGGTGTGCCGGGGCTCAGCCGGCCTTCAGCACCGCCAGCACATTGCCCGACGGATCGCGGAACCAGGCGATCTCGGGACCGTTGCCCCTCGCGATCCCCTTCGCGTCGGTGGGGAAGTCGGCGTCGTCGTAGATCTTCGTGACGACGCCGCGCGCGTTGAGCTGGTCGACGGCGGTCTCGACGTCGTCCACGTCGAAGTTGAGCACCGTGAAGACCGCGGGCTCGTGGTCGGGTTTCGGATAGACCATGACCTTCGCGCCCGACCCGAGGGTGAGCTCGATGATCCCCATGTCGAGCTTCTCGACCGGGAGCCCGAGGGTCTCGCCGTAGAACGCCGTCGCCTCATCGAGGTCTTTCACGGCGAAGGAGCTGAACGCGTGCGCGGAGGTGAACATGCGCCCAAGCCTCGGACCTCGGCGCCGCGTTGTCCAGAGGCATCCGGAGTCATCACACCGGGACGGCCGGGTGACACCCCGCGGCACGCCGGGCTAGAGCCGCTCGATCACCGTCGCGACGCCCATGCCGCCGCCGATGCAGAGCGTGGCGAGACCGTACCGGCCGCCCGACCGCTCGAGTTCGTCGAGGAGCGTGCCGAGGATCATCGCACCGGTGGCGCCGAGCGGGTGCCCCATCGCGATCGCGCCGCCGTTGACGTTGGTGCGCTCATGCGGGAAGTCGCCGAGGTCGCGCATCAGCTTGAGTGCGACCGAGGCGAAGGCCTCGTTGATCTCGACCAGATCGATGTCGTGGATGCTGAGGCCGGCGCGTTCGAGCGCGAGACGCGACGCCGGACCGGGGCCGGTCAGCATGATCGTCGGCTCGGTGCTGACCACAGCGGCCGAGCGGATCCGCGCGCGGGGAACGAGGCCGTGCCGGGCGCCCGCCGCTTCGCTGCCGACGACGACGAGGGCGGCGCCGTCGACGATCCCCGACGAGTTGCCCGCGTGGTGGACGTGGTCGATCGCACCCGCTTCGGGGTACTTCCGCAGCGCGATCTCGTCGTAGCCCGCGCGACCTAGTTCGGCGAAGGCCGGCGGCAGTCCCGCCAGCGTCTCGACGCTCGTCCCCGGCCGGATCGTCTCGTCACGGTCGAGCAGCACCGAACCGTCCGCCGCCCCCACCGGCACCACCGACCGGTCGAAGCGGCCCTCCGCCCATGCGCGGGCGGCGCGCTCGTGGGATGCCGCGGCGAACGCATCCACGTCCTCGCGGGTGTACCCCTCCAGCGTTGCGATCAGGTCCGCACTGATACCCTGCGGGACCGCATCGGGCGCCACGGCCGCGGCCGAGTCCCGGCCGTACGGGCCGCCGTCGCTGCCCATCGGCACGCGGCTCATCGACTCGACGCCGCCGGCGAAGAACAGGTCCTCCCACCCGGACCGCACGCGCGCGGCCGCCTGATTCACAGCCTCGAGCCCCGAGCCGCAGAACCGGTTGAGCTGAACCCCGGGGACGGTGTCGGGCAGGCCTGCGGCGAGCGCCGCCACCTTCGCGATGTCGGACCCCTGGTCGCCGATCGGCGTGACGCAGCCGAGGATGAGGTCGTCGACCGCGGCGGGGTCGAGCTCCGGATGCCGCTGACGAAGGGCATCGATCAGCCCCACGACAAGCCTGTGGGGCTGGACGCCATGGAGCGAGCCCGTCGCCTTGCCGCGTCCCCGCGGAGTGCGGACCGCGTCGTACACGAATGCCTCGGTCATGGCGCCTCCTTCGGCGGACGGTGCTCACGCGGCACCCCTCCCATCGTGCCACCGCCGGGGCCGAGGCATCCGCCTGCGTCAGGGCTGCGGGGACGGCGGATTCAGATCGGGATGGAACGCGGTGAACACCGAGTAGGCCTGGCCGTCGGCATCCGCCCCCCTGTCTTTGAACTCGACCAGCAGTTCGAATAGCCGTCGCTGGAACTCCTCCCTGTGCTCGTCGTTGAGCTTGAGACCCAGCCAGGTCGTGTCGAGGTCGGCGGGGTCGACGCCCTCGATCTGCTGGAGGAACACCTCGACGAGCACCCGGCTGCGCTCGGGGAGCGGCGACCGCCACGAGAGTCCCGTGGCACGGTACGGCACCTCGCGCGCGCCCTGCGCTCCCGCGCGCTCGGGCTCGGCCGCCAGGAAGCCGGTCTGCACGAGGGTGCGCACGTGATGGAGCATGGTGCCCGGGTTCAGACCGAGCAGCTCGGCCAGCTCTTTGTTCGTGCGGGCCTCGAACGCGCACAGCCGCAGGACCCGCAGACGCAGCGGCGAGCTGAGGGCACGGAGCCGGGCCTCGGCCTCGGCGTCATCACGAGGCGCTTCGCGGTCGCTCACGCGTCCAGCGTAGATCACTGATTGACAGTCCTCGATCAGTCGCGCACACTGATTGGCATGTCCCAATCGGAGCCGGCGGCGGCCACGCGCAGAAGCGGGCCCTCGCTCTGGCGCAACGGCAACTTCCTGACGTTCTGGAGCGGCCAGACCCTGAGCCAATTCGGCGCCCAGATCAGCGAGCTCGCCGTCCCGGTGCTCGCGGTGCTGCTGCTCGAGGCGAGCGAATTCGAGGTCGGGGTGCTGAACGCCGCCAACGTCGCCGCGTTCCTCCTCGTGGGTCTGCCGGCGGGCGCGTGGATCGACCGTCTGCGCAAGCGCCACGTCATGATCGCCGCCGACCTCGTACGCGCCATCGCGCTGTCGCTGGTGCCGGTGCTGTGGGTCAGCGGGGTGCTGCAGATCTGGCATCTCGTCGCGGTCGCGTTCGTGCTCGGCATCGCCACCGTGTTCTTCGACGTGTCGTACCAGAGCATCATCCCGTCGCTCGTGAAGCCCTCGCAGATCGGCGAGGCGAACGGCAAGCTGCAGTCGACCTACGAGCTCGCCAACATCGCCGGGCCGGGATTCGCCGGGTGGCTGATCGCCCTCGTCACCGCCCCGCTGGCCATCCTCGCCACCGGCGTGACGTATGTGGTCTCGGCGATCGCCCTCGCCTTCACGCGCGACCACGAGCAGCGCCGGCCCGCGGAGGACCACGCGCCGCTGCTCACCGAGATCTGGGAAGGCCTGCACTTCGTCTTCTCCGAGAAGCTGCTGCGCCGCATCGTCGGCACGACCTCCGTGTCGAACTTCTTCAGCACGATGTCGTTCACCCTGCTGCCGATCTTCCTGCTGAGAGAACTCGGCTTGTCGCCGGCATCCATGGGAGTGATCTTCTCGCTGGGCGCGGTCGGCGGCCTGCTCGGCGCGATCGCGACGCCGCGCATCGTCGGCCTGCTGGGCGAGGCCCGGGCGATCCCGGTCAGCGCGATCGGCTTCAGCGTCGTCGCAATGCTGCTGCCGATCGCCGCAGCGGTGCCCGCCTTCGCCTTTCCGCTGCTCGTCGCGCAGTCGTTCGTCGCGAGCTTCACCGTGCTGCTCTACAACATCACGCAGGTGACCTTCCGTCAGCGCATCACCCCGCCGCGACTCCTCGGCCGCATGAACGCGTCGGTGCGGTTCGTCGTGTGGGGCGTCATGCCGATCGCGGCGCTTCTCGCCGGCGCGCTCGGCACCTGGCTCGGGGTCGTCGCGACCATGTGGATCGGCGCGGTCGGCCAGCTGCTGTCGGCCGCGTTCGTCGTGTTCGCGCCGTTCTGGCGCATGCGCGAACTCCCCGACGTGCACACGGCCGAGGCATCCGTCCCCGCGGAGCGAAGCGAGAGCTGATCGAGCCGCAGCGGTGAGATGCGGGGCGAGCGTCGCCCATCGCCGGGCCCCGGTGCAGCATGCCTGAGAAGATGACGCAAGGCGGCCCCGTGACACCCCGAGGAGTGCTTAGGTGTGAGCATGACCCCGCGCATCGTGTCGATCGGAACCGCTGTCCCGCCGACCTGCGTCGACCAGGCGAGCGCCCGGGAGCTGTTCGCCGGCCAGCCCGACGTCGACCGGCTCACCCGGCGCCTCATCCACGCCGCGTTCGACGCCGCGGCGATCGAGCGGCGGCACACGGTCCTCTCCCAGCTCGGCGGGCCCGGCGACACCCCGGCAGGGGCGGTGCGCCACGACGGGGAGATCCGCTTCGCGGAGGCGGACGGGCGGATGCTGCGCCCCACCACCGGCGAACGCAACGACCTCTACATCGCCGCCGCACCGGAACTCTACGAGCGGGCGGCGCGAGCGGCGCTGACGGATGCCGCGCTCGACGCGTCCGCGATCACCCACGTCGTCACGGTGTCGTGCACCGGATTCTTCGCCCCCGGCCCCGACTACCGGCTCGTGCGCGACCTCGGCCTCTCGCCCCGCGTGGAGCGGTATCACCTCGGATTCATCGGCTGCGCCGCGGCGATGCCGGGCCTGCGGCTGGCCGCCCGGATCACGGCCGCCCAACCCGACGCCGTCGTGCTCGTCGTGTGCGTCGAGCTGTGCACGCTGCACATCCGGCCGTCGGCCGACCCGCAGCAGATCGTCGCCGCCTCCGTCTTCGCCGACGGCGGAGCCGCGGCGATCGTGACCGCCGACCCGTCGGTGGGCCGCCCCGGCGGCCTGGGCCTGGACCGGTTCGCGACCACCCTCACCAGCGAGGGCGAGCGCGACATGGTGTGGACGATCGGCGACCACGGGTTCGAGATGATCCTCTCCGCCGAGGTGCCGCGCATCGTGGGGCGTGAGATCCGCGGCGCCGTCGATGCCTTCCTCGGCGCGGACGAGGCCCCCGACACGTGGGTGGTGCATCCCGGCGGCAGGAGCGTGCTCGACCGGGTCGAGGCCGGCCTGGACCTCGACCCGACCGCGCTCGACGCCTCGCGGGGGGTGCTGCGCGACTTCGGCAACATGTCGAGCGCGACGGTGCTGTTCATCCTCCGCCGACTGCTGCACGACGAGGCGGTCGCAGACGGAGCCCGCATCGGCGGCCTCGCGTTCGGGCCCGGACTGACGGTCGAATCGGCGCTCCTGACGAAGCTCGGGCAGCCCGCGTCGGAGGGCGCGGAGCGTTCCGAGGTCGCCGGGCGCGAAGAACTCGCACCGCCTCTCGACGCCGAACGGACCGACGAGGTCGTGTCGGGCGTGGCCGTGGCATGAGCCTTGCCGCCCGCGATCCCGAGCTCGAAGAGCTCATGGACGATCCCGACTGCGACCCGAAGCGCCTGGCGGCGACCCTCCGCCGTTTCGACACGGTCAACCGCGTGGTGTCGGGGTGGGGCACGGTCTACCGCCGATTCCTGCGCCCGCACCTCGCGTCACTGAACCGGCCGGCGCGCGTGCTCGACCTGGGGGCAGGAGGCGGCGACCTCGTCGTGCGCCTCGCCGAGCTGGCCGCACGCGACGGCTTCGAGGTGCACTGGACGGGCGCTGACCCCGACCCTCGCGCGCACGAGGTCGCCGTCGCGCGCGACGCTCCCCCCGGGGTGGTCTTCCGCCGGGCCGACGCCGCCGACCTCGCCAGCGAAGGCGAGGTGTTCGACGCCGTGCTGTCGAACCATGTGCTGCACCACCTCGGCCACGACGTGGGCGGATTCGCGGAGGCATCCCGTCTCCTCTCCCGCGGCATCGTGCTGCACGGCGACATCGCGCGAAGCCGCCTGGCGTACGGGCTGTACGCGGTGGCGGTGACGCCGTTCGCGCCGGGCACGTTCCTGCGCACGGACGGTCTGCGGTCCATCCGGCGCAGCTTCACGCCGCTCGAGCTGCAGTCCGAGCTGGACGCCGCCGCTCCGGGGACGTGGACCGTGCACGCCCCCGTGCCCTTCCGCGTGCTCGCGGCGGGACCGGGGCATGCCTGACGTCGTCGTGATCGGCGCCGGACCGGTCGGCCTGCTGCTGGCCGGAGACCTGGCGGCCCGAGGCGTCGACGTGCAGGTGCTCGAGAAGCGGCCGGCCGCCGGCGAGGGCACGCGGGCGATCGGCATCCACTCCCCCGTTCTCGCAGCGCTGGAATCGTCGGGGATCGCGGAGCAGTTGCTGACCGACGCGGTGCGGGTCGCGCGCGGCGAGGCGCGGTCCGGCGGGCGGCTCGTCGGGGTCGTGCGGTTCGAGCGCCTGTCGACCCGGTTCCCGTTCGTCGCGACGCTGCCGCAGGCCGCGACCGAGAAGGTGCTCGCCGGCCGCGCCCCGATCCCCCTGCGCGGGGCGACGGTGTTCCGGGTCATCCCCCGCAGCGACGGGGTGCGCGTGCAGTACGGCGTCGACGGGCGGGCGACCGAGACCTTCGCGCCGGTGGTCGTGGTCGCCGGCGGCGCCGGGTCGCGTGGCCTCGTCTTCCGCGACGGTGCCGTGCCGGTGCACGAGTACCGCGACCGGTACCTGATGACGGATGCCGACCCCGGCGCCTCGGCGGCGGATGACGTCGCGGTCGTCCACCTCGATCGCCGAGGCGTGCTCGAGTCGTTCCCCCTCCCCGGCGGCAGGCGGCGATTCGTCGCCTGGGACGCACCCGGCGCCGACCCCGACCCCGCCGCCCGCACGGAGCGGCTGCGCGCCGCGCTCGCGGCGCGCGGTGAGGCCGAGGCATCCGTCGCCGTCACAGAGGCGAGCTCGTTCGGAGTCCGCCGAGTGCTCGCGCCGAGGATGCGCAACGGTCGCGTGCTCGTGATCGGCGACGCCGCGCACGAGGTCAGCCCCATCGGCGGGCAGGGCATGAACCTCGGCCTGCTCGACGCCGTGCGCCTCGCCCCGCTGCTCGCCGAGTGGGTGCGGACCGGGTCGGCGCCCGACGCCGCGCTCGGCGCATGGGAGCGCCGCCGGGTGGCGTCCGCCCGGGTCGCGGCCCGGCTGGCCTCCGTCAACACGGCGCTGGGCCGGCCGCTGCCGGGGCCGGCCGACGCGCTGCGCCGCGCGGCGGTGCGGATCATGCTGCGCCCGCCGATCGACCGCGGCTTCGCCCGCGCGTACGCGATGGGCCTCGACCGCGACGCGTGAGGGCGTGGAGCTCCCCCCGTCTTGGGGCGCAGAAACCACACGACACGCCGGGCCGCCCCGCGAGTCCCGACCGGCACGCGCCCCAAACCCGGCACCCCGCCCGGGCTCGTCCCTCTGGGGCGGGAAACGACGTTCGGGGCGTGACCTTGAGAGCCCCAAACACCACATCGCGCCCCAAACCCGACCTCGTTCCGTTTGGGGCGCTGAAACCACACGCCGCGCCGGACCGCCCGGCGAGTCCCGACGGGCACGCGCCCCGAACCCGGCCGCCGCCGCGCCCCGAATCCGGCCCCCGACCAACACGCCCGAGAGTCAGGCGGTGAGCGCCGACCCCGACGCGACGAGCTGGGCGGCCAGCAGCAGGGCCGCGAGCATCACGAATCGGAAGAGCACCCGCGCGGGCGGACGCGCGAGCGCCCGCACCACCGTGGCCACCGCGACGCCGACCACGGCGGCGAAGAAGACCCACGACAGCGGACTCACCGCACCGAGGTAGCCGCCCGCCGCACCGAGCAGCACCGCCACCGCGCCCGTGAGCACGGCCAGCGCGGCGATCAGGGCGGAGGTCCGCGGACCCAGCCGGTGGGGCAGACCCCGCACGCCGGTGCGGGCGTCATCGTCCAGGTCGGGAAGCACGTTCGTGAGATGCACGGCGGTGCCGAGCGCGGCCCCCGCGACCCAGGCCCACCCGGGCGCGAACGTCGGCTGAGGCGCGGCGAGTGTCGCCAGTGAGGGGAACAGGCCGAAACTGACGATGAAGGGGACCACCGAGAACGGCGTCGACTTCAGTCCCGCGTTGTACGACCACGCCGACCCGAGGAACAGCGCGTGCGCCGCGAGCATCCGCCAGCCGAGCGGCGCCGACAGTCCCAGCGCGAGGGCGAGGGTGACGGATGCCGCCACCCACGCCGTCCGCACCGACACGTCGCCGCGTGCGATGGGCTTGTCGGTGCGACCGACGGCGCGGTCGCGGGCGGCGTCGAGGGCGTCGTTGGAGATCCCGATCGATAGCTGCCCGGCGAACACCGCGAGCGTCAGCAGAGCGATCCGCCAGGCATCCAGTCCGACGGCGATGCCGAGGGTGAGCGCCAGGACGCTGACCACCAGGGTGGGCCCAGGATGGGTCGACCCCCACAGGGCCCGGACGGTGCGCACCCCACGATGCTCTCACGCTCCCGCAGCGCTCTCTTCCCCGCGTGCGCAGTGCCCCCCCGCCCTGGCCTCGCCGACGACAGGGCATCCGGCCGCGACAGGACGAAACCGGCCACAGCGTCCTGCCCCGGCCGAAAGTCCTGCGCTCGGACGACCCGACCGCGGGACTCAGTCCTCGAGCACGGCTTCGATCACGTCGTCGTCGTCGGGAACCTCGGGCGCCGGGGCCGGCCCCTCGCTCACGAGGGTGAGGCCGGAGGCGTCGGCCGCGACATCCACCCGCACGATGTCGCCGTCGTGCACCCCGCCGCCGAGGATCGCCATCGCGAGGCGGTCCTGGATCTCGGACTGGATCAGCCGTCGCAGCGGACGCGCGCCGAACACCGGGTCGTAGCCTCGCTCGGCGAGCCAGGCGCGGGCGTCGGGCGTCACCGCGAGGGTGAGGCGGCGGTCCTTCAGGCGTCGCTGGAGAGCGAACACCGCGAGCTCGACGATCTGCGCCAGGTCGTCCTGGCTGAGCGCCTGGAAGATCACGATGTCGTCGAGACGGTTCACGAACTCGGGCTTGAAGGCCTGGCGCACCAGACCCTGCACCTGCTCGCGCTTCTGCTCGGTCGACAGCGTCGGATCGATCAGGATCGGCGAGCCGAGGTTCGACGTCAGGATCAGGATCACGTTCTTGAAGTCGACGGTGCGCCCCTGACCGTCGGTGAGGCGGCCGTCGTCCATGACCTGCAGCAGCACGTCGAACACCTCGGGGTGGGCCTTCTCGACCTCGTCGAGCAGCACGACGCTGTATGGACGACGCCGCACCGCCTCGGTGAGCTGACCGCCCTGCTCGTAGCCGATGTATCCGGGAGGGGCACCGACCAGTCGCGAGACGGAGTGTTTCTCGCCGTACTCCGACATGTCGATGCGCACCATCGCGTGCTCGTCGTCGAACAAGAACTCGGCGAGCGCCTTGGCGAGCTCGGTCTTGCCGACACCGGTCGGCCCGAGGAACAGGAACGACCCCGTCGGACGGTTCGGGTCGCTGATCCCGGCGCGCGAGCGTCGCACGGCGTCGGACACCGCCTTGACGGCGTCCCGCTGCCCGATGAGGCGCTTGCCCAGCTCGGACTCGAGGTGCAACAGCTTCTCGGTCTCGCCCTGCAGCAGGCGGCCGACCGGGATGCCGGTCCACGCGGCGATGACCGCGGCGATGTCTTCGTCGGTGACCTGGTCGTTGACCATCCGGTCGCCTGCGGGCTCGTCGCGCTCGGCCTCGATCAGCTGCCGCTCGAGCGCTGGGATCTCGGCGTAGAGCAGGCGGGACGCCTTCTCGAGGTTGCCTTCGCGCTGCGCGCGCTCGGCCTCCATGCGGGCGGCGTCGAGCTTGGTCTTGAGGTCGCCGACGCGGTTGAGCGACGCGCGCTCCTGCTCCCAGCGGGCCTGCAGGTCGGCGAGGCGGGACTGCTCGGCGGCGAGGGTTTCGCGCAGGGTCGCCAGCCGCTCCTTCGACGCGTCGTCCTTCTCTTTCTTGAGGGCGAGCTCTTCGAGCTTGAGCCGGTCGACGTGGCGGCGCAGCTCGTCGATCTCGAGCGGTGCCGAGTCGATCTCCATCCGCAGCCGCGACGCCGCCTCGTCGATGAGGTCGATGGCCTTGTCGGGCAGCTGGCGGCTCGGGATGTAGCGATGGGAGAGGGATGCCGCGGCCACGAGTGCGGCGTCGGCGATGGCCACCTTGTGGTGCGCCTCGTAGCGCTCCTTGAGTCCGCGCAGGATGGCGACGGTGTCTTCGACCGAGGGCTCGCCGACGTAGACCTGCTGGAAGCGGCGCTCGAGCGCCGCATCCTTCTCGATGAACTCGCGGTACTCGTTGAGCGTGGTCGCGCCGATCAGCCGCAGCTCGCCTCGGGCCAGCATCGGCTTGAGCATGTTCGACGCCGCGACCGACCCTTCGCCGCCGCCGGCGCCCATGAGCACGTGCAGCTCGTCGATGAACGTGATGATGCGCCCGTCGGACTCGGTGATCTCTTTGAGCACGCTCTTGAGGCGCTCCTCGAACTGCCCGCGGTACATGGCGCCCGCGACCAGCGCCGAGATGTCGAGGGTGACGAGCTCTTTGTCTTTGAGCGACTCGGCGACGTCGCCCGCGACGATGCGCTGGGCCAGGCCCTCGACGACGGCGGTCTTGCCGACGCCGGGCTCGCCGATGAGCACGGGGTTGTTCTTGGTGCGTCGGGTCAGCACCTGGCTGACGCGCCGGATCTCGCTGTCACGCCCGATGACGGGGTCGAGCTTGCCCTGACGGGCGCGGTCGGTGAGGTTGATGCCGAACTGCTCGAGGGCGCTCCGCGCGTCCTCCTGTCCGGGCTGCTGGGTGGCGTTCATGTGTCTCCTGAAATCTGTGGGCGGCAAAACTTGAGCCGCTGCGACTCAAGTTTATACGATACCGGATGCCGCGGCAATCCCACCCCGCACCGCGTTCGCCGCCCGCTCCAGCCGGTCAGCGGGCGAGCTCGGCGACCGCGTCCGCGTGCACGCGCCGCAGGGTCTGGCCGACCCACTCCGTGCCCTTGTGGACGTTGTCCGGCCCGATGTCGGACGTGAGTCCGCCGGCGTCGAGCTGCGAGATCACGCGGTCCTCCGTCGCGACGACCCGCAGGCTCGATCCGACCGCGGCGAGGTCGCGCGCGAAGCGACGGAGGACGTCCACGAGCGACAGGCCGATCTCGTCCGTGCCGCGGAGCCGCAGGATGACGATCGAGCCGGCCGACTCGGGCACCACCTCGGGCAGCTGGGCCGCGAACGTCGGCGCACTGGCGAAGAAGAGACTGCCGTAGGGCTGCAGCACGAGCACCTCGCCGCCCGGCACGACCGGCGGAGGATCGGCCTCGCGCATCCGTCCGTCCGGCGCGATCTCGACCGCCCGCACCCGCACGCGATTGGACTGCTGCCCCACGTACAGGATGATCCCGAGGCCGACCCCGACGAGAACCGCGAACTGCAGCGGGATCAGCAGGGTCAGGCCGAACGTCACCGCCATGATCGCGGTCGGCAGCGGCCCCGACTTCGTCACCGAGTAGATGCGGCTGGGCTTGATCGCGCCGACGCCGACCACCATGAGCAGTCCCGCGAGCGCCGGCATCGCGACATAGGCGACGAGATCGGATGCCACGAACACGACGACCGCCATCACGGCACCGGCGACGAACAGGGCGAGCCGCGTGCGCGCGCCGGACTGGACGATGATCGACGATCCCGACATCGACCCGCCCACCGGCATGCCGCGGAAGATCCCCGACACGATGTTGCCGGCGCCCTGGCCAATGAAGTCGCGGTTGGTGTCGGCCGGGCGACCGTCCGCCGTCGGGATGCCGGCCGAGACCGCCGCGCCCTGCACCAGGCCGATGAAGGCGAGCGAGATCGCCGGCACGATCAGGTAGGGGATGTCGGGGACGCTCGGGAGGGCGGGCGCCGGCAGACCCCGCGGCACGTCGACGATGTCGCGCAGCTGGATCACGGGATCCGCGACCCACAGGTTCAGCAGCAGGGCGCAGACCGAGCCGACCACCACCGCGATCACCAGCCCGAGGCTGCCGATGCGCGTGGTGCGCAGCACGACGATGAGAAGCACCGTGATCGCGCCGACCGCGACCGACGCGACGCTCCATTGACCGAGATGCACGAACACATCGATCGTCTTCAGCAGCCGATTCGGTCCCCGGGCGGTGTAGCCGGTGAGGTTCGAGAGCTGCCCGAGCACGATGTTGACGCCGATCGCCGTGATGAACCCGGTCATCACCGCCGTTGGCACGAAGCTCACGAGCCGCCCCGCGCGCAGGAGGCCCGCCGCGATCATGACGATGCCGGTCAAAATGGCGAGGGTGTATAGGGCGCGCTCCGGATCGGGCCGCGCGTCGAGCCCGGCATCCGAGACGACCAGCGCCATCGCCCCGGTCGCCTGCACCGCCATGAAGGCGCTGCTCGTGAAGCAGGCGGCGCCCACGAGCCCGAACAGGTACGCGTAGAGCCCGGCGAGCGGGTTCACCCCCGCGAGCAGCCCGGCCGCGAGGCCATCGGGGACGGCTTCGATCCCCAGCACGAGGCCGGCCGCGGCATCCTTCCCCACGGTCTTCCGCGAGAACCACCGCCTCGGATCGATCCGCACGCCGGTACCGTACCGACCCCGTCGCCCTGGCCGCGTCGCCCGCCGCGGGTGGTTCCCGGCGCGCCCACCCACCCACACCCGAGTCGCCAAGACACGCCGGCGCGGCGCGCGATGAACGGCGTGTCTTGGCGACTCGGCGTCGCGACCAGGGTCAGGCGACGGGCTCGAGAACGGCCTGGCGCTCCACGCCGGCCGCGTCCATCGCCTCGCGGGTGCAGCAGAACCGTGCGCGGTAGGCGGTGGGCGTGGTGTCGAGCACGCGGGCGAAGTTCTGCCGCAGCACCGCGGCCGAGCCGAAGCCGCTCTCGTACGCGATGCGGTCGAGCCCCAGTTCGGTCTTCTCGAGCAGGCGCTGGGCGTGCATGATCCGCTGCCGCGCGAGCCAGGCCGCGGGCGTCGCGCCGAAATCGGCCTTGAACCGTCGCGCGAAGGTGCGCGGCGACATGTGGGCCTTGGCGGCGAGCTGGTCGACGGTGAGGTCGAGGCGGAGGTTCTCGAGCATCCAGTCCGTGACCGGAGCGAGCGAGAGCGAGGCGACGTCGGGGAGCGGCTTGTCGATGAACTGCGCCTGCCCGCCGTCGCGCTGCGGCGGGACGACCATCCGCCGGGCGATCTTGTTCGTCATCTCGGCGCCGAGCTCCTGGCGCAGCAGGTGCAGGCAGGCGTCGAGCCCCGCAGCCGTGCCCGCGCTCGTGATGATGCGCCCGTCCTGCACGTAGAGCACGTCGGGGTCGACGTCGACGAGCGGGTACATCTCGGCCATCTTGTCGGCGTACATCCAGTGGGTGGTGGCCTTGCGGCCGTCGAGCACACCGGATGCCGCGACCACGAACGATCCGCTGCAGACGCTCAGCACCCACGCGTCGCGCTCGACCGCCTGGCGGATGACGTCGAGCACCCGGTGGTCGGACGCGCTCCGCGACCAGTACTGGCGGGGCGTGGGCGACACGACGACGAGATCGGCCTCGTACGCGAACGACAGGTCGAGGTCGACGTTGATCGAGAACCCCATCTTCGACTGGACCACCCCCGGATCGGGAGTGACGATGCGGAAGTCGAAGTTCGGGATGCCGTCGTCGGTGCGGTCGAGACCGAACGCCTCGCAGGCGACCCCGAATTCGAACGGCGCGAAGCCGTCCTGAACGATGACGGCGACGGTGTGCATCGGCCTCTCCTGTCCGTGTCGGGCCCAATAAAGGTGCCCTGATCGAGCGTGGCAGTAATCCTACGGGCTGTGTCCATCCTGCCACTCGTGGCAGTCATGACGCAAGCGTAGCGTTTCTGCCATGTTCATGGTGATTCTTCTCGCAGCACTATCCGCTGTCGCGATCGCCTCGACGATCTCGGCACTCCGCAACGACGGCTACCACCGTCTCCCCACCGATCCCGCCCGCCTTCCGTGATGAGCCTCTCGCTCGAGACCGAGGACCGCGTGAGCCCCACCGGCTCGCGCGGTCCTTCGCGTCATCCGCTCTCCCCGTCGACGGGCGCGTGCGATGCTATCGGCCGCGCGACCGACACGGGGACGGATGCCGCGCCCCGGCGCCACCCCGAGCGACTGACGTGACCCCGGCGGCGGCGCCGGGTCAGGCGGACGTCACCCGGCGGTAGAGGTCGATCATGGCGGCCGTGCGCGCGGACTGACGGAAACGGTCGCGGATCGTCGGGTCGACCGGCACCGGCGTGCCCGCGGCGATGTCGGCGGCGGCACGCCGGAGCGCCGCGGCGAGCGCGGGGATCGACGCCGGTCCGACCGCGACGGCCGCGTCTCCGCCCGCCGGATCCGGGTCCTGACCGACCGCCCAGAACCCCGACCCCAGCTCGTCGGCGATGTCGGGGTCGCTGATGATCGACGGCGTCCCGAGCGACGCCGCCTCGAACGGCGTCATGCCCTGGGTCTCGAAGCCGATCGAGGTCTGCACGACGGCGTCGGCGTCGGCGATGCGGCGCAGCGTCTCGGCGTAGGGCAGCCGTCCCGCGAACACGACCCTCGGGCCCGTCGTCCCGGGCCCGCCCGCGAGTCCGCGTCGCTCCACGAGACGCCGGGCGGCGTCGAGCTGACCGCCCCCGCCGATGACCTCGACGTCGGCGTCGACGGCCGACTCGGCGACGGCCTCGAGGAAGGGAAGCAGCCGCTTCTCGGGGCTCATGCGGCCGAGCCACACGAAGCGCGGCCGCCCCGGCGGACGGACACCGGATGCCTCGCCCAGCGTGGCATCGAGCAGGTCGTCGTCGATGCCGTTCCACGAGACGTCGACCCGCGGGAAGACCCCGTGGCGCTCGAGCCGCCGGGCGAAGTGCGCCGAGGGCGCGGTCACTGCCGACGCATCGGCGGCGAGCCCGGCGAGGTACGCCCAGCCGTCCGCCCCGCGGGCGCGCGATCCGATCACGCGACGCTGCCAGGCGTTCAGCACCCGCAGCACGGTCCGCGGGAAGGGCGCCGTCGCCTCGATGCCGACCTCGACCCGGTTGTGCATGGTGATGACCACCGGCAGATGATGGCGGCGCGCATACCGCAACCCGATGAACGCGCCCCAGAAGTCGGCCTGCACGTGAACGACGTCGACGGGCGGGCGCCGGCTGAGGGCGGCGTCGACCCAGCGATCGGTGCGCCGCCCCGGCCACGACATCGAGTACTCGCGGTCGGACGTGATCGGGATCGAGGGGATGTCGAGGTACGCGGCATCCGGAGCGAACGACCGACCTCGCGGCCCGTGCACGCGCGGGGCCACGATCGACACCGTGTGGCCGGCGCGTTCGAGGAACCGGCGCTGGAGCCGCATCGACACCTGTGCGCCGCCGAGCGTCTCGACGTGCTGGTCGCCGAACATCACGACGTGCACGCGGGCTACTCCGGCAGCGGTTCGTCGCGGTAGAGCGCTTCGAACGTGTCGAGGGTGCGCTTCATGTCGTGCACCTTGACGCCCTCGAGCGACGCCCGCTGCATGCGCAGGCGCTCTTCGGGCGACTGGGTGAGGACCGTCGTGAGCTTCTCGACGAGGTCGTCGACGTCGCCCGGGCGGAAGAGGTAGCCGTTCTCGCCGTCGTGCACGAGGTGGGGCAGTGCGACCGCGTCGGCGGCGACGATCGGCAGACCCGACGCCATCGCCTCCATCGTCGCGATGGACTGCAGCTCGGCGATCGACGCGATGACGAACAGGCTCGCGTTCGTGAGCAGCCCGCGGAGCTCCTCGTCGGTCGTGTGCCCGTGGAAGTGGACGCGGTCGCCGATGCCGAGCTCGGCGGTGAGCTCCTCGAGATTGCGGCGCTGGTCGCCCTTGCCGACGATGTCGAACCGCACGTCGAGCGCCGGGTCCAGGCGCGCGACCGCCCGCAGCACGACGTCGATCTGCTTCTCGGTCGTCAGCCGCCCGACGAACACGAGACGGTGGGCGTCGCGGGGGGTGAGGTCGGCGGTGTAATTGGATGCCTCGATGCCGCAGCTCACCGGGATGACGTTCTCGATGTCGATCGTGTGCTCGAGGAACTCGGCGGCCTTGCGCGTCGGCGTCGTCACCGCGCGCGTCATGTCGAAGGTGCGCTTGGCGTCCTCCCACGCGAGCTTGATGGCGTACTTCGTGATCGGGGCGGGGAGGACGGTGAAGTCGAGCACGTTCTCGGCCATCACGTGGTTGGTCGCCACGACGGGGATGCCGCGCTGCCGGGCGATGCGCGTGAGCCCGCGGCCGATCACGATGTGCGACTGGCTGTGCACGACGTCGGGCTGGACCTCGTCGAGCACCCGACGGGCGTAGTGCTTCGACCGAAACGGCATGACGAAGGTGAGCCAGTCGTGCGGGTACCAGCGCCAGGACGGGATGCGGTGCATCGTCATCGGCTGACCCTCGATGACCTCGGTGAAGCGGCCGCTCTTGCGGTGCGTCTCGCTGGGCGCCATGACGTGCACCTCGTGCCCGCGGGCGACGAGTCCGGCGGCGAGACGCTCGGCGAAGCGGGCGGCCCCGTTCACGTGCGGGAGGAACGTGTCGGCCCCGATGAGGATCTTCAGGGGACGGCGCGTACCGGCGCCCGGCTCGGGGGCGGCAGCGGGCGCGGGGGCCGGCGTTTCGGCGGGATGGTCGTCGGGCGTCGCGGACTCGGTCACGGGGGGCAAGGCCTGTCTGTGCGGCGGGTGCGCGATGAAGGGGGAGGAGATCGCGCGTCCCCCACTGTACCCGAGGGCCCTCGACGAGCCCCGTACCCTGGAGGCATGCCTCGACTTCAGGCCGACGCCGACCCCGCTCTGTGGGTGCCCGTGACCGAGTCCTTCGGTTTCCGGGGCAGGCGGCACCGCAAGGCGGCGATCCGGATGCTGCTGTCGCAGGCGGGGACGGCGGTCGGCGCATCCGCGCGTCCCGGCAGCGGCGTCGCGGCGTGGGCGGTGAGCCAGGCGGCCCCGTTCCTCATGCGCAAGGCGGCCGGCCGCGTGCTGGTCTGGGTGTGGAAGGCCGACCCCGAGCTGGTCGTCGTGATGGCGCAGATTCAGGCGGCGACACCGCAGCTGCGCACCGCCCGGGCGATGATGCCGATGGAGTACGACGACACCAAGGACTTCCGCAATCCGTATCTCGGCTCGGGCGAGAAGCTCGAGATGCCGCTCCCCGCCGATCCGCGCACACCGCCCTTCGCCACCTACACGTGGGACACCGGCACCCACTTCGTCACGCTCACCGCGGTCTGCCCCGACCGGGAGCGCTTCGGCACGGTGATCGGCTCCGTCGACGACCTCGCGCGGACTCTCCGGGTGGTCGACGACCTCGAACTGGGTGAGTCCCCGACCGTGCTCCGGATCGAGCCGGGCGGCGGACCGCGATGAACGGCGCCTGAACGGAATCATCCCCCTCGGGTGACGGAACCGGCGGCGCCCTGCCCCACGCTGGGCAGTGTCCGGTCCCCTCGCCACGGAAGGGTCGTCGTGTCCTCGCACATCGTCGAAGTCGTCATCACGGGTCATCTCGGCCCGACGCTCCGCTCGGCGCTGGACCGCTACGACGTGACGACCCGCGACGACGGCACCACCAGCATCACCGGGGTCTTCGAGGACCGCTCCGAGCTACGAGGACTGATGCAGCTCCTCGACGAGCTCGACATCGAAGTCGTCTCCGTGAACCGCGTCACCCCCGCCTGAGGAAGGGAGCCCTGTGGTCAGCGTGCTCGACGGCGCCGCCGTGTGGCCGATCGTCCTGGTCGTCATCGTGGCGATCAACATCGTCGCCCTCATCGTCATCCCGCGCGGACGCAAGCCGACGGCGGCGATGGCGTGGCTGCTCCTCATCTTCCTGCTCCCGTTCGTCGGCATCCTGATGTTCCTGCTGATCGGCAGCTTCCGGCTGCCCCGGAAGCGGCGCTACGAGCAGGAGCGCATCGACGGACTCATCCGCGAGCGGGTGGATGCCGCGAGCCTCGGCATGATGAGAGCGGACTGGCCGCGGTGGTTCCAGCGCGTGGTCGAGCAGAACGAGAACCTGACCGCCCTCCCGGCGACCGAGGGGAACGCCGCCACCCTCTACGGCGACTACCAGGAGTCGATCGATGCCATGGCGGCCGAGATCGACACCGCCGAGAGCTTCGTGCACGTGGAGTTCTTCATCGTGGCGTGGGACGACACCACGCGCGGCTTCTTCGCCGCCATGGAGCGCGCCGTCGCCCGCGGAGTGTCGGTGCGTCTTCTCGCCGACTACGTCGCCACCCGTCGCCTGGGTAACAGCAAGGCCACCTTCGCCGAGCTCGACCGGATCGGCGTGCAGTGGGCGTGGATGCTCCCGGTCATGCCCTTGAAGGGGAAGTACCAGCGTCCCGACCTGCGCAACCACCGCAAGATCGTGGTCGTCGACGGTCGCGTCGGATTCATGGGCTCGCAGAACCTCATCGACCGCACTTACGACTCCCCCAAGAACATCAAGCGCGGGCTGAAGTGGCAGGAGCTCATGACCCGCCTGACGGGGCCGGTGGTCTCGGCGGTCAACACGGTGTTCCTGTCGGACTGGCTCATCGAGACCGGGCAGGATCTCAGCGGGTCGGAACACGTTCCCGCCGCCCAGCTGCCGCGGGCCGAGGCATCCGATTCCCTCGTGTGCCAGGTGGTGCCCAGCGGTCCCGGGTACGCCACCGAGAACAACCTGCGCCTCTTCCTGTCGCTCATCTACGGCGCGACCGAGAAGGTGATCCTGACGAGCCCGTACTTCGTGCCCGACGAGGCGATGGTCTACGCGATCACCACGGCGTGCCAGCGCGGACTCGAGGTGCAGCTGTTCGTGTCGGAGATCGGCGATCAGGGGCTCGTCTACCACGCGCAGCGGTCGTACTACACGGCGCTGCTCGAAGCGGGGGTGCGGATCTTCCTCTACCCGGCGCCGTTCATCCTGCACTCGAAGCACTTCTCGATCGACGACGACATCGCGGTGATCGGGTCGAGCAACATGGACATCCGGTCGTTCAGCCTCAACATGGAGGTCTCGCTGCTGGTGCGCGGCGCGTCGTTCGTGGCCGACATGCGTGCGGTCGAGCAGGGGTATCGCGACGCCGGCCGCGAGCTCACCCTCGAGGAGTGGCGCAACCAGCCCGGCAAGGCGACGTTCCTCGACGGCCTCGCGCGCCTCACGTCCGCGCTGAACTGATCCGGGCGGTTCCTAGAACCTCGGCGACGCAGGGTGCAGCAAGCCGAGAGTGTCCGCGACGTGAGCGAGTCTGCGGTCGAACGTCGCGAGCCCGGTCGCGTAGTGCTCGGCCGTCGCCAGCACGCAGGTGTCAGGCATCTTGAGGCTATGGGCGGCGCGCAGGCGTGCCAGCGTCAGTTGATCGTCGGCGCCGAGATCCGCGCGGACGACCCCCGCGGCGGTGAGGTCTCTCCACACCTCGTCCTCTTTGCCGGTGCGCGCGGGACCGACGAGCGTCTCGGCCGCCGTCAGGGGATGGACGACGTAGGGCGGCGCCTCGTCTTCGAGCAGCCGGAGCGCGGCCCCATGGTGGGCGTCCCTCGAGTCGAGGACTCCGATGAGGACGCCCGCATCGAGCACGATCACTCGGCCCACCCCTCGCGGACCTGTTCGAGGTAGCCCTCGCCGTAAGAGTCCGAGTGCCGCGCAAGCCCTCGAAGGCGGGCGATACGGTCTGACCTCTCTGCGGCTTCGGTCGCCTCGACGGCTCTCATCCCCTCTTCGAGCAGATGGACGAGCAGGGCGCTCTCCCGCTTCTCGTCGGGCCAGTGCCGGCGCGCGATGTCGAGCGCCCGGGCGACCTGCGGCGTGTGAGTCACGAACGTGCGGTGGTGCTTCGTGGGCATGACGATAGTGTAACACTGTGCCCATGCGTGTAACACGCCTGGGCGTCGGATGCACGCCCCCCGGTTTTCGGCGACGACTGGGCGGCACCGCCCAGCCCCGGCTCAGACCTTCAGGTCCTGCTTCGGCACGACCACCTCGCGGATGATCAGCAGGATCGACGCCATCACCGGAAGCGCGACGAGCACACCGATGACGCCCATGAGCGCACCGCCCACCAGCGCCCCGATCAGCACGAGCGCCGCGGGGATCGCGATCGCCTTGTTCATGACGCGGGGGCTGATGACGTACGACTCGAGCTGGATGTAGATGAGGTACGCGATCGCGAAGATCAGCGCCTGCGTCGGGCCGGTGAAGAGCGCCACGCCCGTGCCGATCACGAGGAAGATCACCGAGCCGAAGAGCGGGATCAGGGTGATCACGAAGGCGACCACCGCCATGAGCGCCGGGAACGGGAGACCGATCAGCAGGTGCAGCACGAACACCGTCGCCGCGTTGAGCGACGACAGCGTCACCGAGCCGATCAGCGCGCCCCCGACCGATGCCGTGATGCGCTCGGTGAGGTCTTCCAGGCGGGCCCGGCTGTGCGCCGGCGCCAGGGCGTAGAACGCCTTCTTCATGGTCGCCAGCGACGACAGGAAGTACAGGGTGAGGGCGACGACGATGAACGAGGCCGAGATGCCGCTGACGAACGCCACGCCCACGGCGAGAACCCCGCCGCCGAGCGAGGCGAGCGTCGAGGGGGCCGACACCCAGGTCGCCAGCTCGTCCAGCGCGACGAGGATCGCCGCCTGGGTGTCGCGGTCGAGGGCCTGGAACCAGTCGGAGTCGGGAATCGACGCGATGGTCGCCGGAATGGCCGCGACGAACTCGCCGATCTGGGCGAGCACCGGAGGCAGCACCCACACCAGGAACGCAGCGAACAGCAGCAGGAAAGCCCCGAAGACGATCGCGATCGCCGCGCCGCGCTTGACCCGATGCCGCTCCAGCATCCGCACGATCGGGTCGAGGCCGACGGCGAGGAACATGGCGAGCACGATGTAGACGAGGATCGTCGAGATCGACACCAGGGCGCTGCCCAGCACGAGCGCGCCCAGCACGCCGAGCGTCGTGAGGAACCCGAGCGCCAGCGGCCGATCGAGCGCGGCCAGCACGCCGGCGAACCGGCGCGGGCGTGCGGGAGGGACGGATGCCTCGCCCCCGGCGATCACGACGACTCCGTCCGCGTCCGCGTCCGGCACCGGGCCCGTCGTCGGCGGGAGGTTCACGCTCATGCGCACATCCTGGCCGCGCGGCCGGGGCCCGTCGTCATCCGACGCGGGCGATGTCGCGGGCATCGAGGAGGCCGAGTTCGACCGCGCGCTCGATCGCGGCGTCCCTTCCCGACGCACCGAGCTTGCGGTAGATGTGCCCGAGGTGCGTCTTGATCGTGTTCGTCGACACGAAGCAGCGCCCGGCGATGTCGGCGATGGTCAGGCGGCTCGGCAGGAACGCCAGCAGCTCCAGCTCGCGCGGCGTCAGCTCATCGACGAGCGCACGATCCGGTGCGGCGGCCGCGGCCCGGACGCGAGAGACCACGACGCGCGTGAAGCCGGTGCGTGCCCCGAGCAGCTCCTCGATGAGATCCGCGACGGCCGGGCCGGCGCGCACGAACGGGTCGACCAGCCACTCCGGCTCCGCGCGCTCCAGGGCGGCGACCAGGTGTTCCCGCGCCTGCGGGCGGCGGCCCTCGCTCGCCAGGGTCCAGGCCTGGAGCAGACCGAACGAGACCGCCGCATCGGGGGCCGAGGCATCCGGAGCGAAACGCAGCTGCGACAGGCGCACCTGCGCCGCGGCAGGCTGACCGTCGATGAGGAGGCGCGCGACCTCCTCGAACGCGATCGACGACCAGACCGGGGCCGGGGGCGCCGGCGGTGCCGGAGCGCCACGCAGTCGGGCCCGGCGCAGCCCGGCGGCCGTCAGCGTCTGCCGCACGAGCGGCGGCGGCGGTCCGGGCGGCTCGGTTCCCGCGAGATGCTCGGCACCGGGGTCGATCATGAGGGTGATCGCGTGCGACACCCACATGAGCTGGGTGCGCTGGTTCGCGCCGGCGCGGACGGTGCCCTCCGCCAGCGCCAGTGCGCCCACGTCGGACTCGCCGCGCTGGATCGCCACGACAGCCCGGGCCAGGTAGGCGTCCGCGGGCGCGGGATGGGCGAGCAGGTGGAACTCACGGGCGGTCGCGAGCGCCTCGTCGGCCTGCTCGGCCGCGACGACGAGGTTGCCCAGCACCGCGTTGGCCAGCGCGATGCTGCCGAGCAGGTGCACGCGGTAGGGGGCGTACGAGAAGCCGGCCATCGCCCGCGCGCGCTCCAGCTCGCGCCGCGCCGCGGGCAGGTCTCCGAGGAAGAGCAGCGCCCTCCCGAGAGACCCCTGGCTGAGGTATTCGAGCAGGGGCCGGGTCGTGAGGCCGAGCAGATCGGGCAGTTCGGCGTCGGGCTCGCGGGCGAGAAGCCCGAGCGCCTCGTGCGCCGCGTCGACGAAGAGCTCCGCGTGAGGGTGGAACTGCACGAGCGCGGAGAGGTAGGCGAGCGCGACCTGCCGCTGGCCGGTCGTCAGCGGGGTGCGCAGGATCAGCGTCTGGAGCACGTCGACGGCGACCAGCGCGCGTCCGCTCATCCCCTCGGTGATCGCGTAGAGCAGTTCGACGTCGGCGTTGCCGGCACGGAGTTCCGCCGGCACCTCGCGGAGCCACGCGGCCACGGTCGCCGTGCGCACGTCTTCGAACACATCCCGTCCGCTGGCGAGCACCCGCTCCATGACGCGATCCCAGCGCTTCGCGCGCAGGAAGTAGCGCATCGCGGTCTCGCCGTCGCCTTCCGCGAGGTACCAGTCCCCGGCGGCCTCCAGCAGTCGGGCCTCGACGTGGGCATCCTGGGCGCGCAGCCGGTACAGCAGAAGGTCGCGGAACAGCCGGTGGAACCGGTACCAGCCCGTGCGTCCGCCGATGGGCACGATGAACATCGAGTCACGCTCGAGGTCGGCCAGGAAACGGGCCCCGTCGACGTCGGCCAGCGTCTCCGCCAGTCCGGCCGACGCCTCGTCGACCACAGCCAGGCGCATGAGCGCGTCACGCCGGTCGGGATCGAGCGCGTCCAGCACCTCCTCGCTGAGATAGTCGACGACGAGCCGGTCGGTGTCGGCGAGGGTGTCGACCACGCGACCCGGATCCTCGGCGAATCGCATCGAGAGGGCCGTCAGCTGCACCCCGACGGCCCAGCCTTCCGTGCGCGCGGTGACCGCCGCGACCGCCTCCTCCGACACCGGCTTGCCGGCGATGCGGGCGATGACGCGGGCGGTCGTCGCGCTGTCGAACGCCAGCTCGCGCTGCCGGATCTCGACCAGCCCGTGCTCGAGGCGATGCCGGCTCCACCCGAGCTGCAGGTCGACACGCGACGAGAACACGGCGTGCGCGTTCGGCGGCAGCAGGTCGACCATGCGCCACAGGTCGGCGAGGATCGCGCTCCCCGCCAGCCGATCGAGGTCGTCGAAGACCAGCACCAGGGGTCCGGCATCCGCGATCGCCCCCGTGAAGTCCTCGAGGAACGCGTCGCCGAGACGGTTGACGGATGCCTCGACCGGCGCAGCCGGCGGGTGCAGGTCGGGCGCGACCGCCCCGACCCCGGCGACCAGCCGGCGCGCGAAGGTGGGGGCGGCGTCGTCGGCCGACGAGATGTCGAACCACGCCACGGCGAGGTCGGGCCGAGAGTGGGCCCACTGCGACAGCAGCACCGTCTTGCCCGCCCCCGCGGGCGCGACGACCAGCGACAGCGGCGCGGTGAGCCCCGCGTCGAGCTGTCTCCGCAGCGCCGGCCTGTCGACGGCGTGCGGAGGAATCCGACGGATATCGGTCACGAGCAGCCTCCTGGCGAGTGGGTGCTGGCTTCGGGGGAATCATTCCACAGGGGTGACGCTGGCGCGAGAGCCAGCGCTTCACAATGACTCACAGCCGGCGGCTCGACCACGTCGGCTCCGACTCCGCCGCAGGAGGATCGATGACCGGACCGCAGACGGTGGAGGTCATCGTGCGGGGCCGACTCGGGCCCGATCTGGTGGCCGCGCTGTCGGACTACGCCATCGAGGTGACCCCGGACGGGTGGACGAGCATCACCGGGCAGGTGTGCGATCAGGCCCGCCTGATCGGCCTTCTCGGGATGCTCGACGAGCTGCACATCGAGGTGGTCTCGGTCAACTTCGTCGACGATCCGGCAGGCGCCTGATTCTCACCCGGTGCGGGTGACGTAGCGGTTTCCCGACGCTCGTAGCTTTCGAGTGAGACGGGTTCTGGGCCCGTCCATCGACGATTGGGACTGCAATGGATTTCTGGAACTGGCTCGCCTGGTTCTTCTGGGTCTTCGTGTTCGTGGCCTACCTGATGGTGCTCTTCTCGATCCTGGGGGACCTGTTCCGCGACCACACGCTCAACGGGTGGCTGAAGGCCGTCTGGATCATCTTCCTGATCTTCGTCCCCTTCCTCACCGCCCTGATCTACCTCATCGCCCGCGGACAGGGCATGCAGAAGCGCGGCATCGAGCAGGCTCAGGAGCTCCGAGCACAGCAGGATGCCTACATCCGCGCGACCGCGGGCACGTCGAGCCCGACCGACGACATCGCCAAGGCGAAGTCGCTCCTCGACTCGGGCGCCATCTCGCAGGCCGAGTTCGACAGCCTCAAGGCCAAGGCCCTCGCCGGCTGAGGCATCCGATCGGGAGGATGACATGACCACGTTCGACTACGGGCCGATCGAGTTCTACGCGATCGCGTTCGACGGCGACAAGCCCGGACCGGGTGTGCTGCAGGCGATCGACGACCTGGTCGCCGCGGGCACGATCAACGTGCTCGACCTCGTCTACGCCACGCGCTCCCCCGAGGGCGAGCTCACGGTGGTGGAGCTGTCCGACACCACGGACGACGGCGGGGTCCCCGCCCTCGACCTCGCCGGGCTCGCCGGACTGGAAGACATCGAGGCGCTCGCCGCCGAGGTGCCGCCGGGCTCGTCCGCCGCGATCCTCGTCGTCGAGCTGCTGTGGGCGAAGGCCTTCGCCGGCGCGCTCTACGACGCCGGGGGCGTGGTGATCGCCCGCGAGGGCATCCCCGCGCCGATCGTGAACGCATTCCTCGCCGAGAACGTGGACGCCGAGTAAGGAGACTGACATGATGCGCAGAGTGGGCCGCCCCGGCCTCATCGGGATGGCGGCGCGGACGGCGGTCGTCGCCGGCACGGCCACGGCCGTGTCGGGGAGCGTCGCCCGGCACCAGCAGAACAAGGCGAACGAGCAGTACGAGGCTCAGGCGTACGAGGCTCAGCAGCAGCAGGCGGCCATGGACGCCGCCGCCGCTCAGGCCGTCGCGAACGCCCAGGCGGCGCAGGCGGCGCAGGCGCCGGCGGCGCCGGCGGCCGGCGGCGGGAACGACCTGATGGCACAGTTGCAGCAGCTCGGGACGCTGCACGCGCAGGGCATCCTGTCCGACGAGGAGTTCGCGGCCGCCAAGGCCAAGCTCCTGTCCTGACGCGCCCCGTCGAGGAGGCCGCACCCCTTCGGGAGCGGCCTCCTTCGTCGTGTGCCTGCTTCTTCGTGTGCACAACGTCGGGTGACGCCCCGGTGGCCGGCGAGATGGGATGCCGCCACCCCGCTTCTGCTCGCGGGTTGCCGACGCTGTGCACGGCGTGTGTCCTCCGCGTTCGGGGCGCGGTGTTGCGCGCCCCGACCGACGAGGGCTCAGTCGGCGTCGGCCGCGCCGCCGGGGCGCTCGGCGAGTGCGTCGACCTTCGCCAGCAGCTCGCGCACTTGGCCCCGCGTGGCCGGCTCGGCGTCGTCGCGGTTGCGGGCGGCTCGCTCGAGAACCCACGATGCGAGCGTCGCCGTGATGATGCCGGCCAGCGCGATGCCCGAGAACATCACCGCGACCCCGACCAGCCGTCCGGCGGCGGTGACCGGGTAGAAATCACCGAACCCGGTCGTGGTGATCGTGACGCACGACCACCACACGGCCTCGCCGAAAGTGTGGATGTTGGCCGACGGCGCGCGCCGCTCCGCCTCGAGCACGGCGAGCGACGCGATGTAGATGAGGAGCGTTCCTGCGCCCGCGCCGTAGACCATGATCTGGGTGCGCAGGCGGGTGCCCGCCGACGGCCGCATGCCCGGCACCCGCGTGAGGACTCGCAGCAGCAGCACGAGCCGGAACACGGGGATCACCGCGATCGCCAGCGTGCCGAGGTGCGTGCGGAACCACTTCCACCGGTCGGCGGCCAGCGACAAGCGCACCAGGTAGTCGACGATGAACACCGCCCAGGTGATCAGGATGACGAGCGTCGCGATCACGAACGCCGGTCCTGTCAGGTCGGCGATGACCCGCCAGGAGTACGCGATGAGGTAGGCGAGCGACGCGACCATGAGAACCACCTGCGTATGGCGGTGCCAGGTCGTCTCGTCCACACGCGCATTGTGCCGCACCGTGCGGGCCGCGACCGTGAGGGCGCGCGGATCAGGCGGTGCGGGCGTCCTGCTCGAGGGCCGCCGCGTTGCGGATGAAGAGCACGATCCACGTGAAGACGAGGATGCCGGCCACGAGCTCGACGGCCGTCAACGTGTAATACCCGACGGCGAAGAACACGGCGAGCACGAGCGTCACCGCGAGGAACAGCCAGCCCAGCACGACGAAGGGACGCGGCATCCCGGTGATCCATCTCGGCAGGCCGATCACGAGCACGCCGTACGCGACCACCATTCCGGATGCCACGCCGGTGTGGATCGCGAAGAACAGGTTCACCGGGAAGACTCCGACCAGGGCGAGGAACACCCCGACGACGATGAGGCATGTGCGCACGCGCCCGATCCCGGCGGGGTTGTCGGTCGGGATGCCGCGGGTCGCGTAGCGCGCCAGCGTCGTGACGAGGAACCCGGCGACGATGAGCGTGAGGTTGAACGCCAGCGCGGACACGTTGGTGGTCATGCCGAGCGCGCTGAGGTTGTCTTTCCACCAGTTCGGGTCGCTCGCGGTGAGCATGCTCGCCAGCACGCCGAACACGAGGAACACGGCCAGCACCACGGCGAGCAGCTGCAGGTCCATGTGGGTGGCGGAGTAGAAGCACAGGTAGGCGGTCATGCCCGCCGCCGCACCGGCGAGGATGAGCACGGGCAGGGCGAACACCTCGGCCCCGATGAACGCGCGCTCGAGGATGACGGCCATGAGCGTCCACCCCAGCAGGGCGATCACGGCGTGCGCGATCCCGAGCGCGACGATGTCGAGATGGTCGAGCGGATGCAGGCGCCCTCGGTGACCTCGGACGTGCAGCAGGTAGCGGCCGGCCAGCACCGCGGCGAACGCGACGACGGCCGACGAGATCGCCGCGAACTGGCCGATCGAACCCGGTCCTGAGATCGGGGCGGACTCGAACCGGAACGCGACGAGCGCGGCGAGCGCGACGACGACGAAGGCGACGGCCCCTGCGCCCAGGGCGAGGGACTCCAGCGACCGTTCGCTGGTCGTGTCGAACAGCCGCGCCAGTGGCCGATCTGCTGTGGTGCGGTCTGCCGGGGTGGTGGTCGTCATGATCGATTCCTCCGGGATGCCTCGGAGCCGGCGTCGGCCGGCGGCGGGACGGCGGTGCGGTCACCCGACAGCCATCTCAGCCAGTGCGACCCCGGGTCGCCTTCGAGCACGAGCGTCCGCACGAACAGGGTGAGCGGGATGGAGAGGATCGCGCCGAGCGGTCCGATGACGAAGGTCCAGAAGATGACGGAGAAGAAGCTGAGCGTCAGGCTCAGATCGACGGCGTCGCTGACGAACTTCGGCTGCACCAGCACCTGCAGCACGACGTTGACGACGCAGTAGATCGCGATCACCGCCAGCAGCAAGGGCCACCCGCCGACGACGAACGCGAGCACCGCCGGCGGGACGAGCCCGAGCACGAAGCCGATGTTCGGGATGAAGTTCGTCACGAACGCCAGGATCGCCCACACGAGCGGCGCGGGAACGCCGAGCCACCACAGCGCGAGCCCGTCGATGATCGCCACGATCGCCCCGAAGGTCGCGTTCACCACGTAGTACCGGCGCACCCCGGTGTTGAGGCGGCGGATGCGCGCGAGCGTCGGGCTTTTCGCTCGACCGAAGATGCGTCCGGCGTCGCGGTACCGGGCCGCGTCGGCGGCCATGAAGATGATGTACGCGACCACGAAGAACAGGGCGGTCGCGACCCCGAGGACCGCGCCGCCCAGGCTCGAGGCCAGGCGCGCGAGCGTCTGCGGGTCGAGCACCGAGGCCGCGGCATCCGACGCCTCCTGATCGAGTCCCGCCGACTGCAGCCACCCGAGGAACGTCCGCACGGTGTCCTGCAGCTCGTCGGCGAACTCGCCGACCAGCCGAGCGAACTGCGTGCCCGCCAGCCAGAGCAGCAGCCCCATCACCACGAGCACCAGGTACGCCACCGCGATCACTGCCGTCGTGCCCGCCCACCGCGGCCAGCCTCGCCCGTCGAGCGGGCGACGCACCGGCTCGCAGATCACGACCAGCACGATCGCGAGGGCGAGCGGGCCCACCAGTTCGCGGGCGAAGGAGATGCCCGCCAGCACGATCACGGCTGCGGCGAGGGTCAGCAGCGTCCGAAGCGCCGGGGAGAGGGCCGGAGCCGGAGCCGGAGGCGACGGAGGGGGCTGCTTCACGCCGCCAGGGTATCCACGCCCGAACCCCGGCCACCGGATTTCACCCCGGAAGTCACCCCCTGCCCGCGCAGCGCCGGTGCCACACTGGGCGCATGTCGACGACAGACATCCGGCCGATCGCCGAGGCATGGTCGGCGCCGCCCACGCTCAAGGACCACCTCGATGACGGACGCCGGGCGCGCGCCTTCGCTCCTCGCGAGGACCTCGCGGTGCTCCCGGGGGGCGAGCGCGACCCCATGGGGATCCTCGACCGGCAGGATTCCACCCGCGTCCCCGAGCTCGTGCCGCTGCGCACCGAGCGCATGGCGGCGAGCGCGTTCGCGTTCTACCGCGGCACCGCGGCGCTCATGGCCGCCGACCTCGCTCGCTCCCCCAGCAGCGGCCTGGCCGTCGGGTCGTGCGGCGACGCGCATGTGTCGAACTTCGGCCTGTTCGCCTCCCCGCAGCGCACGCTCGTGTTCGACCTCAACGATTTCGACGAAGCCGCCTGGGCGCCCTGGGAGTGGGACGTCAAGCGCCTCGTCACGAGCATCGTCATCGCCGGGCAGTCGACCTCGCGCGACGAGACGGTGGTGCGGGATGCCGCGCTCAGCGCCGTCCGCACCTACGCGCGCGCCCTGGGCAGCGGCGCGAAGCGCTCCCCGCTGAAGCGCTATTACGACCGTTTCGACGCCGACGCCGCCGCCGCTGCGATCGATCCGGAGTCGGGGGATGCCCTGCGCCAGGCGATAAAGGACGCCGAGAAGCGCACCGCAGTCCGGGCGGTCCGCAAGCTCACCACCGTCGAGGCATCCGGTCGCCTCGTCTTCGTCGAGCAGCCGCCCACCATGACGCACGTAGACCCGCGCATCGAGGAGCTCATCGGGCGGGCGCTGCTCGAGTATCAGCAGTCGGCGAACATCGACATCCGTGTGCTGCTGCAGAAGTATCACCTCTCCGACATGGCGCGACGGGTCGTCGGGGTGGGCAGCGTCGGCACCCGCTGCTACCTTGTCGCCCTCGCCGACGGAGACGGGAACGCCCTCCTGCTGCAGGCGAAAGAGGCGGGGCAGAGCGTGCTGATCGAGTACGGCGGAGCCGAGCAGCCCGAGGCGGTTGCGCGCTTCATCGACCGCAACGGCGAAGGCGGTCGCGTGGTGGGGATGCAGCGGATCTTGCAGGCGGTGTCCGACCCGTTCCTGGGGTACCTGAGCGGACCGCCGCCCGAGGGAGGGCCCGACCGGTCCTTCTACGTGCGGCAGTTCCACGACAAGAAGGGCGGGTTCGACATGGACACGCTCGAAGATCCGGCGTTCCGCTGGTATGCCGACGCGTGTGCGACCACCCTCGCCCGCGCGCACGGGCAGTCGCCCAATGCGTCGGTCGTCGCGGGGTACGTCGGCGGGGGCCGGGTGGCCGGCGAGGCGATCCTCGAGTGGTCGTACGCGTACGCCGACCTGTCACGCGCCGACTGGGAGCTGTTCCGCCGCCATCGCGGCGTCGACGCCGGCTGAGGTCGGTCTCGACCGGGCCCGGTGCCCGTGCAGAACGTCGGCATTCCGGGCCGGCATCCCGGAGCGCCCGTGCCCAACGTCGGTCTTCCGGGCAGGGCATCCCCGGGTGCAGATTCGACCGGCATGTCCCACTCTTGCGCGGCTGCCGCGCGCACAGGCGCCCGAAAGTGGGACACCAAACCCCAGGGGACGCCCACTCCAGCCATGTCCCGCTTTAGCGCGGCTGCGCTCAGCGCGGGCGCCGCAAAGTGGGACATGTAGCCCTGGGGATAACGGTGCACGGCGGGTGCCGAGCGCGGGCGTGAGAAGAGAACCGGATGCCGCCGCCCGGCGTCGCCGACCGATGTCCGACTTTGTGCGCGGTCAGCCTCTCGCCCGGCCGGCCACGAGCTGCCGGCGCAGCGAGTCGAGGAGCATCTCGAGGCCGATGTCGAAGGCCCGGTCGCTGCGCTCGCGGCCGCGCTGAGCGTCGGCGACGAGCCGGCCGAGCGTACGGGTCGGCGTCTCGGGGCGCCAGATCTCGTCGGGGGACGCGACGTCGAACCCGAAGCCGATGGCGAAGGCATCCACGATCGCGACGATGGCGAGCACCTCGTCGTCGGGGAAGCCCGCCTCGGCGAGGGCGGTGGCAAGCAGGTCGTAGCTCTCGATCACCACGGGCGCGGTGATCGTCTTCCCGACGAGCAGCGGCACGATGAGCGGATGGTCGGCGTACAGCGACCGCAGGTTGCCGACGATGACGCGCACGACCTGCTCCCAGTCCCCCTCGACGCGATCCGGGAAGTAGCGCTCCCCCAGGCGCGACCGCATGAGCTCGATGATCCCGTCGAGACCGTCGACGTGGTTGTAGAGCGAAGACGGCGTGACCCCGAGGCGGCGGGCGAGGGCGTTCACCCCGAAGCGCTCGCCAGAGTCGACGAGCTCGATCGCGGCGTCGGCGATGAGGTCCACCGACAGCAGTCCGACCTTGGGGCGCGGCATCCGTTCCTCCTCGTCGTCAGCCTACGGGGCGTCCGCCGCCGAAATCGGGGCTTCCCCGGGCCGTCACACGCGTGCAACAATAAACGAATACCGTTCGTTTACCAGGCCGCGCCGCCTGGCCCCCGCACACCGTCGTGCACGAAACGACAGGAAAGACACCCGCCATGACTGACATCTCCGCGCGCGTGCCGCTGCGTTTCCCGACCGCGGCCGCCACCTTCGCCATCGGCATCGCCGGCTACCTCGGCGTCAACCTCTCGCCGTACATGATCACGGCCCTCCAGACGGGGCTCGGCATGGATGTGCTCTCGGCGAGCTGGATCGTCACCGCCACACTGCTGGCCACCGCGATCACCGGCCTCGCGACGGCGCCGCTGTGCGCCGGGGTCCACCGGCGACTGGTCGCCCGGGTCGGGCTCGCGGCATCCGTCATCGGCTTCCTCGCCGCAGCGCTCGCCCCGGCGCCCGCCGTCGTCATCGCGGGACTGCTCGTCGGCGGCATCGGCGCGGGCGGGGCGGTGTCGTCGGCCGGCGCCGCGCTGGCCGCGTTCCGCAACCCCGACCGCGTCGCCGGCTTCAACGGTCTCGCCAACCGCGGCGTCATCACCATCGTGCTGGCGGTGATCCCGCTCATCGGCCTCGCGCCGATCGACGTGTTCGGCGCGCTCGCGCTCTTCGGCCTGATCGGTCTGGTCGCCGTCGGCTGGATGCCCGCCGCGCCGGTCGCCGACCCGCAGGCCGGTGCGGCCGTGCCCGAGGCGATGCCGGTCGAGGTGCCCGAGACGGCCGCGCTGCGCGCCGCGCGTCGGCCCCGCAGCGCCTCTCGCCTCGTGACGATCGCGGGGTTCGTGCTGCTCGTGACCTTCGCGCTGTGGGCGGTGAGCGAGGACTCGCTGTGGGCGATGGCCGGAGTCATGGGCGCCGAGCAGACCGGCCTCACCCCCGAGGGTCTGGGACTCGCGCTCAGCGGCGCGACCGCGGGCGGCCTCGTCGGCTCGCTGCTGCTGATGGCCGTCGGCAACCGCCTGGGTCGTGCCGTGCCGCTGGCCGTGCTGCTCGTCGTCGGCGGGGCCCTCAAGATCATGCTCGGATTCGTCGCCGACCCGACGACCTTCATCGTCGTGTTCATCGCCTGGAACACCGTCTACGCGATCGCCTTCATGTACTTCGTGTCGACGTCGGCGGCCCTCGACGCCGACGGGCGCTGGTCGGGTCCGCTGCTCGCGGTGTATCTCGTCGGTTCGGCGCTCACCCCCGTCATCGGCGCCGCGCTGGTCGACCTGCTCGGCTTCGAGGGCTTCGCGATCGCGCTCGGCGTCGCGAGCTTCGTCCTGGCGGTTCCCGCATTCGGTGTGGCCGCGATCTCATCGCGGGTGGAGCGGGATGCCGCGGCCCGGCCCGAGCTCGTCACCGAGGAGGTGCCGGCATGACCGCGCAGCTGTACGTCGGAGGCCGGATCTTCACGGCCGGCGCCGAGCCATGGGCCGACGCGCTCGTGGTCGACGGCGACCGGCTGGCGTTCGTCGGCGACGCCGCGCGGGCCCGCGCGGCCGCCGGACCCGACGCCCGGGTGGTCGACCTGGACGGCCGGCTCGTCGTTCCCGGCTTCACCGACGCGCACACGCACCTCGTCATGATGGGCGAGGCCCTCGGCCGGGTCGGTCTCACCGACGCCCGCACGATCTCGGAGATCCAGCAGCGGCTGCGAAGCGCCCGGGCCGCCGACCCGGCGGCGGGGCGCGTGCTCGGCCGGGGCTGGCTCTTCGACTCCGTACCCGCCGGCACGCCGACGCGGCACATGCTCGACGAAGCCGTCGCCGACGTCCCGGTGTATCTCGACGCCAACGACTACCACTCGGTGTGGGTCAACACCGCGGCGCTGCGCGAGATGGGCGTCACGCGCGACACCCCCGACCCGCACGGCGGTCGCATCGGCCGCGACGCCGACGGCGAGCCCGACGGCATGCTGTACGAGACGGCCGCCCAGCAGCACGTCTGGACGTTCCTCGCCGAGCAGACGAGCGACGCCGACCGCGATGCGGCGGTGGAGCGGATGCTGCAGGCCTACGCGGCGAGCGGCGTCACGGGCGCGATCGACATGGCGTTCGACGACCTCGGCCTCGCCGCGCTGCGGCGGGCGCTCGACGCCCGCGGCGGACGGCTCCCCCTTCGGGTGGCGGCGCACTGGTTCGTCGAGAACACCGGCGACGCCGAAGCCAACCTCGCGCAGGTCGAGCGTGCGGCCGAGCTGGCGCGCGAGGTGGACTCGCCGTGGCTGCGGATCGTCGGCATCAAGCTCGTGATCGACGGGGTCATCGATGCGTGCACGGCCGCGATGCGGCATCCGTATGCCGACGGCTCGAACGCCGACCCCATCTGGTCGCTCGAGGCGATCACGCCGGTGGTCGTCGCCGCCGACGCAGCCGGGCTGCAGATCGCGCTGCACGCGATCGGCGACCTCGCGAGCGACATCGCCCTCGACGCGCTGGAGCAGGCAGCTGCCGTCAACGGCTCGCGAGCCGACCGGCCCGGCCTCGCCGGCGTCCGGCGGCACCGCATCGAGCATCTCGAGTACGCCGCTCCGGGCACGGCCGAGCGCATGGCCCGGCTGGGGGTGACGGCGTCGATGCAGCCCGTGCACGCCGACCCGGCGATCTTCGACAACTGGGCGGCGATGCTCGGCGACGACCGGGTCGACCGGGCGTTCGCGTGGCCGGAGTACCGCGAGGCCGGTGCGCTGCTGGCCTTCTCGACGGATGCCCCGACCGCTCCGTTCGAGGCGCTGCCGAACATGTACATCGCCGCAACGCGCAAGTCGGCGCTCGACCCGTCGTTCGAGCCGAGGCATCCGCAGTTCGCGTTGCCGCTCGAGGACTCGATCGGGCACGCGACGCGCGACGCCGCCGCGTCGGTCGGCGACGGCGACGACCGCGGCCGGCTCGAGACGGGCCTCGCCGCCGACTTCGCCGTGATCGACGTCGACCCGTTCACCGAGGGCCCGGAGTCGCTGCTCACGGCGCGGGTGCTGCGGACCGTGGTCGCGGGCGAGCCCGTCTTCGACGCGCTCTGAGCAGAGTCGGCCGCCCGCTCCGGGTCGAGTGCGGCGGCTTCCCCGCGGCGCGTGCACAACGTCGGTGAGAAGGGCTCGGCGGGCCGGCGGGGGATGCCTCGGCCAGCCCGACGACGACAATCACCGACGTTGTGCACACCGACGGGATGCGACCGCGCCCGACCGGACTTATTGAGGGTGGGTTTCGAGCCATTCCCGCGCGACGGAGGTTGGCGCCCGCAGCAACCAGGCGTCGGTGATGACCTCCTCGAGGTGGCCGCGGTCGATGGCGTCGAGGCGCACGAGCACCGCCGGGCTGCCGTCGAAGTGCGGGATGGTGAAGAACGCCGCCGGATACGTCTCGAGCAGCGCCTGCTTCTCGTCCATCCCGGCCGTGTGCACCCCGATCACCGTGCCGTCGGGCCAGGTGCGGCCGAGTTTTCGCAAGGCGACGAGATCCGCCTTGCTCGGGCCCCGCTCCCACACGAACAATCCGGCGGATGTGCGCCAGGTCGCGCCGCCGCGATGGCCGTCGACCCGCTCCTCCACACCGGGGAGCGCCATCGCGATCTGGCGTACGTCGTCGAGAGTCACCATGGGCTTCATCGTGACTCGGGGCCGCGGAATCCGCCACCCCCGTCCGCATCGCGAAACCGGGGATTCGTGCCGACATCGAAGCCGACGCCCGATGGCTCGGCGAGACCGCGGGTCTCGGGCGACCAGGTTGCAGCTGCCGGCGTCAGGAGGCCGAGGAACCCGACCGAGGGGACCGGCCGGCGTCGTCGGCGTCGTCGGCGCGCTCGAGCTGATGACGCGGATGCCAGACGACCAGCTCGGTTGCGCGGCGCACCCGCGTGCCGCTGCGGAGCGTCACGACCGCGCCGGTGGCGCCGGCCGCGAACACCCGGGCGCCCGGTCGGCGCTCCAGCTCGACGCGCACCCTCTCTTCGAGGTCGCGCACGCGGCCGTGCAGCTCGCGCACGCGGTCTTCCAGTTCGAGGATCCGCGCGATCGCCGGCAGGCCGATGCCGTCGGCCGACATCCGCGCGACCTCCCTCAGCTGCCCGACGTGACGCAGCGAATAGCGGCGGGAGCCGCCGGGAGTGCGGGCGGGCACGACGAGCCCGAGCCGGTCGTACTGCCGGAGGGTCTGCGGGTGCATGCCCGAGAGTTCGGCGGCGACGGCGATGGCGAAGATCGGTGCATCTTCGTCGATGTCGTGCTGCTCACCCATGTCATCCACCTCCTCGTTCTCATCATCCGGGTTGAGCTCCGTCGAACCGACCATCGACCCAGCGAATCGGGTCGATTCGACGGAGATGAGCGACGGATGCCTCAGCCGCGCGCCTTCGACATGAGGTCGGCGCGCGGGTTCTCCTTCGGCTCGAGCTCGTGGTACCGCTCGAGGGCTTCGCGGGCGGCGTCGTCGAGGTGCGACGGAACCGCCACCTGCACCTCGGCGAGGAGGTCGCCGGTTCCCTTCGCGTTCTCGACACCGCGGCCCTTGACGCGCAGCACGCGGCCGGACGGTGTGCCGGGCGCGACGCGCAGCTTGACCGGGTCGCCGCCGAGCGTCGGCACCTCGATGGTGGCGCCCAGCGCGGCCTCGGTGAAGGTCACCGGCACGGTCACGCGCAGGTTCTGCCCCTCGCGCGTGAACACCGGATGCGGCCGCACCGTCACCTGCACGACGACGTCGCCCGCCTCACCGCCGTCGGGGGACGGGCGGCCCCGGCCCCGCAGGCGGATCTTCTGCCCGTCGGCGACGCCGGCGGGGATCTTCACCTTGAACGGCTTGCCGTCTTCGCCCTGGAGCGTGATCGTCTCGCCCTTCGTCGCGGTGACGAAGTCGATCGTCGTGCGGGCCGTGACGTCGGCGCCGCGGGTCGGGCCGCCGAAGCCGCGGTACCCGCCCGTCGACTGACCGAACCGGCCGGAGCCGAACCCGCCGCCCTGGGTCTGGTTGAACATCGAGAAGATGTCGTCGAAGTCCTCGCTCTGGTAGCGAGCGCCGCCGCGGCCCTGGTTGAACATGCTGAACACGTCCTCGAAGCCGCCCGCGCCGCCCGCTCCACCGGCGGTGAATCGAGCCCCGGAGCCCATCGCCCGGATCTGGTCGTACTCCTTGCGCTGCTCCGCATCGGAGAGCACCGAGTACGCCTCGCTGACCTCCTTGAACTTCGCCTCGGCGGCAGCGTTCCCCTGGTTGGAGTCGGGGTGGTACTTCCGCGCGAGCTTGCGGTACGTCTTCTTGAGATCAGCGTCGCTGACGTCCTTCGACACACCGAGGATCGCGTAGAAGTCCTTGTCGAACCAGTCCTGACTGGCCATGGATGCTCCTTCCCGGCCTACTCGGCCGGCACGGCGACGACGACCTTCGCCGGACGGAGCTCCACCGACCCGAGCCGGTAGCCGATCTCGACGACCTCGAGGATCGTGGGGGTGTCGACCCCGGGAGTCGGCGCCTGGAAGATCGCCTCATGATGCTGCGGGTCGAACGTCTCGCCCGCCTCGCCGTACGTGGTCAGCCCCATGCGCTCGGCGACGCCGCGCACCTTCTCGGCGATCGCCGCGAAGGGCGTGCCCACCTCGAGGTCGCCGTGCTTCTCGGCGCGGTCGAGGTCGTCGAGCACCGGGAGCAGGCCCTTGGCCGCCGCCCCCTTGGCGCGCTCGATCTCGACCTCGCGCTGCTCCTCGGTGCGACGCCGGTAGTTGGCGTACTCGGCCTGAAGGCGCTTGAGGTCGTTCAGCAGCTGCGATTCGAGGTCGGCGATCACGGCGTCCTCGGCCGCGGCATCCGCGTTCTGCGTCGCCCCGAGAATGTCGTCGACCGTCAGCTCGTCGCCGTCGGCGGCGGATCCGTCCTGCGGGTCGGGGCCGGGGGCCTGCGCCTCCGACCCCGCCTCACCGGGCCGGACCTCGTTCTCGCCGTCGGGCTGTTCGAAGTCCTTGTCGGCCATGATTACTTCCGCTCGTCCTCGTCGTCCACGACCTCGGCGTCGACGACATCCTCATCGGAGCCGGACGGCGCCTGGTCGCCCGCGGGCTGCTCGGAGCCGCTCGCCGGGGCCTCCTGCGACGCCTGGTTCGACGCGTAGATCGCCTCGCCCAGCTTGCCCTGGCTCTGGTTCAGCTTGTCGAACGCGGTCTTGACCGCCTCGTCGTCGTCGCCGGCGAGCGCCGTCTTGAGCGCGTCGACGTCGGCCTGCACCTCGGTCTTGACGTTCTCGGGCAGCTTGTCGTCGTTGTCTTTGATGAGCTTCTCGATCGAGTACGACAGGGTCTCGGCCTGGTTGCGCACCTCGGCGGCCTCGCGACGCTTCTTGTCGTCGGCGGCGTGCTCCTCGGCCTCGCGCACCATGCGCTCGATGTCTTCCTTCGGCAGCGACGAGCCGCCGGTGATGGTCATCGACTGCTCCTTGCCGGTGCCCTTGTCCTTCGCCGACACGTGGACGATGCCGTTCGCGTCGATGTCGAAGGTGACCTCGATCTGCGGGATGCCGCGCGGAGCCGGGGCGATACCGGTCAGCTCGAACGTGCCGAGCGGCTTGTTGTCGCGCGTGAACTCGCGCTCGCCCTGGAAGACCTGGATGGCGACCGACGGCTGGTTGTCGTCGGCGGTCGTGAAGGTCTCGCTGCGCTTGGTCGGGATGGCGGTGTTGCGCTCGATGAGCTTCGTCATGATGCCGCCCTTGGTCTCGATGCCGAGGCTCAGGGGGGTGACGTCGATGAGAAGCACGTCCTTGCGCTCGCCCTTGAGGACACCGGCCTGCAGGGCGGCGCCGACGGCGACGACCTCGTCCGGGTTGACGCCCTTGTTGGGCTCCTTGCCGGTCTCCTGCTTCACCAGCTCGGACACCGCGGGCATGCGGGTCGAGCCGCCGACGAGCACGACGTGGTCGATGTCGCCGACCTTGATGCCCGCCTCGCGGATGACGTCCTCGAACGGCTTCTTCGTGCGGTCGAGGAGGTCCTTCGTAAGGTCCTCGAACTTCGCGCGCGTGATCGTCTCGGACAGCGAGACGGGGCCCGAGTCGGTCAGCGACAGGTAGGGGAGGTTGACGCTCGTCGAGGTCGACGACGACAGCTCCTTCTTCGCCTGCTCCGCGGCCTCCTTGAGGCGCTGCAGCGCGATCTTGTCGCCCGAGACGTCGACACCGGTCGTGTCTTTGAACTGCTTGATGAAGTAGTCGACGAGACGCTGGTCCCAGTCGTCGCCGCCGAGGCGGTTGTCGCCGGCGGTCGCGCGCACCTGGATCGTCGAGAAGTCGTCGTCCTTGCCCACCTCGAGCAGCGAGACGTCGAACGTGCCGCCACCGAGGTCGAAGACGAGGATGAGCTCGTCTTCCTTGCCCTTGTCGAGGCCGTACGCGAGGGCCGCGGCCGTCGGCTCGTTGATGATGCGCAGAACGTTGAGGCCCGCGATCTCGCCCGCCTCCTTCGTGGCCTGACGCTCGGCGTCGTTGAAGTACGCGGGGACCGTGATGACCGCGTCGGTCACGGTGTCTCCGAGGTACTGCTCGGCGTCGCGCTTGAGCTTCTGTAGAATGCGCGCCGAGATCTCCTGCGGCGTCCACTTCTTGCCGTCGACCTCGAAGGTCCAGTTGGTGCCGATGTGACGCTTCACCGACGAGACGGTGCGGTCGACGTTGGTGACGGCCTGGCGCTTCGCGGTCTCGCCGACGAGCACCTCCCCGTCCTTCGTGAAGGCGACGACCGAGGGGGTCGTGCGGAAGCCCTCGGCGTTGGCGATGACCTTCGGCTCGCCGCCCTCGAGGACGCTGACGACCGAGTTGGTCGTACCGAGGTCGATTCCGACAGCACGTGCCATGTGTATCTCTCCTTTTATTGGGCGGAGGACGGATGCCTCGCCCTGCGGTCATGGAAAAGTCTGGGCCGCGGCATCCGCTCGAAACGGAGTTGAGCCGCAGGGACTCAAGGCTACTCCCGGGTGGTGAGCGTGTCAAATGAACTTGATACGACCCGGCTCAAGTTTCGCCGCGGCTCGGTCGTGGATGCGCGCCGAGCGCAGCGTCGTCGCACGACAGCGAGCCGGTACCCTGGCGTGGCGTCGCGATGCGGCGACGCGCCCGTCGGCGCCACGCGCCGTTCACCGAAGGGTCCTAGCGTGACCGACATGAGTTCGCCCGAACCTCCCGCCGACCCCGTCCCGACGGGCGACGGCGTGACCGATCCGCGCTTCTCGACGGCCGCGGTCGTCGCCGTCCCCGCCGACGAGCGCGTCGTGCCGCGCAAGCAGGTGTTCTCGTGGGCGCTGTGGGACTGGGCGACCCAGCCGTTCAACTCCGTGCTCCTCACCTTCGTCTTCGCGACCCTCTATCTGGTGTCGGCCAACTTCCTGCCGGCGGATGTCGCGGCCCAGGGCGCGAACGGCGACCTCGCGTGCTCGACCGCGGCCGACGAGGCGACCGCCTACTGCCGCGGCCTGGCAGACCTGTCGGAGTGGTACGGCTGGGCGACGTTCGCGGCCGGGCTGCTGATCCTCGTGCTCGCACCCGTGCTCGGCCAGCGCGCCGATGCGCGGGGCAGCAAGAAGAAGTGGGTCGTCGGAGCCACCGTCGTGCTCGCCCTGCTGCAGTTCGCGCTCTTTTTCGCCTACGCCGACCCGGCGTTCTTCTGGTACGGCGCGATCGTGCTCGCGCTCGGCGCGGTGACCAGCGAGATCGCGGGCGTCAACTACAACGCCATGCTCGTGCAGGTGTCCACCCCGCGCACGATCGGCCGCGTCAGCGGTCTCGGGTGGGGGCTCGGATACATCGGCGGCATCCTCGCCCTCGTGCTGGTCGTCGTGCTCAACCAGTTCGAGTGGTTCGGGCTCGACACCTCCGGCGGTCTCGCGTACCGGCTGATCGCCGTCGGCTGCGCCGTGTGGACGCTCGTCTTCGCCATCCCGTTCTTCGTGAACGTGCCCGAGGCGCCGGCGCACGCCGGGGTCGAGCCGGTGGGCTTCTTCGCGAGCTACGGCCGCCTCGGACGCGACATCGTCGCCCTGTTCCGCGAGCACCGCTCGACCTTCTGGTTCCTGATCGCCAGCGCCGTCTATCGCGACGGGCTGGCCGGCGTGTTCGCGTTCGGCGGCGTGCTCGCGGCCGTCGCGTTCGGCTTCTCCCCCAACGAGGTCATCATCTTCGGCATCGCGCTCAACCTGGTCGCGGGCGTCTCGACAATCCTCGCCGGACGCCTCGACGACCGCTTCGGCGCCCGCGCCGTCATCATCACGGCGCTCTCGGTGCTGATCGTGAGCTGCCTGTTCGTCTTCTTCTTCCGCGAGGAGGGCAAGCTCATCTTCTGGATCGGCGGCATCGTGCTATCGGCGGCCGTCGGACCGGCGCAGGCCTCGAGCCGATCGCTGCTCGCGCGGGTCACCCCGGACGGGATGCAGGGCGAGATCTTCGGCCTCTACGCGACGACCGGCCGGGTGATGAGCTTCTTGTCGCCCCTGCTGTGGTCGCTCATGATCGCGTGGTTCGGCGCGACGTACTGGGGCATCCTCGGCATCACGGTGGTGCTGGTGCTCGGCCTCGTGCTGCTGCTGTTCGTGAGGCTGCCCAAGCACCAGCGGCTCTCCGCGCGGAGGTAGCGCCGGCGGCGCGCGCAGCCCGGCGGCACCCGCAGCCTGCGGCACGGGCAGCCCGCGGCCCGACGGCGAGCCCGGCTGGGCTGGCCGGGACGGGATCCCCGTCAAACCGCGGGGACGAACCCCGGGTCTGCGGCCCGCGGAGAGCGAAATCGCCGCAACCGTCCCCGCCGTTTCACCGACGCGCGCCTCGACCGGCCGCGTCGCCTCGTCGCGCCGCCTGCCCGCGCGCTCCGGGTCAGGCGCCGGGCCAGGCGTCGGCGAGCTTGGTGAGCAGCCGGGCCAGCTCGGCCCGCTCGTCGGCCGTGAACCCCGACAGGGCCGTGTCGACCGCGTCGCGCCGCTCGCCGCGGAACCCCCGCACCAGGGCGGCTCCGGCATCCGTCAACGCGACGCGGGTGCGGCGGGCGTCCTCGGGGTCGACCTCGCGGCGCACGAGCTGCATCCCGACCGCCTGCTGGACGAGCCGCGACGCCCGCGGCTGATCGACCCCGACGGCGTCGGCGATCTCGCCGATCGAGAGGGGGTCGGATGCCGCGGCCAACGCCTCGAGCAGCCGGATGCGCGCCGGCCCGCCGATGCGCGCCGGCCCTGCCCAGGGCGGGGGCAGGTGCCCGCGGCCGTGCGGTCCGCCTCGGCCCCACGGAGCATCGCCGTGCCCGTGCGGACCGCCGCCGTGGTGGCCGTGGGGGTGCGGACCTCCGGCCTGGTCCCACGGCGGCCGACCGGACTGGTCCCAGGGGGGTCGAGGCATCCGTCGTCCGCGGAGGCGCGCGAGGGCGGCGGCGATCGCGTCGACCGGGTCGGCGGGGTTCTGGGGCACGCCCTCCAATTTACATGTGTCTTGACATAGATCCTGATTACATGTCACACTGCATATGCATGCACTTGGACATATAACGCGGCGGCCAGCCGCTCCTGAAAGGACCACTCATGAACAACGACGACGACCTCCCTCAGAACGATCCCGATCCCGGCCCCGTTCCCGGCGAGCGCCGCCCGCTGGGCTACTGGCTGCGTGCCGTGGACGCGCTCCTCACCCGCGAGTTCGCCGCCGCCTTCCAGAGCGAAGGCGTGACGCGCCGCGACTGGATGATCCTCAACGTGCTCTCGGGCGACGTCGACGCACCGGGTGCCGCCGAGCGCCTCGCCCGCAAGGGCAAGCGTCTGCGCCGCCTCGAAGACCTCGGGTGGGTCGAAGAGCAGGGCGACGGGACGTGGGCCCTGACCGATGAAGGGCGCGCGGCGCGCGAGCGCCTGTCGACCGCGGTCGACAGCATCCGGGCACGCGTCGCCGGGGCCGTCTCGCCCGAGGACTACGCCACCACGATGGCCTCACTCGAGGCCATCGCCCGCGAGCTCGGCTGGGACGAGGCATCCGGATTCCCTCCCGGCCGCGGCCCCTGGGGTCGCGGCTTCGGCGGCCCGCGGCCGTTCCGCCCCGACCTCCGCTTCGGGTGGGGGCCCAACCTCCACCACGGGTTCGGGCCCGGCCGGCCGGGTCGGCCCGGCGACCCTCGCCGCAGCACCTCGCACGGCGACGCGTGGGCGGGTGAAGCGTTCGACGACGGATGCCCCGCCCCGGGCCCACACACCCACCACGGCCGCTTCGGGCACGGGCCCGGCTGGCGCCACGGCTGGGGCGGTCACGGCCACGGCCACGGCCACGCCGACGCGGCGGGTTGGCCAGGCTACGGCCACGGCCACGGCCACGGCCACGGGCACGGCCGCGGGCATGGTCACAGCCACGGGCACGGCCGCGGGCACCGCAAGGCCGAGCGGGCGTACGAACGCGGGTTCGCCGCCGGGTTCGGTGCGGCCCAGGCCGGTCCCGCCGACCCGCACGCGCCCGGCACCGCCGCCTGACCCCGGCTTCGCTGGACGGCGCCGTTCCCCTCGCGGGAGCGGCGCCGTTGTTCGTCTCCGCCAGGAGACATGCAGCGCCGCGGCATCCGCTCCCCCATCCGCTTCGGGGCGAACGACGGGAGACGCCGGGAAGGCTCAGCGCCGGGTCTGCTCCGAGCCCGAGAGACGCTGCGCGAGGTAGATCGGGATGATCGAGACCAGGACCAGCACCACGGCGATGACCGAGACGATCGGCGCCTGATTCGGCCGGAACATGTTGTTCAGAATGAAGATCGGCAGCGTGGTGACGCCCGAGCCCGCGGTGAACGTGGTCACGATGATCTCGTCGAAGCTCAGGGCGAAGGCGAGCATGCCGCCGGCGAGCAGCGCCGAGCGCAGCTGCGGGAACGTGACGAGCCGGAACGTCGTCCACACGCCCGCGCCCAGGTCGGCCGATGCCTCCTCGAGGTTCGTGCCGGTGCGGCGGAGCCGGGCGATGACGTTGTTGAACACGGTGACGATGCAGAACGTCGCGTGGGCGATGACCACGGTCCAGATCGACAGCGGGACGCCCATGATCGTGCGGAAGAAGTTGTTCAGCGCGATGCCCGTGATGATGCCGGGCAGGGCGATCGGCAGGATGATGAGCAACGAGATCGCCTCACGCCCGAAGAACGCGAACCGCTGCAGCGCGAACGAGATGAGGGTGCCGAGCACCAGCGCGATGAGCGTCGCGATGATCGCGACCTGCACGCTCGTGAGCACGGCGTCGAGAGCTCCGGCGCTCTGGAACGCCTTGCCCCACCACTCGAGGGTGAGACCCGGCGGCGGCCAGGTCAGCGACGTCGACGTCGAGAAGGAGTTCACCAGCACGACGAACAGCGGCAGGTAGACGACGAGCAGGATGACGCCCGTCACGATCCCGAGGATGACCCGGGCCGGCGTGGAGAGTCGCATGCGGGGTCCTAGAGGTTGTTCAGGGCGCCCGTGCGACGCACGAGGGCCAGGTAGCCGAAGATGATGACGATCGGGACGAGCGCGATCGCCGCCGCGAGCGGCAGGTTGCCCGCCGCGCCGATGTTCGCGTAGATGAGGTTTCCGAGCATCTGGTTGGCTCCGCCGACGATGTTCACCGTGATGTAGTCGCCGAGCGACAGCGAGAAGGCGAAGATCGTGCCGGCGATGATGGCGGGGAACACGAGCGGCAGCACCACGCTTCCGAGCGTGCGCCACGTCTTGCCGCCCAGGTCGGCCGACGCCTCCAGCAGCGAGTCCGGCACGCGTTCGAGGCCCGCGTAGATCGGCAGGATCACGTACGGAAGCCACAGGTACGAGAGCGTCACGACGGTCGCCGGCAGACCGTACCCCGGTGTGTGCAGACCGAAGGGCGCCAGCATCCATTCCAGGATCCCCTCCTGCGACAGCACCGAGCGCCACGCGTACGCCTTGACGAGGTAGCTGGCCCACAGCGGCATGAGCACGGCGATCACCAGGATCCGTTGCATGCGGGGGGACGCGACCTTCGCCATGTAGAAGGCGATCGGCAGCGCGATCACCACGTCGATGAGCGTCACGAGCAGCGCGACCCCGACCGTGCGGAGCGTGACCGTCTGGTACAGCGTGCCGGTCACGACGGTGATGATGTTGTCGAGCGTCCAGTCGATGACGATCTCGTTGGTGAACGGGTCCACGCGCCAGAACGCCGTCACCAGCAGCAGCGCGAGGGCGACGATGTAGACCACGACGAGCCAGAACAGCGGCGCGCTCAAGAGCAGGGCGAGCCGCGTGCGCGGGTGCGTCGTCAGGAACGACGAAATCCGCCGCGACGACCGCGAGCGCGTCGAACGCGCTGCCGGGGAGTCGGGGCGTGGCGGGGCGGCATCCGGACGCTGCAGGTCGGTCGTCGTCATGGGGTTCCTCGCGGAGTCGGTGTGAAGACCGGGGGCGGCGCGGCTTCGCGGTCGCCGCCCCCGGCGGTTCGTCAGGGCGTCAGCCCTTGATCTCGGTCCAGGCCTCGGTCCACTTCGCGTAGTCGACGCACTCGACATCGGTGCGGCCGTCGACGCAGTCGGCGATCGGCGTGGTCCAGTACCAGATCTGCGACGCGTACTCCTCGTCGCCCGCGTGGTACGCCTCGCAGTCGTCGCGGTAGTCGCACGCCTCCTGGCTCGACGGCGCCTCGCCGAAGTAGGCGGTCGCCTGCGCGTTGATCTCGGGGCTGGCGATCCAGTCGAGCCACGCGTACGCGCAGTTCGGGCTCTTCGCCTCGGACGCGATCATCCAGGTGTCCGACCATCCGGTGGCGCCCTCTTCGGGCAGCACGACCTCGGTGGTCGCGTCGCCTCCGGCGAGCACGTTCTGGATGACCTGCCACGTGGTGCCTGCCACCGAGTCGCCGGTCTCGAACGCCTGGATCTCCTTGAGGTAGTCCGACCAGTACTCGCCGATGTGCTGTCGTTGCTCCTTCAGCAGGTCGACGGCGGCTTGGAACTGCTCCTCGTCGAGCGCGTACGGGTTCTCGATGCCGAGCTCGGGCTGGTGCGCCATCAGGTACACCGCCGCGTCGGCGATGTAGATGGGCGAGTCGTACGCGGTGATCTTGCCCGAGTACTCGCTCGCCTTGTCGAAGACGATGTCCCACGACGTGGGCGCCGGCGAGACGACCTCCGTGTTGTAGAGGAGCAGGTTCGCGCCGTACCCGTGCGGCACGCCGTACGACTGGCCGTCGACCGAGTTCCACTCCTTCTCTTTCAGGAAGTCGTAGATGCCCTCGTAGCTCGGGATGAGGTCGGTGTTGACCGGCGCGACATCGCCCGCGGCGATGAGGCGCAGCGTCGCGTCGCCCGACGCGGCGATCACGTCGTAGTCGCCCGTCTTCATCAGGTTGACGGCCTCGTCGGACGTGCCGTACGTCTTCGACGTGACCTCGCAGCCGGTCTCCTCCTCGAAACCGCTGACCCAGTCGACGGCCGGGTCGTTGCTGCCGTCCTCCACGTAGCCGGGCCAGGCGAGGATCGAGACGGACCCTTCGTACTCGCCGAGTTCGTCGACCTGCTCGGACGGCGCCGCGCTGCCTCCGCTGGCGGTGCCGCAGCCGGCGAGGACGGCGATCGCTCCGATCGCCAGCGCGGTGCCGGCGATCCGGCGGCCGCGTGATGTGTGCATCATGGGTGTTCCTCTCGGTGTTGTGGAACTGCTGTGTTCTCCGGGGCGGGTGCCCAGGTCTTGCGCCGGCTCAGGTGCCGGGCGGGATCAGCGACACCACGTCGGCGTCGCGCCAGGTGACGTGCACGCGGTCGCCGCGCGCGTCGTCGGCGTCGCGGCTGCTGTCGTTGCGTTCGAGGACGGTCACGCGCATGCCGGCATCGAGGTCGATGACACGACGGATGCCGCTGCCGACGTAGATCGATTCGACGATGGTTCCGGGGGCCGAGCGCTGGCCGGGCTCGCTCGCGGCCTCGGAGCGCAGCGTGAGCTTCTCGGGCCGGATCGAGTGCTCTCCTGCCCGGCCGATGAGCGCCGCCGACCGGTCGGGATCGAACAGGTTGGACGTGCCGACGAAGTCGGCGACGAAGCGGGACGCCGGCTGCTCGTAGAGCTCCCACGGGGTGCCGAGCTGCTCGATGCGTCCGTCGTGGAAGACGGCGACCCGGTCGGACAGCGTGAGCGCCTCCTCCTGGTCATGGGTGACGAAGATGAAGGTGATGCCGAGGTCGCGCTGGATCTGCTTCAGCTCGACCTGCATCTGCTCGCGCAGCTTGAGGTCGAGTGCGCCGAGCGGCTCGTCGAGCAGGAGCACCTTGGGCTGCACGACGGTCGCCCGGGCGAGGGCGACGCGCTGCCGCTGACCGCCCGAGAGCTGCGCGGGCTTGCGGGACGCCATCTGCTCGAGTCGGACGGCTTCGAGGGCCTTCATCGCCCGCGCGCGCCGCTCGGACCGCCCCACCCCGCGGACGCGCAGCCCGTAGGCGACATTGTCGAGCACGTTCATGTGCGGGAAGAGGGCGTAGTCCTGGAACACCGTGTTGACGTCACGGTCGAAGGGCGCCTTCTTGGTGACGTCCTGCCCGAACAGCTCGATGGTGCCGCTGGTCGGCTGCTCGAAGCCGGCGATGAGCCGCAGCACGGTGGTCTTGCCCGACCCCGACGGGCCGAGCATCGAGAAGAACTCCCCGGCGCCGATCTCGAGGTCGACATGGTCGACCGCGGTGACGGTGCCGAACTCCTTGGTGAGTCCGGTCAGCCGGATGGCGGGCTGCTGCTCGGTCATGGACCGCTCCTTCGCGTCGATGCAACTAAATCATATGGATCCATATGTCAAAAGATGACCCATCGTGTTACGGTCATGTCACGGTTGCGAAGGAGCCCCTTCAGACCGGGAGGGACGCCGGATGCCGCATGCCACAGGACGCGTCGACGCCGCACGCGCCGTCGTGTTCTCACCGCTGGACGGAACCGGCCGCGCGGAGCTCGTGGAGCAGCGCCTGACCGACGCGATCGTGAGCGGTGTGCTGCGCGACGGCGAGCGGCTGCCCAGCGAGTCCGACCTCTCCCGCAGCCTCGGAGTGGCCCTCGTCACCGCCCGCGAAGCACTCGAGGTCATGCGCGACAAGGGACTCGTGCGCACGCGGCGCGGCCGCGACGGCGGCAGCTTCGTCACCTTCGACCGCGAGACGGCAGCACGGATGCTGGAACGCCGGCTGCGGGAGATCAGCCGCATCGAGCTGCGCGACCTCGCTCTGCACGTATCGGCGATCGCGGGCACCGCCGCCGAGACGGCCGCGAACCGCGCGAGCGACGACGACCTCGAGAACCTCGACCGCATCGCTGCGGGCGCCGACCTCGAGACGGCCGGGGGCGCGCGCCGTGCCGTGAGCAGGTTCCAGCTCGAGGTGGCCGCCGTCAGCCAGTCCCCCCGCCTGGTGCACGAGGAGATGCGACTCCAGAGCGAAGCGGGCCCCCTGCTCTGGATGTGCCTGCGCGAACAGGAGTACCGTGACCGCAGCGCCCTCGCGCGCACGCGGATCATCGAGGCCATCCGAGATGTCGCACCCGAAGCGGCCCGCGCAGCGACGATCGCGCACATCGACGGCGCCTTCGAATGGCTCGTCGACGAACGAGCGAGGATCGATGCGCTCGCGCAGGACGAGGCATCCGTTCCACTCTCGCCGGAGGAGGGCTCATGACCACGATCGCGACCCGCTCGCACCTGGACGTCGCCACCCATGTCGCCGCGACCATCGACGGCATCTTCGCCATGATCGACGGCTGGCGCGACCTCCTCGAGGATCGATGGAGAGCGGATGCCTCGCTCAGCGCCGTGCGCGTCGACCCGGTCGTCGAGGCCTTCGCCGTGCCCGCCGTCTCGGGAGACACGCTGCTCACGGGCGCCGGTTTCGTCGCGACGCCCGGAGCCCTGGCCGACGCCGAGTGGCACCTGGCTTGGTGGCTGGGCGGCTCGGGTGCCGACCGCTCGGTGCGCCGGCTGGCGACGATCGACGACCCCTCGCACGAGCAGTTCCGCGACTACACGGCGTTGGAGTGGTGGCGTGTGCCGACGGCCACGGGGACGCGGCACCTCACCGGCCCCTACGTCGACTACGTGTGCACCGACGACTACACCGTGACGATCACCACGCCGGTGCGGATCGGGGATCGGATCGTCGGCGTCGTCGGCGCCGACGCGCTCGTCGACCGCCTGGAGCGCACGCTGCTTCCGGTCATGCGCACCGGCGCGACGCCCGCGACCCTGGTCAACGCGTCGGGACGGGTCGTGACCTCGACGGATGCCCGGCGCGAACCTGGATCGATCCTGCGGGCGGACGGCCTCGGCGACGCGCTGCGCCGCCCGGTGGGTCCGCGCACGGCGCTCCCCGGCGGGGCCGCGGTGGTGCCGTGCGGCGACACGTCGCTCGCCCTCGTGGTCGGAACCTGACCCGCGGGAGAGGTCAGGGCCGGCGCACCGACACGTGCGCTTCGTCGCCGTCGATCGTGATCTGCACGCTGGTCCCGACGGGCAGCTCCTCGCGGAGGGCCTCGGGCGAGGCATCCGTCACCGTGAACGACGCGACCGGCGGGAAGGCCCCGTCCGCGCACCCGGCCGACACCGTCGACCCTGCCGTGCCCGGCGGGTCGCCGCCGTCGTAGTCGGTGAGGATCACGACGAACATGCACGGCACCCGCTGCTGGTTGTCGGATCCGAGTGCGCTCGGCACGAGGACCGGCGTGAGGCCGAAGTAGTCCTCGAAGATGCGCGAGCCTTCCTCGGGCTCGCCGAAGCTGAGCGAAGGCCAGTCCTCGATGTCGGCTTCGGCGAGCACAGCCGCTCGCTCTCCCGACCACGACGACATCGCGAGGCTGAGCGCCGCCCCGACGAAGAGGGCGACCACCACCGAGCCCGCCCACAGCCAGGCGGTGCGCCGCGAGATCGCGAGTCGCGCGCGGGAGGGAGCGTCTTCGGGATCGTCGGCTTCGCCGGTTCCGGATGCCGCATCCCCCGCGGTCGGCGGATCGTCGGCGTCGGCGGGGTCGGCCGGGTGGCGCGGCGCACTGAGGCCGTCGTCTCCGCGCACGTCGGCGTCGGCCTCCTCCGCCGAGGCGGCCTCATCGCGGTCCTCCCCCTCACCCTGCGGGTCGCGGCCGTTCGCCGTGGCGTCGTCGACGTCGGGTGCCGGCCATCCGGAACTGACGCTCGCCGCGGCGTGCGCCTCGTACTCCCGCTCCAGCTCGCGGAGCCGCGCGAGGGCGGCGGGGTCGTCGACGATGTCGGCGGCTGGACCGTACGCGCGCTCGCGGAGCCTCCGCAGTTCCTGCTCGTCTTCAGGCGTCATCGCCGTCCCCTCGGGCGTCGCGCGACGCCACCCCAGCGTCCGTTCGGGCCGTCGACGGCGGCCTTTCGGCGGGGCGTCGTCCGACACCGAAAACGATAGTCGACTCCGTCGGTACCGGTGCCTATACTGCAAGTTGCAGTAGCCATCGGGTCGATGCGGCCGCGCACGTGTGGGGACACGGGCCGCAGACTGGGGCGGGCGCGGCCGATGGTCGAAGCCTGCGCCCGATGTCGCTGGGGCAGCCATCGGGGTGGCGCCGCCACCTCGGCCGGCGCCACCCCGATCGCCCGCAGTCGTGGCGTCAGCGCCCGGGCGCTCCGGCGTCGGTGGATCCGACATCCGTGCGGTGGAAGTTCTGGAACGACCGCGACGCCGTCGGTCCGCGCTGGCCCTGGTAGCGATTGCCGTAGGGCCCGGATCCGTAGGGGTTCTCGGCGGGCGACGAAAGGCGGAAGAAGCACAGCTGCCCGATCTTCATCCCCGGCCAGAGCGTGATCGGCAGGGTCGCCACGTTCGACAGCTCGAGGGTCACATGCCCCGAGAATCCGGGGTCGATGAAGCCGGCGGTGGAATGCGTGAGCAGACCGAGGCGTCCGAGCGACGACTTGCCCTCGAGCCGGGCCGCGACATCGTCGGGAAGCGACACCTGCTCGAACGTCGAACCGAGCGCGAACTCGCCGGGATGGAGCACGAAGGGCTCCTCGGGGGCCACCTCGATGAGCCGCGTGAGCTCGGGCTGGTCCTGCGCCGGGTCGATGAAGGGGTACTTGTGGTTGTCGAACAGCCGGAAGTACCGGTCGAGCCGCACGTCGACGCTCGACGGCTGCACCATGTCGGGCTCCCACGGCGTCAGGCCGATGCGGCCGGCGTCGATCTCGAGGTGGATGTCGCGGTCACTGAGCAGCACGGGGCCAGCCTAGCGGCGGCCATCGGATGCCTCGGCTCGGCGTTCGGCTCGGCTCGCGGCATCCGCTCTGTTATCCTGGCCAGGCGCCGCAGGCGTTCGGGGATGTAGTTCAATGGCAGAACTTCAGCTTCCCAAGCTGATAGCGCGGGTTCGATTCCCGTCATCCCCTCCAAAGCTCCGACGGACCGCCTTCAGGCGGTGCGCCGGAGCTTTCGTGGTGATGCCGTCGGAACCGACCCGCAACGGGCGGTCCCGCTCCGCGGAGGCTCCGCGCGCCGCGCAGCGGCGTGTGGAGTGCGGAGTGGCCGATTCCCGTCATCCCCTCCAAAGGCTCCGAGATGGCACCGCAGGTGCCGGCTCGGGGCCTTTCGCGTGGGTGCCGTAGGAACCGACCCGCAGCGGGCGGTCCCGCTCCGCGGAGGCTCCGCGCGCCGCGCAGCGGCGGGTGGAGGGGCGGAGTGGCCGATTCCCGTCATCCCCCCTGGCGCAGGCGCCGTGGGAATCTCTTGCCAGTGATGCCAGTCAGTCGCTTGCTTCGATCCGAGCGCGGTGACGGTCGGTGAGCGCCGTCATCTCGTCGAGGAGGGCGCTCCACGCGCGCAACTGTGCCACGCCGACGCCGTCGAAGACCGCGCCGCCCTCATCGACGAGCGGTCCGTAGGCCGACCACACCTTCGCGCGTCCTTCCTCGGTGAGTTCGACGAGCACCTTGCGGCGGTCGTCCGGGGAGGGGACGCGACGCACAAAGCCACGCTCGGTCAGTCGATCGATCAGCGCCGTCGTGGCCGCGGGCCGCAGCCCCGTCGCGACCGCCAGCTCTCCCGCCGTCCGCGCGCCGTCGCTCAGCCAGTCGAGGCATCGCATGTCAGCGGGGCCGACACCCAACGCGCGGCCGACGGCGTCGTCGAAGGCCTGCACGCTGCGCTGATAACGCTGCATCGCCGAGCCGGCCTCGCCGATGGCCTCTTGACGTTCCGTCGACATTGTGTATCTTTCGATTATCGAACTGTACGACATTCGTACCGACGAACGGAGTTTACATGCGAGCGATCATCGTCGGCGGAGGCATCGCCGGTCCGGCTGCGGCCATGGCCCTGCAGCGCGTGGGCGTCGACGCGATCGTCCTCGAGGCGGCGGAGGGCACGCGCGTCGCCGGCTCGTGGTTCACGGTCGCCCCGAACGGGCTCGCAGCTCTCGGGGCGATCGAAGCGCTGGATCCGGTGCGCGCCCTCGGCATTCCGACCCGGCACAACCTCATGCGTGGCGCGACCGGACGCGAACTCGGACGGCTGGGGCTCGGCGGGACGCTGGACGACGGCACGCCGGCGCTGTCCTTCCGTCGGCCTGACCTCGCGGCTGCGCTCGGCGCCGAAGCGCAGCGCCGCGGAATCCAGGTGCGGTACGGCGCGCGCGTGGCATATGTCCATGATGACGGTGACCGCGCGCGGGTCACCCTCCGGGACGGAACCCGTCTCGAAGGCGATCTGGTGATCGGCGCCGACGGCATCCACTCCGTCGTGCGCACCGCGATCGATCCGGATGCCGCAACCCCCCGCTACCTCGGGCTCGCCAACTTCGGCGGCATCTCGCCGGGGGCCGCGACCAGCTCGGGCCTTCCGGCGGGGGCGTGGACGTTCGTCTTCGGTCGGCGCGCGTTCTTCGGGGCTCTGCCGACACCCGACGGAGACGTCGTGTGGTTCGTCAACGAACCGCGACCGCCGGTCACGCGCGAGGAGCGATCCGCGACCTCACCGGCGGACTGGCTCGCACACCTGGGCAGCCTCGCCGAGCCCGACCACTCCGGATTCACCGAGCTCATCGCGGCCGGCGAGCTGGAGCTCGCGGGCGACGCCACGTACGACCTGCCGCGCGTGCGACGCTGGCACCGGGGTCGCCTGGGGCTCATCGGCGATGCACTGCACGCCCCGGCGCCGAGCTCCGGGCAAGGCGCGTCGATGGCGCTGGAGGATGCCGTGGTGCTGGCGCGGTGCCTGCGCGACGCCGGCACGCCGCCTTCCGCTTTCGCCGCCTTCGAGGCCGAACGCCGGCGGCGGGTCGAGCGGATCGTCGCCGCGGGCGCGCGCTCGAGCAGCAGCAAGACAGCCGGTCCCGTCGCACGCGTGTTCCAAGACGCGGTGCTGCGCTGGGTCTTCCGCCATCTGGTGAACGATCGGTCTCAGGCGTGGGTCTACGGCGAGCGCGTCTCGCTCGACGCTGAGGCGGCTCACGTGAAGCTGAATTCGCGGGGGTAACCTCGCGCGTCGTCACCGGCTGCTCGAGTGGGTGCCGTAGGAACCGGTCCGCAGTGGGCGGTCCCGCTCCGCCGAGGGGGGGGACAGCTAGACCGCAGACAGCACCGTCGCCCCGAGAACAGCGCCTGCCGCGAGCAGCACCGCCAGGCACAGCAGCACCCAGCGCTGCGCGATGGCGGCGACGACGGCGACGGCGACGGCGAGGCCGGCGATCCACGAGAACCGCCCTGACAGGGTCTCGGCGAGGTTCGGCTCGGGGACGGAGCTGAACAGCCCGAGCGGGAACACGACACTCGTGGCGACCAGCGAGGTGTGCAGAAAGAACGCGGCGAGCGGAACGGCCGCGATCCACAGCGCCAGGCCGACGAAGAATCGCCAGGACGCGCCCGGACGGGTGCTCGACTCCTCAGCGGCGCCGTCAGCAGCGGTCATGGCGCGAGACTATCGGGCGGACGGGGTTCGGGGCGCGAAACGGCTTCGACCCGCCGCACGCATCGGCGTGCCGTGCATCCGCCGCGCCCCGAACCCGAAGCATCCCGCCCCGAACCGGGCGGCCAGCCCCGCCGAGGACCCCGACCGGACCGAGCACGGCAATGTCAAGACCTCCCCGCAAGGCCGACCGGTGCCGCAGGGTGAGAGGCGGGAAGGACTTCACTCATGAACAACGATCTCGCCACGGCCTCTCCCGACGCCGCCCCCGTCGGCCTCAAGCGCGCCATCGGCACCCCGCTGCTCTTCGCGTTCATCGTCGGCGACACGCTCGGCGCCGGCATCTACACCCTCGTCGGCTCCATGTCGGCCGACGTCGGCGGCGTCATCTGGCTGCCGCTGCTCATCGCCCTCGTCGTCGCGCTGCTGACTGCCGGCACGTACGCCGAGCTCATCACGAAGTACCCGCATGCGGGCGGTGCCGCCCGCTACGTCGACCGTGCGTTCGGCATCCCGTACCTGTCGTTCCTCGTCGGATTCCTCATGATGGCGTCGGGCATCACGACGGCCGCGGCGCTGGCGAACGCCTTCGCGGGCGACTACCTCAGCGAGCTCATCGACCTGCCGGCGATCCCCACCGCGATCGCCTTCATCGCCGTGCTCACGCTCATCAACCTGCGCGGCGTGCGCGAGTCGCTCACCGCCAACCTCGTGGCGTCCATCATCGAGGTGACCGGGCTCGTGATCGTCATCGTCCTCGCCGCCATGGTCTTCGGCAGCGGCGGCGGTGACCCGTCGCGCGTGCTCGAGTTCGCACCGGACGTGCCTCCGCTGCAGGGCGCGTTCGCGGCATCCGTCATCGCCTTCTTCTCGTTCCTCGGATTCGAAGCCGCCGCGAATATGGCCGAAGAAGTGCGCAATCCCTCGAAGTCGTACCCCCGGGCGCTGTTCGGGGCGATCGCCACGGCAGCGGTCGTCTACCTGCTGATCGCGCTCGGCGCGGTGATCGTGGTGCCGCCGGCCGAACTGGCGGAGTCGACCGGACCGCTCCTCGACGTGGTCGCCGCGAGCGGCATCGCCGTGCCCACCTGGCTGTTCAGCCTCATCGCGCTGGTCGCCATCGCCAACGGCGCCCTGCTGTTCATGGTGATGGCGAGCCGCGTCGGCTACGGACTCGCGGAAGCCGACCTGCTGCCCCGCGCGTTCGGACGCGTGCTGCCCAAGCGCCGCACGCCGTGGGTGTCGATCCTGGTGGTCGCCGGCGTCACCATGGCGCTGACCGTGGTCGGCGACGTGTCGACCCTCGCCGAGACGACCGTGCTGCTCCTGCTGCTGGTGTTCCTGTCGGCGAACGTCAGCGTGCTGGTGCTGAAGAAGGACAAGGTCGACCACCCGCACTTCACGGTGCCGCGGATCGTCCCCGTGCTCGGCATCATCGCCTGCATCGTGCTCCTCACGCAGCAGACCGGGATCGTCTGGCTGGGCGCCGCGGCGTACGTCGTCGTCGGATCGGTGCTGTTCTTGATCGCCCGGGCCGGGCGGCGGCGCGAGGCTCGCGCCTCCGAGCGCGCCGCGCGCTGACCGACGAGTGCACCCCGGTCAGGCGAGCGGCTCCGCCGTGCCGCGGGCGGCGCGCGCCGAGGCGCGGACGGCCCCGATGCTCGCAGCGATGACCAGGCCGATCCCGACGAGTTCGAGCCACGCGAGCTCCTGCCCGAGAAGCACGAAGCCCGCGAGCGCCGCGGTGGCAGGGGCGAGGCTCATCAAGATGGCGAAAGCGGATGCCGGGAGCCGGCGCAGGGCGATCAGCTCGAAGGCGTACGGGATCGTCGACGACAGCACGGCCACGGCGGCGCCCAGCGCGACGAGCTGAATCTGCAGAAGTGCCGGACCCGCATCGAGGATCCCGAACGGCAGCGACACGACGGCGCCCACCGCCATCGCAAGGGCCAGCCCGTCGAGCTTCGGGAAGGCGCGACCGACCCGTGCCGAGGCGAGGATGTAGAACGCCCAGCTGGCGGCCGCACCGAGGGCGAAGAGCACGCCGACCAGGTCGAGGTCGTCCCATCCCCCGCCGCCGAGGGCCACCACTCCCGCGAAAGCGAGGAGCGCCCACAGCCAGGCCGATGCGCGGCGCGCCGCGACGATCGACAGCACCAGCGGACCGAGCACCTCGATCGTGACGGTGACACCGAGCGGCAGTCGCTCCAGCGCGAGGTAGAAGAGTCCGTTCATCACCGCGAGGACGAGACCGAACTGCACCACCGCGACCCAGGCGGCGCGGGAGTGTCCGCGCAGGGACGGTCGCGCGATGGCGAGGAGCACCAGCGCGGAGAAGAAGAGCCGGAGCATCACCATGCCGAGCGGGCCGACCTGGGGGAAGAGCAGGACGGCGAGAGACGCGCCCACCTCCTGGCAGGCGAGGCCCGCCACGACAAGCAGTGTCGCGGGGCCCGCCCCCGTGCGGGGCGTGGGCGTGCTCACGCGGCCGGGGCGCAGCGTGCCCGTTCGGAGATGGTCTGGTGGTACTGCTCAGCCGTCCACGGCAGGCCCGCCTCGGGGGCGGTCTCGCCGGCCGCCGCCGGGGCCTTCGAGGCGATCGCCGCCAGCTCCCACGCGAGGTAGCCGCCGAAGCTGGCGCCGGCGCCGGAGTTGTTGAGCACCACGGCCACCGTGAGGCCCGTGGCCGGGTCGGCGAAGGCCGCGCTCGTGTACCCGGGAACCGAGCTGAACTGGCCGATGAGCGAGCCTGCCTGCACGGCGCCCCCGGCCACCGTGTACCAGGACGGGAGTCCGGAGCGCGGCGGCTTGGGATCGGCGAAGCGGTCGTCGACCTGGGGCTGGAGCGCGCCCGTGGCGAGCGCCTGGGCGTAGGTGGCGAGGTCGTCGATGTCGCTCACGACACCGCTGTCGGTGTAGCCGGTGGTCGGCGACAGGTCGGTGATGTCGACGGGTTCGAAGCAGTTGAGATTGCCGCCCTCGCCGGTACGGGAGTGCAGGCCCTCGAGCACGTTCTCGCTCGTGAACCCTCCGAGTCGCGTGGCATCGAGGCCGAGGGGCTGCGCCACGTACTCCTCGAAGAGGTCGGCCGCCGGCGCCTGCAGAGCCCGTTCGAGGGCGAGGCCGAGGAGCACGTACCCTGCGTCCGAGTCGCGGTAGGCGGCACCAGGCTCGCCGGTGCGCGGCAGGCCGAGCCCGAAGCTCGCGAGCTCGCGCGGGTTCCAGCGACGATCAGGGTTGACCAGCCACGTGCGGAGAAGCTGATTCGTGTACGACCCGATGCCCGACGTCCCGTCGCACAGCTGCTCGAGCGTCACATCGGTGAGGAGTGGGACGCTCGCCACCCAGTCCGAGACCGGATCGTCGAGTTCGACCTTGCCCTCGGCTGCGGCCGCGTAGAGCACGTCGCACGTCATCGAGCGCGCGAAGCGACCCGCGCGGAACTGCATGTCGGCGGTCACTTCGTCGCCGCCGCCCACCTTCTGCGTACCGAGGCCGGTGACCCAGCTGCCGCTCCACGGCGCCCACACGCCCACGATCGCCCCGGATGAACCGGTCGCAGCCATCGCGTTCTCGACGGCGCCCCGAAGCTGCTCGATCGTCGCGTCGGGCAGCGAGGCGTCGGCCTGGGGAGGAATGTCGATCTCGACACTGCGCTCCGGGGCGCACCCGATCAGAGCGAGGCCGAGGACGAGAACGGCGGAGACGGCTGCCACAGCGCGCCGACTTCTGCGATGGATCCGCATACTTCCCCCGATGATCTCCATAGATTCAAACACACGCCGACCTGGGCAGAAGTCGGTACTCGTAGGGTTGTGGAATGACCCACGTCTTCGATATGTCGGTGCGCGACGCGGTCCTCGCCCACATGAACGGCGACCACGGTGACGACAATCTCCTGATCGCGCAGGCCTTCGGACCGGGTGACGACGTGGTGTCCGCGACGATGACGGGCTTCGACGGCGACGGCGGCAGCTGGGAGGCGCACCTCTTCGACGGCTCGCGCACCATCGTCCGCGCCGCGTGGCTCGGCGGGGCCATCACCCAGCGGCCGGAGGTGCGGCGCGAGATCGTCGCCCTGTACGACGAGGCGTGCCGGCGGCGTGGTGTCGAGCCGCGCCCCCACGGCTGATCGAAATCCGCAGAGGTTAGGTGACCCTAAATCTCCTACAATGAGGCCATGAGCGACCCGATCCCGTTCTCGACCGCCCTTCGAGAGCGCTCCAGCCGCGCGCATTCGTCCAGCGAGCACTCCGGCTTCATGGCCGATCTCGTGCAGGGTCAGGGCACGCGCGACGACTACATCGCTCTGGTCGCCCAGCACTGGTTCATCTACGAGGCGCTCGAGCGCACCGCCGAGCAGATGCGGAACGATCCCGTCGCGGCCGTGTTCATCAGCGACAAGCTCACACGCCTTCCGGCGCTCGAGGCCGACCTCGAATTCCTCGTCGGACCCGACTGGCGTGAGGCGATCCGGCCGCTCCCCACGACCGAGCGCTACGTCGCCCGCATCAACGAGGTCGGCGCGACGTGGGCAGGGGGCTTCGTCGCCCACCACTACACCCGCTACCTCGGCGACCTGTCCGGCGGCCAGTTCATCGGGCGGCTCATGGCCCGGCGGTTCGGGTTCGACACCAACGGCATCGGCTTCTACCTCTTCGAGGACATCGCCGACCCGAAGGCGTTCAAGGACGTCTATCGGGATCAACTGGATGCCGCGCCCTGGGATGCCGCCGAACAGGAGCGCGTGATCGACGAAGTGCTGCTCGCGTACCGCTTCAACACCGAGCTGTTCGCCGATCTCGCCGACGCGAAGGCCGCTCAGGTCGCCTGAAGCTTGGCCTGCGCTCGCTCCCGGTAGACGGCGGACATGAACCTCATCACGTCGGGGTCGACGCGGATGTCGCTCGGGCGCAGCGGACGTGAGAGGTAGAGGCCCTCGAGCGACGTCAGACGCGACAGTGCAACGTACGTCTGCCCCGGCGCGAAGGCACCGGATCCCAGATCGACGATCGCGCGGTCGTAGGTCTTGCCCTGTGACTTGTGGATCGTCACGGCCCACGCGAGCCGCAGCGGGAACTGTGTGAACTCGGCGACGATCTCGCGCGACAGCGACTTCGACCCTGCGTCGTACGCGTAGCGGAACCTCTCCCACACGGCCGGTTCGACGTCGAACTCCTGACCGTCGACCTCCACCCGCACGGTTCCGCCGGCGATCCGGGTCACCGTGCCGATCGTCCCGTTCACCCAGCGGGGCGGTTCGCCGTAGGACTGGGTGTCGTTGCGCAGGAACATCACCTGGGCCCCGACCTTCATCTTGAGCTCGACGTCGGCCGGGTACGCGGCATCCCCCCTCCCGAAATCCCCGTTGATCTCGGCGACCGCGGTCTGCTCTCGGCCGACGAGCTCGGAGAGGTGACGCCGGTTGATGTTGTTGACGATGTCGTTGCGGGTGGCGAGCGTGATGATCGGGTGCTCGCCGTCCTTCGGGTCGGGAGGTGTGCGGGCGCCGGTGTCGTTCAGCACCTGCGCGATGTCGGCGGTGACCCGCCCGTAGCGCACGGCGTTCAGCATCGCCTTGAACGCGGGGTCGGACTGGCGGTGGATGTCGACCAGCTCGCGGATGTGCAGGTCGGCCCCGTACGCGCCGACGTCGATGATGCCGTCACCCGCCGCTTCGCCGACCCACACCTTCGCGTCGAAGAACCAGAACGAGCGGTAGTGATCGCGGATGTACCGCATCTCGTCGCCGCGCGGCGGCACGGGTGCCAGCTGGTAGGGATCGCCGAACATCACGATCTGCACGCCGCCGAACGGCTCGGCCCGCCGCCCGCGGGCCTGCCGCAGTGAGCGGTCGATCGCGTCCATCAGGTCGGCGTTGACCATCGAGATCTCGTCGATGACCAGCGTGTCGATGGCGTTCAGGATCTTCCGGGCCGCATCGGACTGCTCGATCTCGCTGTTCGCGATGAGCCCGATCGGCAGCCGGAACAGCGAATGGATCGTCTGCCCCTCGACATTTAGGGCCGCCACGCCGGTCGGCGCGCACACCGCGATCTGCTTGCTCGTGTTCCACGCCAGGTGCTGCAGCAGCGTGGACTTGCCGGTGCCCGCACGACCGGTCACGAAGACGTGCTCGCGAGTGTCTTCGATGAGCCGGAACAGCGCCTCCTGTTCGGCGGACAGCGGGGGCGTGGTCACCGATTCATGTTAACCAGCGGATGCCGCGAGCCGGCGCCTCCCCGCCGATCCGTGGACGCGCATCACCCTCCGTGACGGCGGGAGAAGCCGCTCGGACGGGTGTTCCTAGACTGGGCTCGTGGAGCAAGGCGCCGTGGACACCGCACCGACCCGCGGTCGCCGGCGCGGTCTCGCGTTCGACATGACGATGCTCGCCATCGTCGGCGTGCTCCTCATCGCGGCCGCCGTCGCGGCCTTCGGTGCGATCCAGCAGCAGTTCTACAGTCCGACGGCGTTCGTCGAGCGCTACCTGGGGATGCTGTCGTCCGGGCGCGCGGCCGAAGCGCTCACCGTCCCCGGCGTGCGGGTCGACTCCGCGCAGCTGGAGGCGGCCGGGCTTCCCGCCACCGCCTCCGAAGCCCTGCTCCGCAAGGCCGCCCTGGCTCCGCTCACCGACGCCGAGGTGGTGTCGGAGACCGTCGACGGTGCGATCACGGCCGTCACGGTCCGGTACGAGGCCGGCGGGTACCCCGGCACGACCACCTTCCACGTCGAACGAGACGGCTCGGTCGGGATCGCCCCCACGTGGCGTTTCTCGACCAGCCCGCTCGCCGTGATGCAGCTCGTGGTGAAGGGCTCGATGCAGTTCACCGTGAACGGCTTCGAGCTCGACAAGCGTCAGGTCTCCGCCGAGGGGGCGGATGCCGATCCCCTCGCTCCGCTCCCCCTCCTGGTGTTCTCCCCCGGCGTGTACTCCGTCGCGGTCGACACGGCCATCTCGGCGACCCCGGGGGTCGCGGTACTGTCCGACGCGCCGCTTCACAGCATCCCCGTTGAGGTCCAGGCGCAGGCGACCGAGGAGTTCGTCGCCGTCGTGCAGGAGAAGGTCGAGGAATTCCTCACCGCGTGCGCCACCCAGCAGGTGCTGCAGCCGACAGCCTGCCCGTTCGGATACGTCGTGCAGGACCGCATCGATTCGCTGCCCCAGTGGTCGATCGCGCAGCAGCCGAGGGTCGAGGTCGAACCGGAGGGCGCCGGGTGGAGCATCGTCCCGGCTCAGGCCGTCGCTCACATCGACGTCGCCATCCGGTCGCTCTTCGACGGGTCGGTCAGCCAGGTGAGCGAGGACGTCCCGTTCGTGGTGGGCGGACGGATCTCGGTCCTCCCGGACGGCACGGCCTCGATCGTCGTGACCGGACCCGACACGCAGTAGTCCCGCGCCGCGGTCAGCCGAGAGTGCGCGCGTCACGCGCCGCCAGCTCGGCGAGCCGCGCGTTGTACTCCTCGAGCTCGGCGTCACCCGTGCGGTCGGCGTGGCGGTCACGGCGCTTCTGGTCGCGCGCGTCGCTGCGGCTCCACTGGATCGCGACGGTGATCGCGAGGATCAGCGTCGGGATCTCGCCGATCGACCACGCCACGCCGCCCCCGAAGTACTGGTCCTCGAGCGGCGGCAGACCCCACGTCCGGCCCATGGACCCGAACCACTCCGCGACCATCAGCCCGCTCTGCATCATGATCGCGATGCCGAAGAAGGCGTGCATAGCCATGATGCCGATGAGAAGCAGCAGCCGCCCCGGATACGGCAGACGGTACGGCACCGGGTCGATGCCGATGAGCGTGAGCACGAACAGGTATCCGGTGAAGAGGAAGTGCGCCACCATCCACTCGTGCCCGAGGTGGTCGTACAGCGACCAGCGGAACAGGTCGGTGTAGTAGAAGACCCACAGCGAGCCGATGAACAGGCCGGCGGCGACAAAGGGGTTCGTCAGCACCCGCGCGACCGGCGAGTGCACCGCCCACAGGATCCACTCGCGCCCGCCGCGCGTGCCGTCCTCGCGCTTGCGGATCGCTCGGGCCGCGAGCGTCACGGGCGCGCCCGCCACCAGCAGGATGGGGACCGCCATGGTCAGCAGCATGTGCCCGACCATGTGCATGCTGAAGAGGTAGTCCTGGTACACGTTGATGACGCCGCCGGTCACCCACACCAGCAGCAGCAGTCCCGCGACCCACATGATGGCGCGATAGGCCGGCCAGCTGTCGCCGCGGCGACGCAGCCGCCACACGCCGACGAGGTAGAAGAACACCCCGAAGCCCGCGGCGACCGCCCACAGGATGTCGACGTTCCAGGCGGTGAGCCAGCGGTCGGGCGTCAACGCGGGCGGCAGCGGCGCTCCGCTGAGGATCTCCGCGGGCGTGCGGGCGGCCGGGGGCGCGGCGGCCACCGGCGGAGGGGTGCGTGCCAGCGCCGCCGCGGCGCCGCTCGCCACACCCATCAGCGCCAGCTCGACGGCGATCAGGGTCCAGAAGGTGCGGGATGCCGCATCGTCCCGCAGCCGGCCGATCAGCCGTGCGCGGTACCAGGCGCCGAGCGCGCCGAGCGCGATGAGCGCGACGACCTTGATCATCAGGATCAGGCCGTACGGGGAGAACAGCGCCTGCCAGTCGCGCAGTCCGATGGCCGCCCGGACGGTTCCCGAGAGGGCGACGACCACGAAGGCCGCCAGGGCGATGCTGGAATAGCGCGCGAGGACGTCCGCGAGTCGATCCCGGCCGAGGAGCGGACGCACGAGCACCATGAGCAGCAGTCCGCCCAGCCACGCCGCCGCGGCGATGATGTGCAGGATGAGAGCCGCCATCGCCTCGTGGTGGAACGCCTCGTCGCCGGAGTGGCCCTGGGTTCCCATCGGGACGAGCGCGGCCAGTGCGAGGATCGCCACGAAGAAGGTCGCCGTCCACGAGCGCACCGCGAACGTGAGCACGGTGAGCGCGGCCCCCGCCACCGTGGTGATCAGCCACGTGCGCCCCACCTCGGTCTCGACGAGGAAGCGCCCGAGCTGCGCGCCGAACTCGGGGCCGGCGTCGACCTGCGGGTTGAAAGCGTCGACGAAGGTGAGGAAGCCGGTCGCGGCCGCCGCGACGGTGAAGATCGCGGCCGAGATCGATGCGGTGTCGAGAGCGACGTCGAACTCGCGCTCCCCCGCCCGCAGCGCGAAGAGCGCCGTGACGAGCGTGCCCGCCATCCCCGCCGCTGACAGATTGACGAAGAGCTTCGCGGTGGGCAGGCCCCACCGGGCGAGCGGGCCGGGGTCGCCGATGGCCAGCGGGGCGGCGCCTCCGCCGTAGGCCAGTGCCCACACGAGCACGACGAGCGCCGTCACGACGAGGATCACCGGCCCCGCGACCCGCAGCGCGAACGCGGGGTCGGCCCGCCGAGACGTCTCGCGCGGCGCGTCGGCGCGGGTGCGAGTGGGCGTCTGGGTCACCCGTCCAGCCTACGTCGGCGTGATCATCCGTCGACCCGCGCACGCATGCAGAAGGGGGATGCCGCGGCTCGCGGCATCCCCCGATTCGATGAGGTTTCGATACGGGCGCTCGCGCGCCCTACTCAACCTGACCCGAATCGCATCAACGCCGCATGCGCGGCATTGATCCGACTCGCGTCACTTCACCGCAGCCTTGAGCTTCGAGCCGGCCGTCACCTTGACGCGCTTGCCCGCGGGGATCTTGATCTCCTCACCCGTCTGCGGGTTGCGGCCGGTGCGAGCGGAGGTCGCGACCTGCTCGAACGAGATCCAGCCGGGGATCGAGACCTTGCTGCCCTTGGCGACCGCCTCCGAGACGGTGGAGAAGAGGGAGTCGAGCACGCCCGAGACGGCGGACTGGCTCTGCCCGGTCGCGCTGGCGATGCTCGCGACGAGTTCGGTCTTGGTGATGGACTTGTCGGCCATGGGGATTGTCCTCCGAAGGCGACGGGACGCCGCCCTGTTCATTGCTCGGACCGGACGGCGAAAGCCCCCCGGCTGGTCGGATCGACCGCCTCGAATGTACCTGACATCGGCCGCAGATCCGCGTATTTCCGGGGTTTCGGGCCGTTCCACACGGCGTGTCGGGACGAAAGTGACCGGTGTGAACGATGTGGCGCGCCTCCGAGCGGGCGGCAAAGGGGCGCAGAGGACCGTCGTCCGCGGGGGGCGATCGTCGCCCGCGACCCCTCGGCGAACCTTCGACCTGCTCAGGGGCGGTGCGACGAGATCACGCCGCGCGCGGTGCGCGCGAACGCCGGAGCCACGCGGTCCTGACCGTCGAGGTAGCCGCCCACCAGCGCGGCGTCGCGCAGCAGTACGAGCGAGGCGGCGAGCCCGGCCGGGTCATCGAGCCCGGCGGTGGTCGCCAGGTGCTCGAGCGTCGACCGGAACCACTCCCGGTGCTCCGCGATCAGGTCGCGCACGGGTCCCTCGTCGGGGTACTCCGCGGCGGCGTTGATGAAGGGGCACCCGCGCGTGTGGCGCAGCCGGATGTCTTCGGCGATCCCCTCGATCACGAGTTCGAGCAGCACGTCCGGGTCGTCGGATGCCGCGCCCGCGGCGTCGAAGAGCCCCCGGAGCTGGTCGTCCTCACCGCGCAGGTAGGCGAGCACCAGCCCTTCCTTCCCCTCGAACTGCTTGTACATCGTCGCGCGGGTCACCCCGGCGGCCTCGATGATGCGGTCCACCCCGACGGAGTGGATGCCTTCGCCGTAGAAGAGCTCGGTCGCGGCATCCAGCAGCCGCTGTCGTGCGGATGAAGGGCGCGTCGTCGCGGTGGGGGTGGGGGCGGTGCTCATGGTGTGTTCTCCGGGTCCATCGTGCCACCTCGTGCGATTGCGGATGTCAACGGGAATAGCGTTGCGTAGATAGAACGTTCGGTCTACCATCAGGGTACACCGGCGATCACGAGCCGGACCCAGAATCACGAAGACACCGACAGGAGATCGACATGGACACCACGACGAAGACCCCCATCGTCCTCATTCACGGCCTCTGGATGACGCCGAAGAGCTGGGACACCTGGGCCGAGCGCTTCCGCGCCGCCGGCCACCCGGTCATCGTCCCCGGCTGGCCCGGAATCGACGACCGCTCGGTCGACGACATCCGCCGCAACCCGGCCGCGCTCAAGGGGATCGGGCTGAAGCAGATCGCCGACAACTACGAGCGCATCATCCGCGACCTGCCGCAGAAGCCGATCATCATCGGCCACTCCTTCGGTGGAGTGCTCACCCAGATGCTCGCCGACCGCGGACTCGGGGTGGCATACGTCGGGGTCGCGCCCGGACAGACCGCCGGAGTCACCACGCTTCCGCTCTCCACGCTGTGGACGGGCACCCCGATCCTCTCGAACCCCTTCGACATCAACGGCGCGAAGCCGCTGAGCAAGCGCCACTTCCACTTCACCTTCGGCAACGACCTCCCGCGCAGCGAGTCCGACAAGCTCTGGGACGAGTACGCGGTCAACTCCTACAACCGCGTGTTCTTCGAGGGCGTCACGTCCGTCGTCAACGAGAAGGGCGGCGTCACCCACGTCGACTACGGCCGCACCGACCGCGCGCCGCTGCTCATCATCACGGGTGAGATCGACCACGTCGTCCCCCCGGCCATCGGCGAGGCGATCGTGAAGAAGTACAAGAAGTCGGGCAGCCCGGCGGTCGTCGACTACAAGACCTTCCCGGGTCGCACCCACCGCCTCGTCAGCCAGGCCGGCTGGGAGGAGATCGCCGACTTCGCGCTCGAGTGGGCCACGACCCACGCCGTGAAGGAGACCGCCGCCTAGAGCGGATGCCTCGCGCCGTCCACCGTCTGCGGTCAGACGTGCAGGCGGCGCAGCGCGGCCACGACGTCGTCGTGCCAGCGTCGCGCAGCGGGAAGGACGCGCGTGAAGATCGGCGTGTCGTGCGTGACGCCGAGGTAGCGCACGGCGCTCGCATCGACCCCGGCCCGACGCAGCGCGGCGGCATACGCGTCGCCGTCACCCCGGAGAGGGTCGAACTCGGCCGTGAGGATCACCGCCGGAGGCAGCCCGGCGTGCGACGCGGCCCGCAGCGGCGAGGCGTACGCGTCGCGGGCCGATCGCCTGCCCGGCAGGTAGGTGCGCGCCACCGAGCGCAGCTCGCGCAGCACCAGGAACCGAGGGATGCGGAGGGCCCGGGTCGCGCGCAGGTCGAGGCTGCCGCCCGTGAGGTCGACGACCGGGACCTCGAGCACCTGCAGCCGCAGCGGAAGCCCCGCCCCGTCGCGATTCATGAGCGTCACTGCGGCGGCCAGCCCAGCCCCGGCCGACGTGCCGAGCAGCCCGATCCGGTCGCGGTCGATCCCGAGGTCGGTGGCGTGCTCGAACAGCCACCGCAGCGCCGCGTACCCCTGCTCGACCTGCGTCGGATACCGGTGCTCCGGCGCGAGGGCGTAGTCGACGGCGACGACCGCGACCTCGGCGTCGACCGCCCGCCGGCGGAACGCGGCATCCGTCGTCGGATAGTCGATGCCGCCGATGCGGAAGGCTCCCCCGAAGAACGCCAGCACCGCAGGCGTCGGCTTCTCGTCGCCGCCCGGCGGGTGATAGATGCGGACACGCACCGGAGGACGGCCCGCGACCTCGACGGTGTGCTCGGTGGTGCGGATGTCGGGGCCCGGGGTGCCCACGTTCTGAAGCTCGGCTCGATCCCACGCGAGCGCCGCCCGGCGGTGCTTCTCGCGCGGCGTCAGCGCCCGCTTGGGTTTCTTCGTCTTCGCGCCCGCCGAGGTCGGCGCGGAGGCAGGCCCCGAGGCGGGACGCGGCGCGGGCACGGGTGCCCGCCCGAAAGGCCACAGCGCCGTGAGGCGCTTGCGCACCGATCCGAGCGCCTGATCGAACAGGTACCGGCGGTGAACCCGCAGGCGCTCCTCGAAGAACGGGTCGAGCGGCATCCGCATCCTCCTCCAGGCGCTCGATTCTAGATTCCTCTGCCCACCGTCCGGCGGGGGTTGACCGACTGATCGACTCCGCCGCCGGGGCCCCGGGCCGACACTTCGCGGATACTGTGGGCCCATGGCAGCCGTGAGCACCGTCGTCGGCGTCGTCATGATCGTCGTTGCACTGAACGACGTCTTCCACACGCTGCTCCGACCCGCGTCCACCGGGCGCCTCACCACCCTCGTCTTCCGCTCGGTGTGGGGGCTCTCGCGGGGGCGCCGGACCCTGCTCGTGGTCGGGGGGCCGCTCACCGTCCTGCTCACCATCATGGTGTGGATCGTCCTGCTCGCGTTCGGCTGGGCGCTGGTCTACCTGCCGCACGTGCCCGATGGATTCTCCTACAGCGGCGTCGATCCCGAGCAGTACCACCCGTTCCTCGAGTCGCTGACGTTCTCGCTCGTGGCCCTGACCACGCTGGGCCTCGGCGATGTCGTGCCCGCCGAACCGCTCATCCGGCTGCTGTCACCGCTCGAAGCGCTCACCGGGTTCGTGCTGCTCTCGGGGGCGGTGTCATGGTTCATGCAGCTGTATCCCGCGCTCGCCCGGCGTCGCGCACTCGCGATCGAGCTGACGAGCATGCACGCCGCCGGCATGACGACGCTGCCTCCGGCGGTGACGTCGGGGGTCGCGGCATCCGTCGTCTCGTCCGTCGCCCGCGCGATCGCGGAGCTCACCGCCGACCTCGTCCAGAACACCGAGATCTTCTACTTCGCCGAGAAGGACGAGCGACTCTCGGCGGCACGAGCGGTCGGCTATGCGATGGAACTGCGGGATGCCGCGGCCTGCGCCGAGGATGCCGACGTCCGCCTCGCGGGAGCGGTGCTCGCCGAGACGCTCGACGAACTCGGGCGCGTGCTGACGGACCAGTATCCGCACGTCACGGGCGACTCGACCGACGAGGTGCTGCGCGCGGTCGCCGGAAGCCACGGCTACACGTTCGGCTGAGCAGGCGCCGTCCGAGGGTCCGGCGGAGCCCCGGCCGGCCGCGCCAGTTTCCTGCGAGCGCTGCGTCGCGCGAGGTAGCGCTCGCAGGAAAGTGCCGCGCCCGATGTTCGCGAACGAGCCGCGCACAGCAGAAAGGCCCGGAGTTCCGAGGAACTCCGGGCCTTCAGGCGGTGATGCTTACCAGCTCGACTTGGTCACGCCGGGCAGCTCGCCACGGTGAGCCATGTCACGGAAGCGGACACGCGAGATGCCGAACTTCGTGAGGACACCACGGGGGCGGCCGTCGATGACGTCCCGCGAGCGCAGACGAACGGGCGACGCGTTGCGGGGCAGCTTCTGCAGGCCCACGCGAGCGGCCTCGCGCTGCTCGTCGGTCGAGTTGGGGTCGACGAGAGCCTTCTTCAGCTCGGCGCGCTTGGCGGCGTAGCGGTCGACGACCTCCTGGCGCTGCTGGTTGCGCGCGATCTTGCTCTTCTTAGCCATGGATCAGCGCTCCTCTCGGAATTCGACGTGCTTGCGGATGACCGGGTCGTACTTCTTGAGCACGATGCGGTCGGGGTTGTTGCGACGGTTCTTGCGCGTCACGTAGGTGTAGCCCGTGCCGGCGGTCGAACGCAGCTTGATGATCGGACGGACGTCCTGTGCCTTCTTGGCCATTAGAGCTTCACACCCTTCGCCTGAAGGTCACGCACGACCGCCTCGATGCCGCGGGCGTCGATGACCTTGATGCCCTTGGCCGAAACGTTCAGCTTGATGTTGCGACCCAGCGACGGAACGAAGTAGGTCTTCTTCTGCACGTTCGGGTCGAAGCGACGCTTCGTCCGGCGGTGCGAGTGCGAGATGTTGTGACCGAAGCCGGGAACTGCTCCAGTCACCTGGCACACTGCTGCCATAGTGATGTCTCCTTAGTACCGTGGAGCCGGACGGCCCCACCCAAGATCCCTTGTCTGCACCCCGCGTCTCACCCGGCCCGTGAAGGCCCGGAGGAGAGTGGGATACGAACTGCGTGCTGGAGTGCGCGCAGACAAAGAGTCAGTCTAGCACGGCAGGTGCTTCGGCCCCGACACGGGCGGCCTCGGCCGCGACCTGGGCGCCACGACCCCACCGGAACGCCGACACGGTCGGCTCACCCGGAATCCAGAACCGCCACGGGAACGCGGCAGTTCCCGCTTCGCCGGCCACGCCCACGCGCGGTCCGCGGGCGATCCCGGTCAGGGGCTGGCCCGGCAGCGTCAGACGCGCGACAGCCCCGTGGCGCGGCTCGCCGGTGATCGCGTCGATGCCGTCGTGAAGCGGATGCCGCAGCCCGACCGCATCGCCCAGGCGACCCGGGCCGCGGGCCAGGTCGCGCGGCGTGCGCGCCGCGGGGCGGCGGCGGGACGCGGCATCCGTCCCCTCGATCACCTCCCCCGCGCGGAGCAGGATCCCGCCCGCCGTGCCCACCGGTCCGCACACCACGTTGACGCAGGAGTGGATGCCGTGGGAGAGGTAGACGTACAGGTGCCCGGGCTCGCCCCACATCGTCGCATTGCGCGCGGTCGGACCCATGCGCGCGTGCGAGCCCGGGTCGGCGAGGTCGCCCGTGCCGAGACCGTGGTACGCCTCGACCTCGGTCAGCCGCACGACGACCGTCTCGCCCCCGACCTCGGTGGTGAGGTGCGCGCCGAGCAGCCGGGGGGCGACGTCGGCGGGAAGTCCGAGGAAATCGTCGCGGGTGGCAGGGCGGTGCTCGGACATGCCGGGAGTCTACGCATCGCGCATCTCACCTGGGTCAGGCGATTCCGCGGGACGGCGTCGGTCGCTAGCATCCGGCCATGAAGCGGTGGATCGTGCTCGTCCTGCTGGGTGTGTCGCAGTTCGTGATGGTGCTCGACAGCACCGTCATGAACGTGTCGATCTCGACCGTCGCCGCCGACCTGGGCACCGACATCGGCGGCATGCAGGCCGCGATCACGTTCTATGCGCTCACCATGGCGGCGTTCATGCTCTCCGGCGGCAAGCTCGGCGACAAGTGGGGGCGGAGCGCGGCGTTCCGCATCGGATCGATCGTCTACGGGATCGGGTCGCTCACCACCGCGCTCGCGCCGAACCTCACCGTGCTGCTGTTCGGATGGTCGCTCGTGGAGGGCCTGGGGGCGATCCTCGTGATCCCGGCGATCGCCGCCCTCGCCGCCATCAACTACGACGGGCGCGAGCGCGTCATCGCCTTCTCGGCGCTCGGCGCGATCACGGGGTTCGCCGCCGCAGCCGGCCCGCTCATCGGCGGTCTGATGACGACCTATGCGTCGTGGCGGTACGTCTTCGTCGGCGAGACGGTCATCATGGTGCTGGTCCTGATCTTCTCGGGCCGCGTGAAGGACAAGCCCGGCGACCGCAGCCTGCGGATCGACCTGCTCAGCGTCGTGCTGTCGGCGAGCGGGATGGCGATCCTCGTCTTCGCGGTGCTGCAGAGCAAGACGTGGGGCTGGATCGTGCCGCTCGCGCCGCCGGAGATCGGCGGCGTCCCCCTCGCGCCCTTCGGGGTGTCGCCGGTCGCGTACCTCATCGTCGTGGCGATCCTCGTGCTCGCGTGGTTCGTTCGCAGGCAGAAGAAGCTCGAGAGCACAGGACGGATGCCGCTGCTCAAGGTGAGCATGCTGCGCATCCCCGCGCTGCGGAGCGGGCTGACGATGTTCCTCGCCCAGTACTTCGCGATCGCCGCCCTGTTCTTCGTCGTGCCCGTCTACCTGCAGACGATCCTCGGGTACGACGCACTGCAGACGGGCCTGAAGATCCTGCCGCTCTCGGTCGGCCTGATCGTGTTCTCGGTCGTGGGCTCGCGCCTTTCGACCGTGCGGTCGGCTCGCAACATCGCACGGATCGGGCAGTTCACGCTGGGTCTCGGCCTGTTCGTCGTCTTCGCCGCAGTGCAGCCCGAGCTGACCGATCTGCTGTTCGCGCTCGGCATGTTCGTCGTCGGCGCCGGGTTCGGGCTGCTCGCGTCGCAGCTCGGCAACGTCAACATGTCGGCGGTCTCGTCCGAAGACACGTCAGAGGTCGGCGGTCTGCAGGGCACGTTCCAGAACCTCGGGTCGTCGTTCGGGACCGCGATCGTCGGCTCGGTGTTCATCCTGCTGATGACGGCGGGCTTCGGCTCGGCTGTGTCGGCGAGCACGACGCTGTCGGAAGACGTGAAGCGGCAGGTCGTCGAAGCCACGGCCGACGGGGCCCCGATCATCTCGCAGGAGCAGGCCGAGCAGGCCGTGCTCGACGCGGGCGGCAGCCAGGAGGTCGCGACCGAGGTCGCGCAGACGTACGCCGACACGCAGGTGCAGTCGCTGCGTCAGTCGCTGTTCCTCGTGTTCGCGCTCACGCTCATCGGGATCGTGCTCGCCCGAGGTCTGCCGTCGACGATCCCGGTGCCCGAGCCCGCGAAGCGATCGACCTCGGGCTGAGCCGGGCTTGGCGCAGCTGGCCCGCGGTGCCTGCCTCGTCGGCGGGCTCCCGCGGCCGGAACCGGCGTTCGCGGCTGCTCAAACGAGGAGCGGATGCCGATTCCGACCGCGCGGGACCGACGGCGCTACCGCACGAACCCGACGACGCGAGAGCCACGAACCGTAACGCGCCGAGGTCAGACCGGGGGCACCTGGCACCACGAGACGGATGAACCCGTGAGCGCGACGAGCGGCTCGCCGGAGGCGATGTCGATCACACGGGTCTCGGGGCGCTCGGGCAGCGGCAGCTGGTAGGTGTCGTAGGGGTTCGAGATCGCGTCGGGCGCGACGAGAACCGCGGCGTAGCGGGCGCTGGGCGACACGCACACCTGCAGCACGGCATCCGTCTCGGGCACCTCTGACAGCAGCGTCGTCTCGCCGTCGGGAGCGACGAGCGAGATCGACGTGCGACCGGTCGGGGTCTCACCGTCGAGCACCGCCGCGGTGCGGATCGTCGAGCCGTCGGGCAGCGGCGTGACGGTGGTCGCGGGCCCGACATCACCTGCCGGCTCCACCAGCGGCTCCTCCGTCGCGTCGGTGAGGTCGAGCGTCGCCATGCCGTCGACCCGCTCGATGATCGCCTCGGACGAGCCGCGGGCGATGCCCTCGATCGTGACCGCGCTGCCGAGGGCGGTCGCACCGGCGCCGTCCGACCCGGTGAGCAGCAGCGATCCGTCGAACGACAGGAGCAGGATGCTGTCGGTGTCGGGCACGAAGCGCCACTCGGCGATGCGAGGGTCGGCGCCCTCCACCTCGACCGCCTGCGGCGCCGCGTCTGGCTGCTTCAGCGACGCCGTGTAGAGGCGGCTCTCCCGCCCGCTGTCGGCGTCGAGGTCGGCATCCGAGAAGGTGTACCCGACGACGTCGCCGCGATCGGAGCTCTGCAGGTTCGACGCGAACCCGTCCCCGGGCAGGGGAAGTTCGCGGGGGTTCCCCCCGTCGAGGTCGGTCATGATCAGCCCGGCCTGGTCGTCCTCGGTGCGCACCGAGATGACGAGGTGCGTCGAGGTCGCCCGGAAATCCTCGATGTGCCCGTGGGTGAAGATCGGCTCGGCGTTCTCACCCGACAGGTCGGTGCGGAAGATCGTGTCCTCGCCGTCGCCGCGCTGCAGCAGCTCGATGTGCGCGGCGGGCGTGCGGAAGGTCTCGGTGATCGTCGCGGACGGGCCGCCGGCCACCGACTGGACGTCGCGGATCTCGACCCGGTAGTCGGTGTCGTCCCACAGCGGCAGCGTGAACCGCACACCGACACTGCGCCCCGCTGTGTCGACGGCGAAAGGCGTGTCGGGCGTGACCGTGACCTGAGAGGCGTCGACGTCGGCGAGCGACTGCGTGGTGGTCACGATGAGCCGGGACCCGGATGCCTCGACCGCCGCAGCCGGATCGACCTGCACGTCGGTGACCCGCGGTCCGAGCGCCACCGTCGCCGCCGCGCCGGCGAGTCCGATCACGGCGAGCACCCCCACGACGATCGCGAAGGCGGAGGCGAACGCCCGACCCCGCCGCCGCCGTCCGCGGGCGCGGCGGGTCGCCGGCTCAGTACTCATACGGATCCTGCGGCTCGTCGATGCGCTCCACGGAATCGGCGTCGATCTGCAGCCGCCCGTCGGACGTCGCCCGCACGGTGCCGGTGACGGTCACCCATTCGCCGGTCGCGGGCGCGGAGCCGCCGGCCACGGGCAGGCTGGCCGGCTGCGCATCGATGACGCAGTGGGTGATGACGAGGCGCGTGAGATCGAAGTCGCCGTCCTCGCCGGGCGTGACGAAGCCGGTGAGCTCGATCGGATCGCCGTCGAAGGCGTCGGGATCGGTCGCCGTAGCGAACACGGTCGCCCATTCGCCGACCCCGAACGACGACGTGTCTCCGCTCGAGGCGAGGGTGACGGCATCCGATCCCGCGAACAGGGGAGTGGCGCCGACGTCGCGCGACATCGCCAGGTCGGCCGACAGCGACGCGGGCGGCAGCACCAGCGTCAAGACGACGACACCGGATGCCGCGACCCCGCCGGCGACGGTCGCCGCGGTGCCGATCCGGCCGCTGTGCGAGTGCGCGTGAGTCGCCAAGACACGCCGTTCCTCGGCCGGCCCCGACGGCGTGTCTTGGCGACTCGACGGGGATGGACCGTGGTCGTGCCCGTGGTCGGCCTCGGCGCCGAGCGGAAGAGCGAACGACGCCACGGCGCCCACGAGCGCGACGATCGACATCGACACCGCGAACCACGTCGAGTCGGGGTTGATGTAGAGGTTCAGGCGTCCAGTGATCGCGAGCGAGATCGTGACGACGGCGAGGATCGCGGCGAGCCCGACGCCGAGCCACCGCGTGCCCACCCATCCGGCGTTACGCAAGGAGGTTCACCGCCGTCCCGATGGCGAAGGCCGACACGATGACCACCACGACGATCCCGGCGATCGTGCGGGTGGTGAACGTGGTGCGCATCAGCGCGATCATCTTCACGTCGACGAGCGGTCCGACGAGCAGGAACGCGACGATCGCGCCCGGGGTGAAGGTCGAGGCGAACGACAGCGCGAAGAACGCGTCGACGTTCGAGCAGATGGCGACCACCATCGCGAGCGCCATCATCGCGATGATCGACAGCGCGGGGTCGGACCCGATCGCGACGAGCGTCTCGCGCGGCACCAGCACCTGCACGGCGCCCGCCAGCGCCGAGCCGATGACCAGCGCCGGCATGACGGCCCGCAGCTCGATGACGAACTGCGCGAGGGTGCGCCGGCCGCGACCGCCGGGTTCGTGGGTCACCAGCTCGCACGTGTCGCGGAACCGGTCGGTGAGCAGAGCGTCGGGCGACGGATGCCGGCTGTAGAGCCATCCGATGAGGTTGGCGATCAGGTAGCCGCCGACGAGCCGCGCGACGAGGATCCCGTCGCTGAAGCCGAACGCCTGGTGAGTCGTGATGATCACGATCGGGTTCACGATGGGCGCGGCGATCAGGAACGTCATCGTCTCGGGCACCGTGAACCCGCGCATCAGCAGTCCGCGGGCGAACGGCACGTTGCCGCACTCGCACACCGGCACCAGCATCCCGAGCAGCGACAGCACGGCACGGCGAGCCCACGCGCGCCGAGGCATCCATCGCTCGATCACGCCCGGCGGAACCCACACCTGCACGACGATCGACAGCACCACGCCGAGGATGACGAACGGGAGCGACTCGATGAGGACGCTGATCGCGAGCGTCAGGCCGTCCTGCGCGCGGGTGGGCAGCGAAGCCGGGAACAGTGCGGGAGCGAACGCGTCGATCGCGAAGAGCGCCGCGACGACCGCCGCACCGATCGAGAGCGCGACGAGAGTGCGGGCCGTGCGCGACGGCGCGGCGGGACGGACCTCAGTCCGGGTCACGCTCGTCCTGGGCGGCTGCGCACGTGGCGCACAGCCCGAAGATATCGACGATGTGCGCGGCGTCGCGGAACCCGTGGCTCTCGGCCGTGCGCTTGGCCCACTGCTCGACGTCGGTCGCCTCGATCTCGACCGTCAGCCCGCAGTTGCGGCAGATCAGATGGTGGTGGTGGCCCGTGCTCGTGCAGGCGCGGTAGAGAGCTTCGCCCTCGGGGCTCTGCAGCGAGTCGGCGTCGCCGCGGGCGGCGAGCCCGGCCAGCGTGCGGTAGACGGTGGCGAGACCGATCCCCGTGTTCTCGTCGCGCAGCATCGCGTGCAGCGACTGGGCGCTCACGAAGCCGCGGGCGTCGGCGAGCGCCTCGCGCACGCGTTCGCGCTGCCACGTGTTGCGCTGGACCATGCCGGGGAGTCTACCGGCGGGGCCTGGACGGTTCCCGGGCGTCATGCGCCGACCGGCTCGCGGACCACCCGGCCGCGGCGGGCGCCGATCACGCGGCACACGAGATAGATCACGAACGAGATCGTGGTGATGTACGGGCTCACCGGCAGCGTGCCCATGATCGCGAGCAGGATGCCGCCGACCGCCGACACCAGGCCGAAGACGGCCGCGAGCACCGGCACCGACAGCGGACCGGTCGCGATGCGCATAGCCGCCGCGGCCGGCGTGACGAGCAGGGCCATCACGAGGAGGGCGCCGATGATGTGGACCGCGACGGCGACGACGAGACCGAGCAGCAGCATGAAGGCGAGCGACACCGCGGTCGTCGGCACGCCGCGGGCGGCGGCGGACTGCGGGTCGAGCGAGTCGAACCGGAGCGGCCGCCAGATGAGCAGCAGGCCGAGCAGCGCGACCGCGCTGATCGCGATGAGCCAGCCCAGCTGCCCGGACTGCACCGACACGATCTGCCCGGTGAGCAGGCTGAAGCGGTTGGCGCTCCGCCCGTCGTAGAGCGACAGGAACAGGATGCCGAGGCCCAGCCCGAACGGCATGAGCACGCCGATGATCGAATTGCGGTCCCGCGCGCGTGCGCCGAGCCACCCGATGAGCGCGGCGGCGATGAGCGAGCCGACGATCGATCCCGTCACGACGTCCACACCGATGAGGAGCGCCGCCGCCGCACCGGCGAACGACAGCTCGCTGATGCCGTGCACCGCGAACGCCATGTCGCGCTGCATGACGAGCACGCCGATCAGTCCCCCGACGAGACCGAGCACGGCGCCCGCCCACACCGAGTTCGAGACGAGCAGCAGGATGTCGCCGTAGACGGGAAGGCCGCCGAACATGGCATCCCAGACGTCGTCCCCGTTCATTCGTGGTCCTCGTCGTGGTGATGGTGGTGGGATGCCTCGGCATCCGGTGCGCCGACGACGACCAGCCGGTCGCCGGCCCGCAGCACGTAGACGGGGGCGCCGTAGAGCTCACTGAGGGTCTCGGACGTCAGCACCTCGTCGGGGGTGCCCAGCGTGAACCGCCCGTTGGCGAGGTAGAGGATGCGGTCGACGTTGCTGAGTACGGGGTTGATGTCGTGTGTGACGAGCAGGACCGCGGCATCCTTCTCTCGTCGATGACGATCGATGAGACCGATGACGGCCTGCTGGTTGGCGAGGTCGAGGCTGGTGAGCGGCTCGTCGCACAGCAGCAGCCCGGGGTCGTCGGCGAGCGCCTGGCCCGCGCGCAGGCGCTGCTGCTCACCGCCGGAGAGCTGCCCGACCGGGCGGTCGGCGAAGTCGTCGGCGCCGACGGCGTGGATGAGCGCGTCGACCTTCGCGGAGTCGCCGCGGCGGGGGATCGGCGGCCCGAACCGGTGACCCGAGACCCCGAGCGTGACGAGGTCGCGGCCGCGCAGTGCCGTGTCGGGCGGAAGCGGGCGAGACTGGGGCAGGTAGCCGATGCGGCGGCTGCCCTTCGTGCGCACCGGCTCGCCGAGCACGGTGATCGACCCGCCGCTGAGCGGCTCGAGTCCGAGGATGGCCCGCAGCAGGGTCGTCTTGCCGGAACCGCTCGGTCCGAGCACGGCGATCAGCTCGCCGGCCCGGACCGTGAGGTCGAGTCCCGCCCAGAGCTCGCGGTCGCCGCGCCGGAGCGAGGCATCCCGGATCTCGAGAGCGACGGGCGCGGTGGTCACGCGTCCAGCGCGTCCCCGAGCGCTTCGACGTTCGCCTGCATCCACGAGATGTAAGTCTGGCCCTCGGGAACGGTTTCCGAAAACGCGAGCGTCGGGATGCCGCGGCCGTCGGCCTCGCCGACGATCTGCGCGGTCTCGGCGCCCGCGGTCTGCGTGTTGGTGATGACGAGGGCGACGTCGCCGCTCTCGATGAGGTCGATGGCTTCGAGGAGGGTGGCGGGCGGGACATCCTGCCCCTCCTCGACCGCTTCGCTGAACGCCTCGGGAGTGACGTTCTCGAGGCCGGCCGCCTCAAGCAGGTACGCGGGGACCGGCTCGGTGACGAACACGCCCGTACCGCCGTGCGCGGCTTCGATCTCGGCCAGGGACTCTTCGAGCCCCTCGACCTCTGCGGCGAACGCCGTAGCGTTCGCAGTGAAGGCCTCGGCGTCGTCGGGGCTCAGCTCGCCGAGCTCGACGGCGATCGCTTCCGCGACATGGGCGACGGTGTGCGGGTCGTACCAGACGTGCTCGTTGAACCCCTCGATGTGGTCGTGGTCGTGCCCGTCGGCGTCGTGGTCGTGCGCGTGGTCTTCCTCGGCCTCGGCGTCGTGCCCCTCGTTCTCGGGGTAGGCGTGCGAGTACTCCACCGCTGTCACGACCGGGACGTCGATGCCGGCCGACTCGATCATCCCGTCGATGAACCCGTCGTAGCCGCCGCCGTTCTCGATCACGAGGTCGGCCTCGGCGACCGAGAGCTGGTCGCGTGCGCTCGGCTCGAACGAGTGCGGGTCCTGCGACTCGTTGGTGACGATCGACGTGACGTCGACGAGGTCGCCGCCCACCGCCTCGGCGATCTGCCCGTACACGTTGGTCGAGGCCACCACCGAGATCGCGTCGTCGCCCGACTGCTGTCCCCCGGCAGCGTTGCCGCTCGCGCAGCCGGCGAGGACGAGAGCGGAAGCTGCGGCCAGGCCGGCGTACGAGAGGCGGTGGTGGCGGGTCATGGCTCCACCCTACGGGTATTGATAATCGTTCTCAAATCCGGTCGGTCGACCGGGGCGCACGCGACGCGATGGCTTTTTGAAGTCGCCTGCTTCCCCGGGGAATACTGCATGCAATATATTGCGTTACATCCAGCGAGCCGGAACGGCTCTCCAGGGAAAGGAACGGACATGAGCGACACCACACCGATCAAGAACGTCGTGCTGGTACACGGCGCCTTCGCCGACGGCTCCGGATGGAGGGGCGTCTACGACAACCTCACGGCGCGCGGATACCGCGTGTCGATCGTGCAGAACCCGCTGACCTCGCTCGCCGACGACGTGGCGGCGACGACGCGAGTGCTCGACCTGCAGGATGGTCCGGCCATCCTCGTCGGTCATTCGTGGGGCGGCACCGTCATCACCGAGGCCGGAACGCACGAGAACGTGGCAGGGCTCGTCTATGTCTCGGCGCTCGCGCCCGACGCCGGCGAGAACACCGCCCAGCAGTACGAGGGGTTCGCACCGACGCCCGACTTCGTCATCGACGTCGGCGCCGACGGGTTCGGGTATCTCAACCCGGACGCCTTCAAGGCCGGATTCGCGGCGGACACGACGGATGCCGACGCGGCCTTCCTGCGTGACTCGCAGGTGCCGATCAACATGTCGGTGTTCGCGACGCCGGTCACGAACGCGGCGTGGCGCGACAAGCCGAGCTGGGCCGTCATCGCCACCGATGACCGCGCCTTCGACCAGGCGATGCTTCAGCACATGGCGACCCGCATCGGGGCGCAGATCACGAATGTTCCCGCCAGCCACGCGCTGTACGTGACACAGTCCGCCGTGGTGGCGGACGTGATCGCGACCGCCGCGGAGAACGCGCTCGTCGCGGTTCGCTGAGACCGGTCCCGGCCGGCCCTAACCTCGGCCGGCCGGGAGAGCGTCTCGCTAGGACGCGCCGTCGTTGTTGAGCGGCAGGCTGTGCCAGGTGTGGAAGGCCAGCTGCGCGGCGCCTTCGGCGTCACCCGCAGCGCACAAGTCGATGAGTCGGGCGTGCCGGTCGGCTGCAGCGAACCGGTCGACGGACACGAAGCGGTGGACCTCCGCTCGGCGGAGCACGGGCGTGTACAGCTCGAGGACCGCGTTCAGTGCGGCGTTGTCAGCTGCGGCGACGAGCACGCCGTGGAACTCGTCATCTGCGGCGACGGCGGCTTCGGAGTCGCCCTCTTCGATCGCGGCGGTGAAGCGCTCGTTGGCGCTTCGCATCTGCTCGAGCCGATCGGCGTCGAGAGTCGGGACGCCTGCTCGCGCCGCGAGTTCGTGCATCGCGGCGACGACGTCCCGGGCACCGCGCACCGCGCTCTCCTCGACCACCGCGACGGCGGTCGACCTGCCGGGCTGCGCGACGACCAGGCCGCTCTCGCCGAGGCGGAGGAGAGCTTCACGCACGGGGGTGCGGCTGACGCCGAGCCACTCGGCGAGGTCGCCGTCGCGGAGGCTCTCACCGGGAGCGAGCGTGCCGTCGACGATCGCGTCGCGCAACTGCCGGTAGACGTCGTCGCGCAGAAGCGATCGGCTCTTCTTCGGCGACGCGGCGGGGATCGGCATGCAACATATTGCACACACGCCCGACCGGCGAGTCAAACGCGCGCGCGTGTGGCGAGGGTTCAGTCGAGCAGCAGCGCAGGCTCTTCCAGGATCGAGGCGACGTCGGCGATGAAGCGCGACATCCCGTCGCCGTCGATCACGCGGTGATCGAAAGAGCCCGCCACCGTGGTGACCCAGCGCGGCCGCACTTCACCGTCGACGACCCAGGGCTTCTGCCGGATGGTGCCGAGGGCGACGATGCCGGACTCGCCGGGGTTGATGATCGGGGTGCCCGCGTCCATCCCGAAGACGCCGATGTTGGTGATCGTGATGGTGCCGTGCTGCTGATCGGCCGGGGTGGTGCGGCCTTCGCGTGCGGTCAGCGTGAGCTTCTCGAGCGCGCGGGCGAGGTCGCGCATCGAGAGGTCTTGCGCGTCCTTGATGTTGGGAACCAGCAATCCGCGAGGAGTGGCCGCCGCGATGCCGAGGTTCACGTATCGGCGCACGCGGATCTCCGCACCGCCGTCGGCGTCGACCCACGCGGCGTTCACCATCGGGGTGCGACGCACGGCCCAGATCACGGCGCGCGCCATGATCAGCAGCGGGGAGACCTTGATGTCGGCGAAGTCCGGCGAGGCCTTCAGCCGCTTGACCAGTTCCATCGTGCGGGTGGCATCCACGTCGGTCCACACCGACACGTGCGGCGCCGAGTAGGCGGACTGCACCATGGCCGACGAGGTGGCCTTGCGCACACCCTTCACCGCGATCGTCTCTTCGCGAGGATCGGCTTCCGGAGCAGCGGCGGGGGTGACGGATGCCGCGGCCGGCGCCGGGGGGACGGGAATCGTCTCTTCGCGCACGTCGCCCCAGGCGGGGGTCTCGATGTTGCGGAAGACGCTGGCCTGCGAGGCGCGCTTCACGACGTCGTCGCGGGTGACCTCTCCCGCGGGCCCGGTGGGCTCGACGCTGGCGAGGTCGACGCCGAGGTCGCGGGCGAGCTTGCGGATCGGCGGCTTCGCGATGACGCCGACCGAGGACTGGACGCGCTGCCGGGGGGTCGTCGCGACCGGCTTGCGCCGACGGGATTGCACCGGGCCTCCGGTGCCGTATCCGACGAGCACCGCGCCCTCGCCCTCGGGCGCGGGGGCGTCGGCAGGTGCGCCGTGCTCGGTCTGCCCGACGGTCGCCGGGCCCGCGGCATCCGCTGTCGACGCGATCGTGATGATCGGCGCACCGACGTTCACCGTCGCACCCTCGGCGGCGAGCAGTTCGCCGACCGTGCCGGCGAAGGGCGAGGGCAGTTCGACGAGGGACTTCGCCGTCTCGATCTCGACGAGGACGTCGTTGACGGCGACCGCGTCGCCGGGGGCGACGTGCCACAACACGATCTCGGCTTCGGTAAGACCCTCGCCGACATCGGGCAGGACGAACGTCTGCGTGCTCATGCGGACTCCTTGGGTCAGTAGGCGAGGGCGCGGTCGACGGCCTCGAGGACGCGGTCCGCGTCGGGGAGGTAGGCGCCTTCGAGCTTCGCCGGGGGGAAGGGCAGGTCGAAGCCGGACACGCGCAGCACCGGCGCTTCGAGGGCGTAGAACGCCTTCTCCATGACGGTCGCCGCGACCTCGCTGCCGAGGCTGGTGAAGCCGGGGGCCTCTTGCGCGTAGACCATCCGCCCGGTGCGACGCACCGAATCGAGGATGGGTCCGTAGTCGATCGGCGAGAGGGATCGGACGTCGATGACCTCGCAGCTCGTGCCCTCGGACTCGGCGAGCGCCGCCGCCTGGAGCAGTGTCGTCACCATCGCTCCGTGACCGACGAGCGTGACGTCGGTGCCGCGGCGGACGATTCGGCTGGCGTGAAGGGGCAGCGCGGGGGCCGACGTGTCGACCTCGCCCTTCTGCCAGTACTTGCTCTTCGGCTCGAGGAAGATCACGGGGTCGGGGGAGGCGATCGCGTGCTGGATCATCCAGTAGGCGTCGTTGGCCGTGGACGGGCTGACGACCCGGAGCCCGGGCGTGTGGGTGAAGTACGCCTCGGGGCTCTCCTGGTGGTGCTCGACGGCGCCGATGTGGCCGCCGTACGGGATGCGGATGACGACGGGCATCTGCAGGACACCCTCGTGCCGGTTGGTCATCTTCGCGAGCTGCGTCGTGATCTGGTCGAACGCCGGGAACACGAACCCGTCGAACTGAATCTCGACGACGGGACGGAATCCGGCCATCGCGAGGCCGATCGCGGTTCCCACGATGCCGGACTCGGCGAGGGGGGTGTCGAGGACGCGACGGTCGCCGAACTCGGCCTGCAGGCCTTCGGTCACCCGGAAGACCCCGCCGAGGCGGCCGATGTCCTCGCCCATGAGGAGGACGTGGTCGTCGGCGGCGAGCGCGGCCCGCAGCCCGGCGTTGAGGGCGCGGCTGATCGGCATGGTGACGGGCGCGGTCGCCGTCGTCGCCTCGGGCCCGCGTACTGTGGTGGTCGTGGTGCTCACGCGGCGCCTCCTTGGAAGGATGCTTCGTAGTCGGCGAGCCAGCGGCGCTGCTCTTCGACCACGGGGTGCTGCTCGGAGTAGACGTGGGTGAACATCGAGTCGGCCTCGATTCCGCCGAGGGCGTTGGTGCGGGTGCGGACGTCATCGGCGACGGCCTTCGCCTCGGCGTCGACGTCGGCGAAGAAGGCGTCGCTCGCCCCCTGTGCCCGCAGATAGGTCGCGAGTCGCGCGATCGGGTCGCGGCGGCGCCACGACTCCTCTTCGTCGGAGGTGCGGTACTTGGTGGGGTCGTCGCTGGTCGTGTGGGCGCCCATGCGGTACGTCATCGCCTCGATCGCGCGCGGCCCGAGTCCCGACCGCGCCTCATCGAGCGCGACCCGGGTGACGGCCCAGCTGGCGATCACGTCGTTTCCGTCGACCGGGATGCTCGGCATCCCGTACCCCTCGCCTCGCTTGTATAGCGGCGCCCGGGACTGCGTGGCAACCGGGACGGAGATCGCCCACTGGTTGTTCTGCAGGAAGAAGACCTCGGGTGTGCGGTAGCTCGCGGCGAACACCATGGCCTCGTGCACGTCGCCCTGGCTCGACGCCCCGTCGCCGTAGTAGACGATGACGGCCTCGTCGCGGTCGAGGTCGCCGGTGCCGCAGCGCCCGTCGAAGACGAGGCCCATGCCGAAGCCCGTGGCGTGAAGGGTCTGCGCCCCGAGCACGAGCGTGTAGATGTGCGTGTTGCCGTTCTTGGGGTCGGTCGGGTCCCACCCGCCGTGCGTGAGGCCGCGCATGAGCCGGATGATGTCGACCGGGTCGACGCCGCGGATCCGCGCCACGACGTGCTCGCGGTACGACGGGAAGAGGTGGTCCTGCGGGCGGGCGGCGCGGGCGGAGCCGACCTGCGCGGCCTCCTGCCCGAAGCTCGGGGGCCAGAGCGCGAGCTGACCCTGGCGCTGCAGGTTGGTGGCCTGCACATCGAAGGCGCGGATCACCGCCATGTCGCGGTAGAAGCCCTCGAGGTCGGCGTCGCTCAGCCTGTCGACGAGCTCGCGGTACGGCTCGGCGGCGGGCGAGGGGGTGAACGACCCGTCCTCGGCGAGGAAGCGGACGACGGACTCTTCGGGTCCTGTCGGCGAAGGGACGGCGGGGTCGGCGAAGGTCATGACTGCACCCCCGCCCGCGCGCCGCGATGCCCCGAGGGGAGGTCGCGCACGGCTTGGGCCGCGATCGCCAGCACCTTCTCGACGGACTCCTCTTCGCCGATGGAGATGCGGATGCCGTCGCCGGCGAACGGTCGGACGATCAGCCCCGCATCGTCGAAGGCCTGCGCGACCGCGAGCGTCTCGTCGTGCGCGGGGAGCCACACGAAGTTGCCCTGGGCCTCGGGAACGTCCCAGCCGGCGTCGCGGAGGCCGGACGCCACGCGGTCGCGCCGCTCGGCGATCGCGCGGACCCGTTCGAGCAGCTCTTCCTCGGCGTCGAGGCTGGCGAGTGCGGCGACTTCGGCCGGAGCCGTCACCGACAGCGGGATGCTGGTGGTGCGCGCCGCGTCAAGGATGCGGGCGTGGCCGAGCGCATAGCCGACGCGGAGCCCCGCCAGACCGAACGCCTTGGAGAAGGTGCGGAGCACGACGACGTTGGGGTGGCGCCGTGCCGAGAGGATGCGGGTGCCGTCGACGGCGGCGGGGTCGGTGACGAACTCCGAGTAGGCCTCGTCGAGCACGATGAGGACGTTCGAGGGAACCTTCTGCGCGAAGGCGTCGAACTCGTCCTGGGTGACGATCGGTCCGGTCGGGTTGTTCGGGCTGCAGACGATGACGACCCGGGTGCGGTCGGTGATCGCCGCGGCCATCGCGTCGAGGTCGTGCCGGTAGTCGTCGGTGAGCGGCACCTGGACGGCGGACGCGCCCGCGACCACAGCGAGCCACGGGTAGGCCTCGAACGAGCGCCATGCGTAGATCACCTCGTCTCCGGGGCCCGACGTGGCCTGCACCAGCTGAGCGAGGATCGAGACGCTTCCCGCCCCGATGTGCACGGCGTCGACGTCGAGGCCATACCGCTCGGCGAGGCGCTGACGCAGGCGGCCGGCCGAGGCATCCGGATACCGATTCACCGCGGTCGCCGAGGCCTGCACTGCTTCGAGCACGCCGGGAAGAGGGTCGAACGGGTTCTCGTTGCTCGACAGCTTGAAGGCATCCGCCCCCGCCTGGCGGCCCTGCTTGTAAGCGGGCAGCGCGGCGATCTCGGGCCGGACCCTGATGGGAATGTCGGAGTCGTCGGTCACCCTGCCGAGTCTACGAGCGGGTCGAGCGCGGGCGTGAGGATGCGTGGACGTCCGAACACACGCCCCGTCGTCCTCGCACCGGGGTCGGCGGCGTGCCAAACTGCGCACTATGCGCTTCGTCATTCGCGTCGTCATCAACGCGTTCGCGATCTGGGTGGTCACCCTGATCACGGCGCTGCAGGTCACGATCATCCCGTTCCCGCCGGGCGAGACGCTCCAGCTCGTGCTCACGCTGCTGCTCGTGGCCGCGATCTTCGCCCTCGTCAACACGTTCATCGGCACCGTCATCAAGGTGCTCGCTTTTCCGCTGTACATCCTGACCCTCGGGCTCATCGGGCTCGTGATCAACGCCTTCCTGTTGTGGCTGACGGCGTGGATCACGAGTTTCTGGAGTTGGGGCCTGCGGGTCGAGGACTTCTGGCTCGGCCTCGTGGCGGCGGTCATCATCTCGCTCATCAACTGGGTGTTCGGCATCTTGCTGCGACCGCAGCGCAAGGACTGACCGTTCGCTCTTCGCGCACCGCGGCGTATTCGACCACGTCGACCTCGACGGCGGTGCCGAGTTCAGCGAGAACCTGCCTGACGCCGCCGACTCTCGGGTCGGACGACGCGTCGACGAGGGCAGCCGTCTCGGCGTAGGCGCTCATGCGGTGCGCCGGCACCGTCCCGTCGTGCAGCCCGGCGGCGGGGTCGGCTTCGCGTTCGACGACGAAGCTGCCGGGTGCGCCGACGGGGGCGACGTGTCCACCCCCCGCGAGGGCTGCGACCGGGTCGTCGGTGTGGCGCACGCCGACGCTGAGGGTCGAGCGGCCGACGTCGGCTTCGACCGGCGACCCGAACGACACGAGGGTGCGTGTGTCGTACCCTTCCTCGATCGCCACATGCGCCGCGATCATGGCGCCTTGCGAGTGGCCGAAGGCGTGGACGGTGTCTCCGGGCCGCGCCCCCGCGGCGGCGAGCGCCGCGGTCGTCGCCTGGTACGAAGCCGACCGGTTGCCCGTGTAGAGCTCGGCGTTCGAGCGGTTGTCCCACGCGTCCTTCCCGCCGACGGCGGCGCTCTGCGTGCCGGCGACGTAGAGGGCGTACTGTCGCGAGCCGTCGGGCATCGTGTAGCGCTCGACGCGTACCCGGGAGTCGCCGGCTCCCGGCATCCGCTGCGTGACGGCGGCGAGGCTGGTCGGGCCGCCCGACGTGCCCGTGGCGGGCGCGACCGGGACCAATGTCACGTCCGGAGGGGAACCGCGCAGCCGGGCGCCGGCGCTGATCCTTCCCGAGCCGGTGAGCCCCGCCGCCGCCGCCATGCCGAGGGTCGCGAGCCCGAGCGAGGCGCCTCCGATGATCGCCCCTTCGGGGCCGACCTCGTCGCCGGCCCAGTAGCCGATCTCGGTGGCCTGGCGAGTGAGGTCGGATGGCCACATGACCGTCCGCTCGAACTCGGCGCCCATCGCGTCGAGCTCGGCGTCGGGGTGTCTCGCGCGTAGCGCGGCCCGAGCGGCATCCAGCTCGGCGACCGCCTCGCGGTCACCTGCGAGGACGGCGGCCCGGTGCTCGGCGTTGAGCTCGACGAACTCGTAGATCGCGGCCGCCTCCCGCAGTGCGGCCGCGATGCGGTCCGCTTCGTCGAACGCGTCGCGCAGCTGCGAAGAGAGGGCGGATGCCGCGCTCGCCGCCTCCCATGCGGCGTCTCGCTCCACCAGCAGCATGTTCTGCAGCGCCCCGAGCCGGGATCGGATGTCGTCGAGCTCAACGCCCGCCGTGGCGAAGCGCGCAGCGGTGTGACGGAGGGTCGTCGTGTCGACAGCGACCGCACCGCCCCCGATGATCTCGATATCGGCGGTCACCAGCACCCCGCCGTTCGCAGCTCGGCGGCATCCCTCGCCCGCGCGGCGGCGATGCGCGCGGTCTCGGCGGTGCACACGAGACTCGACACGGCGCCTGCCCAACGCTCGGACTGCTGGTGGAACACCTCGGCCGCTCGCGCCCGCCAGTCCGTCGCGGCGGCGAGTCCCCGCGCGTGCGCGGCGGCGTCGGTCAACCGCTCACTAAGCAGGCTCAGCTCCCGCGCCACGATGTCGAGCTGAGCCGCCGTCGCGTTGGCCGTGTCGTTCGTCATGCCCCCAGGCTCCCGCGGGGATCGCCCGCGGTCCGCAGAAACCGGGCGCACTGTGCACTTCCGCCGCAAGGGGCCGTCATGTGAAGGAAGTGGCCGCGCCAGCCCATCCGTCGGGAGGGAGGCCGCGGCGCGAATGTCGAACTTATCCACAGATTGACCGGCTATCTCTTGCGCGGCCGCGCTGCCCGACAACACTGAGGTTGCTTCTTCTTGGAGGGATGATGACGGCCTGTGGTGAACCAGCGCAGGGTCAGGATCCGGTCGACACAGCGACCGCCTTCGTGAACGAATACAGCGATTGGGCCCAAGACGGCTATCCGTCCCCCATTCCGGCAGCGCTCCTTGCTCGCGTGGACGACTCGATGCAGCGCGCGATCGAGGAGGACCAGCAGTGGCAACTTCAAGGGCACGTCCGGCACGAGGGCCCGACGCGCGTCGCGGAAGCGGTGCTGATTCAAGCCAGCGATCGACAGGCGATCGTCGCGGTGACGTTGGACACGAGCGACCTGAAGGTGCTGGCTGAGGGAGAGGCGACCTTCATGAGCGAAAAGAGGATGCATGTCACGGAGTTCATCCTCGAGAGAAGCGACCGTTGGCGGGTAGCCGACGCGCGAGGAGGCGAGCGATAACCGAGCGGGGGATCGCGCTGGGGCGACAATTGGGCGGCTGCCGGAGCATCCGCTTAGTCAGATCACGCGTACCGACTCGCCGCCTGCCGTAGCGCTGGCCATGAAGAGTGCCTAGCGGCCCATCGGCAGCGGCCCGTGCCACCCGATCGGCTCCGAGGTGCCCGCCAGCTGCTCGGCCCACGGCCAGGAGTGGAACTCGCCGACGCCGGACGGGTCCGTGATATCGCCGACCACCGCGGCTTCCGCGATCTCCTCGGGCGTTGAACCCTCGAACGCCCGCATCTCCTCACGTGCTTCATAGACACGGCCGGAAGGAGTGAACTCCGGTCGCTCGCGATAGATGACGACGGCATAGTGTCCGTCGAAGACGCCGCCTGCCACGTAGACGAAGGGCAGTACGGTGCCCTTCGATGCTTTCTCGATCTCCAGAAGGAAGCGCTCGCACCATTCGGTCTGGTCCACTTCGGGCTCCGTTCGCCGGTGAACGAGTTGCGGCCAGTGAACCCGACGTTCGAGAAAACAGGAGACACGCCGACGAGATGGCGGCTCGAGCGTCGCTTCGCGGGGTTTCTCCGAGATTCTCGACAAGCGGCACGACCGGGACCGAGCCCGTCCGCAACAGAACGAGAGAGGGGCGGATGCCGCAGCATCCGCCCCTCGAATCACCGGCCCCGGCTCACAGCAAGCCGATCAGGCCCTTCACCCCGACGATCACGTAGGCCTTGTCGGTCGCGGTGTTGCCCGCGGCGTCCGTGGCCGTATAGGTGAACGTGTAGACCGCTCCGTTGACCGCCGTGACGGTGAAGGTGCGGTCGTCGACCTGGGTGACCTTCGCCTTCGGCTTGCCGTCGACCGCGACATCCGTCAGCTCGACCGTCACGTCGCCGCGGTCGTCCTCGGCGTCGATGCGCACCCGGATCGTGCGCTCCTTGTTGTTCGGCACGAGGATGAACGACGGCACGGCGACCGCCTCGATGGTCGGCGCGATCGTGTCGGGCGGCGTGAGCTCGAGGCCCACGACGACCGGGTCGTGGTCGCTCGAGCGGTACGGGTCGGGAGCGAACAGCGCATCCTGCGCCGGCTGCTTGAACGACATGTCGTAGTCGAGCAGGCTCGGCTCGTCGGCGTTGATGTTCCACGGCGACGCGCCCGTCACCTCGGCGGCCAGCTCGGGCCCGGCGAGCGCGTGATCGAGATAGCCGTTCTGCCCGTCGAAGACGTAGCTGTAGGCATCCTCCCCCTCGTGCTCGAGGATCAGGTCGGTGTAGCCCTTCGCGACGAGCGCCTGGATCGGGTCTTCCTTGTCGTAGGCGTTCAGGTCTCCGATGATGAGCTCGCGTCCGACCGTGCCCTGGCCGGTGGGGTCGGTCGCCAGCCAGTCGGCGAGCGCATTCGCGGCGTTCGTGCGCACGATGTTGCACTCGCCCTGCAGCGGATCCGCGGCCTCTCCGGTGCACGCCGAGCCCTTCGACTTCAGGTGGTTCACGACGACCGTGAAGGCTTCGCCGTCCGCGTCCTCGAACGTCTGGGTGAGGCCCGGACGGTTGCGGTTGTCGAGCCAGCGCGGATCCTTCGCCTGGTTCATGAGTGCGAAGTCCCCGACCGGCGTCACCTCGGACGGCTTGTACATCAGCGCCGTGGTGATGACGTCGGTCCCGATCTTGCCGGTCGCGATGTAGTCGTAGACGTCGCTGCCGAGGTACTCGTTGAGCGCGGCCGTCAATGTCGCGAGCGCCTGGCTGTCGGCGTTGTTCTCGATCTCGATGAGGCCGAACACGTCGGCGTCGATCTCGGCGAGCGCGGCCACGATCTTCGCCTCCTGCCGCTCGAACTCCTCGACCGTGTTGGCGCCGCGGGCGATGTCGTTGTCGGCGTTCGTGTTCGGGTCGTCGAGGGTCGTGAAGTAGTTGAGCACGTTGAAGCTCGACACGGTCACGTTGCCGCCGACATCCGGAACCTCGGGCCGCGGGTTCGCGACCTCGAACGTCGCCCCCTGCGTCGGCTGGATGACGTAGCCGCCGAAGCGCTCGTCGAGCACACCCGTCACCTCGGTGACGAGGTCGCCGCCGCGGAACGTGTTCGTGAGCGTGAACTCCTCGCCGTTGGGGTGGATCGCGGGGTCGGGGTTCTGGCTGCTGCGCCCGTCGTCGATCGTGATGCGCTCGGCGAGGTTCGACTCCGCGAGCGCGGCCGCCCGCGGGTCGCTCGGCAGGTACACGGCCGTCGGGGTCGACTGGCGGGTCAGCCCGACATCGATCGTGCCGAACCGGCCGTACTCGAAGTATTCGAGGATCGCCAGGCTCTGCGGGAGGGTGACGTACATGCCCTCGAGCACCTCGCGCTGCTCCGGCGTGGCCGGGAGCGAGAGCTCGGCCGGCGCCGGCAGCTCCGCCCCCGTCGTGCACACCTCGATGTCGATGGCCGCGATCTCGGTCAGTCCGTCGAACTCCGTCACGACGCCCACGACGCTCACGACGTCGCCGACCGCCACGGCGTCGCCGCCGGGCGCGTAGACGAAGACGCCGTCAGAGGTGGCCGGGTCGCCGTCACCCGCGTCCTGCACGAAGTAGCCGTTGAAGCCCCCGGACTGGAAGTCGCCGACCACGGTGCCCTCGACGAGCACCGTCTCACCGGCCCTCGGCGACGCGGCGCCCGCTCCCTGCACCGACCCGATCGTCACGTTCTCGAGGTCGCAGCCGGCCGTCGGAGGGGGCTCCTCCTCGCCCTCGCAGTCCACGGCATGCGTGCCGAGGTCCGCGAAGGTGTCGATCGGGAAGCCGTCCCACTGGTCGGCGGGGGTGAAGGGGTTCGTGCCGTCGGTGTCGCCGACGCAGACGTTCGCCTGACGACGGAGCGAGGCATCCGCTGCCCCGGTGCTTCCCGAGCCCCACTCGGTGCCCGGATCGACGCCGATCTGACCGAAGATGTCGACCGCGGTGTCGCCACGGAACAGCGCGATGACGTCGTCGCCGTTGAACCAGTTGCCCGCCGTGATCTGGTCTCCGAAGGCCTTGAGCGCGTCGGAGGCCGACCCGTTCACGAGCACGAAGGCGTCGCCCGGGGCGACCGTGCCGCTGAGAGGGACGCTCAGCGTCGAGGTCGCCGAGCCGTTGAAGTACATCCGGACGGTGTACGCCGACAGGTCGACCGGCGAGCCGGTGGGGTTGTAGATCTCGACGGCTTTGTTGTTGCTCGAGCCTTCGACGACCTCGCTCAGCAAGAGCTCGGCCGGGGCTTCAGCGGCTGTCGCCGGTGGTGCGATCAACCCGGTCAGGGCGATGGCACCGGCAGCGGCGACGGCGACGATGGCACGGTGGGGACGGCGCACGGAACCTCCTGGACATGGAAGAAGGCCGGATCGGCCTTCCCCGCCACGCTATGGCAGAGGCATCCGCCTGGGAAGGCGCGCCGGAGGAGAGTTCGTTAACGTTCGGTGGCCACCCGCACTCCGCGTCTGTCTTCCCGCTCTTGGGCAGCGCTCGGTCGCACGTCAGAATGGTCTGCATGGCGGCGAGCACTGGGGATCCCTTCCGCGTGATCTTCGTGTGCACCGGCAACATCTGCCGCTCGCCGATGGCCGACGTGGTCTTCCGAGGATTCGCGGATGCCGCGGGCCTCGGCTCGCGCGTCGCCTCGACGAGCGCCGGCACGGGGGATTGGCACGTCGGCGAACGGGCCGACCAGCGCACCATCGAGGCTCTCGGGAGAGCGGGGTACGACGGCACGCGCCATCGCGCCCGCCAGTTCACCCAGACCGACTTCGCGCAGAGCGACCTCGTCGTGGCGCTCGACCGCAGCCACGAGCGAATCCTGCGCGGATGGGCGCGCAGCGAGAGCGACGCCGACAAGATCGCGCTGCTGCTGTCGTTCGACCCAAGCGCGAGCACTCTCGACGTTCCCGATCCGTACTATGCCGGGCCCGGAATGTTCGACGAGGTGCTCGGTATGATCGAAAGCGCGAGCCGGGCGCTCTTCCGGCAGCTCGAACCCGCGATCCGTCCGGTGCACTGACGCCGGCCTCGCCCCCTGCGTTCCGACGGGAGCCTCGTGACCTCTTCCCCCTCCGCCGCCGCCCTTCCGCCGCAGCCGCTCAGCCCGCTCGACGGGCGCTATCGGGCCGCCGTCGCCGGCCTCTCCGACTACCTGTCGGAGGCCGGGCTCAATCGTGCGCGGGTCGAGGTGGAGGTCGAGTGGCTGATCGCCCTCACCGGCCGGTCGCTGTTCGGCACGTCACCCCTGAGCGACGACGACAAGGCCCGCCTGCGTGCGCTCTACCTCGAGTTCGGCCAGGCCGAGATCGACTGGCTCGCCGAGAAGGAGGCGGTGACCCGCCACGACGTGAAGGCCGTCGAGTACCTCGTGCGCGACCGGCTGGCGGCGCTGGGACTCGACGCGATCGCCGAGCTCACCCACTTCGCGTGCACCAGCGAAGACATCAACTCCACCTCGTACGCGCTGACGGTGCAGCGCGCCGTCCAGCGGGTCTGGCTGCCGAAGCTGCGGGCCGTGATCGGCGCCCTCACCGAGCTGGCGGTCCGGCACCGGGATGCGGCGATGCTCTCGCGCACCCACGGCCAGCCGGCCACGCCGACGACGATGGGCAAGGAGCTGGGCGTGTTCGCGTGGCGGCTCTCGCGCGTCGCCGACCAGATCGAGTCCGGCGACTACCTGGCCAAGTTCTCGGGCGCGACCGGCACGTGGTCGGCCCACCTGGCGGCCGACCCCGACGTCGACTGGCCCGCGCTGACGCGCGAGTTCATCGAAGGCCTCGGCCTGGGCTTCAACGTGCTCACCACCCAGATCGAGTCGCACGACTGGCAGGTCGAGCTCTACGACCGGGTGCGGCATGCCGGCGGCATCCTGCACAATCTCGCCACCGACGTGTGGACCTATATCTCCATCGGATACTTCACGCAGATCCCGGTGGCCGGCGCCACGGGCTCGTCGACCATGCCGCACAAGATCAACCCGATCCGGTTCGAGAACGCCGAGGCCAACCTCGAGATCGCCGGCGGCCTGCTCGCGACGCTGTCTCAGACCCTGGTCACGAGCCGGCTGCAGCGCGACCTCACCGACTCCACGACACAGCGCAATATCGGGGTGGCGTTCGGCCACTCGCTGCTGGCGCTCGACAACCTGCAGCGCGGCCTGGGTGAGATCTCGCTCGCCGAAGACGTGCTGCTTGCCGACCTCGACGCGAACTGGGAGGTGCTCGCCGAGGCGATTCAGACGGTCGTGCGCGCAGAGATCGCCGCCGGCCGGTCGCAGATCAGCGACCCCTATGCCCTGCTCAAAGACCTCACGCGCGGGCGCCGGGTCGGCGCGACCGAGCTGGCCGAGTTCGTGCGCGGTCTCGACATCGGCGACGCCGCGAAGGAGCGCCTGCTCGCACTCACCCCCGCGACCTACGACGGGCTCGCGTCGAAGCTGGTCGACGAGCTCGGCTGAGGCGGGGCCGCCTTACCAGTCGCGTGAGCGGGCTGAGGGCGGCTCAGGCCTTCGGGTCGCCGGATGCCGCGGCATCCGGTGCCTCGTCGTCCTGATCGGGGAGCAGCACGGGCTTGTCGACCGTCTTCGTCACCTGCGCCGGGTCGACGGCCAGCAGCAGCAGCGACACGATCAGCAGCACGGCGATGAAGGTGACGCCGGCGACGATGAGCGCGAGCACGAGTGCCGGCTGCGTCTTCTCGGGGCCGCCTGCCTGGAAGAAGCCCATCGAGACCAGCGTGACGATCCCGGCGAAGGCCGCGGCGCCGAACGCCAGCCCGAGCAGCTGCACGGGCTTCATCAAGTCACGGCGGGTGGGGCGGTCGTCGCTCACGCTGAGTCCTTCTGCTGGGCGGGGACGGATGCTTCGCCCTCGGGGAGGGCCGGATCGCGGCGCGGTGAGAACCCGGCGATGCCGAGATACACGGCGACGATCGCGGCGTAGGCGCCGAACAGGCCGACGGCGATGGTGATGCCGGTGAGGGTGAGCGTCTGCTGCGCCTCTTCGATGGTGTACTGCAGCGAGTACCCGGCCGGAACGAGGGAGAGCCCGAGGGCGAGAAGCAGGCCCGCTGCGCCGACGACGACGGCGTCACGGCTGTCGGAGCGCGGACCCGGGTCGATCGCCGGGCGGGCGTCCGCGACGCCCGGAGCGATCTCGCGACGGGCGCGGGCACCGCGGAGCCCTCGGAGCCCCGCGATCAGTTCGAGCCCGCCGGCCACGACCGCCCAGGCGATCACGACCACGAAGAAGCCCGTCGTCGTACGGACCGGCGTCAGTCCACCGGCCATGCCCGCGACGAGAGTGACCCCGCCGATCGCGGCGGCCGGCCAGCGGCGCCCCGCCGGGTACACCAGCCACACCGCGAGGAGCAGCACCAGTCCGGACGCGATCGCGAAGCCGCTGAACACCGACATGCCCACGAGCGCCGAATGGTCGGGCGAGAACGTGATCATGACGGCGGCGAGCGCGGCGAAGGCGGCACGCGCGAGCTGCACGTGGCGCACGTCGAACGCGCGAGCGGAAGAAGCTGAGGTCACGACGGATTCCTGGCCGATCGGGAGGGACACTCCCAGTCTAGTTCCGGCCGCTGGAAGCCCCGGCCGTCCGCGAGATCGCCCGGGCGCGGCGCTCGACGCACGACCCTCAGGCGAGCGTGTCGAGCAGCTCGACCAGCAGCTCGTACGTCGTGAGCGGGCTGATGATCGCGAACCGCAGCACCGGCTCGCCGGCGTGGGAACTGGGCACGACGAAGGCTCGCTGCTCGTCGAGCAGGCGGTCCGACCACGCCTGGTAGTCGGCGGCGGTCCAGCCGTCACGACGGAAGACGACCACCGAGAGCTGCGGCTCGCGCACCAGCGACAGGCCGTCGCGCCGCGAGATCTCGTCGCCGATGCGGCGCGCGAGCTCGATCCCGTACGCGATCGTGGCGCGGTACTGCTCGGTTCCGTGCGTCGCCAGCGAGAACCACAGCGGCAGTCCGCGCGAGCGCCGGGTGAGCTGCACCGCGAGGTCGGAGGGGTTCCAGTCCGGCGAGTCGGTCAGCGTGTCGAGGTACTCGGCCTTCTGCGTGTGGGCCTTCAGCGCGAGCGACGGCTCGCGGTAGATCAGCGCGCACGCGTCGAACGGGGCGAACAGCCACTTGTGCGGGTCGACGATCACCGAGTCGGCGTGCTCCACCCCCGCGAACGCCGGCCGCACCTCGGGAACGAGCATCGCCGCGAGGCCGTACGCCCCGTCGACGTGCAGCCACACCCCGCGCTCCTTCGTCACGGCTGCGACGCCGGCGATGTCGTCGACGATGCCGAAGTTCGTCGTGCCGCCCGTCGCGACCACCGCGAACACCGCATCCCCGTGCTCGTCGAGCGCCCGGGCGACCGTGTCTCCGTGCAGGCGGCCGTTCGCGTCCGGCGCGGCCGTCACCACGTCGACGTCCATGACCTCGGCTGCCGACACGATCGAGGAGTGCGCTTCGCCGCTGCACACCACGATCCACCGCGGCGGGTTCGCACGCCCCGCCTCCGCGTTGCGTCGGCGCGCAGCATCCCGTGCCGTGACCAGGGCCGAGAGGTTGCCGATCGTGCCGCCCTGGACGAACACCCCGCCCGCGGTCGCCGGCAGGCCGAACTCGCGCGCGAGCCAGTGCAGCACCTCGTTCTCGGCGAACACCGCGCCGGCGCCCTCCATCCACGAGCCGCCGTAGATGGCGGATGCCGAGACCACCACGTCGAACGCCAGCGAGGCCTTGCTCGGGGCCGAAGGGATGAAGGAGAGGTATCCGGGATGGTCGGTCGAGATGCACGCCGGGGCGAGCACGTTCTCGAACAGGGCGATCGCACGGCGAGCGCCGATGCCGTCGGCGGTGATCGATCCCGACGCCAGACGCGCGAGATCGTTCGGACGCATGGGCTTGTCGAGCGGGATGTCCTCGTACAGCGCGCGGCGACGCGCGTACTCGAGCACGTCGTCGACGGTGTGGCGGGTGTCATCCGAGATCGCGTGCATACTCTCGGGATTCGAGGGGGTGGTCATCTCTGCTCCACGGGTCGGGCCGACTCCTCACGGTAGGCGGCGCCGACCCCGACGACAAGCCGAGCGGATGCCTCGCCCCCGCATCCGCGTCAGTCGGCGTGTCTGAACCCTGCAGATCCGAGCACGCGCTCGACCGTCAGCTCGAGGGCGACCCGCTGCGGGTTCTCGCGCGGCGTCCGATAGCGGGCGGTGTACAACGCGACCGCGTGGGCCACGGCATCCGGATCGTCTTTCACCACGGCCGGGCCCTCGAACGTGATCCAGCGCATCCGGTCGACGGAGCTGATGGTCGCCCGGCCGGTGCGCGCGGCGTTGACGAACTTCTGCGTGCCGCGGGTGCCGATGACCCGCACGATCCCGTCCTCGTAGGTGAAGCCGACCGGCACCGCATGGACCCGGCCGTCACGGCCGACGGTCGACAGAATGCCGAGGTGGTACTCGGAGAGGAACGCCAGCGCATCGGGAGTCAGCACGCTCCCAGCCTGTCACGACGAGACCTCAGGGGATGCCGGGCCGAATCGGTCAGGATCGGAGAAGCACCGGCCGCGCGGCCCGCGTAGCGTGACGTTCACGAGTCGAACACCAACCGGAGAGCGTGGAAGGAAACCGATCATGGCCGAGACGAAGACATCCGACGGGCTGTCCGCCGAGGAGCGCGCCGCCGTCAAGGAGCGCGCGAAAGAGCTGCGCGCGCAGGAGAAGGCGGGCAAGAGCCGCGAGGCCGGGCTGAAGTCGGTGCTCGACGCGATCGCGAAGCTCGAGCCCGAAGACCGGGAGCTCGCCGAGGGCCTGCACCGCGTGGTGAGCGCCGAGGCGCCGAGTCTCGTACCGAAGACGTACTACGGCATGCCGGGGTACGCCAACGACGAGGGCAAGATCGTCGTGTTCATCCAGCCGGCGAAGAAGTTCAAGACGCGCTATGCGACCATCGGCTTCGAAGACCGCGCGAACCTCGACGACGGCGACCTGTGGCCCGTGGGATTCGCGGTGCGCGCCTGGACCCCGGACGTCGAGCAGAAGGTCACTCACCTGGTGCGCAGAGCCGTCGGCTGAGACCCCGCCACAGGTGAGCGGGGCCAGAGAGTACGCCTCGCTCACCTGCTCCGCAACCGGGCTGCGGGACCGGATGCCTCGTCCTACCGTGCCTTGCATGAGCAACGATCTGCCCCGCCGCACCGATCCGTCCGTGCGCGACGAGACGGTCGCCGACGCGAACCGCGCCGACGCCCAGCGTGCCGATGCGTACCGCGATGACGTCAACCGGGACGTCAGCTACACCGACGCGAACCGGCGCGCGGACGACGTCGACACTCACCGCGATGACACCGTCGTGATGGCACCCGTCTCGGACGGGTCGTTGCGCGACGAGGTCCGGCGGCGCGAAGAGGAGCGCTTCAGCGGCTTCCACTTCGGTTCGGCCTTCTTCGGCTGGCTCACCGCCATGGGCGCGGCGCTGCTGCTGACCGCGCTGGTCGCCGCGATCGGCGGGGCGCTCGGTCTCGCCGCCCCGGAAGCCGTCGAAGACGCGGCCCAGGCCGCGCAGGACAACCTCGGCGGCGCGACGATCATCGGCGCCATCGCCATCGGGCTCGTCCTCTTCATCTCGTACTTCGCCGGCGGCTACGTGGCCGGCCGGATGGCGCGCTTCAGCGGCGTCAAGCAGGGCATCGCCGTGTGGCTGTGGGCGATCATCATCGCCGTGGTCGTGGCGATCGTGACCGCGATCGCCGGCTCGCAGTGGGACATTCTCGCGACGCTCGACGGATTCCCCCGGATCCCCGTGACTCCCGAGACCGCCACACTGACCGGCATCCTGACCGCCCTCGGCGCGGCGATCATCACGCTCGTGGGCGCGATCCTCGGCGGCGCGGCCGGCATGCGCTACCACCGCAAGGTGGACCGCGTCGGCCTCGGCGCCGTCTGAGCCGCCGCGACAACAGACCTGTCCATCGAGTGAAGGGAGAACCCATGGGAGTGGGAGACGACATCAAGCACAACGTGGAAGACATCAAGGGCAAGGCCAAGGAAGCCGTCGGTGACGCCACCGGAAACGAGCGTCTCGAGGCCGAAGGCCACGCCGACCAGGCCAGCGCCGACCTGAAGAAGGCCGGACAGGACGTGAAGGACGCCTTCACCGACGACCGCTGACCGCGAGAGTGCAGCGCCCCCGATCCGAAGGGTCGGGGGCGCTGTCGTGCGCGATGGGGACGGGCTACCAGTACTGTCCGAGGGCTCCGGCCAACTCCGTTCGCAGCGCTTGGACGTCCGCCGGTGCGGTGTCGTGGAGGGCTTCGCTCACGATGAGAACGCGGCGGGTGTCGGGGCGGATCGCCGAAAGGGCGCTCTGTCGGTTCGTCCATCGACGGGCGTGGGCGTTCCCGGCGTCGTCGCGAAAGATCACTTCGCCGGGCTCGGGCGTCTCGGTGGTTCCACCGAAAGTCCGGTAGGTCTCGGTGCCGACCGCGTAAGTGACGGTCAGATCACCGACCACCTGGTCGAGGTCGAATACCGCGATAGGAATCGCGTAGGCGGCGGATACGGCGTTGCAGAGGTCAACGAGAGGGTGGATCGCGGGTATCTCGCCTTCCCTTCTGAGGCGGCGCAGCAGAGCCTCCGACGCGCAACGGTACTGGGTGGGTTTCAAGCCCATCTGACTGAATGCGCGTCGCCAGGCGGCTATCTCGGGAAGCTCGCTCTCCGGCCGCTCCGCGAGACGCTCCGCGGCGCGTTCGAGGAAGGGGGCGCTGGTGCGTTCGACATCTGCGGTATCGGTCACGCCGTCTAGCGTGAGCGTGGCGACGGCCAGGTGGGGAAACGCGGCGAGCAGTGCAGAGTCGTGGGTGAACTGCATCTTTCGCACAGTACCGTGCTCGCGCGATGCAGACGTAGGGGACGGATCAGTCGACCGATCGGATCGGGCCACGATTGTCGGGTGGCGGCCACCGAGTGGTTCCCCTCGAACCCGTGGCGAGTCCGACCCGGACCCGCCATCGTGGCCGTCCTCGACCGCTCGCCCGAATTCCGCACGGCAACATGCGAACTCTGGCTTCCCGTCGAACGCGACTGACGTCGACCGGGGTGGGGGATCTCGCGTCCTTCACCCCGGAGGATCGACTCCGAGGAAACGCGGTTGTGGTCCGACTTCGCTGCCGCTTCGTCCATCCGAACCACACACGGTCACGCGCGTGTCAGGAGCACCGACGAACGGAACGGGTCAGCGGAACGGGCGGAAGAAGTCCCGCAGCTCGGCCGCGTACACGTCGGGCACTTCGCGCGGGGCGAAGTGGCCGCCTCGCTCCGGGGTGCGCACGCTCGTGACGGCGGCGATCCGGTCGAGCCACGTTCGCGGCGGGCTGAGGAGATCGGCGGGGAAGAGCGAGAACCCGGACGGCACCTCCACCCGGCGGGCGTGCTCGGCGGCCGGGATGCGCGCATTCGCGCGATACATGCGCATCGATGGCCCGATGCTGTTGGTGAGCCATGTCGTGGTCAGCAGCGTCAGCACGGCGTCGAGCGGGATGCCCCCGAACCGGCCCTGGCGGGAGTCGCTCCACGCCTCGAGCTTCTCGACGACCCAGGCCGCCATCCCCGCCGGAGAGTCCGACAGCGCGGCGGCGATCGTCGCAGGCTTCGTGCGGTGCAGAGCCGCATACGCGCCTTCGGTCGCCCCCCACGCGGCGGCGGTCCCGAGCCATTCGCGCTCCTCGGGCGTAAGGGTGGCGGGGTCCCCCGTGAAGACCGGGATGCCGGCATCCATCCGATGCACGGCGAGGAGGTCGCGCGGGTGGTCCAGCGCCATGAACCGCGCCACCGAGCTGCCGATGTCACCGCCGGCGACGGCGTAGCGGCGGTAGCCGAGCGTGTGCATCAGGCCGGCGAAGAGGTGCGCGACGGCGACCGAGTCGAGCGCGTCGCCGGCGGGTGCCGGGGAGTGACCGAAACCGGGCATGTCGGGCACCACGACGTCGAACGCGTCCCGCGGGTCACCCCCATGCGAGCCGGGGTCGGCCAGCAGGTCGATGACCTCCTGGTAGCGCCACGCGGAGTCCGGCCACCCGTGGCAGAGCAGCAGCGGCACGGGCTCCGGCGCCCCGGGCTGCCGGCGGCCGCGGACGTGGATGAAGCGGACACGGGCCGTCGCGCCGGAGGCCGACTCCGAGGTCCGTGGGAGGGCGAGGTCGGCTTCGAACCACGGGTGCGAGTGCGCGTCGGGCTGCCTCGCCGCGTCGACGTGGGCGAGCCACGCGTCCACGACGTGCGCGAGGTATCCGGGATCAGTCCCTTCGGTCCAGGATGCCTCGTCCGCAAACGCCGGCGGACGCCATCGGCGCAGTCGCGCCCGCAGATCGTCGAGCTGCTGCGCGCTCGTCGTCGGTGTCCACGGAGTGACGCGCTCCGCGCGATCGAGCGGCGGGAGGTCGCCGGTTCCCTGCCCGGATGCCGCGTCGCTCATGCTGCGGGCGCCTTCGCGAAGGGCTCGTAGCAGTCGAAGGTCTCGTGGGCGGTGATCACGCCGTCGCGCACGGTGAGGAGCGCGGCCACATGCGCGACGAGCTCCTGGCCCTCGCGGAACGGCCCCGCATCGATCCCGACGACGCCACGCCAGGTCGCACGGACGGCGGCGCGGTGACCCTGGGAGATCACGTCGTGCACGTCGAACTCCTGCTGGCGGAGGAGCGCCTTGCCCCGCCGGAAGCCTTCGAGCGTCTCAGCCAGGTCGCGCCGGGCACCGGCGGGGATCAGCGCGTTCGGGTGCTCCGTCACGGTGACGTCGGGCGCGAGCACCTGCCTGAGGTCGTCTTCGGTGGAGGTCAGGTCGGAGACGACGCGGTAGTACCGGCGGACCACGTCTTCGGTGGGTGGGGTCGAGTGCGCGTGATCGGTCATGTCGCCATGATTGCACAACCTTGGTTGTGTAGTCTAGGAGCATGGATGTTTCGTCAGGTGAGCCGGCGACCGGCCCCACGGCCCCACGGGTCGCCGCCGACCTCGACACCGCGACCCTCTTGTCTCTCGCCGGGGCGAGCGCGGATGCCGCGGTTCTGTCCGCGATGCGCGACCGCGGGTTCGACGTCACGCGCGCGCACGGTTACGTCTTCCAGCGGCTCCTCGCGGGGGACCAGACCGTGACCGCTTTGGCGGCTGACCTGGGCATGACGCAGCAGGGTGCCTCGAAGCACGTCGCCGACCTGGAGCGTTTGGGTCTCGTGGCGCGTCGGGTGTCGCCCGACGACGGGCGGGCGCGGCTCGTCGGGCTGACGGAAGACGGGCGTGCGGCGATCCGCGTCGCCCGCGAGGCTCGGCAGTCTTTCGAAGAGCGGCTCCGCGCCAGCGTGGGCGAAGAGCAGCTTGCGGTGCTGCGGCGGGCGCTCGGCGTGCTGCTCGACGACGCCGGGATCTCGGCGCGGATCCCGGATCGCAGCATCCCCCTTCCCGAGTGAAGCGGGCCGAGGCTCCGCGGGACCGGCGGCCCCGAGCGCTAGCGTGAGCGGATGCGTGTCGAGGTGGAGGTGGGCGACTGGGAGCATGAGTGCTGCGGCGACGAGATCGAGCGTTACCGGCGGGTCCGGTGGACGTGCGGGACGCACGAAGGGCGCCTCTTCGAGACGCATCACGATCTGGAAGGCATCTCCGTCGAGGAGGTCGTCGGCACCGTCGTCCACATCGAGGCGGTGCTCCAGGACGGCACCCGCGTCGCGATCGATCGCATTCCGAGCGGGGACGCGATGCGGGGGTGTGATCCCCACGACGACGGGCTGATCCTCGAGCAGTACACGGGCGAGCCGGTGGACGCGGCATCCCACGACCTCATCTTCATCGTGACCGTCGACACACGCCGCTGACGCGCAAAGCGCTCCCGCGACTCACGACGCGGCTTTACTGGAAGTCGCCGCCCGGGGCCATGTCGGTGAAGCGCGAGAAGTGCCCCTGGAAGGCGACCGTGATCGTGTCGGTCGGGCCGTTCCGGTGCTTCGCGACGATGAGGTCGGCCTCGCCGGCGCGGGGGCTGTCTTTCTCATAGGCGGCCTCGCGGTGCAGGAGCACGACCATGTCGGCGTCCTGCTCGATCGAGCCCGACTCGCGCAGGTCGGAGAGCGCCGGCTTCTTGTCGGCGCGCTGCTCGGGACCACGGTTCAGCTGCGACAGGGCGATGACGGGAACCCCGAGCTCTTTCGCGAGCAGCTTGAGCGCACGCGAGAACTCCGAGACCTCCTGCTGACGCGACTCGACCCGCTTGCCGGATGTCATGAGCTGGAGGTAGTCGATGACCACCATCTTCAGCCCCACGCGCTGCTTGAGCCGCCGGCACTTGGCGCGGATCTCGACCAGCGTCATGTTGGGGCTGTCGTCGATGTAGAGCGGCGCGTCGTTGATGCGTCCGCGCGTGGCGGCGATCGTCGTCCAGTCGCGCGAGTCGAGCGTGCCCTTGCGCATCGCCTGCAGCGGGATGGATCCCTCGGCGCTCATCAGGCGCATCGCGATCTCGCTGCGCCCCATCTCGAGCGAGAAGAAGATCGTCGGCATGTCGTTCTTGATCGCCGCGGCGCGGGCGAAGTCGAGCGCGAGCGTCGACTTACCCATCGCGGGACGCGCCGCGATGATGATCATCTGACCCGGGTGCAGACCGTTGGTGAGCTGATCGAGACCCGAGAACCCGGTCGGGATGCCGGTCATCTGACCGTCGCGGCCGCGGGCGGCCTCGATCTCTTCGACGGCCGCGTCGACCGCGATCGTCAGGGGCACGTAGTCCTCGGCGGCCTCGGCTCCCGTCACCGAATAGATCTCGGCCTGGGCGTTGTTGACGAGGTCGAGCGCCTCACCCTGCCCCGAGTACCCCATCTGCACGATGCGCGTGCCCGCGTCGACCAGCCTTCGCAGCAACGCCCGCTCGGAGACGATCGAGGCGTAGTAGCCGGCGTTGGCGGCCGTCGGGACGATCGAGGTGAGGGTGTGCAGGTAGTCCGCGCCGCCGGCGCGCTGAAGCTCCCCGGTCTTGATGAGTTCGTCGGTGACCGCGACCACGTCGGTCGGCTCGCCGTGCGAGTAGAGGGTGAGGATCGCCTCGAAGATCAGCTCGTGCTTCGGGATGTAGAAGTCCACGCCGCGGAGCGTCTCGATCACGTCGGCGACAGCATCCTTCGACAGGAGCATGCCGCCGAGCGCGCTCTGCTCGGCGAGAAGGTCGTGCGGGGGCGTCCGCTCGAACTCGCGGGGCGGGCCCATCCGGTCTTCGGAGATGTCGGCGATCGACATAAAATCCAGATTCCTCCACGTCGTCCGGCGGCGTCTCGGCGGCGCGCCGACGACCGGGTCAACGGTAGGCACGGCCTCTGACACTCGCAACACGGCCTGTGGATAACCCTGTGGAACAGTTGCGAGAAACGCCGTCAGACCTGTGAGCAGTTCCTGTGGAAAAGTCCGGGGATGAAACGAAATCCGCTTCCGAATCTACTGCTTTACCAGTCTTTTCCGGTTCCACAGCCTGTGGAGGGGGATGTGGTTGAAGTGTGGCTTGAAGGTTGCTCTCGGACGCCCATCCTGTGGACGGTCGGCGGCTCAGGCGGAGCCCGCGGTCCAATTCGCGAAGACTCCCGAAGTGGCCGTTTACAGACCGGGCGGAGAGCGCTAGCCTTGCAGATCCAGGCACCCTCAGCATGATCCGCTCGGTTCGTGCGACGTTCGTTCGTCATGGGAGGTGAACGTGGAGATCGCAGCCTCGCAGCTTTCGAGGATCTGGCGGCTGGCCCTTGTCGGGGCCGCGACCGCGTTCGCCTGGATCGTCCTGACCCTGCTCCTCGGCCTCGGCTCGGGGACCGCGCAGGCAGCTGACGGCGATGACGATCAGGGCGTCCTGGGTGCCATCACTTCCGTCGTCGACGACACTGCGTCGACCGTCACCGACACCGTCGCGACCGCGACCACAGGCGTCACGCAGGTCGTGACGACCGTGGTGGCCGTCGCGCCGGCTCCGGTGCAGCAGCCCATTCAGGAGGCCGTGTCGGCTGTCCAGCCGGTCACCCCGCCGACGAGTGGAGGAGGCGCGCCGTCCGGCGTCGTCAGCCCTGTCGTGGCCCCCGTGGTCGAGACGGTGACCCGGATTCCCGTCGTCGGCGACGTGGTCTCGGCTGTCGGCCTCGACACCGCCGCCACCGAGGTGGTTTCGACCGTCGACGAGACGGTCCGCGACCTGGCCGGAGCGATCGCCGACACAGCCGACACCGTGACCGTTCCGCCCGCTCCGCCCGCTCCCGAAGCGCCCGTGCTGCCCGCGATTTCCGGCGCCTCGGCGTCACAGTCAGCGGCGTCGACCCAGCCGGCGGACATCGGCTCGACAGACCTCCGCGACGCGGCACGTGAGGCCGCGGCATCCGATGTTCCGGCACTTGTGGCCGCTTCCGCTTCCGGCGCGATCGGCCCGGTGGCGCACGCCGCGCCCGGCGGAACGCCGGCTCCTCTTTCTCCGGCGGGAGGACTCTGCCCGCCGACCGCTTCTTCTTCGGGACCCGGCGGTGCGGGTTCCGGCGCTTGGGCGCTCGTCGCCCTCGGTCCACTCGCTGCTCTCCGTGCCTGGGGGCGTCGTGCCGGACCCGAGGACGACCGCGTGCCGGCAGCGCCCGCACGCTCCACCGACGTCTCCCCCGACTGACTCGATCGCCGCTGCGTCTTCGACGCGGCACACCATCGGCGCGCCGTCGCGCGCTGACCACGATCCAGTCGACTTAGGGGAAAACACCATGCGTACATTTGTCACGCGCGCCCTCCTGGGCACGCTCATGGCCGGCGGCATCACGCTGCTCGGCGCGACGGTCGCGAACGCGGCCGAGACGACGGGGGAAGACGGGCTGCTCTCGGGCACCCAGGCCCTCGTCGACGTCACCGTCCCGGTGACCGTCAGCGGAACGTCGCTCTCGGTCGTCGGCGACTCCAGCAGCTCGCAGGCGTCCACGGCCGCTCCGGCCCCCGCACCCGCGCCCGCTGCCTCCACGACCGACGGCAGCGACGGCACGGCTTCGGGCACCCAGGCCCTCGTGTCGGTGTCGGCGCCGGTCACCGTCTCCGGAAACTCGGTGTCCGTCGCGGGAGACTCGACGACGACGGATGCCTCCACCGCGGCTCCTGCGCCGTCCGGCGGCGGTTCCGACCCCGCCACGACCTCCGGCTCCGACGGGCTGCTGTCGGGCACCCAGGGGATCGTGTCGGTGGACGTCCCGATCGACGTCACGGGCAACGCGATCTCGGTGCTCGGCGACAGTGAGAGCGAGGGTGCGACCGTCGCGCCGTCCTCGAGCACCGCCGGCAGCGGATCGGACGCGGAGGCGCAGACCGACGGCACGGACTCCGTCGCGGGCGGCACGCAGGTCGTCGCGCCGGTGTCCGCACCGGTCACGGTCAGCGGAAACGCGATCTCGGTGCTCGGCGACAGCAGCACAGAGGACGCCTCAAGCGGCACCGCCACGGGAACCGGTGGAGGCGCCGGCTCGTCGGCGAGCGGCTCGACGAGCGGCTCGGACGGGCTCCTGAGCGGCACCCAGGTGCTCGCCCCGATCGGCGCACCCGTCACGGTCGGCGGCAACGCCATCTCGGTCATCGGCGACAGCCAGTCCGACGGCTCCACCACCGGCACCACCGGCACCGGGACCGTCACCACCGGCGGCGACACCGACGGCGAGACCGACGGCACGGAGTCCGTCGCGGGCGGCACCCAGGTGCTCGCGCCGATCGGCGCACCCGTCACGGCCGGCGGCAACGCCATCTCGGTCATCGGCGACAGCCAGTCCGACGGCTCCACCACCGGCACCGGGACCACCACCGCCGGCGGCGATACCGACGGCGAGACCGACGGCACGGACTCCGTCGCGGGCGGCACCCAGGTGCTCGCCCCGATCGGCGCACCCGTCACGGCCGGCGGCAACGCCATCTCGGTCATCGGCGACAGCCGGTCCGACGGCTCCACCACCGGCACCGGGACCACCACCGGCGGCGACACCGACGGCACGGACTCCGTCGCGGGCGGCACCCAGGTGCTCGCGCCGATCGGCGCACCCGTCACGGCCGGCGGCAACGCCATCTCGGTCATCGGCGACAGCCGGTCCGACGGCTCCACCACCGGCACCACCGGCGCCGGGACCACCACACCGGGCAACACCGGCGGCGACACCGACGGCACGGACTCCGTCGCCGGCGGCACCCAGGTGCTCGCCCCCATCGGCGCACCCGTCACGGTCGGCGGCAACGCCATCTCGGTCATCGGCGACAGCTCGACGCAGTCGCCCGCGGCCCCGACCGAGCCGGAGAACCCCACGAATCCCGCGGCCCCCACCGAGCCGGAGAACCCCACGGATCCCGGTACCCCCACGGACCCGACCGACCCCACGGGCCCGATCTCCCCTGCGGGCCCGTCCACCCCGGCCGATCCGACCGATCCCAACGGTCTGATCTCGTCGGGAGGCGCTGACGTCATCGGCTCCCCGGCTGCTGTCAGCGCCGCACCCCTCGCTGCGACGGGAGGGACGAGCGCGTTCCCCGCGCTGCTGATGAGCCTCATGCTCATCACGGCGGGGCTGTTCGCGGTCGTGTCGCGGCGACGCTCGGCGTGAGCCTCGACCGAGGCGTCCCCAGTGCGCCTCGGGTCTGAGCGACGCGAGCGAGGCGGGAGGGCCGTTCCCCAGACAGCCCTCCCGCCCCTCCCCCGAACGCCGTCGGGAAATCAGGAAACACGCCGCCGATCCCGGCCCGGCAACGGATCGCGGCGGCGAGTCTCCTGATTTCTCGACGCTCGAACGGCCCCCAGCCCCGATAGCCGCGTCCCGGCGGTGAAACCGCGGGGAAGAAATGGGGTACACAGCGGCTACGAGGCCGGGAAAGGGCCGGTTGCTCCCCGCGCTTTCACCGAAAGCGCCTCTCCCCAGAAAAGACGGATGCCGCGGACCCGAAGGTCCGCGGCATCCGTTCTGATTTCGCGGGTCTCGATACACCGCCTCCGGCGGCACTCGACCGGCAAGGCAGCCTCCGGCGGCACTCGACCGGCGGGGCGCGCTCCGCCTACTTCGCGGGGACCACCTGCAGGGTGATCACGGCGGTCAGATCGTCGCGAAGACGGACCGTCGCCTCGTGCTCGCCCACCGACTTGATCGGCGAGGTGATGTGGATCTTGCGCTTGTCGAGCTCGCCCAGACCGGCGGCCTTGACGGCGTCGGCGACGGCCTCGGTCTTCACCGAGCCGAACAGGCGGCCCTCGGCGCCGGCCTTGACGGCCAGACGCACCTTGTTCGCCTCGAGGGCGTCCTTGAGGGCCACGGCCTCTTCGTGGTCGTGGATCGCGCGAGCGTCGCGGGCGGCGCGGATCGACGCCACCTGCTTCTCGCCACCACGGGTCCACGCCACCGCGAAGCCCTGGGGGATGAGGTAGTTGCGGGCGTACCCGTTCTTGACCTCGACCACGTCACCGGCGCTACCGAGCCCGGCGACCTCATTCGTGAGAATCAGCTTTGCCATTGCGGTGCTCCTTAGCGGCCAGCGCCGGCGTACGGCAGGAGCGCCATCTCGCGCGCGTTCTTGATCGCCTTGGCGATCAGACGCTGCTCCTGCACCGAGACACCGGTGATACGACGGGCACGGATCTTGCCGCGCTCCGAGATGAACTTGCGAAGGGTGGCGACGTCCTTGTAGTCGATGACGCCGACACGGATCGCCTTCGCGGGGGCGGCGTTCTTCGCGCCCTTCCGCGGCTTCCGGCGGTCGCCGGTTGCCTTTCCAGCCATGGGTGTTTCCTTACTGAGAGATGAGATTCAACGGATGCCTCGGCATCCGGATGTTCTTAGAACGGGGTGTCGTCGCCGTAGGCGCCGGGAGCGGCCCAGGCGTCGCCACCGGTGCTGCCACCGGCGTTGGACGACCCGGGGGTCGACCACGGCTCGTCGGCGACCTGCGCCTGACCGCCACGGGACTGACCGCCGCCGCCGGCCGCACGCGTGACCTGGGCGGTCGCGTAGCGGAGCGAGGGGCCGATCTCGTCGATCTCGAGCTCGATGGCGGTGCGCTTCTCGCCCTCGCGCGTCTCATAGGAGCGCTGCTTCAGGCGACCGGTCGCGATGACGCGGGAGCCCTTGGTCAGCGAGCCCGCGACGTGCTCGGCGAACTCACGCCACACGCTCGCGCGGAGGAACAGCGCTTCGCCGTCCTTCCACTCGTTGGCCTGGCGGTCGAAGTTGCGCGGCGTCGACGCGATCGTGAAGTTCGCGACGGGGAGACCGTTCTGCGTGTAGCGCAGCTCGGGATCAGCCGTGAGGTTGCCCACGACGGTGATGATCGTCTCGCCGGCCATCGTCGTTACGCGTCCTGCTTGGCGGGCTTGGCGGGACGGGCTGCCTTGCGGGCGGCCTTCTCGTCGGCGCGGGCCTTCTCGGACGCGATCATCGCGATCGCCTCTTCGGCGCGGAGCACCTTGGTGCGCATGACCAGCTCGCTGAGGTTCAGCTGGCGGTCGAGCTCCTGGGTGGCTGCGCTGGTCGCGGTGAAGTTGACGACGGCGTAGACGCCCTCGGTCTTCTTCTGGATCTCGTAGGCGAGACGGCGGCGACCCCAGATGTCGACGTTGTCGATCGAGCCACCATCAGCGGTGATGACCTTCAGGAACTTGTCGAGGTTCGGGGCGACCTGGCGCTCATCGATCTCAGGGTTCAGGATGACCATGAGTTCGTACTGGTGCGTCACTAACCCACCTCCTTCGGACTTGAACGGCTGCCGGGCATTTCCCGACAGCAGGAGGGTGTGTTGCACGTCATCCGACTGATCGCGCGCAGGGGCGCGTGCGGACAACCCTCCCATGGTACCGGATGCCTGGTCACCCGCCGAATCCCCGCCCTTCCCGTTCTCCCCGCCGCCCCACCCGCCCGCACCGACCCACACCGAGTCGCCAAGACACGCCGCCTGCCGTGCACGCGAGCGGCGTGTTTTGGCGACTCGTCACAAGGGGGGTGCGGAGCGGAGGAAGTCGAGCACCCACGCACGGTCGGCGCCGGCGGCGGGAGGAGCCAAGGGATAGTCCGGCGGCGTGGCCGAGAGACGAATCGGATGCCGCACCCCGGGCGTCTGCGCGTCGCCCGCGCGGACGACGGGGTCCAGGCCGAGATCCCGCGCCTTCTCGAACGCCTCGTCGATCGCCAGCACGCGAGCGCACGGAACCCCCGCCTCGACGAGCAGCTCCTCCCATTCCCGAGCCGGACGACGAGCCAGCGCCCGCTCGAGAATCGGCCGCAACGCGTCGCGGCCGGCACTCCGATCGGCAGCCCGGGCGAAGCGGGCGTCGGTGGCGGCATCCGGAATCTCGAGCACCGCGCACAGACGCGCGAACTGCCGGTCGTTGCCGACCGCGAGCACCAGGTCGCCGTCGGCCGTCGGGAAAGGACCGTACGGGAAGATGCTCGGGTGGTCGTTGCCGAGGCGCTGCGGCACGACCCCGGCGAGCGCGTAGGCGCCCGACTGGTTCACCAGCGCCGACAGCGCGGAAGACAGCAGGTCGACCTGCACCCGCTGCCCCTCGCCCGTCGCCTCACGGTGCCGCAGCGCGGCGAGCGCTCCCATTCCGGCGTGAAGTCCGGTGACGACGTCGACGATCGCGACGCCCGCCTTCGTCGGCGGACCCTGGGCGTCGCCGGTCACGCTCATCAGGCCCGACATCGCCTGCGCCAGCACGTCGTACCCGGGCAGCGACGAATCGGCACCGAACCCCGTGATCGAGACGTACACGATGCCGGGGTTCGTCTCGCGCACGGCGTCGTAGCCGAGACCGAACCGCTCGAGTCCACCGGGCTTGAAGTTCTCGATCATCACGTCGGCGCGGGCGGCGAGCCGGCGGGCCACCGCGAGCTGGTCCGGGCGCTCGAAGTCGAGGGTGATCGCGCGCTTGCCGCGGTTCACCGACAGGTAGTAGGTCGCCTCGCCGTCTCGCGCGGGCGGACTCCAATGGCGCGTCTCGTCGCCGTCCGGGCCCTCCACCTTGATGACGGTGGCGCCGAGGTCGGCGAGCAGCATCGTGCAGTACGGCCCGGCGAGCACGCGGGTGAAGTCGGCGACCACGAGTCCCGAGAGCGGGCCGGGCGCGGCATCCGGATTCGACTCGTGGGGGTCGGTCAACGGAACGCCCCGATGCCGGTGAGGTGCTGGCCGAGCACGAGCGTGTGCACCTCGTCGGTGCCCTCGTACGTGCGCACCGACTCGAGGTTGGCGGCGTGGCGGATCGGGGAGTGCTCGAGCAGCACGCCGTCGCCGCCGAGGACGGTCCGCGCCTCGCGGGCGATCGCGATGGCTTCGCGCACGTTGTTGAGCTTGCCGAGCGAGATCTGCTCGGGGCGGAGGGTTCCGGCGTCTTTGGCCCGGCCGATCTGCAGGGCCAGCAGCGCCCCCTTCTGCAGTTCGACGACCATGTCGACGAGCTTCTTCTGCGTCAGCTGGAACCCGGCGATCGGGGTGCCGAACTGGGTGCGGCGCAGGGCATGGCGCAGCGCGGCCTCGTAACTGTCGCGGGCGGCGCCGAGCGCGCCCCACACGATGCCGTATCGCGCATCGTTGAGCGCCGAGAACGGCCCGCGCAGTCCGCGCGCGCCGGGCAGCAGAGCGGATGCCCCGAGCCTCACGTCGTCGAAGTGCAGCTCGGTCTGGATCGACGCCCGCATCGACCCCTTGGGCTCGAGCACGGTGGCGTGGAAGCCGGGGGTGTCGGTCGGCACGACGAACCCGCGCACGCCCTCGTCGGTCTGCGCCCAGACGACGGCCACCTGCGCGATGGTGGCCAGGCCGATCCAGCGCTTCGATCCCGTGAGCACCCAGTCCGTGCCGTCGCGCCGGGCGAAGGTCTTCATGCTGGACGGGTCCGACCCGGCGGTCGGCTCGGTGAGCCCGAACGCTCCGATCGCCTCGCCCCGGGCCATGCGCGGCAGCCACTCCTGCTTCTGCTCCTCCGACCCCCAGCGGTGGATCGACCCCATCGCGAGCGACCCCTGCACCGACACGAACGTGCGCAGGCCCGAGTCGCCCGCCTCGAGCTCGAGCGCAGCCAGGCCGTATTCGACGGCGCTGCGGCCGGGGCATCCGTACCCCTCCAGCTCCATCCCGAGCACGCCCAGCTGGCCGAAGGCGCGGGCGAGCTCGACGGGGAAGTGCGCCCGGTCGTACCAGTCGGCGATGTGCGGCCGGATCTCGGCGTCGACGAAGGCCCGCACCCGATCGCGCGTCGCTCGCTCGTCGGAGGTGAGCAGCCCGTCGATCGCGAGGACGTCGGATGCCTCGCGCAGCGCCGCGAGATCGTCGGGGTTCCTGGGCTCCATCGCCGCCTCCTCTTGTGTCGTCGGTCTCATTCTGCCGGGGCGACGGTGAGCACAATGTCGGCGATGCGGCGGTGTTCCGCGCGGATGGTCCGGGACGGTCGCGGTCCGGCGCGGTGTCGCCGACGTTGTGCACGAGCCCGGCGCGGGAGGGTGAACGCCGGTAGCGTGTGCGGCATGACGACGCCCACGCTGCCGTTCGACGCCCGGCCGCTCACCGACCCGGTCGATGCCGCCGCGGCGCGGGCCTTCGTCACGGAGCTGCGCCGAACCGGGCGCGTTCCGGGCGCGTTCACCGGGGCGACCGTGGTCTTCGCGATCGTCATCGGCGTCTTCGTCGTCGTGTTCGGGTCGGTGTTCCTGACGATCCTGGGAAGCGCGGTGGCCTCGGTCGCGTCGTCGCAGGGGAGCGGGCTCGCGGGGGCGATGCTCGGGCTCGTCCCGTTCGTCATCGTCGCGATCATCGTCGCTCTCGTCGTGGTCGGGATCGTCGCCGCGACGCGCTCCGCCGCGACGCGCATGTACCGCCTCGACCGGTTCGCGCGCGCCAACGGCATGGCGTACGTTCCGCGGGTGGACGGCCCGGCCCTGCCCGGCATGATCTTCTCGGTCGGAGACTCGCGGCAGGCATCCGATCTGGTCCGCGGCGATCGTCCGCGCTTCGTCGAGTTCGCGAACTACCGGTACACCACGGGTTCGGGCAAGAACCGCACCACCCACACCTGGGGGTATGTCGCCGTCCGGCTCGACGTGCCGCTGCCGCACATCGTGCTCGACGCGTCGAGCAACAACGGGCTCTTCGGGTCGAACCTGCCCCAGACGTTCGACAAGGATCAGCGGCTCAGCCTCGAGGGCGACTTCGACCGCCACTTCTCGCTGTACTGCCCGGCGGGCTACGAGCGCGATGCGCTCTACCTCTTCACGCCCGACATCATGGCCCGCTTCATCGACAACGCCGCCGCCCTCGACGTCGAGATCGTCGACGACTGGCTGTTCCTCTACGCCAAGCGCGACTTCGCCACGCTCGACCCCGCGACCTGGGCGTGGCTGTTCTCGGTGGTGGGGGCTCTGCTCGACAAGCTGCAGCAGTGGGGCCGGTGGCGCGACGAACGCCTCGCGGCCGCGAGCGCCGCGATTCCGGATGCCTCCGCCCACGTCGGCGGGGGCGACCCCGGGGTCCGCCCGGCCGAGGGCGGAGCATCCGGTGTCCCCTTCGCGGCCCCGCTGGCATCGCTGCGACCCCCGCCCGGCGTCGCGGCGGGGGGTCGCCGGTTGCAGAAGGGCATCCCGTGGGCGTCGTTCGTGCTCGCCGGCGCCGTCGTGCTCTTCTGGATCCTCACGCAGCTCGGGGTGTTCGCGCGCTAGCGCGCCCGGACTCCCCGGATACGCGCAGCCCGCAGAATCGGGCCGATTCGTGCCGAAGACGGCGCGGTTCTGCGGAGTTCATGCACCGTCAGGATTGATCCGCCTCCCACGCGACACGGCGCGCGGCCTGCTCGACGGGGTCGGGCACCGGCAGCGAGGCGATGAGCCGGCGCGTGTAGGCGTCGGTCGGAGCACCGAGCACCTTCGCGGTGGGACCGGTCTCGGCGACCTCGCCCTTGTGCAGCACCACCACCCGGTGCGCGAGCAGGTCGACGACGGCCAGGTCGTGAGTGATGAAGAGGGTGGCGAACCCGAAGCGCTCCTGCAGCTCGCCGAAGAGCTCGAGCACCCGCGCCTGCACCGAGACGTCGAGCGCGCTGGTCGGCTCGTCGGCGATGAGCAGCTTCGGGTCGAGCGCGATGGCGCGCGCGAGGGATGCCCGCTGGCGCTGCCCGCCCGAGAGCTCATGCGGGAACCGCTCGCCGAACGCCTTCGGCAGCTGCACCGCCTCGAGGAGCTCGTCGACCTTCGGCCGCGCGTCGCCGGCGTTCTTCATGCCGCCGTGCACGATGAGCGGCTCGGCGACGTTCTCGGCGATCGTGAGCAGCGGGTTGAAGCTCGTCGCCGGATCCTGGAAGACGAACCCGAGCTCCTTGCGGCGGGGCCGGAACTGGCGCTCCTTCACCCCCAGCATCTCGGTGCCGAGAACCCGCAGCGACCCGCCCGCGACCGGCGTCAGACCGGCGATGGCCCGGCCGATCGTGGTCTTGCCCGATCCGCTCTCGCCGACCAGGCCCAGCACCTCGCCGGGTGCAATGGAGAAGCTCACTCGGTCGACGGCACGGAACGCGGCGCGGCCGAACCGGCCGGCGTACTCGATCACCAGTTCGTCGGCGACGACCACCGGCTCGGTTCCCACCGCTGAGGGCGGGAGCTGCCGGTCGGTGATCTCGAGTCGCGGGACCGCGGCGAGGAGCTTGCGCGTGTACTCGTGCTGCGGAGCGGCGAACAGATCGCGCACCGGAGCGGTCTCGACGATCTCGCCGTTGAACATGACGGCGACGCGGTCGGCGAGGTCGGCGACGACCCCCATGTTGTGGGTGATGAGCACGATCGCCGTGCCGTCCTCGTCGCGCAGGCGACGCAGCAGCTCGAGGATCTCGGCCTGCACGGTGACATCGAGCGCCGTGGTGGGCTCATCGGCGACGATGACGGCCGGCTCGAGCGCGAGCGCCATCGCGATGACGATGCGCTGCTTCTGCCCGCCGGAGAACTGGTGCGGGTAGTCGTCGACCCGCCGCTCCGGTTCGGGGATGCCGACCCGACGCAGCATCTCGACGGCACGTTCCCTCGCCTGCGCCTTGGAGTACTTCCCGTGGGCGCGGAGACCCTCGGCCAGCTGCCACCCGACCGTGAACACGGGGTTCAGCGCGGTCGACGGCTCTTGGAAGATCATCGCGGCCTTCGAGCCGCGCACCTCTCGCAGCTGCTTCTTGTCGAGACCGACCACGTCGGTCCCGTCGAGGAGGACCGTCCCCTCGGTGCGCGCCGACTCGGGCAGCAGGCCGAGGATCGTGCGGGCGGTCACGGTCTTGCCGCTGCCGGACTCGCCCACGATCGCGAGGACCTCGCCGTGGCGCACGTCGAGGGTGACGCCGCGGACGGCGTGGACGTCGCCAGCGTCCGTGGCGAACGAGACGTTGAGGTCGTCGATGTCGACGGCCACGGTGTCGGTCGATGCCGCCATCACTCCACCTCTCCCCTGAACTCGCGCGACACCGGCTGGGTCGCCGCGACGGCGTCGGCCGGGGTCTGGGTCTTGCTCGCCCGGCGCCGGGCGCGAAGGCGCGGGTCGGCGAGGTCGTTGAGGCTCTCGCCCACCAGCGTCACGCCGAGGATCGTGAGGACGATCGCGACGCCCGGCGGGATCGCCGTCCACCAGATGCCCGCCGACACGTCCCCGATCGACTGACGCAGGTCGTAGCCCCACTCGGCGGCGGCCGTCGGCTCGATGCCGAATCCGAGGAAGCCGAGAGCGGCCAGCGTGGCGATCGCCTCGGACGCGTTCAGCGTGACGATGAGCGGGAGGGAGCGCGTGGCGTTCCGGAGCACGTGGCGGAACATGATCCGCGGGGTCGACGCGCCGATCACCTTGGCGGACTCGATGAACGCCTCCGACTTCACCCGCACGACCTCGGCGCGGACGACGCGGAAGTACTGCGGGATGAAGACGACGGTGATCGAGATGGCCGCCGCCATGATGCCCGGCCACAGGCCCGACTGGCCGCCGCTGATCGCGATCGCCGCGACGATCGCCAGGAGGAGCGAGGGGAAGGCGTAGATCGCGTCCGCGATCACGACCAGCACCCGGTCGACCCAGCCGCCGAGGTAGCCCGAGAGCAGGCCGACGAAGATGCCGATGAACACCGACAGCAGGATCGCGACGACGATGACCATGAGAGCCGTCTGCGCGCCCCAGAGGGTGCGGGACAGCACGTCGTAGCCGCCGACGGTCGTGCCGAGCAGGTTCTCGGGGTTCGGCGGCACCTGCGATCCGAACAAGCCGTCGGGGCCGCGCAGCTGGTTGAAGCTGTAGGGCGCGATCCACGGCGCGAGGATCGCGATGAGCAGGAACAGCCCGGTGAGCACGAGACCCGCCACGAGCATCCCCCGCTGCAGACCGACGCTCTGGCGCAGCTGATGGATGACGGGCAGGCGGTCGAAGAGGCGGCGCTCGGCCATGTCAGTACCTCACCCTCGGGTCGAGGAACGCCGCGATGATGTCGACGATGAAGTTGGTGAGGGCGACGATGATCGCGATGACCGCGACGATGCCCTGGATCGCCACGAAGTCGCGCGACCCGAGGTAGGCCGCGAGCTGGAACCCGAGGCCCTGCCACTCGAACGTGGTCTCGGTCAGCACCGCACCGCCCAGGAGAAGCGCGATCTGCAGCCCGACGACGGTGACGATCGGGATCAGCGCGGGCTTGTACGCGTGCTTGCGCACCAGGCGGTACTCGCTCACACCCCGCGACCGCGCCGCGTCGATGTACGGCATGTTGTGCGTCGCGATCACGTTCGTGCGGACGAGGCGCAGGAAGATGCCGGCCGTCACGAGCCCGAGCACCATCGCCGGGAGGAACGCGTGCTGCAGGACGTCCTGCACGTAGGCCGGGTTGCCCGAACGGATGGCGTCGATGAGGTAGATGCCCGTCGCGCCGTCCTCGCGGGTGAGCGCCAGCTCGGTGCGAACGCTCGCGCGGCCGCTCACCGGGAACCATCCGAGCCAGACCGAGAAGATGAGCTTGGCCACCAGACCGGCGAAGAACACCGGGGTGGCGTAGAAGAGGATCGCGCTGACGCGGAGCACGGCATCCGGTGCCCGGTCGCGCCTCGCCGCGGCGACGAGTCCCAGGGGGATGCCGACGACGAAGGCGACGATCAGCGCGTAGAAGACGAGCTCGAAGGTCGCGATGCCGTAGTTCACCACGACCTCGGTGACCAGCCGGTTGTCGGTGATGGTCGTGCCGAAGTTGCCGGTCGCGATCTGGCCGAGGTACTCGAAATACTGCACGAGCACCGGCCGGTCGTATCCGGCCGCCGCGATGCGCTCCTGCAGCTGGTCGGCCGGGAGCCGGCCGCCGAGGGCCGCCGTGATCGGGTCGCCCGTGAGGCGGATGAGGAAGAACACGACCGTGACGAGGATGAAGACGGTCGGGAAGATGAGGAGGAACCGGATCAGGATGAACCGGCCCAGCGTGCCGCCGGACTTCGGGCGGCGGCGGGCCAGGAAAGCCGGCGGTTCGTCGACGGGCGACGGACTCTGTGCGCCGCCCGGGGCACTCGCGGCGAGCCCTGCGTCAACCATGCGGGAGCCTAACTGTGGGGGATGGAGCGGGGGACCGCTGATCGCGGCGATGGGGCGGCCCGTGTGCGGACCGCCCCATCGACCGTTCAGAGGCTACTTCGTCAGAGGAGCGAAGCGGAACTTGAACGACGCGTCGAGGATGACCCCGTCGACGCCGGTTCCGGCCACGGCGACCTGCGCACCCTGGAGGAGCGGCAGCGTCGAGAGCTGCTCGGCCACCGCTCCCTGGATGTCTTCGATCATCTGCGTGCGGGCGTCCGCGTCGGGCTCGACGGCCTGAGCGAGGATCATCTCGTCGACCTCGGGGTCGCTGAAGTGGTTGCCCAGGAAGTTCTCCGTGAGGAAGAACGGGGTGAGGTAGTTGTCGGCGTCGGAGTAGTCCGGGAACCAGCCCAGCTGGTAGGCCGGGTACACGTCCGCCGTGCGGTCCTCGGAGTACTGCACCCACTCGGTCGACTTCAGGTCGACGGTGAACAGGCCGCTCTCCTCGAGCTGCGACTTCACCATGGCGTACTCGTCACCCGACGAGGGGCCGTAGTGGTCGGGGCTGTATTGCAGGCTGAGCGCGACCGGCGTCTCGACACCGGCGGCCTCGAGCGTCGCCGCCGCCTTCTCGGCGTCGGGGCCGCCCTCGCCGTCGCCGTAGAGGCCCTTCAGCGCCTCGGTGGCGCCGGCGAAGCCCTCGGGCACGTACGAGTAGAGCGGGGTGTAGGTGCCCTTGTAGACCTGCTCCGAGATCGCCTCGCGGTCGACCAGGTCGGCCACCGCCTGGCGGACGGCGAGCGCCTTCTCCTCATCGGCCTCGGGCGTGGTCGCGCCGTACGGCTGCGTGTTGAAGTTGAACACGATGTAGCGGATCTCACCGCCGGGGCCGTCGATGATCTGGACGTCGTCGTTGCCGCTGAGGTCGTCGACGTCGGTCGCCGAGAGGCTGCGGTAGGCCACGTCGACGTCGCCCTCCTGAACGGCGAGCTTCAGGTTCGACGACTCGGCGAAGTACGACAGGATGACGCCCGAGTTCACCGGAGCGTCGAGCAGGCCCTGGTACTCCTCGTTCGGGGTGAACTCGACGGTCTTGTTGAAGTCGTACGACGTAATCGTGTACGGGCCGCCGAAGGCGTTCGCGTCGACGATCTCGTCGTCGGGGGTGAGCGCGTCGGCCGCGAACACCTCGTCGTCGACGATGGCGCCCGGGAAGCTGGTGAGGATGAACGGGAAGACCTGGTCGTTGGCGGTCTTGAGGTTGAACACCACCGTGGTCTCGTCGGGGGTCTCGACGCTGTCGAGGTTGTAGAGCAGGCTCGACGCGCCGTTGGGGTCGGCGATCGCGAGGTTGCGGTCGAACGAGAACTTCACGTCGGACGAGGTGAGGTCGTTGCCGTTGGCCCACTTCAGGCCCTCGGGCAGAGTCACGGTGTACTGCGTCGGCGAGGTGAACTCGGCCGACTCGGCGAGGTCGGGCACGACCTCGTTGCTGTTGTAGTCGGTGTTGACGAGGTACGGGAAGACCTGCGTCTGGACGGCGAGCGACCCGTTGTCGTACGAGCCGGCCGGGTCGAGCGTGGTCACCTTGTCGGTGGTGCCGACGATGAGCGGCTCGCCCGAGGCGTCGCCGCCGTTGTCGGTCCCGCCGCCGCCGGCGCAGCCGGCCAGGAGGAGTGCCGAGGCGCCGAAGGCCCCGATCGCGAGGCCGATGCGGCCGCGCTTGCTGTGGTGCAGTGACATAGTGCTACCTCTGCTGTGAACGAGTCGGCCGCGTCCAGGTGGCGCGGCCCTCGGGCTATCCTGACCCCGCGCCTGCCAAAGGGCAATCCGGTGAACGATTCGTAACGAGACCGAAATCTCGGCGGAGAACGCTCTCACCTGCGCAAAATGCGTCTGTCAGCCCGGCTCCCGCAGCCCGAAATGCACGAGCTCGTTCTCTCGCAGCATCCGTGACCGGATGATGAACCTCATGCCGGTCGGTCCCTCCACGCTGAAGCCCGCGCCTCGCCCCGGCACCACGTCGATCGTGAGGTGGGTGTACTTCCAGTACTCGAACTGCGCCTCCGACATGAAGACCTCGACGGGTTCGTCGAGGCCCGCGTCGACGCTGCCCAGGCGCACGTCGCTCGGTCCCGTCAGGAACATGCCGACGGGGTAGCACATGGGGGCGCTGCCGTCGCAGCAGCCGCCCGACTGGTGGAACATCAACGCCCCGTGCTGTGCCGTGAGTTCACGAACGAGGGATGCCGCAGCATCCGTCATCTCGACCCGTCGGGGTGTCTCGACATCGACCATCGCATCTCCTCGTCCGACGCGGCTCGGGCGGGCGAACCCGTCGCCCGCCCGAGCCCGTCTCACCGGTGGGCTCAGAAGAAGCCCATCGCGCCTTCCGCGTACGACACGAGCAGGTTCTTCGTCTGCTGGTAGTGGTCGAGCATCTTGAGGTGGTTCTCGCGGCCGATGCCCGACTGCTTGTACCCGCCGAACGCGGCGTGCGCCGGGTACTGGTGGTAGGTGTTGGTCCACACACGGCCAGCCTCGATGGCGCGGCCGGCCCGATAGGCGGTGTCTCCCGACCGGCTCCACACGCCGGCCCCCAGGCCGTAGAGCGTGTCGTTGGCGATCGAGATGGCGTCGTCGAAGTCGTCGAAGCTCGTCACAGACACGACCGGCCCGAAGATCTCCTCCTGGAAGATGCGCATGTCGTTCGTGCCCTCGAACACGGTCGGCGCGACGTAGAAGCCCTCCGACAGATCGCCGCCCAGGTCGACCCGCTCGCCGCCGGCGAGCAGCTTCGCCCCGCCCTGCTTGCCGATGTCGATGTAGCTGAGGATCTTCTCCAACTGGTCGTTGGACGCCTGAGCGCCGATCATCGTCGCCGGATCGAGCGGGTTCCCCTGCACGATCTTCCCCACGCGCTCGAGGCCGTCGCCGAGGAACCGGTCGTAGATCGACCGCTGGATCAGGGCGCGCGACGGACAGGTGCACACTTCGCCCTGGTTCAGTGCGAAGAAGGTGAAGCCCTCGAGCGCCTTGTCGTAGTACGCGTCGTCGGTGGCACGAGCGACGTCCTCGAAGAAGACGTTGGCGCTCTTGCCGCCGAGCTCCAGGGTCACGGGGATCAGGTTCTGCGAGGCGTACTGCATGATCAGCCGGCCGGTGGTCGTCTCGCCCGTGAACGCGACCTTCCGGATGCGCTTGTGCTGGGCGAGCGGCGCTCCCGCCTCGATGCCGAACCCGTTGACGATGTTGACGACGCCCGCCGGCAGCAGGTCGCCGATGATGTCGAAGAGGAAGAGGATCGACGCGGGAGTCTGCTCGGCGGGCTTGAGCACGACGCAGTTGCCCGCGGCCAGCGCCGGCGCGAGCTTCCACGTCGCCATCAGGATCGGGAAGTTCCACGGGATGATCTGACCGACGACGCCGAGCGGTTCGTGGAAGTGATAGGCGACCGTGTCTTCGTCGAGCTGGCTGAGCGAGCCCTCCTGCGCCCGCAGCACGCCCGCGAAGTAGCGGAAGTGGTCGATCGCGAGAGGGATGTCGGCGGCCAGCGTCTCGCGCACCGGCTTGCCGTTCTCCCACGTCTCGGCGACGGCGATCTGCTCGAGGTTCTGCTCGATGCGATCGGCGATCTTGTTGAGGATCACCGCGCGCTCGGCGGGGGTGGTGCGCTTCCAGCTGTCGAACGCCCGCCATGCCACGTCGACCGCGCGGTCGATGTCTTCGGACGTGCCGCGCCCGACCTCCGTGAACGGCTTGCCGTTGACCGGCGAGATGTTCTCGAAGTACTGGCCCTTGATGGGATCGACCCACTCGCCGCCGATGTAGTGGCCGTAGCGGGGGCGGTAGGCGGCGACCGAACCCCGCTGGCCCGGGGCGGCGTAGACGCTCGAGACGCCTTCTTCGACGATGGTCATGGTGGTCTCCTTCGACGCGTTCGCGACGGTCGTCGTCGCGTGGGTCGACGGTAGGACGCGGAACGTTGCAAGACGTTGCGACCGCCTCCGGACGCCCGTCAGGCGTCGGTCTCGAGGCGCTCGATCCGCGCGACCAGACCCGCACGCCGAGGCGACCGCGCCGGCAGGAGGGAGAGGCAGAGTCTGAGCAGCTCGAGGTCGTCGGCGGCGGCATCCGTCTCCGCGAACGCGAGCAGGACGTCGACGGATGCCTCGGCCATCAGCGCCTCGCGGAGCGCCGAACGCACCGTCTCCCGGAACTCCTCGACGCCCGGTGCGACCGAGTCGGGCAGGACGTCGCCGCGATAGGCGGCGAGGGCGACGCGGTGGGCACCGCGGTCGAGGAGCGACAGGAGCTGCTGGGCATCGGTCTCCACCTCCACCCCGAGCCGGTACGGGCGCGACGAGGGGACGAGAGCAGGCGCGGTCCTCTCCAGCACCTTCCGCAACCGCACCATCTCGGCGCGCAGCGTCACCGACGCGTCCGGTTCGCCGTAGACCAGCTCGCCGAGGCGCTCCGCCGAGAGGCCCTGGCGGTGGAGGGCCAGCATCAGCAGCAGCTCGGCATGCCGGGGAGCGAGCTCCGAGACCGTCTCGACTCCCGAACCCGCCACCTCGAGCTGCCCCCGGTCACGACCGAGAACGCGAAGGGTGGCCCTGGTGGCCTCAACGCGTCGCGAGGCCCGGCGCGGCGGCGCCACCGGCTCGGCGCGGGCCCGCAGGCGTGCGACGAGCAGCTCGCCCTCGATGGCTCGGGCGGTGGCGTCGACCAGCAGCTGCGCCTGAGGCGACGCCGCCTCGACTCCGCCGGTGACGTCGATCACCCCGATGAGGCGGCGCGTCTCCGGGTCGTGGACGGGAGCCGCGGTGCACGACCACGGCTGGACGAGGCGGTTGAAGTGTTCCGCCTCACGGATCTGCACGGAACGGTCCAGTGCGATGGCGGTGCCGGGCGCGGACGTGCCGACCGCGGCTTCGGACCAGTTCGCCCCTTCGACGAAGCCCATGTCGCCGGTGAGGGCGCGCACGCGCCGATCGCCGTCCACCCAGAGCAGCCTGCCGGCCTCGTCTCCGACCGCGACGATGACGCCGGACTCGTCGGGTCCGCCGGGAAGGAGCAGCCCCCGCACCATGTCGATCACGCCGACGAGCGGATGACTGCGCCGGTACTCGGCGAGCGAATCCGCGTCGAGGTCGAGCGGCGGAAGCGACTCGGCGCCCGCGAGGCTCTCGAGCGACCGGCGCCAGGAGTCCCGCACCAGCTGCCGCACATCGGCGAGCCGGCGATCGGCCGCGTTCCCGGCGAGCAGCTCTTCGTGCGCGCGCTCGATCAGCAGCCGCGAGGTCTCGGGCGACACCTCGCGCCGGGACGACCACGGCGATGTCATGCGGCTCCGATCGACGTCGGGGAGCGTGCGTCCAGTGTAGAGGCGTCGATCCGTCACCGGGCGGGTCGAACGTGCCGGATCAGCCGCGCGCGGCCCACCACTCCTTCAGCCGCCGCTCGGCCTCCTGTTCGCCGACGATGCCCTCGTCGAGTCGCAGGTCGAGCAGGAAGCGGTACGCGTCGCCGACCTCGCGCCCCGGGCCGATCCCGAGCACCTCCTGGATGCGGTTGCCGTCGAGCTCGGGCCGCATGGCGTCGAGCTGCTCCTGGGCGGCGAGCTCCGCGATGCGACGCTCGATGTCGTCGTACGCCCGGGCGAGGCGTCCGGCCTTCTTCGCGTTGCGCGTGGTGACGTCGGCGCGGGTCAGGATGTGCAGCCGCTCGAGCTCGTCGCCGGCGTCGCGCACGTACCGGCGCACCGCGGCATCCGTCCACGCGCCCTCGGCGTATCCGAAGAACCGCAGGTGCAGCTCGATCAGGCGGGCCACCACGCCGGTCGTGTCGGAGTCGAACCGCAGCGCTTGCAGGCGCTTGCGAGCCATCCGCGCGCCCTTGATGTCGTGGTGGTAGAAGGTGACCCCGCCGCCCGGCTCGAGCTTGCGGGTCGCCGGCTTGCCGATGTCGTGCAGCAGCGCCGCGAGTCGCAGCGGAACGTCGGGCGAGGCATCCGGATGCCTCTTCTTCTCGAGGTCGATCGCCTGCCGCAGCACCGTGAGCGAGTGCTCGTAGACGTCTTTGTGGTGGTGGTGCTCATCGACCTCGAGCCGGAGCGCGGGGATCTCGGGGAGGAACTCCTCGATCAGCCCGGTCTCGACGAGAAGGCGGATGCCGCGCACCGGGTCGTCGGTGGCGAGCAGGCGCACCAGCTCGGCCTGGATGCGCTCCGGGCTGACGATCGACAGCGTCGCCCGCAGGTCGGCGATCGCCTGCACGGTCGCCGGCTCGACGTCGAACTCGAGCTGCGACGAGAACCGGGCGGCACGCAGCATCCGGAGCGGATCGTCGCCGAAGCTGACGGCCGGGTCGGTCGGCGTGCGCAGCCGCCGCGCCACCAGGTCTTCGATGCCGCCGGTGGGGTCGACCAGCGTGCGGGCGGGCACGCGGAGCGCCATCGCGTTGACCGTGAAGTCGCGCCGCCCGAGGTCTGCCTCGAGCGTGTCGCCGAACTCGACCGTGGGCTTGCGGGTCACGCCGTCGTAGCTGTCAGCCCGGTACGTGGTGATCTCGACCTGCTCGCCGGCCACCTTGGCTCCGATCGTGCCGAAGGCGCGGCCGATGTCCCACTGCGCCGAGCTGACCGGCTTCACGATGCGGAGGATGTCGTCGGGCCGCGCGTCGGTCGTGAAGTCGAGGTCGTTGGTCGGGCGGCCGAGCAGCGCGTCGCGGACGGGCCCGCCGACGATGGCGAGGTCGTGGCCCGCCGCGGCGAACGCGTCGGCCAGGGTGGCGACGACGGGTGACTCGGCGAGCGCGCCGAGGCGCGCGATGCCCTCGGCCATGTTGAGCATGCATCGAGCCTACCGAGGCCACTCTGCGACGACGGACGCGGCCCGATGGGTGAAACCGCGGGGACGGATGCCCTGCCCGCGGCGGTCAGCGGGCCGGAGAGCCCGTTTCGTCCCCGCCGTTTCACGCGAGATCGCGTCAAGCGCTCGAGCGAGCGGGGAAGCCTGGGCGTGCTCAGGCCGGACGCAGGAACCCGGTGAAGGCCAGTTCGCGCACGCGGGGGAGGAGATCGGCGCGCAGGGCGGCCGCATCCGCCCCGAGCAGCTCGGCGATCGCGTCGATCAGCACCCCGGCGGGGAGGTCGCCGTCGCACGCGCCGACGAGGGCGGCGAGGCCGGGGTCGACCGCGAGCGCGCGCCCGAACCCGCCGCCCTGCCGCAGCTCGATGACCGTCGGGTCCTCCTGGCCGGGCACGTGATGGCGGGCCTCGGTGACGTCGGGGGCGACGACGAAGACGGATGCCGCAACCCCCGCGTCGTCGAGCACCGAGAGCCGGTCGTGGACGGCGAGCGCGTCGGCGAGGTGGCCGCCCAGGCTGTCTCCGGCGAGCGCCTGGTGCAAGCGCTCGAACCGCCGCAGCGTGGGGGTGCCGGTAGCCGGACGGCGCAGCAGGATGTATCCGAACCCGACCTTGGTGACCTGCCGCGCGGTGAAGTCGTCGAGCCACGCGTCCACGAGCCGTGCGAAGCCCGTGCTGCCGGCGAGGGTGCCGCCGTCGCGCACCCAGAGCTCGGCGTACGAGAGCGGGTCGAGCGCCTCCCGCTCGACGACCCACGCATCGAGCGGGACCGGTGACGACTCGACCCAGGAACGCACGCGGTCGAGGCCGTCCTGCCCGGCCCGGGTCTCCCAGTTGCCCAGCAGCTGTGCGACGCCGCCGGGTTCGAGGTGCGCGCCGACGCCGCGGACGAACTCGGCGACGACGTCGTCGCCCTCCCTGCCGCCGTCGCGGTACTCGTACACGGGCACGCCGTCCACGCGCGGCGTGATCACGAACGGCGGGTTCGACACGACCCGGTCGTACCGTTCGCCCGCGACCGGCTCGAAGAGACTGCCGAGCCGCGTCTCGACGCCGTCGACGCCGTTCAGCAGTGCGTTGAGCCGCGTGAACGCGAGGGCGCGGGGCGAGATGTCGGTCGCGGTCACCGATTCGACGCTCCGCCGGGCGCGCAGGGCCTGGATGCCGCACCCCGCGCCGATGTCGAGACCGCGACGCGCGGGGGTCGGCAGTTGCAGCGACGCCAGCGTCAGCGAGGCGCCGCCGACGCCGAGGACGTGGTCTTCGGGGAGTGGCCCGCCCAGTGCCGCTTCGTCGAGGTCGCTCGCGATCCACCATTGGCCGGTGCCGTCGGCGTCGGCGTACGACTGCGGGCGCACGAGCGCGGTCGGCACCGCTCGGCCCTGCGAGACGGCGACGAGTCCGAGGGCGGCGAGGCCTGCGGCGCCGGTGCGGGGGAGGGCTGCATCGACGGATGCCTCGGCCTCCGGCATCCCGAGCACCAGCAGCCGGCCGAGCACGGCGAGCGGGTCGCGACGGTCGCCGAGTGCGCGGGCAGCCGGCGACCGGAGGCCGCGCGCGATGGCGTCGTCGGCGGCGCCGCCCCACGCGCCGCGGACGGCCTCGGCGGTGAAGCCCGCGTCACGCAGGTCGGCGGCGAGGTCGCGGCAGAGCGCCGGGTCGGGTTCGGGGAGCACGAACCCATTCAACCGTGCGTCGCCGCGCGGCGCCCTGTACCGGAACCTCTGAGGCTCGAACCGTAGAATCGCACTCGATCGTGCGGTCCGGACATCGCACAGGAGCGAACCACACCCCATGACCGTGACCCACCCGGGAAAGCCCGCCCGCCGCCGCGCCCCGCGCGTGGCCGCGGCGCTGCTGGCCCTCGTGACGGTCCTCGCGACCCCCGGTCTGCCGGCGCTCGCCGACACCACGACACCGTCGCCGACTCCGACGCCGACGCCCACGCCGCAGATCGCGCCGGGCACCACGGCGTTCACGCTCGCCCCGATCTCGAACGGCGTCGTCCCGGCCGGCACCGCTCTGGCCGTGTCGCTGACGCTGCAGAACGAGACCGCGACGTCCACGCCCGCGACCTCGGCGACCGTCTCGCTGGGCCGATCCCCTCTTGCCAGCCGCACGGCGCTCACCGCCTGGCTCGACGGCGACACCTCGGGCGTGACCACCGAGCCGGTCGCGACGGCCGCCCTCGAGCCGGTTCCCGCCGGAGACTTCCGGGTCACGCCGGCGCGTGTCGAAGCCGAGGATCCGGCGCTCGAAGGACTGACGCCCGGCGTATACCCCCTGAAGGCCACGTATGAAGGGCCGTCGGGGCCGGTCACGGCCACGAGCGCGATCGTCGTGCCGCGGGCCGGGGCCGACGAGATCGGCGTCGGCGTGCTCGTCCCCGTCACGGCGGGCGCGCTCACCGAGGGGCTCCTCACCGCCGATCAGCTCACGGCGCTCACCGCCCCGGACGGCGCACTGACCGCGCAGCTCGACGGCGTCGAGGGCACACCGGCGATCCTCGCCGTCGACCCCGCCGTGCCTGCGTCGATCCGCGTGCTCGGCACGGCGGCACCGGCCACCGCCACCGAGTGGCTGGAGCGGCTCGAATCGCTCCCGAACTCTCGCTTCGCGCTGCAGTTCGGCGACGCCGACGTGTCGGCCCAGCTCGAATCCGGCCTGTCGGCACCGCTCGTGCCCACGTCGCTGACGGCGTACATGAACCCCGAGGACTTCGCGGCTGAGCCGACGCCCGGCCCCGAGCCGACGCCGTCGCCCTCACCCCCGGCCGAGGGCGACGAGGATGCCGCTCCGGCGCTGCCGTCGCTGCCGGCACTCCTCGACATCGGGCCCAACGCGCGCCCGGGCATCTTCTGGCCCGTCGAGGGGACCGCCGGCACCGAGGTCGTCGAGCGCCTGTCGCGGGTCCGCACCGACGACGAAGCCGGCACGACGGTGATCTCGTCGGCGAGCACGTCGGCGGGCGCGGCGGGTCAGACCGTCCCCGCGAACGGCGCCGCCGGGGAGTCCCCGGTGCTGGTGCTCGACGCCGAGGTCTCGGCCGCGCTGGCCGAGGCATCCGGTCTCGAAGCCACCTCCCTGCGGGGTGCCGCCCTCGCCGAGGCGACCGCGTACCTCTCGTTCGCCGCCGCTGAGACGGGCGGTGCGCCGCTGCTGGTGACCCTGGGCCGCGATCCCGACCGGTCGCGGGTCGCGATCGGCGCGACGATCGGGGCCGCGACCGACGCTCCCGGCGTCACCCCGTTCACCCTCGGCGGCCTGATCAACTCGAGCGTGGGCGAGGTGCAGCTCGGCGAGGCCGCCGCTCAGCCCGCGCGCGCCGAGGTGACGTCGACGCTCCTCGAGGAGGAGGGCGAGCTCGCCCGGTTCGCGACCATCCTCGACGATCCGTCGCTGCTGACAGGACCGGAGCGCGCCGAGATCCTGCAGCTGCTGGGCAACGGCTGGCTGCCCGACGACACCTCGTGGACCGCCGCGATCGTCGACCACCGTGCGGCGACGCGCGGCACGCTCGACTCGGTGGGGCTGGTGCCGAGCGCACCCATCAACCTGTACGGCGCCAACGTGGGGCTCCGCTTCTGGGTGCGCAACGACCTGCCGTACCCGGTCAACCTCGTGCTGTACGTCACCCCCGACAATCTGCGACTCGACGTGCAGCGCGCCAACCCGCTCGTCGCACAGCCCGCGAGCAACAGCCGCGTCGAAGTGCCGGTGCAGGCCCGTGTGGGCAACGGCGACGTCACGCTCGGGCTGCAGCTCCGCAGCCGAGCGAGCGTCGCCATCGGCGAGCCGCAGTCCGTCGACGTCGCCGTGCGCGCCGAATGGGAGTCGGTCGGTCTCGCGATCCTCGGCGTCGTGGTGGGCGGCCTTCTGCTGCTCGGGGTGGTGCGCACCGTGCTCCGCCTCCGGGCGCGCCGGCGGTCCGGGGCATCCATCGAGGACACCGGGGAGACGGATGCCTCGACCCCCGCGGGCTCCGACCCGTCGGCCGACCGCGGAGGCGAGCCGTGAGCGTGGGCCGCGCGAGCCTGCTCATCGGCGCGGGCACGATCGCGTCGCGGCTGACCGGCTTCCTGCGCGCCGCCGTGCTCGTGTGGGCGGTCGGTGCGACCACCTCGGCGGGCAACGCGTTCGCTGTCGCCAACCAGCTGCCGAACAACATCTACGCCATCATCTCCACCGGCCTGCTCAGCGCCGTGGTCGTGCCGCAGATCGTCCGGGCGGCCGCGCACGACGACGGCGGCCGCGCCTTCGTCTCGAAGCTGTTCACGCTCGGCACGGTGGTGCTGCTCGCCACCGCCGTCGTGGCGACCGTCGCGGCGCCCTGGCTGGTCGGCCTGTACGCGCCCAACTTCACCCCCGAGCAGCTGGCCCTCGCGACCGCCTTCGCCTACTGGTGCCTGCCGCAGATCCTGTTCTACGGCCTGTTCGCGCTGGTCGGCGAGTCCCTCAACGCGCGGCGGGTCTACGGTCCGTACACGTGGGCGCCGATCGCCAACAACGTCGTGTCGATCGCCGGCTTCCTCGTCTTCATCTGGCTCTTCGGCCCCGGGCGCACCGGCACGGACTGGACGCCCGAGATGATCGCGCTGCTCGCCGGCACCGCGACCCTCGGCATCGTCGTCCAGACCGGCATCCTGTTCCTCTTCTGGCGCAGAACGGGCCTGCACGTGCGGCCGGACTTCGGCTGGCGCGGCGTCGGCCTGGGACAGATCGGGCGGCTCGCCGGCTGGACGTTCCTCATGGTCCTGGCCGGGCAGGGCGCGGGGGTGATCCAGTCGCGCGTGCTGTCATCGACGCCCGAGGGAGACGCCGGCATCCTCGTGTCGCAGAACGCGTGGCTGCTGTTCATGCTCCCCTACTCGATCATCGTCCTGTCGATCGGGACCCCCTACTTCACGCAGCTCAGCGAGCACGCCGGCGCCGGACGTCACGACGACGTCCGTGTCGACGTGGGGCGCAGCATCCGGATCCTGGGTCTCTTCGTCGTCGCCGCCACCGCCGCCCTCGCCGTGGCCGCCGTGCCGGCGTCGCGCATCTTCACCGGCAGCCGGACCGAGGCCGTCGCCGCCGCCGAAGTGCTGCTGTGCTACCTGCTCGCCCTCGTGCCCCTCGCGGTGCTGTTCGTCGTACAGCGCACCTTCTACGTCTACGACGACACCCGCACGCCGTTCTGGTTCACCCTGGTGCAGTGCACGCTCGTGGTCGCGACGGCCCTCGCCGCCCAGTGGGCGGTCGCCGCGGAGGTGCTGCCGGTCTCGCGGCTGGCGGCTGCCGTCGCACTCGGCCAGTCGTTCGCCAGCATCGTGCAGGTGGTGCTCGCGACCTGGCTGCTCCGCCGAAAGGTGGGCGCTCTGCGGGTGCGGCGGTGGCTGGGCGCGCTGGCGCTCTTCGCGGTCGCGGCGGTACCCGCCGCGGCTGCGGGATGGGTGGTGTTCCAGCTGCTCGGCGGAGTGGACGGCTGGACGGTGTCCGACAAGTTCCTCGGGGCGCTCGGTGCGGCGATCATCGGGGCGGTCGTGCTGGTCGTGTACGGCGCGCTGCTCGCGGTGTTCCGCGTCCCCGAGCTGTCGGCGGCGACCTCGCTGGCGCGCCGGTTGCTGCCCGGCCGCCGCTGACGTCGGCGGGCCGACGCAGACCCGCTCAACGGAATGCCGCGCGGTTACCATGTGTTGAAGCATCCGGGGTCATCAAGCCCTGAGACAGAAGGGGGCGCACGTGCGTCACGTCATCATCATCGGATCCGGTCCCGCGGGTTACACCGCCGCGATCTACGCGGCGCGGGCCAACCTCGAGCCGCTCGTCGTCGCGAGCTCCGTCGAGGCCGGCGGCGACCTGATGACCACCACCGACGTCGAGAACTTCCCCGGTTTCCCCGAGGGCATCCAGGGCCCCGACCTCATGACCAAGATGCAGGAGCAGGCCGAGAGGTTCGGCACCGAGGTGCTGTACGACGACGTCGTGTCGCTCGACCTCGAGGGTGACGTCAAGAAGGTCACCTTGGGCAGCGGCAAGGAGTATGAGGCGCGCTCGATCGTCTACGCGACCGGTTCCGCCCATCGCAAGATCGGCATCGAAGGCGAAGAGCGCCTCTCGGGCCGCGGCGTCTCGTACTGCGCCACCTGCGACGGGTTCTTCTTCCGCGAGCGCGTCATCGCGGTCGTCGGAGGCGGCGATTCGGCGATGGAGGAAGCGACGTTCCTCACCAAGTTCGCGTCGAAGGTCTACGTGATCCACCGTCGCAACGAGCTTCGCGCCTCGAAGATCATGCAGGAGCGGGCGTTCGCCAACGAGAAGATCGAGTTCGTGTGGAACAGCGAGGTCGTCGACGTGCTCGGCGACGAGGCCGTCACGGGACTCGTGCTCGAGAACACGGTCGACGGCAGCCGCAGCGAGCTCGCGGTGGACGGCCTGTTCGTCGCGATCGGCAACGACCCTCGCACGCACCTCGTCCACGGCAAGCTCGACCTCACCCCCGAGGGCACGATCTGGGTCGACGGTCGCTCCTCGCGCACGTCCGTGCCCGGCGTGTTCGCTGCCGGTGACGTGATCGACCCCACCTACCGCCAGGCCGTCACCGCGGCCGGAAGCGGAACGGTGGCCGCCCTCGACGTCGAGCACTACCTCGCGTCGATCGGCGAGGCCGGCGCGCCCGACCAGGTCGGCGACCAGATCGAGGGCCTGCCCGAGGTCAGCGCCGCCTGAGCAAGTCCTGAACGCCGGAACATCTCGCGCATGCTCGGCGTTGGACCCACTGACAGCTTCGCATCGAAGGAGAAAACATGACCGCCAAGGCGACGACCTCTGCCACGTGGGAGCAGGACGTGCTCCAGGCCGAGGGACCCGTGCTCGTGGACTTCTGGGCCGCGTGGTGTGGACCGTGCCGCATGGTCGCACCCGTTCTGGACGAGATCCAGTCGGAGCACCCCGACAAGATCACGATCCTCAAGCTGAACGTCGATGAGAACCCCGATCTCGCGATGAAGTACCAGATCACGTCGATTCCGGCGATGAAGGTCTTCAACAAGGGCGAGGTCGAGACGACGATCATCGGCGCCAAGCCGAAGTTCGCGCTCGAGAAGGACCTCGCGCCCTACATCGGCTGAGTCAGCCCTGACTCCTCCATCCCCTGACCTGGGTTTCGTGCCCGGGTCAGGGGATTTTTCCATGCCTACCGCGGCATGCCGTGGGAACGGGTCAGTTCCGTCGGGTCAGGACGCGTCCGCACGCACGGTGGCGTCCCAGCGGCGGTGCGTGTTCGCGTCGCCGAGCAGACGCCAGACCGCGCGGGTGAGCTGCGGGTAGTCGAGGGCGATCTGCCGCAGGACACGGTAGTGCCGAGCGGCGCTGGGGCGGGACCCGCCGTTGGCTTCGATGTTCTCGGCGCGCAGGGTGAAGACGACGAGTTCATCGACCGTCGGCAGGTCCTCCATGAAGTCCCACGGGTCTTCGCCCGCTCGAAGCCGCTCGGCGATGATCACGGCCAATTCATCGGATGCCTCGGCGCGCAGAAGCTCGAGACTGGCGCGGCGGCGCGGAGTCCTGTCTTCTGTCGGCACCTATCAAGGGTACGCCGAGTGGGCGGCGAAGGGCCGCGATCCGCGCTCGTGGTGTGAGGTGCGGTCGAACCGAGCGCGTCCCCCGTTTGGCGGACGCGGCGTCTGTTGTAGTTCTGAAATACTGACGTCTCAGATGCGTTCGAAGGGATCTGAAGTGAAGAACATACTTTCGACCGGACGAGGCATGATTGCGATGACGCTGGCGGTCTCCCTAGCGATCTCGGGAGGCACGGCCGCCGAGGCGTCCACTCCGCTCCCGGTTGCAGTACGGCCACCGGGCTCCCCTGTGGAGGACGACGGTTCGACGAGCGGTCCATCAGGCGATCGCGAGGCGATTGCTGACGTTGCCCGAGAGTACGAGGCCGGCGATGCCGTCGCGGCTGCCGCGTTGGTTGAGGCAGCGTCGGCCGAGTCGGCAGTTCCGTTGGATACTGTCTTGTCGACTACAGGGGCCGCGGTGCCTGCGGTTTCGTTGACCAACGACGGTTCCGTCCTTCTCTCGTCCGGTGACGGCGTTCAGGTCGGCGTCGGCATCGCCGGAGAGGCCGGCGCAGCCGGCGAGCCCGCCATCGTGGCCGGCGTCGCCGTTCAAACCAGCGTCCTTCCCGACACAGACCTGGTGACACGGGCAACGCTTGACGGTGCGCAGATCTTGGCTGTGCTCGCAGACGAGGACGCAGGCGATCGCGTTTCTTTCGCGTTCGACCTGCCTGCGACTGCGGAGCTTCTTCCGCAGGCCGATGGTTCCATCCGAGTTACCGACGAGGTAGAGGTGCAGAGAGTCCGCGCTGGGGAGGAGGAACGCCTGGACCGGGAGGTTGCCTCGGTCGTCGGCGATCTGGAGAGCCTGAATGACCTCACTCCGGCGCAAGTCGAAGCGCTCGAGGCCATCGCTCCGGCGGCGACCAACTCGGTAATGGAGACTCACACCATCGCCACGATCGCAACTCCCTGGGCAGTCGATGCCAACGGCGCAGAGTTGCCGACGAGGTACGAACTATCCGGAAATGCTCTCACGCAAGTAGTCGACACCCGGAACGCTGAGTATCCCATCACTATCGACCCGCACTGGTCTTGGTGGGTGTGGACCGCAGCCACATGTGCCGCAAACGTTGCGACCTTCGTCTTTGGAGCGGCCAAACTGGCTTACGCAGTCACCAAGATCAACAGCCTGGTCCGAAAGAGCTCCACGGTCGCCAGGATCGTCCAGAAGATCGGAGGCGCCAAGGCTCTACTCGCCTCGATTCACAAGGCCGCGAGGGGGTTTATCGAGGGGCGCGTTGGCAAGTACCTCAGTTCCACCCAACGTCTCGCACTGTCTTCGTTCGTCTCAGTGGGTCTTTCGATGCTCGGGGATCTCCTGGGTATCGGAAGCTGTATGAGCCTGCTCCGAGCGGCGCTCTAGCGATGATGGAGCTCCTCGCGTTGATCATGATGGCGCTGCTCTTGGGTGTTGCGGTGGCGAGTCTCGTCATAGTCCTTATCTGCTGCATTCGGGCCGACACCTTGAAGAGCAGCGTATGCGCCGCTCTCATCGCCCTCAGCCTTGGCTTCATCGGGATCTTTGAGTTGGGACCTTCGCCGGTGAAAGTGATGCAAATCCTCGGCGGCACCTGGAGTCTTGCGACGAGCATCGTTTTCCTCGCCGCGACAGCGTTGTTCGGGACGGGCGGTGTTTTGCTGGCCCGGAGGTTCGGATTAATCCGCCGGGTCTTGCGGTGGCTGGAAGCGTCAGGCGATTGAGGCGTTCAAGGGTGATGGATCGGCAGTCTCAGCGCTACCGCAGTGAGGGGCGGCGCGAAGGCACCAATCAGCGTTCGCGTCTACAGATGCCCTATGCGGCTCCCGCGCCGTATTCGGTTTCGCCCAGTTCGCCGAGGATGCGGTTGAGGTCCTGGATACTCGCGAAATCTATGCTGACCTGGCCCTTTCTGGCGGTCAGGGAGATGCGGACACGCGTGTTCAGCCGGTCGCCGAGGCGTTCCGCGACTTCGTCCAGGTGCGCTCGGCGGGATCCGGCCTGCGGTTTCGGGGCGCGGGTGGGCGAAGCATCCGTCATCTTGGCGGCGGCTTCGGCGGCTCGCACCGAGAGGTCTTCGTTGACGATCTTGTCGGCGAGACGCTGCATCGCTTCGGGGGTGTCGAGCGACAGGATGGCGCGTGCGTGACCCGCGGTGAGAACCCCGGCGGCGACCCGCTGCTGCACCGGGACGGGCAGCTTGAGAAGCCGGATGGTGTTGCTGATCTGCGGGCGGGAGCGGCCGATCCTGCTGGCGAGTTCCTCTTGTGTGATGCCGAAGTCCTCGAGCAGCTGCTGGTAGGCGGACGCCTCTTCGAGAGGGTTCAGCTCGGATCGGTGGAGGTTCTCGAGCAGGGCATCACGGAGGAGATGCTCGTCTGCGGTCTCGCGGACGATCGCCGGAATCGACGTCAGCCCCGCCTCGCGGGCGGCCCGCGTGCGGCGCTCCCCCATGATGAGCTCGTACTGTCCGTCGTCATTGGCGCGCACGACCACGGGCTGCAGCACACCGAACTCGCGAACGCTGTGGACCAGTTCCGCGAGGTCTTCAGGATTGAAGTGGGTGCGCGGCTGGCGGGGGTTGGGGACGATGGAGTGCGGGTCAATGTGCGTCAGGCGGGCTCCCGGCACCTCGACGAGGTCGTCCGGCGCCGGCTCCTCGGTTGCGGGCGTCTCTTCGGTGACCACCGCCCTCGGGAAGAAGACGTCGGTGGGCCGTTCGTCGGCCACTTCCGTCGTGGGGATGAGAGCCCCGATTCCGCGTCCCAGGCCTGTGCGCTTGGCCATCAGGCGTTCCCTTCGGTTGTCGATGCGTCGGCGTCCGTGACGGTGCCGTCGCGGCGGATGATCTCGATGGCGGCCTCGCGGTACGCCACGGCCCCCGCGGACTGCCCATCGTAGGCGATGACAGTCTGGCCGAAGCTCGGCGCCTCCGAGACGCGCACGGATCGGGGGATGACGGTGTCGAGCACTTCGTTGCGGAAGTGCTGACGAACTTCGTCGGCGACCTGCTGCGCGAGGCGCGTGCGGCCGTCGTACATCGTCAGGAGGATCGTCGACAGGGTGAGCGCGGGATTGAGGTGCTTCTGGATCATCCGCACCGTGCCGAGAAGCTGGCTGAGCCCTTCGAGAGCGTAGTACTCGCACTGAATAGGGATGAGCAGCTCGCCTGCCGCGGTGAACGCATTGATGGTCAGCAACCCCAGCGACGGGGGGCAGTCGATGAGCACGAAGTCGATGCGCTCTTGCGTGGTGGCGAGGTATTCCTCGAGGGCGGTGCGCAGCCGGTGCTCGCGGGCGACCTGCGAGACCAACTCGATCTCGGCGCCGGCGAGGTGGATCGTGCTCGGCGCGCAGAGCAGATTCGGGGACTCAGGGCTCGTCTGCACGATGTCTGCGAGCGGGAACTCGTCGATCAGCACGTCGTACACGCTCGGCGTGTCGGCGGTGTGCGGAACGCCGAGCGCTGTCGAGGCGTTGCCCTGCGGGTCGAGGTCGATCACGAGCACGCGAGCGCCGACTGAAGCGAGAGCGGCCGCAGTGTTCACGGCGGTCGTCGTCTTTCCGACGCCACCCTTCTGATTCGACACGGTCAGCACTCGAGTCCGGCCGCTCAGGGCGACTTCGGTGTTCTCGAGAACGCGGCGGCGCGCGGAGAGGTCGGCCAGTTCTCGGGCGAGGGGGGTGTCGTCGAACGAAAAGGATGCTGCGGCATCCGTCTCGTCGGGCTGTTTCACGTGAAACACTCTCCCTTTCGCGCGCCGAGCAACAACGCCTCCCACTCTATCCCGCCCCTCCCCCATCCCCCGCTCCGCAGGTCGGGGAGGCGCCGAAGCCACCGTGTCGAGAGCGCCCCCCGGATGCTGGGTCTCGATACGCGCTTCGCGCTACTCGACCGGCAGATCACACCACCCCCGCCGGTCGAGTAGGCGGTGAAGCCGCCGTACCGAGACCCCTGTGCCCACACCCCACCCGCCGGTCGAGTAGGCGGCAAAGCCGCCGTATCGAGACCACCCCGAATCACCGGGTCTCCATACGCGCTCCGCGCTCCCCGACCGGCACCCCCACACCAACCCGCCGGTCGAGCAGGCGGCGAAGCCTCCGTAACGAGACCCCACCGAGCCCCGGGTCTCGATCCGCGCTCCGCGCTCCCCGACCGGCGACACACCACACCCCCGCATCCCCAGGGGTCTCGATACGCGCTTCGCGCTCCCCGACCGGCGCCAAGACGCCACCCTCGCCGGTCGGGGAGGCGGCGAAGCCCCCGTATCGAGACCGCCCCCCCACTCCCGGGTCTCGATCCGCGCTCCGCGCTCCCCGACCGGCGACACACCACACCCCCGCATCCCCAGGGGTCTCGATACGGGCTCCGCGCTCCCCGACCGGCGCCAAGACGCCACCCCCGCCGGTCGGGGAGGCGGCGAAGCCCCCGTATCGAGACCGCCCCCCCACTCCCGGGTCTCGGTACGCGCTCCGCGCTACTCGACGGCGCTTTCCGCCCACGGGTCAAAGACGCCCCGTCGTGAGCGTTTCACGTGAAACATACGGTCCTTATGGGGTTATGAGCCGAGCTGCGCAGGCAGTCAGTCGCGCTCGGTCGTTTCACGTGAAACATCTGGCTTCGAGAACCTCTTGCGACTCAGTGACGAAAGACGTTCTCCTTGTCCTTTGATGAGAGCCAACCGCTTGGCGCGACCCCAGCCCTGAACTTGCTTCTCGCGCCGATAGGCGTCGTCTACTCGGTCAAACCGTTCAAAGTAGAGAAGGCGCACGGGAAGACGCGATCGGGTATAGATCGCACCCTCTCCGTCGCCGTGCTGCGCTAGGCGGTGCTCGAGATTTCTTGGGCTTCCGACGTAAAGCGAACGGTCGGAGCACTCGAGGATGTACATGTACGCCATCCCACGACTCTGCCTGGCGGCAGCTGGGGCGGGGGACGGTCGCCGGCGTTCTGTGGATCGATGGCGAGCATCCGGGGCGGGGGAGAAGGTTGGGGCTGCGCTCAGAGGACGCCCGATCTCGATACGCGCTGCGCGCTACTCGATCGGCGGAGTTCACATGGTGATGGACGAGATCTCGATAAGCGCTGCGTGCTACTCGATCAGCGGGGGCTGCGCAGGTCGACGGACGGGATCTCGATACGCGCTACGCGCTACTCGATCAGCGCGGGGTGCGGCGCTGGACGGTTGGCAGACGTCAGCGGACGGTTGCGCGGATGACGCGCGACGGCTCGTCGAGAACGCCCTCACCGACGACCTCAACACGCGCCTGCGTGACGCGGTACTTCCGCAACTGCTTCTCGGCCGCGTCGATCTCGTTGGCTGCGCTGGCCCCCTTGAGCAGGATCAGCTCACCGCCATCTCGCACGAGGGGCGCCGTCAGGGGGATCAACGTACGCAGCGCGCTCACCGCACGAGCGGTCACTGCGTCGAGCACCGGCCCCGCCTTCCACTCTTCCGCCCGAGCTCGAAGAACGTCGACGTTGTCGAGACCCAGCTCATCGACCTGCTCGTTGAGCCACGCCACCCGGCGCTCCATCGGCTCAATGAGCGTCCAGTGCACGTCCGGCCGCGCGATCGCCAGCACGATACCCGGAAGACCCGCTCCCGAACCGACGTCGCCGACTCGGCCGGCGGGGAAGAGCGGCGCGATGATGGCGCTATTGAGGACATGCCGCGACCACAGCCGAGGCGGCTCCAACGGCCCGATCAGCCCGCGCTCCTCACCGTGCTGCGCCAGAGCTGCGGTGAACTGTCGCGCCAGCCCGATGCGTTCGCCGAAGACCTGCGCCGCAGCCTCGGGCTCAGACTCGACGTCAACCATGGACTTCCGCCGCCTTCACCGCTCGATGTTTCACGTGAAACGGAGTCAGGCGCGGCGGATGACGGTGTGGCGGTCGGCGCCCTCGCCGTACGACTCCGAAACGAAGCCCCGCTCCGCAACAATGTCGTGCACCAACTTGCGCTCGTAGCTCGACATCGCAGGGAGGGACGCCTGCGACGCGCCCTCTTCGAGACGGTCGATCGCGCGGTCGACGAGTGTCGCCAGTTGGCGCTGACGGGTGTCGCGTGATCCGCCCACGTCGAGAATCAGCCGAGAGAAGCGGCCCGTGCGGTTCTGCACCGCGATCCGGGTCAGCTCCTGCAACGCCTGAACGGTATCCGGGTGCGCGATCAGGTCGACCGAACCGCCCTCGGGCGCCTCGACCGACACATACGCGCGACCGCCGCGGACATCCAGGTCGAGGTCGCCATCGATGTCGGCGATGTCGAGCAGGCCTTCCAGGAAGTCCGCCGCGACATCCCCCTCCTCCTCGAGCTGCTCGACGGAAGCGGGTTCACGGTCGCCTCGCGCCGTGTCGACAGGGGCGTAGTCAGGAGTGCTGGTCATGGTGTCCTCGCGTGACGGGAGAGGGGGTCAGGATGCCGCGCCGCCGGCGCCGGACTGATCAGCGCTCTTGGGGCTCGGGGGCTGCTTCTGCGCCTGCTTCTTGGCGCGCTGCTTGCTGACGGGCTGCTGGCGCTTCGGTGCCGCGGCGCGGGCCTTCTCGGCCTCTTCGTAGAGCCGCTGCTGCTCGGCGAGGTACTTCTCCATCGGGACGACCTTGCCCGATGAGTCGATCGCCTTCCCCTTGCGCGCCAGTCGCTCCTCGCGGGCCTTCGCCGCCTCGGAGCCCGGCGTGGGCATTTCGCGGATCACGAGGAACTGCTGACCCATGGTCCAGAGGTTCGACACGAACCAGTAGATGACGACGCCGAGCGGGAAGAAGACGCCCGAGAAGACGAATGCGAAAGGCAGGACCCAGAGCATGATCTTCTGCATCTGGTAGGCCTGACCGGTCTTCGCCTCGGGGGACAGGTTCTTCGAGATGATCTGGAGCTGCGTGAAGAACTGCGACGCGATCATCAGCACGACCAGGGTCGCGAGAATCGCGATCGCCGCGGTGTTGTTCGTCTCGATCGCCTGGATCAGCGTCTCGTGCAGCGAAGCGACGCCGAACAGCTTGGCGTTGTAGAACTCGGCGGTCAGCTCTGCGTTCAGCAGACCGACCCCGCCGATGCCGGCCTGATAGTGGCGTGTGACGTCGTTCAGCACGCTGAAGAGCGCGAAGAAGATCGGCATCTGCACCAGCAGGGGAAGACAGCTCGACACCGGAGTGGTGCCGTGCTTCTTGTACAGCGCCATGGTCTCGCGGCTCATCGCCTCCCGCGAGAGCTGGTCGCGCTTCCCCTTGTACTTCTCCTGAACTTTTCGCAGTTCAGGGGCGATTTCCATCATCTTGCGCTGGCTCTTGATCTGCCGGACGAAGAGAGGGATCAGAGCCGAGCGGACGACGATCACCAGGCCCACGATCGACAGCACCCACGTGAGACCTGCCGCGGGCGGAAGCCCCATCCAGGTGAACAGCCAGTGCCAGGCGACCAGCACGGCCTCGACCGCCCACTTCAGCGGCCACAGGATGATCCCGATGAGGTCGAACCCACCGCCGGTGGACGCCGCGGGTGTGGGAGTGGAGGCCAGCAAGAGATCCATGCGGAGGATCAGTCCTTTCCAGTGGAGGACGGCACCACGAACCCGTGCGGGGTCAGTGCGTGCCGGAAGTGCGAATGCGCGGGGACGTCGTCGACGCCGCCGGCAGCCCAGGGGTGGCAGCGAGCCAGACGCGCCGCCGTGAGCGCCGCGCCCTTCACCACACCGTGCTGCTGGACGGCGCCGACCGCGTACGCGGAGCACGAGGGGTAGTACTTGCAGACGTCGCCGTACGTGTGCGAGATCGTTGCCCGGTATCCGTGCAGCAGAGCGAGCACGGCATTACGGGGGAGCAGCGGCACGGATCTGAGGAGGTCGGATGCCTCGAGCCGGGCGTCGCCGAGGGCGTAGGCGGGAAGGACGCTCATGCGGCACCTCTGGCCAGGCAGCGCTCGAGGTCGGCACGGAGCTCACCGAAGGGAGCCGTCCCCGCGCTCGGGAGGGCCCGGATCACGATCTCACTGCCGGCCGCCACCGTCGGCAGCGCTTCGGCGCACAGCGCCTTGAGGCGACGACGGACGGTGTTGCGCACGACCGCCCCGCCGACCTGGCGGCTCACGATGAAACCGAAACGCGCCGGGCCATCGGCCACGGCGGGTTTCAGATAGGTCACGGTGTGCGCCCCGGCGCACCGACGACCCCGACGGACAACGGCCTTGTATTCCGCTCCGCGGGTGAGTCGGTTCGGCCTCGCGAGCACCGCTCGGATTCAGGCCGAGAGCTCGGTGCGCCCCTTGGCGCGGCGAGCCGAGAGGATGGCACGACCGGCGCGGGTGCGCATGCGGGCGCGGAAGCCGTGCTTCTTGGCGCGGCGGCGGTTGTTGGGCTGGAAAGTGCGCTTGCTCATGGGATCACTTCCGGATCAGGTGTCACCGGGACTCTGAGACCGGGGACGCTCGTACAGGGGGACTGCCGTGAAGGCATAAGTCAACCGATTTAGGGTACGCCGAGCCGCCTGAGAACTCAAACCGAGCGGAGTGCGACAGGCATTATCCACGGGCCGAGGCATCCGTCCTGGCAACGACACACCTGCCGGATCTACAGTGGAGTTTGCTCCGGAGACGCCCGCTGACTAGCGTGGCTCGGGCAGTTATCCACAGGCCCCGGCGGGCCTTTCCCGCGGCCCTCCGGTGGAACGATCGACGACCCCGGGGGGGCCATGCCACCGCACGAAATTCCAGATGTCCCGGTCTGGTCCCGCGTGCTCGACGAGCTCTCCGTCGACGAGCGGGTGACGCCTCAGCTGCACGGGTTCCTGAGCCTTGCCGTACCGCAGGGCGTGATGGGCGGAACGCTCTACCTCGATGTGCCCAACGACCTGACGGCCGCGCAGTTCACCAAGCGCATGCGCACCCCGATCATGGAGGCCCTCGCACGCGTCGAGCAGGACGAACCGCAGCGTGCCGACACGTTCCGCGTGGTGGTCAACCCCGACCTCGTCGACGCGCATCTCACCGCGCCCATCGCGGTGCAGGCGGATGTCTCCGCGGCATCCGCCCCCGCCCCCGGCCCGGCGGCCGTGGTCCGTCCGCCGCGTGAGGAGTCGTCGGATGCTTCCACCCCGGCGCCGCGCAGCGACACCCGCCTCAATCCGAAGTACACCTTCGACAACTTCGTCATCGGTCAGTCCAACCGCTTCGCGCACGCGGCCGCGGTCGCCGTGGCGGAGGCTCCGGCCAAGGCGTACAACCCACTGTTCATCTACGGCGACTCCGGGCTGGGCAAGACCCACCTCCTCCACGCGATCGGCGATTACGCGCTCAGCCTGTACGCCGGCATCCGAGTGCGGTACGTGTCGAGCGAGGAGTTCACGAACGACTTCATCAACTCGATCGCCAACAACCGGGGTTCGGCGTTCCAGGCGCGATACCGCGACGTCGACATCCTGCTCATCGACGACATCCAGTTCCTGCAGGGTCGCGCCGAGACCCAGGAGGCGTTCTTCCACACCTTCAACACCCTGCACGACCACGACAAGCAGGTCGTGATCACGAGCGACGTGCCTCCGAAGCACCTGACCGGTTTCGAAGACCGCATGCGCAGCCGCTTCGAATGGGGCCTGATCACCGACGTCCAGGCGCCCGACCTCGAGACCCGCATCGCGATCCTTCGCAAGAAGGCGCAGAGCGAGCGTCTGCACATCCCCGACGAGGTCCTCGAGTACATCGCCACGGTGGTGTCGTCGAACATCCGCGAGCTGGAGGGCGCTCTCATCCGCGTCTCGGCATTCGCGAGCCTCAACCGTTCCACGCTCGACATGTCGCTCGCTCAGACAGTGCTGCGAGACATCGTCGACCAGGACGACGCGAACGTGATCTCGCCGACCGACATCATCACGGCGACGGCGCAGTACTTCAAGCTGACCGTCGACGACCTGTACGGGTCGAGCAGGTCGCAGTCGGTCGCGACGGCACGGCAGATCGCGATGTACCTGTGCCGGGAGCGCACGAGCCTGTCCCTTCCCAAGATCGGCCAGCTCTTCGGCAACCGCGATCACACCACCGTGATGTACGCCTACAAGAAGATCAGCGACCTCATGAAAGAGCGGCGCTCGATCTACAACCAGGTGTCCGAGATCACCACCCAGCTGGGCCGCAACGGCCGCTGATGTCGCCCGCGGTCATATGCCGCAAAAAGTGCTTGACACCGGCCCCCGCGTCACGCCATGATCCGGTTCTTCACAGTGTGGAAAACCTGTGGATAACTCTGGCGGCCTGCGGAAACACTGTGGGCGGAGCGTGCAGACCTGTGGATGCATGGGGATGGTGCGCGCCCGACGCCGAATCTCTCCGACGCGTCATCCGCAGCCGTTCCACATCTCACACGCGTGTGATTCCGGTGTCCCGCCTGGCGTCGGCCGACTTGTCCACAGATTCCACAGCGGTTAACACCATGACAAGAATCTCTTTGATGAAACCCGCTCCGATCACCTTGACGGTGGAAAGAGTGGTGGACCGGATGCCTCGCACTCCGGCACTAGCATCGGAACGACCTGGCACTAGCATGAGAACCCCCAGCCAGCAGTCGAGGGAGCATTCGTGAAGTTCCACGTCAACCGCGATGTGTTCAGCGAGGCCGTGTCGTTCGTGGTCAAGCTCCTGCCGCAGCGCAACCCTCAGCCGATCCTCGCCGGTGTGCTGATCGAGGCGAGCGAAGAAGGACTCTCACTGGCGGCGTTCGACTACGAGGCATCCGCGCGCACCACCATCGAGGCGACGGTCGACGACCCGGGCACGATCCTGGTTCACGGACGACTTCTGTCCGACATCGCCAGCCGGCTGCCGAACGCCCCCATCCAGGTCGAGGTCGACGACGACGGCGGCATCCTGCTCACCTGCGGCTCGGCGCGCTTCACCCTGGCGTCGATGCCGGTGCAGGAGTACCCCGCGATCCCGGAGGTCACGGGGGACTCGGGCCTGGTTCCGGCCGACGACTTCGCGACCGCGATCGCCCAGGTGGCCTTCGCCGCGTCGCGCGACGACGTGACGCCGGTGCTCACCGGCGTGCAGCTCGAGGTCGCGGGCACCGCGCTGAGCCTGGTGGCGACCGACCGCTACCGAGTCGCGCTCCGCGAGATCCCGTTCGACGGCGGGGGCACGGCGACCGACGACACGACGACGGCCCTCGTTCCGGCGCGCACGCTCACCGAAGTCGGCAAGACCTTCGCCCACGGCGGCGACATCTCGATCGCGTTCTCCGGTTCGGGCGACCGCGAGATCATCGCCTTCACCGCCGGCAACAAGACGGTGACGTCGCTGCTCATCAAGGGCAACTTCCCTCCGGTCCGCCGTCTCTTCCCCGAGGCGACCGAGCACCACGCGGTCGTGAACACGGCTGAGCTCGCCGAGGCGGTGCGCCGCGTGTCGCTCGTCCTCGACCGGTCGGCCCCGCTGCGCTTCACCTTCACCACCGACAGCGTGTCGATGGATGCCTCGGGCACCGAGCAGGCTCGGGCGACCGAGTCCGTCGACGCCAATCTGGTCGGCGAGGACGTCACCCTCGGACTCAACCCGCAGTACCTGCTCGAGTCCCTCGGCGCGGTGAAGAGCGAGTTCGTGCGCATCACCTTCACGTCGAGCGAGAACGCCAACAAGCTCAGCCCGGTGCTCATCACCCCGCAGACCTCGGTCGACCGGGCCGGTTCGGACTCGTTCCGCTACCTGCTGCAGCCGAACCTGCTCCTGCGCTGACGCTGCAGGGCCGGCGGCCGGCACCGGCCGGGCCTGTCGCCGCCGCTGATTAGGCTTGACCAGTGATCGTGGAGCAGCTGAGTCTCGTCGACTTCCGCAACTATGCGGTCGCCGATGTGACGCTCGGTCCCGGTCCGAACGTCTTCGTCGGTCGCAACGGACAGGGCAAGACGAATCTCGCCGAGGCGATCGGGTTCTTCGCCACCCTCGGCTCGCACCGCGTGTCCAACGACGCGCCGATGGTGCGCGACGGCGCCGACTCGGCGATCGTCCGGGCGCGGCTGGCGCACGGTGAGCGACACGTACTGCTCGAGGTGCAGCTCAACCGCCAGGGTTCCAACAAGGCGCGGGTCAACGGGGCCCCGGTCAAGCCGGCCGAGCTGCCTCGCTACGCCCAGGTCGTTCTCTTCGCGCCCGAAGACCTGCAGATCGTCCGCGGCGACCCGTCAGCGCGCCGCCGGTTCGCCGACCAGCTCCTCGTGCAGCGGGCCCCGCGCATGGCCGGCGTGCTCGCCGACTACGAGCGGGTGCTGAAGCAGCGCACCGCGCTGCTGAAGTCGGCGAAGGCACGAGGCATCCGGGGCGACGCCCTCACCACGCTCGATGTCTGGGACGACAAGCTCGTCGCGCTCGGAACCGAGGTGATCGAGGCGCGGCTCGCGCTCGCCGACGATCTGGCCGCGCCGCTCGCCGCCGCGTATTCGGCCATTGCCGGCGCCGACCATCGGCCCGAGGCGCAGTGGGCGCTGTCGGTGTCGGGTGCCGATCCCGAAGAGGGGGACTCGGCGCCCGAGTCCGAGGGATCCGCGCGCCGCATCGCCGACCTCTTCCGCCAATCGCTGGCCGAGCGCCGGGCGGCCGAGCTCGATCGGGGACTCACTCTCGTCGGCCCGCACCGCGACGACCTGGTCCTCCGCGTGCGCGGCCTGCCCGTGAAGGGCTACGCGTCGCACGGCGAGTCGTGGTCGGTCGCGCTCGCACTGCGCCTGGCGTCGGCCGAGCTGCTGCGCGCCGAGTCGCGCCTGGGCGACCCGGTGCTGATCCTCGACGACGTGTTCGCCGAGCTCGACGCCGACCGGCGGGCGCGGCTCGCGCTCCTGGCGTCCGACTACGAGCAGGTGGTGGTCACGGCCGCGGTGGAGGAGGATGTCCCCGCCGGGCTGCGTGCGCGCATCGTGCGCGTCGAGGCCGGCACCATCCTGGAGGCGACGGATGCCTGAGCCCGGCGCGGCGACGGAGGGTGCGGCATCCGACCCCGCGGTTCCCGAGACGATCGCTACCTATCTGCGTCTGCGCGGGCTCGAGCCCTCGGCCCGGTCGTTCCGCAAGCGCCGGCGACGCACGGACGACGACGAGAACGAGCCGTTCACGCCGGGGCGCGACCCGAGGGGAATGGGCGACGTGCTCGCGCAGCTGACCCGGGAGGCGGGCTGGGACAAGGAACTTGCGCGCGAAGACGTCGTGCGGGCCTGGTCGGACGTCGCCGGCGAAGACACCGCGCGGCACACCCGCCCGGTCGCGTTCTCGGAGGGCACTCTCACGGTCCAGGCGGATTCGACGGCGTGGGCGAAGCAGCTGCAGCTGATGCGCGCGCACATCCTCTCGGAGATCGTTCGCCGGTTCCCCGAAGCGGGGGTCGACGTCATCCGCTTCATAGGACCGGACGTCCCCTCTTGGAAATGGGGTCCCAGAACGATTCCAGGGCGTGGTCCGCGCGATACCTACGGCTGAGCCACGTCAGATATCGTCCGAGGTCATTTCCGCGCGCCACAGAGGCGCAGAGGCGGCTCGGGCGGTCGTTGGTTGATAGACTGTCAGTACCCCCGCCTACCGATGTGGAGCGCCCTGACTCATGACGTCCGATACCCCTGAGAGCGTTTCCGAGGAACCCGAATCGCGACCCGTCGAATCGGTTCCCAGCGAATACGGGGCCGACGCCATCCAGGTGCTGGAGGGGCTCGAGGCCGTTCGCAAGCGGCCCGGCATGTACATCGGCTCGACCGGTGAGCGCGGCCTCCACCACCTGGTCTACGAGATCGTCGACAACTCGGTCGACGAGGCGCTGGCCGGATACTGCGACACGATCAACGTCACGATCATGCGCGACGGCGGCATCCGCGTCGTCGACAACGGCCGCGGCATCCCCGTCGACATGCACCGCACCGAGGGCAAGTCGACGGTCGAGGTCGTCCTCACCGTCCTGCACGCCGGCGGCAAGTTCGGCGGAGGCGGCTATGCCGTGTCAGGCGGTCTGCACGGCGTCGGCTCGTCGGTCGTGAACGCGCTGTCGACGCGGCTCGAGGTCGAGGTCAGGCGCCAGGGTCACGCATGGCGGCAGTCCTACCGCGACGGCGGCGTGCCGCAGGCTCCCCTCGCGAAGGAGGAGGCGACCGACGAGACCGGCACGACGATCCAGTTCTGGCCCGACGACACGATCTTCGAGACCGTCCACTTCGACTACGACACGCTGCGGACGCGATTCCAGCAGACCGCGTTCCTCAACAAGGGACTGCGCATCACCCTGAGCGACGAGCGTCCCGACTCGACGTACGTCGTCGACACCGAGGACGGCGGCAGCGAAGAGCGGCAGCCGCACGACGACTTCTACTACGAGCGCGGACTCGTCGACTACGTCGAATACCTCAACAAGGTGCGCAAGGCCGAGGTCGTCAACGACGAGATCATCGAGATCGAATCCGAAGACACCGTTCGCCACATCTCGCTCGAACTGGCCATGCAGTGGACCACGAGCTACACCGAGAACGTCTTCACCTTCGCGAACACCATCAACACGCACGAGGGCGGCACGCACGAAGAGGGCTTCCGTGCGGCGCTCACGACGCGGATCAACGCGTACGCGCGGGCGCAGAACCTGCTCAAGGAGAAGGACGACAACCTCACCGGCGAAGACATCCGCGAGGGGCTGACCGCGGTGATCTCGGTCAAGCTGTCTGAGCCGCAGTTCGAGGGCCAGACCAAGACCAAGCTCGGCAACACCGAGGCGAAGGCGTTCGTGCAGAAGGTCGTCGGCGACCAGCTCGCCGACTGGCTCGACCGCAACCCGGTGCAGGCGAAGAACGTGATCCGCAAGGCGATCGACGCGGCCACGGCTCGCCTCGCCGCCCGGAAGGCCCGCGAGACCGCGCGGCGCAAGAGCGTGTTCGAGTCGGCCGCGATGCCCGACAAGCTCAAGGACTGCACCAGCAAAGACCCGTCGATCAGCGAGATCTTCCTCGTCGAGGGCGACTCGGCCGGCGGTTCGGCCGTGCAGGGCCGCGACCCGCACACCCAGGCCATCCTCGCCCTGCGCGGCAAGATCCTGAACGTCGAGCGCGCACGCCTCGACCGCGCCCTGGGCAACAAGGAAGTCCAGGCCATGATCCAGGCGTTCGGCACGGGCATCGGCGAAGACTTCGACATCGACAAGGCGCGCTATCACAAGATCGTGCTCATGGCCGATGCCGACGTGGACGGCCAGCACATCACGACGCTGCTGCTCACGCTGCTGTTCCGCTACATGCGCGGCCTGATCGAAGCCGGCTTCGTCTACCTCGCGCAGCCGCCGCTGTATCGCCTGAAGTGGTCGAACTCGCCGCACGAGTACGCCTACTCCGACCGTGAGCGCGACGCGCTTCTGGCCGAAGGGGCCGCGCAGGGCCGCCGCATCCCGAAAGACAACGGCATCCAGCGATACAAGGGTCTCGGCGAGATGAACGACCACGAGCTGTGGGAGACCACGATGGACCCCCAGACGCGCACGCTCAAGCAGGTGACCATCGACGACGCGGCCGCCGCGGACGAGATCTTCACGATCCTCATGGGCGAAGACGTCGAATCCCGACGCGGGTTCATCCAGCGCAACGCCAAAGACGTGCGCTTCCTCGACATCTGATCCGACCTCGATGACCCGGTCCTCCGCGCCGGACGTCGATCACCGAAAGCACCGACATGGCTGACGAAGAACGCCCCGCCCCGTACCACGAGCACGGCAAGATCGACCAGGTCGACCTGCAGCTCGAGATGCAGCGCTCGTACCTCGACTATGCGATGAGCGTGATCGTCGGGCGCGCGCTGCCCGACGTGCGCGACGGTCTCAAGCCCGTCCATCGCCGCGTGATCTACGGCATGTACGACGGCGGCTTCCGCCCCGACAAGTCGTTCTCGAAGTGCTCGCGCGTGGTCGGCGAGGTGATGGGCCAGTACCACCCGCACGGCGACGCCCCGATCTACGACGCCCTCGTTCGACTCGTCCAGCCGTGGGCGCTGCGCTACCCGCTCGCGCTCGGCCAGGGCAACTTCGGTTCGCCCGGCAACCAGGGCGCGGCGGCCCCGCGGTACACCGAGACGAAGATGGCTCCGCTCGCGCTCGAGATGGTGCGCGACATCGAAGAGGAGACCGTCGACTTCCAAGACAACTACGACGGCCAGACGCAGGAGCCGACGGTCCTTCCGGCCCGCTTCCCGAACCTCCTCGTCAACGGCTCGGTCGGCATCGCGGTCGGCATGGCCACCAACATCCCGCCGCACAACCTGCGGGAAGTGGCATCCGGTGCCCTGTGGGCTCTCGACAACCCGGATGCCTCGCGCGAAGAGCTGCTCGAGGCGCTCATGGAGCGCATCCCCGGGCCCGACTTCCCGACGAAGGCGCAGATCCTCGGCACCCGCGGCATCAAGGAGGCCTACCGCACCGGCCGCGGCTCGATCACGATGCGTGCCGTCGTCAACGTCGAAGAGATCCAGGGACGCACGTGCCTGGTGATCACCGAGCTGCCGTACCAGGTGAACCCCGACAACGTCGCGGTGAAGATCAGCGATCTCGCTCGCGACGGCAAGATCACCGGCATCGCCGACATCCGCGACGAGACCTCCGGCCGCACGGGACAGCGTCTCGTGATCGTGCTGAAACGGGATGCCGTCGCCAAGGTCGTGCTGAACAACCTGTACAAGCACACGCAGCTGCAGGAGAACTTCGGCGCGAACATGCTCGCGATCGTCGACGGCGTGCCCCGGACTCTGCCGCTCGACGGCTTCATCTCGTACTGGATCGACCACCAGATCGACGTCATCGTGCGTCGCACGCGCTACCGGCTGCGCAAGGCCGAGGAACGCATGCACATCCTGCGCGGCTACCTCAAGGCGCTCGACGCGCTCGACGAGGTCATCGCGCTGATCCGGCGTTCGCCTACCGTGGACGACGCCCGCGAGGGCCTGAAGGACCTCCTCGAGATCGACGATGTGCAGGCAGACGCGATCCTCGCGATGCAGCTGCGCCGCCTGGCCGCACTGGAGCGCCAGAAGATCATCGACGAGGCGGCCGAACTCGAGGCCCAGATCGCCGACCTGAACGACATCCTCGTGAAGCCGGAGCGTCAGCGGACCATCATCCGCGACGAGCTCACCGCCATCGTCGAGCGGTTCGGCGACGACCGCCGCACCCAGATCCTGCAGGGGTTCGACGGCGACATGTCGATCGAAGACCTCATCCCCGAAGAGGAGATGGTGGTCACCGTCACCCGCGACGGGTACATCAAGCGCACCCGCAGCGACAACTACCGCTCACAGCATCGCGGCGGCCGCGGGGTGAAGGGCGCGCAGCTGCGGGCCGACGACGTCGTCGAGCACTTCTTCGTCACGACCACCCATCACTGGCTGCTGTTCTTCAGCACGAAGGGCCGCGTCTACCGCGCGAAGGCGTACGAGGTGCCTGAGGCCGGCCGCGACGCGAAGGGTCAGCATGTCGCCAACCTGCTCGCGCTGCAGCCCGACGAGGAGATCGCCCAGATCCTCGACATCCGCGACTACAACGTCGCGACATACCTCGTCCTGGCCACGCGCGGCGGGCTCGTGAAGAAGACCCGCCTCACCGATTACGACACCAATCGGCAGGGCGGGGTCATCGCGATCCGCCTGCGCGAGGAGGACGAGCTGGTCAGTGCGCTGCTCGTCGATGAGGGCGACGACATCCTCCTGATCAGCCGGCACGGGATGTCGCTGCGCTTCACGGCGTCCGATGAGGCACTGCGGCCGATGGGACGCGCGACCGAGGGCGTCAAGGGCATGTCGTTCCGTGGGCGCGACAGCCTGCTGTCGGCCTCGGTGGTCCGTGACGACGGATTCGTCTTCGTCGTGACCGAGGGCGGCTACGCCAAGCGGACGGCGGTCGAGCAGTACCGCGGTCAGAGCCGCGGTGGCCTGGGCATCAAGGTGGCCCGGCTGAGCGAGGATCGCGGCGATCTGGCGGGCGGGCTGATCGTCTCGGCGGACGACGAGGTCTTGGTGGTTCTTGCCAGCGGCAAGGTGGTACGCTCTGCCGTGGCCGAGGTGCCCGCCAAGGGCCGCGACACCATGGGAGTCGTGTTCGCCCGCGCCGCCGACGAGGATCGCATCATCGCGATCGCGCGGAACGGAGAGCGTGGCCTGGCCGAAGAGGCAGAGGCCGCCGACGAGAACGGCACCGCCGAATCCTCTCCCGAGACCCCCGAGGAAAGTACTGACGCATGAGCACGGTAGCCGACAAGCTCGCCAAGAAGTCCAGCCACAAGACGAGCGCGAAGCAGGTGCGCCTGCGCCTGGTGTACGTCGACTTCTGGTCGGCCGTCAAGCTGTCGTTCCTCGCGGCGATCGCGCTCGCCGTGGTCACGGTCGTCTCGTTCGTGCTGGTGTTCCTGGTGGTGCAGACCACGGGTCTCATCTCGCAGGCCGACGAGTTCTTCGGGAACTTCACCGACGGCACGATCCTGCTGTCGCAGTTCGTCAGCCTGCCGCAGGTGCTGGCGTTCTCGGCGATCGTCGCGATCCTGAACCTCGTGGTCGTGACGGTGCTCGGCGCCGTGCTGGCCGGCATCTACAACCTGGCCGTGAAGGTCACGGGCGGGCTACTGGTCGGCTTCACCTCCAACTGACGGATGCGTCGCCCTTCGCGCGTCGCTGGATTCGTGAAAAGGGCGAGCGTCAGGTAAAGTCTTGGAGGTTGATCGGCGCGGAAGCGTCGATCGAGACGGGGCTATAGCTCAGGCGGTTAGAGCGCTTCACTGATAATGAAGAGGTCCCAGGTTCAAGTCCTGGTAGCCCCACCGACATACCCCCTTCGGGGCCTTAGCTCAGTTGGTAGAGCGCCTGCTTTGCAAGCAGGATGTCAGGAGTTCGAATCTCCTAGGCTCCACATCGTGAAAAGGACCGGCCCCGTAGGGTCGGTCCTTTTCGCGATCTTCAGGATCTGCGATTCGAGGAGGAGCCGGAGCGCAGCGCAGGCGACGGAGTCTCCTAGGCTCCACATCGTCAAAAGGACCGGCCCCGTAGGGTCGGTCCTTTCGCTTCCATAAGCGATTCCCGGCCCGGAATGTAAGCGTTTGTCAAAAACGTCCCCCATACGGTGGACAGTGTGTAGGTCTCATACAAAGGACCGCGTTTGCCGAGGCATCCGGCTCTCTTCTCGACGACAGAATCCCTGCAAACGCGGCACGGACGGCGCTAAACCTTCCTCACCGACACCGAAGACGGATGTCGATCACTGGGAGGGAAATCATGCACTGGACAGCGATGAGATCCATTGCCGCCGGGTTGGGGATCTCGGCGGTCACCGCAGGCTACGTCGTCAACGTAGACCGTGCGACTCGGCAAGGGCAGAGCCTCGAGCTCGTTCTCGCCAACTACTTCAGCATGTTCACGATCGTGACGACGATGCTGGCGGTCGCGGCCCTGTTCGCGGCTTCCACCTGGGCCCGGATGCACCCGGATGCCCAGCGCGAACCGCTGACGATCGAGCTGGCTCTGGCCATCGTGACCGGGCCGATGCTGCTCCTCGGGGTCGTGTACAACGTGCTGCTGCGCGGGGTGCCCTCCGAGGTCGCGGCGGCCGACTCGGCCGGCATCGCACTCCTCGACAACTATGCGATCGAGGTGCTGCACGTGGTGCTGCCGCTGTACTTCCTGGCCGACCTGCTCTTCGCGTCGAAGCGACGGGGACTGCCCTGGTGGGGTCTGCCGGTCATCGCGGTCTACCCGCTCTCGTGGCTGACGATGACGATGATCCGCGGCGAGCTGGTCACCGACCCGTCGGGTGCGGCCGACTGGTGGTACCCGTACCCCTTCCTCGACCCGCACGGTCCCGGAGGGTGGGCATCGGTCGCCACCTACATCGCGGTGATGTTCATCGGCCTGGTCGGCATCGGCGCCGGCGTCATCGCGATCGGTCGCCACCGCGACCGCCGCGCCGCCCGCCGCGAGGCGCGGGAGGACCTGATGGTCCTGCACGGGTGACGGTCACCACGCGGCGGCCCGGCTTCTGGGGGAAGCCGGGCCGCCGTCGCTTGTCCGGCTGCGGTGGGACGGCATGGGTAGGGTGAAGCATGGACCTTCGCGTCGCGGCGTATGCCGTCATCATCGACGACGATGACCGCCTGTTGCTCGCGCACTGGAACGAGGGTCGCCGCGCCGCGTGGACCATGCCGGGCGGTGGCCTCGAGCCCGGCGAAGATCCCGAGCACGCTGTCCGCCGCGAAGTGCGGGAGGAGACGGGCTACAAGGTCGCGATCGGGCAGCTGCTCGGCATCCATTCCCGTGTCATCCCGGCGGGACGTCGGCTCACGCCGGGAGCGACCGAGCCGCTCCACACGCTGCGCATCGTGTACCGCGCTCGAGTGACGGGTGGGCGGCTGCGCAACGAAATCGACGGCTCCACGGACCGCGCCGAGTGGTTCCCGCTGCGAGAGGTCCCCGAATTGCAGCGCGTCAGGCTAGTCGACATCGCGCTCGAGATGGCCGGCGCGATCTGACCCGATCGAGGCGTCTCGGTCGGGTCAATCGGTGGGCTGCGAGATGTCGGCGACGGTTGCGCCGTACGCGGCGATCAGGTCGTCCGCGTCGACGAACAGGCTGTAGCCGTGCGCGCCCGCACCCATCGCGATGCGCTTGCCGACGATCTGCTCATCGGCGAATACCGGCCAGTCGTGAGAGCTGCCGATCGGGACGATCGTGCCACGCTCATAGCCGGTCGCCTCCAGCGCACGGTCCGCGTCGGGCAGCTGCAGCTTGTTCACACCTACGACGGTGCGCAGCTTCGGCCACGAGATGGCTCGATCGCCGGGAACGAGAGCGAAGAGGAAGGTGTCGTCGCTGCGCTTCACCACCAGGGTCTTCACGATCCCGGCCGGGTCGATGCCCAGCAGCGCGGCGGCCTCAGCGAGGCTCTTCGCTGCGGGCCGCTCGCGGATCTCGATGTCGAGATGACGAGCGGATGCCGCGGCCCGCACTCGTTCGAGAGCGGGATCGGCCTGCGTCACCTCAGGCGTCCGGTGCGCGCAGCGGGTCGTCCGCCACCCAGAGCTCGTCGTCGGCGCGCAAGGTCTGCCATGCGGCGTACAGGACCCCGAGGGCGGCGGCGACGCCGAGGATGATCGCGATCACACCGCCGGCGCCGATGCCCTTCTTGACGGGCTCGGGGGCCGGCTTTCCCCAGCCGGCCGGGAGGCTGATGCCCTTGCCCGACGCCAGACGTGCGCGGGTGTCGTTCGCGGCATCCCACACCGACATCGCCGACCCGACGACTGCACCGGCTGCAGGGATGACCGTCGAGTTGACGACCTTGCGGCCCTTCTCGACGTACGGGGCGGCGTAGGTCTGGTACCCGGCCTGAACGCGGGGACGGAATTCCTCGCGGTTGAGGTGACCCAGCTGGCGACCGGCCTCGCGAGCGACGTTCGCGGCCTGTCCGACGAGGACCTGCTGCGACTCCCACAGGCTCGTCGCCTGGGTCTGCAGCTTGCGGAGTTCCTTCTTGCGCTTACGGCTGAGGCTCACGGTGTCCTCCCAATCGAGCGGTGACGTGGTCCACCCATCTTGCCAGACCTGCCGAGGCGCGGGAGGGGTTGCACAGAACTCTGGAAGAATGTAGCAATGCCGATTCCCACCGCTGTCGCCACTTTCCACACCAACTACGGCGACATCGTCGTCAACCTCTTCGGAGACCACGCCCCCCGCACGGTCCAGAACTTCATCGGACTCGCCGACGGCACGGGCTCGTGGACGAACCCCGCGACCGGCCAGCCCGGCGAGGGGCCGCTCTACAAGGACGTCATCTTCCACCGCATCATCTCGGGCTTCATGATCCAGGGCGGCGACCCGCTGGGTCAGGGAGTCGGGGGTCCGGGCTACACGTTCAACGACGAGATCAGCCCCGAGCTGACGTTCACCGAGCCCTACAAGCTCGCCATGGCGAACGCCGGTCTGCGCCGCAACGCGATCACCGGCCAGGCCGAGGGCACCAACGGCTCGCAGTTCTTCATCACGGTTCCCGGCCAGGGCGGTCGCGGTCCCGAGTGGCTGCAGGGCAAGCACACCATCTTCGGCGAGGTCGCCGACGACGCGTCGAAGGCCGTGGTCGACACGATCAGCGAGGTGCCGACGGCGGCGGGCGACCGGCCCATCGAGCCCGTCGTGCTGCAGTCGGTCACGATCACGTCGGCCTAGGCATCCCGCCCCTTCGTGACCACCGACGACCTCAGTCGCAACCGCGACAACTTCTGCTACCGGCACCCCGACCGGCAGAGCTTCGTGCTCTGCCAGCGCTGCCTGCGCACGATCTGCCCCGAGTGCCAGACCCCCGCGGCCGTGGGCGTGATCTGCCCGGAGTGCCTCGCCGATCAGCAGAGGGCCGCCTCACCCGCGCAGCGGAAGGCGGAGCGTCGGTGGTCACGGCGACCGCAGGCCGTGACGATCGGCGACACCCGGCCGCTCGTCACGTACGCGATCATCGGGATCACAGCGCTCGCGTACCTCGTCACCCTCATCCCCGGCGTGGGCGAGACGATCCGCAGTGCACTCCTCTTCTACGCGCCGCTGCTGTACCCGCAGTTGTTCGGCGCTTTCGAGCCGTGGCGTCTGCTCACCGTGTCGCTCGTACACGGCAACTTCGTGCACCTCGCTCTCAACATGCTGGCGCTGTTGATGATCGGCCGCAGTCTCGAACCTCTGCTCGGCCGGTGGCGCTTCCTGACCCTCTACCTGCTGAGCGCGCTCGGCGGCTCGGTCGCGGTCGTGATCTTGTCTTTCGGAACTCCGGTGGTCGGGGCATCCGGCGCCATCTTCGGCCTCTTCGGCGCGCTCCTCGTGATCGGACGGCACATCGGCGCCAACATCGGGGGCATCGCGATCGTTCTCGGCATCAACCTCGTGATCGGCTTCGTCCCGGGATTCAACGTCTCATGGCAGGCGCATGTCGGCGGACTGGTCGTCGGACTGCTGGTGTCGTTCATCTACACCCGCACGCGGTCGCCCCGGCAGCGAGGTCTGCAGATCGCGTTGCTCGCCGTCGTCGCCGCGGCACTGGTCGCGCTTCTGCTCGTCCCGGTCGCCGCGCCCGGCGTCGTGCTCGGCTGAGTTATCCACAGGTCCCTCCACAGGTGGGGATGAATCACACGTGTGTAATTCACAGGTGTTAAGAACCCTGTTAACAACTCCGGACGCGAAAAAGCCCCGGCAAGGCCGGGGCTTTTCAGAGTGGGTGCGGGGCGGTCAGCGCCAGCGAGTGGTCATGAGGAAGCCGAGGAAGGCGATGCCGAACCCGATAACGAGGTTCCAGCCCTCGATGCCCGGGATCGGGTACTGCATGCCGCTCAGGTAGAACACCAGAACCCACACGAGACCGATCAGCATCAGGCCGATCATGATCGGCTTGAACCACACCGGGTTGGGTGCCGCTTCGCCTTCTGCGCGCTCGACGATCGGGTCGTCATCTCTGCCGGGTCGTGCCATGGCAGAAAGTCTATCTGCCAGGCGGCCCCCAGCGTGCGCTGGCTAAACTCGCGGTGTGATGCACGCGCTGGCCGGCGGTACGGGGGATGCCGCGACCCGAGGCGCGTCCGCACGCCCCCGTCGCCGCACCACGGTGGTCGGGGTCCTGGGCGAACTGCTCATCACCGCGGGCGTCATCGTGCTGCTCTACGTCGTCTGGCAGCTGTGGGTCGGCGACCTCATCTACGGCGCCGAGCGCAATGCCACCGGGCAGCAGCTGTCGCAGGAGTGGGCGCAGGCGTACCCGAGCACCAACGACCCCGACGAGCCCGAGCAGCCGACGGCCGTGGACCCCGTCATCCGTCCCGAGCCCTCCGACGCGGAGCGGTTCGGTGTCATGCACATCCCCCGTTTCGGTTCGGACTATGCCGTGCCCATGGCGGGGGGCGTCAGCCGCGCCCGCACCCTCGATCCCATCGGCATCGGCCACTACCCCGGCACGAGCATGCCGGGAGAGCCCGGCAACTTCGCCGTCGCCGCGCATCGCACGACCTGGGGCAAGCCGTTCAACCGCATCGCCGAGCTGCGCGTCGGCGACCCCATCGTGGTCGAGACCCCTGACGGCTGGTACACCTACCGGTTCCGCACGCTCGAGTACGTGCGGCCCGACCAGGTCGACGTGCTCCTTCCCGTCCCGCAGCAGACCGACGTGCCCGCCGGCACGGCCTACATCACGATGACGAGTTGCAGCCCGATGTACTCCATGACGGAGCGCATCGTGGCCTACGGGGTGTTCGAGTCCTTCACGCCGCGGTCGGCGGGGGCTCCGGCATCCCTCACCGAAGGGAACGCGTGATGTACGCGGCGTTGTGGCATGTGCTCCCCGGCCCGTGGTGGGTGAGGGTCCTGATCCTGGTGGTGCTCGTGGCGGCGGTGCTCTACGGGCTCGCGTTCTACGTCTTCCCGTGGGTCAGCCAGTTCGTGAACCCGCAAGAGGTCACGGTCGAATGAGTCGGCCGTGAGCTCCGCGCCCGTGGCGTCGGCGCCCGTCCTCGTGGTGGACAACCACGACAGCTTCGTCCACACCCTCGTCGGCTATCTGCACGAACTGGGGGTGGCCACTGACCTCGTCGAGGCCGACGCCGTCACCGACCCCGTTGCGGCCATCGCTCCCTACCGCGCCGTGTTGGTGTCGCCCGGTCCCGGCACTCCTTCCGACGCGGGAGCGTCGATCGACGTCGTCCGGGCGGCGGCTTCGAAGCGGATGCCGCTGCTCGGCGTCTGCCTCGGTCATCAGGCGATCGGCGAAGCCTTCGGCGCGACCGTGGCGACGGCGCCCGAGCTGATGCACGGTATGACGTCGCTCGTCCACCACGACGGCAGCGCCCTCTACGACGGCCTCGCCGACCCTTTCACGGCTACGCGCTACCACTCGCTCGCGATCGTGCCCGACACCCTGCCCGACGAGCTTCTCGTGACGGGGGCGACCGCATCGGGGGTGATCATGGGGGTCGCGCATCGGACGCTCCCCATCGTCGGCGTGCAGTTCCACCCCGAGAGCGTGCTCACCGAGGGCGGCCACCGGCTTCTCGGCAACTGGCTCGCCGGAGCGGGGTTCACTGATGCCGCGGCCCGCGGCGCGGCCCTCAGTCCACGTCGCTGAGCCGGAGCGCTGACCCGGGTTGCTCAGCCGGTTCAGGTGCCGGAGCAGAACCCGAGGACGATCGGCGAATGGATCGGCACGTCGCCCGGTGCCAGGGACTGCGTCGACACCGTGGGAGGAGAGGATGCCGCGCACGACGGGTCTTCCTGCGTCGACACCGTGAGCTCGAGCTCTTCCAGTTCGCGCTGCGCCGCCTCGACGGTGTAGCCGCGCACGTCGTTGATCGTGACCTTCCCCGACGCGACCACGACATTCACCACCGTGCCGACCGGAACCGAGGCCTTCGCCGCCTGATCCGCAGAGATGACGGTCCCGGCCGCCAGCGCGGGGTCGTTGCGCTGCGTGACGCTGCCCAGCTCGAGGCCTGCCGCCTTCAGCTCGGCCGCCGCGGCATCCTGCCCCAGGCCCTCGAGGCTGGGCACGGTGGCCATCTCCTGTCCGAGCGAGACGTAGACGGTGATGTCCTGGCCCGGGCTCACCGAGGATCCTTCCTCGGGATCGGTGCGGATGACGTTGCCCTCGGCGACATCGGGGTTGGGCTCGTCGACGCGGATGACCAGCAGATCGGCGTCGAGCAGCTCGGCGTTCGCCCGGTCGTACGTCATGCCCGAGACGTCCGGCACGATGCGGGCGTTCGCCGGGACGTCGGTGCGCGACTCGATCGACAGCACCCAGAAGAGCACCGAGATGAGCAGGACAGCCAGCAGCCCGACGCCCGCCCAGATCCACGCGACCGGCGGCCCCGCCTGCGTCCGCTTCATGGTGGTGTCGGTGCTGAGCTGTCGCAGCGACCGCGCCGTCTCGGCGGCCTGCTTCGGGTTGGGCCCGTACAGCTCGCTGGTGAGCGCGCCCAGCTGACGCTTCGACGGTGATCGGCCGTCGATGGTCGCGTCGAGCGCCTCGCGGAAGCTCGCGGCATCCTGATACCGCTGGAACGGGTCCTTGGCGAGAGCGCGCAGCGCCACCGCGTCGAGCGAGCGGGGCACCGTCTCGTTGATCTCGGACGGCGGGAGGGGTGCCTCGCTTACGTGCTGATAGGCGACCGCGACCGGCGACTCGCCGCGGAACGGCGGGCGCCCGGCGAGCAGTTCGTACAGCACCACGCCGGCCGAGTACAGGTCGGCGCGGGCGTCGACGGGCTCGCCCTTGGCCTGCTCCGGCGAGAAGTACGCCGCCGTGCCGAGGATGGCAGTGGTCTCGGCGACCGTCGAAGAGCTGTCCGACACCGCGCGCGCGATGCCGAAGTCCATGACCTTCACCTGCCCGGCATCGGTGACCATCACGTTGCCCGGCTTGATGTCACGGTGGACCACCCCGGCGCGGTGCGAGTACTCGAGGGCCTCGAGGATCCCGTCGACGTAGCGCACGGCATCCGTCACCGGCACCGGCCCGGCGGCGATGATGTCTTTCAGCAGCGAGCCCTTGACGAGCTCCATGACGATGAACGGGACGGGGCGCACCGTGCCGTCGGGATTCGTTTCGGTGTCTTCGCCGGCGTCGTAGACGCGCACGATCGTCGGGTGCGCCATGCGGGACGCCGCCTGAGCCTCGAGGCGGAACCGGGTGCGGAAGGTGTTGTCGCTGGCGAGTTCGCGGTCGAGGATCTTGATCGCCACGGCGCGGCCGAGGGTGATGTCGTAGCCGCGATAGACGCTGGCCATGCCGCCACGGCCGATCGGCTCGTCGATCCGATAGCGCCCCGAAAGCACGCGTGGCTCAGCTGTCACGGTCACTCCCTGCGTGGATCTCCAGCCAGACTATCCGAGCGGAGGCCGACGGCCGGTCACGGCCGCCCGCTCCGCACGGGGTCAGGGGTTCGTCCCGCCGCCTTCGCCGTCGCCGGCACCGTCGCCGCCGCCGCCGCCTTCGCCGCCGTCACCGCCGTTGTCTTCGGGCTGGATGGTCGCCGTCGCCTCGGGAGAGGCGGGCGACGTGCGCGTCTGAGACGGGCCGCCTGTGCAGTCGACGGTGTAGCTGACGGTGACGTTGCCGGTGGCGTTGCTCGGGACGGTGACCTGTGCGCTGCGGTCGGCCTGACCGAACGCGGAGGTGGACTGCCCGTTGGCGAACGTGCCGTTGGTCGCGGTGAGGTTGTAGGCGCTGACCGAGCCTTCGCCCGCGGGGCAGGAGTACTGCCCCCAGTTGACCTGGATGGTGCCGCCGGGGGCGACCGTCGCCGCGCTGAAGGTCGGCGCGCCGGGCGCGGGCATCGCGATCTGTGCACCGTAAGCGGTGAGATTGATGGTCGTGCCGGGTGCGACGCGTCCGGTCGGGTTCACCTCGTACACCAGCCCCTGCTGCGCCTCGGTGGGGGCGGCGTTGCCGGTCACGCAGTTCGCCACCAGGTCGGCGCCCTCGACGATCGCGCGAGCCTCGTCGCAGCTCTTGTCGATGAGTCCGAGCGATCCGACGTCGACGAGCGTCTCGGTCGTCTCGGTCGGGGTCGGGGTGCGCGACGGCGAGGGGGAAGCCGACGTCGACGATCGGGTGGGCTCGGGCTCGCCGCCCTGATTCGCCAGCAGCGCCCAGATCGTGCCGCCGAGCACGAGAAGCAGCAGCACGATCAGCGCGATCAGCGGCCACGTCCACGGGCTGCGCTTCTTCTTCTCGGTCTGCTCGCCCTCGATCGGCTCGCCGTCGGCGTCGAGCGGCACCGCCGCCGCGGCGGGCAGCACCCGCGTCGCCGCCGAAGTGTCGGAACCGGACGTGAGGAGCTGGGTCATGTCGTCGCCGACCGCCGAGCCGGCGGCGATGGCGGGCACGGCGGCAGCGGCGGCGGCGACGTCGCCGCGCCTGAGGGCCGTGGCAGCCCGCGCGACAGCGGCGGCTGACGCCGGGCGGTCTTCGGGCTTCTTGGCGATCATCGCCATCACGAGGTTCTGCACCGGCACAGCCACGGTCGGCGGCAGCGGCGGGGGCTGCTCGTTGATCTGCGCCATCGCGATGGCGACCTGCGACTCACCGGTGAAGGGGCGCTTGCCCGCGAGGCACTCGTAGGCGACGATGCCGAGCGAGTACGTGTCGGTCGCGGGGGATGCCGGGTGGCCGGACGCCTGCTCGGGCGACAGGTACTGCACCGTGCCCATGACCTGGCCGGTGGCGGTGAGCGGCACCTGGTCGGCGATGCGGGCGATGCCGAAGTCGGTGATCTTCACCCGGCCGTCCGGGGTGATGAGAAGGTTGCCGGGCTTGATGTCGCGGTGAACGAGTCCCGCCGCGTGAGCTGCCTGCAGTGCGGCGGAGGTCTGAGCGACCACGTCGAGCGTCTTGTCGGTCGACAGCGACCCGTCGCGCTCGAGGATCGTCGACAGGGCCTCGCCGGGCACGAGCTCCATGACGAGGAAGGCGCTGCCGTTCTCCTCGCCGTAGTCGAAGACGCTCGCGATGCCCTCGTGATTCACGAGCGCGGCATGGCGGGCTTCGGCGCGGAAGCGCTCGAGGAAGCCCGGGTCGCCCATGTACTCGTCTTTGAGGATCTTGATCGCGACGGTGCGGCCGATGACGTGGTCGGTCGCCTCCCACACCTCGCCCATGCCGCCGATCGCGATCCGAGAGTCCAGCTCGTAACGGCCACCGAAGGTCACACCCTGCGTCGGTCTCATCTGCCCAGCACCGCCTCCATGACCTTCTTCGCGATGGGCGCGGCGATGGTGTTGCCGCTGCCCGACTGCCCTTGCCCGCCCCCGCCTTCGACGACGACCGCAACGGCCACCTGCGGGTCATCCGCGGGCGCGAACCCGGTGAACCACAGCGAGTACGGCTGGCCGGTTCCGTTCTCGGCGGTGCCCGTCTTCCCGGCCACGTCGACCCCGTCTATTCTTGCACCCGACGCGGCGCCGTCACTGACATTGGCGACCATCATCGCGACCAGCTCGTCGGCGATCTCCTCGTCGAGGGCGCGCCCGAACTCGACGTCGTCGAACGTCTGCTGCACCGACAGATCGGGCCCGATGACCCTGTCCACCATGCGGGGCGACATGACCACGCCTCCGTTGGCGATGCCGGCCGAGACCATCGCCATCTGCAGCGGCGTCGCGGTCACCTGCCCCTGACCGAATCCGGTCAAGGCGGTCTGCGGCGCGTCGAGCGCGAGGGGATAGCTTGACGGCGTCGACACCAGCGGCAGCTCGAAGGACTGGTTGAAGCCGTACTTCTGCGCCTCTTCCCGGATCGCGGTGTCGCCGAGCTCCACCGCCAGCTCGGCGAAGGGGATGTTGCAGCTGAGCCGCAGCGCGTCGGCGAGGGTGACGGTCTCGCCGGGACCGCACGCGCCTCCGCTTGCGTTGCGCACGACGCTGGTCGACTGGGGAAGGGTGTACGTCGCCGGGTTGGGGAACGTCGATTCGGGGGTGTACTCCCCCGACGCGAGCGCCGCGGATGCCACGACCAGCTTGAAGGTGGAGCCCGGGGGATTCAGATCGCCGGCGATCGACCGGTTCGACAAGGGCTGGGCGGGGTCGGCGACCAGCGCGTCGTACGTCGCGTTCACCTCGGCGGTGTTGTGCGCGGCGAGCGCATTGGTGTCGAAGCTCGGGCTGGTCACCATCGCGAGGACGCGCCCCGTGCTGGGCTCGATGGCGAGGATGCCCCCCTCGAGGTCGCCGAGCGCGTCATAGGCGGCGCGTTGCACGTTCGCGTCGAGGGTGAGCGCGACGTTGGAGCCGCGCGGCGGCTGCCCCGTGAAGATGCGCTCGATGCGCGAGAGGAACTGCGATCCCGCCGTGCCGCTCAGGTACGAGTTCATGGCCTGCTCGATGCCGGTGGCCGAGCCGAGTGCCGGGTTGATGTAGCCGGTGACCGGTGCCCACATGTCGGCGTCGGTGTACACCCGCTGCCAGCTGTACACATCGTCGGAGGGGACGGATGACGCGATCGCGGCGCCGCTGGCGATGATGGTGCCGCGCTGCACTTCGTACGAGTCGTACAGCGCCCTCGTATTGCGCGGGTTCTGCGCCAGCTCTTCGGCGTTGATCACCTGAATCCAGCTGGTGGAGCCGAACAGCGCGAGGAACATGACGAGCATCAGGATGCTGAGCCTTCGCAACTCCTTTGTCATCCGATCACCACCCGGGGGCGGCTGCGGACGGCATCCGAGATGCGCAGCAGCAGGGCGACGATGATCCAGTTGGCCACGAGCGACGATCCGCCCGCAGCGAGGAACGGGGTGGTGAGTCCCGTGAGCGGGATGATGCGCGTCACGCCGCCGACCATGATGAACACCTGCAGCGCGATGGTGAAGGACAGGCCGGTCGCGAGGAGCTTTCCGAAGTCGTCCTGGCCGGCGAGTCCGATGCGGATGCCGCGGCTCGTGAACACCATGTAGAGGCACAGGATCGCGAACACGCCGATGAGTCCGAGCTCCTCCCCCAGTGCGGGCAGGATGTAGTCGCTCTCGGAGACCGGCGTGAGGTACGGGCGCCCCTGCCCGAGGCCGGTGCCGATCAGGCCGCCTTGGGCGAGTCCGAAAATGCCCTGCACGAGTTGATAGCTTCCACCGGGCGCGTCGATGACGGCGGGGTTGAACGCGTCGAGCCAGTTCGTGAAGCGGCCGTTGACGTAGGTGAGCACCTGCGAGGCGATGAACGCGCCGATCGCCGCGAGCGCCACACCGATGAGAACCCAGCTGGTCTTGCCGGTGGCGACGTACAGCATGGCGACGAACATGCCGAAGATCAGCAGGCCGGTGCCGAGGTCGCGCTGCATGACGATGATGCCGAGCGAGATCAGCCAGATGACCAGCAGCGGGCCGAGTTCGCGCGCCCGCGGCCAGGTCACGCCGAGGAACCGCGTCCCCACCGAGGTGAGGCTCTCGCGGGTGCGCACGAGGTAGCCGGCGAAGAAGATGCCGAGCGCGATCTTGGCGAGCTCGCCCGGCTGGAAGCTGAAGAATCCGAGCGACACCCACACGTCGGCGTTGGCGTTGGTGCCCAGCCCCGGGATGATCGGCAGGATCAGCAGGGCGACGCCGACGAACCCGAAGATGTAGGTGTAGCGGAACAGCACCCGATAGTTGCGCAGGAGCAGCACGACCGCGACCGCTCCGACGAGGGCGATCGCGGCCCACGCCAGCTGCCGGGTCGAGAACGCCTCCCAGCCGTGGCGGTCGCGCGCCAGATCGATCCGGTAGATCATCGCGAGGCCGAGACCCGTGAGCAGCGTGGCGATCGGGACCACGAAGGGATCGGCATCCCTCGCCCGCAGTCGTAGCACGATGTGGAGGGCGACCACCAGCGCCGTCAGTCCCCCGCAGTAGACGAGGAAGGTCCAGTCGATCGCGCCGACCGCGCCCAGCTGCACGAGGGCGACCGCGGAGCCGTTGATGACGAATGCGAACACCAGGAGCGCCAGCTCTCTGTTGCGCTGCGTCTGCGGGACGCGGATGCGGCGGAGCGCGCGCACGACGGCCGTGTCTGCCGAGACCGCCTCGGTCGCGGTGCTTGTCGAGCTGCTCATCACCCTCCCTCCGACGTTTCGACGATCGTGGCGACAATACGGCGTGCGTCTGAGAGAGAGCTCGCCGAGATGGTCTGCTCGACCGTGGCTCGCGCGAACTCCGGCAGCGAATCGAGCGGGATCTCGGTGTCTTCGTACGGGGTCGACAGCGCGATCGGGCCGATCCCCTGCTGCACGCCCTGGTAGATCACGACGGAGTCGTCGTCCGCTCCCACGTAGTACCGGGTCTGGGTCCACTGGTAGCCGACCCACAGGGCACCGGCGATGATCGCGAGCACGAGCAATACGCCGACGATCCAGCCGAGACGGCGTCGGCGCGCGCGACGCCGGTCCTCTTCGATGAGCTCTTCGAGGAACTCGGCCGCCGGCTCGAAGTGGGTGGGTTCGTTCGCGGCCTGCCGGTTCGGGTGCAGCCAGCTCGTGCGACCGGGCCTCGCGGCGGGCACCTCGACTCCCACCGGGTTCGAGGCGGATCCCACCACGCTCGGGGTTCCCGAGAACACCGGATGCTGCCCCCCGACGTCGACGAGGACGATCGTGACGTTGTCGGGGGCGCCGCCGTCGAGGGCCTGCCGTAGCAGGTTGTCGGCCGTGCGCCCGGGCGCGAGGCCGGCGCCGAGCGCCTTCGCGGTGTGCGGGTCGTCGACGACGCCCGAGAGGCCGTCCGAGCACAGCAGCCACCGGTCGCCGGGATGGGTCGGCATGATGAACGTGTCGATCTCGGGGTCGGGGTCCATGTCTCCGAGGACCCGCATGAGCACCGAGCGCCGGGGGTGGTAGCGCGCCTCTTCGGGCGTGATCCGGCCGGAGTCGACCAGACGCTGCACGAACGTGTGGTCGGTGGTGATCTGGGTGAGCACGCCGTCGCGGAACAGGTAGATCCGCGAGTCTCCGATGTGGGCGATCACCGCGTAGTCGTCGACCATGACGAGGGCGCTCACGGTGGTGCCCATGCCGGCCAGCTCCGGACGCACCTGCACCGTGTCGATCAGCTCGGCCGCGGCATCCGTGATCGCATCGCGCAGTTCGCGCTCAGCGGCGGCCGTCGACTCGTACGGCCGGTCCAGACTCTCGAGGCGTGCGATCGCCAGGCTCGACGCGACATCACCGCCGGCGTGCCCGCCCATGCCGTCGGCGACGACGAACAGGTTGGAGCCGGCGTACCCCGAGTCCTGGTTGTTGGAGCGCACCTTGCCGGTGTGCGAGATCGCGGCGCTCGAGCCCTGGAAGACCATACGTGGTGGGTCCGCCCGCTACTTCCGCAGCTCGAAGGTCGTGGCGCCGACCTTGATCGGGGCGCCGATGGTCACCGGCGCCGGTGCGGTGACCCGCACGCCGTCGTGCCAGGTGCCGTTGGTCGAGTCGAGGTCCTGGATCATCCACTGGTCGCCCCACAGCACGAGTCGCGCGTGGTGGCTGGAGGTGTAGTCGTCGCGGATGACGAGAGCCGACTCGCTCGAGCGCCCGATGGTGAGCGGCTCGTTGCCGAGCGGCAGCTCGATGCCCGCCTTGGGTCCGCTGGTGATGACGATGCGCGACACCGAGTCGATCGTGGCCGGTCCGCCCTTCGGGCCGGAACGCGGGGCGACGGGCGCGACGGGTGCGGTCGGGCTTCCGGCGCGGGATGCGGCGGCCGGCGCGGCCGGGGCGGGAGCTGCCGCCGCGGCCTCGGGCATGCGCCGCACCTTGACGCCGAACAGGTCGGCCCGCAGGGAGTAGATCACGGCGAACACGAAGGCCCACAGCACGACGAGGAAGCCGATGCGCAGCAGCAGCAGTGTCAGTTCGCTCACGGCAGCGGCCCCCCGTCGCGAAGGTCGTAGACCCGGGTCGCGTCCTGCGCCGACAGGTTCGGGCGCGGCGGCGTGGCGGCCTGCGCGACGATGTGGAACACGATGTCGGTCCGGCCGATCGTCACGGTCGAGTCGGGTGGGAGGGGTGCTTCGGTGACTTTGCGTCCGTCGAGCATGGTGCCGTTGGTGGAGTTCAGGTCGCGGACCATCGCGCGCTCGCCGTCCCACAGGATCTCGACGTGCTTGCGGCTGGTGCCCGCGTCGGCGACCGTGATGTCGGCGTCGCTTCCGCGCCCGATGACGGTGCGGCCCTTGACGAGCGGATGCCTCTTCCCGGCGATGTCGACGACGCCCCGCCACGACACCTTGCCCCCCGACGCCGTCGACGACTCGACCCGCAGGGTGCCGGTCGACACCTGGTCGTCGCGCACCAGCGAGATCGTCACCGGGCCCGCGAACGAGTAGCCCTGCGCCTTTGCATGCTTGTGCACGAGCGAGTCGAGCTCGTGCTCGAGCGCTCCCCCGAGCGCGCTCATCTTCTCGTCGTCGGCGGGCGAGAGCCGCACCGTGAACGTGTTGGGCGCGAGGATGCGGTCGCGGCTCACCACAGCGGCCTTCTTGTCGAGTTCGCTGCGCAGTGCCGAAGCGATCTCGACGGGTTGGATGCCGCTGCGGAAGGTCTTCGCGAACGCGCTGTTCACTGCGCGCTCGAGACCCTTCTCGAAGCTGTCAAGTAGTCCCACGGGGCTCCTCGGACGGGGGGTGCCGGTTGGTACATGCTAGTTGCACAGCCTGGAATGCCGGTGGACGCGGGGCGGGAACGCCCGGTTCGGCGGCCTTGGGGACGCCGTCGGCCGCGGTCGAAGCCGCCGGGATCAGGAGATCCGGCGAAGGCAGGACCATCGCTCGCGAATCGTCCTGTCGGCGCGAGATCTCCTGCGTTCGGGCGCGAGTGAACTGCGTGATATCCTCGGGAAGTTGAGTTTCGCGGGATCTTCGGATGCCGCGGCTCGCGCGAGTGGCGGAATAGGCAGACGCGCTGGCTTCAGGTGCCAGTGCCCGAAAGGGCGTGGGGGTTCAACTCCCCCCTCGCGCACAGAATAGAGCGCAAGACGAAGCCGGTCGGAGGCGAAATCCCCGACCGGCTTTCTTCGTTCTCACCGTGATCTACGCCTCAGCCGCGGAGGATCCGCTGCCCCGCGCTCGCCGCACCAACACGAGTAGCCCCTCGTGGGGCTACTCGTGGTCTATTCGGTGCGGAGGGTCGGCTCACGGCCAACGGCGCTCTTGCCGAAGGCTGACCATCTGTGGGTGATGGGGCAGGCGGTTGCCTGCCGCGTCGCGCCGGCGGCGCGCTCGCTGCGTGGGCTTGTCGACGATGTCGGCGAGCCGAGCTCGGAGGAGGGGCGCATGTTGGACGCGACCACGGAGGACGCGACGGGCAGCTCGAGGAGTGCGTAGATGCGGAGGCGACGCTTGTCCGGGGAGCCGAGGTTAGCGTGCGCGTCGTCCTTCATGTGTTGATCGCGGACCTGAATCGAGGCGGACGCCTGACGCGCCGTCCTGAGTCTTTGCCACTGAACCTTTCCGTGGCACCTCGGTGCTGGGGTCCGTCGGTACGCAAACTCGATGACCGGGGTACGCAAACGGTCGTGCCGGAGCACTGAGCTTCGTGGCGGCGTCGCGCCGGTGTGGGAGCGTCGCAGAGCGCACAGCATCTGTGCAAGCCGTAACCGCCGACCAGGAGAGATCTGATGTCACGCAAGAGCAACTCGTCCACGAAGTTCAAGAAGCTGAGCGCCGGGGGCGCGGTCGTGGCACTCGCGACGTCGCTTCTCCTTCTCGGAACCTCTTCTGCCTCGGCCGCCGGTTCATGCAGCTCGTTCAGCGGAAGCGGGAGCGCGCCGTCGTATCTCGTCGGCAGATGCATCAACACGCCGGAGTTTCGTTGGAAGTGCAGCACCGACGTCTGGGGGACTCTGAACCGCAAGACAATGCAATACGGCTCGACGTACAGCACGAAGTCCTCGCTGGCATGCAACGTCGGGTACGCACACAGCTACAGCTTCGTATGAGGGTTCCGGTGGGCGGAGGCCAGCGGGAAGGGGTCGGGCGCCCCTGTCTCATGGCACAAGTGCGAAAGGCGATCGGTCCATGAGTCGACGACCGATGAGACAGGTCTTCGCGGCCGCGATGATGGGGCTTGTGCTTGGCATGGCGGGCTGCGCGAGTGCGCCGGCGGCCCCGAGTGAGCCGGGGCCCGGCGGATTGACTGGCGCCGATCCGGACTTCGCAACAAACATGCAGTCTTGTCTGGCGGATGCGGGCTGGGATGTTGATGTCACCTCCGATGGGGGAGTGCAGATCAACATCCCGGAGGAGTCGGAGAGTGCCTACGACGCCGCGGTTCACGACTGTGAGGCGGTGTTCGGATACGACAAACCCGTCGTGCTGACCGACGCGCAATACGGGAAGCTCTACGTCGCGCTCACCGAGATGGTTGAGTGCCTCCGCGACAGCGGATTCACGGTCGCGGGGATCCCCTCAGAGCAGGCGTTCAGGGACGGTGCACCGTTTGACCCGTACGGTGAACTACTCGAGACCGAGCAGCTCGCGCCCGCAGATTTCGACAAGGTGCAGACACGCTGTCCCCAGCCCTAGCGGGATCACGCGCGACAACGATCGCCCGACACCTCGCGCACTGCGGACGCGGTGCGAGCGGATGGACGGTTCGTCGCCAGCTTCACGAATACCGTCCCCCGGACAAAGGAGCATGAGGATGAAGACGTGGTGAGCGGCGCTCGAGTGGAACGACCACGACACGGTCCGTCACTGTTCTGGGTAGCCATCGCCCTCCTTCTGGCGAGCATCTCCGCCGCGGTCGGATGGGCTGGGTCAATAGCACTCCACCCCGCCGAGGAAGCTCTTGCCGTCGCCCCGTTCACGTTCGTCAAAGTCACGGACGGTGAAGTGGGGGCAAGTGTTGCGCTCAATGCGGTCGCACAGTGGAATCCCCGTCCCATCGGTGTGAACCGGGCGGCAGGCATCGTCACCAGTGTCGACGTGACGGCGGGCGATGAAGTGACCCAGGGTGCGGTCCTCTACACGGTGGGACTCAGGCCGGTCGTGGTCGCGCAGGGGAAGGTCCCGGCATTCCGGGAAATCGGGCGGGGCAGCGAAGGTCCAGACGTCGAACAAGTGCAGACGATGCTTGCTGAACTGGGACTCTACGCCGGCCCAGCCGATGGGCGTGCGGGAGGGGGCACCGTGGACGCTATTGCGAAGTGGCAGCGGGGACTCGGAGTGACTCCCACCGGTGTCGTAGAACCGGGAGACGTGATTTTCGTCGACGCGCTGCCAGCGCGCGTCATGCTCAACGGGGAACTTGTTGCGCGTGGAGCCACCCTTGGAGGCGGCGAAGATGTGCTGCTCGGGCTGCCGAAAACCCCGCGCTTCACCGTCCGGCTCACTGAAGGGCAGGCGGCCAAGGCTCCTCCTGGTACCAGGGTCGAGATCTCATCCCCCAGCGGAGCGACGTGGGTTGCTCTAGCCGGGAAGCACACGCCCCGAACCGAGTCGGGCGCGGTGAGCGTCGTGCTGGTCGGGGACGGGGACGCAAGCATCTGTGGTGATCAGTGCGGCGAGGTGAGTGTTATGGGAGAGGCGGTGCTGCCAGCCCGAGTCGTCACGGTGGAGACCGTGCGAGGCCTCGTCGTTCCCTCCGCCGCTCTGACGACGGGAGCGGGTGGCGCGCTCGCCGTCATCGATAGGCGCGGTGAGCGCATCCCGGTGAAAGTCGTCGCTGCCGCGCGGGGGATGAGCGTCATCGAAGGCGCGATGAAGGGCACGGCGGTTCGCCTTCCCGCCGTCGATGAGAAATGACTCCTGCTCCGCTGCTCGCTGTCCGCGACCTCTCGTTCACTTACGAGCCTGATGATGCTGCGCCTCTGCTTCATGGCTGGGGGGCTACGTTCGAGGCTGGGTCGCTGACGGCCATTACCGGGCGCTCAGGTCGCGGCAAGTCAACGTTGCTCTACCTGCTGGGACTAATGCTCAAGCCCAGCGGTGGGAGGATCACGGTCGATGGGCGGTCGGCATGGCAACTCAGTGACGCTGGCCGTGCGCGGGTGCGAGCGGCGTGCTTCGGGTTCGTGTTCCAGGATGCCGCGCTGGACGCGACGCGCTCCGTGATGGACAACGTCACCGAAACCGCTCTCTATCGCGGTGCGAATCGGCGCGAGGCGCAACGGGACGCGCGCGAGCTGCTCGAACGGTTTGCGGTCGACGTGCCCGAGATGAGAAGGCCAGGTCAGGTCTCGGGTGGACAGGCCCAACGCATCGCCCTGTGCCGTGCGCTCCTCGCTAACCCACGTATCCTGTTGGCAGACGAACCCACCGGCAATCTCGATCCCAAGACATCTACGCTGATATTCGGGGCGCTGCGGGACCACGCGGACTCTGGGGCCGCCGTTATCATCGTTACTCACTCACCGAGTCTGGCTGACTCCTGCGACCGGGTGATCCCGTTATGAACCGCCGCGAACCGGGGAGGGTGTCGATAATCGCTGTCGTCCGGGAGGCAATAGCGGCAGCGCGGTCACAGCCGGTCGCGTCGGCGGTGACGATGCTGATGGTCGCCGGGATGGTGATCTCTGTGATGCTGACCACCGGCCGAACCGTGGGGGCGGAGCAAGCGGTCTTGGGCTCAATCGACGATGCCGGTACTCGCATGATTGAGGTGCGCGCGGAGTCCGGTGCAGGCTTGACCAGTAGTGTGCTGGGACGAATAGCCGATATCGAGGGAATCGAGTGGGCTGGGGCGTTTTCATCGGCCACGGATGCGACGAACGCTCTCGTTCCCGACGGAACCCGGGTGCCCGTGCGACACGCTTACGGGGCAGGGTTTGACCAACTCGGCATTCGTGACCTTCCGGGCCCGAATCTGTCAGGTATCGCTGGGTATGCGTCTGCCGAAGCGCTCGTTCTGTTGGGGCTAACCGACTCGTCGGGTGCATTGACCACCGTGGATACCGGTGCCGAGTATTCGGTCGTCGGCCGCATCCGGACGCCGGACTTTCTCCGGGAGTTCGAACCGCTTGTTCTTGTGCCTCGGGAGGATCTGACGGGGATGGAGACCGTCAGCGTGCTCGTGATTATCGCTGAGCGGCCGGACCTGGTGGCCCCTTTGACTTCGGCAGTGACGTCCGTGCTCGCGGTGGACGACCCGTCGGAGGTCACCGTTCATACATCGGAAGCGCTCGCCCGGCTGCGCTCCCTCGTGCAAGCGCAGCTCTCCACGTTCTCGCGCGGACTCGTGCTGGTGATGCTCCTGGTTACCGGGCTACTCGTCGCCGTGATCCTCTACGGGCTGGTAATGATGAGACGCAAGGACTTCGGCCGGCGCCGCGCGCTAGGCGCCACGAGGGCACTCATCGTGAGCCTTCTCCTGACCCAGACAGCCGTGCTCGCGTTGTTCGGGGTGACGGTCGGGCTCGGGGCGTCCCTGCTGTGCGTTCTCATCATGGGAGACCCACTCCCCGGAACAACCTTCACGGTCGCCCTTGCCGTACTTGCAATCGCCACGTCACTTTTCGCCGCGCTGGTTCCGGCGCTTGTCGCCTCCAAGCGAGAACCGATCCGTGAGCTCCGCGTGCCGTGATGCGATGACAAGCGCGAACTGCCCAGCTTGCTGCGCAGGAACGGCACGGTCTGGGAAGCGCGCAAACGCCGCTGATGACGCGATATCAAGCGTCCCCCCCACCGCGCTGCGAGCGGAAGGGGGTGCTGCCCTACGGCGGGGGTCTGGAGCCTCGAACAGGCAGCGGGCAGCGAGGTCACGGCAATCCACCGGCGGCCCTGCCGTCGATGTAGTCCTTCAGACCCTGACGGTTGGCGACGTTCAGTTTCCGAATGATGCGGTGCATGTGACTTTCGACCGTGCGCACACTCACCACCAGCTGGTTCGCGATCTCCGGGTTGGTCAATCCGGCTGCCACGAGGCCCGCCACTTCCTCCTCGCGCTCGGTCAGCGCGACTGCCGATGAGAGGAAACGGTCCACATCGAACCGGCGGTGCGGAAGGCCGCGGACGTAGTCGTTGAGCGCGGCTTCCGCGGCGACCGCTCGCGTGTCGTCACCTGCTGCTGTGTGGAGCCGGACGGCGTGGCGAAGCGCTGCGATGGCCAGGCCGTTGCGGCCGGTGGATCGCAGAAGCGGAAACGCCTGCTCGAGCTGATCGGGGTCCTCCTCGATGAGGGCTTTGACGAAGGCGAGATGGGCCTGAAGAAGCGGGCTGTCCTGCGCGGCGACGGCCTCCACCACCTGCGGCAGCCGGTTGCGACGGGGAACGAGCTCGCACGAATTCAGCATGCTGATGGTGCCGGCGTAGCGTCCGCCGCGCTCCCACAGGCGCTTCCCGTCTTCCCAGAGCATTTCGGCAGCACGACCGAGCTGTCCATTGAAAGCGTGAATCTGAGCTCCCGCGAAGCTGCGCGACTGCGCGGGCAGAAGGCCGTCGGGAGCGTTCATGGCGTTGAGCTCGCGGATATAGCTTTCTCCGGTGCCGACATTGCCACGGCGGATCGCCGCTACGGCTGCAGTGCTGAGGAGCATCTGACGCTGACCTGCCGCCGTGGGCGGGAACGGTCCCGCAGCGAACAGGGTTCCGACCAGTTCATCGACGACATCGTTGTCACCGGCGGCTAGCTGACACAGTGCGGCAACGGCGCCGTGCGAGCGCGCCGCGCCGACGTCCAGCAGCCCCAGCGCTTCGTCCATGTCGCGCATGGCACGTGGGACGGCCTGACTGGGAAAACCCGCGCCCATCAGCGCGGTGGTGTGAAGCGCTCTCGTCTCCGGAGCCATCAACGCACCCGCCCGCCGATCGGCTTCATACATGGCGTACACCCGCAGAGCGTCGCTGCAGCGTCCGAGCATGACCAGAACAAGGAGTTGCGCGTCCCAAAGCGCTGCTCGAACAGGGTCGGGCATGTCCTCCTTCACTTCCAGCCGGTCCGCGTAATCTTCGGGGATCGCCGCCCATTCGCATGTGAGTGTGACCTCGCCGGCGCGGACGATTCCCCCGTAGTCTCCGAGAGCGTCGCCGTGCGCTCTCAGCTCCGCAAGCCCCATCTCCAGAGACGCCGTGGCCGCGGCACGCCAACGTGCCCGGAGGACTGCGTACTGCGCCCTGCTCAGCGCGTCACCGGTACCCGGATCCGTGGTCGAAATGACGTGCTCAATCATGTCGGCTGGAGCTGCCACAGCCATCAGGGCTTGGAGGTAGTCCAACGCGGTCGCGGGGTCGGGGGACGCCTCCCATTGGGCGCGTGCGACGATGTGCCCGGTCCGTGCACGCTCCTGCACGAGTCTCACCAGTGCCGCGTCTTGCTCCGGTGCCTCCGGGGGGCGCTGTGGAGTGATGGACCCCTTGTCCGAGCCAAGCTTTGCGTCGACGAAGGCAATCAGCCGCATCCGTCGCACGGCCAGCGGCTCATGCCGGTAGAACTCCACCAGCAACGGAGGCACCACGCTCACCAACTGACGTGAACCGGAGCTGACCAGTTGAATCATGCCACGCTGTTCCAGAAGCTCCAGCAGCGGCCAGTCGACCAGCTTCCGGATCGTGTCGATGTCGGCCCCACCGACGAGCCCGATGAGCTCCAAGGCGTCCTTCGCATCGGGGCCGAGATGCTCCAGGTGAGCCTCCACGATGCCTCGCAACCCGCTGCTCCATAGATCGCGTGCTGCCGACCACACCCCATCCACTTCGCGCAGACGACCTTCTTGCACCGCGACGGTCGCGATAGCCAACGCAAGTCCGACCACGCCCGCCGACTTCGCATAGATGCGGCTGATGGTGCTCAACTCGACGGGTCCGCCAAGTTCTGCAGCAATCACCGCTTCCAGGTCATCGAACCGCAGGGGCGACATCTCGATCACGAAGGCGGGCTCCAGGGTCGATGACTCCTGACCGGAGGGAGTGTGCCTCGCGCCGCGTTCTTCAAGGCGCGACACGACGGCGGGGACAGCAAGGGATCGGCGGACTCCCTCGACGATGCCCCATGAGCTTTCGTCCAAGTCGTCCCAATCGTCGACGACGACGACAGAGCGCGGAGCGGCAAGACGCTTCTCGAGAAGTTCCGCGAAACTGCGAAGCAACCCTATTCGCTGTTCGTTGGGAGCCGTGAGGCCGACTAGCTGGAGCGCCGCGAGCGGATGCTGCCGGAGCGAGGCGACTCCTCGCAGCCGGGTGACCGACCATCCCAGCTGCTCAAGTCTGGTGGACAGCTCTCTCACGAACGCGGTCCGCCCGCTCGACCTGCCGCCAACAACATCCACACTGTTGCCACTGAGGATCAGGTTCAACGCCAATGCGATGTCGCGGTCGCGTCCGAGCAGCATCGGGGGTCCCTCCCGCACAAGGAATCTGTTGGGGGGACGTGCATCCATCCCGACGCTGGCCGCATTGGCCCTCCCGCGGGGGGCGCGTCACCCCTGGGACGTCTTTCCCAATCGCCCATCATGGGAGCCCCGCGGCAAACATACGCGCACAAGCCGAGGGGTTACGTGCTCGAACCGCGGCGTTTCCGTGCATACAGGGCGGCCGTGAGTGCTACCGCCGTCGAAGGCAGGGGGAAAGGGCGCCGGTTTGCGTGGCGCCGCCAGGATGTGTCGACGAGACAGAACCGCTCCCGGCGCTCGGCGTGCGGACTGGCGCCGGGAGCGTCGGGCAGCGCGAAGCTGCACGCGCCCAAGCGCAGATCGGGATCGCCTATCAACACCGCGCTGGGCGCATGGTCTGCGAGCGAGGAAGAGGCAGGTGCGTGCGACTCGCGGTCCAACCCAGCGCTTCTCCGTACCGTCGCCCGACTACGTAGATCCCACCTCGTCACTACGCAATTCCCGCCGTCGAGTACTGCATTTCGCCGGTCTGCGACGTTCGGCCCCGGCGGCCGCGTCAGGATGTTCGCTCGGGGTCGTCGGCGACGTTGCCCGCCCCGTGTCGACCGGGAGACGCGTCCAGCGTGGCGCTGACCGGCGCAAACAAACGGAGATGAGGATCATGAGACTTCGGCGAACAGGAGTGTGGGCTTCCGCAGCGCTGGCGCTCGTTCTGTCGGGATGCGCCGCCACGCCCGCGGCGGAGGAGGGCGAGCCGGTGTCGCCCCTGGAGAAGTACCTCGGCGCGGTGTGGGGTACCGACATGAGCGAGGAAGAGCAGCAGGAGCACTTCGCCCGGCAGATGCGCGAACGCGAAGAACTCGTCGCCGCGTGCATGACCGAGCAGGGATTCGACTACATCCCCGAAACGCAGGCCGGGCAGGTCGGCGAGGGACCGAGCTGGGAGCCGGACGACCGCAAATGGGTGGCCGAATACGGGTACGGCTACGTCAACATGCCGGAGGACCCTGGCGCCGAGGAGACCTACGTCGACCCGAACGCGGACTACGTCGAGAGCCTCCCACAATCGGAGCAGGACGCCTTCTACGAGGCGCTCTACGGCCCGCAGACCGCCGACGGGTCCGAGACTGACTGGAGCGCCGGATGCTCCGGGCAGGCGGACGCGCAGATGGGCGACGACCCCGCACAGGCCGAGGAGTTCCAACCGGTCTACGACGCGCTGTCCGAGATGTACACCGAGGTCGAGTCGCGCAAGGAGATCGTCGACCTCAACGCGAAGTGGGCCGCGTGCATGGACGACGCCGGGCACCCCGGCTACACCGCCCAGGGTGACGCGTCGGAATCGATCATGAAGCGCTCGGACGAGCTGTTCGCTGAGAGCTCGGAGGGCATTCCCGACGAGTCGGCGATGGACGAGCTCGCGAAAGACGAGGTCGAGCTGGCTCTGGTCGACCTGGAGTGCCGGGAGAAGGTGAACTACCGCGACGAGTTCCAGCGGGTGCAGTTCGCCGTGGAAGAGGAGTTCATCGAGGATCACAAGCCCATGCTCGACAAGATGGTCGCGGCGGCGGAGCAGGGCAGGAAGTGAAGCGGATGCCGCGGGCACGCGCGACGTCGACGGAGAGCTTCGCCGGGCTGCTCGACGATCTGACCGAGCCTGAGGCCGACATGGGCGCAGCCCAGACCGACGAACGATCCCCGTCTTCGGCTGCCAAGGCCCGGACGTCGGCCATCGCGTCGGCGCTCAGACGAAATCGAGGACTGTGGATCACCGCCGCGGTGGCCACCGTCGCTTTGACCGCCGGGCTGCTGGTCGGACGGTTCGTCGTCCCGCAGGACGTCGCCAGCGCCGCACCACCCGACCCCGGGCTGGTGACCGTGCCGGTCGAGTACGGCGAGCTGACGAACGACGTGACGATCCGCGGCGATTTCGGATACAGCGACCCGGTGGAGATGAGCATTGACACATCGGCGCTCGCCGGGCCGGCCGTGGTGACCGGCAAGGTGCCCGAGGTCGGAGCCGAACTGAAGCCGCTCGATGTCGTGCTGGAGCTCGCGGGACGGCCGGTGATCGTTCTGCCGGGCGCTCTGCCGGCGTATCGCGACCTGCGTGTCGGCGTCTCCGGCCCCGACGTCGTGCAGTTCAAGGAGGCGATGCGCGCCGTCGGCCTGGACGCGGGCGACCCGCAGAACGACGTGTTCGACGGCACGACCGCCAGCGCCCTCGCCACGCTGTACGCGCACGCAGGCTACCCGCCGCCCGAGACGGCCGACGACGCCGCGGACGGGGTCAGCGCGGCCGAGGCCGGCGTGCGCGACGCCGAGGTGTCGTTGGAGTCCGCGCGACAGGACCTCGAGGCGGCCCGCGCCGGGCGGTCGGCGGTCGACATCCGCGAGGCCGACAACGCGGTCAACGCGGCACGGCGCGAACTCGACGCGGCACGCGCGGCGACGCCACAGGATCCGGTGCTCATCGGAAACCTCGCCGACGCTCTCGCGCTCGCGGAGCTTCGACGGGAGGCTCTCAACGCCGCCCCCGACACGCGTTCCCAAGAAGCAGCGGTCGCGGCCGCCGAGACCGCGGTCAAGGATGCGCAGCGCTCGCTGGAGCGGGCGCGACAGGACGCGCTCCCGTTCCTGCCCGCCGGGGAGGTCCTCTACCTCACGGAACTTCCGCGCCGCGTCGACGCGGTCAACGCCCAGCGCGGATCGATCCTCGAGAATCCGGCGATGACCGTCTCGGGGGCAACGGTCGCCGTGACGGGATCGGCGGCGAAAGCAGATGCCACCCTGCTCAAGGTAGGAGCGACCGCCGAGCTCGAGCTCCCCGAGGGCGGCACCCATCGGGCGAAGGTGGCAACCATCACCTCGCCGGAAGAGGGCGAGCGGTGGTCGATCGTCTTCGAGCCGGAGCCCCTGACGGACGAGCAGCTCCTGCTCCTGCAGGGCACCAACGTGCGGGTGAAGGTTCCGGTCAGCTCCACCAAGGGGAAGGTGCTGTCGGTGCCGCTGGCCGCATTGACAGCCGGGCCGGCCGGCGAGTCCCGGCTGCAGGTCGTGGACGGAGACCCGCGTGATGGTGCCGACGCCGACACCCGGCTCGTCACCGTGACCACCGGGCTCGCCGCCGACGGCATCGTCGAGGTGACCCCCGTGAAGGGTCGGCTCGCCCAGGGCGACAAGGTCGTGATCGGACGATGACCGCGGTCATGGAGCTGCGCGACGTGACGCGATCCTTCCCCGGGCCCCCCGAGGTGCAGGCCCTGAAGTCCGTGAGTCTGCGAGTCGACGCCGGAGACTACATCGCCATCGTCGGGCCGAGTGGTTCGGGAAAGTCGACCATGCTCAACATCCTCGGGCTGCTCGACCGCCCCACGGTCGGGGAGTACCGCCTCGACGGTGAACTGACGGCAACCCTGACCGATGACCAGCGGGCCGCCCTACGGGCGCACCGGCTCGGCTTCGTCTTCCAGTCGTTCCACCTGCTGTCTCGGCGGACCGTTCTCGAGAACGTCATGCTGCCCCTCCTGTACAGCGGCGCCCCTCGGCATCTCCGGGAGGCGCGGGCCCGCGCGGCCACCTCGCGCGTGGGCCTGCAGCACCGCGAGGGGTTCCTTCCCGGTGTGCTGTCCGGCGGGGAGCGCCAGCGGGCGGCCGTCGCGCGGGCCCTCGTGACGCGGCCGCAGGTGCTGCTCGCGGACGAGCCCACGGGCAACCTCGACCACGCCACCACCGACGAGATCATGACGCTCTTCGAGGAGCTGAACAGGGAAGGGCAGACGCTCGTGCTCATCACCCACGACCTCGGGGTCGCCGCGCGCGCGGACCGCAGCATCCGCATCGACGACGGACGTCTCAGCGAGGTCGTCGCCGCATGATCCGACTCTGGCGCGGGCGTGGGGGCCGGCGCGAGCGATCAGCGGACGCGCGCCGCATCAGCCCCGCCGTGCGTCGGGCCGACCGGTTCGGGTTCACCGATCTGTTGACCGAAGCGACGACCGACATCGGGTCGCGCCCGGTCCGGCTCGTGCTCACCGTCGCCGGCACGGTGCTCGGCATCGGTGCGCTGGTCGCGACCGTCGGTCTGGCGCAGACGGCCGCCGGGCAGATCGGCCAGCAGTTCGACGCGACGGCCGCCACGCATCTGGCGGTCACGCCCGCTGAAGCGGAGGACCGCGACGGTGTGGTGACGATCGGAACGCTCCCGTGGGACGCGGCCGAGCGGCTCGTCACACTGGCGGGCGTCCGGTCCGCCGCCGCGCTCGGCGAACTCAATGACAGCGGGTCGGTCATCACCGCGGTCCCGGTGAACGACCCATCGGCCCCCGCCGCGGCCCCGCCCCCTCTGGTGGCCGGTTCGCCCGAGCTCATCGCCACGCTCAGGGGCAGGATCGTCAGCGGCCGCGCCTTCGACACCGGGCACGACCAGCGCGCGGATCGAGTGGCGATGCTCGGGGCGCGCGCGGCCGAGCAGCTCGGCATCGAGAGGGTGGACACCCAGCCGTCGATCTTCATCGACGGCATCACCTACGCGGTCATCGGCATCTTCGCCGACGTCGACTACCGTGGCGAACTGCTGCAGTCGGTCGTCATCCCGATGGGCACGGCGCGGGAGGACTTCTCCCTGTCGTCGCCCCAGGAGGCCTTCGCCGAGGTGCAGGTCGGGGCCGGACCACAGCTCGAAGAGCAGGCGCCCCTGGTGCTGGCCCCGGCGGCACCCGACACGATGGAGGTCAGCGCTCCGCAGGGGAGCTCCACCCTCCGCGAGAACATCCAGTCGGACCTGAATCTGGTGTTCGTCGTGCTGTCGATCGTGGTCCTGCTGGCCGGCGGCCTGGGCATCGCGAACGTGACCACGTTGTCGGTGATGGAGCGGATCGGCGAGGTCGGCCTGCGGAGAGCGCTGGGCGCCACCCGGAGACAGATCGCCGCACAGTTCTTCCTCGAATCGGTGATCATCGGGCTCCTCGGCGGTCTCATCGGCGCCGCCGCCGGGGTCCTGGGAACGATCGGGGTCTCGGTCGCCCAGGGCTGGGTGCCGATCCTCGATCCCCTCGTCGCGCTCGGTGGCGTGGTCGTCGGGGCCCTGGTCGGCTTCGTCGCCGGAAGCATCCCCGCGCGCCGCGCGAGCAGGATCGAACCCATCGCGGCGCTGCGCGCCTCGCACACGTAGCCGGGCACCACGGATGCCTCGGGCGGACTCGATCCTGGCCGAGCGTCCGGCCGGCGAAGTATCCTGAGGCCGTGCTGGGGCCCGCGCCACCCCGGGGAGGTTCAACGCGATGAGACCGCTTCGATACGCCATCAACGTCACGCTCGACGGCAGCTGCCACCATGAGGCCGGCCTCCCTCCCGACGAGGAGTCGATGGACTTCTGGACCGCCGAGATCGCACGCGCCGACGCCCTGCTCTACGGCCGAGTGACCTACGAGATGATGGAGGCCGCGTGGCGGCATCCGTCCTCCGGCTCGTGGCCCGACTGGATGAGCCCCTGGGACATCCCGTTCGCCGAGGCGATCGACCTCAAGAAGAAGTACCTCGTCTCGCAGACCATCGCGGAACCCGACTGGAACGCCGAGCTCCTGCCCGGCGACCTCGGCGAGTCGGTGGAGCGTCTCAAGCAGCAGCCGGGGGCGGGTCTCCTCGTCGGAGGCGTCACCCTTCCGCTCGCGCTCGCGGATCTCGGCCTCATCGACGAGTACGTGTTCGTCGTGCACCCGGTGCTCGCCGGCCACGGACCGACGCTGTTCGCCGGCCTTCGCGAGCGGATCGCGCTCGAGCTCGTCGATCGGCGGCCTTTCCGGTCGGGTGCGGTCGCGCAGTACTACCGCTCGGCCGGCGCCGCCTGACCGTCCACTGCTCGCGACAGCAGCCGGCTGAGCCAGTCGACACGCGACTCACGGGCGTCGCGGGTGAGGGATGCCTCGGGCACGAGCGCCTCGAACCCGTGAGCCCCGCCCGGCCACACGTGCAGTTCGGCGTCGCCTCCGGCAGCCCAGATGCGCGAGGCGTACGCGATGTCCTCATCGCGGAAGGTCTCGGCCGAGCCGACCTCGACGAAGGTGGGCGGCAGCCCCGAGAGGTCGGGCGCCACCGCAGGGGACGCATAGGCCGGAACCGTCTCACGGGGCAGGTCGCCGAGATAGGCGGCCCAGCCCGTCTCGTTCGCGGTGCGGTCCCAGGCGCCGGCGCCCTGCATCTGCCAGCCGGAGTCCGAGTCGTTGCGGTGGTCGAGCATCGGGCAGATCAGCATCTGCCCGAGCAGCGCGGGAGCGCCCCGATCGCGCGCGAGGAGGGCCGCGGCGGCCGCGAGCCCACCGCCGGCGCTCACCCCCTCGATGACGATGCGCTCCGGGTCGAGACCCAGTTCGCCGGCGTGATCGGCCAGCCACCTCAACCCGGTGTAGACGTCCTCGACGGCCGCCGGGTACCGGTGCTCGGGTGCCAGCCGGTAGTCGACGGATGCCACGGCCGCCCCCACCCGGTGGGCCAACGCCGCCATCGAGGGCAGGACGTCGTACGCGGTGCCGACGACGAGTCCTCCGCCGTGCACGTGATAGATCACCGGGACGTCGGCGGTGGGCGACGTCGGGCGGAGCAGCACGATCGTGAGTGGATCGCCGTCCGGTCCCTGGATGAAATGCCGGGACAGGTCGAACGCCCCGCCGAGCGTGATGGCATCCTCGTCGGGCCGCACGGCGGTGGCGCGGAGCGGCTGGATCCCCGCGGTCGTCAGGGTGGTGACGATGTCGTCGCGCGTCTGCAGGGCATGGGCGACGTCGGGGTCGAAGGGAGGACGGCGGCGAGCCGTGTCGACGGTGCGTCCGCCAGGGGCGTCAGGCAAGTCATGCTCCTGCAGGTGTCGGTGCTAAATCGCGTTAGCACTACATCGTGCGGGACGCCGCGCGCCGTGTCAAACGCGCGGGCGACGGCGGCGCCTCACCGGCCGACGGGCGACGCGATCGATTCGCGGGACCGCAGGGGCATCCGCAGGCGCTCCGGCGATGCCGGCTCGGCCGCGTCGTCCTCGGCGAGCAGGACCGCCACCGCGCGGCGTCCCAGCTCCCGGTGCGGGATGGCGAAGGTCGTCAGTCCCGGGTGCAGCCATCCGGCCAGCGGGTGGTCGTCGAACGACACGACGGCGAAGTCCGTCGGCACGGAGAGGCCGGCCTCGTTGATCGCCTGGTAGGCGCCGAACGCCAGCCGGTCGTTGAACGTGATGAGCGCCCCGCCGCGGACGCCCCGGCCGATGAGTGATCTCGTCAGTTCGAATCCCTCCTCCGGCAGCCACACGCCCGACGTGGAGCCGCTCGCCGGGGCCAGCCCCGAAGCCTGCAGCTCGTCGAGGATCCCCGCGAGACGCTCGCGGCCCGCCACGGTGCGGGGGGCTACATCGCCGGGAGCGGGGCCCGCGCCGATGAGGTGGATCTCGCGATGGCCCGCGTCGAGAAGGAGGCGGGCGGCGTCGCGTCCCGCCCGGTACTCGTCGGGGATCACCGCCGGCACCTGCAGCCCCGAGTCTGCGGGGAGAGTGTTGAGGAGGACCACCTTGCGCCCCTGTGCCGAGCGCGGGACCGACCTCTCGCGGGTGAACATGGAGGCGATGATGAGTCCGTCCACCTGGTGGTCGAGCATGGTCTCGACGAGTCGGTCCTGCTCGACCTCGTCGCCCTCCGTCTCGCCGATGAAGAGCATGTACCCGCGCGACCGGGCCTCTTCGAGGGCGCCCTTGATCATGTCGCCGGCGAGTTGAGAGGTGGCCACCGTGTCGGAGATGAAGCCGACGGTGCGGCTCGTCCCGCTCCGCAGGCTCGTGGAGAGCTTGTTGGGGCGGTATCCCAGCTCGGAGGCGATCGTGCGGACGCGATCCTGCGAGGACTCCGAGATGCGCAGCTCGTCGCCGCGGTCGGACAGCACCAGGGACGCTGTGGTGCGCGACACCCCCGCGGCGCGGGCGACGTCGGCCAGCGTGATGCGGTTCTGCGACACGGGCGCCTCCTGGTGAGCCGATCCTATCGACGCCGGTCGCGGCATCCGTCGATCAGTTGACAAGCCTGCCCACGTGACGCATCATGAACCTGCTAACACGGTTTAGCAAAGCATGTACAGCAAGCACGAACCGCATCTGAGAGTTTGCAATCGCACTGCAGCAGAGAGGAGACGTAGGTGTCTCACATGGAAAAGCGGGTGGGTCGGCCCCTCGCGATCGCGGGCGTCATGGTGACGGCGGCCCTGGGACTCGTGGCCTGTGCGCCCCCCGGTGGCTCGGCCGCTCCCACGGCGTCGGGAGGCGGCGACTTCGCCGACGGAGCTCCGAGCTGCGGCGACGAGGACGTCGTCCTCAACGCCTACTTCGAGACGGGCTTCCCGCTGCCCACCGCACTGACCGAGGAGTTCACGAAGCAGTACCCGAACGTCACGTTCGACATCCGCGAGGACCAGTTCGCGGTCATCACCCAGAACGCGCCGCGCGTGCTGCAGGACTCCCCGCCCGACCTCATGCGCCTCCCGCAGATGTCGGAGCTGGCCAGCGACGGCCTGTTGCTCGACCTCGACCCGTACGCGGAGGCGTTCGGATGGACCGACTGGCCGCCGTCGCAGCTCGTGCAGCTCCGCGTCGACGAAGACGGGCGCCGCGGATCCGGCCCGCTCTACGGCCAGGGCCTCAGCTACTCGATGACCGGCGTCTTCTACAACAAGGAGCTGGCCGAAGAGATCGGCATGACCGAGCCCCCCGCCACGCTCGAGGAGTTCGACGCGGCCCTGCAGGCGGCGAAGGATGCGGGGATCACGCCCATCGCGCAGTTCAACGGCGGTGCGACCGGCGGCCTCGCCTTCCCGCTCCAGGCTCTCATGGCCTCGTACGGCGACCCCGCGGCGATCAACGAGTGGATCTTCCAGCAGCCGGATGCCACGATCAACACCCCCGAGAACCTCGAGGCCGCCGAGCACCTCCAGCGGTGGATCGATGCCGGCTACTTCGCCGACGACATCAACTCGCTGGACTACGCGCAGATGATGAGCCGGTTCATCGGCGGCGAGTCGCTGTTCATCTTCAACGGCGACTGGGAGTCGGGCAACCTCGACACCCAGATGCCGGGCAACGCGGGCTTCTTCCTGATGCCTCCGCTCGAAGAGGGCGGCTCGCTCGGTGCGATGTCCGCGCCGTTGACCTTCGGCATCGCGGCCGGCGCCGAGAACCCGGACTGCGCGGCGTTCTTCCTCGACTGGGCCGCCACGAACGAGGAGGCGCGCACGATCACCGTCGAGGTCGGCGGCTCGCACCCGATGGGCGCCGTGGACGCGTTCATGCCCGAGGTCGAGCCCGGCTCGACGACCGAGGCGACGCTCGACGCCGGCGCCACGATCGGCGAGGCGAACGGCGCGATGGACTTCATCGCCAACGCCACCGGTGCGATCTACGCGCAGAGCTGGACGCCCAACCTGCAGAAGATGGTGGCCGGCGAGCAGACGCCCGAGGGTCTGCTCGAGTCGGTGCAGGCGGACTACGAGAGCCAGGTCGGAAACTAGTTCAGATGGCATCCCCCCGAACCGCTGCTGCGCCGGTGACCACCACCGGCGCAGCAGCGTCATCCCGGCCCGCCGCGCGTCGGCGGCCCCGCATCTTCCGTGATCTGCGGGCGTACCTGCTCGTCGTCCCCGCCGCGGCGTTCTACCTGTTCTTCGTGCTGCGTCCGATCGCGCTGTCGGCTCAGTACTCGCTGTACGACTGGAACGGCATCGGCCCGGCGACGTGGGTCGGCCTCGACAACTACCTGCAGGTCTTCAGCAACCCGAAGCTCGTCGGGGCGATCCTCAACGCGTTCGAGCTGATCCTGTACTTCTCGGTGATCCCGGTCGCGATCGCTCTCCTCGCGGCGAACCTCATCCGCTCGATCGCGACGGGCCGGCTCGCCGGAGTGTCGCGGACGGTGCTCTTCCTGCCGCAGGTCATCCCGCTGGTGGCGGCCGGCATCATGTGGAGCTGGATGTTCTCGACCGACGGCGTCGTGAACCAGTTCCTGCGCCTGATCGGCCTCGGTGGCCTGACCCGCGCCTGGCTCGGCGACTTCGACACGGCGCTTCCCGCTGTGGGCGTCATCGGGGCGTGGGTGCAGGTGGGGCTGTGCCTCGTCCTCATCCTCGCCGGCATGACGAAGATCGACACCGCCCTCTACGAGGCCGCGCGGATCGACGGGGCGGGTCCGATCCGCGAGTTCTTCGCGATCACCCTGCCCGGCGTGCGCCAGGAGGTCGCCGTCTGCGTCACGGTGACGGTCATCGCCGCGCTCGCGAGCTTCGACATCATCTACATCTCCACGCAGGGCGGGCCGGGCGACAGCACCCTCGTGCCCGGTCTGCAGATCTTCTACCTGGCCTTCTACGAGCGCGAGATCGGCATGGCGTCGGCGTTCGCGATCGTGCTCATGGCCCTGGTGCTCGTCGTCGTCCTCCCGCTGCAGCGGATCCTCCGGGGGAGGGAATCGTGATCGTCCGCGCCCGCGAGACGTGGGCCGGCCGCGTCATCCTCGTCGTCCTGATGGTGGTCACGATCGTGCCGTTCGTGAGCCTCTTCATCACCGCGCTGCACCCGCCCGGCACGTATCCGCGCGGACTGGAGTGGCCCGAGACCCCGCACTGGGACAACTTCGTGCTGGCGTTCCAGGCGGCCGACATGTGGCAGCTGCTGATGTCGAGCCTGTTGATCGAGGCCGGGGTCGTGCCGGTCGCCGTGCTCATCGCGACGCTCGCCGGCTTCGTGCTCGGGCACCTCAAGCCGCGCGGCGCGTCGGTCGTCTTCATCGTGTTCCTCCTGGGTCTCACGCTCCCGTTCGAGGGCATCATCACGCCGCTCTACTTCCAGGTGCGCGAGCTCGGCATCCTGAACACCCGGTGGGCGATCATCCTGCCGCTGATCGGACTGTTCATGCCGTTCGCGGTGACGTGGATGCGTGCGCACTTCGTCACGATGCCCAGCGAGCTGTCGGAGGCGGCTCGCATGGACGGAGCCTCGACGTGGCAGCTCTTCTGGCGGATCCACATCCCGCTGTCGGTGCCGGCGCTGTCGTCCCTGGCGATCCTGCTGTTCCTCTGGACCTGGAACCAGTTCCTGCTCGCGATCGTCCTGGTCAACGACCCCGCCAAGCGAACGATGGCCGGAGCGCTCGGAGCGTTCCAAGGCCGGTACGGCACCGACATCCCGCTGCTGTGCGCCGGGTCGCTTCTCATCCTGACGCCGACGCTGATCGTGTTCCTGATCTTCCAGCGTCAGTTCGTCTCGGCGCTCATGCAGGGCTCCCTCAAGGGCTGACCTGTCGCAGGGTCGGCGATCCTCGGGTCGCCGGCTCTGCTGACGGATGCCGCGTCAGCGGTTCGCGGTGAGCACGAGGTTCTCTCGCGCCCAGTCCCCCAGCTGCTGCAGCACGGGGATGAGCCGCTCGCCCTGGGGCGTCAGCGCGTAGGAGACGGTGACCGGGGGTCCGGGGTCGACGTCACGTGTGACGAGCCGGGCCTCGACGAGTTCGGGGAGCCGGTCGGACAGCACGGCGTCGCTGATCCCCCCGACGGTGCGCTTGAGCGCGACGAACGAAAGCGCTCCCCCGCTCAGGGCGTCGAGGATCATCCCGTTCCACCGCTTGCCGAGCACGCTGAAGGCGAGCGTGACCGCCGCGTCGCACGCGGGCCCTCCGTGCTCGTCCTGCGCCATGCCCTCATCGTACCCGTGCTACCCTCGCCATAGTCGCTCTGAATTACAGAGCAACTATGAGAATGAGAACAGGAGCATCCCCATGACCCTCTTCCGCCTGGACGCCAGCATCCTTCCCGCGACGTCCGCGAGCCGCGAACTCGGCGACCTCGTCGAAGCCGAGTGGGTCGCCGCCCACCCGGACTCCACGGTGCTCCGCCGTGACCTCTCCGCCGATCCGGTGCCCGCGACGGCATGGCGCGACGCGGTTCAGGGCGGGTTCACCCCCGAGGCCGACCGCACCGACGAGCAGCGCGCGGCGCTCGCCCTCGCACAGACGTTCGCCGACGAGCTGCGCGCGGCTGAGGCGCTGCTGTTCACCGTCCCGCTCTACAACTACGGCGTCTCGCAGCACTTCAAGACCTGGTTCGACCTCACCTACACCGTGCCGGGCGTCGACCCGCAGGGCACCGACCTGCGCGGCAAGCCGGCGACCCTCGTCACGGTGCTCGGCGGCAACTACGCCGAGGGCACCCCCAAGGAGGGCTGGGACCACTCCACTGCCTGGCTCCGCCGGGTGCTCGAGGACGTGTGGGGCCTCGACCTGCGCGTCGTCCACCGTCCGTTCACCCTCGTCGGCGTGAACCCCGCGCTCGACGCGTTCGCCGAGCCTGCGGCGGAGCTCAAGCGCACGGCCGAGGCGGCCGCCGTGCAGTCCGGGCGCGAGCTCGCCGAGCGGCGCAGCGACCGCGTCGCCTGAGTCCATGACGAAGCCCCGGGCGACCCGACCGTCGCCCGGGGCTTCGTGCCGGGCGAATCAGCGGTCGACCGACACCTCGAAGAGGGTGGTCGAACCCGACACCTCGTTGGCGACGGCGACGAGCGGCTCACCCGTCGGCGACTCGGCCGCCGGGATGAAGGACAGGCCCTCGGGACCCAGATCGCCGCTGTTGTCGGAGAAGTCGCGGTTGTTCAGGTAGGTGACGAAGAACGACTCGGCCGGCACCGTGATGTCGTAGACGATCACGCCGCCCACCCGCTCGAAGCCGACGAACGCGTACGTGCGGCCGTCGATCTCGCCGATGGTGAGGTTCTCGGGCTCGGGGCCCTTGTCGTCGCTGCGGCCCTCGCGGTTGGCCTCCGTGTGGTTGGAGTTCACGAAGGCGGGGGCTGCGGCATCCGTGATCCGTTCGAAGTCGGCACCCGAGTCGAAGACCTGCGCGCCGTCCGTGGTCCAGATCGAGAACGAGCGGGCGCCGAAGGCGTAGAGGTTCTGGTAGCAGCCCTGCGCCGCGTCGAAGCCGAGCTCCTTCGTCACATTGAGGCGGCCGAGGTCGGCATTCCCGGTCTTGCCCTTGAGCGGGCTGGTGGTGCAGACCGGCAGCGATCCGGCGCGCGCGCCCTCGACGTACGAGCCCCACTCGCGGGCGTCGCCCTCGTTCGCCGTCACCAGGTACGAGCCGCCGCCGGCGCGATACGACGCGATGCCGTCGGGCATGTACACGCCGTACAGGCCGGGGTAGGTGCGCAGCTCGAACCGGTTGTCGCGGTCGCTGGGGTCGAGCGCGACGACGCCGTGGTCCTTGAACCCGAGGGGACGGATGTCGGTGACCCGCGCGGACGGGATCTGCACGACGGCGATCGCGTTGGCCTCCTGGAGCGCGACGTACGCGTTGTTGCCGACGACGGAGATGTACTCGGGCTCCAGGTTGCGCGACACCGGATGGTCGGCGCCGTTGGGCGTCGGCCCGAACACCCGCACCCCGGCGGGCAGGTTGCCGTTCTCGAAGGCGTGGAAGTCGGCCGTCGACACATCCTTCTGCTTCGCCGCCGCGACCTTCGGGGTCGACAGCCGCACGATCGAGATCGACCCCTCCGGGTCGGTCGAGAAGTCGTCGGCCGGCTCGCCCTCGTTCGCCGTCAGGGCGAAGCGGCCGTCGGGGGTGATCACAACGTTGTCGGGCTGGGCGCCCACGGTCACCGTCCCGAGGATCTTCGGCTCGTCGGCGCGCGCGTCGAAGAACACCAGATGGCCGGGATCCGTCTTGACGGATGCCTCGAACGCGGCGATGCCGAGACCGTCCTTGCGGATCGCGACCGAGTTCGCGACCCCCTCGGATGCGATCTCGTGCTCCTTGGTGATCGCGCCGGGTTCGGCGAAGTCGAGCACCTCGACGGTGCCGGCCTTCGCGCTGACGACGAAGAGGCGGTCCTCGTAATGGGCGACGATCTCGGCGGCCGACTCGTCGAAGACGCCGGTGTCGTAGCTGCCGATCGGCGTGAGGGAGAGGGCGGCGTCGGGAGCGGAGTACTCGACCGGGTCGGGCACGATCTCGGCCGAGGCGGCGAAGGCGGGAGCGAGCGCGAGTGCGCACGTCGTGGCGGCGGCGGCGACGAGCACCGCGGCTCTGCGGAGGCGAAGGGGCATGGGAGTCCTCGGAAGTCGGGTACTGCGCGCGGGCGCACGCCCTCCGTTGCTATCCGATCCCGGTGTCGTCAGGGTGAACACCCGGCGAAGGGAGAGTCGCCGGGTGGGCTGTCGTCACACCCCGTCGAGGGTGGGCACGAGGGCGAACACCACCTCTTCGGCCTCACGGGCGAGCGCGGGGGCGAACACGCTGCTGCGCGACACCTCGGCGAAGCCGGAACCGCGCAGCACGGCGATCGCGGCGGCGTTGTGCCCGGCGGCCCGGGCGAACAGCGGCCGCACCGGCTCACGCGACATCACGAGACGCAGTGCCGCCGTCGCCACGCCGCGGCCCCACGCGTGGCGCGCGATCCACAGACTGACCTCGCGGTCGCCGTCGACGGTGAAGACCGCTGCCGTTCCGGCGAACCCGCCGTTCTCGGTCACCACCTGGTAGAGCACGTCGTCGGCTGCCCTCTCGCGCGCGATCCAGGCGTCGAAGGCCTCGCGGTCGTCGGGGTCGTCGGCCGTGAACGCGGCGAGGGCGCGGGCCTCGGCATCCCGCATCATCTCGAAGATGGCGTCGAGGTCGTCGTCGTCCAGATCCCGCAGCTCGATGTGACTCACACGCCCACCGTAGCGATCCGCGCGTCGGCGCAGAGAGGGTTGCGCTCAGGCCAATCCGTGCAGTTCGCGCAGTCGCGCCTCGGCCCGGACACCGTCGCGCTCGTGCATCGCGGTGCGGAAGTCCTCGTACGCCGCGGTGCGGCTCACGGGGCACTCGATGAGCGGGCGCCACGTCGAGATGTGGCGGCGGATCGCGAGCTCGGCCTCGCGCATGAACCGCATGATGGCGACGTTGCCGGTGGCCCGCGTGAGCTGGGCGAAGAAGGCGTGGCTTGTGCGCATGAGCTCGGGATAATCGTCGGCTCGGGATGCCGCGATCACGTCGTCCAACCCCGCCAGCGCGTCGTCGAGCTCCTCGTCGGAGGCGTGGGCCACGGCCATGCGGGCCGCGTTGCCCATGAGGTACGCCACGAACTCGAGGGTGTCGGACTGCGACTTGTCGTTCGGCGCCGACACGCGCGTGTAGCGATGCGGCGAGACTTCGACCAGACCGACGCGTTCCAGCCGCTGCAGCGCTTCACGCACCGGGGTGCGCGAGACGCCGAGCCACTCAGCGAGGTCGTGGTCGCGCAGCTGCGAGCCGGGGGGAAGGGTCCCGTCGAGGATCGCCTCGCCCAGACGGGCGTAGACCTGATCTCCGAGGACCGTTCCGCCCGGGGCGAGGGGGGCGAGGGGGGTCTCCATCAGTGCGACCAGTGTACGTCCGCGGATTCATGCGCATGGACATCGCCGGGCGCATCCCGAGCGGTGTTCGACCCTCGCCGCGCCACTGATATATCGCTACCATGGTGCTGTCACGCTTCCGCGTGGCCTATCCGGGGGGATCCGTCGACGCCCGGGCTTCGAGCAATGCTCAGCCCGGGCGTCCGATGGCCCCCGCGCCGACGCACTGTGCAACATTTCCGTCACCATCGAAATCCGCACTCGCCGTGCGAGGCGTGGACCGTTACGTTGGGACTCGACCCGTGGCATGAGCGCGGGCACCCCCAAAGAACGGCAAGTAATGAGCACGCAGGGCACCGTCAAGTGGTTCAACTCGGAGAAGGGCTTCGGCTTCATCGCTCCCGATGAGGGTGGCGCGGACGTTTTCGCGCACTACACCGCCATCGCAGCGAGCGGCTACCGCTCCCTCGAAGAGAACCAGCGGGTCGAGTTCGAGATCGCCCAGGGCCCCAAGGGCCTGCAGGCGGAGAACATCCGCCCCCTCTGAGCTTCCCGGGCCTCCGGGCCCGCGAATGCGACGTCGCGCCGCGGTACCCCGTCGCCTCCGCCGACGATGCGGGGACGGATGCCGCGGCTCGGCCGCGCCCGGCTTCCGCCGGGCGCTTTCTCTTCTCAGTCGCCGGAACCGCGCACGAGTTCCAGGCCGGCGCCCGCGAACTGACGCAGCGTCGCGTCGGGGAGGAACGCCCGGGTCAGCCCGGCTCCGATCCGAGTGAGGTCGCTCTCGTCGCGGAAGAGCAGGTACATCGTCTCGTACCGGGGGTGGAACTTGCTCTTGAACCGGTGCAGCGACTGGAACCCGTAGACGGGCTCGAGCATGCCGGCGAGCCAGTCCGACAGGCGCGCGATGGCTCCGGCATCCGGCGGGTACTCGTGCGCCAGCGGCGCACCCGACAGCGACATGATCTCGGCGCCCTCGTCGGAGAACTGCCGCGCCGACGAGCCGATGAGGAACTCCATCACCGGACCGAAGCCCCCGTCGCGCCGTCGCATGAGGTCGAGCGTCCAGCCCCGGACCGCGCCCCCGGCGCCGTACACCGGCAGCCAGGAGAGGAATCCGTCGACGTCGCCGGCCGGTGAGATGGCGAGGGCCAGTCGCACTTCGGGATCCTCGGCCTGATCCAGCGTGCCCAGCGTGAACCCCATCTCGGGGAGACCCTTGTCGCCGACCCACATCTCCGAGATGGCGCGCAGCTGCTGCTTGATGCCCCACGGCTCGTCGACGAGCCGCGTGAGGCGGAACGTCATCTCCTCGCGGCCGGCGCGGTTGAGCGAGGTGCGCACCGCGTTCCACCGCTTGCCGGTGAACTCCAGACCGGGCAGGTCGACGATCGTGTCGTCGGCGACGACCATGCTGCGCCATCCCGACGGCACGGCAGCGCGGGTGGGCTCGGTCGCGCTGAAGAAGCAGGGCACGAGCCCGGCCTGCTCCGCGGAGCGCACGAACTCGGTGACGGCGGCGGCGCGGGATGCCTCGGGCCCGAGCGGGTCGCCGAGCACGATCGCGACCCCGGCGCGGCGCTGGTAGGCGACGATGCCGCCACTGCGGGTGCGGGCGTAGTCGTTGCCGTCCCACGTCGTCATCCACGAGAGCGTGCCGCCGCCGTGGTCGTGGAGCGCCTGCTTGACGTCGGCGACGGTCGGCACCGGGGTCTGCCCCACCACCGACTTCCGGCGGGCCCGGAACGCGCCGCGCACCCACACGAGGTACAACAGCAGCAGCAGCCACATCGCCGACTGGGCGATCGCGACGTTGAAGTCGCCCCAGTTCTCGTCGACGGCGCTCGGTCCGACGATCACCACGAGCACGACCAGCAGCACCCCGGTCGCGACGTTGGCGATCGACAGCACGAGCGTCCACGTCCACGCCCAGCGGCGTCCGCGGCGGAGCCCGGTGGCCAGAAGCGCGATCACCGCGACGTCGATCGCGACGTCGAGGAACGAACCCCCGACGGCTTCGGTGTGGCCGAAAGGACCGTCGGTGGGCACGAGCAGCGTCAGGATCTCGACGGCCAGGATCACCAGCGCCGCGATGAAGGCGATGAGTCGCTGCTCGCGCACGGTCGTGCGCTGGATCCGCAGCGACCGGTCGACGAAGAGGATGAGCAGCACGGCGAACGCGTGCTCGAGGTCGGCGAGCGAGCCCCAGAAGAACAGCATCACGAACGCGAACCCGAGCACGAGCAGCCAGGCGCGCACCCGCCACGGCGACACCAGCAGACCCGCGGCGGCCGCGATGCCCGCCATCGTGCCGCCGGAGGGGCCCACGTCGAGCACGGTCGCCTCGACCTGCGCCCACGGCCACGGCAGCATCGAGGCCAGCCAGAGGAAGAGCGCACTGGCGAAGATGGCGAAGAGCTGGCCGATGCCGAAGTACGCGAGCGCGACGACGGACCCGCGCCGGTGCTCGACATACGCGAGCCCGATGAAGCTCGCGATCACGAAGGGGTAGACGAGCGGGTGGTCGACGAAGAACGTGCCGGTCACGGGCGTCCACCAGCGTCCCTCGACCAGAGCGGGCAACCCGTACGCGACGGTGTCGAACAGCGGGTTCGCCGAGAACGGGCTCCACAGCCCACCCCACACGATGCCCACCACCAGCAGCAGTCCGATCAGCGACAGCGTCGCCGGGATGCGGGTCACCACGGACACGACCGGATTGCGCGAGACCTTGACGGCGTCGGTCATGGCATCACCATACCGACGGCGGCGGTCAGGACGAGGGGTGATCTGCGGCGTCGGCGAGGGACCTCGCGTCATCCGCGTCGCGCAGCGCCCGCCGCGCTGCGGCCAGCGCCGACACCGGATCCTGCGCCTGGCGGGCAGCGGCGAGCTCCCGCTGCGAAGAGATGAGGCGGGCGCGCGCATCGGCTCCCGCCCCGGCATGGACGGCGGATGCCTCGGCCTGCGCGATCGCCGAACGGGCGGCTGCCAGCGTGCCGGGGAGCGCCGTCCGCGACCCCCGCACCCGCTGCTGCGCGGTGCGCGTGTCGCCGAGTGCGACATCGAGCCGCTCGCGCAGGCGCGCGATCCGGTCGACCGTGCGAGACGGGCGGCGCGAGGCATCCGTCTCGATCTCGTCGAGCTCGCGCTCCAGGGCGCCGAGGTCGCCGCGGAGGCGTTCCGCGGCCGCTCCGTCCAGGCGGTCGCAGACGACGGATGCCTGGCGCAGCGCCGTGCGCGCGGCGTCGATCTCGCCCGGCACGGCCTGGGCCGCCTGCATGACGAGCCGGTGCGACTCCTCCAGGATGCGGGCGTCGGCCTCGGACTGCCGGAGGGCCCGCTCGGCCGCGCTCAACTCGACCAGCGCGCGGGCGGGATCGGCGGCGTGCTCGGCGGCTCGCGCGAGCAGGCGCTCGGCCTCGTCGGCCTCGGCGACGGCGGCATGTGCCGCGCGCGAGGCCTCCCGCCACTCGTCCTCGGCGAAGCGGGCCGAGAGTTCGGCCACCAGCGCGGCGGGGTCGCCCATGGTCTCGCGCAGCCGCGTCAGGTGCTGCTGTGCGGACGCCACCTGGCTCGCCGCGCTGACGTTCGCCGCCACCCAGGCCGCATGTTCGGCGCGCGCGTTCGAAATCGTGCGCAGGGCCTCGTCGGCGCGCTTCGCGATGCGCAGCGACGAGCGGCGGATCTCCGCCGGGAGAACCTCCGCCGAGCCGATGCGGAGGTACTCGTCGAACGCCTCGTCCCGGGCGTGCTGTCCGGTGAGACGCGCTCGCCGCAGCGTCACCGGCGCGCCGCCGCCCTGCAGGGCCCCGGAGAGGCCGACCTCGAGATCGAGCTCGGTGACCGCGTCGTCGAGCCGGACGAGGGCGGCGCCGGCCGCGCGGCGCGCGGCCTCGGCAGCCGCTCGCGCACGCGCCGAGCGCCGGGAGCGGCGCACCGCCCAGACGAGCGCCGCGATCACGAGCAGAGTCGCGCCGAGCACGATCGCGGCGGGGACGAGCCACGTCAGGATCGGACCGGCGACGTCATCCATCGGGGTCCTCGAACAGCAGCAGGTGCCGCAGCTGGGCCACGTCGTCGACGGCCGCCTGGGCGCCGTCCGCTTCGTGCGGCCAGCTGAACCCCCAGCGCACGAAGATGACGGGAACGCCGTGGACGGCGCCCCCCTCGACGTCGTGGTGGCGGTCGCCGATCAGCACCGGGCGGCTGGTGTCGGCACCCGCGGCTCGCAGTCGGCGCAGCGCCTCGGCGACGATGTCTGCCTTCGCGCTCAGCGTCTTCTCATCGGGCGTCGCCCCGACGATCGCGGTCAGCGAGGGCGAGAGGTCGAAGTGGTCCATGAGAGCCGCCACCTGGATCTCGGGCTTCGAGCTCGCCGTCGCCTGCGGGATGCCGGCCGTCGCGAGGTCGCGGATGAGCTCGCCGACGCCCGGGAAGAGCTTCGCGCCGGTGGTGTAGCCGTCCTGCTTGCCGAGCACGCGGTAGAAGGCGACGGCCTCGGTCGCCTCTTCTGGAGTCATGCCGACGTTCACCTGGAAGGACTCGTACATCGGCGGACCGATCCAGTGCACCAGCTCGGCGCGGGTCGGCGGGCGCTTGCCGAAGTGCTCGAGCGCGATGGTGAGCCGGCGGAGGATGCCGTCCGACGCGTCGACGATCGTGCCGTCCACGTCCCAGAGCACACAGGTCCACGGCGATCGGTTCGGCATGGGACCACCCTATTCGGCGTGCGAGGCGAGGTTTGGATACGCCCGCCTGCGGCGGGCTCCCCAACGTGCGGGGGCGGCTCGTGTCAGAACAGGCGGGGGGCGCCGGACTCGACGCCCTTCATGCCCTCGTAGTCGAGCGTCACGCACCGGATGCCGCGATCCGTCGCCAGCACCTTCGCCTGCGGCTTGATCTCCTGAGCCGCGAAGACCCCCGTGACGGGCGCGAGGTGCGGGTCGCGCCCGAGCAGCTCGAGGTAGCGCGTCAGCTGCTCGACGCCGTCGATGTCGCCGCGGCGCTTCACCTCGACCGCGATCGTGCCCCCGGAGGGGTCGCGCAGCAGCAGATCGACGGGACCGATCGCGGTCGGGAACTCCCGCCGCACGAGGGTCAGCCCCTCGCCGATGACGTCGACCTGCTCTGCGAGCAGGCGCTGCAGGTCGGCCTCGACGCCGTCCTTCTGCAGTCCGGGGTCGATCCCGAGCTCGTGCGACGAGTCGTGCAGCACCTCGTAGATCCGCACCAGCAGCGCATCCCCCGTCTTGGCGTGCGTGACCCGCCAGTGCTCGACCACGCCGGCAGCGGCGGATTCGGCATCCGGAATCTCGACATCCAGCCGGCAGGGCGGGCTCATCCAGTTCAGCGGCTTGTACGAGCCGCCGTCGGAGTGCACGAGCAGGCTGCCGTCGCCCTTGTGGACGAGCAGCCGCGTCGCGAGCGGAAGGTGGGCGGTGAGGCGTCCGGTGTAGTCGACGGAGCAGCGGGCGATGACGAGACGCACTCGAAGAGCCTAACGGCGAGGCGGTGCCGCCGGGTCAGCCGTGCGCGTGGCCGGCGCCGACCTTCGAGCCGGCGATCGGCTTCGCGGCGCCCGAGGCCAGCCCCGACAGCGCGATGAGGCCGACGATGATCCACAGCGTCGGCAGGATGCCGATCTGGTGGCTGATCCAGCCCAGCACGGGCGGCCCGCACAGGAACGCGAGGTATCCGATCGTGGCGGCGGCGGAGACGGATGCCGCGGCCTTGGCCGGATCGTCGGCGGCGGCCGACATGCCCAGCGGGAAGCCGAGCGACGCACCGGCGCCCCACAGGGCGATGCCGACGAAGGCGACCGGCAGGTTGGGCGCGACGATGAACAGCACGAGCCCGACGCCGGCCGCGATCGCGAGGATGCGGAGCGTCCACACGCGGCCGATCCGGTCGACGATCGGCCCGCCCAGCACGCGGAAGACCGTCATCGACACCGAGAACACGGTGAGGGCGATCGCGCCGACGGCCTCGGTCTCGCCGTGCCCGTCGACCATGGCGATCGCGAGCCAGTCGTTGGCGCTGCCCTCGGCGAACGCCATGCCGAGCATGATCGCGCCGATCGCGTACGTGCGCGGGTCGCGCCAGACCGCGAGCTGCTCGACCAGCCGATCGCGACGGCTCGTCGTGGTCGCGGGATCGTCGAGCACGACCTCACGCACCGGAACCGCGCGCAGCGCGACGAGACCGGCGAGGAGCACGAGCACACCGACGACCCAGAGATGCCAGGCCACACCGATGTCCCAGGTGGCCATGAGCACGCCCAGTCCCGCGCCGGCGACGGTGCCCAGGCTGAAGAACGCGTGGAAGAGCGGCATCAGCGTGCGCTCGAAGGCCTGCTCCACGGCAGCGGCCTCGACGTTCATCATGACGTCGGTCGCGCTCATCCCGATGCCCATCAGCGCGAGGCCGACCGCGGTGACCGCATAGGACCCGAGGAACTGCACGCCGAGGCCGACCACCACGACGCCGAGCGAGAAGGTGACGATCGTCGCGAGCATGCCGCGCCGGGCCCCCCATCGCACGACGAGGAAGTTGGCGATGGAGAGACCGACGATCGCCGCGGCGCCGGACAGGAAGAGGAGGATGCCGATCTGCTGGTCGTCGATGCCGAGATCCCGCTTCACCGCGGGAAGGCGCGAGGCCCACGACGCGAAGCCGAGGCCGGTGACGAAGAAGATCGTGAAGACCGCGGTGCGCCAATTGACGAGCTGGGAGCGGGTGAGAGGCGTATCCACCCGACAACGGTAGAGCACGGCGCCCGGTCGTGTCGAATCGATTCGACGCCGGCGGCGAAGGTGGGTACGATCGACGCTGGAATGAGCATGCGCCGCGCCACCATCTCGGACGTCGCCCGCGAGGCAGGGGTCTCGCCGTCGACGGCATCCGTCGTGTTCAGCGGCAAGACCCCGGTGTCCGACGCCACGCGCCGTCGCGTGCTCGACGCGGCATCCGCGCTCGGGTACACCGGACCCGATCCGCGGGCCGCCTCGCTCCGCCGGGGCCGGTCGGGCATCGTCGGGGTCGTCTTCGAGGAGCATCTCGGCACGGCGTTCCTCGACCCGGTCAAGACGCTCATGATGGACGGCCTGTCCGACGCCGTCGCGCCGCTCGGCGCCGGCCTGCTGCTGCTGCGCGACCACGACCCCAACGACGACGGCACCGGAGCCTCGCTGATGACGGCACCGCTCGACGCCGCCGTGCTGATCGGCTGCAGCGGCCACCTGCGCGAATCTCTCGACGCGGTCCGGGCCCGCGGCATCCCCGTCGTCGTCATCGAGGGGGACGCCGGTGACGACGTCCCCCGCATCGTGCTCGACAACCGCGAAGCGCAGCGTCAGGCGGCCAGCCACCTGCGAGCCCTCGGGCATCGCCGCGTGGCGATCGTCGCGCTGCCCGCCCGCGCCGGGTGGCAGGCCGGCTGGATCCTCGACGGCACTGCCGTCACCGTCGATGTGACGCGTGAGCGCCTGGCGGGAGCGCTCGAGGTCTACCCCGACGCGCCGGCGTACTCGGCCGCCGGCAGCTTCATCGACGAGGGCCTCGCGGCGGGGCGCGTTCTGTTCGCCGACCCGGCGGATCGCCCGACCGCGGTGATCGCGCAGAGCGATCTGCTGGCGGCCGGCGTCATCCGCGCGGCGGAGGAGGCGGGGCTGCGCGTGCCCGAAGACGTGAGCGTCACGGGGTTCGACGGCATCGTCGTCGACGGCCTCGCGCCCTACGAGCTCACGACCCTGGTGCAGCCCGCGACCGACAAGGGCCGGGCCGCGGGTCAGGCCGTCGCGGCGATGCTCGACGGGGCCGAAGCGGCGTCCATCCGCTTCACCTGCGAATTCCGCGAGGGGAATACGACCGCCGCGCCCCGCGTCGAATCCGGCTCGCACCAGGGCTAAGAGCGCAGCGGGCCGATCGGGAGCGGCCGGTCGCCGAAGTCCACGATGGTGTAACGGCCGCACGGCACGACGGCCGCAGCATCCGTCATCGCCCGACCGTCGGGGAGCGCGAACGCGGCCGTCTGCGCGTCCACCACGAGGAAGCTCACCTCGCCCACCGCGAAGTCCGCTCGGTTGACCAGCCACGCGTAGCCGCGGAGCTCGTGATCCACCTGGACGAGCGAACCGGGATCGGCCACGTGCGCCTTCGGCAGGCGGATCGTCCAGAACTGTCCGGCGCCCGTGCGGGCCGAGGCATCCGTCCACTCCACGACGCAGTCCAGATCGGCGTCGGGCGTGGTCGCCGAAGTCACGAGCCGCGGCCCCGCCAGCACCGCGGCAGCGACGAGGGCGGCCGTCGACGCGACGGCGAGCACCGGCACGGCGATGCGCGACCGGCGCGAGCGCGGCATGAGGTCGGGCACCACGACGAGGCCGAGAACCGGGGCGAACGCGATCGGCTGCAGGTAGCGCGTGGCCTCCGTACCCAGCACGACCGCGCCGATCGCGACGACGAGCGGCGCCAGCCAGCCGAAGGTCGCCACCAGCGCCGGTCCGCGACGCCGACGCCTCCGGAGGCGCACCGCGGCGGTCAGGCACCACACCCACAGACCCACGCCGGCGACGGCGGCGACGGCGCCGGACGGGTGCGACATCCGCTCCGCGGCCAGCGCGGCGTAGTACCCGAGCGACTCGAGCGCGCGCGACGGGTCGGCATAGCCCGCGCCGGAGTTCGCGATGAGCGGGGCGAGCGGGATCCGAACGAGGAAGCCGGCGACCGAGCCGGCGACGAGCGCGACCCCCAGCCGCACCGCGATGCCGCGCACCGGCCCTGCGGTCGCGGCACGCACCGCCACGAGAGCGAGGACCGCGCCCAGCGGGACCGCCGCCCACGCCGCGAACAGGGGGTTGGTGGCGACGGATGCCGCGGCCACCGCCGCGAGCAGCCACACGTGCGATCGACGGCCGGATTCCAGCCCGCGTCGCGCCAGGCCGACCGCGACCACCGCGCCGATCACCGTGGCGCTGTAATAGGTCGTGGTGAGCAGGAGCGACGCCGGCTCGAAGGCGTCGCGGTCTGGGGACGTCTCGGTGGCCGCGAGCGCGGCGAAGGCCGCCAGCCCGAGCAGCGCTCCGGCCACGGGAGCGCCGGCGCGACCGCGGGCGCCGGACGCGACCCGCAGCGCCCCGTACAGCCCGACCATGTTCACGACACCGGCGAGGAGCAACGTGCCGTCGACTCCCAGGCCGAGACTCGTCAGCAGTGCGAGCACCGACGTCTCGGGCACGAACAGCACCGACGACATCGCCCAGTCCTGCGGCTGGCCGGCGGCGATCGACCGGATCACGAGCGTGGTGACGAGCGAGTCGCCGTCGTCGAGGAGGAGCGCCGCTCGCGGGGTGGAGGCGGTGAACGCCACGATGGCCACGGCGATCGCGACCGCCGTCGTGACGCCCAGCAGCTCGCGCGCCCACGCGGGCGTGCGGGGTTGGACGGCGGCCACGGCTCCACTCTGGCACGGCCGTCCGGAGGGACGCCTCCGCCGGTAGACTGCCCATGACACCCTGATCGCCCGTGCCGCGCGCGTGAGCCCCCGGCCGACGACCAAGAGGAGGCCGCCATGCTGGTCCTCCTCGGCGCGTTCGCGGTCGTTCCTCTTCTGCTTCCGTGGCTCGTCGGGCGGATCGGCGCCCGCGCCTTCTACGTCGCCGCACTCCTTCCGCTGGGCGCCTTCGTCCAGGCGGCGGTCCTCACGCCCGCGGTCCTGGCGGGAGACATTCCGTTCGAGTCATACGACTGGATCCCCGCCCTCGGCATCGAGCTCTCGATGCGCATGACCACGCTCTCGTGGCTCATGACCCTGATCGTCACCGGGGTCGGCGCGCTGGTGATGCTGTACTGCCGCTGGTACTTCGGCAACAAGAGCGAGGGACTCGGGCAGTTCTCCGCCGTGCTGCTCGCGTTCGCCGGCGCGATGTACGGGCTCGTGCTGACCGACGACCTCGTCGTGCTCGTGATGTTCTGGGAAGTCACGAGCGTGCTCTCGTACCTGCTCATCGGGTACTACAACCGCCGCGCCGCGAGTCGGCGCGCGGCGCTCCAGGCCCTGCTCGTCACGACCCTGGGCGGGCTCGTGATGCTGATCGGCGTCGTCCTCGTCGTCGTGGATGCCGGCACGTCGAGCATCTCGCAGATCCTGGCCGAGGCCCCGGCGGGACCGGTGATCGACGCCGCGCTCGTGCTTCTGCTCGTCGGCGCGCTGAGCAAGTCGGCCATCTTCCCGTTCCACTTCTGGCTCCCCGGAGCGATGGCCGCCCCGACTCCGGTCAGCGCTTACCTCCACGCCGCGGCGATGGTGAAGGCCGGCATCTACCTCATCGCGCTGCTCGCGCCCGTCTTCGCGGGTGCGCCGACCTGGCGGCCGATCGTGATCTCGCTCGGCGCCTTCACGATGATCCTCGCCGGCTACCAGGCGCTCCGCGAGACCGACCTGAAGCGCATCCTCGCGTTCGGCACCGTCAGCCAGCTGGGGATGCTGACCGTCGTGCTCGGCTACGGGACGCGCAACGCCGCGCTCGCCGGCCTCGCGCTGCTGCTCAGCCACGCGCTCTTCAAGTCCGCTCTGTTCCTCGTGGTCGGCGTCATCGACCGCCAGCTCTCGACCCGCGACATCGCCGAGCTCAGCGGGGTCGGCCGGCAGGCCCCGGTCATGGCGACGTTCTCGTTCATCGCCGTCGCATCGATGGTGGGCGTCATCCCGACCATCGGCTTCGTGGCGAAGGAGGGCGCCCTCGCGGCCCTGCTCGACGAGGCGGCAGCGGGCGAGCCGTGGGGCATCGTCGCCCTCGCGGGAGTCGTCATCGGCTCGGTGCTCACGGCGGCTTACGGCATCCGGTTCCTGTGGGGCGCGTTCTGGACGAAGAAGACCGCCGACGGCGACGTGCTGGAGCCGACGAAGTGGCCCGACCCTCCGATCGGATTCCTCGCCGCACCCGTGCTGCTCGCCGGATTGACCGTGGTCGCCGGCTTCGCCGCGCCCCTCCTCGACGTCGCGTTCGCCGGATACGCCGACGAGGCGCAGGCCGGCGCGGCCGAGTACCCGGCGCACCTGCTGCTGTGGCACGGCTTCGAGCCGGCGCTGTGGATCTCGCTCGGCACCATCGCGCTCGGCGCCGCCGTCTTCTGGTACACCGCCCGCGCGGGCTGGTCGAAGCGGATGCTGCCGTTCACGGCGGCCGAGGTCTACAACGGGGTGCTCCGGGGCATCGCGCGGCTGTCCGTCATCACGACGAGCCTCACCCAGCGAGGCTCCCTTCCGGTGTACGTCGGCACGATCTTCGTGGTGTTCGTCGCCGCGGAGGGGACGGCGCTGTTCGCGAGTCCGGAGTGGCGTGCCCAGCTCGAAGCGTTCCAGACGCCGACGCAGCTCCTCGTCGCGCCGATCATGATCGCGGCCGGCCTCGTCGCCGTGCGCGCCCGCAAGCGGTACACCGGCGTCGTCCTCGTCTCGGTCACCGGGCTGGGAATGGTCCTGCTGTTCGCCACCAGCGGCGCGCCGGATCTCGCGCTGACGCAGATCCTCGTCGAGACCGTGACCCTCGTCGCCTTCGCGCTCGTGCTGCGCCGGATCCCCGCGCGGCTCGGACACCACAACGCCTCGGTGTGGCCGGTCGCGCGCGCCGTCCTCGCCGCGGCGGTCGGAGCCACGATGGCCGGTGTCGCGCTGGTCGCCACCTCTGCGCGCACCGCGGAACCGATCTCCGACCGGTTCCCCGACCTCGCGTACGAGCTCGGCCATGGCAAGAACGTCGTCAACGTGGCGCTGGTCGATCTGCGCGGCTGGGACACGATGGGCGAGCTGTCGGTGCTGATCCTCGCGGCGACGGGCGTGGCATCCCTCGTCTTCGTCACCCACCGTGCCGACACGCTCTCGCGGTTCATCGCGCCGCTGCCCGAGGCCGCCGCGCGCACCGGGCGTCCGCTCGTCGAGACCGCCGACGGCGTGAAGCCCCGTGGCGCAGCCGGCGGACGGATGGCCTGGCTGGTCGGCGGTCAGCGGGTGCGGCCCGAGAACCGCGCGATCATGCTCGAGGTCGTGGTGCGGATCCTCTTCCACTCGATCATCGTGGTCTCGCTGTACCTGTTGTTCGCGGGCCACAACCTCCCCGGCGGGGGTTTCGCCGGAGGCCTCGTCGCCGGGATGGCCCTCGTCATGCGCTACGTCGCGGGAGGGCGGTACGAACTGGGCGCCGCGGCTCCGACCGACGCCGGCCGGCTGCTCGGGGTCGGGATGTCGATCGCCGTCGCCTGCGCGATCGTCCCGCTGTTCTTCGGCGCCGCGCCCCTCACGAGCGCCTGGTTCGAAGCCGAGCTTCCGGTGCTCGGACACGTGGAGTTCGTCACCTCGACCCTGTTCGACGTCGGCGTCTACCTGGTGGTGATCGGCCTCGTCCTCGACGTGCTGCGAAGCCTCGGGGCCGAGGTGGATCGCCAAGCGGTCGAGGCCCGCGAGGGCCAGCGCGAGGGGGTGGATGTCTCGTGACCGTCTCGACCGTCCTCATCGTCGTGATGGCGGTGCTCTTCGCGTGCGGCGTCTATGCCATGCTCGAGCGCAGCCTCACCCGCGTGCTCATCGGCTTCCTGCTCCTCGGCAATGCGGCGAACCTGCTGCTCCTCATCGTGATGGGCGACCCCGGAGTCGCGCCGTTCTTCGGCGCCTCGGACTCCGCCGACGACATGTCCGATCCGCTGCCGCAGGCGCTCACCCTCACCGCCATCGTCATCACCTTCGCCGTCTCGGCGTTCCTCCTCGCCCTCATCTATCGCTCCTGGCAGCTCGGCCAGGCCGACACCGTCGAGGACGACGAGGCCGACCGGGCCGTCCGCGAGGGCAGCGCCGAGGTGGACGACGCGCTCGACGAGGAGACCGGCATCGAAGACGAGGACGACGACGCCACAACCGACTTCGTCGGACTCGACACGTCCCCCATCACCGTGCTGGGCAGCCGCGACTTCGCCCGGCTCCGAGACGACGCGCCGGTCGACTCCCGCGACGACCGCACGCCGAAGGGGAACGACGCATGAACCAGCTCGCCCCCGCGCTCGTCCCGCTGCTCGTGACGCTGCCGCTCCTCGGTGCTGCGATCGCCCTCATCGCGAGCCGGCACCGGCGCGTGCAGATCGTCGTCTCCGTCACGACCCTCACGGTGGTCTCGGTGATCTCGGCCGTCCTGCTGTACGTCGTCGACACCGCCGACGGCGCCATCGCCGTGTCGGTCGGCGGATGGCCGGTCCCGTTCGGCATCGTGCTCTACGTCGACCGCCTCGCGGCCCTGCTCGTCGTGGTGTCGAGCGTGGTCCTGCTCGCCGTCCTCCTGTTCTCGGTGGGACAGGGCGCGGCGGACGGCGACGACGAGACGCCGGTCTCGATCTTCCACCCGTCGTACCTCATCCTGGCGGCCGGCATCTTCAACGCCTTCATCGCGGGCGATCTGTTCAATCTCTACGTCGGGTTCGAGATCCTGCTCGTCGCGTCGTACGTGCTGATCACGCTCGGATCGACCGAGTCCCGCATCCGCACGGGCGTCGTCTACATCGTGGTCTCGCTGGTCTCGTCGATCCTGTTCCTCGCCTCGATCGCGATGATCTACGGCGCGCTCGGCACCGTCAACATGGTGCAGATCGCCGAGCGGATGGGCGAGCTGCCGCAGGAGACGCAGCTCGTGCTCCACCTGATGCTGCTGCTCGCGTTCAGCATCAAGGCGGCCGTCTTCCCGCTCTCGTTCTGGCTGCCCGACTCGTACCCGACCGCCCCGGCGCCGGTGACGGCGGTCTTCGCCGGCCTGCTGACGAAGGTCGGCGTCTACGCGATCATCCGGACCGAGACCGAGCTGTTCCTCGACAACGACGTGAACTTCCTGCTGATGATCGTCGCGTTGGCCACGATGATCGTCGGTGTGCTCGGCGCGGTCGCGCAGGCGGAGCTCAAGCGGATCCTGTCGTTCACGCTGGTCAGCCACATCGGCTACATGATCTTCGGGCTCGCGATCGCGACGCCCGCGGCCATCGGCGCGACGATCTACTACATGGTCCACCACATCGTGGTGCAGACGACCCTCTTCCTCGCGGTGGGGCTCGTCGAGCGGCGCGCCGGGTCGACGTCGATCCTGCGCGTGAAGGGCCTGATGAAGGCCGCTCCGGTGATCGCCGTGCTGTACTTCATCCCGGCGGTGAACCTCGGCGGCCTGCCCCCGTTCTCGGGCTTCATCGGCAAGTTCGCCCTCTTCGACGCGGCCGCCGAGGTGGGAACGCCCATCATGATGGTCCTCATCGTGGGCGGCATCGTCACCAGCCTCCTGACGCTGTACGCCCTGATGCGCGCGTGGAACCTCTCGTTCTGGCGCGAGGAGGACGACTCCGCCGAGACCGAGGCCCGCATCTCGTACCTGGGCGCGTCGCCGGGCGGTGTCGACACCGAGCGTCGCGTCATCCCCAAGATCATGACGGCGTCGACCGCGGGCATGGTGGCGGTCACCGTCGCGCTCACCGTCTTCGCCGGCCCCCTCTATGCGGTGTGCGAGCGGATCGGCGCGGCGCTCCTCGAGCCGGTGACCCTCGTGCAGCTCGAGCAGCAGGTCGGCACCGACCTCAAGGGCGAGGAGGTGTCGCCGTGACCGATGTTCCCGAGCCGCCTCCCCCGGGCACCGCCGTGAAGCGCACCCTGCTCACGCAGCTGTGGCGGCAGCTGCCCTTCTTCCTATGGCTGATCGCCCTGTGGATGCTGCTGTGGGGGCAGCTCACCTGGCTGGCGTTCCTCACCGGGCTCATCGTCGCGGTGTTCGTCACTCGGGTTTTCCGGCTGCCGCCGGTCGAGCTGTCGGGTCGCGTGAACGTCTTCTACGGGGCGCTGTTCGTGCTGGAGTTCGTCATCGCTCTCGTCCGCGGCTCCCTGACCGTCGCGGCGCAGGTGCTCGACCTCCGACGCCAGCCCGGCGCGGCGATCATCGCGGTGCCGCTGATCACCGACGACGACCTGATCATGACGCACACGGCGGTGACGGCATCCCTCATCCCCGGTTCGCTGATCGTCGACGCCGACCGCGACCGGCGCATCCTGTATCTCCACGTCATCGGGGTCCGTACCGAGGCCGGGGTCGAGGCGCAGCGCGCGGCGGTGCTGCACTGGGAGAGGCGGATCGTCATGGCGGTGGGCTCCCGAGCGCAGGTGGAGGCAGTGAAGACGGATGCCGCGACCCGGCGCCCCGCTCCGATCGAAGGCGGTGCCGGATGAACGTCCTGCTTCTCGCGATCTACGTCGTCTTCGCCGTCGCGGCGCTCCTGACCCTGTGGCGGATCGTCATCGGTCCGTCGATCCTCGACCGGGCCGTGGCATCCGATGTCCTCCTCACCGAGGTGATGTGCGTGCTGGGTGCCGAGATGGCGATCAACCACCACACGCGCACACTGCCGGTGCTGCTCATCATCGCGGCGGTCGGCGTCTTCGGATCGATCTCGATCGCCCGCTTCGTCGCACGGAGGGACAACACCTGATGACTCTCGACGACGCCCTCGACCTGGCCGCGCTGATCCTGATCCTCATCGGCGCCGTGCTGTGCCTCACCGCGGCGATCGGCCTGCTGCGCTTCCGCGACGTGCCGACCCGCCTGCACGCGGCGACGAAGCCGCAGGTGCTGGGCCTCATCCTGATCTGCCTCGCCGTGGCACTGTCGCTGCGGTCGTGGCCGGTCGTCGCGTTCCTGGTGCCGATTGTGCTCATCCAGCTCGCGACCGCCCCCCTGTCCGCGCACATGGTCGGCCGCCAGGCCTACCGCAACGGCACGATCGACGAGACCGCGCTCTACGTCGACGAACTCGCCGACTCGCGCCGCACGCCCCCCGCCGCCGGCGGCTGACCCTGCGCCCGTCGCCTGTCCTCGCGGGCGGCGTCGACGCTAGGAGGCGGGGGTGAGAGTCAGGGTGTTGGTGGTCGCCTCGTCGACCGCGGCACGGCTGAATGCCCACGGGGTCAGCTCGGCCTTGCGCCACGTCTCGGTCTGGTCGTAGTAGTTCGGGTGGAACGTGTGGCCGCTCGTGCCGGTGAGGTGGTTCCATCCCGACGCGTCGAAGTCCGCCAGGTCGATCACCATGCGCATCGACGGCACCGTCACCGTCTCGAAGCCCTCGCCCATCGACCAGCCGGTCGCGTTGACCACCGACGATCCCCCGCCGACGGGGACGGCGGCCCGGTTGAACAGCCACTCGATGGGGGCGATCCCCGACGAGCCGAACGTGTCGCTGACCAGCGGCAGCGCGTGCAGCGAGCCCCAGTTCCACCGCGCGGGGTTGTCGCCCTGCAGCTGGACCAGTCGCTCGTAGGCGTCGATCGCGGAGCGCTTCAGCATCTGCTCCTGGCCGTCGACGTCGAGCGCGTCGTTGGTCCACCACTCCGACTCGGGGTCGTCGAGCAGTCCGTCGACGACGAGGAACAGGCGCGCCTGGTCGGTCAGCGGCACCGGATGCTCGCGTCCCTCGACGAAGAGGTTCTGGGCCAGCTCCTCCCACAGCACGTTCGCGTACGCCGCCGCCGGCGAGTCGGCGTCGTTCTGGGCGTCCCACGTGCGCAGCAGGTCGAGCGCGGCATCCGCCCCCTCGTCGCCCGTCTCGAACTCGGCGTACGCGCCCGACAGTCGCAGACCGAGGAAGAACAGATCGTCGGACTGGATGTCCAGCATGTCGGCGGCCGTCAACGGACCGTTCACCGCCTTGCGCTCGAGCAGGTCGGTGATGCGCGCGGCACGCCACCCGTAGTCCCAGTCGCGAGTGAGGAAGTGCGGGTAATCCTTGCCGACGATCGCATTGTTGGCCGTGACGATGTACCCCTCGTCGGGGTTGTAGACCACGGGAAGCTCGTCGAACGGGATGAACCCCTGCCAGTCGTACGCCGAGTCCCAGCCGGGCTGCGGCATCGACCCGTCGCCGTCACCGCGGATCGGGAGCGAGCCCGGGGTCTGGTAGCCGATGTTCCCGTCCACGTCGGCGTAGACGAGGTTCTGGGCGGGCACCGTGAACAGCCGCGCCGCCGCCCGGAAGTCGGCGAAGTTCTGCGCGCGGTTGAGCGTGAAGATCGCCGAAGGGGTGGTCGCAGGGGTGAGCGCGGTCCACCGGAGGCTCACCGCGTATTCACCGTCCGGGGCGCCCTCGGGCTGCGCGACCTCTCGCGTCGACCCCGTCCACGGGTCTTCGGCGATCGCGGTGTAGTCGTCGGTGAGTCCCGAGATGATCGGGCCGTGCACCGTGGATCGGATGACGAGCTCCTCGTCCTCTCCACCGGCGACCTTGAGCGTCTCGGTACGCGTCTCGAGCGGGACGAGTTCGCCGTCGCGCCAGTACTCGTCTCCCTCGATCTTCTCGAGGTAGAGGTCGGTGACATCGGTCGTGAGGTTCGTGAAGCCCCACGCGATGCGGTCGTTGTGGCCGATGATCACGCCCGGAACGCCCGAGAACCCGAAGCCGGCGACATCGAACGGGCACTCGGGGGTTGTCGCCCGGCAGGACAAGCCGATCTGGTGCCAGACGCTGGGCAGCGACGCGCCCAGGTGGGGGTCGTTGGCCAGCAGCGGCCGTCCCGTCTCGGTGAGGTCGCCCGACACCACCCACGAGTTCGAGCCGATGCCCTCGCCGACGCCGCCCACGAGCGCGCTCACGGCGGCGACGACACCGTCCACCTCCGCCCAGTCGACGGATGCCGCCGCCGTCCGCGTCTCGGCGGACTCGGTGCCGCCCGACGAGGCGCCCACCGCGGGCAGTGTCGAGATCGACGGGACGATCACGGGGTTCCGGTCGTACGGGTACGCGGGGTAGAGCTCGCGGATCTGCTCGGGGGAGAAGTCGGACGCGATGACCGCGCGCTCGGTCTCCTCCTCGATGTTCGACCGAAGGTCCCAGGCCATCGCCTTCAGCCACGCCACGGAGTCGGCCGGGGTCCACGGCTCGATCTCGTACTCGCTGTTCTGCAGGCCGAGCACGGCGTACTCGAACGAGGCATCCGCCCCCGTGTTCTCGGCGAGGAACGCGTTCACGCCTGCGGCATACGCCTCGTAGTAGCCGAGGGTGGTCTCGTCGAGGGCCTCGACCTCCTGCTCCGCGACCTCGCGCCAGCCGAGCGTTCGCAGGAATCGGTCGGTCGGCAGCTGGGACTCGCCGAACAGCTCGGCGAGCCGGCCGCTGGTCACGTGCCGGCGGAAGTCCATCTCCCAGAAACGGTCTTGGGCGTGCACGAACCCCTGCGCGAAGAAGAGGTCCTCCGAGGTGTCGGCGGTGATCGTCGGGATGCCGAGCACGTCGCGCTGCACCGTGACCTCGCCGGTCAGCCCGGCGACGGCGATCTCGCCGTCGAGCTGCGGGAACGACCGCTGGATCGTGAACACGACGGTTCCGACCGCGATGAGCGCGATGACGACGAGGCCGGCGATCACGCTGTACACCGTGATGCCGATCGTTCTGCCGAGCGGACGGCGGCGCTGCGATGCCTCGGCGTCGGGTGCGTCAGACGCGGGGGAGGGCTTCAGCATTGAAGGACTTTCGAGATCGATGGAGGGCGGTACGCGGTGTCAACCACCGCGAGCCTCGGTTTCGCGCTTTCGGGTCGCGCGCACCGAGTGGCATCGTATCCCGGGCCCGGTCGCCCGGCGAACCACCCGCTCTCGGGTCAGTCCGTGCCGGAGTCGAACGCGGCGCCTTCGGATGCCTCGTCGAGCGCCTCGGCGAGCTCTTCGCGGGCCGCGTCGTACGCTTCGGCGTGCTCGGTGATGCCTTCGGAATCGCCGGCCTGCAGACGCCCGACCAGTTCGCCCGCGGCGCCGCCGATGATCCCGGCCGACGCGTAGTGCTCGAGTCGCAGGCGGGAGTCGGCGATATCGAGGTTGCGCATGGTGAGCTGGCCGATGCGGTCGGTCGGGCCGAACGCCGCGTCGCCGACGCGCTCCATCGACAGCTTCTCGGGGTGGTACGACAGCCCCGGTCCGGTCGTGTCGAGGATGGTGTAGTCCTCGCCACGGCGCAGCCGCAGCGTCACCGTGCCCGTGATCGTCGAGCCCACCCACTTCTGGATCGACTCGCGCAACATCAGCGACTGCGGCTCGAGCCAGCGGCCCTCGTACATGAGCCGGCCCAGTCGGCGGCCCTGCTCGTGATAGGTCGCGAGGGTGTCTTCGTTCAGGATGCCGTTGACCAGGCGCTCGTACGCCGTGAACAGCAGCGCCATTCCCGGCGCCTCATAGATGCCGCGCGACTTGGCCTCGATGATGCGGTTCTCGATCTGGTCGCTCATGCCGAGCCCGTGACGGCCGCCGATGCGGTTCGCCTCGAACACCAGCGCGACCGGGTCTGCGAACTCGACGCCGTTGAGGGCCACCGGGCGACCGGCGTCGAAGGTGACGCTGACGTCTTCGGCCTCGATCTCGACCGCCGGATCCCAGAACCGCACGCCCATGATCGGCTCGACGGTCTCGAGCGACACGTCGAGGTGCTCGAGCGTCTTGGCCTCGTGGGTCGCGCCCCAGATGTTCGCGTCGGTCGAGTAGGCCTTCTCGGCGGAGTCCCGGTACGGGAAGCCGTGCTCGACGAGCCACTCGCTCATCTCTTTGCGGCCGCCGAGTTCGGTCACGAAATCGGCGTCGAGCCACGGCTTGTAGATGCGGAGGGCGGGGTTGGCGAGCAGGCCGTAGCGGTAGAACCGCTCGATGTCGTTGCCCTTGTAGGTCGAGCCGTCGCCCCAGATGTCGACGCCGTCCTCCTTCATCGCCCGAACGAGCAGCGTCCCGGTGACGGCACGGCCGATCGGGGTGGTGTTGAAGTAGGTGCGGCCGCCGGAGCGGATGTGGAACGCGCCGCAGGCGAGTGCTCCGAACCCCTCTTCGACCAGCGCCGGCTTGCAGTCCACCAGGCGCGACACCTCGGCGCCGTATTGGAGCGCACGGTCGGGGATCGAGGCGATGTCGTCTTCGTCGGGCTGACCGAGGTCGCCGGTGTAGGTGCAGGGGATCGCGCCTTTGTCGCGCATCCATGCGACGGCGACCGAGGTGTCGAGTCCTCCGGAGAAGGCGATGCCGACGCGCTCGCCGACGGGGAGGGACTGGAGGACCTTCGACATGACCCCAGTCTACTGAGCGCCATCCGGCCCCCCGGATCGCATGACGACCCGGGAATGGCGCCCGGATCGCCGGTGGTACAGAGTAAGACCCATGAGCATCCACGTGAACGCCGACAACTTCGTGCGCGCGGAGACGGACCGCATGTTCGCGGACATCCAGCGCGACGCGGGCGGCGTGAACACCTTCACGCACAATCGCGAGCCGGCCGCCATCGACAATCAGACGGTCATCCGCCTGAACCGCGACACGCTCTACAGCTTCGCGATCGTCGACCTCTCGGAAGGTGCGACCCTCGTCGTCCCCGAGTCGGGCGAGCGCTACCTGTCGGTGATGGTGCTCGACACCGACCACTACGTCCGTGCGGTGCTGCACGACGCGGGCACGTACGAGCTGGGCGAGCTCGCGCCCGGCGCCGAGTACGTGCTGGTGGCCGTGCGCACCCTCGTCGACCCGTCCGACCGCGACGACATCGCCGCGGTGGCCGAGCTGCAGGACGCGATCCACCTCGACGCGCGAGCGGGTCGTCCGTTCGAGCGGACCGACTTCGACGGCGCCTCGCTCGACGCGACGCGCGGCGCGCTGCTGACGCTCGCCGCGGGCCTGCGCGGGTTCGACCGCACGTTCGGCAGCCGCGACGACGTCGATCCCGTGCGGCACCTCATCGGCACGGCGGCGGGCTGGGGCGGCCTTCCGATCACCGAGGCGTCGTATGTCGGCGTCGACCCGCAGCAGCCGGTCGGGTTCTACGACCTCACGATGCGCGACGTCCCCGTCGACGCCTTCTGGTCGATCTCGGTGTACAACGCGCAGGGCTTTTTCGAGCCGAACGCCGACAACCGCTACAGCGTGAACAGCGTGACGGGGGTGCGCGACGAGGACGGCTCCATCACGGTGCGGTTCACACCGCCCGGCGAGGCGACCGCGCCGAACAGCATCCCGCTCCCCGAGGGCTGGAACTACCTGATCCGGCTGTACCGGCCCCGGCCGGAGTTCCTCGACGGCTCTTGGGAGGCACCCGACCTCATCCGGCGCGGGGATCTGAATCGCCCGGCGTCGGCACCGGCTCCGGATGCCTCGGCAGACTCAGAGGCGCAGACGGATGCCTCGGCCGACCAGGCCCCGGATGTCACCGAGGCCGAGGCGGAAGCATCCGATGCACCCGACGAGGGCGCGGAGGCGCCATCGAACGAGGAGCGTCACGCGGACGAATCCGACGTCGACGACCTCAGCAAGCTCCCGTAGCCGCCGGGAGCCGGCTCACGTGCGGTCGGCGTCGGTCTCGCGCGCACGCTCCCATTCGTCTTCGAGGTGGTCGCCGGTGGCGTGGTCCAGCTCGCGTTCCGCGCCCACGCGCCGACCCCACCACACGACGATCGACGCGACCACGACGAACGCGATCGAGATCCCGATGACGTACAGCACGACCGAGGTCCATCCCCCGAGGTTCGGGTTGAGGAACGGGTAGGGGTACCAGAACGGGTCGCCGTTGGCGGGGTTCACCACGAGCGGCCCCCGGATCATCGTGTAGACGACCCACAGGATGGGGAAGGCGATGATGCCCCAGACCGCCCGCCAGGGGAGCGCCCGGCGCAGCGGCCCGACGAACAGGTCGACCGCGAGGAAGAGCGGTCCGATGAGGTGGAGCAGCTCGTTCGACCACGGGATGGGCTGGCTGCCCTGCGGCAGCACGATGCTGCGCAGGAGCGTGTTGTAGACGATGCCGGTGATGATCATGTACGTCGTCACGCATGCGAGTGCCATCGCCAGCGCGGGAGGTTCGACGAGAGCGCGCCGCCCGCGCGCGAAGTACCAGATCCCCGCCCACGCGAGCACGATGGCGGCGAGGGTGTTGGAGAGGATTGTGAAGAAGCTGAAGAAGTTGGCGATCGTCGTGGGCACGTCGCGGCCCAGCTGCAGCGAGGTGGAGACGGATGCCGCGAGCTGCGCGACGATCGCGACGACGAGCAGGGCGGCCATGGCGAGCCGCATCACCGACCAGGTCCGAGCCCATCCCATGAGCCGCTCCCTTCTGACCGCACCCCTGCGGCGCGGTGCGCACGGTGTCACCATATCGGCGGCTGTCGGGACCGCGTCGATAGGATGGGGTGTAACCGTCCGATAACGGGGGAGTAGCCCATGCCAGGCATCGTGATCGTCGGAGTCCAGTGGGGAGACGAGGGCAAGGGCAAGGCCACCGATCTCCTGGGCGACCGCACCGACTGGGTCGTCAAGTTCAACGGCGGCAACAACGCTGGTCACACCGTCGTCATCGGCGACGAGAAGTACGCGCTGCACCTGCTGCCCTCCGGCATCCTGTCCCCCGGCGTCAACGCGGTCATCGGCAACGGCGTCGTCATCGACCTCGAGGTGCTCTTCTCCGAGCTCGAGGCCCTGAACGCGCGGGGTCTCGACACGTCCCGCCTGCGGGTGAGCGCCAACGCGCACCTCATCACCCACTACCACCGCACTCTCGACAAGGTCACCGAGCGCTTCCTCGGCAAGCGCCAGATCGGCACCACCGGGCGCGGCATCGGTCCGGCGTACGCCGACAAGATCAACCGCGTCGGCATCCGCGTGCAAGACCTGTTCGACGAGAACATCCTGCGCCAGAAGGTCGAGGGCGCCCTCGATCAGAAGAACCACCTGCTGGTGAAGGTCTTCAATCGTCGGGCCATCACCGTCGACGAGATCGTCGAAGACCTGCTGTCGTACGCCGAGCGCCTGCGACCGATGGTCGCCGACACCGGCCTGCTGCTCAATGACGCGCTCGACGCCGGCGATGTCGTCGTCTTCGAGGGCGGCCAGGCGACCATGCTCGACGTCGACCACGGCACCTACCCGTTCGTCACGTCGTCGTCCGCGACCGCCGGCGGCGCCGCCACCGGCTCCGGGGTCGGCCCCAACCGGCTCGACCGCATCGTCGGCATCGTGAAGGCGTACACCACGCGCGTCGGGTCGGGTCCCTTCCCGACCGAGCTGTTCGACGAGAACGGCGACTTCCTGCGGTCGCGGGGGTTCGAGTTCGGCACCACGACCGGCCGCCCGCGCCGCGTCGGGTGGTATGACGCCCCGATCACGCGCTACGCGACGCGCATCAACGGGATCACCGACCTGGTGCTCACCAAGCTCGACATCCTCACGGGCCTCGACCAGATCCCGGTCTGCGTCGCCTACGACGTCGACGGCGAGCGGTTCGACGAGGTCCCCGTCAACCAGTCCGATTTCCACCACGCGCGGCCGATCCTCGAGTACTTCCCGGGCTGGAAGGAAGACATCTCGTCCGCCCGCACCTTCGACGACCTGCCCGTCGCCGCCCAGGAGTACGTGCTCGCTCTCGAGGCGATGAGCGGCACGCGCATCTCGGTCATCGGGGTCGGCCCGTCTCGCGACGCCGTCATCGCGCGCCACGACCTGATCGACTGACGTGCGGTTCCTGCTGGGCGGGTACACCGCCGACATGGAGGGTGCCGCAGCCGGGATCGGGATGCTGCAGGCCGGCGCCGTCGACGAGGCCTCGGCCGGCGGACCCCTCGCTTTCACCGGCACGGTCGCGCAGGCCGAGTCCCCTTCGTGGGTCGCGGCTCACCCGACGCTGGACGTCGTCTACGCCGCGCTCGAGAAGCGTGGGGCCGTCCAGGCGTTCCGCCGCGTCGGCGAAGAGTCGTTCGTGGCACTGGGCGACCCGGTCGCGGCCGGGGAGGCCACCTGCCATGTCGCCGTCGCCCCCGACGGCGCCTCGCTGGTCGCCGCTTGCTGGGGCGACGGACGCGTCGTGCGCATGGCGCTCGCCGCCGACGGCCGGCCGGCAGCGCCGGAGGTCGCGCCCGCCGCGGTCGACCCGTACGCCGGGGACGGCGGGGACGGCGGCGCCGGCGGGTCGCCGGTGGCGGCCGACCTCGACCTGGCGGCCGCGGCGCGCGCCCTCCGCGAGGCGGCCGGCGACGAGTACGCGCACCTCGTGCCCGCGCACGACGCCGAGCCGGCGGGCGACGCCGGGGACGAGGCATCCGCTCGCCCTTCCCGGGCGCACCAGACGCTCTTCCTTCCCGGTGGGCTCGTCGCGACGACCGACCTCGGATTCGACGTCGTGCGCTTCTGGCGGTCGACGCCGAGCGGGCTCCGCCCGCATCAGCAGGTCACGCTGCCCCGCGGGAGCGGGCCGCGGCACATGGTCCTGCACCCCAGCGGGCACCTCTACGTCGTGACCGAGCTGTCGTGCGAGGTGTTCGCGCTCGCCGCCTCGGCCGACGGTAGGTGGCGAGTCGTCGGGGGCACGCAGCTCGCCGGCGCGCTGCCGGGCGACTCCGCCGCCGAGCTGACGCCGTCGCGGGACGGCGAGTTCCTCTACGCAGGGGTGCGCGGAAGCAACACCATCGCGACGCTGCGCGTGCGCGGGATGGGCGAGAGCCTGAGCCCGGTCGCGCTCGTCGAGGCCGGTGTGGACTGGCCGCGGCACCACCTCGTGGTGCGCGACACCCTGCTCGTCGCGGGCCAGCGGTCCGACGAGGTCGTGTCGCTCACGCTCGACCTTCGCACCGGCGTGCCAGGGCGTGTGCGCCACCGCACCGCGGCGCCGTCGCCGACCTGCCTCCTGCCGCTGCGCTGATCCGGGCGCGCCGGGTCAGAGCTTCGCGTCCTGACGGGGGATGAAGACCTGCTTGATGATGAGCAGGATCGACGCGGTGACCGGGATCGCGACGAGCGCGCCCAGCAGCCCGAGGAGCGTGCCGCCGACCATGGCGCCGATCACCACGAGGGCCCCGGGCACCGAGATGGCCCGGTTCATCACGCGGGGCGTCAGTACGTATGCCTCCAGCTGCATGTAGATGAGGTAGATGATCGCGAAGATCAGGGCGGGCACCCACCCGGTGAACAGGGCGATCACCGTCGCCGTGATCCAGTACAGCACCGAGCCGATCAGGGGGATGAGCGTGATGAGGAACGCCAGCACGCCCATGAGCGCCGGGAACGGCAGGCCCAGGAACAGGTGCAGCAGGAACGCGACGACGGAGTTGCAGAAGGCGAGCACGACCATGCCCATGAGGTAGGCGCCGATCGAGTCGGTGATCTGGTTGGTCATCGCGGTCGCCTTCGGGCGGTTGCGCGCGGCGGCGAACTGCATGAACGACTTCTTCATCGTCGGGAGGCCGGCAAGGAAGTACAGGCTCAGCACGATGACGATGATGAGGCCCGAGATCGCCGTTCCGACGCCGACCGCGAAGTTCAGCACGCCCCCGCCGATCGCCGCGAGGTTCGCCGGGTTGGAGAGGAACGTCTTCGCCTGCGTCACCATGTCGCTGAACTGGCTGCCGAACGTCGAGGTGAGCCAGCCGTAGAAGTCCGACGCCTGGAACTGGGTCACCAGGTCGGGGAGGTCGGACACGAACTGCCCGATCTGCTCCACGAGTCTCGGTACGACCAGCAGCACCACTCCGGCCAAGATGACGGCGAACACCGAGTAGACGATGACGATCGCCCACGCGCGGCTGACGTTGTGCCGCTCGAACCAGCGCACGACCGGATCGAGGCCCAGCGCCACGAACAGGGCGAACACGATGTAGATGATGATCGTCGACAGGTTCCAGAAGGCCAGGCCGAGCAGCACCGCGACGAGGCCGCCGAGGGTCAGGAAGATGCCGACGCTGAACGGATGATTGAGGTTGGCCCAGAACGTCTTCGAGACCGGTGCCTCGCCCGATCGCAGGGCGACCCCGTCGGGCACGGCGTCTCCGGACTGGTGTGCGGCATCCGTTCCCGCCGTCGCGGGCGCGGCCAGAGGAGCGAGGGTCTCGGCGTCGCTCGCGGCGGGCGAGGTGGCAGCGTCGGTCATGGCTGACACTCTAGGCCCGGGCCCCCGTGGCGACAGGAGGTCGGCCCCCAATTTCACCCGCCGCGGGCGATGGCCGCGTGGGCCGGGGCGGCGCGGTGCCTCGGGTATCGTCGGAGGCCGAGGAGGTTGCCATGACCGAGGATCCGACGACCACGCTGCGGCGCCTGCGCAGCAGCATCGACAACATCGACGCGTCGCTGGTGTACCTCCTGGCCGAGCGCTTCAAGGCCACGAAGCAGGTCGGATGGCTGAAGGCCGAGCACGGCATGCCGGCCTCCGACCCCGCACGCGAGGAGCAACAGGTCGCGCGGCTGCGCCGCCTCGCCGAAGAAGCCGACCTCGACCCCGCCTTCGCTGAGAAGTGGTTCAACTTCGTCGTCGCCGAGGTCATCCGCCACCACACCGAGGCCGCCGACAGCCGCTGAGTGGGCGGGACCGCCGCGTCTCGTTTCGGGGCGCGATGTTGCGATGACGCGCCGTGTGCGTCGGCGGGTCGCGCCGGTTCGGCGCCCCGAATGGGTGCCGGTAACGAATGACGGATGCCTCGGACCGCGCGCGGCGGCCGAGGCATCCGTCCATCGTCCCGCCCCTACGGAACCGCGCGGCGAAGCGTGACGAACGCGATGCCGGCGAGGATCGCCGCGACCAGCAGTCCCCAGGCGGAGAGGCCGAAGGCGCCCTGCGAGGCGAACCAGGTGAAGACCTGCGCCCACGCGTCGAACCGGCCCACGATGAACATCGCGAGGACCAGCAGCGCGCCGATCCCGACGAGGACTGCCGTGAGCACCACCGAACCGAAGCGCTTGTAGATCGTGGCCGCCCAGAACCCCGCGACGAACACGAACATCGCGAAGGTGAAGTAGAACACCCCGGCCGCAGCGGGGCCACCCTCCCAGATCCACGGGAGCGAGAAGAAGTACCCGTTCATGCCCCACCCGTCGGTCGCGCTCTCGATGAGCCCGCCGACGACGAACACGATCGCCAGAGCGAGGGCCGAGAGCGCCGCCGTGAGCAGGGTGCCGACGTAGAACTCGCGGCGGGTGACGCTCATCGCCTGCGAGAACGGGAACGTGAGGGTGAGGGCCTGCACGCCGACGACGCAGAAGTACCACAGTGGCGCCTGTGCCCCGCCTCCGTACTTCGGCCCGGTGATGCCCGCGTTCTGCAGCATCGCGTACACCGCCAGCGTCAGGACGAACGCTCCCCCGAGCACGAGGAGCGGCACCCAGACGTACGTCTGCTTGTTGATCAGCTGCATGCGAACGACGTTCAGGGTGCGGCTCATCGCAGTGCTCCTTCGTCGACGGAGGTGTGTTCCGGCGCGCCGGCGGCGTGCTGGGTCGTGCGGACGATGAGCTGCTGCAGCGAGACCGGAGCCACGTCGAGCCCTGCGGATGACAGGCGCTCGCGGTCGCCCGCCGACAGTGCGCCGAGCACGGTCACGCTCGAGACGCGACCGAGGCTCTCGCGATGGATGACCTCGCGGCCCGCCACGAACGCATCGACCGCGGCGGTGTCGCCCACCACGTTGACGGCGCGGTCGCGCACCGAGTCGGTGTCTTCATCCATGATGATGCGGCCCCGGTCGATGACCAGCACCCGTTCGATGAGGTTGGAGACCTCGTCGATGAGGTGGCTGGAGAGGATCACCGTGCGCGGATGCTCGGTGTAGTCCTCGAGCAGGCGGTCGTAGAAGATCTGCCGCGCCACCGCGTCGAGACCGAGGTACGGCTCGTCGAAGAAGGTGATCTCGGCGCGGGAAGCGAGGCCGATGATGACCCCGACGGCCGAGAGCTGGCCGCGCGAGAGCTTCTTGATGCGGCGCTTCAGCGGCAGCTGGAAGTCGTCGATCAGGCGCTCGGCGAGGTGCTGGTTCCAGTTCGGGAAGAACAGGCGCGCCGTCTTGAACGCGTGGGTGGGCAGCGCGTCGTCGGGGTACCGCTGGCTCTCCCGGACGAAGCACATGCGCGACAGCACGCGGTGGTTCTCGTACGGGTTCTCGCCGAACACCCGCACGTCCCCGCGCGTCGCGAAGTTCTGCGCGGTGAGGATCGACATGACGGTCGTCTTGCCGGCGCCGTTTCGGCCGAGGAGGCCGTAGATGGTGTCCTTCTCAATGGTGAAGCTCACATCGTCGACCGCGGTCGTCTCGCGGTAGCGCTTCGTGAGTCCCTTCACCTCGACCACGTGGGTCATCGGGCGTCTCCTTCGTTCATCGGGGCGGCCGGCGCGAGCGCGCGATCGCGGATCAGCGCGGACACGTCTTCGGCGCTGAGACCGAGCTTGCGGGCCTCGGTGAGCAGTGGTTCCAGATAGCGATCGGCGAAAGCGGCGCGTCGCTCGGCGAGCAGGCGCTCGCGGGCGCCGGGCGCGACGAACATGCCGATTCCGCGGCGCTTGTACAGCACGGCCTTGTCGACCAGCACAGCGACTCCCTTCGCGGCGGTGGCGGGGTTGATGCGATAGAAGGAGGCGAGCTCGTTCGTCGAGGGGGCTTGGGCCTCCTCGGGCAGGCTGCCGTCGACGATGGAGTCCTCCACGCTCTCGGCGATCTGGAGGAACAGCGCCCGTCCTTCTTCGATCATCCCGCCCCGCTTTCTCGGTTACCTACTTGACTAAGTAACCACAGAACCGCGTCGGGCGCAAGCCCTCGTCGAGGCCCGGCCGATGCCGCTTCGCGCTCGGGGCGTCGGCCCGGCGCGACGCGCGGTACGAACGGCGAGTCGTGCGAGATCGACGCCCCGAACGCGGACGCTCGGTGTCAGGGGTGGGTCTTGGGGCGCACGACGCGACCCGGTGCCGGATCGGCGGTCGGCCGTGCGGGCACGGGCCATGGGGCGGCGGGCCCGGAACCGGCGGGGGATGCCGCGCCGCCGGGGGAAGCCGAACCGCTCGGGGCGGGAGGCGGGGTGGTGGACACCGGCCGAGATGCCGAGGCGCCCGATGACGAGGCCGGGGTCGAGGCATCCGTCGCCCGCGGTCCCGTCGTCGTGGACGGAAGTTCGAGGGCGACCTTGTTCTCGAGCACCTCGATCGCCTCGTCCGAGAGCGAGATGAGGCCGTCGAGCTCTTGCCGCACCCGGCGATACGCGAGCTGGCGCTCCGCCGGGGTCGCAGCCTGGTCGATGGCGACGGTGAGCAGCTGCTTGGCCGTGTCGAGGCGCTTGCGCTCGACCTCGGTGAAGCTCGAGTCCTTGATGCGGCGGGCGTCGCGCTCGGCGACGTCGAAGGCGACTTCGTAGTCCACCACTGCGTTGCGGTACTCGGCCAGCTGTTCCTTCGACAGGCGGGCCTTGGGTGAGGCGGGGCGCAGTCCGTCGGCGATGCGCTTGGCGCGCAGGAACGCCGCGGTGAGCGGCTGTCTGCCATCGCTCATCGCCGGGAACGCGATGATCTTCGCCACGTCGAGCTCGTACTCGAGCCAGCGCGCGGTGACCGCATCGTGCGCGGCGAAGAGTCGTTCGAGCGGGGTGCCGGCCGGTGCGCCGGTGGTCGGGATCGATGCCGCCGGCGGGGTGGCACCGGCGCCCTGAATCGGAACCGGCGCCGTGCCGCGAGCGGCCGCCTTCAGTTCGGCCTTGGCGTGCAGCACCTCCAGGCGGCGCTTGTGACGGCGTCGAGCGGCGCGTTCCCAGGCGCTGCCGATACCGCCCACGATGAACATGAACGGGAAGGCGAGCCACCAGAAGTTGCCGATGAACTCGAAAATCGGCTGCACGAGGCCCATGGTATCGGCGTCGCGGCCTCACGCGGCAGGCTCCCGGCGGCCTGCCAGCGAACGCCCGACGGGAGGGCTGCCGGGCTCAGCGGGTCGCGGAATCCGGGGGCTTCGGTGAGAACCGGCGGGGCAGCACGATGGCCGATCGGAGTCCCTCGATGACCGGGATCGCGGCGTCGATCGCGTCGGCCACCGACCCGAGCACACCAGCCACGCCGGCCTGCTGCGGCGGCCGTGCCGCGCCGGGTACCCCCGCCTGCCGCTCCGCCTCGGTGAGGGCGGCGTCCATCGCGGCGACCGCCGACCGGTAGGCGACGAACTGCGCCGGCGTGATGCGCCGACCGGGCGTGGGTCGGGCGAACTGGGCCTCACGCTGTGCGCGGAGGAAGGCGACGGTGGCCGGATGCCGCGGATCGGTGAGCTGCGGGAACGCGAGCGCCTTGTCGATGTCGGTCTCGTACGCGAGCCAGCGGGCGTTCACCGCGTCGTGAGCGGCATAGAGCCGCTCGATCGGGAGGTCGCTCGAGGAGTGCGCGCGGTATTCGGCGTAGGCCGCCTTCACTCGCGCGCGGCTCGCCCGCAGCGCGAAGGAAGCGGCGCGCTCGGCGTCGCGCGCCGCCTGCAGCGCACGTCTGGCCTGCATCGGAGCCGACGAGAAGGCTGACTGCGAGCGGGCTGCGAGCACGTCGGCCTGGGCGGTGCGCACCTGCGCCTTCGCGGCGACGAGGGCGCGATACGCCTGGCTCTCCTCGTGACGGGCGGCGTCGAGTTCGAGCCGCCGGGCACGGCGGCGGCCGGTTGTCAGGCCCGCGAACGACGCCGCTCCGACGCCGGCGGCTGCCGGAGCGACCCACCACCAGCCCTGCACGAGCAGGATGAGAGGCTCCACGCTGTCATGGTAGTCGCGTCACCCCCGGCCGTGCCGGGGAGTCTGCTGTGCGCCCGCGCATTCCAGCGCCGACTGCGGTCGGGTGCCCGATCAGCCGAACAGCAGCGCGAAGACGGTGGCCCCGCCGCCGACCAGGATGAGGGCGACGATCGTGACCCACGCGACGATCTTGACGCGCTTCTGCCGGGTGTCGTTGAAACCGCTGTACTCTTCGTCGTCGGCCGCCATGCCTCCATCCTAGGCACGGAGTCCGACGCCGGTCAGGCGGTGTGCTCGGTGACGATGGGGCCGAAGGCGTCGGGCAGGGTCGAGGTCGACAGCTCGCGCAGCTCGGCCACCGGGACCGTGAAAAGCCCCTGCAGCTCGAGAGCGGCGGCGTCGACGCCGGCGTCGGTCACGCCGATGCGCAGGACGGGGTAGCCCCGGCCTTCGCACAGCCCGCGGAACTTCACGTCGTCCTCGCGCGGCACCGACACGATGACGCGCCCGGTCGATTCCGAGAACAGGGCGGTCGCGGCATCCACTCCGTCCCGCTCCAGGATCTCGTCGAGCCACACCCGCGCGCCCACGCCGAACCGCATCACGCTCTCGGCGAGGGCCTGCGCGAGTCCGCCCGACGAGAGATCGTGCGCCGACGAGACCAGCGACTGCTGGGAGGCGGCGTGGATCAGCTCGGCCAGCTTCTTCTCCTGCGCGAGGTCGACCGCCGGGGGGCGTCCGCCGAGGTGGCCGTGGATCGTGCCGGCCCACTGCGAGCCCGACAGCTCGGTCGCCGTCACGCCGAGCAGGTAGATGTTCTCGCCGGTGTCCTGCCACCCCGACGGGATGCGGCGCGCGACGTCGTCGATGATCCCGAGCACGCCGACCACCGGGGTCGGGAAGATCGGCTGGTCGCCGGTCTGGTTGTAGAACGAGACGTTGCCGCCGGTGACGGGGACGCCGAGTTCGAGGCATCCGTCCGACAGTCCCTCGACGGCCTGCGAGAACTGCCACATGACCTCGGGGTTCTCGGGCGAGCCGAAGTTGAGGCAGTCGGTGACGGCGGTGGGCACCGCGCCCGTGACGGCGACGTTGCGGTACGCCTCGGCGAGCGCGAGCCGGGCGCCCTGGTACGGGTCGAGCTGGCAGTAGCGGCCGTTGCAGTCGGTGGCGATGGCGAAGCCGAGCCCGGAGCTCTCGTCGACGCGGATCATGCCGGCGTCGTCGGGGAACGACAGCGCCGTGTTGCCCATGACGTAGTAGTCGTACTGGTTGGTGACCCAGGACGTGTCGGCGAGGTTGGGGCTCGCCACGAGCTGCAGGAACTGGCGGCGCAGCGTGTCGGGGTCGACGTCGCGGGGGAGCGCCGACGCCGAGTCGTCGCGGAGCGCGTCGATCCACGTCGGGTACGCGACCGGGCGCTCGTACACGGGTCCGTCGACGGCGACCGTGGAGGGGTCGACGTTCACGATCTCTTCGCCGTGCCAGAAGATCTGGAGGCGCCCGTCGCCGGTGACCTCGCCGAGCACCGAGGTCTCGACATCCCACTTGCCGGTGACGGCCAGGAAGTCGTCGAGCTTCTCGGGCGCGACGATCGCCATCATGCGCTCCTGGCTCTCGCTCATCAGGATCTCTTCGGGCGTCAGCGAGGGGTCGCGCAGCAGCACGTTCTCGAGGTCGACGCGCATGCCCGATCCGCCGTTGGCCGCGAGCTCGCTCGTCGCGCACGAGATGCCGGCGGCTCCGAGGTCTTGAATGGCCTCGACGAGCTCGCCGCGGTACAGCTCCAGGCAGCACTCGATGAGCACCTTCTCGGCGAAGGGGTCGCCCACCTGGACGGCCGGGCGCTTCGTCGGCCCGCCGTCGGCGAAGGTGTCGGAGGCGAGGATGGATGCCCCGCCGATGCCGTCGCCGCCGGTGCGGGCGCCGAACAGCACGACCTTGTTGCCGGCGCCGGTCGCGTTGGCGAGCTTGAGGTCTTCGTGGCGCAGCACACCGACCGCGAGCGCGTTCACGAGCGGGTTGCCCTGGTACACCGGGTCGAAGACCGTCTCGCCGCCGATGTTCGGCAGGCCGAGGCAGTTGCCGTAGAACGAGATGCCGCTGACGACGCCATGCACGACGCGGGCGGTGTCGGGGTTGTCGATCGCGCCGAAGCGCAGCTGGTCCATGACGGCGACGGGGCGGGCGCCCATCGAGATGATGTCGCGCACGATGCCGCCGACGCCGGTGGCCGCGCCCTGGAACGGTTCGATGTAGCTGGGGTGGTTGTGCGACTCGACCTTGAAGGTGACCGCCCAGCCCTCGCCGATGTCGACGACGCCGGCGTTCTGGCCCATGCCGACCATGAGCCGTTCCTTCATCTCGTCGGAGACCTTCTCGCCGAAGCGGCGCAGGTAGATCTTGCTCGACTTGTACGAGCAGTGCTCGCTCCACATGACCGAGTACATGGCCAGTTCGCCCGAGGTGGGCCGGCGGCCGAGGATCTCGCGGATGCGTTCGTACTCGTCGGGCTTGAGGCCGAGCGCCGCGTAGGGCTGCTCCTTCTCGGGCGTCGCCTGCGCATTCTCGACGGTGTCGGCGACGGGGCGTGCGGCGGCGGTGGTCTCGGAAGGGGTGGTCACGCGGCTCAGCTCCAGAATTCAGGGGATGCCGGACCGGTCCAGTCTAGTTCGGGCGGGCGGGCGGGTTGACGGATGCCTCGCCCCTGCGTCGCACGGTCACTGCCGCGCTACACCGGCTCGACGCCGAGCCACACGAACCCGTGGGCCGGAAGCATGAGCCCGGACGACAGGCGCACCTCCGCGCCGCTCACGATGTCGGTGGCCGCGGGTGCGAAGCCCGAGAGCGTGATCGGCTCGATGAGCACCTCGGAGTCGCCGACGTTGGCGAGCACGAGGATCGTGCGGGCCGAGCCGATCCGCTGATAGCCCACGACCGATGCATGTGGCGTATGGAACGGCGCGAGCGCGTTGCCGGCGAACTCGGGCGTGCGCCGCCGCGTCTCGATGAGCTGCGTCAGCCGCGAGTGGAGGCGGCCGGCGACGGTCGAGAGGTCGTGTCGCGACGCGTACGCCTTCTCGTCGCGGCGGGGGCGATGCACCCACCTGCTGTCGTCGGCGTGCGCGGGGTCATCTCGGTAGCCGTAGTCGTTGAGCTGCCCCACCTCGTCTCCCAGATAGAGCAAGGGAACTCCGCCGGTCGACAGCGCCAGCGAGTGAGCGAGGATCACGCGGTCCTCGCCGCCGGCATCCCCCGCCTCCACACCGGCCAGCGACGCGGTCGTACCCGCGACGCGCGCGTCGCCGGTCTTCGGGTTCTCCTGGAACGGCACGCCCCGCGAGAAGGTGCCGTCGAACCGGCCGACGTAGAAGTCGTTGAGGAAGCGACGATGGGGATATCCGTCGATGCCGAGGGCCGCGGCATCCTCATCCGCGAACGTCCAGCCGATGTCGTCGTGGCTGCGCACGTAGTTGACCCACGAGGTGCCGGCGGGCAGCGCGTGCCGCTCGTCCAGCGCCTTCTGCAGCAGCCTGCCGTCGCGGGTGGCGAGCGCCTCCCACCCGAGCGCCATCTGCAGCGGGTTGTACGAGAGCTGGCACTCCTCGGGGGAGATGTAGGCGATGACCTCGTCGGGGTGCACGATCGCCTCGGACTTGAACAGCACCGACGGCGCACCCAGACGCAGCACCTGGTTGAACGCGCGCAGCAGCAGATGCGCTTCGGGGAGCGACTCGCACGCGGTCCCGAGACGCTTCCAGATGAAGGCGACGGCATCCATGCGCAGCACCTCGACGCCCTGGTTGGCGAGGAAGAGCATCTCCTCAGCCATCGCCTGGAACACCGCGGGGTTGGCATAATTCAGGTCCCATTGGAAGTGGTAGAACGTCGCCCAGATCCACCGTCCGTCGGGTAGCTGCACGAACGCGCCCGGGTGGTCGTCGGGGAAGATTTCGCGCACCGTCTGCTCGTAGAGGTCGGGCATGGTGCGGTCGGGGAAGATGAGGTAGAAGTCCTCGTACCCGGGCTCGCCCGCGACGGCTTTGCGCGCCCACTCGTGCTCGTTGCTGGTGTGGTTGAAGATGAAGTCGACCACGAGAGAGATCCCGGCCTTGCGGAGGTCGGCGGCCAGGAGTGCGAGCTCTGCCATCGTGCCGAGGCGCGGGTGGACCTCGCGGTAGCTCGACACCGCGTAGCCGCCGTCGTTGTTGCCCTCGGGCGAGGCGAACAGCGGCATGAGGTGCAGGTAGGTCAGGCCCAGCTCCTGGAAGTACGGGATCTGATCCCGAAGCCCCGCGAGGTCGCCCGCGAACCGGTCGACGTAGCAGACGGCGCCGAGCATCTTCTCCGACAGGAACCAGTCCGGATGCTGCGTGCGCCGCGCATCGAGCTGCTTGAGGTCTGTGGGTCTGGCGCGCCAGCTGCGTGCGGCCGCGGCCACGACCGCGGCGAGGGCTTCACGTCCGTCCTCGCGCTCGCCGTACAACTGCGCGAAGAGCGGGTGGAGGATCGGAAGCACCTCCGCCAGGCGCTCGCGGAAGCCGTCGTCCTCGCCGTCGAGCTGTGCTTCCGCGGCCGCGGTGGCAGCGATGAGATCGGTGGTCGAGTTCGGGACGAGACGGGCCATGACACTCCATCGGATCAGGTGGGGGGATGCTATCGCCTGACCCTGATCGACCGCACGACCTAGACCCGGCCAGCCGACGGGACGCCGTCGACCGGAGTCAGAGCTCGAACTCCGCCTCGAGATTGTCCAGTGCCTGCACGGGATCGTCCGGGGTCGTGGTCGTCTCGATGCGCACGGAGGTGCTGCTCGTGATGAGGAACGCTACGTGGCGGCGCTCGCCGAGACGGATCGTGAGGAAGGTCGGCTCGCCGCTTCGGACCAGTTCGAGGATGGAGTCGCGGACGGCGTCGACCTCCGCGGTGGGCACCGGAACGGCGTCGCCGTCGATGACCAGTTCGTGGAATACGGGCATGTGGGGGTCCTGCCGAGGAAGCACTGCAACGAGTCCGGGATTGCTCGTCACTCTCAGAGTAAACCTAGTTGCCTAGGTTAACTAGCGACTTTTGCGCACGCCCTGTCTGGCCCCGCGCGCTCACCGCCGATGAATGCCGGCACTCGGCGATCTTGGCGTCAGTAGACTCGCGACGTGGACGACAGCGTGAAGGGCCAGGGCTCGCGCTCGCTGAGCGCCGCCGACTTCCCCTACAGATCGCAGCTGCTCGCCAACCTCAGTGCTCTGATCCTGCTCTGGGACTCCCCGGCCCTGCAGGGCGAGATCCTGGCGAAGAGCGGCGAGAGCATCGACCAGCCCTCTCACCAGACCTTGCGCCACCTGCTCGCGTGGGGCCCGATGCGGCCGTCCGCGCTCTCAGAGGTGCTGGCCACCGGCCCCTCGTACGTCAGCAAGATCGTGCGCCGGCTCGAGAGCGACGGTCTCGTCGAGCGGAAGACCGATCCCACCGACCGCCGGGCGACCCTGATCAGCCTCACGGCGGCCGGCGAGGAAGCGGCGCGAGGCGTGTACGCCCTCGGCGACCGGATGATCGCCGAGGTGCTCGAGGGGTGGTCCCCGGCCGACATCCGGCGGTACACCGCGCTCACCGAGCGGTTCGTGAAGGACGCGATCGCGTCCGCCGACCGCATGCTCGAGCGGGGGCTTCTCCCCTCGGAAGCCTGAGCATCTGTGCGCAGAGAGGCTGCCTCCCGTTGCCGGGGGCAGCCTCTCTCGCGCTGATCGTCGGGGCTACGCCGAAGCGAAATCGAGCTGGACGATCCGGCCTTCGTCGTCGAGTGTGAACTGGTACTCCAGCTCGACGACGCCCCCGGGGAAGTCGCCCTCCAGCCGGTAGGACGAGCCCACCATTCCGTCGACCTCGCGCGCTCGCAGGAACGTGAGGGTCGTGGTGTAAAGGCCGATCGTCTCGTCGATCCACGCGCGGATCTCGTCGATCCCGTCGTGCGTGCGGCCCTCGTCCGAGACCTTCGCGTTCGCGGCGAACAGCGATGCGACCTTCTGCGGGTCGCGGCCCTGCCATCCCTCGACGAAGCCATCTACCGCGGCGGGCAGTTCGTCGATCTTCAGTTCCGTGCTCATCGTTCTTCCTTTCTTCGCGGATCCTGTCCTACAGGACAATAACACAGTACTGTCCGACAGGACAGTACCTCGCGAGAAATGAAGGGGTTGACGGATGCCGCGTCCCGCCGTAATCTACAACCAAATGGTTGTACGAAACGAGCTCAGCGATGAACACATCGACCGCGTCTTCCACGCGCTCGCCGCGGCGACGCGCCGAGACATCCTGCGTCGGACGATCGAGGGCGAACTCTCGGTCTCGGCGCTCGCCCGCGATTACGACATGTCGTTCGCCGCAGTGCAGAAGCACGTCGCCGTCCTCGAAGAGGCCGGCCTCATCATCAAGCGCGCCGAGGGCCGCGAGCGCCTCGTCCGAGCGGACCCGGCCATGATCGCCAAGGCCCGCGCCCTGCTCGCCCGTTACGAGGAGATGTGGCGCGCCCGCATCGACCGGCTCGACGCCCTCCTGTCGCAGCCTGCCGGGGGCGCAGCATCCGTCCACCCCACCGACGACGACAACACCGGCAAGACCCACACCGAAGGAGAATGACATGCCCGTCACCGAGGTCACGACCGACCCCGAAGCCCTCACGATGACCCTCGAGGCCGAGTTCGACGCACCGGTCGAGCGGCTCTGGGACGCCTACACGAACCCGCGTCAGCTGGAGCGGTTCTGGGGCCCTCCCGGCTGGCCCGCCACCTTCCCGACGTTCGACTTCGAGGTCGGCGGCCGCGCGGTCTACTTCATGACCAGCCCCCAGGGTGAGAAGTCCTACGGCTCATGGGAGTTCCTCGAGATCGACCAGCCGCACGGCTTCACGGTGCTCGACGCCTTCGCCGACCAGGACGGCGCACCGCTCGACGGCATGCCGGTCCTGCGCATGGTGTTCCGGTTCGAGCCGACGGCCACGGGCTCGCGCATGCGCAACGTGTCGCACTTCGCATCGGCCGAAGCGCTCGAGCAGGTCGTCGCGATGGGTGCCGTCGAAGGCGCCACCCTGGCGATCGGTCAGCTCGACCGGGTGCTGGCCGGGCTGCGCGAGTACGCCGCCGGCAAGGGCACGCAGACCGAGATCCTCGACGACACCCACGTGCGGATCACGCGGCTGGTCGAAGGGCCCATCGATCTCGTCTGGCGGGCGCACCAGGAGCCCGCGCTGCTGGAGAAGTGGATGCTCGGACCCGACGGCTGGCGGATGTCGGTGTGCGAGGTCGACCCGTCCGTCGGCGGACGCTACCGGTACGCGTGGGAGCCGGTCGACGGCACGCCCGGCGAGCCGTTCGGCTTCGACGGCGAGACGCTGCTCTCCGACGCGCCCCGACGCGCGGTCACGACCGAGCACATGACGGGCACGGATTACCCGTCGACGCTCAACGACCTCAACCTCGAGGAGGAGGACGGCGCGACGCTCATCACGCTCCTCATCGAGTACCCCGATAAGGAGACGCGCGACATGGTGCTCGCCACCGGCATGACCGACGGCATGGAGACGAGCTACGCCCGCCTGGAGGGCGTGCTCGCGACGGTCTGACCCGAACTGGGCAAGGGGGGCGGGTGCGAGGCATCCGTCCCCCTACGATTGCTGCGTGGACTTCTCACTCGAATTCACCCCGGACCTGATCGCCGTCTTCCTCACGCTCTTCGTGCTCGAGATCGTCCTGGGCGTCGACAACGTCATCTTCATCTCGATCCTGGCGTCGAAGCTGCCGAAGGAGCAGCAGGCGCGGGCCCGCAACCTCGGCCTCACGCTCGCCATGGTGATGCGCGTGATCCTCGTGCTGTTCGCCGGGTGGATCATCACGCTGAAGAACGACGTGTTATTCATCGGCGAGATGGGCTTCTCGTGGAAGGACCTCATCCTCATCGCGGGCGGCCTGTTCCTCGTCTACAAGGCCGTCACCGAGATCCACCACAAGCTCGAGGGAGCCGAGGAGGAGCACGGCAGCGGCGTCGGCCGCAAGACCGTCACGTTCGGCTCGGTCCTCGTGCAGATCCTGCTGCTCGACCTCGTCTTCTCGCTCGACTCCGTCATCACCGCGGTGGGCATGACCGAGAACCTCGTCGTCATCATCACCGTCGTCGTGCTGTCGTTCGGCATCATGCTGTTCGCGTCGCGCTACATCTTCGCGTTCGTCAACAAGCACCCCACGGTCAAGATGCTGGCGCTGTCGTTCCTGCTGCTCATCGGCGTCTTCCTCGTCGCCGAGGGCTTCGAGATCAAGATCGACAAGGCGTTCATCTACGGTCCGATGGCGTTCGCGATCTTCGTCGAGGCGCTGAACCTGTGGGCGGCGTCGCGCAAGGCGAAGCGCGAGAAGACCCGCGCCCACGCGGTGCAGCTGCGTCCGCAATACCCCGACGTCGACGAGTCGGTGGCCGTGAGCACGGCGCTCGCCGGCCGCGCCTCGAGCGGCTCGGTGGGCCTGTCGCGCAAACCGGTGGCCGGGGATGAAGCACCCGCGGCCGAACGCGAGGGCCTCGGCTGACCTCACCGCTTCGCGCTGGCGCCGGGCGAGGGCCTCGGCTGAGCTCACCGCTTCGCGCTGGCGCCGGGCGAGGGCCTCGGCTGAGCTCACCGCTTCGCGCTTGCGCCGCGTGTGCCGCGAAGTGCCGCACGTGCCGCACGTGCCGCACGTGCCGCGGTCTGCGCTTCGCGCGGCGGTTAGCGCTGCAGCTTGCGGCGAGCGCGCCACCGCGCGACGCAGCGGATGCTGCGATGTGCAGCGGATGCGAAATGCCGCAGCCGGCATGTGGAGCGGATGCCGGGAAGTGGCGCGGATGCCGGACCGGTGCGGTTCACGCGGGCGCGCGGGAATGTGGCGCGGGCGCCGGAATGTGCCGCGTGCTGCGAGTGGCTCCGGTCGTGATGCAGCGCCGAGCGCACTTGTTGCCGGGGGTCATCGCCCAGGACGACTTCGTGCGGTGGGCAGCCCTGCGCCGCTGAGGATGTCGTACAGCCGCTTGGGCGAGTTCAGGGCCGGTGTGCGCCACCGCGAGAAAGCCGCGCACTGCCGACGCAGGTCGTCTTCGCGGTCCTTCTCTGCGATGAGCACCTCCTCCGGGGTGCGGCCCTTGAGCATGTTCGGATCGATGTACTTGCCGACGCCGTCGAACTCGCCGATGTGCCGCGTACTCGGCCACCAGAAGTCGGTGAACGCGAGCTGCCCGTTCGAGAGCTGAAACCTCGCCTGAAGCTCGGGCTCGGGGAATCCCATCATCGCGGTGAGTACTCGGCTCTGCGACTCCCGCACGCTGTCGGCGAGATGGGTGGCGAATTCCGCAGCCCGAATGGCGCGGGCGACGCCCCGCCCCCTGCGGCTATGCGCTCTCTCGAGAAGATCGGATGCCTCGCACAGCGGCCCACCTGAGCGTTTGGCCCACAGCACCTGATCCGCGACGGCGGTGCCTCCGGCGAACGGCAGGGCGCTCGCGAGATCGATGGCGGTCTGAGCCGATGTCGTGATGACATGGTCGCCCCACCCCATCGTCTCCACTCGAGCCAGGCGTCGGGTGTGCCGACGAATTCCTCCGCTCGACCGTCCGCCGGAAGCGACCGGGACCGAGACGTCGATGGCGTCCGGCCACGGGCCGAGGATGTCGATGCCGAGGAGCGCCGCAGCGGACCAATGGGAAAAGAGCGAGGCGCCCCGTGAGCGCGCAGCGGCCTCCCACACCAGCTGAGCGTGCCGGGCGATCGGGCTCAACCCGCGCCAATCGCGGGCGTCGGCATACACCCCTCGAGTGACTCGCACGATGTCGCCCGAGGCGATCCGGCGGCGCAGCCTGCGGTCGTTGACGGGCTCGCCGTCGTTCTCGCGACGCCGGAACACGGTGTCAAGGGGAGGTCTCTCAAGCCACACCCTCTCAGAGTGGGCGAGAGCTGTCGTCCGACCAGCGCCGCCCGCAGCAACCGTGGACAGGGACCGTCGCGCCGGGCCTGGGGAGGAAGCCCCGAGCGCCCCCGCCACCTTCCGCGCGCGGCAGTTCGCGGCGACCGCGCCGTCGCGCGACGCGGCGGATGCCGGGAAGTGCAGCGGGTGCCGGGCGCCCGGCCAGGAAGTGGCGCGGATGCCGGGAAGGGGCGCGGATGCCGGGAGGGGGCGCGAACGCCGGAAAGGGGCGCCGGCGCCGAACGTGATGCGGATGCCGCGCGCGGCAGCTCGCGGCGACCGCGCCGTCGCGCGACGCGGCGGATGCCGCAAAGTGGAGCGGATGCCGGGCGCCCGGCCAGGAAGTGGCGCGGACGCCGGGAGGGGCGCGGATGCCGGGCGCGGCAGTTCGCGGCGACCGCGCCGTCGCGCGGCGCAGCGGATGCCGGGAAGTGCAGCGGATGCCGCGCGCCACGCCGCGAAGTGCAGCGGATGCCGCGACGCAGCGGATGCCGCGAAGCACCGGGCCGCATCCGCGGGTCAGACCACCAGGCGGTAGCCCATGCCCTGCTCCGTCAGCAGGTGGACGGGGTGCGAGGGGTCGGGCTCGAGCTTCTTGCGCAGCTGCGAGAGGTACAGGCGCAGGTAGCCCGTGTCGGTGACCTGCTCGGTGCCCCAGATGTCCTTCAGCAGCGCCTGCCGCGTCACGAGCGCCCCCGCGTTGCGCGACAGGAACTCGAGGATCCGCCACTCGGTCGGGGTGAGGTGCACCCGCTCGCCTGCCCGGACCACCGACTTCGCCGCGAGATCGACCGTCACGTCGCCGAACACCACCACGGGCTCGTTCGCGCTCGCCGCGCTGCGCCGCGACAGCGCCCGCAGCCGCGCGAGCAGCTCGTCGATCTGGAACGGCTTGGTCACATAGTCGTCGGCTCCGGCATCCAGCGCCTCCACCTTGTCGGCCGATCCGGTGCGCCCCGACACGACGATGATCGGCACGGCGGTCCAGCCCCGCAGCGCCTCGATGACGCGCACCCCGTCGAGGCGCGGCATCCCGAGGTCCACCATGACGATGTCGGGGTGCTCCTTCGCGGCGAGGGCGATGGCCGCCTGCCCGTCGGGCGCGGCGACCACGTCGTAGCCGTGGGCCGCGAGGGTGATCCGCAGTGCCCGCACCAGCTGCGGGTCGTCGTCGGCGATGAGGATCTTCACCGGGCTCCTTCCGGATCGGCGGGCTGCGACATCCGTCCCGCGGGGGCTTCCGACCCGGCCGCCGAGACCGGAAGCGCGATGACCATCGTGAGTCCGCCTCCGGGGGTGTCCTCCGCGGTGAGGGTGCCGCCCATCCCCTCGGTGAACCCCTTCGACAGTGCGAGGCCCAGGCCCAGGCCGACGGTGTTGTCGGTGTCGCCGTAGCGCTGGAACGGCGCGAACATGTCGTCGCGGCGGTCGGGGGCGATGCCCGGGCCGTGGTCGACGATGCGGACCTCGGCCGTGCCGCCGAGATGGCTTGTCGCGACCCGCACCCGCCGGTCTTCGGGCGAGTGCCGCAGCGCGTTCGCCAGCACGTTCACGAGCACGCGCTGCAGCAGCACGGGATCCGCCGTGACCATGGGCAGACTGGGATCGAGGGCGAGTTCGACGGCGTCCGGTCCGGCGCCGAGCTCATCGAGCGCGGCCGTGACGACACCCGCCGAATCGACCGCGGTGAGCGACACCGCGAGAACTCCCGCCTGCACCCGGCTGACGTCGAGCAGGTCGGTGACGAGCGCCGAGAGGGTGGCGAGGGACTCGTCCGCCGTCGCGAGCAGCTCGTCGCGGTCGGCGGCCGAGAGCCCCGGACCGGCGGCACGGATGCCTCCGATCGAGGCCACCGCGGCGGCCAGGGGTCGCCGCAGGTCGTGGCTGACCGCCGACAGCAGCGCCGAGCGCACCTGGTCGGTCTCGGCGAGCACTCCCGCCTCGCGGGCCGTCTCGGTGAGGTCGGTGTGCTCGAGCGCCGCGGCGAGCTGCGCCACGATCGCGTCGACGAGGCGCCGCTCGGACGCGTCCAGGGTGTGCCCGTGCAGCTCGAGCGTGGCCCGGGGTCCGCCCCCGCTCACCCATCCCACGGGCACGGCCTCGTAGCGCCCGTCGCGCACCGGCTCGCCGTCGGTCGCGAGCACCTGTCCGTCGGCCGAGACGAGCCGCACCCCGGCCAGGCCCAGGGACTCGCGCGTGCGGCTCACCATCGCCGGCAGGGCGCTCTCACCGCGGAGCACGCTCCCGGCCACCGTCGCGAGCAGCTCGGACTCCGCGGACAACCTGCGGGCGGCACGCGCCGCACGGGCGGCGCGGTCGACGATGAAGCTCACGAGCACCGCGATCACCACGTACAGCCCGAGCGCCCATGCGTTGCGGGGGTCGGCGATCGACACGGTGCGGTACGGCTCGACGAAGAAGTAGTTGAGGCTCAAGCCCGACATCACCGCGGCGAACACGGCGGGCCAGATGCCGCCGACCAGCGCGACGATGACCACGAGCAGCTGGTACGCGAGCACGTCGGTCGTGATGGTCTCGGCCGATCGGGTCACCACGAGCAGCCACGTCAGGAGCGGACCGCCGATGAGCGCGACCGCGAACCCCAGCAGCCGACGCTTGACGCTCAACGCCCCGCCGCTGATCCGGGGCAGCAGGTTCTTGCCCGCGGCGGCGGCGTGGGTGACCATGTGCACGTCGATGTCGCCCGACTCGCGGATGACCGTCGTGGCGATGCCCGGACCGGTGAGGGCGGCGGCGAGACGTCCGCGCCGGCTCGTGCCCATCACCAGCTGCGTCGCGTCGACCGAGCGCGCGAAGTCGACGAGGCTGCGCGGGATGTCGTCGCCGATCACCTGGTGGTACGTGCCTCCGAGTGACTCGACGAGTGCGCGCTGTTCGGCGAGGGCACCCGGATCGCCACCCCGCAGGCCGTCCTGCCCTGCGACGTGCACGGCCAGCAGCTGCCCGCCGGCGGAGCGCGCGGCGATCCGCGCGCCGCGCCTGATGAGGGTCTCGCCCTCTTCGCCGCCGGTCAGGGCCACCACGACCCGCTCGCGGGCCTGCCACGTGCCGTCGATGCCGTGCTCGGCGCGGTAGCTGCGCAGGGCACTGTCGACCTCGTCGGCCAGCCACAGCAGCGCCAGCTCGCGCAGGGCGGTGAGGTTGCCCAGACGGAAGTAGTTCGACAGGGCCGCGTCGATCCGCTCCGCGGGGTAGACGAGCCCGCCCGACAGCCGGTCGCGCAGCGACTGCGGCGCCAGGTCGACGAGCTCGATCTGATCGGCGCCTCGGACCACGGCATCCGGAATCGTCTCGCGCTGCACGACGCCGGTGATCTGCGCGACGACGCCGTTGAGCGATTCGATGTGCTGCACGTTGACGGTCGTGATGACGTCGATGCCCGCGTCGAGGATCAGCTCGACGTCCTGCCAGCGCTTGTCGTTCGGCGAGCCGGGTGCGTTGGTGTGAGCGAGCTCGTCGACGAGGGCGACATCCGGATGCCGCGCCACGACCGCGTCGACATCGAGCTCGGGCAGCTCGACCCCCCGGTACGACACCTGCGACCGGGCCACCAGCTCGAGCCCTTCGGCCTGCGCGGCGGTGGCTGCACGACCATGGGTCTCGACGAAGCCGATCACGACGTCGCGGCCCTCGGCCGACAGGCGCCGGCCCTCTTCGAGCATCTCGAAGGTCTTTCCGACGCCGGGCGCGGCGCCGAGCAGCACCCTGAGCTTTCCGCGCTTCACGTGCTCACCCTACGGCCCGGGCGCGCCAGTTCGCGGCCCCGACCCCCAGCCGCGACTCGACGCCCCCCGCCCCGGCCTCCAGTCGCCAAGACACGCCGTGCGCGCGTCGCGGGAGCGGCGTGTCTTGGCGACTCGAGGGGAACAGAGGGATCGCCGGCGTTCATCGCGCGAGCTCGTCGAGAGCGAGGTTGAGCCGCAGCACGTTCACGCGCGGCTCGCCGAGGAAGCCGAGGTCGCGCGGCTCCGTGAACTGCGCGACGAGTCCCCGCACCTCCTGCTCGGCGAGGCCTCGCTCGGCGGCGACGCGCGCCACCTGCAGCTCGGCGTACGCCGGGCTGATGTGCGGGTCGAGGCCCGAGGCCGAGGCGGTCACCGCGTCCGGCGGGATGTCGGCGACCGGGGCGCCCTCGAGCTCCGCGACAGCGGCCTGCCGGTCCTCGATGGCGGCGACCAGGTCGGCGTTCTCGGGCCCGAGGTTCGACCCGCTCGACGCGCCGCCGTCGTAGCCGTCGCCGGCGGCCGATGGGCGGGACTGGAAGTATCCGGGCAGCGAACGGGCCGCGGCATCCGTGAATCCCTGCCCGATCAGGGCGGACCCCACCGTCTCACCCCGCGCGTCGGTGACGAGCGAGCCGTTGGCCTGCCACGGCAGAAGGAGCTGGCCGATCGCGGTGACGGCGAGCGTGTAGCCGATCCCGAGGACGAGGGTGAAGACGAGCATCGCACGGAGGGCGACGCCGGTGACGCGCACGGTGGCGCGGGTGTCGGTGGACATGCCGATCTCCTTTCGGGCTCAGAAGCCCGGGATGAGGCTCACGACGAGGTCGATGAGCTTGATGCCGAGGAAGGGCGCGATCACGCCGCCGAGCCCGTAGACGAGCAGGTTGCGGCTGAGCGTCGCCGAGGCGCTCTGCGCCCGGTACGCGACGCCGCGCAGGGCGAGCGGGATCAGGAAGACGATGACGATCGCGTTGAAGATGATCGCGCTCATCACCGCCGATGCGGGCGAGCTCAGCTGCATGACGTTCAGCGCGGCGAGCCCCGGGAAGACGCCCATGAACATCGCCGGGATGATCGCGAAGTACTTCGCGATGTCGTTCGCGAGCGAGAAGGTGGTCAGGGCACCGCGCGTGATCAGCAGCTGCTTGCCGATGCGCACGATCTCGATCAGCTTCGTCGGGTCGCTGTCGAGGTCGACCATGTTGCCGGCCTCCTTCGCGGCCGACGTTCCCGTGTTCATCGCGACCCCGACGTCGGCCTGCGCGAGCGCGGGGGCGTCGTTCGTGCCGTCACCGGTCATCGCGACGAGGTTGCCGCCCTCCTGCTCGCGCATGATGAGCGCGAGCTTGTCTTCGGGGGTGGCCTCGGCGAGGAAGTCGTCGACGCCCGCCTCCTTCGCGATCGCCGCGGCGGTGAGCGGGTTGTCGCCGGTGATCATGACCGTGCGGATGCCCATGGCGCGCAGCTCGTCGAACCGTTCGCGCAGGCCGTCCTTCACGATGTCCTTGAGGTGCACGACCCCGAGCACGGTCCCCTCGCCGTTCGCGAGGGTGGCGACGGCGAGCGGGGTGCCCCCCGACTGCGCGATCGCGTCGGCCTCAGCGGTGACATCGGCTCGCGTGCGCGCCGGGACGGCGGCACCGGATGCCTCGAGCCACGCCAGCACCGCCGACGCGGCGCCCTTCCGCACCTGTGTCCCGTCCGTCAGGTCGAGGCCGCTCATGCGGGTCTGCGCGGTGAAGGGGACGATCGTCGACCCCTCCGGCTCCTCGACGCGGATGCCCCGCACCGCCGCCAGCTCGACGACCGAGACGCCCTCGGGCGTGGGGTCGGCGAGCGACGACAGCGCCGCCGCCCGTGCCAGTTCGGCGCCGTCCACGCCCGGCAGCGTCACGAAGTCGGAGGCGCGGCGATTGCCGTAGGTGATCGTGCCGGTCTTGTCGAGAAGGAGGGTGGTGACGTCGCCCGCGGCCTCGACCGCACGCCCCGACATCGCCAGCACGTTGCGCTGCACGAGCCGGTCCATGCCGGCGATGCCGATCGCCGACAGCAGGGCGCCGATCGTCGTCGGGATGAGACACACGAGGAGGGCCACCAGCACCACGATGCTGACGGGCGACGCGGCGTACGACGCGATCGGGTTGAGCGTCAGCACGACGATCACGAACACGATCGACAGGCTCGACAGCAGGATGCCGAGGGCGATCTCGTTCGGGGTCTTCTGCCGGCTCGCCCCTTCGACGAGCGAGATCATCCGGTCGACGAACGTCTCGCCCGGCCTCGAGGTGATGCGCACGACGATGCGGTCCGACAGCACGCGCGTGCCTCCCGTGACGGCCGAGCGGTCGCCCCCGGACTCGCGTACGACCGGCGCCGATTCGCCGGTGATCGCCGACTCGTCCACCGTCGCGATGCCCTCGACGATGTCGCCGTCGCCCGGGATGAGCTCGCCCGCCTCGACGAGCACGACGTCGCCGAGCCTCAGGTCGGAGGAGGCGATCTCGACCGTCTCGATGCTCGCGGTGGCGGGCTGCCCCTCGTAGCGCACGGCTCGCCGCGCCGTCGTCGTCGTGCGGGTCTTCCGCAGCGACGCCGCCTGCGCCTTGCCCCGGCCTTCGGCGACGGACTCGGCGAGGTTCGCGAAGAGCACCGTGAGCCACAGCCAGACGGCGATCCCCCACGTGAACCCGGCGGGGACGGGGGTGCCGCCGGAGTCGCCGGCGCCGCCGAGGAACGGCTCGGCGATCGCGATCACGGTGGTCAGCGCTGCGCCGGCCCAGACCAGCAGCATGACGGGGTTGCGCCACAGGGCGGCGGGGTTCAGCTTGCGCAGTGCCCCGGGCAGAGCCTGCACGATTTGCGCCCAGCTGAAGGCGCGTGCGGCGGGGCGAGGGGGCGACGGATGCGTCGACCCGGCGACCGGGGCTGTGGGAGAGGTGGTGGACAGCGACGTGGACATGTCAGACGAGACCTTCCGCCAGGGGACCCAGCGTGAGAACGGGGAAGTAGGTGAGAGCGGTGATGACGACGGCCACCACGCCGAGCAGGCCGACGAACTGCGGCCGGTAGGTCGGCAGCGTGCCCGCAGTGGCCGGAACGGGCTTCTGCTCGGCGAGCGAGCCGGCCAGCGCGAGCACGAGCACGATCGGGATGAACCGGCCGAGCACCATCGCGACGCCGAGCGCCGTGTTGAACCAGGGCGTGTCGGCGGTCAGCCCGGCGAAGGCCGAGCCGTTGTTGTTCGCTGCCGACGTGAACGCGTAGAGCACTTCGCTGAGACCGTGCACGCCGGGGTTCCAGATCGACGTCGACTCGATGTCGGAGCGGATCGCCGGGATGCCGAAGCTGAGGGCCGTCCCCGCCAGCACGAGCGCCGGCGTGACGAGGATGTACAGGCTCGCCAGCTTGATCTGCGTCGGCCCGATCTTCTTGCCGAGGTACTCGGGCGTGCGGCCGACCAGCAGACCGCCCACGAAGACCGCGATGACCGCGAGCACCAGCATCCCGTACAGTCCCGACCCGACCCCTCCGGGGGCGATCTCGCCCAGCATCATGTTGATCATCGGGACCATGCCGCCCAGGGCCGTGTACGAGTCGTGCATGGAGTTGACGGCGCCGGTGCTGGTGAGCGTGGTGGCGCCGGCGAACAGGGTCGAGCCCCAGATGCCGAAGCGCACCTCCTTGCCCTCCATCGCCGAGCCGGCGAGCTGCGGGGCAGTGCCGAGCCCGAGCGACTCCAGCCAGGTCACAGCGGCGATCGAAGCAAGGGCGATCGTGCCCATCACGGCGAGGATCGCGTACCCCTGGCGGTTGTCGCCGACCATTCGGCCGAACGCGCGGGGCAGCGCGACCGGGATCGCGAGGAGCAGCAGCACCTCGAGCACGCTCGACCAGGGCGCCGGGTTCTCGAAGGGGTGCGCGGAGTTGGCGTTGAAGAAGCCGCCGCCGTTGGTGCCGAGCTCCTTGATGGCCTCCTGCGACGCCGCCGGGCCGCCGGGGATCAGCTGCGTTCCGCCGGTGACGGTGCCGACCTCGGTGAACCCGTTGAAGTTCTGCACCACGCCGGCGACGAGGAGCGCGGCCGCCGCGACGACCGACAGCGGCAGCAGCAGCCGGGTGACGCCGCGCGTCAGGTCGACCCAGAAGTTGCCGATGGTCGCCGAGCCGCTGCGGGCGAACCCGCGGACGAGCGCGACCGCGACCGCGATGCCGACCGCCGCCGAGACGAAGTTCTGCACCGCGAGACCGGCCAGCTGCACCGTGTATCCGAGGGTGAGCTCGGGAGAGTACGACTGCCAGTTGGTGTTGGTCACGAAGGATACGGCGGTGTTGAAGGCGAGGCCCTCGGGCACCGCGGGGAGCCCGAGCGAGTACGGCAGCACCGCCTGGAAGCGCTGCAGCGCGTACACGAACACGACCCCGACGGCCGAGAAGGCGAGCACCGAGCGGGCGTAGGCCTGCCACGTCTGCTCAGACTCGGGCGCGACGCCCACCAGTCGATACATGCCGCGCTCGACACGCCAGTCCTTGGCCGAGGTGTAGACGTGCGCGATCCCGTCACCGAGTGGGCGGTACAGCAGAGCGAGGAGGAGCACGACGGTGGCGAGCTGCAGGATGCCCGCCCCCACGGTGTCGGCGGACATCAGAACTTCTCCGGCTTCACGAGCGCGACCACGAGGTAGACGATCGCGGCGACGCCCAGGGCGGCGGCGATCAGCGAGAGGACCATCACAGCTTCTCGACCGCCTTGGCGATCAGGCCGACGAGCGCGAAGAGCGCGATTGTCGCTGCGAGGAAGATGACGTCGAGCACGGGGACTCCAGTGGTGTGCGGGCCGCCCCGGCGGGGCGGGCGGCCGCCCGAGTCACGGCCGCGACTCCCGATGCAACACCGGTGCCCGATGCCGCTCGCTCGCCCTCACGCTTTCCATGCGGCGGATGCCCCGGCCCTCACGCCGCCCCTACGCCCCGCCGCACGTCGCGCCCCGGCCCACTCCCACCCACCAGCCCCCGAGTCGCCAAAACACGCCGACTCGGTGCCGCCGGCATCGGCGTGTCTTGGCGACTCGAGGAACGTGGAGGGCCTCAGAGGCGCTCGAGCACGCCACCCCCGAAGACCACGGCTGCCGCCGCGACGGCGGCCAGGGCGGCGGCTCCGAGGATCACCACGACGAGCGCGTTGCCGGCGATGGCGAGCAGCGCCGCACCGACGCGCCCGGCCGAGCGTGCACGGACGGTGGTCGAGGGCGCGGAATGCATCATGCTTCGACGCTACGAACGGGCGGCGGGCGAGGCATCCGTCCCGCGTCTCATCTGCGTACGCCGGAAGGATGATCCCGGCGGCCGGCCCGCCGTCAGGCGCGCGCGAGGTCGTCTTCGAGGGCCACCCAGGCCAGCATCGCGCACTTCACGCGCGCGACGTACTTCGAGACGCCGGAGAGCGCTGCGGCGTCGAGGTACACATCCTCGTCGAGCTCGATGGTCCCGCGTGATCGCAGGGCTTCGCGGAAGCCGTCGATGAGGGCGGATGCCTCGGCCCGCGGCATCCCGTCGACCAACTCGGCCAGCATCGACGCCGACGCCTGCGAGATCGAGCAGCCGTTGCCCTCCCACGTGACGTCGCGGATCGCGTCGCCGTCGGAGTCGAGCCGCAGCCGCAGCGTGATCTCGTCGCCGCACAGCGGGTTGTGCTGGTGCGAGGTGGCCGAGCGGCCCTCCTCGTCGGCGAGGCCGAAGCCCACCCGGCGCTTGGAGTGGTCGAGGATCAGCTCCTGGTAGAGCGATTCGAGGCCGCTCACGACCCGGCTCCGAAGAACGCGCGCACGCCCGAGACGGCGTCGAGGAAGGCGTCGACCTCGTCGGCGGTGTTGTACAGCGCGGCGGACGCCCGCACCGACGCGGTCAGGCCGAACCGGCGGTGCAGCGGCTGAGCGCAGTGGTGGCCGACGCGGACCGCGATCCCCCGCGAGTCCAGGAACTGCCCGACGTCGTGTGCGTGCACGCCCTCGACCTCGAACGCCCACAGCCCGACCCGCTCGACCCCTTCGGCGTCGCCGAGGAGCCGGATGCCGGGGATCCCGCGCAGCCCTTCGCCCATGCGGGCCTCGAGCGCCCGCTCGTGCGCGTGCACCGCGGGCATCCCGACGCCGTCGAGGTAGCGCACCGCGGCGGCGAGGCCGATCGCCTGCGACACCGGCTGCGTGCCCGCCTCGAACCGCTGCGGCGGCGGAAGGTACGACGCCTCGTCGAGCGTCACCGTGGTGATCATCGAGCCGCCCGTGAGGAACGGGGGCAGGTCGGCCAGCACCTCGGAACGGCCGTAGAGGCCGCCGATGGCGTAGGGTCCGAGCATCTTGTGGCCGGAGAACACGGCCAGGTCGACGCCCAGCGCCGGAAGGTCGAGCGGCACGTGCGGGGCCGACTGGCACGCGTCGAGCACGGTCAGCGCGCCGGCCTCGCGGGCAAGGGCGACCAGCTGCTCGACGGGGTTCACGATCCCGAGCACGTTCGAGACGTGCGGGAAGGCGACGAGGCGGGTGCGGCCGCCGATGACGGATGCCGCGGCCTCCAGGTCGATCGTCCCGTCATCGCGCACGGGGATATGACGCAGGACGGCGCCCGTGCGGGCCGCGAGCTCCTGCCACGGGATGAGGTTGGCGTGGTGCTCGCTCTCGGTCACCACGAGCTCGTCGCCGGGACGGAGGGCGAAGCGCGCGCTCGCCGGAGCGCCGCGGCCGAGCGTCGCGTTGCCGATCGCGTAGGCGACGAGGTTGAGGCCGGCCGTGGCACCGCTCGTCCACACGAGCTGCTCGGGCCGGGCGCCGACGAACCCGGCGACGGTCGCCCGCGCGTCCTCGAAGAGCTCGGTCGCCTCGGCCGCGAGCGTGTGGGCGCCCCGGTGGACCGCCGCGTTCGCCCGGGTGAGGAACGAGACCTCGGCGTCGATGACGGCCTGCGGTTTCTGGCTCGTCGCCGCCGAGTCGAGGTAGACGAGGGGAGCGTCGCCGATGCGCTCGCCGAGGAGCGGGAAATCGGCGCGGACAGCCGCGACATCGAGCACGAGGGTCACCCTTCCAGGCTACGCCGTGCCGGCCGGCCCCGGGCCCGGGCCCTCCCCGGCGGTCGTCCAGTCGCCAAGACACGCCGTGCGTGCGGCCGCGGAGTCGGCGTGTCTTGGCGACTGGGTGGGAGAACCGGCGGACGAGGGGTCTACGACCGCCCGGCGGTCTCCGGCTGCTTCTGAGGGGGACCGGCCGGCCGCGTCGCACGGCGACCGGCGCGGTGGATCTCGGGCGCCGAGGGCCGTCCGGCGCGATCTTCGCCGGGAAGCGGGCGGGACCGCCGGCCGTAGATGAGCTCGGACGAGTCCAGCAGCCACGGCACGAGCGTGATGCTGACGCCGTGCACCAGCATGAGCTGCTGCGCGATCCGGCGGGAGCGTCGGTTGTGCAGCAGCGACTCCCACCAGTGCCCCACGATGTACTGCGGCAGGTAGACGGTCACGACCGACGACCCGTGCAGCTCGCGGTACTGCTTGATGAACTTGGCGACGGGTGCGGCGTAGGAGCGGTACGGCGACTCGATGATCACGAGCTTGACCGGGATGCGGTGCTCCTCCCACTGCCGCTGCAGCTCGGCGGACTCCTCGGCGCTGACGGCGACGTGCACCGCGAAGGTGTTGTCGTGCTTGGCGGCGAGGGCGTAGTCGATGGCCTTGATCACCGGCTTCTGCAGGCGGTTGACGAGGATGAGCGCGACGTCGCCCTCGGACCCGAAGTGGGTGGTGTCGTCGACGCGGATCTCGTGCTCGACGTCGCGGTAGTACCGGTGCACGCCCACCATGAGCAGCGCCAGCACGGGAATCGCGATGAACACGAGCCAAGCGCCGTGCGTGAACTTCGTGATCGTCACGATGAGCAGCACCGACACGGTCATGGCCGCGCCGAGCGAGTTGATGACGAGTCCCGTGTAGGCCGAGCGGCGGGCGGATGCCGCGGACTCCTGTACGGCGGCATCCTTCGGCAGCGCCGCCAGCTCTCGCAGCGAGCGGCGCCAATGCCGGACCATGCCGATCTGCCCGAGTGAGAACGAGACGAACACGCCGATGATGTACAGCTGGATCAGCGTCGTGAGGTTCGCCTGGTAGATGACGAGGACGGCGATCGCGGCGATGCCGAGGATGATCATGCCGTTCGAGTAGACGAGCCGGTCGCCGCGCGTGTTCAGCGCCTTCGGCGCGTAGCCGTCGCGGGCGAGCACCGAGCCGAGCAGCGGGAACCCGTTGAAGGCGGTGTTCGCGGCGAGCAGCAGCACGCAGGCGGTCGCGGCCTGGATGACGAAGAACGGGATCGACCCCATGCCGAAGGTGGCCGCGGCGACCTGCGCCATCAGGCTCGGCTGCGGCTGCGTCGCACAGTCGAAGCCGACGAGGTTGCAGGGGTCTTCGGCGTAGTGGACGCCCGAGATCAGCCCGACGGCGGTGAGCCCGGCGAAGAGGAGGATCGCGATGCCGCCCATGAGCGACAGGGTCATCTGCGCGTTGCGCACCTTCGGCATGCGGAACGCCGGGACGCCGTTCGATACCGCCTCGACGCCGGTCAGGGCGGAGCATCCGCTCGAGAACGCGCGCAGCACCAGCAGGATCATCGCCGCCTGCGTGAGCTCCTCGCCTTGCACGGCGAACTCGGCGCTCGACGCGACGGGCGGGTCGCCGAGCGCCGTGCGGGCGAGGCCGACGACGATCATCAGGGCGACCGACCCGATGAAGACGTAGGTCGGGATGGCGAACGCGAACGACGCCTCACGGACCCCGCGCAGGTTGACGATGACGATGAGGATGACGAAGCCGACCGCGAGTTCGATGCGGGCGGGGTTCAGTTCGGGGATCGCCGAGATGATGTTGTCGACGCCCGAGGCGACCGACACGGCGACGGTGAGCACGTAGTCGACGAGCAGCGCCGCGGCGACGACGACGCCGGGGATCTCACCGAGGTTCTTGCGCGACACCTCGTAGTCGCCGCCTCCCGACGGGTAGGCCTTGATGAGCTGACGGTAGCTGAGGACCACCACCACCAGCAGCGCGACGACGGCGGTCGCGACCCACGGCGCGAACGTGAGGAACGCCGTGCCGCCGATCAGCAGGATCATGAGCAGCTCCTGCGGGGCGTAGGCCACGGAGCTCAGCGCGTCGGACGCGAAGATCGGCAGCGCGCGGCGCTTCGGCAGCAGCTGGTCGTCCAGCGCCTCAGACGTCAGCGGGTCGCCGAGGATGAGGCGTTTCGCGCGCGGCGGCTCGCCGGTCGGCTCGCGGTTTTCGATCGTCACGGCGGGCGATGTTACTCGCACGGATTCCGTGAGGATTCATCGAAAGTGGCATCCTCACGGAATCCATACGGCGGGCGTCACGGCCGTGCGAGGAACTCCTTCGCCGCGGCGACGAGGTTGGCGACGCCGTTGTCGAGGGTCGGCTGCAGCACGGGCGCGAAGAACGGCGAGTGGTTCGTCGGGATGTCGCGCTCCACGGTCTCGGCGGCGGTCGCGGCGGCGAACGCCTCGGGGTCGACGCCGCCCCAGAACCAGAACACGAGCGGCGCGCCGGACTCGCGCGCGAACCACGACACGTCCTCGCTGCCGGTGAACATGCCCGGGTCGATGACGGTGTCTTCGCCGAACGCGTTGTCGAAAGCCAGGCGCAGCCGCGCGGTGGCGTCGATGTCGTTGATGGTGGGCGGGAGAGTGTGGAGCACCTCGATCACGGGCTGCTGTTCGGCTCCGGATGCCTCGGCCTCGGCCCGCACGATGCGCTCGACCTTCTCGAGCACGCGCTCGCGCGCCTTGTCGTCGGGGTACCGCAGGCTGAGCTCGAGCCGGGCCTCGGCGGGGATGATGTTGTTCTTGAGACCGGCATGGATCGCGCCGACCGTCACCACCGCGACGTCGCGCGGATCCACCTCGCGCGAGACGATCGTCTGCAGCCGCATGACGGTCGCCGCGGCCATGACCACGGGGTCGATCGTGGAGTGGGGTCGCGAGCCGTGGCCGCCGCGGCCGAGCAGGGTCACGGTCAGCCCGTCCGACGCGGCCATCTGGGTGCCGCTGCGCACACCGATCGTGCCCGCGGCGAGCGGGGTGACGTGCTGCCCGAGCACGACGTCGGGCTTCGGGAAGCGGTCGAGCACGCCGTCGGCGATCATCGCCTGCGACCCCTGCCCGTACTCCTCGGCGGGCTGGAAGACCGCGACGATGGTGCCGGCCCACTCGCTCTTCGCGTCGAGCAGCCGCTCGAGAGCGCCGATCAGCGCCGCGACGTGCATGTCGTGCCCGCACGCGTGCATCACGGGCACCTCCGACCCGTGGGGGTCGACGCCGCGCGCCGTGCTGGCGTAGGCGAGACCGGTCTGCTCGCGGACCGGGAGCCCGTCCATGTCGGCGCGCAGCCACACGACGGGTCCGTCGCCGTTGCGGATCACCCCGACCACGCCGGTCTTGCCGATGCCCTCCTCGAACTCGATGCCGAGGGCGTCCAGGTGCCGGGTGATGACACCCGCCGTCCTCGTCTCCTGGAAGGACAGCTCCGGATGCCGGTGCAGGTCGATGTAGAGGGCTTCGAGGTCGACGGTCATGCGTCAGAGCCTATCCGCGGCGCGACCGGCGCCGATCTAGCCGGGGAGGCGGGCCGTCGACCCGCGGACGATCAGCTCGTACGGCAGCTCGCCGGGCTGGTGCACCGGCGGCGCCTCGTCCTTCGCCTCCAGTTCGGCGAGGATCGCGTCGGCGGCGCGCTCGCCCTGGCCCATCGGGAACTGGTCGACGGTGGTGAGACGGAAGAATTCGCCGAGCTCGTGCCCGTCGATGCCGACCACCGACAGATCCTCGGGCACGCGGTATCCGAGCTCGCGGGCGGCGAGCAGGGCGCCGATCGCCATCTCGTCGGATGCCGCGAAGATCGCCGTCGGGCGGCCCCCCGGTTTGCCGAGTAGCTGCTTCGCGGCCCGGAACCCGCCCTCGATCGTGAAGTCGGCGGGCTCGTACAGCGACGGCTTCACCGGGATCCCCGCGTCGGCGAGGGCCAGTTCGAACCCCCGGCGACGGTGCGTCGGGATGTGGAAGTCGATGTCGAACTCGGGGCTCGCGCCGATGTGCGCGATCTCGCGGTGCCCGAGCGCCAGCAGGTGCTCGGTCGCCAGTCGCGCGACGGCGAGGTCGTCGACCGTCAGGGTCGTGAGTCCCGGGTTCGGGCCGCCGATCGCGATCACGGGCAGATCGAGCTCGAGCAGCTGGTGGGTCTCCTCCTCGCCCAGCTCGATCGAGATGGCGATCACGCCGTCGACCCGCTGGCGGCGCAGGAACGTGTCGAAGACGTCCCGGCGCTCACCGCGGTCGGCGGTGAGGCTGTACAGCGTGATGTCGTAGCCGCGCCGCATGAGCGCCGACGCGATGCCGCTCAGCACCGTCGAGAAGAACCACCGGTCGAGGAACGGCACCAGCACGCCGATGTTGCGCGTGCGCCCCGACGCCAGGCTCGACGCGGACGCCGACACCACGTACCCGAGGCTCTTCGCCGCGGCCTCCACCCGAGCGCGGGTCGCCTGGGACACATGGCCCCGCCCGCTCAGGGCGCGCGAGACGGTCGCCGTCGACACGCCGGCGTGGCGTGCCACCTCGTCGATGCTGACCACGTCGTCCCCGTCCTTCGCCGCGGCCTGGGCCTCGGGTGGCGGGGCCGCGTGTGCTAGTCGTTCGCGAGCCAGACCGTGGTGTCGGCCGGCAGCTCACCGCCGTCGATCGGACCGCTCGACGCGATCACGATACCGTCCGGCAGCGCGACGGACGTGTCACCCACGTTCGCCACGACGGTGATCGTGCCGTTGCGGAACGCCACGACGTCGGTGCCGAAGCCCTGCAGCCACTCGAGCGAGCCCGCTCCGAGGTGCCGCGCACGGCGCTCCGCGATCAGCGACCGGTACAGCGACAGCGTCGAGGACGGGTCGCCGGCCTGCGCGTCACGCGCCAGCCCCGCCCACTCGCCGGGCTGCGGCAGCCAGGAGGCGCCGGTCGGGCTGAAGCCGTAGGCCGGGGCATCCGCGGTCCACGGGATCGGCACGCGGCAGCCGTCGCGACCGTAGCGCTCGCCGTTCGTGCGGAACCACGTCGGATCCTGTCGGGCGTCGCCGGGGATGTCGATGACCTCGGGCAGGCCGAGCTCCTCGCCCTGGTACAGGTACGACGAGCCGGGCAGCGCCAGCATCAGCGTGGTCGCGGCGCGCGCGCGCCGCAGGCCGACCTCGGGCACCGGCTTGCCGGGGGAGTCCGGGCCGATGCCGTGGCCCTGCGGGTTCTCGGCGGTCAGCGCGAGACGCGACGCGTGGCGCACGACGTCGTGGTTCGACAGCACCCACGTGCTCGGTGCGCCGACCGCGGCATAGGCCGCGATCGACTCGGCGATCACCGAGCGCAGGGCCGCGGCATCCCATGCCGTCTCGAGGTAGGCGAAGTTGAACGCCTGGTGCATCTCGTCGGGCCGCACCCACAGCGCGGTCTGCTCGGGGGTGGGGAGCCACGCCTCGGCGCACAGCGCGCGGTCGCCGTCGTACTCGGCGAGCAGCTCGTGCCAGTCGCGGTAGATCTCGTGCACGCCGTCCTGGCCCCAGTACGGCACACCGGACTCTTCGCCGCCCATCGAGCCCGCCTCGGGGTCGGGCGTGTAGTCGGGCAGGCCGTCGGCCTTCACCAGACCGTGGGCCACGTCGACGCGGAACCCGTCGACACCGCGGTCGAGCCAGAAGCGCAGCACCCGGCGGAACTCCTCGCGCACCTCTTCGTTCGACCAGTCGAAGTCGGGCTGCGACGAGTCGAAGAGGTGCAGGTACCACTGGCCCATCGAGCCGTCGGCCTCGACGACGCGGGTCCAGGCCGGGCCGCCGAAGATGGACTCCCAGTTGTTCGGGGGCAGCTCGCCCTCGACGCCCTTTCCGTCACGGAACATGTAGCGCGCGCGCTCACGGCTGCCCGGACCGGCGGCCAGCGCCTGCTGGAACCACACGTGCTGGTCGGACGAGTGGTTCGGCACGAGGTCGACGATGAGCCGGATGCCTCGGGCGTGTGCCGCGGCCAGCATGTCGTCGAAGTCGGCCAGGGTGCCGAAGAGGGGGTCGACGTCGCAGTAGTCGGCGACGTCGTAGCCCGCATCCTTCTGCGGCGACCGCTGGAACGGGCTCAGCCAGAGCGCGTCGACGCCCAGGTCGCGAAGGTCGTCGAGGCGGGCGGTGATGCCGGGGAGGTCGCCGATGCCGTCGCCCGAGCTGTCGGAGAACGACCGGGGGTAGATCTGGTAGATGACGGCGGTGCGCCACCATTCGCTGCCGGCGGCGGTGGTCTGCGCGTCGGCGAGCTCGGCGATCGGGGAAGAAGTCATCGGGCCAGAATACTGCAAGCGCTTGCATAAACCGTGCGAGCGGCCTGGGCGCCCGCCGTGCGCGGGAAAGACGGGGGATCCGGGGGTATCGTGAGGCGGTGTCCGAAGCCCTGACCCGCGCAGAGTCGCTGATCCGCACCATCCCCGACTACCCCGAGCCGGGGGTGCTCTTCCGCGACATCACGCCGTTGCTGGCGGATGCCTCGGCCCTCCGCACCGTGATCCACGCGCTGATCGCCCCGTTCGACGGCGACTTCGACGTGGTGGCGGGCGTCGAGGCGCGCGGCTTCCTCCTCGCGGGCGCGGCGGCGATGGAGGCCGGCGCCGGCCTGGTGCCGATCCGCAAGGCCGGCAAGCTGCCCCGGCCCGCGGCATCCGTCGACTACGCCCTCGAGTACGGCACCGCGACGATCGAGGCGCACGACGACATCCGCGACGGCATGCGCGTGCTGCTCGTCGACGACGTGCTCGCGACCGGCGGCACGCTCGTCGCCGCGCACAGCCTGGTCGAGCGGCTGGGGGGCTCGGTCGTGGGCACCGCCGTGCTCATGGAGCTCGACGCGCTCGGCGGCCGCGATCTGGCGGGCGACGTGCACTCGGTCTTCCACGGCTGACCCCGCCCGCCCCGCCCCCGCCTCGGCTCCCGCTCGAATCGACGAGTCGCCAAGACACGCCGACGCCCGTTCGTTCGGTCGGCGTGTTCTGGCGACTCGCGACTCTCTTCGCGCGCGCTTGGCGACTCGACGACGGGGAGCGCGGGTCAGCCGCCGAGGACGACGTTCTCGGGCGGTTCGCCGGCGAGCAGGTGCTCGATCTGGCGGCGGACCAGCCGCGCGATGCGCGGGCGCATCGCGCTCGTGGCGCCCCCGACATGCGGCGCGATCAGCACCCCGGGGAGCGACCACAGCGGATGCCCCGGAGGAAGCGGCTCCGGATCGGTGACGTCGAGCGCCGCACGCACGCGCCCGCGTTCGAGGTGCGAGACGAGCGCGTCCGTGTCGACGAGCGACCCCCGGCCGACGTTCACCAGGAGCGCCCCCTCGGGCATGGCCGAGAGGAACGCGTCGTCGACGATGTGGCGGGTCGCGTCGCCGCCCGGGAGCGTCACGATCACGATCTCGGCCGACCCGAGCAGCCCGGGGAGCTCGTCGACGCCGTGCACCGGCATCCCGTCCTCCTCCCGCGCCGTGCTGGCGACCAGGGTGAGGTCGACCTCGAAGGGCGCCAGCCGCGCCGCGACCGCCTTGCCGACCCCGCCGTAGCCGAGCAGCAGCACCCGCCGGTCGGCGAGACTCTGCGCGAACGGCGGCGCCCACCGCCCGGCGGCGGTGTCGCGGGCGAAGTCGTCGATGCGCCGCTGCGACGCGAGGGCGAGCCCGACCGCGAGCTCCGCCGTCGAGGTCTCGTGCACCGTGGCCGCGTTCGCGAACGGCAGACCGGCCGGCAGGATGTCGGCGACCCCGTCGTATCCGATCGACTGACTCTGCACCAGACCGACCTCGACGCCGTCGAGCCGTTCGAGCACCGTCGCCATCTGCATGTACGGCGGCACGACCAGGTCGAACCGGTCGCGAGGCGACGGTCCGTCCATCGGCCAGACCACGACCTCGACCCCGGCGGGGAGTTCGCCGAGATCGGCTGCCAGCTGCTCGGTGGGGACGCTCACGATCAGATTCCGGATGCCTCGGCTCACCCTCCTACGCTAACGGCGCGCTGTGGTGCGTCGGCCGCGCGGCAGCGCTACGCTCGCGACGACCGGGCAGCGCGGGCCGCCCGGCGGAGGAGGCGACATGGTCCCCGAGATCAACTACTGGGCGGTGCTGCTCGCGACCCTCTCGAGCATGGTCGTCGGCTCGATCTGGTACTCGATGCGGGTATTCGGCAAACGCTGGGTGAAGCTCGCCAAGGTCGACATGAACCGCGGCACCAGTCCGCTCATCCCGCTCCTCGTGACGCTGTTCGTCAGCTTCGTGACCGCGTGGGTGTTCGCCGGTGCCACGAACATCGCGTGGCACTTCTACGGCGGCGGGTACCTGCTCGCCGCGCTCGGCACGGGCGTGATCCTGTGGGCGGGCTTCACCGCCGCCCGCTTCATCACCCACGACGCGTTCGAGGGCCGGCCGACGTCGCTCACCGTGCTGAACATCGCGCACGAGCTGGTGACGGTGGTCGTGATGGCGATCATCATCGGCGTCTGGCCCCCCGCCGGCACCGTCTGAGGTCAGGCCGCGGCGCCCACGACGGCGGCGATCGCCGAGGTGAAGAACGGCAGTCCGTCGACGCCCGACCGCATCGCGGCCGTGGTGTCGGGCCCGAAGCCCGGTTCGACCGCGTGCTCGGGGTGCGGCATGAGGCCGACCACGTTGCCGCGCTCGTTAGTGAGCCCGGCGATGTCTCGCAGCGATCCGTTCGGGTTGACGCCGACGTAGCGGAACGCCACGAGTCCCTCGCCCTCCAGCCGATCGAGCTCGGACTCGGAGGCGATGTAGCCGCCGTCGGCGTTCTTCAGGGGGATCACGATCTCCTGGCCGGACGAGAAATCGCTGGTCCAGGCCGTGTCGTTGTTCTCGACCCGCAGGCGCTGATCGCGGCGGATGAACTGCTGGTGCGCGTTGCGGATCAGGCCCCCGGGAAGCAGGTGCGCCTCGACGAGCATCTGGAAGCCGTTGCAGATGCCGAGCACCGGCATGCCCTTGGCCGCCGCGTCCTTCACCTCGGCCATGATCGGCGCCAGTGCGGCGATCGCACCGGCACGCAGGTAGTCGCCGTAGCTGAAGCCGCCGGGAAGCACGAGCGCGTCGACGCCCTCGAGGTCGTGCGAGCCGTGCCACAGGGCGACCGGCTCACCGCCGGCCATGGCGATGGCCCGCTGCGCGTCGCGATCGTCGAGCGAGCCCGGGAAGGTGATGACTCCGACGCGGGCGGTCACTCGACCACCTCGACGCCGACGACGTCTTCGATCACGGAGTTCGACAGCACCTCGTCGGCGACCTTGCGGGCGGCGGCGAGCACGTCGTCGTCGACCTCGCCTTCAACGGTGAGCTCGAACCGCTTGCCGATGCGCACCGACGAGAACGTGCTCTGACCCAGGCGCGCGAGAGCGCCGGTCACCGCCTTCCCCTGCGGATCCAGCAGCTCGGCCTTGGGCATGACGTCGACGACGATGGTGGGCATTCGAGAGCTCCGGATGTCGCGGGCAGGGGTCCCGTCCAGTCTACGGGCCGAGGCATCCGTCCGTCGTCGTCGCCAGCCAAGCGGCCGTGACCGAACCGTGACACGCTCGTGGGAGCGCTCTCTTGACATCCGTGGGAGCGATCCCATAGCGTGAGGCCTCGTCTGGTGGGAACGCTCCCACGGCACCGCGGCCGGACCCGTCCCGAGCCGCACCCCTGCAACACACACCGATCTGACAACACAAAGGAGTGACAGTGAACTCACGTGCCTTCCGCCGGAGCGCCGTGGCGGTCGCCGCCTTCTCGGCTTCGGCCATCGTCCTCGCCGGCTGCGCCGGCGGTGGCGGCGGCAGCGAGTCGTCCGCCGACCCCGACGAGCCCATCACGCTGACCATCGCCACGTTCAACGACTTCGGCTACACCGACGAGCTCCTCCAGGAGTACATGGACGAGCACCCGAACGTGACCATCGTCCACAACCGCGCCGCCGAGTCCGGCGACGCGCGCGCCAACTACTTCCAGAAGCTGGGCAAGGAAGGCCTCGCCGACATCGAAGCGGTCGAGATCGACTGGTTCGCCGAGGCGATGCAGTACTCCGACCTCCTCGCCGAGGCGCCCGACAGCGTCAAGGGCCGCTGGCTCGACTGGAAGGAAGCCGCCGCGACCGACCCCGACGGCCGTCTCGTCGGCTTCGGCACCGACATCGGACCCCAGGGCATCTGCTACCGCGCCGACCTCTTCGAGGCGGCCGGCCTGCCCAGCGACCGCGAAGGCGTCGCCGAGCTGTTCGACGGCGACTGGGAGAACTTCCTCGACGTGGCCGACCAGTACCGCGAGGCCACCGGCAAGCCGATGATCGACTCGGCGAACTCGGTGCTCCAGGGCATCGTCAACCAGATCGAGTACACCTACACCGAGCCGGACGGCACGGTCATCGCCACCGAGAACCCCGAGATCCAGGACGCCTACGAGCTCGTCACCGAGCGCGCCGTGCCGAACTCGGCCTACCCCGGTCAGTGGTCGGACGACTGGTTCGCCTCGATGGCCAACGGCGAGTTCGCGACCATGCTGTGCCCGGGCTGGATGCTCGGCGTGATCTCGGGCAACGCCCCCGACGTCACCGGCTGGGACATCGCCGATGTCTTCCCGAACGGCGGCGGCAACTGGGGCGGCTCGTACCTGACCGTCCCCGCCAACGGCGCCAACGTCGACGCGGCCCTCGCGCTCGCCGACTGGCTCACCGCTCCCGAGCAGCAGGTCAAGGCGTTCACCAACGCCGGCACGTTCCCGAGCCAGCTCGAGGCGTACGAGGACCCGGCGCTCACCGACGCGACCAACGAGTACTTCAACGACGCTCCGACCGGCGAGATCCTCAGCACCCGTGCCGAGGCGGTCACGGTCGCTCCGTACAAGGACGCGAGCTACTTCAAGTACCACGACGCACTCCAGAACGCGGTCACCCGTGTCTTCGACGGTGTCGAGGACGCCCAGACCTCATGGGACACCTGGGTGGCAGAGGTCGAAGCCTTCTGATAGGCCGAGCATGACGGCGGCGACCGCTCGCCCGGTCGCCGCCACCGGAGGGGAGCGTGCGCGGATTCCGCGAACCCGCGCACGCTCCTCCCCCCTCAACCCCGACCTCACACACCGAATCGGAGCCACCGGTGACCTCGACCGCAACCCGCCCCACGGCATCCGGGCCGGCCGACCGGCCGACTCCGGTACGCCAGCCGCGCGTGATCTCGTTCTCCCACCGCCTGAGCCGCTGGGACCTCAAGCTCTCGCCCTACCTCTACATCTCGCCGTTCTTCATCGTCTTCGCGATCGTGGGCCTCTTCCCGATCGGCTACACGGCGGTGATCTCGTTCCAGGAATGGGATCTCGTCCGCAACTCGGGCGAGTTCGTCGGGTTCGACCAGTACATCTGGATCCTCCAGAACCCGCAGTTCTGGACCGCGCTGCGCAACACGTTCAGCATCTTCCTGCTGTCGACCGTGCCGCAGCTCATCCTCGCGATCTTCATCGCGGCGATGCTCGACCGCAACATCCGCGCCAAGACCTTCTGGCGCATGGGCGTCCTGCTTCCCTACGTCATGGCGCCGGTCGCCGTCGCCCTGATCTTCAGCAACATGTTCGGCGACAACCACGGTCTCGTGAACAACATCCTCACCGACCTCGGGCTGCAGCCGATTCCGTGGCACAAGGACCCGTTCTGGAGCCATGTCGCCATCGCCACGATGGTCAACTTCCGCTGGACCGGCTACAACGCGCTCATCCTCCTCGCGGCGATGCAGGCCATCCCGCGCGACTACTACGAGGCGGCGACCGTGGACGGCGCCGGCGCCTTCCGGCAGTTCACCTCGATCACGATCCCGTCGCTGCGACCGACCCTCATCTTCGTCATCATCACCTCGACGATCGGCGGCCTGCAGATCTTCGACGAGCCGCGCATGTACGACAACGTCGGCGAGGGCGGCGCGGCGCAGCAATGGCTGACGATCACGCTGTTCCTCTACAACATCGGCTGGCGGGAGTGGAACTTCGGCCGCGCAGCGGCGCTCGCCTGGATCCTGTTCCTCATCATCCTGGTCATCGGGCTCATCAACCTCGCGGTGACCCGCAGGCTCGTCCGAGACGAGGGCGGCCGAGGGGTCGTCACGCCGCGCAAGAAGGGATTCCGTCGATGAGCATCGGCACTCCGCCTCCTCTGGCGATCATCGAAGAGAACATCCCCCAGGCGCAGAAGCGGCGTCGCGGCGAGAAGACCACGAAGATCCGCGGCCACCGCGCCGGGCTCTGGCTCTACCTCGGACTCGGCGTCGTGATCCTCTCGGCGGTGTTCCCGTACTACTGGTCGTTCCTGATCGGCTCGGGCGACTCGTCGACGATCAACGACCCGAACATGTCGTGGATCCCCGGCGGCAACTTCCTCGCCAACGCCGCCTCGGTCATCAACGATCCTGCCGTGAACTTCTGGCCCGCGCTGTGGAACTCGATCTACAGCTCGACGCTCATCGCCGCCGCGGTCGTGATCACGTCGACGCTGGCGGGGTGGGCGTTCGCGAAACTGCGCTTCCCCGGCAGCAAGGCGCTGCTCGTCTTCGTCGTCGCGACCATGGCCGTGCCGATGCAGCTCGGAGTCGTGCCGCTGTACATCCTCTTCGCCGACCTCGGCTGGACCGGCCAGATCGGCGCGATCATCATCCCGGCTCTCACGAGCGCCTTCGGTGTGTTCTGGATGACCCAGTACCTGCAGCAGTCGGTGCCCGACGAGCTCATCGAAGCCGCGCGGGTCGACGGCGCGTCGATGATCCGCACGTTCTGGGTGGTGGGTGCCACCGCGGCCCGACCGGCGGCGGCGATGCTCTTCCTGTTCACCTTCGTCGGCGCGTGGAACCAGTTCTTCTGGCCGTTCATCGTGCTCGACCGCCAGAGCCCGACCCTGCCGGTGGCGCTGTCGCTGCTGCAGTCGAACTACTTCGTCGACTACTCCGTGGTGCTCGCCGGCGTGCTGCTGTCGACCATCCCGCTGCTGATCCTGTTCGCCTTCGCCGGCAAGCAGCTCGTCAGCGGCATCATGGCCGGTGCCGTCAAGGGCTGAGACGCCCGCACTTCCCCCCTTCCGCAACCTTCAGAGAGGACGCTGTCCGCATGACCGCGACCACTGCCCGCTCCTTCCCGCCGAACTTCCTCTTCGGGGCGGCCACCGCGGCATACCAGATCGAAGGCGCCGCCCACGAAGACGGCCGCCGCGACTCGATCTGGGACGCGTTCAGCCGGGTCCCCGGCGCCGTCATCAACGCCGACAACGGCGACGTGGCGTGCGACCACTACCACCGCTACGCCGACGATGTCGCCCTGATGAAGACGATGGGTCTGCAGACCTACCGGTTCTCGACCTCGTGGTCGCGGGTGCGCCCCGACGGCGGGGCGCTGAATCCGAAGGGCGTCGACTTCTACAGCCGTCTTGTCGACGAGCTGCTGGGTGCCGGCATCCTTCCCTGGCTCACGCTCTACCACTGGGATCTGCCGCAGGCGCTCCAGGAGAAGGGCGGGTGGGCCAACCGCGACACCGCCGACCTGTTCACCGAGTACGCGCTCGACATGCACGACGCCCTCGGTGACCGCGTGAACGTGTGGACCACCCTGAACGAGCCGTGGTGCTCGTCGTTCCTGAGCTACACGGCGGGGCTGCACGCGCCCGGCCACTACAGCATGAGCGAGGGGATGCTGGCAGCCCACCACCTCCTGCTGGGTCACGGTCAGGCGGTGCGCGAGCTGCGGACGCGCGACGCGTCGCTCAACCTGGGCCTCACGCTGAACCTCACGGTGGCCGACCCGGTCGACGCGGAGGACGCGGCCGACCTCGACGCGGCCCGACGCATCGACGGCCAGTTCAACCGGTGGTTCCTCGACCCGGTCTTCCGGGGGCAGTACCCGGCCGACATCGTCGAGGACTTCAAGACGACGGATGCCGCAGCCGTCGACGCGTGGCAGGCCGCGGTGCGTCCGGGTGACCTCGAGGCGATCTCGACGCCGATCGACACGCTGGGCGTGAACTATTACCACGGCGAGTTCGTGGGAGGACACCCGCCGGTCGTCGCCCCGACCGGCGGCGATGCGCCGACGGACCGCCCGGGAGCGTCGCCGTTCCCGTCGCACGAGAACATCTACTGGCACGAGCGCGGGCTCCCGCGCACGCCCATGCACTGGGAGGTGCAGCCCGAAGGGCTCACGCGTCTGCTGAAGCGGGTGTCGGACGAGTACGCCGAGCCGGCCGGCACCGTGCTCTACGTGACCGAGAACGGTGCGGCCTACGACGACGAGCGCGTCGAGGAGGCCGGCGAGGTCCGCGTGCACGACGCCGACCGCAGCGAGTTCGTCCGGTCGCACCTCAACGCGATCCTCGACGCGGTCGAGGCCGGCGTCGACGTGCGCGGATACTTCTACTGGTCGCTGCTCGACAACTTCGAGTGGGCGTGGGGCTACGAGAAGCGCTTCGGCATCGTGCGCGTCGACTACGACACGCAGCTGCGGTCGGTGAAGGACAGCGGACGCGAGTACAGCCGGATCATCGCCGCCCGTGCCCTCGACCGTGCGAAAGCGACGGTCGCGACCGCGTCGTAGCGCCTGTCGCGCGTCGGCGCGTCCGGGGGTTGCCCTAGCATCCGGTGAGGGCCGTAGCATCCGAGATGGAAGGCATGGGGAGATGACGACCGAGGCGATACGCGGGACGGTGACGATCGAAGAGGTCGCCGCCGCCGCGGGCGTGTCGCGATCGACGGTCTCCCGGGTCGTGAACGGGTCGACCGCGGTGAGTCCTGAGGCGCTCGAGGCCGTCACCCGCGCCATCGCCGATCTGAACTACGTGCCCAATCGCGCCGCGCGCTCGCTGGCCAGCCGGCAGACCCACGCGATCGCGCTGATCGTGCCCGAAGACACCACGCGGTTCTTCGGCGACCCGTTCTTCGCGGCGATCGTGTCGGGCATCAACGCCCGCCTCAGCCGTTCGGACTACGTGCTGAACCTCTTCATCGCCAGCGACGACCCCGGCGACAAGACGACGAGCTACGTGCGCAGCGGCGCGGTCGACGGGGCGATCGTCGTGTCGCACCACACCAGCGACACCTTCATCGACCGGATCGCGAACGCGGTCCCGGTGGTCTACGGCGGCCGGCCCGTCCGCTCCCGCGAGCGCGACTACTACGTCGACGTCGACAACGTGCGGGGCGGGCACGACGCCACGACGTACCTGATCGAGCGCGGGCACCGCAACATCGCGACGATCACCGGCCCCATCACGATGCCCGCCGGCATCGACCGGCTGCAGGGCTATCGCGACGCGCTCGCCGCGTGGGATCTGCCCGAGGGGATGGTGGTCGACGGCAACTTCACCGCCGACGGCGGCGCCGAGGCGATGCGCCGCATCCTCGAGTCGGGCGAGCGACCCGACGCCGTCTTCGTGGCGAGCGACCTCATGGCCCGCGGTGCGCTGGCCGTGCTGTCGGCGGCCGGGCTGCGCGTCCCCGACGACATCGCCATCATGGGCTTCGACGACTCGCCCGTCGCGACGTCGGTCGAGCCGCAGCTCACGACGATGAGGCAGCCGTCCTACGCGCAGGGCGAGCGCATGGCGACGATCCTGCTCGACCTGCTCGCCGGCAAGCACCCCCGCCACGTCACCATCCTCGAAACGGAGCTGGTCGTCCGCGCGTCGGTGTGAACGGATGCCTCGGCCGAGGCATCCGTCCCCCCTCGGCCCCGGCTCCTCGCGCGGGCTACGGGCGACTGCCCGGCCTCGAAGGGCTTGACCGCCGACCGCTGCAGTTTCCGGCGAACGCGCCGTCGCGCGACGCAGCGCTCGCCGGAACTTGTCGCGCATGAGGCGCAGGGCGTGAGCCCCGGCGGGCTCAGCGCACGTCCGGGCCCTGCGGGTCTCCGCCGAGGGGACCCACCGCGGGGATGGGGCCGCCGTCGTCCGCGCCGGTCTTGCGCCAGCGGGCGATCGCGTTGCCCACGTGGTAGATCAGCAGCGCCGCGGCCGCCCCGAGCACGATCGCGCCGAGCTGGAAGTCGCCCCACTGCAGGGTGAACTGGGCGATCGCGATCACCAGGGCGACGGCGCCGGTGTACTGGTTCACGGGCCGTGAGAAGTCGACGCGGTTGTCGACCCAGATCTTGATGCCGATGATGCCGATCAGGCCGTAAAGGGCAGTCGTCACGCCGCCGAGCACGCCGGCCGGGATCGAGTTGAACACCGCGCCGACGACCGGCGACAGCGACAGCAGGATCGCGAACAGACCGGCGACCCAGTACGCCGCCGTCGAGTAGACGCGGGTCGCGGCCATGACGCCGATGTTCTCGCCGTACGTCGTGGTGCCCGAACCGCCGAACGTGCCGGCCAGGGCGGTCGCCGCCCCGTCGGCGATCAGCGCCCGGCCCGTGTACCGGTTGACGGAGGCGTCGGTCATGGTCGCCACGCCGCGGACGTGGCCGACGTTCTCGGCGATCAGCACCAGGACGACCGGCAGGAACATCGCGATGACGCTCCACGTGCCGGGGTTGCCGAACGCGGGGAGCTGGAACTCCGGAAGGCCGAACCACTTGCCGTCCTCGACCAGGTCGGTGACCGGCCCGAAGTTCACCTCACCGTGGAGAAGCGCGACCACGTACCCGACGATGACGCCGAGGAAGATCGAGATCCGGCCGAGGAATCCGCGGAACAGCACGCTGAACAGCACGACCGCCACCAGCGTGATCGTGGCGGTGAGCGGTGCCTTCTGGTAGTTCGTCCACGCGACCGGCGCCAGGTTGAAGCCGATGAGCGCGACGATCGCCCCCGCGACGACCGGCGGCATCAGCCTGTCGATCCAGCCGAGACCGGCGAACTGCACGATGAACCCGACGAGCGCCAGGAGCACGCCGACCGCCACGATGCCGGCGAGGGCCGAGCCCATGCCCTGTGAGGCGGTCGCGGCCGTGACCGGCGCGATGAAGGCGAACGACGAGCCAAGGTAGCTGGGGAGGCGGTTCTTCGTGATCAGCAGGAACAGCAGGGTCCCGACGCCCGAGAAGAGCAGCGTCGTCGACACGGGGAAGCCCGTCAGCGCCGGGACGAGGAACGTCGCCCCGAACATCGCGATGACGTGCTGCGCGCCGATCGCGACCGTCGCCGGCCAGTTCAGCCGCTCGTCGGGAGCCACGACTCTGCCGGGCTCGACGGTCCGGCCGTTGCCGTGAAGGGTCCACAGGGGCATGCCGCGCTCCTTGCGCTCGAGGATGATGCGACCCTCACCCTAACCGCGCCTCGCCCGCGGGCCTGCACCGGGTGCCCGGCCTCAGGCCCCGGCGCTGCATCTTCCGGCGACCGCGCCGTCGCGCGACGCAGCGTGCGCCGCAAAGTGCCGCGCTCGAGGATCGGGACGCGACCACTGCGCGGCTGCGCACTACGCCACGCGGGGTCGGGCCGGGGTCACGCCGACGCGAGCCGCTCCAGCAGCTCGCGATACCGCTCGGCGGTGCGCTCGACGATGCCGTCCGGAAGCGCCGGCGGCTCGCCCTGCTTGTCCCAGTTCGCCGAGAGCCAGTCCCGCACGATCTGCTTGTCGAAGCTCGCCATCCGCTCCTCGGGCGTCGTGCCCGAAGCCCAGGCTGCGGCATCCCAATACCGTGACGAGTCGCTCGTGAGCACCTCGTCGGCCAGCGTCATGACGCCTTCGCCGTCGACGCCGAACTCGAACTTCGTGTCGGCGAGGATCAGCCCGCGCTTCTCGGCCGTGCGCGCGGCGCGACCGTAGATCTCGAGCGAGAGGTCGCGCAGCTCGGTCGCCCGCTCCGCTCCGACCAGCTCGATGCTGCGCTCGAAGGTGATGTTCTCGTCGTGCTCGCCCATCGGCGCCTTGAACGCGGGGGTGTAGATGGGCTCGGGCAGCCGGTCGCCGTTGTTCAGCCCGGCCGGCAGCGGGATGCCGCACACCGTCGCGTTCTCGCGGTACTCGGCCCAGCCCGAGCCGGTCAGGTAGCCCCGCACGACGCACTCGATCGGCTGCATGTCGAGGCTCTTCACGACCATCGCGCGCCCGGCGACCTCGTCGGGGATCAGGGAGCGCAGGTCGTCGTGCGTGTTCGGCTCGCCGTCCATACCGAGCGTGAGCACGTGCGAAGCGGCCAGATGATTCGGGATGCTGCGCCCGCCGTCCGCGCCCGCGAGCCGGTCGAACCACCACAGACTGAGGGTCGTCAGCAGCACGCCCTTGCCGGGAATGCCGGGCGACAGCACGTGGTCGAAGGCGCTGACCCGGTCGCTCGCGACGACGAGCATGCGATCTGCGGATGCCGCGTCCTCGGCGCCGTCGGGCACGTACAGGTCGCGGACCTTGCCGGAGTAGACATGGCGCCAGCCGGGCAGCTCGAGGGGGCTCGTCACCCGCCCATTATCCCGGCCCGCGGGATCCGCCGGTCACCCGCGGCATGCGCGAGGGCCGGCGCCGCTCAGGGCGTCAGTTCGTCGACGTAGGCGTATGCCTCGGCCAGCAGCGGCCGCCACTGATCGGAGGCGCTCGCGGGAACCAGCATCCATTCCTTCATCGCCCGCTCGCGCATGACCATCCGCTCGAGTCCGCCGTGCCCGTCGAGTTCGTCGACGCGCGCCGCAGGGAGCTTCACCACCATGGCGCCGCGGTAGCCGACGAAGCCGAAGACCTTGCCGCGGACCCGGAGCCCCTCGCTTCCGAACATCGGCCCGATATCGACGCCGGGACGCGCCAGGTACGCCTCGGCGAGCGGATCGAAGATCTCGTGCGCTCGGGCGACAGCCGCGGCATCCGTCATGCCGACACGGTACGCCCGGCCGCCGACATCCGGCCCCCCGCGGCAGAGCCCGGGTGCGCGAGCGGGTGTATAGTCCATGTGGACTATTCGACACGGAGTGACCCATGCGAGACGCGGTGGACCGCCTGACCCCCCTCGGGCTCATGGTGCTCGCCCTGCTCGCCGAGGGCGACATGCATCCGTACGAGATGATCCGCCTCCTGCGCCTGCGGCGTGAGGACCGCCTGGTGACGATCACCAACGGCACGATGTACCACACGGTGGCCCGGCTCGAACGGGCCGGGATGGTCGCCGAGGTCGGCGTCGACCGCGCGGGCAACCGTCCCGAGCGCACCACGTACACGGTGACGGATGCCGGGGCCAGCGCCGCCGTCGAATGGGTGCGCCGCGAGCTGCCGCGCATCGATCGGCCGGCCGAGTTCCGCATCGCCCTCGCCGAGGCGCACAACCTCGACCGCGACGAGGTGATCGGGCTGCTGGCCGAGCGCCGCGGCCTCCTCGCCGCGGCCCGAGACGAGCTCGCGGAGGGGCATCGCCTCGCCCGGCTCAAGAGCGTCCCCGCGCAGTACCTGCTCGAGGTCGACCGTGAGACCGCGATGCTCGCGGCCGACCTCGCCTGGCTCGACGGCCTCCTCGCCCGGCTGCGTCACCCCGACTTCACCTGGGGGCCCGAGTCCGAGCCCTCCGAACGTTATCTCGCCCAGAGAGAGGCCGCACGACTGTGACCGAACAGAAAACGGCGGCCGAGGCCGCCACCGCCACCGCCACCGCCCAGCGAAACCCCTGGCCGGGCCTGTGGGCGCTCGTCATCGGGTTCTTCATGATCCTGGTCGACACGACGATCGTCTCGGTGGCGAACCCCGCCATCAAGGCGGCCCTCGACCCCGATACCAACAACCTCGACAACGTCGTGTGGGTCACCTCGGCGTACCTGCTCGCGTACGCGGTGCCGCTCCTCATCACGGGGCGACTGGGCGACCGGTTCGGACCCAAGAACATCTACCTGATCGGTCTGGCCGTCTTCACGCTCGCGTCCCTGGCCTGCGGCCTGTCCGGCACGCTCGGTGCTCTCATCGCGTTCCGCGCCGTGCAGGGTCTGGGTGCCGCGCTCATGACACCGCAGACGATGGCCGTGATCACCCGCACCTTCCCGCCGAACCAGCGCGGTGCCGCCATGGGCCTGTGGGGCGCCACCTCGGGCGTCGCGATGCTCGTGGGCCCGCTGGCGGGCGGTCTGCTCGTCGACGGCCTCGGCTGGGAGTGGATCTTCTTCATCAACATCCCCGTCGGGATCGTCGGCTTCGTGCTGGCGTGGATCCTCGTCCCCCAGCTCGAGACGCACCCGCACAAGTTCGATCTCGTCGGGGTCTTCCTGAGCGCCATCGCACTGTTCCTCATCGTCTTCGGCCTGCAGGAGGGCGAGACCTACGACTGGGGAGTGATCTGGGGTCCGATCACCGTGTGGGGGCTGATCGTCGCCGGGGTGATCGTGCTGGCGCTGTTCATCTGGCAGCAGGCGAAGACGAAGAGCGAGGCGCTCGTGCCGCTGGACCTGTTTCGCGACCGCAACTTCTCCATCGCGAACGTCGGCATCGCGACCGTCGGGTTCACGGTGACCAGCATGTCGCTGCCGCTGATGTTCTTCATCCAGCTCGGTCGCGGCCTGACGCCGACCGAGGCGGCCCTGCTGCTCGTGCCGATGGCGATCGCGGCCGGCGTGCTCTCGCCCCTCGCCGGACGCCTGCTCGACCGCATCGACCCGCGTGTGCTCCTGGTGCCGGGTCTGCTGCTCGTCGCGACCTCGCTCGTCCTCTACTCGCTGCTGATGAACCTCGACACGCCGATCTGGATGTTCCTCATCCCGTCGTTCATCATGGGCGTCGGCAATGCCGGGATGTGGGGACCCCTCGCCACCACCGCGACCCGCAACCTGCCCCCGCGCCAGGCGGGTGCCGGCGCCGGCATCTACAACACCACCCGCACCATCGGGTCGGTGCTGGGATCGGCGGCGATCGCCGTGTTCATGCAGTCGCGGCTCGAGGCCAACATCCCGGGAGCGGCGGACGCTCCCGGCGGCTTCGGGGAGGGCGGCCTGCCCCCGCAGATCGCCGAGCAGTTCTCGACCGCCATGGCTCAGACGATCCTCTTGCCCGCGGCCGTGATCCTGATCGGGGTCGTCGCGGTGCTGTTCCTGCGGCGGCCGACCCCGATGGCGACGGCGGAGTGGCAGGCGGCCGAAGCCGAGGTGTAGCCCGCGCGGTTCCCCGAACCCCCGAGAGCCACCGGTTCGGGGCGCCGGGCGGGCCCGACGCGCCGTCGATTCCGGCGTGTCGGGGCGGAGACGCGCCCCGACCCGGGAAGAACCCCGGCCGGATGGGTCAGCGCTCGACGACGCGCTCGGCGATGTCGGTGCGGTGCTGGCCGCCCTCGAGGCCGATCTCGGCGACAGCGCGGTAGACGCGATCGCGCGCCTCGGCGAAGGTCGACCCCAGTCCGACGACGTTGAGCACGCGCCCACCCGTCGCGACCAGTCCGGCTTCGGAAGCGGCGGTGGCCGCGTGGGCGAGGTGCACGCCGTCGACGGTGGCCGCGGCATCCGTCCCCGTCAGCGTCCGACCGGTGACCGGCGACTGCGGATAGCCCTCGCTCGCGACCACGACCGTCACGGCGACCGCGTCGGCGAAGGCGGGGCGCGGGCAGGATTCGAGACGACCGGATGCCGCGGCCAGCAGCAGCTCCGAGAGCGGGTCGATCAGCCGCGGCAGCACCACCTGCGTCTCGGGGTCGCCGAAGCGGGCGTTGAACTCGATGACCTTCACGCCCGACTCCGTCAGGATGAGGCCGGCGTACAGCAGGCCGATGAAGGGGGTGCCCTCGGCGTCGAGCTCGCGCACGACGGGCTCCGCGACCTCGCGGGTGACCAGGTCGACGAACTCGTCCTCGCCGCCGAAGCGCTCGGCCAGCCACGGTAGCGGGGAGTACGCGCCCATGCCGCCGGTGTTCGGGCCGGCGTCGCCGTCGAGCAGGCGCTTGTAGTCCTGCGCGGGACTGAGCGGCAGGACGTGGTCGCCGTCGCTGAGGAAGAACAGCGACACCTCGGGGCCGTCGAGGAACTCCTCCACGAGCACCGGACCGGAGGGAAGGTAGGTCTCGGCGTGCGCGACCGCGGCGTCGCGGTCGGCGGTGACGATCACGCCCTTGCCCGCGGCGAGACCGTCCGCCTTGACGACGTAAGGGGAGCCGAGGTCGTCGAGGGCGGCATCGAGCTGAGCGCGGGTGGCGGCGCGGACCGCTCGGCCGGTCGGCACGCCCGCGGCGTCCATGATCCGCTTCGCGAACGCCTTGGACCCTTCGAGCTGAGCCGCGGCCCGGCCCGGGCCGAACACCGGGATGCCGCGCTCGCGCAGGGCGTCGGCGACGCCGGCGACGAGCGGCGCCTCGGGACCGATGACGACGAGGTCGATGGCGCGGTCGTTCGCGAACACCGTCACCGCCGCGGGGTCGTTCGGGTCGAGGTCGACGACGGTCGCGTCCTGGGCGATGCCGGCGTTGCCCGGAGCGGCGAAGACCTGGTGGCCCGCCTCTTCCGAGCGGAGGGCGAGGATGATGGCGTGCTCGCGCGCGCCCGAGCCGAGGACCAGGATCTTCACCCGCCCAGCCTACCGACGGCGTCTTCCGCGTTTCAGCGTGGAGTCGTGTCGAGAATCGCGGAGAAACGACGCATTCGGCCGCGCCCGCCGGCCGGGAGACGGCGGTTCTCCGGGATTTCCGACACGAACATGCCCCGCACCGCGCGCGGCGCGTCCGTCCTCCGCTGCACGGCGTAGCGTGGACACATGCCCCGCAGGATCAGCACGGACGAAGGGCGAGCAGCCCTCGAGGCCGTTCGCGCCGCGGGCGAGGCATCCCTCCCGTCGCGCACCGACATGGCGACCGCCGTCCGCTACCTGCTGCAGCTGCTGGCCGAGAAGGCGCCCGGCAACTCCGTCGAGGTGCGTGTCCCGCCGTTCGGTGCAGTGCAGGTCGTCGAAGGCCCGCGTCATACGCGTGGCACCCCGCCGAACGTCGTGGAGACCGATTCCGCGACGTGGATCGCGCTCGCGACCGGCGCCGAGCACTGGACGGATGCCGCGGCCCAGGGCCGCATCGCCGCCTCGGGCACGCGCGCCGACATCTCCGACCTGCTCCCGCTGCGTCCCTGACCCGGCCCGCGCGCCGAGGCGAAGGCGTCAGCGGCGATGCCAGATGCCGTCGTCGTCGCGCGCCCAGCGTTGCTGGTCGGAGTGCCGGACCGCGGCTCCGCGGAACCAGTACGTCTGGTCGGGATTCCACCCGGCGATGACGGACGCCGTGTCGTCGGCCACGGGAACCGCGACCCCGGCTGCCGACAGGTATCCGCGGACGGTCAGGTGCACGGCATCCGCCTCCTGCGCCACGCGCGACCAGTCGGGGATCACCCAGCGTCCCGCGCGGCCCGTCGCACGGAACCAGTCGTGACGGCGTGAGGCGGTGACGTCGATCGGATGACGCCGGCAGAGGTCTACCCAGTCCTCGGGCGCATCGATCTCGATCACTCGGGTCGCGAAGACGTCCACAGGGAGGGCGACGGCTGTCTGGGGGCCGAGAGAGTCCTCTTCGAACCAGAGGCCGGCTGGCCCCCACCCCGGCAGCGAGCGCGTCGTCGTCACAAGGGGGAGGAAGGGAATGGACCACCACTCGCCCGAGGAGGAGGCCGCCGGATCTGCAGGACGATCACGCCCGGCCGCCGACTCTTCGTCGGCGACCGCCGAGCGCCACTCGCGAAGCATCGTCGCGACATCCGTTGCGCCCACGCTCGGCGACCACCCGACGGTCCACTGGTCGGCTGCATCGACCCCGGTCGACCACCACTGCGCTTGCGGGGCGGCGGCGATGGCTTGGGCGAACCGCGTCAAGCTGTGCCGGATCTCATCGGTTCCGACGAGGATGTCGTCCGCGTCCGGTTCCTGCCAGTACCGCGCGACGTCGACGGACACCGCGAGCATGTCGCGCAGATCGTCGGCGGTGTGAGCGGCGAGGTCGACTCGGTCCAGGGCGGCGGCGGCATCTGCCGGGGTGACAATCGGGCCGTCATCGGGGCCGGGGTGATACCGGCCGACCGAGCTGGTCGTCAGGAGCGCGCGGGTGTCGGGGTCGAGCCGGATCGCCGCCCACCACAGCGCCGACCATGCGTCCGAGGGATCGGCGAGCTGGTCCGCGGTCGGCTGAGCCGCTCCCCGCGCGCGCTCGGCGCAGAGACGGGCGTACTCGAGGGCCACGCGCCTGCCCCGGGGGCCGGCCAGCAGCGTCGTCGCGTCGAGAGGCATCCCGTCACCCTACCGACCAGGCCCTTCCCTCGCGGGTGCCGATCGGCGGCCTCGGCCGCGGCCGGGAGTGGGACAATGAAGGCATGGGCGAGCACCACGAGGACCGCATCGAGAAGGTGCGCGTGCGCCGCGCGCCGAAGTTCGGGGTTTTCCTGGCGGCCGGCGCCGCGCTCGGTCTCGTCGGCGCCATGATCCTCACGTTCTCCTTCAACGGCAGCCAGTGGATCAGCCCGAACACCGGCCTGATCTACTCGCAGGGTCAGGTCTTCGGGTTCCTGCTGCTGACCTGCATCCCGGTCGGGCTCGCCATCGGGGCCGTGATCGCCCTCATCTTCGACCGACGCTCGCGCAGTCGGGCGAAGTCGGTGACCGTCGATCACGAGTCCGTGCAGACCGACCCCGACATCTTCTGACCGGGCCGAGCGACCACGTCAGGCGAGGTCGGCGATGATCGGGTGGATCGCCGCGTCGAACGCGGCCACATCCCCCCGCAGTCCATCGGTGACGGCGACCGTGAGCGAGCCGATCCACCACACCCCCCGCTGAGCCAGCGGCAGCACCTGCACGTTGAGCTCGAACGAGTGAGCCCGCCGCCCGACCTGGCGCTCGTGCTCGGCGATGGCGCTGGCGTACGCGCGATAGGCCGTTCCCGTGCCCGAGCTCGCGTCTCGGCGGTAGCGGGCGTGCGCCGACTGCGCGAACGCGCGCGCCTCAGCGGCATGGGGGACGACCGCCTCGTGCAGCTCTTCCGCTCCCTCGGCGGGAAGCGCCATCAGCGTGTCGAAGCCCTCGACGAGTTCGAGCGGGACCGGGGACGGGTGCGCCTGCTCGGACCGGGCATGCGTGCGGGGAGGGATGCCGCGAAGATGCGGCAGCTCGTCGGGGGAGCGGATGCCGAGCACCTGGCGCAGGTAGAGGGCGACGAGCACGGGCTCACCCGCGTCCTCGCGGATCAGCCACTCCGGAGCCCCAGCGCCGCCCATGACCCACATTCTAAATCCGGCGCCCCCGCCGCTGCGGCCGTTCTCCACAGGCCTCGACCGCCCGAGAGCGGCCCGGAAGCGGGCATCCGGCCGGGCGTGCCGCCGGTAGGCTGGAGGCGTGGCCTCCTCTTCGCCCGACTCCTCCTCCCCGGTGAACCCCTACGCCGCTGCCGGCGTCGACACGGCTGCGGGCGACCTCGCCGTCGAGCTGATGAAGTCGGCGGTGCGCCGCACCCACGGCCCGGAGGTGCTCGGGGGCGTGGGCGGCTTCGCCGGCCTCTTCGACGTGTCGGCCTTCAAGAGCTACGAGCGGCCCCTGCTCGCGACGAGCACCGACGGCGTCGGCACCAAGGTGGCGATCGCGCAGGCCATCGACAAGCACGACACGATCGGACTCGACCTGGTCGGGATGGTCGTCGACGACATCGTGGTCGTCGGCGCCCAGCCGCTCTTCATGACCGATTACATCGCATGCGGCAAGGTCTTCCCCCAGCGCATCGCCGACATCGTCCGCGGCATCGCCCAGGGCGCGGCCGAGACCGGCACGGCGCTCGTCGGCGGCGAGACGGCGGAGCACCCCGGACTGCTCGGCGTGAACGACTACGACGTCGCGGGGGCCGCGACGGGCATCGTCGAAGCCGACCGCGTGCTCGGGGCCGAGCGGGTCCGCGACGGCGATGCGGTGCTGGCGCTCGCGAGCTCGGGGCTGCACTCGAACGGCTACTCGCTGGTGCGCCACATCGTCGCGGGCGCCGGGATCCAGTACGGCGACCGCGCCCCCGACCTCGGCTCGCACGGCACGACCTGGGGCGAGGCGCTCCTCGAGCCGACACGTCTCTACACGCAGCCGCTGCTGCGGCTCATCGCCGAGACCGGCGACGCCGTCCATGCCCTCAGTCACGTGACGGGCGGCGGCATCGCCGCCAACCTCGCACGCGTGCTCCCGCACGGCACGTGGGCCGAGGTCGACAGGTCCACGTGGTCGCCGCCGCCGGTGTTCCGCGTACTCGCCGACCTGGGCGACCTCGAGCTGCAGTCCACCGAAGGCACGTGGAACCTGGGCGTCGGCTTCCTGGCGGTCGTCTCCGCCGAGAAGGCGGATGCCGCGGCATCCGTCCTGACCGCCGCCGGCATCGCGACGTGGCAGGTCGGAGTCGTGCGAGGCGGAGCGCGGCCCGACGGCGATTTCGAGCAAGGCGCGAAGGGCGTGGACGGCGGGGCCGTCCGCCTGGTCGGCGCATTCGGCGACAACAACGGAGCGAACTGACACCCCATGTGCGGAATCGTCGGCATGGTGGGCCGCGGCGCGGTCAACCAGGAGATCTACGACTCACTCCTCCTGCTGCAGCATCGCGGTCAGGACTCCACCGGCATCGCGACGGCCGAGCCCAACGGGGTCTTCCACGTGCACAAAGAGAAGGGCCAGGTCCGCGAGGCGTTCCGCACGCGTGACATGCGCGCGCTCCTCGGCAACCTGGGGCTCGGCCACGTGCGGTACGCCACGAAGGGCACCGCGTCGAACGAAGAAGAGGCGCAGCCTTTCTACGTCAACGCGCCCTACGGCATCGTGCTGGTGCACAACGGCAACCTGACGAACACCCGCGAGCTGACGCAGGAGCTGTTCCACAAGGACCGCCGTCACCTCAACACCAGCTCCGACACCGAGCTGCTGGTGAACGTGCTGGCCAACGAGCTGCAGGGCGCGATCTCGGGCGTCGAGCTCGAGCCCGACCAGATCTTCCAGGCGGTCAGCCGGGTGCACGAGCGCGTCGAGGGATCGTACGCGGCCATCGCTCTCATCGCGGGCTACGGTCTGCTGGCGTTCCGCGACCCGTACGGCATCCGTCCCCTCATCCTCGGCACCCGCAAGAACGCCGACGGCACCTACGAATGGGTGGTCACGAGCGAGTCGCTGGTGCTCGAGAACGGCGAGTTCGAGATCGTGCGCGACGTGGACCCCGGTGAGGCGGTCTTCATCGACCTCAACGGGCACCTGCACACGCGCCAGTGCGCAACCGACCCGAAGCTGGTGCCGTGCTCGTTCGAGTACGTCTACCTCGCGCGGCCCGACTCGGTCATGAACGGCATCTCGGTGTACGAGGCACGCCTGCGCATGGGCGAGCGCCTCGCCGACACGATCGCGAAGTACACGCCCCCGGGAGCGATCGACGTCGTCATGCCGATCCCCGACTCGTCGCGGCCGGCCGCCATGCAGGTGGCCCGCAAGCTCGGCATCGAGTACCGCGAGGGGTTCTACAAGAACCGCTACGTGGGCCGGACGTTCATCATGCCGGGACAAGCGGTGCGCAAGAAGAGCGTGCGGCAGAAGCTCAACGCCATGTCGAGCGAGTTCAAGGGCAAGAACGTGCTCCTCATCGACGACTCGATCGTGCGGGGCACCACGTCGAAGCAGATCATCCAGATGGCGCGGGATGCCGGAGCCAAGACGGTGACGTTCGCCTCGGCCGCCCCGCCGGTGCGGTTCCCGCACGTGTACGGCATCAACATGCCGTCGCGGCACGAGCTCGTCGCGCACGGGCGGACGATCCCCGAGATCGCGGAGGAGCTGGGGGCGGACTACATGGTCTACCAAGAGGTGGAAGACCTGAAGGCCGCGATCCTCGAAGGCTCCGACGTCGACGACCTCGACATGAGCTGCTTCGACGGACGCTACGTCACCGGCACGGTGTCGGAGGAATACCTCGCCTGGGTCGAAGGGTCGCAGGAGTCCTGACCCCGCGCTCACCGCGCGTCTCGGCGGCCCGTAGGCTTGATCGAGTGACCTCTTCCGCCTCTCGCCCGTTGTGGCAGGGGCGAGCACTCGCCCTCGTCGGCATCGTCCTCTTCGCCTTCTCGCTGCGCACGGCGGTGGCGTCGCTGTCGCCCGTTCTTCCGCAGGTGCAGGGCGAGTTCCCCGTCCCTGCCGTGGTCGTCGGGCTCATCGGCACGGCGCCGCCCGTCTGCTATGCGGTGTTCGGCCTTCTGACGCCGTTGCTCGAGCGGCGATTCGGGCTCGAGAAGCTCGCGCTCGCGGCGATGATCGTCGCCGCCGCCGGGATGGTGTTCCGTGCCCTGGCGGTCGACGCGGGCACGCTCCTCCTCGCCACCACGGCGATCTTCGCCGCCGTCGGGGTGGGGAACATCCTGCTGCCGCCGCTGGTGAAGCAGTACTTCCCCGACCGCATCGGCCTGCTCACGACGGTCTACTCGACCGCGATGGCGGTCGCGACGTTCACGCCCCCGCTGGTGGCGGTGCCGGTGGCGGATGCCGCGGGCTGGCGCGCCTCGCTGGGGCTGTGGTCGGTGTTCTCGCTGCTCGCGACGATCCCGTGGATCGCGATGCTGGTGCGGCGCCGCTCCGGGACCGCTGAAGTCGACGTGGAGGAGGCGAGCCCCGCCGCCCTCGGGCGCATGTGGCGCCTGACGACCGCCTGGGCGCTGGTGGTCGGCTTCACGGTGTCGGGAGTGCTCGCCTACACGGCGTTCGCCTGGCTGCCGACGATCCTCCAGGACCTGTCCGGCGTCAGCCCGGCCACGGCGGGCGCGCTCCTGTCGCTGTTCGCCGCGATGGGCCTGCCCTGCTCGCTGCTGGTGCCCGTCCTGGTGGTGCGCTATCACGCGACCGGTGTGCTGTTCGGCGTGTCTGTGGTGTCGGGCCTCGCGGGCGTCGCCGGCCTGCTCTTCGCCCCCGCGGCGGCGCCGGTGCTCTGGGTGGTGCTCTTCGGCACCGCCCCGCTGCTGTTCCCGCTCACGATGGTGCTGCTCGGCCTGCGCGCCCGCGACCCCGAGACAGCGGTGGCCCTGAGCTCGTTCGTGCAGAGCGTCGGCTACGGGATCGTCGCCTTCTTCCCGGTGGGGATCGGGCTCGTCCACGATGCGACGGACGGGTGGACGCTGCCGCTGCTCATGCTGGCGGTGGTCATCGCCGCCGCCATACCGGCGGGTGTCGTCGCTGCGCGCCGGGGCACGGTCGAAGACGAGTGGGAGCGTCGCTACGGGGCGTGGTGAGGCATCCGCTCATCGTCGACGGCACGCCGAACAGCGGCCTCACCCGCGAAGCGGGGGGACGGATGCCGCGAGAAACGCGGCCGCGTGAGGGCTACGCCTTCTCGTCTTCGTACTCGTCGGAGTACTGGTCAGCCCACTTGTCGACGTAGGCGTCGTCGCTCGGGTGCCCGAGCTCACGCTCGAGTGCACCGTAGTTGACGCTGTGCACGTCGTACTTGAGTTCGCGGGCGATCTTCGTGTGCTTCGCCTTCTGACGGCCACGCCCCATGCGAGACCCCCTCATTTGTGAGTCGCGGGCTTCGGAGTGCCCGCCGCAACGACGCCGGCTCGAGGCCGGTAAGAGTAGCATTCAGGATAACACGGAGCCTGTGCACCCCGGCGGGCTCCTCCTTGGGTGTGGCATCAGCGCAGAGGAGCGAGACATATGACCGATGAGGCATCTGACCCGGCCGAGGCCCTCACCAAGGACGCGGACCTGCGGGGAGCGGTGATCGTCGGTGTCGTCCCCGACCAGTCCACCCGAGTGCTGGCCGAGGGGGCCCGGTACGCGAAGCTGCTCGGTGCGCCGCTGCTCGTCGTGCACGTGGACGTGACGCGGTTCGTCACCTATGAGGATCCCGACGGCTACGTGCACTCGGCGCCCATCGACATGAACATCGCCGCGGGCGAGGGCGACCTCGACAAGGTGCGGTCGACCGCGAGCTCGTTCCTCGCCAGCCACGACGTGCGTTGGACGGTGCAGCAGCTCGTGGGCGACCCGGCCATGGCGATCAAGCACCTCGCCGAGAAGGTCGACGCGAAGCTGCTCGTCGTCGGCACCCGCAAGCGCGGCCTGGGCGAGTCGATCCGCGAGTTCTTCACCGGATCCGTCGCCGCACGCCTGGCGCATCGCCAGCCTCGGCCGATCCTCGTCGTGCCGCTCGGCGAGCCGGTTCCCGACGACGAGGAGATCTGGCCCGCCTGAGCGGGTACCCGCGCCCGTCCGCCCGCGCGCCCGCGCGCCCGTGCGCTCGTCGCGCCCGTGCGCCCGTGACTCCCGCCGAGTCGCCAAGACACGCCGCTCCGCGTGCGTTCGACCGGCGTGTCTTGGCGACTCGCGGGGGGGACGACGAAGGCCGACCCCCGCGGGAAGCGGGGATCGGCCTGGGGGCGAGGGGCGACGGGCGAGGGGCGCCAGGCGACGGGCGACGGGCGACGGGCGTCAGCCTCGGAGCGCGCGGGTGACGTCGCGGGCGATCCGGTCGAGGTCGGACGTGAGCTCGTCGACGAACCCCGCCGCCAGCTCGCCGCCGCGGGCCACGTGCGACCGGAGGTCGGTGCGCACACGGACCCGGAACTCGCTGATCGCGGCATCCGCTCGATGCAGCTGCTCACGGCTGAGGACGCGCGGGTCGTCCGACGGGGCCTGCGCGGTCGCGGTCTCACGCTCCTGCGACCGTGCGGCCGCGAGGTCGGCGCGCAGGCTCTTCATCGCCTCGCGCACGCTGCCGCGCACCTCGTCGGCGATGAGGCGCACCGAGTCGGCGAGTCCCGCCTCGATCCCCTCGAGATCGCCGGCGCGCGCCTGGACTTCGGCGTGCCCTGCCTCGGTGATGGAGTACACGGTCTTGCGGCCGTCGACGGTCTTCGTCACGAGGCCCTCCTCTTCGAGCTTGGCGAGGCGCGGGTAGATGGTTCCGGCGCTGGGGGTGTACGTGCCGCCGGTGCGGTCCGAGAGCGCCTGCATGATGTCGTACCCGTGCCGGGGTCCCTCGTCGAGGAGGTTCAGCAGGTACAGGCGCAGGTCGCCGTGGGAGAAGACCGGGCTCATCGCCACTCCTCCTGGCTGCCGGTCGTGCCGGGGGTGCCGGACGTGCCGGCGGCCTCGGCCTCGACCTGCGGGTCGGGCGCGGATGCCGCGACCGCCGGGCGCCGCAGCACCGTCACGTCTCCCGACACCGAATTGGCGCGCACGTCGGCGAAGCTGCCGCTGAGCTCGCCCGCGGAGCCGGCGAAGTTCGTGGTCGGCCCGGTCCCGATGCCGGACCGCATGACGCCGTCGACCTGCACCTTGCCGCTGACGCTGCGCACGACGTAGTTGGCGGGGTGGCCCTCGTCCATGCGGACGGTGAGCCCGCCGCTGACGGTGTTGACGTTGACGGACTGGAGGTCGCCGGCCGAGTCGATGAGCGTCGAGCCGGACACGGTGTCGATGGTCGCCTTGGCCAGCGTGCCGGTGGCGGCGACGTCGCCCGAGACGCTGTTGGCGTTGAGCGATCCGACGAGGTCGCGCACCTGCACGTCGCCGGAGACGGCGTTCACCGTCAGGTCGCCGGTGAGCCCGTCGACCATGAGGTCGCCGGAGACGGTGTTGAGCCGCGCGTCGTTCTGCAGGCCGGCGACGAGGGCGCTGGCGCTGACCACGCCGAGGTTCAGGGCGACGGTGCGGGGCACGGCCACGCTGATCTCGGCCTTCGGTCCGCTGGCGGTGAAGTTGCGGAACACCTCGAGGAAGTTGTCCCACCGCAGCTGCGGATGGTCGATCTCGACGGCGTCGCCGATCACCTCGATGCGCAGGTCTTTGACGGTCACGCCGTGCACTTCGATGCGGGCTCCGGGCTCGTCGTGGGCGATGACGTCGATCTGCCCGCCGATGAGGCCGACCTTCAGGCTGGTCACCGTCTCGATGTCGATGACGCGCGTCTCGCCCGGGTGGATGATCCACTTCTCCAGGGTCATGGTGTTCTCCGAGTTCGTTGAAGTCGCGTTATATCGCGTTTGAGCGAGCGTAACACGATATATCGCGTTCATTCAAGCGGATGCGGCGATCCGAGCTTGACCTTGACGCAGCGTCAACCTCTACCGTCGATTCCATGAACGCGAACGAGTGGTCGATCCAGCAGATCGCCAAGATCGTCGGCGCCACGAGCCGCACCCTGCGCCATTACGACGACATCGGGCTGCTGGCGCCGTCGCGGGTCGGCCGCAACGGCTACCGGTACTACGACGAGACCGCGCTCGTCCGGCTGCAGCGGATCCTGCTGCTGCGGGACCTCGGACTCGGACTGCCGCAGATCGCGGAGGTGCTCGAGCGCGAGGCATCCGAGATCCCCGCCCTCGAGACCCATCTCGCCTGGTTGCGGCAGGAGCAGGCGAGGCTGACGCGGCAGGCCGCGTCGGTAGAGAACACCATCGCAGCACTGAGAGGAGGTGAACGACTGATGGCAGAGAACATGTTCGACGGCTTCGACCACACCCGGTACAAGGACGAGGTCGAACAGCGCTGGGGCGCCAAGGCGTACGCCGACGGCGACCGCTGGTGGCGCTCGATGAGCGCCGACGAGAAGGCCGCGTGGCAGAAGCGGGTCTCCGACCTCGGTCGGGACTGGGTCGCCGCCGCCGAGAGCGGCGTCGCCCCCGACTCGGTCGAGGCGCAGCGGCTGGCCGAGCGGCACGTCGCGTGGCTGACCGGGATCCCGGGCACACCCGCCGCGGAACCCGGCGGCGACGTGAAGGCGTACGTCATCGGACTCGGCGACATGTACGTCGACGACCCCCGGTTCGGCGCCAACTACGCCACGAGCGCGGGCGGCACGGCCGGCGCCGCGTTCGTGCGCGACGCGCTCCGCATCTACGCGGAGGCGCACCTGTGACGCGCAGACAGACGGATGCCGCGACCTGGAGGGGTCGCGGCATCCGTTTTCTCGGGGGAAGGGCCCCGGAGTCCTTCTCCGTCGTCAGGCGCGCCGGCTTCCGCTGATGACGCGGAAGAGGAACGCGATCAGGGCGATGACGCCGACGATCAGCGCCACCCACAGCAGCCACTGCAGGGCGCTGTTGAGTCCGCCGACGATGGCGAGCACGACGGCGACGACGATGATGATGATGAGGGCGAGGTTCATTGGAGGTTCTCCTTCTCCTTAGGCGATACGCGGGGTGGGCGTACCGTGCCGGGTTGGGCACGCCTCCACGTTGTCAGGCCTGTGTGTCGGCTGGGAGGGGCTTGACGACCGCCGAATCTCGGGTGTAGTCGCGCGCCGATGGGTCGAAAACCCAGCAGACCGCGCGCCTCCGCCGCGCTTCGGCGGCCCGCGGTCGGCGTTTCTCCCGGTCTCCCGTCGCCGTCCGCTGTCAAGCCCCCCGTTCGCACGTGCGCCGGGCGGCTAGCGTGGCCTCACTGATCGTCGATCGAGGAGGGATCATGCCTGCCGGACGCGGTTCGAACAGCCTCAAGGATCCGGACCTCTACGAGGAGCTCCGCAAGGACGGAGCCTCGAAGGAGAAAGCCGCGCGCATCTCGAATGCCGCCGCGAGGGACGGCCGCAAGAAGGTCGGCCGACGCGGGGGCGAATCCGGGTCGTACGACGACTGGACCGTCGCCGACCTGCGCGCCCGCGCGAAGGACCTGGGCATCTCGGGCTACTCGGGCAAGAAGAAGTCCGAGCTCATCGACATGCTCCGCAACCACTGATCACGAAGACCCCGGGGGGGAGGGACGGATGCCGAGACTCGCGCGCGTCCGTCCGTTCGACGACCCCGGATTCCGTCGTGTGCGCGCCGGCTCCGGTTTCCGCTACCTCGACGCGAAGGGCAAGCCGGCGCCGGAGGCGGACGCCGAGCGCATCCGCGCACTGGTGATCCCGCCCGCGTGGCAGGACGTGTGGATCTGCACGCGACCCGACGGTCACATCCAGGCCGTCGGCACCGATGACGCCGGCCGCAAGCAGTACCTCTACCATCCGGACTGGACCGCCGGACGAGACCGGCGCAAGTACGCCCGCGCCCTGCAGCTGGCCGAGACCCTGCCCCGGGCACGAGCGCGGGTCACGACGTCGCTGCGGCGGTCGGCGCTCGACCGTGAGCGGGTCCTCGCCGCCGCGTTCCGCCTGCTCGACCAGGCTGCGCCGCGCATCGGGTCGGAGCGGTACCTGGCGGCGCACGGCAGTCGCGGTCTCACGACCCTCCAGCGGCGCGATGCGTCGGTGGAGGCATCCGTCGTCTCGCTCTCGTTCCCCGGCAAGAGCGGCAAGCGGCAGCTGCTGAAGATCGACGACGGCGACCTCGCGTCCGTGGTCGAGCTGCTCGCGGCGGGGCGTCCGCGGTCGCCGCTCCTGGCGTGGGAGCGCGGGCGTCGGCGGGTGCCGCTCACCCCGACCGAGGTGAACGACTACGTGCGGTCGCTGACCGGCGGACGCTTCACGGCCAAGGACTTCCGCACGCTCCGGGGCACGATCTTCGCGGCGCAGGCGCTCGCGCGGATCGGCACGGTCGACACCGCGAGCGACCTCAAGCGCGCCGAGACGCTGGCCGTGCGCGCGACCGCCGAGGCGCTCGGCAACACGCCCGCGGTGGCGCGCAGCTCGTACATCGACCCGCGGGTGTTCGCCCGGTACCGCGACGGCGACACCCTCGATCTCTCCGTGTCGCCCGAGTCGGCGATCATCCGCCTGATCCACCCGCGCCGCTGACCCGGCGCCGGTAGCGTGAGGGTCATGCCTCTCGACGTGCGTGCGCTGGGGTACGTCGTCGTGGGCGGTGCGTTCGGCGTGCTCGCCCGGGCGCTGCTGCTGGACCCCGTCACCGACCCGGCGGTGCTGCCGTGGGCGACGCTCGGCGTCAACGCCGCGGGGTCGTTCGCGCTCGGGCTGGTCGTCGGCGCTCTGGGCGACAGCCGTCCGCACGTGCGGGCCTTCCTCGGAACGGGCGTGCTCGGCGGTTTCACGACCTACAGCGCCTTCGCGGTCGAGACGGCGCTGTGGCTCTCGACCCCGTGGCTGGCACTAGGGCTGGCCGCGGCATCCGTCGCCGCCGGCGTCACGGGAGCCGTCGCCGGGCTCGCGATCGGCCGCGCGCTCGGCGGACGACGCCGCGCCACGCCGGAGGCCGCGGAGTGAGCCGCCCGCTGCTGCTGCTCGTGGTCGCGCTCGCCGGAGGCGCGGGTGCGGGGCTCCGGTACGCGCTCGACCGCCTCGTGCCGTCGCGGGGCGGGTTCCCGCTGGGCGTTCTGGTCGTCAACGTGAGCGGGTCGTTCGCGCTCGGTCTGCTCACCGGGCTGGGCGCGGTGGTAGCTCCCGAGGTGGCCGCGGTGGTGGGCGTCGGGCTTCTCGGCGGCTACACGACCTTCAGCACCGTCTCGGTGGAGTCGGTCCTGCTCGCCGAACGCAGACGGTGGCGGGATGCCGCCGCCAACCTGGTCGGGACGCTCCTGCTCGCCGCGGCCGCCGCAGCGGCCGGGGTCGCCCTCGGCGGGCTCCTCGCGAACGCTTTCCGCTGATCCACATCCGGCCGCCGGGCTGCGGGCCGGATGAGATACTGAACCCGATACACCTCCGTATCCGCGCGTCGGTCGGCGCGCGTCCGCAGCACCATTCCCGCGAAGGCATCCGTGTCGAACCTCGCCGTCCTCAGCCTCAAGAACCGCGCCCTCATCGCGCTCGTCACGATCGTCGCGGCCATCTTCGGCTCGCTGGCCCTCGTCAACCTCAAGCAGGAGCTCATCCCCTCGATCGAGTTCCCCACGCTCGTCGTCGTCTCGACCTACCCGGGCGCCTCGCCCGAGGTCGTGAACAACGACGTCTCGACGCCGATCGAGGCCGCGATCCAGGGCGTCCCCGGGCTCGAGTCGACCACCGCCACCAGCACGACGAACGCCTCGATCGTGCAGGCGTCCTTCACCTACGGCACCGACCTCGCCACCGCCGAGCAGAAGATGACGCAGGCGATCAACCGCATCAGCTCGCAGCTGCCGGAGGGCGTCGATCCGAACGTCATCTCGGCCAGCATCGACGACTTCCCCGTCATCCAGCTCGCCGTGACCGGCTACGACGACGAGTCCACGATCCAGGCGCAGCTCGAGGCATCCGTCATCCCCGATCTCGAGGATGTCGCGGGCGTCAACTCCGCCGAGATCGTGGGCGGGGTCGGGCAGCGCGTGACGATCACGCCCGATCAGGAAGAGCTGGCGGCCGCCGGTTACTCGCAGCAGGCGATCCGCGACGCGCTCGACCAGAACGGCGTGCTCTTCCCGGGCGGCGAGATCACCGAGGACGACGAGACGCTCACGGTGCAGACCGGGGCCAAGATCACGTCGGCCGACGAGATCGCGGCACTGCCGCTTGTGCCCTCGACCGCCGCTCAGCTGCAGGCGGGCGAGATCACCGTCGGCGACGTGTCGACGGTGGAGCAGGAGGCCGACCCCGTCACGACCATCTCGCGGGTCAACGGCGAACCCGCCCTCACGATCGCGGTCACGAAGCTGCCGGACGCGAACACCGTCGACGTGTCCCGCGGCGTGCTCGCGATCGTGCCCGAGCTCGAGGAATCGCTCGGCGGTGCGGAGTTCACGGTGGTGTTCGACCAGGCGCCCTACATCCAGGAGTCGATCGACACCCTCGCCAAGGAGGGGCTGCTCGGCCTGCTCGCTGCGGTGCTCGTGATCCTCGTCTTCCTGCTGTCGGTGCGCGCGACGCTGGTCACGGCGATCTCGATCCCGACGAGCGTGCTCATCACCTTCATCGGCATCCAGGCGTTCGGCTACTCGCTCAACATCCTCACGCTCGGGGCGCTGACCATCGCGATCGGGCGCGTCGTCGACGACTCGATCGTCGTCATCGAGAACATCAAGCGCCATTACGTAGGCGACGCCGACAAGACGCGTTCGGTGCTTCTCGGCGTGCGAGAGGTCGCCGGCGCCATCACGGCGTCGACCATCACCACGGTCGCGGTGTTCCTGCCGATCGCGTTCGTCGGCGATGTGACCGGCGAGCTCTTCCGGCCGTTCGCGCTGACGGTGACGATCGCGATGACGGCGTCGCTGTTCGTCGCGCTGACGATCGTGCCGGTGCTGGCCTACTGGTTCCTGCGTCCGGGCAAGCCGCTCCTCGACGAGAACGGCGAGGAGATCGACCCGGAGCACCCGGATGCCCCGCCCAGCCGCCTGCAGAAGGGCTACCTGCCCGTCCTGCGGTGGACGCTGCGGCACTCGTGGATCTCGCTGGGCCTGGCCGCGCTCGTTCTCTTCGGAACGGTGGTGCTCGCGGTGGTCGGGCTGAACCAGGGCTTCCTGAAGACGAACTTCCTCGGCGACTCGGGTCAGAACACCTTCACCATGACGCAGTCGATCGGCGAGGCGCCCAGCCTCGAGGCCGAGAGCGCGGCCGCCGAGCAGGTCGAAGACGCCCTCTCCGGGATCGAGGGGATCGAGACGGTCCAGGTGTCGATCGGGTCGAGCGGCTCCGCGCTCCGGGACGCGTTCTCGGGCGGCGGCAGCGGCATCACGTACTCGATCACGACCGACCCCTCGGTCGATCAGGTCGCGCTGCGCGAAGAGGTGCAGGCGGCCGTCGCCGACCTCGACGACGCCGGCACGATCACCGTCGCGACGGCCGGGGGCGGATTCGGTTCGAGCGACATCGAGATCGACATCACGGCCCCCGACTCCGACACCCTGCAGCAGGCGACCGACGAGGTCGTCGCCGCCGTGGACGGCGCGGAGGGCGTGGGCCAGGTCAGCAGCAACCTGTCGGCGTCGCTGCCGTACATCGCGGTGACGGTCGACCGCGAGGCCGCCGCGGCGCTCGGACTGTCGGAGGTGGCGGTGGGCGCGCTCGTGTCCAACACGATGGAGCCGCAGTCGATCGGCTCGGTCGAGATCGACGACACCGCGCTCACGGTGTACCTCGCGGCATCCGAGACTCCGGCGTCGCTGGAAGAGCTGCGCGAGCTGCCGGTGCCCACGGCGACCGGTCCCGTTCCGCTGGAAGACGTCGCGACCGTCGAAGAGAGCGAAGGCCCGACGTCGATCACGACGCAGCGCGGCCAGCGCACCGCGACCGTGACGGTGACGCCCTCGACCGACGACCTCGCGACCGCATCGGCCTCGGTCACCGCGGCGATCGAGAGCGCCGACCTTCCCGAAGCGGCCGACGCCTCACTGGGCGGGGTCGTGTCGCAGCAGCAGGACTCCTTCTCGCAGCTGGGCCTGGCGATGCTCGCCGCGATCCTGATCGTGTACATCGTGATGGTCGCGACCTTCAAGTCGCTGCGCCAGCCGCTCCTGCTGCTCATCTCGGTGCCCTTCGCGGCCACCGGTGCGATCCTGCTGCAGATCATCACGGGCGTTCCGCTCGGGGTGTCGTCGATGATCGGCGTGCTCATGCTCATCGGCATCGTCGTCACCAACGCGATCGTGCTCGTCGACCTCGTGAACCAATACCGCACGAAGGGCCTGTCGGCGCACGACGCCACGATCGCCGGAGGATCGCGTCGTCTGCGCCCGATCCTCATGACCGCGCTCGCCACGATCGCGGCGCTCACCCCGATGGCCATGGGCATCACGGGGCAGGGCGGCTTCATCTCGCAGCCTCTCGCGATCGTCGTCATCGGCGGACTCATCTCGTCCACGGTGCTGACGCTTCTCGTGCTCCCGACGCTCTACAACCTCGTCGAGGGCGCGAAGGAGCGGCGGGCTCTGCGGCGGCGCGGCGACGCCCTCGAGACTCCCGCCGGCGATGCGTTGACGGATGCCCCGACTCCGCCGGTCGCGTCGGCACCCGCGCTCACCCGCCGCGAGCGTCGCGCGCTCGAGGCGTCGGGCGCGGTCGCAGTGGCGACGGTCGCCGTCCCGGTGATCGAGGAGGGTCCCGACGTCGAGGTTCCCGAGGGCCGCGCGTCGACGACGGCCGACGGCGTCGACACGGAGTCGCACGCGGTCGAGCCCGATGCCTCCGTGCCCGTGATCGAGGAGGGGCCGGATATCGAGGTGCCCGAGGGTGATGCCGCCCGCGGGGATGCCGAGGCCGAGCCCGCCGCCGGCGACGGGACCGAGCCCGAATCCGAGGCGGCGCCCGAGTCGGAGCCCGAGCCCACCCCGAACGCGGAGCCCGCGCCGGAGCCCGAGCCCACGCCGAACGGGGAGCCCACGCCGGAGGCCACGCCGGACGCGGAGCCCACGCCGGAGCCTGAGCCCGAGCCCACGCCGGACGCGGAGCCCACGCCGGACGCGGAGCCCACGCCGGAGCCCGAGCCCGAGCCCACGCCGGAGCCCGAGCCCGAGTCAGAGCAGGGGCCGGAGCCCGAGCCGGAAGCGGCGCAGGCCGAGGCATCCGACTCCGCTCACGGCGACGACCCGGCTGACCCCGACCACGGCGAGCGACGCTGACCCCCACGCACACTGGTTCGGGGCGCGAAACCCGCGCGACGCGCGGGGTAGGGCGGCGCGTCCGGTCGGATCGGCGCCCCGAACCCGACCGCTCGGGCCCCCCGCCGCGCTCAGTCGGGGTGCCCTGACGCCTCCAGGAAGCGGATGAACACGGCGATCCAGCCGAAGATGAGCGCGAACACGATGATCTCGAACGCCGTCAGCGAGAAGTAGCCGACGACGAACAGCACCACCGACGCCACCGTCGCGGCGAGGAACGCCCACGACGACACGAAGTAGGTGCGCGGCATCCCCTTCAGAAGAGCCGGCCCGGCGATGAGCAGCACGAGGAACATCAGCGCCATCCCGGTGGCGGACAGGTTGTGCAGGGGCATGTTCACGTCGACCGGGAAGATGCCCACGCACGCGAGCATGATCCCCATCACCACGAACAGCACCGGCACCACGCGAACGCCGCGAGCGCTCGTCAGCACCCCGGCCGCGGCGAGCTCGCCCATGTCGTTCGCGATATAGACGGCGAACGTGGTGACGAGCAGGCCGCCGGCGATCAGAGTGCCGTTGAACACCCAGCTCGACAGGTTGTCGAACGTGCCCAGCTGGCTGAAGTGGTACGTCCACCATTGTGGGTCGGGCGTCGTGACCATCGCGGTGACCGTGCCGAACACGATGAAGGCCATGAGCAGAGACGACATCCGCTGCGTCGTCATGTTCGACGACGACAGGTACACCGCATACGTCGTGAGCCCGAGCGTGACGGCCATCAGCACCACCGACCAGAACGGCACGACCGGCAGCCCGATGAAGCCGAGGGCGAGCAGACGGTAGAGCCCGTACCAGGCGAGGAAGGCCAGAGCCGTGTGCACGATCACCACAGAGACGGTGTTCACCGTGAACTTCCACGACGGCAGTCTGCGACGCCACTCCTGACCGGGGCGACCGCGGGCGCGCCAATAGCCGATCGTGGACGAGATCGCCGCGACGACCCCCGCGCCGAGAGCCGCCCACAGTGCGAACGGATCCTCGTCGGCGAGCGTGAGCCGGGTCGCGATGAGGGCGACGACGTAGCCGTATACGGCTCCCAGGGCGCCGCCGGCGAAGGCGAGGTAGACGGCCTCGGATTCGAGGCGGCGGGTCGGTGCCGGCGGCCCCTCGGGGGCCGGTTCGCCGGCGGCGGTGCGGACGTGTGGCGAGGTCATGGCGTCAGTGTAGGACTGACGGATGCCTCGCCCTAGGACCGAAGGACCTTGACCGTTCGACGAGCGGATACCGCGCCCCGAGGCGGGCCGGTCGGGTCAGGTCAGCGCGCCCGTTGCAGCCAGGGCCGCAGCATCCGTGTCACCCACGGAAGCACGAGATAGGTCATGAACGGCGTGAGCAGCACGGTCGCGAGAAGGACGCGCAGGACGAGCGGCCAGTCGGTGAAACCGGGGACGAAGCTCAGCAGCCAGGACGCGAGAAGATTCGTCGGGAAGAATCCGAGCCAGATCGCGACGGCCTGCTTCCAGCGAGGCGGCGCTGCGGGGATCGGCTGCTGTATCGGACCGGTGTCGGGCGTCGCGTCGCCGGCGCGACCCGAGGAGCGGTCTTCGACGTGTGTCGCGAAGGGCGCGTCGAACCATCCTTCGATGCCGGTGCGGCGTTCGACGCGAACCTCGCTCGCGAACGCGCGACCCGAGTCGAGCCACCACGCCCGCTGGGTCGACTGCTCCCACGCCTCGAGGGTCGGGATGTCGCGGAAGCGGTAGAGCATGTACCAGAGGTCGCTCGCCTCGCCGGCGCGTACCCAGCCCGAGCCGAGGAAACCGTCGAACCCGGTCGCGAGATCCGTTCCGGCCTGCATCCAACTCGTCGCCTCGACGGTGCGGGCCGGGTCGATCCGTCGTTCGATCGCCACAGTGATGGGATGGGCCGCGGATTCTGCCATGACGTCCATTCCACACGATCCGCCGACTCGTCGAGGGTCACGAAGTCGTGGTCGTCGGCGTGCCGCGGAGCCTGCGGGCACCCGGCCAGCATGCGGGGAAGCACGCTCAGCCACGCGCCGACCGACGCGAATCCGAAGAACTCGAAGCACGCGAGCGTGATGAATCCGGCCGTCAGCAGGACCATCCCGACGGCGAGCAGGATGACGATGACGAGCGACGCGGAGCGGAAGATCCGCCCGAATCCGGGGATGCCGAGGCTGAACGCGACGATCGAGAGCAGCGACAGTCCCAGCCCGGCGGCCGCGATGTCGTGCAGGACGGTGCTGACCGGGATCGGGATGAGACCGACGACGGTCAGGTGCAGGCCCGCCGAGATCACCGAGGCGCGGAATCCCCGCGCCGTGCGACGACCGATGTTCGTCGGCAGCGAGGTGACCGAGAGCACCCCGTACGTGGCGAGCAGGAAGCCCGAGACGATCGCGGTGCCGTTGAAGACATGGCCCGACAGGTCGTCGAAGGTGCCGAGGCGGGAGAAGTGCAGCTGCCACCACAGCGGGTCGCGGGTGGTGAGCACGGCGACGATGACGCCGGCGGCCAGGGCCGCCATCGCGCCATGGCTGAAGTGGTGGGCATGGTGACGGACCGCGGGGCGGTGTGTGGCCTGCGGGTCGTTGGGGGTGACGCTCGGAGCTTCGGGTGCGGCGAGGGCGTTCAACGGACTCTCGTTCTGGGTGGTGCGCCGATACCCCCGCAACCCCCGACTCCCCAAAGTCGGTACGCTACGGGGTCTCGTCGCGCTACGCGGACGGGATTCCCCAGGTCAGCGGGTACACCGCTGGGTCAATGGTACTGCTCTGACCTTGAGAACATATAGGGTATCGCGTCATTGAGGCCGGACAGTACACTCTTGTCCGGTATTGTTGACCGCGTCGGCTCTGGACACCGCGCCGTTGCGCGGATGGGTTTGTGAGTCCAAGGGGCCGATGGTTTAGGCGATTCCGCCTTGACGACCATCACGTGAATGGCCCCCGGCCGACGAGAGTCCGGGTCTCTCCCGCCGCATGCCGCGGCATCGTACGTGCGTGCTCGCGCGTCCTGTGGAGTGCTGTTCTCCAGCGAGACAACCCAGAAGGACCTCCTCATGCCCAAGAACAAGAAGCCGGCCGGCGGCCGGCCGGCGAAGAACTTCGACCCCCGATACGCCGCCAAGTCCGGATACCAGGACCGCAAGCGACGCCCGGGGGAGTCGTCGTCCGGCAAGCCCGGAAGCAAGAGCCCCAGCCATCGCGGCTACCGGGCCGAGACGACGGATGCCGCGCCCAAGCGCCGGTGGACCGAGCAGGAGCGTGCCGGCCGCGACCAGGCGCGAGGCATCCGCACCCACTCGCGCGGCGCGCGCGACGACCGCGCCGCCGACGACCGCCCGGCTCGCTCGTTCGAGGACCGTCCGGCTCGCTCGGGTCGCTTCGACGACCGTCCGGCCCGTCCGGCCCGCTCCGCGGGTTCGTACGGCGACCGTCCGGCTCGGGCGCCCCGCTCGTACGACGATCGTCCGGCCCGCTCGGGTCGGTCGTACGATGATCGTCCGGCCCGCTCGTACGATGATCGTCCGGCCCGCTCGGGTCGCTTCGACGACCGTCCGGCCCGCTCGACGGACCGCCCGTCGCGTTCGTCCGAACGTCCGGCCCGGTCTTTCGACCGCCAGGGCCGTGACGACTCGCCTCGCGCCTCCCGTCTCGACCGCGTGAATCGCGACGACCGTCGGTCGTTCGGCGACGCCCGCCCGTCCTACCGCCGCGACGACCGCCCCGCGCCCCGCCGCGACGACCGCTCCGCGCCCCGCCGCGACGACCGTTCCGGCCGCCCGGCGCAGCGCGACGAGCGCGGGCCCGCCCGCACCGCCGCGCACGAAGCGCACGTCGACGTGGTTCACGAGCGCCTCCAGGCCGAGGCTGTGCGGGCCGGCGAGGTCGCCGACGTGACGTTCGGCGACCTCGGGCTGGGTGACAACATCGTCCGCACGCTCGCCGAGCTCGGGGCATCCGCACCCTTCCCCATCCAGGCCGCGACGATCGCGCCGATCCTCGCCGGAAAGGACGTGCTCGCGCGCGGCCGCACCGGGTCCGGCAAGACGATCGCGTTCGGCGCCCCCCTCGTCGAGAGCGTGCTGCGCTCGCAGGCCGGGCAGCGTCGCGAGTTCGGCCGGTCGCCGAAGGCGCTGATCCTCGCGCCGACGCGTGAACTCGCCTTGCAGATCGACCGCACGATCCAGCCGATCGCCCGCAGTGTCGGTCTCTTCACGACGCAGATCTACGGCGGCGTGCCCCAGGGGCGTCAGGTGGGCGCCCTGAAGAAGGGCGTCGACATCATCATCGGCACCCCCGGTCGCATCGAGGACCTGGTCGAACAGGGCAAGCTCGACCTCTCCGGCATCCGCGTCGCCGTCCTCGACGAAGCCGACCACATGTGCGAGCTGGGGTTCCTCGAGCCGGTGCAGCGGATCCTGCGTCTCACCGCCGACGGCAGCCAGAAGCTGCTGTTCTCGGCGACCCTCGACCGCGAGGTTGCGGCGCTCGTCGACGAGTTCCTCGTCGAGCCCGCCGTGTACGAGGTCGCCGGCGAGGACCAGGAGTCGGGCACGATCGATCACCGGGTTCTCGTCATCGACCACCGCGACAAGGCCGAGATCCTCACGTCGCTCGTCGACCGCGACGCCAAGACGCTCGTGTTCGCCCGCACTCGCGCGTACGCCGAGATGCTGGCCGAGCAGTTCGACGACGCCGGCATCCGCGCACTCGCTCTTCACGGCGACCTGAACCAGGCCAAGCGCACGCGCAACCTGGAGCGCCTGACGTCGGGTCGCGTGCAGGTGCTCGTGGCGACGGATGTCGCGGCACGCGGCATCCATGTCGACGACATCGATCTCGTGGTGCAGGCCGACGCGCCCGACGAGTACAAGACGTACCTGCACCGCTCGGGTCGCACCGGCCGCGCGGGTCGCTCCGGGACAGTGGTGACGCTGATCACGCGTCAGCGCCGGCGCCGCATGACCGAGCTGCTCGACCGGGCCGAGATCGACGCGCCGTTCGAGGATGCACGTCCCGGCGACGACATCCTCGAGGAGCTCTCGGGTCGCCAGCTGTCGAACGTCGACGCCTGACCCCACGCGCCCCGCGCGCGGGCGTGGCGCCCTCTCTGCCGGCGTTCCGGCGGGCTTGGGGTGTGGTTCCGTCACGGGCCCCGTTCTGTTCCCGGGTTTGGGGCGTGGTTTCGCCGCGGCGCGCCGGCGTGGGCGGCGTGTTGCGAGGGGTTCGCGCCCCGAACGCGGCGGGAGGCCGGATGCCTCGGGTTTGGGGCGCGGCTTCGCCGCGGCGCGCCGGCGTGGGCGGCGTGTTGCGGGGGGTTCGCGCCCCGAACGGTCGGGGTGGGCCGGATGCCTCGGGTTTGGGGCGCGGCTTCGCCGCGGCGCGCCGGCGTGGGCGGCGTGTTGCGGGGGGTTCGCGCCCCGAACGACAGAGCGCGCCCCGAACGGTCGGGGCGGGCCGGATGCCCCGGGTTTGGGGCGTGGTTTCGCCGCGACGCGCCGGGGTGGGCGGCGTGTTGCGAGGGGTTCGCGCCCCGAACGCGGCGGGAGGCCGGATGCCTCGGGTTTGGGGCGCGGCTTCGCCGCGGCGCGCCGGGGTCAGCCGCGACCGATCTGCGCGACGAGCTCGGGATCGGCGCCGAGTCCGGTCAGCCTCGCCCGCGCGGCGATGGCGGCGCGATCGTAGGGCTGATCGCTCCCGTGCAGCAGGCTTCGCGTGTTCGCCGCTTCGAGGAACGACACGATCTCGAACGTGAGCTGGCGGGCGTCGTCGAGCCCGGGCAGCTCGCCCTGTTCCACCGCGCGCTCGATGGAGATGGTGAGGTAGTCCTCCCACTCCGACGACGCGGCCATGATCGCGTCGCGAACCGGCCCGGGTCTGGCGTCGAACTCGGCCGACGTCGCGGCGAAAAAGCAGCCGCCTCGAAAAACGCGCTCCCGCGAGTAGTCGAGCCACGACGGGATGAGCGCGCAGAGCCGGGCGAGGCCGCGCCCCGACCGGGCGCGCGCCGGCTCCACGACGCGCTCGATGAAGACCTCTCGCGCGGCGGCCACCGTCGCGAGCTGCAGCTGCTCCTTCGAGCCGAACAGCGTCGCGACGCCGCTCTTGCTGTGGCCTGCGGCATCCGCCAGTCGTCCGATCGTGAGGCCCTCGAGACCATCGACCGAAGCGGCGTCGATCGCGTGCGCCAGAATCGCGCGTCGCGACGCGTCGCCGCGCTCACGGCGGCCGTCCCGGACGGATGCTTGCGCCATGCGACGAGGTTACCGTACGATCGTTCGTATAAGTACGTACGACCGTACGCATAGTCGCGCGAGGAGCTGCCATGAACGCCGTCCGATCCACTGCGGGTGCGACCATCCGCGTCGCCGGGGTTCTCTCGCCCCGGCTGGGTGCGGCGGTGGCGCTCCCGCTTTTCGGCCATGTCGCGCGCCCGCGGGCGGTGCATGCCGATGACCGCTCGACGATGGATCGTGCGCGCAGGTCGTCGATCCGCATCCCGGGGCTCGACCGGCGCGGTGTCGACGTGACGGTGTACGAGTGGGGCGCTGGTCCTGACGCCGTCGTGCTCGCTCACGGCTGGACCGGTCGGGCGAGCCAGTTCGCGACCCTCGTGCGCGAGCTTGTCGCGGAGGGATTCCGGGTCGTCGCGTTCGATGCACCCGCCCACGGCGACACCGCGGGCCGGGGTACGTACCTCGTCGATTGGACCGACATCCTCGCGCAGCTGGCTCATCGGTACGGGCGGCTCCGCGCCGTCGTCGGCCACTCGTTCGGCGGACTCGCAGCGCTCGTCGCCACGGCGCACGGGCTCGACGTCGACCGCGCCGTCACCATCGCGGCACCCGGTGACCCTGACCTGCTGCTCGCGCAGTTCCAGGCGATGCTCGGGTTCGATGACCGCACGGCGGCCGCGCTTCGTGCCCGGTTCGCGCGCCGGTACTTCCCCGGCGAGACCGACCCGTTCGCGCGGCTGTCGCCCTTGCAGCAGAGCCTCACGGCGGCGGTGCCCCTTCTCGCGGTCCACGACGAGACCGACCCGGTCGTGCCCTTCGGCGAGCTCGCCCGGATCGCCGCCGTGCATCCGGACGCGCGCGTCGTCGTGACCCGTGGGTTCGGGCACAACCGCCTGCTCACTGCGGATCCCGTGCTCGATGCGGTGGTCGCCTTCGTCAGCGAGGACCGGCCCGACCGGGCCGTGACCCGCGACGAGCGCGGCACCGTGCGCCGTCGCGGCTGATCGGGACGGCGCACGACGCCGGTCAGAAAAGACGGGCGGGTTCCGCTGCCGACGACGGGGTCACCCCCGCGTTCGCCGGCGCCGCCCGGGCGGCCCGGCCCCGCGAGGTGATCACGATTCCGGCGGCGCGCGCATCGGCCCGTGACGCGAGCCCCGGCACCGGTCCGCCCCGCGGATTCTCCTCTTCGGCCCGGCCGTCGAGCCGATGCGCGCGCAGCAGGGGCCGCACGCGCTGGGCGAGCCACGCGCGATACGCCTTGGGCGCGGTGACGGATGCTCCGGGGTAGAGACCCAGGTACGACGACACGAGTTCGGGATGCTCCCGCTCGAGCCACTGCATGAACCACTGCTTCGCGCCCGGGCGAAGGTGCAGGGCACCGTAGATCACCCGGACCGCGCCAGCCGCCTTGATGCGCGCGAGCGCATCGTCGATCGCCGCGATGGAGTCGGTCAGGTGGGGGACGATCGGCATCAGGAAGACGGTGACGCGGAACCCCGCCTCGGTGGCGGCGCGTACCGTCTCGAGGCGCGCGGTCGCGGTCGGCGTGCCGGGTTCGATGAGGTTCTGAAGCGCATCGTCGAACACGGCGATCGACATGGCCAGGGTGATGTCTACCTGACCCGCCGCCTCGGTCAACAGCGGCAGGTCGCGCCGCAGCAGTGTGCCTTTCGTCAGGATCGAGAACGGCGTCCCCGACGTCGTCAGCGCGCCGATGATGCCCGGCATCAGCCGGTACCGGCCCTCAGCCCGCTGGTACGGATCGGTGTTGGTGCCGAGCATGACCGGCTGCTGGGTCCAGGAACCGCGCCGCAGCTCCTTCTCGAGCACTTCGGCCACATTGATCTTCACGACCACCTGGGAGTCGAAGTCCCGACCCGCGTCGAGCTCGAGGTATTCGTGCGTGCCGCGGGCGAAGCAATTGTGGCTGATGACCCCGTTCGCCACGAAGTCGCCGGTGGTGGTGGTGATGTCGATCATGTCGATCGACTCTTCTAGATCGTCGATGCCCACGACCCGCAGCGGAGCCACGCCCTTCACGGCGGTTCCGAGCAGGTCCAGCTTGCGAGTGATCGCAGGCTGAGTCAGATCGAAGAACCGTCGACGAGCCGGCAGACCGCCGAGAAGGCGAATCGAGACGACGCCGTTCTCGCGCGGAGACTCGGTCGCGAACTCGAACCGGTGAGCTCGCAGACAGCCGCTGATCGCAGCCAGCATGTTCGAGTCTTTATTGGAGATTCGAAGGATGCCTCTGCTGCAGCTTCCTTCCGCATCGAAGACTCCCGAGAGGAACCCTCGAGACCACTCGAGGGTCGGCTCAGATGGCCACTCGATCAGGGAGGTGATCAGTTCGTGATCCGTCCGTTTCGACGAAGCAATGGCGGTCATCGCACGCCGCGACGCCGAGGCGGGCGAGAACGCGCTGCGTCGAAGCGTCACCCCCGCGGCCACCAGATACGCGTGGGCTCGATCGAGAGCCTCATCGTCGGCGAGTGCGAGGCGGAATCGGTGAGCGGTGTAGGTCCCGCCCGTGCTTCGCGGATAGTCGCGCCGCAGCATCATCCCGTCGCCGCGCACCATGCCGCACAGGTATCCGACGCGGAAGTCGTCGGTCTCGACCGATGAGAGCCCCGCCCCGCCCGTGCCGAACCCGATCAATCGGTTGTTCGTGGTGAGGTACGGCCGTTGCCCTTTCTCGGAAGGCTGGACGAACTTCCACCCGCGTTCGGTGAGGAAGCGGTGGTCTCCGCTCGCGATGACCTCAGTGCCGTCGCTCAGTCGGATTCGATACGCACGTTTGCGGGTCGGCCACACGGCACCCACCGTCGCCGACGTGTAGCGGCGATACGAACCGTCTCGCCGCGTGCCGACCACGACGTCTCCGACCCTGACTTCCTTCAGCGGCTTGGTGCGCCCGTCCGCCATGAGGATGGCCGTGTCGGGATGCAGGCAGTACACGCACGCATGACTGCATCCGCGGTAGGGGTTCACGGTCCAGTCGAAGGGCATCGCCGACGCTCCGGGCACGTGATTCAGGGCCGTCTTGCACAGCACCTCGTGGAACGTCACCCCGGCGAACTCGGGCGTGGTCACGGATTGGACGAGGCCGTTGAGGTGCTCGAGACCCGGGAGGGCCGAGGCATCCGCCACCCCGAGCTCTTGACCTTGCCAACGCATGACTCCATGCGAACACATGTTCGAGAGTGTGTCAAGGCGGCGCGCGCCCGCATCGAACACGGCAGGCCGCGACGGGTCGGTGCCAGCGCCGCCTCGGCCGACGGGGCACAATGGCAGGCGTGACGGTCCCCGGTCCGCCCCGCCCCCCGGAGTCTCGCCGCGCTGCACGCGTGCTGCGCGAAGAGGCTGCTCGGCGTGCTCGCGCGGGAGCAGACAGGCGCGCCCGGGTCGGGACGGAGTCGCACGATCGCACGCTCGCCGGCGATCCGAGCCGGTCGGGGGCGCATCGCACCCGCCCCGCCCAGGCGCACGGCGCCCGGTCCTCGTCGGCGAGCGCGGGCTCGGCACCGGCCCGTCACGTCCGCCCCACTCGGCGAGGGCGAGCAGCCGTCACCGTTTTCGTCGCGGCGGGGCTGCTCTTCGCCGGCATCCCGGCGCTCACCTCGCTGACCGCGGGATCGGCCTCCGGACCCGAGGCGGGCTCCGCGAAGCTGTTCGCGGTTCCCCCTCACATCGACGCCCTGCCGGTGCCGACCTTCGAGCAGGCGACCACCTCGACCGACATCTGCGGCGAGTCCTCCGTGCGGGCCGCGCTCGAGGCCGGAGACGACTCCGCGGCGATCGCGGCGGCGGGCGGCGGGGAGGCGTTCCGCGCCGCCGTGGCGACCGGCGCAGCATCCTGCGTCGACCTGGCCGACCCCTCGCGCATCTGGGTCGTCGTGAACAAGCGGCGCCCGTACGCCCCGGTCGACTACCGCCCTGCAGCGCTCATGCTGCCCGACGGGGTGCGCAGCGTCGAGGGAGGGTCGCTTCGATCGGATGCCGCCGCCGCCCTGACCTCGATGGTGACGGCCGCGCGGGATGCGGGCGTCGGCGAGATCGCCCTCGAGAGCGGCTTCCGGTCCTACGAGACGCAGCAGGGGTCGTACGGTCGGCAGGTCGCGGCCCGCGGCGTCGAGGGGGCCGACCAGGTCAGCGCCCGTCCCGGCTTCAGCGAGCACCAGTCCGGCCTCGCCGGCGACGTGGTCGCGTGCGCCGGCGCGTGCGGCACGCTCGACGACCTCGCCGCCACGGCGCAGGGCGCGTGGGTGGCGGGCCACTCGTGGGAGTACGGGTGGATCGTGCGGTACGTCGACGGCGGCACCGACGTGACCGGCTACCTCGGCGAACCCTGGCACCTTCGCTACATCGGGCCCGACCTCGCCCGCGCCTACCACGAGGGCGGCTGGACCTCGCTCGAGGAGTTCTTCGGCCTCCCGGCCGCCCCCGATTACGGCTGAGCCGACGCCTGACGCCGGGTGGAGGCATCCCACAAAGTCCGACACTCGGTTCCAGGATTCTTCGGATCCGATCTCACATCGGCGCGGTCGGCGCCGCCGGCCGTCCTAGGATTCGAGGGAGACCTGAGGATTCAGCTCGGGCACGCCCGGCCGGGTCGCATCCGACCGCCGTGGCGCATCGCTCGAAGACGAGAAGGAGGCGCGCATGGAGCGCGACATCTACGACGAGGACCACGAGGCGTTCCGCGACGTCGTCAAGGAGTTCATCAAGCGCTACGCGACCGAAGAGAAGCGCAAGCAGTGGGACGCGGCGGGCGAGGTCGACCGCGCGACCATGCTCGCGGCGGGCGAGGCGGGCATCATCGGGCTCTCCGTGCCGGAGGAGTTCGGCGGGGCCGGGATGCTGCAGGACTACCGCTTCCGCGCGATCGTGCTCGAAGAGACCATCGGCGCCGGCCTCGGCTCGCTCGCGGGGGCCCTCGGCATCCAGGACGACCTGGCGGTGCCGTACATCGTGCACATGGGCACGCAGGAGCAGAAGGAGAAGTGGCTCCCGGGCATGGCCACGGGCGAGATCCTCGGTGCTCTGGCGATGACCGAGCCCGGAACCGGCAGCGACCTGCGCGGCATCAAGACGACCGCGAAGAAGGTCGACGGCGGCTACATCGTCAACGGCGCCAAGACGTTCATCTCGTCGGGCAAGACCGCCGACATGGTCGTCACGTTCGTCAAGACCGGCGAGGGCAACCGCCCGGACGCCTTCAGCCTGCTGATCCTCGAAGACGGCATGGCGGGCTTCGACCACAGCAAGAAGCTCGAGAAGATGGGCTTCCACGGGTGGGACACCGCCGAGCTGTCGTTCAGCGACGTCTTCGTGCCCGAGGCGAACCTCATCGGCGGCAAGGAGGGTCTCGGCTTCATCCAGCTGATGATGAACCTGCCGCTCGAGCGCCTGTCGATCGCCGTCGCCGCGGCGGCAGCCGGCGAGGCGGCGTTCGAGTGGACGCGCGACTACGTCCTCAGCCGCGAGGCCTTCGGCCAGCCGATCGCCGACTTCCAGAACACGCGCTTCAAGCTCGCCGACATGGCGACGACCGTCGACGTGCTGTGGGCCTACAACGACCGGGCGATGATGCTCTACAAGGACCAGAAGCTCACCCCCGAAGAGGCGGCGAAGGTCAAGTACTGGTCGACCGACCGCGAGTGGGAGCTGCTCGACATCGGCGTGCAGCTGCACGGCGGCTACGGCTACATCACCGAGTACCCCATCGCCCGCGCCTTCCTCGACGCCCGCGTGCACCGCATCTACGGCGGCACGAACGAGATCATGCGCGACCTGGTGGCGCGACAGATCGTCGGCAAGCGGTAGCGATCGCCGGAACGGATGCCGCGGCCCCGCCCTCTTCGCAGGCGCCGGGCCGCGGCATCCGTCGTCGTGCCGGGTCGGTGGGATCAGCCGGCGTCGAACTCGCGACGCAGGTAGCGCGGGGCCTGCGTGCGCCAGGCCTCGGTCACCAGCTCGACGAGGTGGTCGGGGTCGATCCCGGCCATGCGGAACGCGATCTTGGGCTCGCTCCACCGGGTCGTGGTGCGCAGGAACACGTCGGGCCGCATCTCGACCAGCGCCACCGCGTCGATCGGATCGGCGACCTTCGTGGCGACGACGAGTTCGTTCGCGATGACCTCGCGCATGTCTTCGGGGATGCTCGGCCAGGGGTGGCACTCCCACGCGTAGAGCTTGCCGCGCACGAACCACGCCGCGCCGCCGGTCGTCGCCCGTTCCTCGCTGCCGGGGAGGGATGCCGCGGCACGGCGCACGTCGTCGAGGGTGGGCACCCTCGGAGCCTAGGCCGAACCCCCGACATCGGCCGGCGCTCTCGGCAGTCATCAGGCACCGGTGTGCACAAAGTCGGACGTCCGTGGCGAGCCGCGGCGCGAGGCACCGCCTCGGCCGCTCCGCCGACCCGATCGCCGACGTTGTGCACGGCGCGGAGAAGCGTCAGCCCAGACCCCACGGGAAGAAGACCCACAGGATGACGCCAGAGGCCGCGAGGAACAGCCCGATGAAGACGACGTCGCGCGCCCGGAACGGCACCAGGTGGCGCTCGGTGCGGTCCGGGTACGCGCCGAACGCCCGCGCGTCCATCGCGAGGGCGACCCGCTCGGCGTGGCGGATGGCGCCGGCCATCAGCGGCACGATGTAGCCGAACCAGCGGGCGACGGCGGCGAACGGACCGCGTCCGCCGTGCGCTCCCCGCACGCGGTGCGCCTGGCGGATGACGTCGAGTTCGTGCGCGAAGCGCGGCACGAACCGGAAGGCCGCCAAGGCCGTGTACCCGATCCGGTACGGCAGGCGCAGCTGCTGAACCGTCGCGCGCACGAGGTCGGGTCCGGTCGTCGAGAGCCCCGCGATGAGGGTGAGCCCGATGATCGCGGCCAGGCGGAGACCCGTGGCCCAGCCCAGTTCGAGGGCGCCCGAGTACAGGGTCCACGACCCGACCTGGAGCACCGGCGCCGTCTGATCGACGCGGGCCGGGTCGGTCCAGACGGCGAAGCCGAGGCCGATGATCGCGGCCGCGGCGGGCAGGGCGACCAGCACGGCCGCCAGCCGCGGCGTGAATCTCACCCCGATCAGCAGGATCGCGTAGCTCAGCGCCAGGAACGCGAGCGGGGTCGCGGCATCCCGCACGAAGACGAGCAGCACGATCACCGGGAGCGGGGCGGCGAGCTTCGCCAGCGGGTTGAGCCCGTACAGGAAGCGGACGGGCGACGCCGCGACCCGGTCCGCGTACGGGTCCGCGACCCCGCCGAAGCCCTTTGCCACGGTGAGCGGCCCGGTCACGTCGCCGCCTCCGGCGCGTCCGGAAGGTCGCCGATACGCGCGATTCCGGCGAGGCTCGGATGCCGCTCCAGGCCGTGCAGAGCGCGACGCAGCGGCGGCAGGCGCAGCCCCGCTCGCTCGATCAGGTCGGCGTCGGCGAAGACGTCCGCGGTCGGCCCGTTCCCGATGACCCGGCCGTCGGCGAGCACCACCGTGCGGTGCGCGTGGTCCGTCACCAGCTGCATGTCGTGCGTCACCACGATGACGGTCGTGCCCTCGGCGTTCAGCTCGCCGAGCAGGCCGAGCAGCTCGTCGGCGCGGGCGCGGTCCTGACCGAACGTGGGCTCGTCGAGGACGAGGACCGGGGCGCCCGCGACGAGCGCGGTCCCGACCGAGAGCCGCCGCTTCTGACCGCCCGACAGCAGGAACGGGTGAGCGTCCGCGCGGTCGTCGAGCCCGAACCGGCGCAGGAGGGCCACGGTGCGATCGCGCACCTCGTCCGGCGGCAGGCGGCGCAGCCGCAGCCCGTGCGCGATCTCGTCGAACACCGTGTGCGCGATGAACTGGTGCTCCGGGTTCTGGAACACGAAGCCGACGCGGCTCGACAGCGATCGCGCGTCCGCCCGGCCGACGTCGATCCCGTCGATGCGCACCGATCCGCGCGGAGGAGGCACGACGCCCGCGATCGCCTGGATGAGGCTCGTCTTGCCCGCGCCGTTGGGGCCGACGATCGCCACGAACTCCCCACGGCCGATGTCGAGGTCGATCCCGTGCAGCACCTCGGTGCGCCCGCGGTGGAGGGTGAGTCCGCGCACGGTGACCACGGGGACGGATGCTTCCGCCCGGCGGGTGCGCTCGCGCCCGCCCGCCGAGAGGTCGGCGCCCGGGGTCGCCGGTGGCCGTCCGGTCGACTCGCCCGCCCCCGGCACGGCGCCCGGCATGGCGCCCGACGCCGGTGCCGCCTCGAGCGCGGCCCGCAGCTCGGCCGGAGTCAGCGGCAACGGGTCGAGCGGGTAACCCGCCCTCCGCAGCCGCAGCGCGGCGATCGCCGACACGGGCAGCCACACCCCCATGGCGTGCAGCTCGTCGGCCCGTCCGCGGAGCACCTCGTCGACGGTGCCGTCTGCGGCCAACCTTCCGCTCTGGTCGAGGACCACGACGCGATCGACGAGGTCGACCGCCGCATCGAGGTTGTGCTCGACCAGCAGCACGGCCCGGTCGCCGGCCGCGACCAGCTCGCCGAGCGCCGCATAGACCTCCTCGATTCCGCGCGGGTCGAGGTTCGCGGTCGGCTCGTCCAGCACGAGGAGCGGCGATCCCATGGCCAGCGCGCACGCGATCGCGAGCCGCTGCCGCCCGCCGCCGGACAGGCGATCGGGGTTCTCGTTCCGCCGGTTCCACAGTCCGACCCTGCGCAGCGCGGCTTCGGCCCGACCGAGCACCTCGGCCACCGGCATCCGCAGATTCTCGGGGCCGAAGGCCACTTCGTCGAGCAGCGTTCCGGTCACGAGCTGCGCGTCGGGGTCTTGGAACACCATCGCCACGCGGGTGCTGAGCTGCGCGACCGTCGTGTGCGAGGTGTCGATGCCGGCGACCTCGACCCGTCCGCGCACCTCGGCGGGCACCGCGTGCGGGATCAGCCCGTTGAGCGCGAGCGTCAGCGTCGACTTGCCCGACCCGCTCGGGCCGAGTAGCAGCACGACCTCGCCGGGCGACACATCGAACGAGACGGATGCCGGAGCCGCCGCCCCCTCGCCGGCATAGGTCACGCCGAGGTCGAGCACCCGGACGAGCGGGCTGCCGGTGTTCGCCGCGAGCGCGGCGGAAGGGTCGCGCTCGGGTGCGGTCACGGGGCTTCCTGGCGGAGAGGGGCTGATCGCCTCCCAACTTAGTAGACCCTTACCTGCCGGCGGACCCCGGCGGCGCGCCTGCACCGGCGCGCCTGTACCGGCGCGCCTGCACCGGCTCGCGGCGGCGGTGCCTCGGTCTGGTGGTCGGTGTCCCACTTTCGCGCGCTCGCGCGGACGGCGGGCGCGCAGAAGCGGGACATGGGCTCGGAAAAGTGGGACATGGGCGCGGGGCGGCGGTGCCCCGATGTGGTGGTCGGTGTCCCACTTTCTCGCGCTCGCGCGGACGGCAGGCGCGCAGAAGTGGGACATGGGCCCGGAAAAGCGGGACATGGGCTGGGAAAAGTGGACATGGGCGCGGGCCGGGCTCAGCGGGAAGAGTTCGCGCCCGCGGGAGGCCTTGGCCGCGGGGTCGGAGCTCAGCGCGCGGCGGTGCGGGGGCCGATGCCGGCTCGGCGCAATCCCGCGCCGATGGCGAGGCCCACGGCGGTCCAGGCGACCGGGCCCGCGACCGCGAGGGCCAGGTAGACGATCTGGGCCCACAGCGGAAGCGCGCCCAGATGCGCCGCGAAGAAGACCGCCGCGGCCACGATGAGACCGATGACGACGGCCGAGATGAAGAACCGCCACGGCGCCCAGGAGCGGTAGCGCACTGCTGCGGCGACGAGCTCCTGCACCCCGCCGAACAGGATCGCCGTGCCGATGAACTGCGCCGCGTAGATCGGCGCGATCGCGCTGGAGACGAGCGCGGCCAGCACGTGCGTCACGAGCGCGACCCACGGCATCCGGAGCACCTCCTGGGCGATGATCCCGGGCAGCACGTGCACCCCGAGGACGAACCCGTAGACGACCGGAAGGGCGGCCAGCAGCGGCACCGTGAGCCAGCCCGCGATCCCGCCGAGCACGCCCGTTCCGACGCCGATCGCGGCGCACGTGAGCAGAACGCTCGTCGAGAGTCGGGATCGGGTCGCCACGTGCCCAGCGTACTCACGCGAAAGACAACGATTCTCATCGAGTCGTTACTTTCTGAAAACCTGCTGAGAGTTAGGTTTGGATCCGTTGTGCGCCGACGGAGTCGCACGACAACACTCCTGCAACACCTTCGTAAGGGGCCACGAATGGGTAGATCCTCCAGGAGAGCAGTAGCGGTCGTCACACTCGCCGCACTGTTCACCGGCACAGCGTCAGCAAGCTTTGCTGCGGCACCGGAGGAGGTGAACAGACCCATCCCGATCGACCTGCCGGCCGGCCGCTACATCGTCGTGCTCGACGAAGCGCCCGTCGCCACGTACGACGGCGGCGAGCCCGGGCTCGCGCCGACGAAGCCCGATGAGGGCGCGAAGCTCGACGCGAACTCGACCGAATCGAAGAAGTACTCGCGCTTCCTGCAGGACCGGCAGACGGATGTCGCGGCCGACGCGGGCGTCACGCCCGACGGCAACCTCACCGTCACGCTCAACGCCTTCACGGCCAACCTCACCGCACGGCAGGCCGCCAAGCTGGCAGGCACGAAGGGCGTGCAGTCCGTCGTGCCCGACGAGATCCTTCACCCCGACGCCGTCCCCTCGACCGAGTTCCTCGGTCTCGAGGGCGAGACCGGCGTCTGGAACGCCGTGGGCGGAATCGAAGCCGCCGGAGCGGGCACCGTCGTGGGCGTGATCGACACCGGCATCGCGCCCGAGAACCCGTCGTTCGCCGGCGAGCCATTGGGCACGTCCGCGGGAGCCGAGCCGTACCTCGACGGCAACACGGTCACCTTCGCCAAGGCCGACGGCAACACGTTCCGCAGCGCCCGGGTCACCGGACAGCAGTGGAACAACGACGACTACTCGACGAAGCTCATCGGCGCGAAGTACTTCAGCGCCGGTGCAGCCGCGGCGGGCTACGACTTCAGCAGCGACCACCTGTCGCCGCGCGACGCCGACGGCCACGGCTCGCACACGGCCAGCACCGCCGCGGGCAACCACGGCATCGAGGCATCGGTCGAGGGCGTCGGATTCGGGCAGATCTCGGGTGTGGCGCCGGCGGCGAAGGTCGCCGCGTACAAGGCCTGCTACGTGGGTCCCGACGAGCTGCTCACCACCGACGACATCTGCGCCCTCAGTGACCTCATGTCGGCGATCAACGCCGCAGCGGCCGACGGCGTCGACGTGATCAACTACTCGATCGGCGGCGGGGCGGCGACGTCCACCTTCACGATCGAAGACGCGGCCTTCTTCAACGCGGCGGCGGCCGGCATCTTCGTCGCCGTCAGCGCGGGCAACGACGGTCCGGACGCCTCCACCGCCGATCACGCGTCGCCGTGGTACACGACGGTCGCGGCATCCACCATCCCGACTTATGAGGGCACCGTGCAGCTGCCCAACGGGTTCGAAGAGGCGGGCGCCTCGGTCAGCGTCCCGTTCGGCGAGTCGATCACCGCGCCCGTCGTCTACGCGGGTGACGTGGCGCTCGCCGGTGCCTCGACCGACGAGGCTGCCCTGTGCTACCTCGACCGGCTCGACCCGGCGAAGGTCGACGGCAAGATCGTGGTCTGCGACCGGGGCGGGAACGCGCGCGTCGAGAAGTCGCAGGCGGTCGGCGAGGCCGGCGGCGTCGGCATGATCCTCGTCAACGTCACGGCGGGCTCGCTCGACAACGACTTCCACTCGGTGCCGACGGTCCACCTCGACGCGCAGTACCGCGACGCGCTCCTCGACTACGTGCAGAACACGGCGGATGCCACGGCCACCCTGGTCGGCGAGAACACCACCGTCGAAGAGACGCCGACTCCGGTCGTGGCCGGGTTCTCGAGCCGCGGGCCCATGCTGGCCGACGGCAGCGACATCCTGAAGCCCGACATCTCGGCGCCGGGCGTCGCGATCCTCGCGGCCGAGCACAACGCCGAGGGTGCTGACCCGATCTTCGGCTTCAAGTCCGGCACGTCGATGTCGTCGCCGCACATCGCGGGACTCGCCGCGCTGTACCTCGGGGAGCGTCCGCTCGCGACGCCCGCCGAGATCAAGTCCGCGATGATGACGACCGCGTACGACACGGTGGACGGCGAAGGCCAGCCCGTGACCGATCCGTTCGCGCAGGGCGCCGGTCACGTCGACCCGACGCGCTTCTTCGAGGCCGGGCTCGTGTACGACAACGGTCCGCTCGAGTGGCTGCAGTACCTGCAGGGCAAGAACCTGTACGACGAGGGCGTGACGCCGATCGACGGCAGCGACCTGAACCTCGCCTCGATCGCCATCGGTGCACTGTCGGGTCCGCAGACGGTGACGCGCGAGGTGCGCGCGACCACCGCCGGCACCTACACGGCGTCGGTCTCGGTGCCCGGTCTCGACGCGGTGGTGGAGCCCGCCTCGATCACGCTCGCCGAGGGCGAGAAGGCCACGTTCACGGTGACGTTCACCAAGACGACGGCCGACGTGGAGCAGTGGACCACCGGTTTCCTGACCTGGACCGGACCCACCACGGTGCGCTCGCCGATCGCGGTGTACCCGGTGACGGCGGATGCGCCGGCGGATGTCGCGGGCAAGGGCATCTCGGGAAGCACCGAGGTGACGATCACCCCGGGCGTCTCGGGCGAGCTGCCGCTGAACCTCAGCGGTCTCGCCCCCGCGGTGCTGCAGACGGAGCCGCTGTTCCCGAACGGAGACCCCGTCCCGGGCCACACCGGCAACCAGAACACGGGTGACGAGGACGGCTATTCGTACTACCTCGTCGACGTGCCCGAAAGCTCGAAGATGGCACGCTTCGATCTCGCTTCGTCCGACGACGAGGGCTCCGACCTCGACCTGTTCGTGTACCGCGTGATCTCGGCAGACGACCTGCGGTACTACGAGACGTGGTCGTCGGCCACCGAGTCGGCAGACGAGTCCGTGGTCCTCGACGACCCGACGGCCGGCACCTACCTGGTCGAGACGAACGTGTACAGCTACACCGACCCGTTCGTGTGGAACCTCACCACCGCGGTCGTGGGCACGGGCGGCGAAGGCTCGCTCACCGCGACGCCCAACCCGCTGGCCGTGACCGAGGCCACGCCCACGGGCTACACGCTGTCGTGGACGGGGCTCGCACCCAAGAAGCGCTACTACGGCGTCGTGCAGTACGGCGACTCGGACGTGCGGACGATCCTCACCGTCAACTCCGGGGCTGCGGCGCCGGTGGCCACGACGGCGCCGAAGATCACCGGGACGGCGAAGGTGGGCAACACCCTCACCGCCAGCCCGGGCACGTGGAAGCCGTCGAAGGTGACGTTCGCCTATCAGTGGCTGCGTGACGGCTCTCCGATCAGCGGTGCGACGAAGTCGACCTACAAGGTGGCGAAGGCCGACCTGGGGACGAAGCTCACCGTGCGGGTCACCGCGACGCAGGCGGGGAACGTCAACACGGGCACGGCGACCAGTGCGCCGGTCCGCGTGAAGTACCCGTCGAACACGGTCGCGATCATGAACCGCTACGTCGGACCGACCAACTACACGTACAAGGTGGCGGTGACGGTGACCCCCTCGGGCGGTGCCCCCGCGACGGGAACCGTGACGGTGCTGGTGGACTCGAAGAAGTACACCGGCAAGCTCGTCAACGGCGCGGTGACCGTGACGCTGCCCAAGCAGGCCCGAGGTGTTCACCTCGTGTCGGTCAGCTATTCGGGATCGAGCACGGTGTGGTCGTCCTCGCAGCTGACGGTGTTCCTGGTCAGGTGATCTGAACGTCGAGGGCGTCCGGGCTGCGGCTCGGGCGCCCTCGTCGTCTCCGCGTGCGCGCCGCGAGGGCGGACGCGCGCGGGTGTGTCAGACGCGTCGGCGACGGCGCGTGAGCCGGACGGCGGGAAGGGGCGGGGCGGGGATGCGCTCCGGCCCGTGGTCGACGACGCGACCGAACCGCTCGGCGCCCGCCTCCCAGGCCTCGCGGGCCTCGACGATCTCGTCGTGGCTGCGGCCGACGAAGTTCCACCACATCACGATGTCGTCTTCGAAGGGCTCACCGCCGAGCAGGAACAGCGTCGCACCGCCGGCGCTCGAGATCTCGACGTGGTCGCGGCGGACGCCCAGGTACAGCAGGTGCTCCGTGCCGAGCGACACGGCCCCCGCCTCAGCCTCCGCATGCACGTCGGCATCGCCGTCGACCGTGACGAGAGCGTGCTCCCATGCGGGATCGAGCGGAAGCCGCACGCGCGAGCCGGCCGGTACGCGCACCTCGGCGCCGACGATGGGCGTGTAGGTGGTCGCGGGCGACGCCACGCCGCCGAGTTCGCCGAGCACCACCGTCGCGGCACCGTCGTCGCCCGACACCGCCGGCACGGGAATTTCGGGCAGGACCGCGTGCTGCTCGAACGCCGGACCGCCGTGGCGCCGGGACTCGGGCAGGGCGACCCAGAGCTGCAGCGCGTCGAGGGGCGCGGCATCCGCCCCCACCGAGTACTCCGAGTGGGAGATGCCCCGACCGCTCGTCATGAGGTTGAGCGCGCCGCGCCGGACGGTGACGTCGCTTCCGACCGAGTCGCGGTGGCGCACATCGCCGGCGAACGGCCACGTCACCGTCTGGAGGCCGATGTGCGGGTGCGGCTCGACCCGCATCGTCGTGACCTGCGGTCCGAACCGGTCGAGGAAGCACCAGGCGCCCACGAGAGGCAGGTCGCGCTGCGGCAGGGCGCGCCGTACGTTCATGGCGCGCACCCCGCCCAGCGGCACCTCGCGGGCATCGAGCAGCAGGGCCCGGGGCCCGTCACAGGGGGCGGATGCCTCCGTCACGACCTCGTCGTCGGTGTCGAGCCTCGTCATGTCAGCCTCATTCGGGACGCGCGTACGCCGGCCACTCGACCGTCAGTCCCGGCACGTCGTTGTCACGAAGATACTTCGCCACGACCGGGCAGTGGGGCACGACCGTCTCGCCGCGTCGTGCGGTGTCGGCCATCGCCTCGGCGACCAGCGTCTGTGCGAGCCCGCGCCCGCGGAACGCCGGGTCGACCTCGGTGTGGGGGAAGTTCAGCCGCCCGCGCGCGTCGATGCGGAAGACGGTGAACCCGGCAAGCGTGTCGCCGACGTGGATCTCGTAGCGGGTGTCGTCGTCGTTGCGAGTGACGGTGACCTGATCGGTGGAGGCGGGCATCGGCATCCTTTCGTCGACTCCCTCAACGTACGTCGGGGCCCGGGTGTTCCGCCAGCGCCGCCGGGGACCGCCCGGGCTGGCAGACTCGAGGGATGCCCGTTGCCCTGCTCGACGCCGTGCCGACCGGCGCCGACGCCGACGCGGCCTATCTCGGGTTCGTGGAGTGGGCGGCCGACCGCGGGCTCACCCTCTACCCCGCCCAGGACGAGGCGGTCATCGAGATCGTCTCGGGGTCGAACGTGATCCTGTCGACCCCGACCGGCACCGGCAAGTCGCTGGTCGCCGTCGCCGCCCATGCCGCCGCCCTCGCGCGCGGGGGGCGCACTTACTACACGGCGCCCATCAAGGCGCTGGTGAGCGAGAAGTTCTTCGCCCTCGTCGACATCTTCGGCGCCGCGAACGTCGGGATGGTCACCGGCGACTCGGCGGTGAACGCCGACGCCCCGATCATCTGCTGCACCGCCGAGATCCTGGCGAACCTCGCGCTGCGGCGCGGAGCGGATGCCCCGGTCGACCAGGTCGTGATGGACGAGTTCCACTACTACGGCGACCCCGACCGCGGGTGGGCCTGGCAGGTGCCGCTCCTGCTTCTTCCCCGGGCGCAGTTCGTGCTGATGTCGGCGACGCTCGGCGACGTGACGGCGATCGCCGACGACCTCTCCAAGCGCACCGGCCGCGCGACCGCGCGCATCACCGGCGTCGAGCGACCCGTGCCCCTGCACTTCTCCTACTCCCGCACGCCGGTGCACGAGACCGTCGACGAGCTGCTGCAGACGAACCAGGCGCCGGTGTACATCGTGCACTTCTCGCAGGCGGCGGCCATGGAGCGGGCGCAGGCGCTGTCGTCGATCAAGATCGTCTCGCGCGAGCAGCGCGACGCCATCGCCGAGGCGATCGGCGGCTTCCGCTTCACGACCGCCTTCGGCCGCACTCTGTCGCGGTACGTGCGAGCCGGGATCGGCGTGCACCACGCCGGCATGCTGCCCCGCTACCGCCGGCTCGTCGAGACGCTCGCCCAGCGCGGGCTCCTGCGGGTGATCTGCGGCACCGACACCCTGGGCGTCGGCATCAACGTCCCCATCCGGACGGTGCTCGTGACCGCACTCGCCAAGTACGACGGGCAGCGGATGCGGCAGCTCAGCGCCCGCGAGTTCCACCAGGTCGCCGGGCGTGCCGGCCGTGCGGGGTTCGACACCGCCGGGACCGTCGTCGTGATGGCGCCCGACCATGAGATCGAGAACGCCGCCGCGCTCGCCAAGGCCGGCGACGACCCGAAGAAGCTCAAGAAGGTGGTGCGCAAGAAGGCGCCGCAGGGGTTCGTCAACTGGAGCGAGTCGACCTTCCAGCGCCTGGTCGAGGCCGAGCCCGAGCCGCTCGTCCCGCAGCTGCAGCTGAGCGCCGCGATGATGATCAACGTCATCGCGCGCGGCGGCGACGTCTTCGCGAACGTGCGGTCGCTCGTCCGCGACAACCACGAGCCCCCGGCCCGGCGCTTCGAGCTGGCCCGCCGAGCGCTCGCGATCTTCCGCACGCTCGTCGCGGCGGAGGTCGTCGAGGTGGGGCCGGGCGGAAGCATCCGCCTCACCGTCGATCTGCAACCCGACTTCGCCCTGAACCAGCCGCTCTCGCCCTTCGCGCTCGCGGCGATCGGGCTGCTCGACCCCAACGAGGAGCGCGGCGAGGTTTCGGGCGGCGCCGGCACCGGCCATTACGCGCTCGACGTCGTCAGTGTGATCGAGGCGACGCTCGACGACCCGCGGCCGGTGCTCTCGCAGCAGCAGTTCCTCGCGCGCGGCGAAGCCGTCGCCGCCATGAAGCGCGAGGGCATCGAGTACGACGAGCGCATGGAGCTGCTGGAGGACGTCACCTACCCGAAGCCGCTCGCCGAGCTGCTCGCGCAGGCGTACGAGGTGTTCGCGTCGAGCCAGCCGTGGGTGCGCGACTTCGAGCTGTCGCCGAAATCGGTCGTGCGCGACATGTTCGAGCGGGCCATGTCGTTCTCGGAGCTGATCTCGTTCTATCAGCTCGCCCGCAGCGAGGGCCTGGTGCTCCGGTACCTGTCGGATGCCTACCGCGCGATCCGTCAGACGGTGCCCGCGGAGGCGCGCACCGAGCCGCTGCTCGACCTCATCGCGTGGCTCGGCGAGCTGGTGCGACAGGTGGACTCCAGTCTCGTGGACGAGTGGGAAGCGCTCGTCGATCCGGCGATCGATCCGTCTGAGCCGGTGGTTCCGCCGGCGCCGCCGTCCGTGCTCACCAACCGCCGGGCGTTCCTCGTGCTCGTGCGCAACGAGCTGTTCCGCCGAGTGCAGCTCGCCGCGCTGCAGAAAGACGACGACCTCGTCGCGCTCGATCCCGACGTCGACTGGCCCGCCGCGCTCGACGCGTACTTCGACGACCACGACGAGATCCTCACGGGCGGGGCGGCCAGGTCGCCGCGGCTGGTGACCATCGACGAGACGGATGCCGCGGCCGGCGTCTGGCGGGCCGAGCAGACGATCGACGACCCGGCCGGCGACCACGACTGGCGCATTCGCGGCGTCGTCGACCTCGCTGCGTCGGAAGAGGCCGGCACCGCCGTCGTGCGGATCACCGAGGTCGTGCGGCTGTAGGGGTTCGGGGGCCGAGCGGGTCGGCCGGTCAGCCCAGGGAGAAGCCGCCGTCCGACGTGAGGACCTGGCCCACGATCCACGCGCCCCCGTCGGTGGCGAGCCAGCCGATGAGGTTCGCGGGGTCAGTGGGACGGCCGACGCGCCCGAACGGCGTCGAGCGGATCCACTCCTGGATCTCCTCCAGCGGCCGGTCGGTCGTCTCCGGGTCGAGATAGCCCGTGTTGACCGGTCCCGGGTCGATGGTGTTGAGCACGATGCCGAGATCGAGCAGTTCCGCGGCCACGGTCGGGGTGATCCCGGCGAGGGCCGCCTTGCTCGTGGCATACGCGACCTCTCCCCGCATCGGCCCGTGGATCTGCCCCGACGTCATCCAGAACACCCGGCCGACCGGTGCGTCGAACGGACCGGTGCGCTCCACGCGCTCGCCGGGTCGGGCATCCGGAGCCGTTCCGCCGTGCAGGGCGGCGAAAGACCGGGTGAGCAGCAGGGTCGAGCGGGTGTTCGCCGCCCAGAACCCGTCGAGCGTCTCAGCGGTCATGTCGAGGATCGATCCGTCGCCGCCCGATCGCGCGTGGTTGCAGACGAGGATGTCGAGCCGCCCGGTCAGCCCGTGCGCCGCCGCGATCACCTCCTCGACGGCCCGCGCGTCGGTGAGGTCGGCGCTGACATCGCCGAGCGCGGCGCCGTCTGTGAGGGCGGCCCGCAGCTCGGAGCGGACCAGTTCGAGGTCGTCGCCGCCCCAGGGCTGCGAGGTGTCGTGGGGCGAGAAGTGGTGGAGGAAGACGTCGGCGCCGAGGGTCGCCAAGCGATGCGCGACGGCGAAGCCGATGCCGCGCCGCCGCGAGACCCCGGTGATGAGGGCGGTGCGTCCGCGAAGGGGGAGGTCGTGTGAGGGGTGCATGCGATGCCTTTCGGATGCCGTGGCCGCAGCCGGGCGCTGGTCAGGGGATCGTCGACTCATCGGCATTGCATGACCCCGACCCTATCGGGCTCTCCACAGCCGCGATCGTCCGGGGTCGGGCGTCGGGGGCCGCGGTTACGCTGGACGGGATGAGCATCCCCCCAGGCGACCCGTACGCCGACCTCGTGTGGAGCCCCGACGATGTCGCGCCTCCGCCCGAGTTCGACGAGCCGCCCTTCATCGAGCCCTCGCGGTTCGGGCCCGGGTCGACCTACGCGGGGTCGACGGATGCTTCGGCTCCGGCATTCTCGTCGGCGCCCCGTCGCGATTTCACCGGGGCCGACCCCCGTGCGGTGCTGCACGAGGTCTACGGGTACGACGCGTTCCGCGGCGAACAGGGCGCGATCGTCGAGCACGTCATCGGCGGCGGCGACGCGGTCGTGCTCATGCCCACCGGCGGGGGCAAGAGCGTCTGCTACCAGGTGCCCGCCCTGGTCCGGCCGGGCACCGGCCTGGTCGTGAGCCCGCTCATCGCCCTCATGCACGACCAGGTCGACGCGCTCGTCGCCAACGGCGTCCGGGCCGCCTACCTGAACTCGACGCAGGCGCCTTTCGAGCGAGCGGCGGTCGAGCGGGCCTACCTCGCCGGAGAGCTCGATCTGCTCTACGTCGCTCCCGAGCGGCTGAACACCGAGGCGACGCTGCGCTTCCTCGGCCGCGGCCGGCTCAGCGTCATCGCCATCGACGAGGCGCATTGCGTGTCGCAGTGGGGCCACGACTTCCGGCCCGACTATCTCGCACTCGGCGATCTCGCCGAGCGCTTCCCGGGAGTGCCGCGTCTCGCCCTCACCGCCACCGCGACGCCCGCCACCCACCGAGAGATCACCGAGCGCCTGCAGCTGCCCCGCGCCCGGCACTTCGTGTCGAGCTTCGACCGGCCGAACATCCAGTACCGCATCGAGGCGAAGACCGACCCGCGTCGCCAGCTGGCCGCGTTCATCCGTTCCCAGCCCGAGGGGTCGGCGGGCATCGTGTACGCCCTGAGCCGCAAGTCCGTCGAGCAGACGGCCGAGTTCCTCAGCACGCAGGGCTTCGACGCCCTGCCGTATCACGCCGGGCTCGAGGCATCCGTCCGCGCTGCCAACCAGTCGCGATTCCTGCGCGACGAGGGCGTGGTCATGGTGGCGACGATCGCGTTCGGCATGGGCATCGACAAGCCCGACGTGCGCTTCGTCGCACACATCGACCTGCCGAAGTCGGTCGAGGGCTACTACCAAGAGACCGGCCGTGCCGGACGCGACGGCGACCCGTCGGTCGCCTGGATGGCCTACGGCCTCGGCGATGTCGTGCAGCAGCGACGCATGATCGACCAGAGCCCCGGCGACCGGGTGTTCAAGAACCGTCTGGGGCAGCACCTCGACGCCATGCTGGCGCTGTGCGAGACGGTAGGATGCCGCCGCCAGAACCTCCTCGCCTATTTCGGCGAACCCTCCGAGCCGTGCGGCAACTGCGACACGTGCATCGAAGCGCCCGAGACGTGGGACGGACTCGTTCCCGCGCAGAAGCTGCTGTCGACGATCGTCCGGCTGCAGCGCGAGCGCGGTCAGGCTTTCGGAGCGGGGCACCTGATCGACATCCTGCGGGGGTCGTCGACCGAACGCATCCGTCAGCAGGGCCACGACTCCCTGTCGACCTACGGCCTCGGGTCCGACCTGTCCGAGCAGGACTGGCGCAGTGTCATCCGGCAGCTGCTGGCCCGGGGCATCCTCGTGGCCCGAGGCGAGTACGGCACGCTCGCGCTCGGCGAGCCGGCGTCCGGCGTCCTCCGTGGGGAGACACCGGTGCCCCTGCGCCGAGACGTCCTCGGGCGGGCGGGCGGGGCCCCGCGGATTCGCAAGGTCTCGGCATCCGACACTCTCGCCGAGCGCGACCGTCCGCTGTTCGAGGCGCTGCGCGAATGGCGCGCCGGTGTCGCCCGCGAACTCGGCGTCCCGGCGTACATCGTGTTCGGAGACGCCACGCTTCGCGCGCTCGCGCAGGTTCGTCCCGCGAGCCTCGCCGACCTGGACGGCGTCACCGGCATCGGGGCGAAGAAGCGCGAGGCGTACGGCGAGGCCGTGCTCGAGGTCATTGCCGCTGCCTGAGCCCGGGCGAGCGGACGCCCCGACGCCTGAACTCAGCCGAGCGGGAACGATCGCACCCGCTCGACCCGCAGCACGTGGGGCAGGTTTGCGGTGTCGCGCGTACCGTCCGCGCGCGGGAACTCGTACACGTCGAGCATGAACTGCACGGGGTAGTCGATCGATTGCACCGACGTCTTCACCCAGCGCCCGTCGATGAAGAACCGCACCCGGTCGGGCGTCCACTCGACCGCGTAGTCGTGCATCCCGGTCAGGTCGCCCTCGACCCAGACCTTCTCGAAATCCTCCCGCAGCCTCGGGTCGTTCTGCGGCTTCACGCCCACGCCGACCCACCCGCCGCTGCGATCGACCTCGCTCCCGAAGATCTCGGCGACGCACAACTCACCGCAGTCGTCGGGGCGATCCTCGAAGCCGATCGGCCAGAACGCCACCATCACGTCGGGATGACGGATCGCCGCCATCCGCACCTCGATGACACCGTGCCGCACCAGCCAGCCGCGGTGCTCGGGCTGCTCCTCCCTCACCACCAGGCCCGAGCGGAAACGGTGCTGCCCGATCGAGCTGCCCGCCGGCCCCGAGAACTGCCCCGTCTGCAGGTGCGAGACCCGCAGATCCCCATCCAGGTCGCGAGCCCACGGTGCCGTTGCCTCCTCGATCCGCAGCTCGAGCCCACCCTGGCCGGTCGAGTAGCGGGCGGCGGAGGCATCCTGACTCGCCCAATGCGGGGTGTAGAACGGCCACCACCGGGACTCGTCCAGCCGCCCGCCCGCGAAACGCTCGTCGACGTCAGCCGTGCGACCCGCCACGTCGAGCGGCGACACATCCAGCGCCCACACGTTGTAGCGCAGCTCGCCACCCCGCCACGGCTGCACGCCCGACCCGCGAAGCTCGAACCCGGCGCGGCGGCAGAGGGCGTTCGAGGCGGCATTGTCGACGCCCGGATAAGCGACCAACAGGTGCCGTCGACCGTCGGCGGCCACCAGGTGCGTCAGCCGGCGGAGGGCACCGGCGGCGACGCCGCGGCCCTGGAACCGTGGCTCGACGCTCCACCCTGCCTCGAAGACCGGAGCGCCTTCGTGCTGCGTCGACCAATAGCCGATCGCACCGGCCGGCTCGCCGTCGACGTCGATGCGGAACATGCGCGCCTCGCCCGACGCGTTCAGCCGCAGGTAGCGCTCGTGGCGCTCCCGCACCTGCTCGCCCGTCTCGGGCCCGCCGAGGTGCACCGTCATCTCGGGGGTGTTCGCACGCTCGAGCACCGGCAGGTCGTGCTCGCTCCACGGCACGAGTGTGATCGCCATCCCGATGCCCTCTCGTCGACCCCATCCTGCCGGTACCCTCCGACAAGCTGGTCCCCGAAGACCGCACCCGGCCCACTGCCTACCGGCGGATCACCCACACCTTCACGTCGACGGGCTCGCCGCCGTCCGGGCCGGCGGGGAAGGTTCCGGCGCCCTCCAGGGTGAATCCGACCCGGCGGCAGAGGGCTGCGGATGCCTCGTTCCCGACCGCTCCGTATCCGACGACGGGCCGGCCGCCGCCGGCCGCCACCGCCCTCGCCACGACGTCCGACAGCGCGGCCGTCGCGACGCCCCGGCCCTGCCACTCGGGCTCGATGACGCAGCCGACCTCGTAGGCCGGGGCGTCGTCGTGGTCCTGCTCCCAGTACCCGGCGTATCCCGCGGGCACGCCATCGACCTCGACGCGGAACATCCGCACCGCGTCGCCGCCGGTCAGGTACTCGGTGTGACGCTCGACGAGCGCGGCATCCGTCTCGGGACCGCCGAGGTGACGCGTCAGCTCGGGCGTGTTCGCCCGCCGGAGCACCTCCAAATCGGCATCCGTCCACGGCTCGAGTGTCACCCGCACGCGTCCTCCTCGTCGCGGCCATGCTACAAACCCGGCCCGCCCCGGTTCGGGGCATGTCTGGCGTTCGGGGCGCCCCCTTTCGTGCCCCGAACGCGCAAACGCGCACCAAACCCCGGGGGAGAACAGGCGGGTGTGGGATCCGCACAATGGCCGCTCGACCCGTCGCCCATCCCATTTGTGTCTGCCCACCAAGGCGTTTGATCCCGCGTTGTGGGAGTCCTACCGTCGGATCAGACTTCCATCTTCGCTGTCGAGAGGTGAACTCATGGCCGACGCCGCCGTCCGCTCACGCAAGCCCGCCACCAGCAAGCGCACGCCCGCCGGCGGCGCCCCGACCGCGCCGCATACGCCGGAGGAGGCATCCGAGCCCCGCATCGATGTGGCCGCGGTCACCGATCTGCTCCTCGGAACGTGGGCCGACACCCGCCGAGAGGCGCGCGAGATGATCAAGGACCCCGCGTTCTGGCAGGTGAACGGCCTTCCGATGGCCGAGCACCGCGAGCGCGTGCTCACGCAGCTGCACCTGCTCGTCGAGCACGGCGGGTCGCGGCGGGCGTTCCCCGCCGAGTACGGCGGCAAGGGCGACAACGGCGCGAACATCGCCGGCTTCGAAGAGCTGGTCCTTGCCGACCCGAGCCTGCAGATCAAGTCGGGCGTGCAGTGGGGGCTGTTCGGCTCGGCCATCTTCCAGCTCGGCACCAAGGAGCACCACGACCGGTGGCTGCCCGGGGTGATCGACATGAGCCTGCCGGGCGCGTTCGCGATGACCGAGACGGGACACGGATCGGATGTCGCGGCCATCGGCACCACGGCGACCTACGATCCCGAGACCGAGGAGTTCGTCATCCACACCCCCTTCCGCGGCGCATGGAAGGACTACCTCGGCAACGCGGCGCTGCACGGCAAGGCGGCGACGGTGTTCGCGCAGCTCATCACCGGCGGTGTGAACTACGGCGTGCACTGCTTCTTCGTTCCCCTGCGCGACGACGACGGGCACTTCCTGCCCGGCATCGGCGGCGAGGACGACGGGGTCAAGGGCGGGCTGAACGGCATCGACAACGGACGCCTGCACTTCGACTCGGTGCGGATCCCCCGCACCAACCTGCTCAACCGCTACGGCGACGTCGCCGCGGACGGCACGTACAGCTCCGACATCCCGAGCCCCGGCCGCCGCTTCTTCACGATGCTCGGCGCTCTCGTGCAGGGCCGCGTCTCGCTCGACGGGGCGGCCACCACCGCCTCGGCGCTCGCCCTCACGATCGCCGTCACGTACGCCAACCAGCGCCGCCAGTTCGACTCGGGCGCCGGCACGGCAGAGGTCGTGCTGCTCGACTACGGCAAGCACCAGCGCCGGCTGCTGCCGCTCATCGCCCAGAACTACGCACAGTTCTTCAGCCACGACGAGCTGCTGCAGAAGTTCGACGGGGTCTTCTCGGGCCGCACCGACACGTCGGAGGAGCGCGAAGACCTCGAGACGCTCGCCGCCGCCCTCAAGCCCCTCAGCACCTGGAACGCGCTCGACACGATCCAGGAGGCACGGGAGGCCTGCGGCGGGTCGGGCTTCCTCGCCGAGAACCGCATGGTCGGTCTGCACCAGGACCTCGACGTGTACGTCACCTTCGAGGGCGACAACAACGTGCTGCTCCAGCTGGTCGGCAAGCGGCTCCTCGCCGACTTCGCGACCCAGTTCAAGGGGGCGGATGCCGCGAAGCTCGCCCGCTACGCCGTCGGCCAGACGGCGGGCAAGGTCTTCCACGGCGCGGGCCTGCGTCAGCTGGGCCAGTCCGTCGCCGACCTCGGGTCGACCGCCCGGTCGGTCGAGCTGGGCCTTCGCGAAGACCAGCAGCACGACCTGCTCGCCGGCCGCGTGCAGCAGATGGTGACGGATGTCGCGACCGCCCTGCGTCCGGCCGCGAAGCTGTCTTCGGCCGAGGCCGCCGACCTGTTCAACCGGCACCAGGCGGAGCTCATCGAGGCCGCGCGTGCTCACGGCGAGCTGCTGCAGTGGGAGGCGTTCACCGACGGCGTCCGCCGCGTCGAAGACCCGGGCACCCGCCGGGTGCTGACATGGCTGCGCGACCTCTTCGGTCTGCACCTCATCGAGAAGCATCTGGCCTGGTACCTCATCAACGGTCGCCTGTCGGCGCAGCGCGCGGCCGCGGTCGGTCGCTACATCGACCGGCTGGCCGCCCGCCTGCGTCCGCACGCGCAGGATCTGGTCGATGCGTACGGGTTCGCGCCGGAGCACGTCCGCGCGCCGATCGCGTCGGGCGCCGAGCTCGAGCGCCAGAACGAAGCGCGGCAGTACTACGCCGCGCTCGCGGCATCCGGTTCCGCCCCCGTCTCCGAGAAGGCGCTGAAGAAGAGGTAGTCCGTCGGCCGAGTGCGCCGACCGTCCGGCGCGATGTCGCGGGCCGCCCGTAGGCTGGCGCGGTGAGCGACATCCGGTTGGGGCCCGACGGCGTCGCGCGGTGTGCGTGGGTCGGCGACGACACCGAGTACCGCCGCTATCACGACGAGGAGTGGGGCGTCCCGCTGCACGGCGACCGGGCGCTCTTCGAGAAGATGAGCCTCGAGGGGTTCCAGGCGGGACTGTCGTGGATCACGATCCTGCGCAAGCGGCCGCGCTTCCGCGAGGTGTTCGCCGGCTTCGAGCCGGAGGTCGTCGCCCGTTACTACGATGCCGACGTCGAGCGACTGATGGGCGACGCGGGCATCATCCGCAATCGCGCCAAGATCCTCGCGACGATCTCCAACGCGCGGCTCGTCGCCGAGATGGACGACGGCGACCTCGACGCGTTCCTGTGGTCGTTCGCGCCCGCGACCTGGCGGCGTCCGGCGACGTTCGCCGAGGTCGCCGCGACCACGGCCGAGTCCGACGCGATGAGCAAGGCGCTGCGCAAGCGCGGGTTCCGCTTCGTCGGGCCGACCACGATGTACGCCCTCATGCAGTCTGCGGGCATGGTCGACGACCATGTCGACGGATGCTGGCGGGCGGCGTGATCGCGCCGGAACAACCGCCCCCCGCGATCGGTTGAACACCCCGTGGACTACGGTCACTCCCTCGAATTCGGCGCATTCATCACCCCGGCGGCCGCGAACCCCGAGGTTCCCGTCCTGCTGTCGCAGGCGGCCGAGGCATCCGGTTTCGACCTCGTCACCTTCCAGGACCACCCGTACCAGCCCGCGTTCCTCGACACCTGGACGCTGATGTCTTTCGTCGCGGCCCGCACGACGTCGATCCGTATCGCGCCCAACGTGCTCAACGTTCCGCTCCGCCCGCCCGCCGTTCTTGCGCGGTCGGCGGCGAGCCTCGACCTGCTCTCGGGTGGTCGGTTCGATCTGGCGCTCGGAGCCGGCGGCTTCTGGGATGCCATCGAGGCGATGGGCGGGGGGCGCCTGACCGCGGGGCAGTCGGTCACGGCGCTCGAAGAGGCGATCGACGTGATCCGCGAGCTGTGGAACACCGACGAGCGGCGTGGTGTCTTCACCGAGGGGCGCTACCACCGGGTGCACGGCGCCAAGCGCGGGCCGCGCCCCGCTCACGACATCCCGATCTGGATCGGCGCGTACAAACCGCGCATGCTCGGACTCACCGGCCGGAAGGCCGACGGCTGGCTGCCGTCGCTGGGGTACCTGCAGCCCGGCGATCTCGCCCGCGGCAACGCCGCGATCGACGAGGCCGCCGCCTCGGTCGGCCGCGACCCGCGCGAGATCCGGCGTCTGCTCAACGTGGGGCGCCTCGCCGCCGATCCCGGCGTGTTCGCCGAGCGTCTGGCTCAGCTGGCGCTCGAAGAGGGCATCGGCACCTTCATCCTCGCCGGCGACGACCCGAACCTGCTGCAGGAGTTCGGCGCCGAGGTGGCGCCGGCGGTCCGCGAGCTCGTCGCCCGCGAGCGCGACGCGGAGCGCTGAGCCAAGGCATCCGCTTTACCGGGTCCTTTTGTCGTTCGGGGCGTGGACCCGGCACGACACGCGGGGCTCTGCGGCGTGTCGCGGGCGAACGACGCCCCGAACGGTGACCCAGAGCCCTCTAGTCGGCGAATCGAGCAGGATCGAGGAAGCGCGGTGTCCGCGATGCCCGCCAGAATGTAGCGTCAGCATCGATCGAGAGGACGCCATGGCTGAGGCACCCCACATCGCCGATTCGCACGAGGTCATCCGCGTCGTCGGCGCCCGTGAGAACAACCTCAAGAACGTCGATGTCGAGATCCCCAAGCGCCGGCTCACGGTGTTCACCGGGGTCAGCGGCTCGGGCAAGTCCTCGCTGGTCTTCGGCACCATCGCGAACGAGTCGCAGCGGCTCATCAACGAGACGTACCCGACGTTCGTGCAGCAGTTCATGGGGCAGCTGAACCGGCCCGAGGTCGACGCTCTCGAGAACGTCAGCCCCGCGATCATCGTCGACCAGGAGCGCATGGGCGCGAACTCGCGCTCGACGGTCGGCACCGCCACCGACGCGCACGCGATGCTCCGCATCCTGTTCAGCCGCATCGGCCAGCCGCACGTCGGGTCACCGCAGGCCTTCTCGTTCAACATCCCCTCGGTGAAGGGCGCCGGCGCCGTCACGTTCGAGAAGGGCGGGCAGAAGGTCAAGGAGCGCCGCAGCTTCGAGATCACCGGCGGCATGTGCCCGCGGTGCGAGGGGCTGGGCGAGACCAGCGACGTCGACCTCGACGAGCTCTACGACAAGACGAAGTCGCTCGCCGACGGCGCGCTGACCATCCCCGGCTACAACGTCGACGGCTGGATGGTGAAGGTCTTCACCGAGTCGGGTTTCGTCGACCCCGCCAAGCCCATCCAGGACTACACCGAGCAGGAGCGCGCCGACTTCCTCTACAAAGAGCCCACGAAGGTCAAGATCAACGGCATCAACATGACCTACGAGGGCCTCGTTCCGAAGATCACGAAGTCCATGCTCCAGAAGGACCGCGACGCGCTGCAGCCCCACGTCCGCGCGTTCGTCGAGCGGGCGGTGAAGTTCATGCCGTGCCCCGAATGCGGCGGCACGCGACTGAACGAAGGGGCGCGCTCGTCGAAGATCCGGGGCGTGAGCATCGCGGATGCCGCGGCCATGCAGATCTCCGACCTCGCCGCGTGGCTCGACACCATCGACGACCCCGAGGTCGCACCGCTCATGGTGGGGCTGCGCCAGACGATCGGGTCGTTCGTCGACATCGGGCTCGGATACCTCTCGCTCGACCGCTCGTCGGGCACGCTCTCGGGCGGCGAGTCGCAGCGCACGAAGATGATCCGCCACCTCGGGTCGGCGCTCACCGACATCACCTACGTCTTCGACGAGCCGACCGCCGGCCTGCACCCGCACGACATCCAGCGCATGAACCGGCTGCTGCAGCAGCTGCGCGACAAGGGCAACACCGTGCTCGTCGTCGAGCACAAGCCCGAGGTGATCGAGATCGCCGACCACATCGTCGACCTCGGACCGGGGGCCGGACGCAACGGCGGCGAGATCCAGTACACCGGCGACGTCCCGGGGCTGCGGGCCTCGGACACGATCACCGGCCGCCACCTCGACGACCGCGCGAGGCTCAAGGACTCGACCCGCAGCGCGCGGGGCCACCTCGAGATCCGCGGCGCGACGCAGCACAACCTCAAGCAGGTCGATGTCGACATCCCGCTCGGCATCCTCACCGTCGTCACCGGAGTGGCCGGCTCGGGCAAGTCCTCGCTCATCCACGGCAACGTGCCGGCGTTCGACGATGTCGTCGTCGTCGACCAGTCGCCCATCAAGGGCTCCCGCCGCAGCAGCCCCGCCACGTACACCGGCATCCTCGACGCGATCCGCGCCGCCTTCGCCAAGGCGAACGGCGTGAAGCCCGCGCTTTTCAGCGCGAACTCCGAAGGCGCCTGCATCGCGTGCAAGGGCCTGGGCGTGATCATCACGACGCTCGGGTTCACGCAGACCGTCGAGACGCTGTGCGAGACCTGCGACGGGACCGGCTTCAGCGACGAAGTGCTCGAGTACACGCTCGACGGCAAGAACATCGCCGAGGTGCTTGCGATGTCGGCGGCCGAGGCATCCGAGTTCTTCACCAAAGGACCGGCGAGCACGACCCTGGCCCGCATGATCGACGTCGGCCTCGGCTACATCACGCTCGGCCAGGCCCTCAACACCCTGTCGGGCGGTGAGCGCCAGCGGTTGAAGCTCGCGATCTCGATGGCGAAGAAGGGTGCGATCTACGTGCTCGACGAACCGACCACGGGCCTGCACCTCGCCGATGTCGAGAACATGCTCGGCATGCTCGACCGTCTGGTCGAGGCCGGCAACAGCGTCATCGTGATCGAGCACCACCAAGCCGTGATGGCCCACGCCGACTGGATCATCGACCTCGGTCCGGGCGCCGGGCACGACGGCGGGCGGATCGTCTTCGAGGGCACCCCGGCCGACCTCGTGGCACGCGGCGACTCGCTCACCGCCCAGCACCTGCGCGCCTACGTCGGGGCCTGAACCGTCGCGCGACGGTCGACGGCGCCGGGGTCAGCGGCCGGCGTCGTACAGGTGGCGCCCGCCGTGGCTGAGCACCTTCACCACCACGCCGCGGCGGTGCAGCTCGGCGACCGTGCGGGTCTCTTCGTCGATGTCACGGCCGAGGGCATGGACGTTCGCGACGACGAGCACGTCGCCGCGGCGGAGCGTGCCGAAAAGGCGCACGAGACGCTCCTCCCAGCTCTCCAGCGTCTCGGGCGCCGGATGCCGGAAACCCTCGATCGGCACGCCGAAACGGGTCAGCTCGTTGCGCTGCTCGACGACCGACGGCATGTCGTCCCGGGCGATCACGAGGCCGACCAGCCGGGCGCCCGACGGACGGGCGAGCCACCAGTCGCGGTCGCGCTGCAGCTCGGTGAAGCACTTCGGGCATTCGGCGGCCGCGTGCGGCAGGTGCAGCGGACTCGTCAGCGCGGTATCGACGTGCCCTTCCGCGTCGGCGGCGCGCACGGCGGGGTCGCGTTCTGCCACCGAGTCGGCAGGCACTCCCGCACCGTTCATCGTGATCGCTCCTTCGCCGCGTCCATTCTCTCCCCCAGCGCTCCGAGTCGCCAAGACACGCCGCTCGCCGGGTTTCAGACCGGCGTGTCTTGGCGAGTCGAGAGAGCGTGCGTACGGCAAGGGCCGAGTCGCCAAGACACGCCGCTCGCCGGGTTTTAGACCGGCGTGTCTTGGCGAGTCGAGGGAAGGGTGAGAACTACTCCTCGTCATCGAGACGCAGCTCGAGACTCAGCTGATCGGCGTCGAGCTCGGCGAGCGCGTGGCGCAGCGCGGCCGTGCTGAACTCGCCGCCCGACGAGAGTTCGTTGAGCCGTCGACGCATCGCGTCGATCAGCACCAGGCGCAGTTCGAGCAGGTCGCGGGCGGCGGCGGTCGTCTCGTCGTCGGGCGGGTCGATGAGCCGGCTGCCGGCGCGTGTCACCAGCTCCTCGGGGAACGGGTGGCCGTCGCGGCGCCGGAGCGCGGGATCGAAGAGAGCGGATGCCGCGGCCTCCCGCAGCCGGTCGTCGAGCTCCAACTGCTCGGCGCGATCGAGCGGCGAGTCTCCGCTCGACTGAAGGCGCAGCATCCGCACCACCCACGGAAGCGTGAACCCCTGCAGCATCAGGCTTCCGACGGCGACCGAGAACGCGATGAAGATGAGCAGCTCGCGCTCGGGCGTTTCGCGGGGCAGCGTCTGCGCCGCCGCGAGAGTCACGACACCGCGCATGCCGGCCCACACGATCACGGCGCCGTGCTTCCAGCCGAGCGGCGAGGCCTGGTAGTAGTCGAGGTCGCTGAGGGATCGGGCGACCCGGTTGCGCATCGACGCCAGTCGTCGCCGCGCGCGGGGGTCGTCGGTGGACCGCTCTTCCGACCGCCGGCCGCGGCGCGTGGGCAGCGTCGGCGACGCCGAGATCTCGTCGATCCGCTCGCCGATCTGCTCCAGCCGTTCGCGTCGGCGGCCGCGGGCACGTCTGCCCTGCGCTGCCACGAGCACCGCGACGTAGGCTGCGCGCACGATCAGCAGGATCGCGAGCGCCCCCGCCGCGATCATCAGCCCCGTGCCGATGCCGTTGTGGCGCTCGACGTTCCCCGTCACGATCTCTTTGAGCTCCAGCCCCATGATGAGGAAGACCGCTCCCTCGAGCATGAGCTCGATGGTGCGCCAGTTGTGCTCGTCCGACATCCGCTGCTCCGGGGTGAACCAGCGAGCCGACCCCTGACCGGTGACGATGCCGGCGACGACCGCCGCGACGAGGCCCGAACCACCCAGCTCCTCGGTGGGGATGTACGCGACGAAAGGGATCACGAACCCGACCGCCGTGTTGGCCGCCGAGTGGCCGATCAGCGACCGCAGGCGCAGGTTCAGGTAGCCGACGACCGCGCCGACCACGAGGGCGACCAGCACTCCCCACGCGAAGGCCGGCAGGAAGCCGACGCCCACCTCGGCGTCCTCGGTCGCGGAGTTCGCGGTCGCGATCGCCGCAGTGGCGATCATGGTCCGCAGCAGCACGAGGGCCGTCGCATCATTGAGCAGGCTCTCGCCCTCGAGCATCGTCACCACGCGGCCCGAGACGCCCAGGCGCTTCACGATCGAGGTGGCGACCGCGTCGGTCGGGCTCAGGATCGCGCCCAGGGCGACGGCGATCGCGAGGTCGAGCCCGGGAATCGCGACCATGAGGAAGAGGCCGAGGAGCACCGAGCTCAGGATGACGAGCACGAACGAGAGACCCGCGATCGGACGGAAGTCGCGCCGGAACTCGATCGCCGGCAGCGCCACCGCTGCCGAGTACAGCAGCGGAGGAAGCACGCCGACGAGGATGAACTCGGGATTGATCTGCGGCACGCTCACGAACGGCAGCAGCCCGACGCCGATGCCGATGAGCACCAGGATCAGCGGTCCGGCGATGTTCAGCTTCGGGGCGACCGCCGTGGCCAGGGCGATGACGAGCACGCCCAGGATCGCGAGGATGAGCAGCTCCATGGGCGCTACGGCGCTCCGGTGGGGGGTTCGCTCGCCATGAGCAGAGCCTATTGCCGTGTCAAGCGTCCTCGTGGGCATCGGGCGCCGGGGGTACGGTTTGCGCATGACGTTCAACGACAACGCCAGCGTCGGGGGCAACACCGCGCGACGTCGAGGCCGCGGCGCAGCGGTCGCCGGCGGCGGTATCGCCGGGATCGGCGCGATCGCCGTGCTCCTTTTCCAGCTCTTCACCGGCACCGACATCTCGGGCCTGGTCGGCGGGGCTCCCGTGGGCAGCGGCGAAGAGACGCAGATCGAGAACTGCCAGACCGGAGCCGACGCGAACGCCCGCGACGATTGCCGGCTGGCCGCGGCATCCCTCGCCCTGGATCAGTACTGGGAGCAGACCGCCGAGGGGTACCAGCCACCGCAGCTGATCATCGTCGACGGCTCGACCGGCACGCAGTGCGGCACGGCGTCGAACCAGACCGGCCCGTTCTACTGCCCGCCGGAGCAGACGGTGTACGTCGACCCGACGTTCTTCGGGCTGCTGCGGCAGCAGTTCGACGCCACCGCCGGCCCGCTCGCGCAGCTGTACGTCCTCGCCCACGAGTACGGGCACCACGTGCAGAACCTCGCCGGGGTGATGGAGCGATACCCGAACAACGGCACGGGGCCCGACAGCAACGGCGTGCGCATCGAGCTGCAGGCCGACTGCCTCGCCGGAGCCTGGGTCGGCGACATGACCGAGCAGCGCGACGAGAACGGGGTGCCGTTCCTCGAGCCGCCGACCGCGCAGCAGATCGCCGACGCGCTCAACGCCGCGGGGTCGGTGGGCGACGACCACATCCAGCGCGAGTCCGGGGGCGTCGTGAACCCGGAGAGCTGGACCCACGGTTCGAGCGAGCAGCGCGAGCGCTGGTTCCAGACCGGGTACCGCTCGGGCCCCGGCGCGTGCGACACCTTCGGCATCTCGGGGAGCGAGCTGTGAACGAGCAGCTCGACGGGATCCTCTACCCGCCGATCGAACCGTACGCGACCGGCGAGCTGATCGTCGGCGACGGCAATCGCGTCTACTTCGAGCAGAGCGGCAACCCGGACGGCAAACCCGTCGTCTTCCTCCACGGCGGTCCGGGCGGGGGCACGTCGGCGTGGCATCGGCGCTTCTTCGACCCTGACGTCTACCGCATCGTGCTGTTCGACCAGCGGGGCTGCGGGCGGTCCACGCCCCACGCCAGCGACCCCCGCGCCGACCTGCGCCACAACACCACATGGCACCTCGTCGCCGACATCGAGCTGCTGCGCCGCAATCTCGGCATCCAGCGGTGGCAGGTCTTCGGCGGTTCGTGGGGGAGCGCCCTGGCGCTCGCCTACGCCCAGGCCCACCCCGACGCGGTCTCCGAGCTGGTGCTGCGCGGCATCTTCACGCTCCGCCGTCACGAACTGGAGTGGTTCTACGAGGGCGGGGCGTCGGCGGTCTTCCCCGACCTGTGGGAGGACTTCATCGCCCCCATCCCCGTCCTCGAACGGTCGCACATGATCGAGGCGTACCACCGCCGGCTGTTCGATCCCGACCCGGCGGTGCACGTGCCCGCCGGCGTCGCGTGGACGCGCTGGGAGGCCTCGACCCTCACCCTGCTGCCCGACCCCGACCTGGTCGACACGATGACCGATCCGGCGACGGCGACCGCGTTCGCGCGCATCGAGAACCACTACTTCATGCACGGCGGCTGGTTCGAGGAAGGGCAGCTCATCGCCGGAGTCGACGCGATCCGACGCATCCCCGCCGTGATCGTGCAGGGCCGTTACGACATGTGCACGCCGCCGATGACCGCGTGGGACCTGCACCGCGCGTGGCCCGAGGCGGAGCTGGTGATGGTTCCGGATGCCTCGCACTCGGCGTCCGAGCCCGGCATCGCCCGTGCCCTGCGGGCCGCCACCGACCGGTTCGCCGGGGCGGCCGGGGCGGGGGCCGGATCCACCGGGGCCGGGGCGGTCGGGGCGGGGGCCGGAGCCGGGGCCGGGGCCGGGGCCGGGGCCGAGGCCGGGGCCGGGGCAGGGGCCGGGGCCGGGGCCGGGGCCGAGGCATCCGTCACCGGCGAAGCCTTCGACATCGAACCGCTCGAAGGACCCGATGTCGAGGTGCCCGAGAGCCGGCCCGCCCCGCCCGGCTCGGTCGGCTGGGGTTCGGCCGACGTCTGACGCCCGCGGCGTCGAGAAACGAGGAGACACGCCGCGCACGGCCCGCCGCGCGTGCCGCCGCCCGGCGTTTCTCCTGGATTCTCGTCCGCCGGAGAGCCCGACCCGCCGCTCGCGGCGGACGCACATGGTCGGCTGGTAGGCTGGGAGCACTTGCAGCGCGACTTCGCGCTTCTTGCGTCGTAGAACGCTCATCTCGCCGCCGTCACCGGGTTCCGCCCGCGCAGACGCCGTCGGCTGAAATCTTTCGTACGGCGACCCGTGGGCGAGATCCGCCACCGGCCACCGACCAGGGCGCATCTTCGTGCCCGGAGACACTCTCGAATGACTGACGTCACTTTCGGCACGCTCGGCGTGCCCCAGCCCCTCGTCGCCGCGCTCGCGGCGGAGGGGAAGACCGCTCCCTTCCCGATCCAGGCCGACACCCTGCCCGACACCCTCGCGGGACGCGACGTGCTCGGACGCGGCAAGACCGGCTCGGGCAAGACCCTCGCCTTCTCGATCCCGATGGTCGCCCGGCTCGGCGGCGCGCTCGCCGGCGGCTCGCGTCGCAAGGGCCGTCCGCTCGGCCTCGTGCTGGCGCCGACGCGCGAGCTCGCCACCCAGATCGACGCGACGCTCGCCCCGCTCGCCAAGGCCTACGGCCTGACCACGACGACCATCTTCGGCGGCGTGAACCAGAACCGCCAGGTGCAGGCGCTGAACGCCGGTGTCGACATCATCGTGGCCTGCCCGGGCCGCCTCGAAGACCTGATGAAGCAGGGCTACGCCCACCTCGACGCGATCGAGATCACCGTCATCGACGAGGCCGACCACATGGCCGACCTCGGGTTCCTTCCGGGCGTGACGCGCATCCTCAACGCGACGCCCTCGGGCGGGCAGCGGCTGCTGTTCAGCGCGACGCTCGACAACGGCGTCGACAAGCTGGTGAACCGCTTCCTGCAGAACGAGGTGCTCCACTCCGTCGACGAGGCCCATTCGCCGGTCGCGGCGATGACGCACCACGTCTTCACGCTCGCCGACGTCGACGCGAAGAAGGACGTCGTGAAGACGCTCGCCTCGGGCACCGGCCGCCGCATCCTCTTCATGCGCACCAAGCACCACGCGAAGAAGCTCGCCAAGCAGCTGACGTCGCAGGGGATCCCGGCGGTCGACCTGCACGGCAACCTGTCGCAGCCGCAGCGCGACCGCAACCTCGCCGCGTTCTCCGCGGGCACCGCGAAGGTGCTGGTGGCGACGGATGTCGCGGCCCGCGGCGTGCACGTCGACGACGTCGAGCTCGTGATCCACGTCGACCCGCCGATGGAGCACAAGGCGTACCTGCACCGTTCGGGTCGCACGGCCCGCGCCGGGGCGGAGGGCGCGGTCGTGACCCTCGTGCTCCCCGGCCAGGAGAAGGACGTCGCCCAGCTGTTGCGCAAGGCGGCGATCTCGGCCGCCCCGGTGCGCGTCGACGCCGAGTCGCCGGCCGTCGCCGAACTGGTCGGCGAGGTCGCGCCGTACGTGAAGCCCGAGCCGGTGCAGAAGCCGGTCCAGGGCGGCGGACGCAGCCAGGGCGCCAACGCCCAGCGCAAGCGCGCCGCACGCGACGCCGGCGGCGCGGCGCGCGGCGGTCGTGCGACGGATGCCTCGGCCCAGGGCGGCCGCGGTGCTCAGGGTTCGGGCCGCGGCGGCGACGCCGGGCGCGGTCAGGGTTCGGGCCGGCCGTCGGGCACCGGCCGCGGCGCAGACGCGGGCCGCGGTCAGGGTTCGGGTCGCGGTCAGGGTTCGGGTCGCGGTCAGGGTCAGGGTCAGGGCGGCGAGCGTTCGCGTGCGGCGCACCAGCGGTCCGACCAAAGCGCCGGTCACACCCGCTCGGCGCAGCCGCAGGGCAACCCGCGCACGCCGGGTCGCCGGGCCTCGTCGTCAGGCACCGGCGCGGGCAAGCTCATGGTGGGTTCGGTCGTGCGTCAGAACGGCCGCCGCACCGGTCGCTGACCCGCCACGCCGGGCCGAGGCATCCGCCGCCGTTCGTCGGCGACAGGAGATTCGGCCGGTGCAGGACGTTGTCGCCGGGATGATCCTGTCGTCGGCTGATCTCCTGCGCCGACCGACAGGTCAGCGCCGGAGCAGGTCGGCGGCGACCTCGCCGATCACGATCGCCGGCGCGTTGGTGTGGCCACGGATCACGGTGGGCATGACGGATGCGTCGGCCACGCGCAGCCCCGTAATCCCGCGCACCCGGAGCTCGGGGTCGACGACGGCCGAGGCATCCGTCCCCATGCGGGCCGTGCCGACGGGGTGGTACAGCGTGTGCGAGTAGCGGCGCAGCGACAGCTCGGCGCGCTCGGCGGGGGTCATCGACTCGCCCCCCTCCGGCTGGACCCACCGTCCGGTCGTCACCGCCCGGAGCGCCTGGGTGCCGATCAGCCGCTCGCATTCGGCGAGGCCGGCGAGCATCGTCGCCTCATCGATGCCGTCGGGGTCGGTGAGGTACCCGGGGTCGATCACGGCCTTGGCGTGCGGGTCGGCCGACCCGAGCCGGATCGTGCCGCGGCTCTTCGGCCGCAGCAGGATCGCTCCGACCGTGAGCCCTTCGCCGGGCGTCGGGACGAGCCCTTCGCCGACGTACGGCACGGGCGCGAAGATGATCTCGATGTCGGGCAGCGCGTCGGGCACGCCCGCCCGGTCGGCGACGGCGGTCCGCACGAACCCGACCGCCTCGCCGACGTTCGAGGTGAGCATCCCGCGCCGCGACGACAGGTACCGCGCGAGCTCGCTGACGCGCTCGGCGCCATGGAGGGTTCCGCCGCGGGCCTCGGGGGCGAGCCCGGCGACGAGGTGGTCCTGCAGATTCGACCCCACGCCGGGTGCGTCGACGAGCACCGGGACGCCGTGCTCGGCGAGGTGAGCGGCCGGGCCGATGCCGCTCAGCATGAGCAGCTGCGGCGTGTTGACGGCGCCGCCCGACAGCACCACCTCGCGCGCTGCGACGGCCTGCCGCGTGACGCCGCCGATCTCGACGTAGACGCCGGTCGCCCGCGGCTCGTCGCCGAAGGTGTCGAAGGTCACCCGGCGCACCAGCGCGTCCGTCACGACGCGCAGATTGCGCCGCCGCCGCGCCGGTCGCAGGTACGCGTCCGCGGTGGACGCCCGCGCCCCACGGCGCTGCGACACCATCGTCTGGCTGAAACCCTGCCCGTGCGCGAGGTTGGGTGCGGTGACCGGATGCCCCATCTCGCGCGCCGCTTCGAGGAACGCGGCCGTGTGGGGTCGTGGATCGCGCTGGCGTTCGATCCACTGCGCACCGTCGCGGCCCTGGGTGTCGTCGGCCGCGTCCTGTGTGCGCTCGGCGCGGCGGAAGTAGGGGACCAGGGAGTTCCACGACCAGGCCGGGCCTGCGGCATCCGCCCATTCGTCATAGTCGGCGGCGAAGCCCCGCACCCACATCATCGCGTTCAGCGACGACGACCCGCCCAGTGTCTTGCCGCGCGGCCAGTACACCGTGCGCCCGTCGAGCGCCGGCTGGGGAACGGTGTCGTAGTTCCAGTCGTACCGGCCCCGGAACAGCTTCGAGAACGCGGCGGGCACGTGCAGCTCGAGGGCCGTGTCGGGCGGACCGGCCTCGAGCAGCAGGACCGACACCGACGGGTCTTCGCTGAGGCGTGCGGCGACGGCCGCTCCGGCCGAGCCCGCGCCGACGACGACGTAGTCCGCGACGAGCGCGCCGGTTGGGCGCGGGCTCATGCCCGGAACGCCTGCACGAGCGTGGCGGCGAGCTTCACGAGGTTGCCGTCCATGCGGAACCGCGTGAAGCCCTCGCTGACCCGCGCGCCCGTGCGCGACGACACGAACCACGGCGGCTTCGGCAGCACCGAGAACGCCCGGCCGTTCGACGCGCCCAGCGAGCGCGGCGCGGCCGACCGCGGGAAGGGCCGGAACGGTCCGCGTGTGACGGCACGCTCGATGCGGTCGAGCAGCAGGGCGTTGTGCACGATGCCGATGCCGCTCTGCACGTCGACGGGCGTCGCTCCCGGGAAGCCGCCCCACGGCAGCGTCGGGGTGAGGAAGCCGAACGCCGTCCACGAGTTGATCGACACCGTGCCGTACCGAAGGTCGGCGATCGCCCGCTCGAAGCCGTCGCCCAGCGCCGCCTGGGTCACGGGGTCGATGAGCACGTTCGCGCCCAGCGTGCCGGTGAGCTCGTCGTTGGCGTGGGCCACCGCCCGGTCGAGGAACTCCTGGCCGTTGCCGGGCAGCGACACCACCCCGAGCACGGGGGCGAAGTACTCGGTCGTCTGCACCGCGCTGGCCCCGTCGCCCGGTGAGGTCTCGACGATCGCGCGCGTGCCGTCGCCGGACCACACGGCGTCGGGGTAGTCGGATGCCGCGGCCGCCAGTTTCTCGTCGCTCCGCGGGTACCAGACCGGCCGGGCGGGCGCGGCGTCGATCGCGGTGCGCAACGCGGCGAGGAAGGCCGCGCGCTGGGGCCAGTCCGAACTGAGGACCACGACCTGCCCGGCGATGCAGTTGTGGCCGGAGTTCTGCAACCGCATGGTGGCGACGTGCTCGGCCTGGAACGTGAGGTCGGCGTCGCTCCACGCTCCCGGCACCACGATGATCGGCGACACCCCGCCGAGCTCGGCCGTGATCGGCTTCTTCAGCCGCGGACGGTTCTCGCGGCGACGGCGGGCGGTGGCCGATGCGCCGGGCCCTGACGACGGGCCCCACACGATCGTGTCGAACGTCGGCGCCGCGCCGGTGATGTGCACGTGGTCGACGCCGCGGTGCTCCGCGAGGTAGGCGCCGACGTCGCCGCCGCCGCGCACGATCCGCACGAAGCCCGGTTCGACGAGGGGCGCGAGCGCGCGCTCGAAGACCGGCACCAGGGGGTCCTGCGTCGGGTTCACCTTGAGGATCACCACCCGGTTGTGCGCCAGCAGCTCGTACATCACGTCGAGCACCGGGATGGACGTGACGTTTCCCGCGCCGAGCACGAGTCCGACCCCGCCCGACACGGTGGGGGTGAGCTGCGCGAGCCCGGCACTCCGCCGCACCTCGGCCTCGGTCGCGCCCGGCTCGAACCAGACCTCGCCGGTGTACCCCGAGAGCAGCACGCCGTCGATCGGGTTCAGCGGGAACACGTGCGCCCGCCGTCGGCCGCCGGGCGCGCCATCCGTCTTCACGTTCTTCAGCGGGCTCTCGCCCCGCGCGAGCGCCGCGAGGGTGTCGAGGTAGGCGTCGAGCGCCACGAGGGTCGCGTACGGACCGGACAGCCACTCCTCGCCGCGAAGCGGGTGGCCCGCCTCGAGCCCCTTCGACACGGCCGCGACGTCGGCCCACTCCTCGGCCACCGCTACCACGGCAGCGCGCACCCGCTCGAGCAGCCGGGCACGCTGGTCGAGGGTCAGCTGCGCCCACGTGCGCGACCCGGTGCGCAGCTGTGCGATCGCCGCGTCGAGCTCGGACCGGGTGTTGTCGGGAAGGCCGGGTGCGGGGGCGCGGCGGGGCGCGGCCGTTGCGGCGGGGGCAGGCGCGGGGGCGCTCGCGGGGGCGGGTGTCACCGGGGCGGCCTTCGGCACGGGCGCTCTCCTTCGGGCGGGGGTCTCAGTCTACGACCCGCGCCTGGCACGCGATCTCAGGGCTGTTGCGACTCGATGCCGGTGGCCGGGTGCTGTCGGGATCGCAGGAGACACGCCGCCGCGCCGCGTCGCCGGCGGGTTCGGGGCGGCGTGTCTCCTTGGTTTCCGACGCTGCCGGGGTGGCAGTCGGCCCTCGGCTGAGGCGCCGGGCGTGAAACGGCGGGGAGATCCGCGCGTCCGGGGGCCGTCCGAGCCGCGGAACCGCCCGTTCGTCCCCGCGCTTTCACGCCCACGCGCGACGTCAGCCGCCGCGGCGCCGCGACGTCAGCCCGCCTCGGCGCGCACCGCCTCGGCGACCGCGCGCAGGCCGGTGAGGGTCTCGGCGAAGCTGGTCGACAGCGGCGACAGGCCGATCCGCAGCCCGTGCGGGTCGCGGTAGTCGGGGATGATGTCGCCCTCCCACAGGCGGGCCGTCACCGCGCGCATCGTCGGGTGCGACAGCGTGACGTGCCCGCCCCGCTCCGCCGCATCGCGGGGGGACGCCACCGTCACCCCGAGCGGCGCCAGGACCTCGTCCGTCACCCGCACCGCGAACTCGGTCAGCGCGACGGACTTCCGCCGGATCGCCGGCATGCCGGCGTCGTCGATGAGGTCGAGCGTGTCCTCCATGGCGAGCATGCCGACGATCGGCGGGGTGCCCGAGAGGAACCGGCGCATGCCCTCGGCGGGCCGATAGTCCGGCCCCATCGCGAACACGTCGGCGGCGCCCATCCACCCCTGGATCGGCTGCGCGAGCGTCTCCTGATGCCGGGCCGCGACGTAGACGAACGCCGGCGACCCGGGACCGCCGTTGAGGTACTTGTAGGTGCAGCCGACGGCCAGGTCGAAGCCCCACTCGTCGGAGCGGACCGGCACGGAGCCGGCCGAGTGGCAGAGGTCCCACACCACGAGCGCGCCGGCGTCGTGCGCGATGGCGGTGAGGGTCGCGGCATCCGCCAGATATCCCGACCGGTAGGCGACGTGGCTGAGGATCACCACCGCCGTCTGCGGGCCGACCGCGGCGCGGAGCGCGTCGGGTCGGACCCCGGCCGCGAGGTCGACGTCGATCCACCGCACCCGCCCGCCGCGCTCGCGCGCGATGCCGTCGACGAGGTAGCGGTCGGTGGGGAAGTTGTCGCGGTCGATCACGATCTCGACCCGCGCGGGGTCGGCGGCCCGCTGCGCGTCGAACGCGGCCCGCACGAGCTTGTAGAGCAGCACCGTGGTCGAATCGCCGATCACGGTCTGCCCCGGGGCGGCGCCGATCACCGAGCGCCCGATGCGGTCGCCGAGCTCGAACGGCAGCTGCATCCACGATTCGTCCCACCCGCGGATGAGGCGCCCGCCCCACTCCTCCGTCGCGAAGCGGGCCAGGCGCTCGACGCTGGCGCGCGGCGGGCGCCCGAGCGAGTTGCCGTCGAAGTAGACGAGCGACGTCTCCGATCCGACGAACGCGTCGCGGTACCGCCGCAGCGGGTCGGCGGCGTCGAGGGCGGATGCCTCGCGCTCGAGGTCGATCGTGAGCGCGAGGTCCGGGTCAGTGGTCGTCATGGATGAGCTCCTCGGTGGGGACGACGACGGCGCCGCCGAGCCACGCCGGGATGTCGTCGAGGGTCGCGGGCGGCGGGCCGGGGACGAAGGTCGAGACCCCCTCGACGGCGGAGCCCGGCCAGGGGTCGGTGAGCGTCTCGACGAGCGCCGGGCCGCGCAGTCCGGCCCGGTGCAGCGCGGCCAGCTCGGCGGGAAGGACGCCGACGCGACGGTCGCCGTTGCCGAGGTCGGTGCCGTACAGCACCGAGCCTCCGCTCGACACGAACGCCGACAGGTGGCGGACGGCTCGCTCGGCGGCCGCGGGGTCGCCGGCGTGGATGTCGAGCGTCGAGATCCACCGCTGACCGGATGCCGCGGCCCGCGCGATCAGGTCGGCGTCGAGGTCTTCGCTGAACGGCGTGTGCGCGAGCACGTCGACCCGGGCATCGAGCGCGAGCCGCGTCATCCCGTCGCCCTCGACGTGCGCCACGACCGGAAGCCCCCGCGCATGCGCGCTGGCGGCCACGGCGGCGAGCGTGGTCGGGTCGAAGACCGGCCCGGCGGCCGCGTGGAGGGCGACCTTGATGACGGATGCCCCGAACGACGCCTGCTCGTCGACCGCGGTGGCCGCTCCGCCGGGCTCGCCGGGGTGAGTCGAGGGTCCCGTCACGAACCGCGAGATCGCGTCGGGCGCCCAGGGACGGCCCGACGGGTAACCGCCCGGGGCGGTGAGGAACGCGCCGGCGTAGGCGACGTGCGGCAGGCCGTGCCCGCGCCGGGCGAGCTGCACCGGGTCGCCGCCCAGGTCGAGGACCGCCGCGATTCCGCCGCCGGGCAGCGCGTGCTCGTCGATGAGGTGCAGGTGCACGTGGTGGTCGGCGAGCGGCGGCAGCGAGACGCCGTGCTCGCCGGTGATCGCGCGGTGGCACAGGGCCGCCATCGGACCGAGCAGATCGCGCACCGCTTGTGGGTCGCTCATCGGATCTCGGTCCGTACCGCATGTCTCGATACGTGCCGCTGCGCGGCACTACTCGACAACCGGCTCGATCCTGGCGTCTTCATCGGATCTCCGTCCGCACGGCGAAGAGTTCGGGGAAGAACGTCAACTCGAGGGCGCGCTGCAGGAAGGGGACGCCGCTCGACCCGCCGGTGCCGGTCTTGAAGCCGATGATGCGCTCGACCGTCTTCAGATGACGGAAGCGCCAGAACTGGAAGTTGTCCTCGAGGTCGACCAGCTCCTCGCACGTCTCGTACGCCGCCCAATGCGACTGCGGGTCGGCGTAGATCTCGGCGAACAGCGGGACGAGCTCGGGGGTGAACGTCCAGGCTTGCGTGACGTCGCGTTCGAGCACCTCCGCCGGGATGGGGTAGCCCGAGCGGGCCAGCATCCCGAGGAACTCGTCGTAGAGGCTCGGCGCCCGGAGCGCCCGCTCCACCAGCTCGTGGGACAGCGGATCGGACGCGAACACGCGCAGCATGGCGGCGTTCTTGTTGCCGAGGGTGAACTCCACCGCGCGGTACTGGGCCGACTGGAAGCCCGAGGCGTTTCCCAGCACACCCCGGAACTGCGCGTACTCGGCGGGCGTCAGGGTGGCGAGCACCGACCACTGCTCGGTGAGCGTCTTCTGGATGTGCTTGACCCGCGCGATGCACTTCAGGGCCGGGGCGAGCTCATCGCCGCGCAACAGTCGGCAGGCGGCGGCCAGTTCGTGGAGCACCAGCTTCAGCCACAGCTCGGTGGTCTGGTGCTGGATGATGAACAGCAGCTCGTCGTGGTGCTCGGGGTCGCTGAGCGGGCGTTGAGCCGACAGCAGCGTGTCGAGGTCGAGATACCCGCCGTAGCTCATGCGGTCGGCGAAGTCGGTGACGACCGTTCCCTCGATGGTCCGGGTGTTGCGCTCGACGCCTTCGCTCACGCAGACAACCCTAACGAGGCGGTCGCCGGCTTCGTCAGGGCCGCAGCGGTGCGGGACGGGTCAGATCAGCGACAGCTCGCGCAGCTTGGCCTCGACGTCGGCGTTCGACGGCTCGACGTGGTGCGAGGCATCCGGGTACACCACGACGGGGATGTTCGTGCGGCCCGAGATCTCGCGGGCGACGTCGGCGGCCGCGGGGTCGGCGACCAGGTCGACGTACTCGTACGAGATGCCCAGGTCGTCGAGCTGGCGCTTGGTGCGGACGCAGTCACGGCACCAATCGGCGCCGAACATCGTGATCGTCGAAGGGGAAGTCATACCTCTATTCTCCCGGACCCAGCCTGGACGGGCGCCGGACGCCCGCGCCACGGCGCGACGGCCATCCACACCGCATCCGCCTCTCAGCCGCGGCATGCGACGATGGGACGCGGTGCACCTGTCGATCATCGTTCCCACGTACAACGAGGCTCCCAACGTCGCGGAGCTGGTGCGTCGTGTCACGGCGGCCATCGAGGGGATCGAGGCCGAGATCGTCTTCGTCGACGACAGCACCGACGACACTCCCGATGAGATCCGGGCGGTCGCGGCATCCGCGTCCCTTCCCGTGCGTCTCGTTCACCGGTCGTCAGGCACGCGGGGCCTCGGCACGGCGGTCGTCGAGGGTCTCGCGCTGGCCGAGTCCGACGTGTGCGTCGTCATCGACGGCGACCTGCAGCATCCGCCCGAGCTGATCCCCGTGCTGTACCGGCGCTTCCTCGACGGCGACGCCGACGTCGTCGTCGCCTCCCGGTACGCCGGCGGCGGCACGGCGACGGGTCTGGCCGACCGCACACGCATCATGGTGTCGAGAGCGGCGACCGCCCTCACGCGGGCGATGTTCCCGATCCGGCTGCGCGACGTCAGCGACCCGATGACCGGATTCTTCCTCGTCGACCGCCGCGCCGTCGATGCCGCCCACCTCCGGCCGCGCGGCTTCAAGATCCTGCTCGAGATCCTCGCGCGCAAGAACCTGCGCGTGGCCGAGGTGCCGTTCGACTTCGCCGACCGTCACGCCGGCGAGTCGAAGGCGTCGATGCGTCAGGGCCTGCACTTCGTGGCGCAGCTCACCGCCCTGCGGTTCGGCAAGATGTCGCTCTTCGCCGTCATCGGCGCGCTGGGGGCGGTCGTCAACCTCGCGATCGTGTGGGCGCTGACCCAGCTCGGCGTGGACTACATCGTCGCGGCGATCGTCGCCGCCGAGACCACCATCATCGGCAACTTCCTGCTGATGGAGCGCTTCGTGTTCCACGACATGAGGGCCGCGGCATCGGGCGGATGGATGCGTTTCGCGAAGTCGTTCGGCTTCAACAACGCCGAGGCGCTCATCCGCATCCCGATCATGGCCTTGCTGGTCGAGACGTGGCACATCTCGGCGGTGCTCGCCACCGGCCTCACGCTGGTCGTCGCGTTCGTGGTGCGCTTCGTCTTCCACTCCCTCGTCGTGTACGCGCCGCGCAAGGCGGGGGCCGACACCACGCGGGCCCGCCGGTTCGTCGAAGAGCTCGACGCGCAGGCGATGTCGCCCGGCGAGCTGTGATCGAGCGGATGCCGCGGCCCGCGGCATCCGGAATCTCCAGCGCGTGAAGAACGGCCCCACCCCGACGGTGGGGGATCAGCCGCCGCGCTCTGGGAGGGGCGCGGGGCGCGTCGGGGTGGAGCCGTCTGGGGCCGAGTCAGTTCGTGCGAGAGGACTCTGCCGGCTTCCGCCGCCTGGGGCGGAAGGTCAGTGCCGGCCCGCCGCGGCGAGCTCGCCGCGATCGGGGCCGGAGATGGTCTCGAGCGCTCGCCGCAGCGCGGTGCTCGAGGTGTGGACGGTGTACGGGAAGTAGACGACCTCGACGCCGACCTCGGCGAACTCCCGCTCGAGACGGTCGCCCTTCTCGGTGCCGCGCCAGTCGTCGCCCTTGAAGAAGTGGGTGAACCCCACGTCGCGCCAGACGTCGAGCTTGTCGGGCACCGTCTCGATGTAGACGTCGTCGACGAAGCGGACGTGCCGGACGATCTCAGCGCGCTCGAGGGTCGGGATGACCGGTTCGATGCCCTTCACCGCGCGGAGCATCTCGTCACTGACGACGCCTGCGATCAGGACGTCGCAGTTCTCCTTCGCGTGACGAAGGATGTTCAGATGCCCGACGTGGAAGAGGTCGAATGCACCCGCGGCATAGCCGATACGCTGAGCCATTGATTGAGCCCCCAGAACTCATCTCGGCGATCCCCATCGCCTGTTTCCCCAGTTATGCCGCGGTCCCCACCGCGACTCCGCCAGCATAGCGGGTGGAAGCGCCGACCCGCCAGCACTGTTCTCGCCGTGTGCTGCCGGGCCGACGCCGGTCAGGGGATCGCAGAAGCGGTCAGGTCGTCGAACGAGACGATGACGGGCCCGTTCGTGGCCGACGAGCTCAGGTACGCGCCGAGGCGCAGCGACCCGGCGGTCTGCAATCCGGCGGTGGAGTCCGTGCTCGTCACCTGCCAGGTGGACGGCTCGGGCGTGCCGTCCAGCCAGACGCGCGAACGTATGGTCGTCGGCGACGCGCCCTCGACCTGCACCCGCACGTTGACGCGCGCGTTGGCGGTGACGAGAAGGCCACCGGCGCTGGAGCTGCCGGTGAGCGCCGTGTCAGCGCGCACGTTCTGCAGCAGGACCGTGCCGTTAGGGTTCACCCGCAGCCGTGCGCCGTACGACGAGGTGCCCACCACGCGTGGCACGACGGACAGGTTGATGTACTGGTTCGGCATCCGGTCGAGCGATACCGCCACGGTCGTGTCGAGGGCCGAGGAGCTCACGCCGCCCAGGGTGGCGAGAAGCGTCGATCCGGCGTTCGCCGAGATGCGACCTCCACCCCCGCCGACGGTGAGCTTCGCCGTCGAGTTGACGGTCCAGGCCCCGCCCGTGTCGGCGGTGCCCCAGCCGCTCGCGACCGTTCGGGTGAACTGGTCCCTCGCGATGGCGCCCGTAGGCGGTGGCGGTGCGGTCACATTGACGTTCTTCGTGATCGTCCCGGTGGCGCCGTCGTCGTCGGTGACGGTGAGGGTGACCGGGTAGGTTCCAGATGCCGCGAAGGTGTGCGTCGCGGTGGTTCCGGTCGCTGCGGCGCCGTCGAACGACCAGGCGCGTGCGGTGATCGTGCCGTCGGTGTCGGACGATCCCGACGAGTTCGCCGTCACGGTGAGCCCGTCCGCCTGCCAAGTGAAGTCGGCCGTCGGGGGGACGTTCGGCGGTGGAGGCGGCGGCTCCTCACCGATCCGCTTCACCGAGACGTCGTCGACCGACACGATCACGGGCCCGTTCGTCGCCGACGAACTCAGGTAGCTCGTCACTCGCAGACCGCCTGGCTGCTGCAGGGCTGCCGTTGCGTCGGTGGCGGTTGCGGTCCACGAGGTCGGTTCGGCCGCGGCATCCAGCCAGGCACGTGCCCGGATCGTCGTCGGGTTCGTGCCCTCGGCCTGCACCCGCACGCGCAGCTTGGCGCCGGCGGTGAGGGTCGACCCGAGCACGGTTCCGCCCGCGAGTGCCGTGCCGTCGCGCATCGCGTGGACGCTGAACGAGCCGTTCGGGTTCACGATGACCCGCGCGGCATAGGCGCTCGAGCCCACCTGGCGCGCCGCCGTCGTCAGGGTGAGAGCTCGATCGGGAATGCGGTCGAGGGCGATGGTCGCCTGCGCGTCGACCGTCGGAGTGTCGACGGCCGGCAGGGTCGCGGTGAGCGTCGAGCCGGCGTTCGACGAGATCCGCCCGACGCCCCCGGCTGCCGTCAGCTTGGTCGTGGAGTTGACGGTCCACGCGCCGCCCGTGTCGGCCGTTCCCCAGCCCGCGCCGACGGTGCGGGTGAAGGTGTCGGAGACGAGGGGCGCCGCCGTGGGGTTCTGCACGGTCGTCGACCAGGTCGGCCCCCGGGTGGTGCTGGTGCCGTCGCTCACCGTCGCGTACCAGTCCACTACGGTGCCCGCCGGGACGTCGGGCAGGGGGGCCGACGCGACGGCACCGGCGGACACGTTCTGCTGACCGACGACCGGCAGGTCGGCCGGCGCGGTCATGTCGTAGTTCCAGGAGAATGCGCTGTCGGCGTCGGTTTCGTACTGGTTGAGCGTCGGCGAGTAGGTGGTGGCCGTGATCGTCCCCGCCGCGGGCGTGAAGGTGTACCACCGCAGCCAGCCGTCGCCGCCGTTCGGTCGCCCCTGGAAGTCGCTCAGCGCAGCCTGCACGGGCGTCCCGCAGTCGTTGAGGTCGGTGCGGTTCGCCTCGCCGTCGAGGCCGTCCGTGAAGTGCCCGTTCACGACGAGGAAGATGTTGCAGTTCTTTCGGACGAGCTTCTGCCAGATCTGCGCGCCGCTGTTGCCCGCGACATCCGTTCGCAGCTGCTGGTTGCTGAGGGCCCCCGCGACGGTGACGTAGCTGTGGGTGCTCACGATCACGCGCCGGTCGGTGTGCGCATCGAGCACGCGTTGGGCCCAGGCCAGCACGTCATCGGGCGGGTTCAGCTCGAGGTTCAGGGTGAGGAACTTCATGCCGCCCGCCTGGAACAGCGCGAAGTTGTTCATGTTCTGGCGGTCGGCGGCGTCGGGGCCGAACTGGTTCTGCCCGTAGTAGCCGCCGTAGGAGGCGTTGGCCGAGTTCCACGAGGCATCCCGGTACCGGCTCACCGGGAAGTACTGGTTGTACTTCGAGAAGTCGCCGGTGGCGAGGTCGTAATCGTGGTTGCCCGGGATCACGGAATGCGGGATGCCCGCATTGTCGAGGATCGCCATGCTCGTCGTCGCGCGGCCCCATTGTGCGTCGGAAAGGCGGTTGTCGACGATATCGCCGAGCCCTGCCGCGAACGCGAGGTTCAGCGACGACCTGTTGTCGACGATCCATTGCAGCTGCGCCTGGAGCAGGGGTGTGTTCGTGGTCGTGAGCACGTAGTTCTGCGTGTCGGGGATGACGAGGAACGTGAACGGTGCGCCACCCGCGCCCGGTTCGACCGTGCCCCGGGCTGCCGCATGGAACGTGACCTGGAGCGATGTGTCGTCAGGGTCGTTCGCTCGCACGCTGAGCGACGAGCTGGGCGCGGACGTGCCGCCGTTCGCCGGTGCCACCAGGACCGGCGTCGCCGGTGGAGCACCGCTCGCCTGGGCCGCCGCGGGCGCCGCAATCAGCGCCGTACTCAGTGCCAGCGTCCCCAGCGTTGCCGCTGCACGTGCACGCCACATCGGATGCGTTCGCATCGATGCACCTCCCCAGGGTGACCGGATGCCATTGGCGAGCATCGTACACATGCCACGGGGCGTGCGATACAGGAAGACTTCCTTGGGGTTACCTCAGGAATTCCCATCGATTTTTCAGGAATGTCTTGCGGCGCGCGCGGTAAACGCTTGACAATGAGATTTCTCTCAGCTATTCGGGAAAACAGTCACGATTCAGTTACGCTTCCACGACCCGACCACGCGCGATAGCTGCTCCCCAGGCAGAACCCGAAACCTCGCGCACGACTCCCCAGGTGGCCTGTGCTTACTCGATCGTCCCTACGCCAAATCCAGAAGAAGAAGAAGAGAAACTCCCGCATCATCGCCATCATCACCGCCGTCGCTCTCGCGACAGGCGGTGTGTTCGGCATCTCGAATGCGGCGACGGCCTCGACGACTCTCACACTGAAGCCCGGATCGACGAAGGTCGTGTCCATCGGAGGCAACGGCACCGAAGGTGTCGCCTCCGTGACCTACGTCCTCCCGAAGCTCCCGAAGTCGGGGAGTGGAACCTACACGGCACTCCGACTTCGGTCGAACACGGCCGGCGCATACGTCCTGCAGTCGCGGGTCTACCCGACCGGCGTGGTTCAGGTCTCTCTGAAGAAGTCCACGCGAAGCGGCAGCACCGAGACGCTCACTCCGCTCGGCAGCGCCCGGCTCGCGGCGGGCAAGCTGGCAGCCGGGAAGGCCGTCAAGCTGTCTTTCCGCATCTCCGGCGACTCTGCGACGGCGCTCAAGGGGGCCGTGAAGGTCGCGGGTCAGACGACCGTCGTCACCTACTCCGACTCCAACAAGCCCCTCACCGCGGCAGGACAAGCGGACTACAGCTTCTACGTCTCGACGTCGACGCCCGGCATGACCGCCACTGTCACGGATCGCTCCGCGTCGCTCTCGACGCCTGCGCCCGCCGCGCCGGCTGAGCCGTCCCCCGCGCCGACCCCGGAGCCGGATCCCACGACGGACCCGGAGCCGACCCCCACGCCGGAGCCGACGACCCCGGTGGAGCCGACGCCGACCCCGTCGCCGAGCGCCCCCGAGGAGCCGACGCCGACCCCGACCCCGACGCCGACCCCGACGCCGACGCCGACCCCGACGCCGACCCCCACCCCGGCGCCTGCACCCGCTCCGGCTCCGGCTCCGTCGACCGGGTATCCGGATGCTTCGAACACGGGTGTCCCCGCGGGAGTCACGCTGAAGGTCCACAACGGTGACCTCACGATCAACGAACCGAACACGGTGATCGACGGTCTCGAGGTTCGCGGGATCATCACCGTGAACGCCCCCGGCGTCGTGATCAAGAACTCCAAGATCGTCGGCACGTCCACGCCGCGCTCGGTGGGTCTGGTCAACAACATCGTGTCGGGTGCGCCGTTCACGATCGTCGACTCCGAGATCGCGGCGGCGGTGGAGAACACCACCTGGAACGGCATCTTCGGCAGCAACTTCACGGCGATCCGTGTCGACGTGCATCGCGTCGTCGACCCGATCCGCGTGCTGGGCAGCAATGTCACCGTCAAGGACTCGTGGCTCCACGACACGACGTACTCGTCGACCGATCCGCTGCGGGACGGCACGCCGACGCATGACGACTCGGTGCAGATCCAGGCGGGAACCAACATCGTGCTCCAGGGCAACCGCATGGAGGACGCGCACAACGCGGCCATCATGATCTCGCAGGACACGTCGCGCGCCAAGCTCGGCTCGATCAAGATCGTCGACAACTACCTCCAGGGTGGTGCCTGCACGGTCAACATCGCGCCCACCCCGAGCGTGGTGTCACCGGCTCTCTCGGCTAACGTGTTCGGGCCGGAGCGTGAGCACGCGTCGTGCGCGGTGATCGCTCCTTCGGCCAACGCTCCCGCTCTCACGTCCAACGTGTGGGGCGCGACGGGCCTCCCGATGAACACCTACGTGCGGAGGTAAAGACTCCGTCTGCGACTGATGGCCCCCGCTCTCGAGCGGGGGCCATCAGTGCGTTCGGCCACGTCAGGCGGTCGCCTTGCGTCGACGCCCGTACTCATCGTGTGCGTATCCGACGGCGGCCGCGATCATCCCCGCGCCTCGATACGCCGTGCGAAGACCCCGGGCGCGATGAACGAGCGAGCGCGAGAGCACGCCCCACGCCCAGCGGGCGCCGCCTGCGCAGACCCGAGCCCCGCCCCGCAGGCACATGCGCACCCTCGCGGCGAGCCGACGCCACGGCGAGCCCGCCAGCGCGATGTCGACGCGGGCGGCTGTGTTGCCGAAACGGAACGTCCGCATCAGCACCCACGCGCGGTTGAAGCGCGCCGCTTCCTCCTGCTCGACGACGACAGCGTCCTCAGCCCATCTGATCGTGCCCCCGCGTGCCACGAGCAGTCGCGTGTACATACTGTCGCTCCCGCCGGTCAGCCCGAACCGCTCGTCGAAGCGAAGTCCGAGCGGACGGATCAGACGAAGGTCCAGCAGGAGGTTGTTGGTGGCAGCCTCCGTCATCGCCTGCCGATCCGCGCGCGTCGGCCTGATGAAAGCGCCACTCGAGCGCACCCACGGTTCGACCTCGTCCGGGAAGCGGGTCACGACACGTCCGGCGACGGCGTGCGCCCCCGTCTCGGCGTGGGCCCGCAGGAGATTGTGCAGCCACGACTCCTCGGGCACCTCGTCGTCGTCGATGAAGACCACCACGTCTGCGTCGGACGATTCCTCGACCGCGCGATTGCGGACCGCCGCGATGCCCGGCGTGGGCTCGACGACGTACGCCACCGCGAACGACTCGGCGACCGCTCGGCCACTCGCCGCCGCGTCGTTGTCCACCACCAGCACTCGCACGGACACGTCTTCGCCGGTCGCCTCTCGCGCCTGCGGCACCACGGCGTCGAGCGCGCTGCGGAGAGCGGCGGGCCGCTGGAAAGTCGGAATGGCGACGACGACGAGCATCAGTGTCCTTCGGGTCTGGCGGGCCGACGCGAGCGTCGACGGACGGCGACCGCCTGGCGGTAGGCGTCGGCGTGCGCCGAGCCCGCGGCGTCCCACTCTCTCCCCGACAGATCGGGGCGTCCGGCCATGCCCGCAGCCGTGGCATCGGCGACGCCGATCAGGGCGTCGGCGGTGAGGTCCTCCGCGAAGAAGTGCACCCACTCCGACCCCACCTCGTCGGCGAGCAGCCGAGTGGTCTCGTTCTCGGGGACCAGGATCGGCCGGTCCAGGGAGAGAGCGGCGAGGGCCGACCCCGAGTTGTGCATGTGCCGATAGGGCAGGACCACGGCGGAAGCGCCGGAGACGATCTCGACGAACTCCTCCTCGGAGACGTAGCGCAGATCGGTGTCGAGTGAGGGCAGGCGATCGGCCGCGGCCAGGATCGACGCGCGCAGGTCGGGGTCGGCGGCCCGCCCCGCGATGGTCAGCCGCAACTCCTCGCGCTGGGCTGCCGCGTCCTCGAACGCCGCCAGCAGCTGCTCCACGCCCTTGTACGGCTTGATGAGACCGACGTACGCGAGGCGACTCGGCGCCGCCTCCTTCTTCTGCATCGTGGCGAACCAGTCGCGGTAGTGCCCATGGAGGATCAGGACGGACGGGACACCCGGCGGGTCGGGCGTCGTCGGCGAGAGGCGGATGCGAAGTGTCGTCCTCCGCTCCAGTGCCCTCAGCAGAGCGACGTCGACGCGGGTGCCCTGGGGCGAAGTGATGTTGTGAACGGTCCGCACGACAGGGGTGCGGGTGAAGGTCAGTCGACCGAGCAGCACCGCCAAGGCTGCGCGCTTGCCGGCGCGGGTGGCGGCGTTGCGTCCCGCGAGGAGCGTGTCGCCCCAGTGGACGTGGAAGACGTCGTACCGACCCAGCAGCGCCGTGCGCCAGGAGAAAGGCACATGCTCGATCCCGGGCGTCCGCCGCAGGGCGTCTTGGAGCATCACGATGTACGGATTGGTGGTGGGTCGGGGTGCGCCGAACGACTGCATGACCCTGATCTGCCGCATCCGCATCACCCCAGGCCAATGTAGCGGTGGCGCGAGCCGCCGCGCGCAACCGGCATACTGTCACCATCACGCCCGTCACTTTCGGGGAGGTCCCGGGTGGAATCCATCTCACAGACCTATGCGCGGCTGCGGCTCGCGCAGAAGGGCCGGGCGCGGGGGGCGCCCGCCTATTCGGTGTTCGTCAACCGGCCCGTCGGCCGGCTCTTCGCGGCAGTGGCCTATCGGATCGGACTCACGCCGAACCAGGTCACGCTCATCAGCGCTCTCTTCACCTTCACGGGGATCGCTCTCCTCGCGATCGTCCCGGCCTCGGTCGTGCTGGGAGTCGTCGTCTGGCTGCTCCTCGCAATCGGGTACGCCCTCGACTCGGCCGACGGACAGGTCGCGCGCCTGCGTGGAGGGGGCTCCCTCGCGGGCGAGTGGCTCGACCACTTCGTCGACGCCATCAAGATCTCGTCGCTGCACCTCGCCGTCCTGGTGGGTCTCAGCCGATCCGACGACATCCCGCAGACCTGGCTGCTCGTGCCGGTGGCGTTCACGATCGTGGCGAACACGACCTTCTTCGCGATGATCCTCAACGACCTGCTGAAGGGCAAGCAAGGTGTGGCGTCGGCGCACAGCACCGGTGGCGGAGGTGCACTGCGCTCAGTCCTCCTGCTACCCACCGACTACGGCATCCTGATGCTTGCGTTCGTTCTTTGGGGCTGGCCGGTGGTGTTCTTCGGCGTGTACTCGCTGCTGCTCGTGGCGTGCTCGGCCTTTCTCGTGCTCGCCGCCGTCACCTGGTTCCGGCAGATGGTGCGCCTCGACCGCGAGACCGTCGCGCCGTGACGGCCGGACGGACCGCCGTCCTGGTGGTGAGCTACGGCTCGTCAGGGATGGTGCTCGACAATCTCCGCCGCACCGCGCTGCCCGACGACGCCGTCGTGGTGGTCGTCGACAACTACACGACCGACGACGAGCGCGCGGCGATTCGCGAGATCGCTTCCCGCGAGGGATGGCAGCTCGTGTGTCCGGAGCACAACCTCGGGTTCGGCGCCGGCATGAATGCCGCCGCGCAGAGGGCGGCTGAATCGGATGCCTCCGCCTACGTCCTCCTGAACCCCGACGCCTACCTCGAAGGCGATGGTGTCGAGCGCCTGTCGAGCGCCGTGCTCGCCGAGCCCGACGCCGTGATCGCCCCCCTCGTGGTGCGCCCCGACGGAGGCCACTTCTCGTCCGAGATGGAGCTGGACCTCGAGACCGGGTCGATGCGACGCATCCGGGACGGCCGGCGTTACGCCCAGTCGGCCCTGTGGCTGAGCGGCGCGTGCTTCGCGGTGAGCCGTGAACTGTGGGAGCGGGTCGGCGGCTTCGACGACGACTACTTCCTCTACTGGGAAGACGTCGACCTGTCGGTCCGGGCGGCACGTGCCGGAGCGCATCTGCGGGTGGACCACGGGGTGCGGGCCGTCCACAGCGCGGGCGGCACGCAGTCCGAGGAAGGCCGCGCCGAGGGCAAGTCGGCGGTGTACTACTTCTATAACGTGCGCAATCGGCTCGTCTTCGCCGCACAGCATCTGGACCGTGCCGGGCAGCGCCGGTGGACCCGGCGCGCGGTGCCGGCGGCGTGGGAGATCCTGATGCGCGGCGGCCGCCGTCAGCTGCTTCACCCCGGGCGCACGATCGTCCCCGCGGCGCGCGGAACCCTGTCGGGTCTCGCGTACATGCGGCATCAGCGGCGGGTCCCGGCGGTGACGCGTTGACTGCCGGCACGGTGGTCGCGGTCACGCGCAAGCGTCACGGCCTCGGCAACCGGCTGCGCGTCACGCTCGGCTCGCGCTCCCTCGCTCGATGGGCGCAGCGGGACTTCGCGTATGTCTGGCCTACGGGCGACACATTCGGCGCCACCTTCGACGAGTTGTGGCAATTCGGCGAGAAGCGCATCAGCACCCTCCGTTCGCGTCTGCTCTCGGCGCGGCATCCGTATCGATCTCACGACCTGACCTGGCTGGCAGCCGGTCGCGATGATCGGGTCTGGCAGGTGCGAACCGCGCACGCGCTGCATCTTCCGCCCGGCGCGACGGCCTGGGGAGAAGAGCTGCAGTCGCTCACTCCGGTGCCCTCGATCGCGGGGCGGGTCGAGTCGTTCTATTCGCAGCACCTCGAGGGTGGTCCCTACGTCGGGGTGATGGTGCGCGCGCACGCGGTGTCGAACACCGAGACACTCCGGCACTCGCCCGTGAGCTGGTACATCGAGCGCATGAAGCAGGTCAGCGACGAGCATCCCGGCATCCGGTTCTTCCTTTCCGCCGACACCGCAGAAGCGCAGGAGCAGGTCTTCGACGCGGTGCCGGGGACGGTCGCGCTCAGTGACAAGGGCGGCTACAACACGAAGGCGGCCCTGATCTCATCGGTCGTCGACCTCTACCTCCTCGCGAGCAGCACGCACCTCCTCGCGCCGCACTACTCGAGCTTTCCCGAGATCGCGCAACAGCTCGCCGGTCCGACGCTCCGACTGGAGACCTCGATGACTGACGCGAGCACCCGGTTCGGAGTGGACGATCACCCGGTGGTGGTCTCGGACCCCTTGCGTCCGTCCGTGCGCGTGCCCGTGTAACTCCGGATTTCCTTGCGCAATTCCTGAGGTTCACGAAGTGTCCTCCGCTGATATAGTCAACGCGGGGATATAGGCGCATGCCAGCGGGAACTGGCTTGCGCGACACATCTGGGATCGTCTCGTGCGTTGGGTGCGTACGTGGCGAAGTGCATCTGGGGGATGAACGTGGGGCAGCGAGCGACGCTGAGGCGTCTTTCTATTCGTTTGAGTGCGGTGGTCGCGGGGGCGACCCTCTGCGCACTCGCGATCACCGCGTGCGCGCCGGCTGAGCCGACGCCAGGCACGCAGAACTCCGATCCGCTGCCGACGGCGACCGTTCCGGCGCCCAACGGCGGTTCGATCGAAGAGACGGTCGAGCCGGTCGATCCGGGCCCGACACAGGAGGCGGAGCTCGGCGACACCGCCGAACTCGAAGGGGGCGTCAACGTCACGGTCTCCGAGGTCGAGCAGCTCGAGGTCAAGGCCGAGACGCCCGGCGAGATCGCCGGTCCCGCGGTCGCTCTGACGCTGACCGTCGAGAACGACTCCGGCGAGTCCATCGACCTGAGCACGGCGATGGTGTCGGTCACCGGATCAAAGGACTCTTACGGCCAGGCGACGACGTCGGAGCCGTATAGCCCCTTCCTCGGCTCGCTCGAGCCGGGTGAGGAGGCCTCCGGAATCTACGTGTTCCGACTCCCCGCCGAAGAGCGGGACTCTCTGCAGGTCACCGTCGAATACATCGCCGGAGCGCCGATCGCGCTCTTCACAGGCGACGTGTGAGCTGACGGACTTCCACTGGGGTGAAGGAAAAGAAGATGAACGCTGGGGCGTGGAATCTGCGCAAGATCGTTGCAGGCGTGGCGGTCTCGGCCGTCGTGGCCGCTGGGGCCGTGGTGGGGATCGCGGCGCCCGCGTCGGCCGTGTCGACCACCGGTCCGGCGCCGATCGAGCAGCGCAACGCATCGACGGTGTCGACCGACCCGTTGCCGACCGTGCAGATCGACTCGGGTGTCGTGTGGGCGCAGGTGATCGCCGGTGACACGGTCTTCGCCGGGGGAAGCTTCTCCAACGCACGGCCCGCGGGTGCCGGCCAGGGGAACAACCTCATGCCGCGCAGCAACATCCTCGCCTACAACATCAACACCGGCGTGGCGACCTCGTTCGCGCCCGTCATCAACGGAACCGTCAAGGCGCTCGCGGTCTCGCCCGACGGCAACACCCTCTACGTCGGTGGGTCGTTCACTCAGGTCGATGGTCAAAGCCGCTTCAACGTCGCCGCGTTCGACGTCGCGACGGGAGCTCTGCTCACGACGTTCAAGCCCGCGATCGGCGGTTCGTACGTGAACGCGATCGTCGCGACGAGCTCCACGGTGTACTTCGGAGGCCTCATCGGTGCTGCCGGTGGGCAGACGCGCAAGAACCTCGCCGCGGTGTCGGCATCCAACGGCGCCGTGCTCTCGTGGGCGCCCACCACCGACCTGCAGGTCGATTCGATGGTGCTCAACCCGTCGGGGTCGAAGGTCATCGCCGCAGGCCGGTTCGAGAAGGCCAACGACGTGACTTCTCGCGGCATGGCGGCCCTCGACCCGGTGACGGGTGCCCTGCTGCCCTGGAACGCCACCGCCACCATCAAGAACGGTCTGGCCACGGGGACCCTCGCCGGTCGCGCGGGCATCTGGAACATCTCCGCTGACGCCGAGGGCGGTGTCTACGGCACCGCATGGGTGTACTCGAACGTCACGGTCGGCAATCTCGAGGGCCTCTTCGCTCTCGAGGGCGAGACCGGCTCGATCCGCTGGATCGCCGACTGCCACGGCGACCACTACGGCATCTACTCGGACGGCACCAACGTCTACAGCACGGGCCACGAGCACGACTGCCAGACCGCGAACGGCTTCCCGCAGGCCAGCGGAAACCCCGGCAACATGCGCAACGCCACCGTCTACACGGCAGCCGCGAAGGGCACGCTCACGCGCTCTCCGTCCACCGGATCGATCTACAGCGACTGGAGCGGTTACCCCGCACCGGCCGCGATCAACTGGTACCCGGACTGGATGACCGGCACGGCAACCGGCCAGGGCCAGGCGGGCTGGACCGCCACCGGCAACAGCCAGTACCTCCTGGTCGGCGGCGAGTTCCCGCTGGTGAACAACATCCGCAGCCAGGGAATCGCGCGCTTCGCCGTCGACCCTCCCGGCGGCGCCAAGCAGGGACCGCGACTGAGCGGCGTCGACTGGACGCCGACCGCCAAGTCGGTCGAGTCCGGCTCCGCCCGCATCCAGTTCCCCGCGAACTGGGACCGTGACGACCTCAACATCACGTACGAGCTGTGGGCGCAGGGCGGGACGCAGCCGCTGGCCACGTCGACGGCCCAGTCGATGTTCTGGAACCGCCCGACCCAGGTCCTCTCGGCCGGCGGATTCACGCCGGGCTCCACGCAGACGTTCTATGTCGTCGCCAAGGACGGCGACGGAAACTCCGCGCGAAGCGCCGACGTCTCCCTGACGATCAGCGGGACGGCGGGCTCGGCCTACGCCACGACGGTCCTCGACGACAACGCGAGCCTCTACTGGCGTCTGGGCGGCAGCAACGCCACCGGCGGCACCGATCTGGCCGGTGCCAACAACGCCGTCATGAGCAGCGGCGTCGGCACCAACACGGATGACGCCCTGGCCAACGAGGCCAACGGCTCGGCGACGTTCACCGGAACCTCGAGCGGACTGGCGCGTACGACCTCCGTCACGCCGGTAGGAACGTCGTTCGCGACCGAGCTGTGGTTCAAGACCTCGACCTCCAGCGGAGGCAAGCTCGTCGGATACGGCAACGCGGCCTCGGGCAGCTCGACCAACCCCGACCGTCACCTCTACATGCGCAACAACGGCGCGCTCGTGTTCGGCGTCTGGCAGGGCAGCAACAGGACGATCGAATCGCCCGCGACCTACCGCGACAACCAGTGGCACCACGCGGTCGCTCAACTGAGCCCGACGGCCGGTATGCAGCTCTTCGTCGACGGCGTGCTCGTCGCGTCCGACAACACGACGACGGCCACCGGTCGCGCGCTCACCGGCTACTGGCGAGTCGGCGGCGACACCGTCAGCGGCTGGCCCAGCGCACCGAGCTCGGGCTACTTCAACGGGCGCATCGACGAGTTCGCGGTGTATCCCGCGACGCTGACGGCGGCCCAGGTCTCGGAGCACTACGCGCTCGGCGCGGGCATCCCGCTGCCCACCCCGTCGTTCACCACGAGCGGCGCTGAGATGGCGAAGACCTTCGACGCCACGGCGAGCACGGCACCGTCCGGGCGCACCATCGCCACCTACACGTGGGACTTCGGCGACGGTACGACAGGCAACGGCGCCACGCCCAGCCACACGTACGCGAACCCCGGCACGTACTCGGTGACCCTCACGGTGAAGGACAGCGCCGGCTTCAGCGCCACCAAGACGGCGTCGGTGACCGCGACGCCGCCGCACCAGCCTCCTGTCGCCGCGTTCACTCCGAACGTCGCGGGTCTCAGCGTCACGTTCGACGCCTCGGCGTCGTCCGCGTCCGGCGCGGCGAGCATCACGTCGTACGAGTGGACGTTCGGTGACGGCGAGAGCTCCACCGAGGCAGCGCCGACGCACACGTATGCCGCCGCGGGAACATATACCGCGACGCTCACCGTGACGGACAACCTCGGCGCGGTCAGCACCCCGGTGAGCCACGACGTCACGGTCACGCACGCGGCACCGGTCGCCGGCTTCACGAGTTCTGCTGCGGGCCTCACGGTGTCGTTCGATGCCGCGACCTCGTCCGCATCGGACGGCGCGACTCTCCAGTACTCATGGAACTGGGGCGACGGATCGGCCGCCGGCTCCGGAATCAGCCCGACGCACACCTTCCCGTCGAACGGGATCTACCCGGTCGTGCTCACGGTGACCGACAGCCTCGGGGCGACGGCCAGCAAGAGCATCAACGTCTCGGTGGCCGCTCAGGTCTTCGCGGCCCGCGACGACTTCGAGCGCACGGTGGCGACCGGGTGGGGCTCCGCGCCCACCGGAGGCGCCTGGAGCGGAACGACCGGCTTCTCGGTATCCGGCGGGGCGGGCAAAGTCACGCTGAACGCCAGCCAGACGCGTACCAGCACGCTGACGGGTGTCTCGGTGCGCGACATCGACGCCACAGCGCTGGTGTCGGCGGACAAACTCGCGAACGGTGGCGGCCTTCACTTCAACCTCACGGCGCACAAGTCGACCGCGGGAGAGTACCGCCTGAAGGTGCGCACCCTTTCCACCGGTGTGGTGGCGACGAGCATCACGAAGGTGGTGGGCACGACTGAGTCGACGCTGGTGACGAAGAACCTCGCCGGCTTCACCTACACCGACGGCGCCAAGCTCCGCCTGCACTGGGTGGTGTCGACGGCCGGCGGCAGCACCGCGCTCACGGCGAACGTCTGGCCCGACGGCACGAACGAGCCCTCCGCCTGGTTCCTCTCGACGTCGGACGCTCAGGCCGAGCTCCAGGGCGCGGGCCAGGTCGGCGTACTGTCCTACCTGTCCGGCTCGACGACCAACGTCCCCGTGACCGTGTCCCTCGAGGAGCTGGTCGTGATCGACACCGTCGCATCGGCGGCACCCGTGCACGCCGATCCGGTCGCGTCCTTCACGGCGACGCCGAACGACCTGGCGGTCTCGGCCGATGCATCCGCTTCCACCGCATCCGACGGCGCGACGCTCACCTACTCGTGGAACTGGGGCGATGGCTCCGCTGCGGGATCGGGGGCGACCGCATCGCACACCTACGCGGTGGCGGGCGACTACACGATCACGCTGACCTTGACTGACAGCCTGGGTGGCACGGCGACCACATCGAAGTCGGTGACGGTGACCGAGCACGTCCACCCCAACCCGGTGGCCGCGTTCACCGCGTCCACGAGCAACCTGGGTGTGAACGTGGATGCCTCGGGCTCGACTCCGTCGGAGGGCGCCGCCCTCACCTACGCGTGGAACTGGGGTGACGGCACGGCCGCAGGATCCGGCGTGACCGCGTCGCACACCTACGCGACGCCGGGAACGTACACGGTGACGCTCAACCTGAGTGACGCCATGGGCGGAACCGCGTCCACGACGCAGCAGGTGACGGTGACCGCTCCGCCGGAGGTCTTCATCGCGAAGGACGACTTCGAGCGCACGGTCGCGTCGGGCTGGGGCACGGCTGTCACGGGGGGCTCGTGGGGGACCACGACGGGCTTCTCGGTCGCGGACGGCGTGGGCAAAGCCACGCTCAACGCGGGCCAGACCCGCACGAACCTGCTGACCTCGGTCTCGGCTCAGAACGTCGATGCACGCCTCGTCTTCAGCTCGGACGTCCTGGCGAACGGCGGCGGTCTCCACATGAACTACCTCGTGCACAAGACCACGGCCGGCGACTACCGCCTGAAGCTGCGGATCTCGTCGGCGGGCGTGGTGACGGTGTCGCTCGCCAAGGTGGTCGGCACCACCGAGACCCTGATCGTCAACCGCACGCTCAGTGGGTACACCCACACCGCGGGTGGAAAGCTCCAGCTGCGCATCCAGGCCGTCACGTCCGGGGGCTCCACGGCTCTCAAGGGCAAGGTCTGGGCAGACGGGACGACCGAGCCGACGGACTGGTTCGTCTCGACGACCGACGCGCAGGCCGAGCTGCAGGGCGCCGGGCAGGTGGGCGTGCTGACGTATCTGTCCGGCTCGGCGACCAACGTGCCGGTGACGGTCAGCGTGGACAACCTCGAAGTGAAGTAACAGGCAGAGGCGGACCGCCGAGCGGCCCTCGGCGGTCCGCCTCTGCTGCAGGACGACAAAGCAGTCTTTACACGAACGACGTCTGGGGAGACGTCAGAAATCTGGGGAGCAGTCACATGGGTGGGACGTCGTTTGCCACGGGCTGGGGATCGAGACTGAGGAGCGCCATCGCCGGCGTGACGGTGACCGCCGTCGTCATCGGCGGACTCGCGCTCGGGGCCGCCGCCCCGGCCGCTGCAGCGGATCCCATTCCGGGGGTGGCGCCCATCGAGCAGCGCAACGCCGCGACGGTCACGGCCGACCCGCTGCCGACCGTGCAGATCGACTCGGGCATCGTCTGGGCGCAGGTGATCGCCGGCCGCACTGTCTTCGCGGGCGGCAGCTTCTCCAACGCTCGCCCCGCCGGAGCGAGCCCGGGGCAGAACCTCATGCCGAGGAGCAACATCCTGGCGTACGACATCGAGACCGGCGTCGCGACCTCGTTCGCCCCCACGATCAACGGCACGGTGAAATCCCTCGCCGTCTCGCCGGACGGCAAGACACTGTACGTGGGTGGATCCTTCAACCAGGTGAACGGCCAGACGCGTTACAACGTAGCCGCCTTCGACGTGGCCACCGGCGCGCTGCTCAACACCTTCCGTCCCGCGATCGGCGGGTCGTACGTCAACGCGATCGTCGCCACCGACACCACGGTCTACTTCGGCGGTCTCATCGGCGCCGCCGGCGGCATCGCACGCAAGAACCTCGCAGCGGCGAACGCATCGAACGGCGCGATCGTGTCGTGGGCCCCGACCGCGGACCTTCAGGTCGACACGATGGTGCTCGAACCGGGCGGCGGCAAGCTCATCGTGGGCGGCCGCTTCGCCGTGCTCAACGGCACCACCCAGCGCGGCCTCGCGGCGCTCGACCTGGCCAACGGCAGCATCCTCCCGTGGGCTGCGCCGGCCACCGTCCAGAACGGAGTTCCCGCGACCGACGCGAACGCGAACAAGGCCGGCATCTGGGCCCTGACCGCCGACAGCAACGCCGTGTACGGCACGGGCTGGGTCTTCGCCAACAAGTGGGTCGGCAACCTCGAGGGCATGTTCGCCGCCGAGGCGGGTTCCGGCGACATCCGCTGGATCGCCGACTGCCACGGCGACCACTACGGCATCTACTCCGACGGCACCAACGTCTACAGCACGGGTCACGAGCACGACTGCCAGACGGCCGGCGGACTCCCCCAGGCCTACCCCGCGCCGGGCAACATCCGTCACGCCACCGTTTACACGGCCGTCGCGAAGGGCACGCTGACGCGCAGCCCGTACGTGAACGACATCTACGCGGACTGGCAGGGCTACCCGGCACCCGCCGCGGTCAACTGGTTCCCCGACTGGATCACGGGCACCGCCTCCGGCTCGGGGCAGGCCGGATGGACCGCCACCGGCAACGGCCAGTACCTCCTCGTCGGCGGCGAGCAGACCTTCGTGAACGGCCAGCGCAGCCAGGGCATCACCCGCTTCTCCAAGACCCCGCCCGGTGGGCCGAAGTCCGGTCCCCGGCTGTCTGGGACGAACTGGACGCCGACCGCTCGCTCGGTCAGCGCCGGCACCGCGCGCGTGGCCATCAAGGCCAACTGGGACCGCGACGACCGCGACCTCACCTACGAGCTTTACGAGCAGGGCAAGGCGACGCCTGTCGCGACCGCGCAGAAGTCCTCGACCTTCTGGGACACCCCGAACGTGATCCTGACCGCCACGGGCCTCGCGGCCGGCGCGACGAAGACCTACCGGGTGGTCGCCCGTGACGGCGACGGCAACAGCGCCAACAGCGCGAACGTCACCGTCACGGTGAGCTCGGCCGACGCATCCGACTACGCCAACGCGGTGCTCGACGACGGCGCTTCGCTGCTGTGGCGCCTCGGCGGCGCCGATGGCGGCGCAGACTGGGCCGGGACGAACGACGCCGTGTTCAACAACGGCGTCGGCACCACGACCGACGACGCGCTCGCGGGCGAAGAGAACGGCTCGGCGACCATGCCGGGCGGCAACGGCTTCGCCTCGACGACCTCGACCTCGACGGTCGGCTCGTCGTTCGCGACCGAGCTCTGGTTCAAGACCGACACCACCTCGGGTGGCAAGCTCGTCGGCTACGGCGACAAGAACACCGACAACTCGAGCAGCTACGACCGCCACGTCTACATGAAGAACAACGGGCAGCTGGTCTTCGGCACCTACCCCGGCTACACCGCGACGGTGCAGAGCAGCAAGTCCTATAACGACAACAAGTGGCACCACCTCGTCGCCCAGCAGGGTCCGAGCGGGCAGCAGCTGTACGTCGACGGCAAGCTCGTGGGGTCGTCCACGGTCACGGGCGCGCAGGCCTACACGGGATACTGGCGCATCGGCGGCGACAACCTCGGCGGATGGCCGGACCAGCCCGGTTCGCTGTACTTCCGCGGCGCGATCGACGAGTTCGCCGTCTACGGGTCGACCCTGACGGAGACGCAGATCGGCGAGCACTACGAGCTCGGCAAGGGCCCGCACCTGCCCCCGGTCGCCGTGATCGAACAGGAGGCGGCGGGGCAGACCGTCACCTTCAGCGGCAAGAGCTCCACGGTGTCGGGCGACGCGGAACTTGCGAGCTACGCGTGGAACTTCGGCGACGGCGCAACCTCGACCGAGGCGACGCCCACCCACCGCTACACCTCCGCCGGCGACTACACGGTCACGCTGACCGTGACCGACACCCTCGGGTCGACGAGCCAGATCGTCACCAAGCAGATCACCGTCGGCCCGCCGACCGCTCCGGCGGCGAAGTATACGCAGCGTGTGCTCGACGACGGCGCCCAGGTCTACTGGGGACTGGGCGGCGCGACGGGGAACGTCGACTGGGTGAGCGACCGTGACGCGATCTTCACCGCGGGTGTGGGCTCGTCGGCGGACGACGTCTACGAGGGAGCGACCAACGGATCGGCGACCTTCGACGGCGGCTCGGCCTTCGGCCGGACCTCGCGCACGATCTCGGCGAACACGCCGTTCTCGGCCGAGGTGTGGTTCAAGACGACCACCACCAACGGCGGGAAGATCTTCGGCTACGGCGGCTCGGCAGAGGGCAACTCCGGCAACTACGACCGGCACCTCTACATGACGAACGACGGCCGCCTCGTCTTCGGCGTATGGCTCGGATTCGCCGCGATCGTGCAGACCCAGACCTCGTACAACGACGGTCAGTGGCACCACGCGGTAGCCCAGGTCGGGGCGAACGGCGAGCAGCTCTTCGTCGATGGCCAGCTCGTGGCATCCGACAACGGGGTCACCGGCGCGCAGCCGTACGACGGGTACTGGCGCATCGGCGGTGACAACATCGGCGGATGGCCGGGACAGCCCGCGTCGTACTACTTCGCCGGCCAGCTCGATGACTTCGCCGCGTACAGCCGCACGCTGTCGGCGGACGAGGTTGACGACCACTACCGGATCGCGAAGGGTCTCGCCACGACGCAGGCGCAGTTCTCGGTCACCGGCACCGGCCCGTCGCGCACTTTCGACGGCACGGCCTCCACGCCGACGCCGGGTCGGACGATCACGGACTACGCGTGGAACTTCGGCGACGGCAGCACCGGCTCCGGAGCGACGGCGTCGCACACGTACAACCAGCCCGGCACCTACACGGCGACCCTCACGGTCACCGACTCGGCCGGACGCAAGGGCGTGGCGACGTCGAGCGTGGTCATCAATCCGCCGCACCAGGCTCCGGTCGCGAAGATCGGCGCCGACGTCAAGGGCCTGACGGTCGATTTCGACTCGGATGACTCGACCACGTCGGGCGGCGCGACGATCACGGCCTACGACTGGAACTTCGGCGACGGTCAGACCTCGACGCAGGCCGATCCGACCCACGTCTACGCCGCGGCGGGCACCTACACGGTGTCGCTGACGGTCACCGACTCGGAGGGGGCGACCAGCACGGTGGCCACCGCGGAGGTGTCGGTCGAACACGCAGCTCCGACGGCGGCGTTCACGACGGATGCCTCGGGCCTGTCGGTCTCGGTCCACGCCAGCGCCTCGGCGGCTTCGGACGGTGCGACGCTGACGTACTCGTGGAACTGGGGCGACGGCTCGCCCGCGGGCTCCGGCAAGACGGCGACGCACACCTACGCCACTCCCGGCGAGCGGACCATCACCCTCACGGTGACCGACAGCCTCGGAGCGAGCGCGACCAAGACCGCGACCGTCACGGCGACCCACGCCGACCCGACGGCCTCGTTCACGACGCAGACGAACCAGCTGGAGGTGTCGGTGGATGCCTCGGCCTCGGCTGCGGCGGACGACGCGACTCTCGCCTACTCCTGGAACTGGGGAGACGGCTCTGCGGCAGGATCGGGCAAGACGGCGACGCACACCTACGCGGCGGGCGGCACCTTCGAGGTCACGCTGACCGTCACCGACAGCCTGGGTGCGACCGCGACGACGTCGAAGACCGTCACCGTGGCCGCGCAGACGGTGGTCGCGAGCGACGACTTCGACCGGACCGTAGGGTCCGGCTGGGGCAGCGCCACCGTCGGCGGGGCATGGAGTTCCGCGGCCAACACGTCGGTGTCGGGCGGTGCCGGCAAGATCGAGCTCGTCGCCGGCCGCACTCGCGCGCTGACGCTCGGCTCCGTCTCCATCGACGACCTCTCCGCGAGCCTGGTCTTCTCGGCCGACAAGGTGGCGAACGGCGGTGGCCTGCACTTCAGCTACGTGGTGCACAAGTCGACCTCGGGCGAGTACCGACTCAAGGTGCGCACGTTGTCGACGGGAGTCGTCCAGGTGAGCATGACCCGCCTGGTGGGAACGACCGAGACGGTCTTCGCAACGCAGAACGTTCCCTCCTACGTCTACACGGCGGGCGACAAACTGCGGGTGCGACTCGAGACCGAGGGCACTGGCGACGTGACCACCATGCGCGGCAAGGTGTGGCCCGATGGCACCACCGAGCCGAGCAACTGGACCGTGACCGGTTCGGGCAACGTCGCCGCACTCCAGGGCGCCGGCCAGGTCGGAGTCATCGCCTACGCCACCGGCACGGTCACCAACGGCCCGGTCGTGGTCTCGGTCGACGAGATCCGCGTCACCTCGCTCGGCGCTCCTGCGCCGCACGAGGCCCCGGTCGCGGTCATCGGTGCGAACACGACGGGTCTCACGACCGCGTTCGACGGCACCGGCTCGACCGCCTCGGGCGGAGCCACGGTCACCGGCTATGCGTGGGACTTCGGCGACGGCGCGACCTCGACCGAGGCCAAGCCGACGCACACCTATGCGGCCGGCACCTACACGGCGAAGCTCGTCGTCACCGACAGCACGGGGGCGACCTCGGCGGCGAAGACGGTCTCCATCACGGCTGCGCATGCGGCTCCGGTGGCGTCGTTCACGGCCTCGGCGACCGGCCTCGCGCTCTCGGTGAACGGGTCGGGCTCCACCGCGTCCGACGGCGCGACGCTGTCGCACTCCTGGAACTGGGGCGACAGCACCGCCGCAGGCACAGGCGCGACAGCCTCGCACACCTACGCGGCTCCCGGCACCTACACCGTGACTCTCACGGTGACCGACAGCCTTGGCTCGTCGGCGACGACGTCGCAGTCCGTGACGGTCAGCGCAGACGCGTTCGTCGCCAAGGACGACTTCGAGCGCAGTGTCGCCGCAGGGTGGGGCACGGCGGTCACCGGAGGCGCGTGGGGCACGGCCCCCGGCTTCTCGGTCGCCGACGGAGCCGGAAAGGTCACGCTCGCCGCGGGCCAGACCCGCTCGAACCTGCTGACCGGAGTGAACGCCCAGAACGTCGATGCGCGCCTGGTGTTCTCGACGGACAAGGTCGCGAACGGGGGTGGTGTGCACTTCAACTACCTCGTGCACAAGACCGCGGCCGGGGACTACCGGATGAAGCTCCGGGTATCGTCGGCAGGCGTCGTCCAGGTGTCCATCTCGAAGGTGGTCGGCTCGACCGAGACGATCATCACGAACCGGACGCTGACCGGCTACACGCACGCCGCCGGGTCGAAGCTGCGGCTGCGGCTGCAGGCGACGACGGCAGGCGGCGCGACGACGCTCACCGCGAAGGCGTGGGCCGACGGCGCGACCGAGCCGGTGGACTGGTTCGTCACCGCGACCGATGCACAGGCCGAACTGCAGGGCCCCGGACAGATCGGCGTGCTCGCCTACCTCTCCGGCTCCGCGACGAACGCTCCCCTCGTGGTGAGCGTCGATGACCTCGAGGTGCGCTAACAGCCCCACAGCGCACATCGAGCACCCAGGCACCCGCCTCCGTCCCAGGTCGGAGGCGGGTGTCTTATTCCGTCCGCGGAATACGCCCCGGATCCGACCGATCCCCTCGCGTCCCGCGGGGCCCGGTGCTAGTCTCTGCCGGAAGAGCGCCTGGTATCTCTGGGGAGTCTGGCGCCTCTTGAGCTGGCGAGCAGTCTGGGGTAGCCGCTCTGCGGCACCGGAACCAGGGGAGGTTCCCGATGCACCACGCACCATCCACCACGCCTCGGCGTCGGCGCACCCGAGCCGTGGGCATTCTCACCGTGGGCGTCCTGGTCGCCGCGGGACTCGTGGCAACGGTGGCGAGCCCGGCGGCGGCGGCCCCCGGACCGGCACCGATCGAGCAGCGCAACGCGCAGACCGTCACCGCCGACGCCCTCCCCACGGTGCAGATCGACTCGGGCATCGTGTGGACGCAGGTCGTCAACGGCACGACGGTGTACGCGGGCGGCAGCTTCTCTCAAGCCCGCCCCGCGGGTTCCAGCCCGGGCCAGAACCTCTTCCCGCGCAGCAACATCCTGGCTTACAACATCAACACCGGCGTCGCGACCTCCTTCGCGCCGACGATCAACGGCACGGTCAAGGCGCTCGCTGTTTCGCCCGACGGCTCGCGCCTCTACGTCGGCGGATCCTTCAACCAGGTGAACGGCCTCACGCGATGGAACTTCGCCGTCTTCGACACGGCGACCGGGGCGCTTCTCGAGAGTGTGAAGCCGGCGATCGGCGGCTCCTACATCAACGCGATCGTCGCCACGAACAGCACGGTGTACGTCGGCGGGCTCATCGGCGCCGCGGGGGGCGTCACCCGCAAGAACCTGGCAGCCGTCAACGCATCGAACGGTGCCGTGCTCGGGTGGGCGCCGACTCCGGATCTGCAGGTCGACTCCATGGTCCTGGCGCCCGGTGGGGGGAAGCTCATCGTCGCGGGCCGGTTCGAGACGATCAATGGCACGACCTCCCGCGGTCTGGGTGCCCTCGACCTCACCACAGGTGCCCTTCTTCCCTGGGCGGTCACGTCTGTCGTGAAGAACGGCATGGCCACCGGGACGCTCGCGGGTCGAGCCGGAATCTGGGCTCTCGCAGCCGACGGCTCGAAGGTGTACGGCACCGGATGGGTTTTCTCCAACGCGACCATCGGCAACCTGGAAGGACTCTTCGCAGCGGACGGACAGACCGGGCAGGTCAGCTGGATCGCGGACTGCCACGGAGACCACTACGGGGTCTTCTCAGACGGTACGAACGTGTACTCCACCGGTCACGAGCATGACTGCCAGACGGCGGGCGGGATGCCGCAGGCCTACCCCTCGCCGGGGAACATGCGGAACTCGAGCGTGTACACGGCGGCTGCGAAGGGGACGCTGACCCGCAGCCCCTACGTCAACAGCATCTACGCCGATTGGACCGGATACCCCGCTCCGGCGGCCGTGAACTGGTATCCCAACTGGACGACCGGGACCGCCTCCGGTTCGGGTCAAGCTGCGTGGACAGTCACCGGCAACAGCCAGTACGTCGTGTTCGGCGGCGAGTTCCCCCTCGTCAACGGACAGCGCAACCAGGGGATCGCGCGCTTCGCCCGGACGCCGTCCACCGGTGCGAACCAGGGTCCGCGTCTGTCGGGCGCGGACTGGACGCCGACGGCCCGCTCCGTGACCGCCGGAACGGCTCACGTGCAGATCCCGGCCAACTGGGACCGCGACGACCTCGACTTGACGTACGAGCTGTGGGCGCAGGGTGGAGCCGCGCCGATCGCCACGAAGACGGTGAAGTCGACCTACTGGTTCACTCCCGTGATCACCTTCGCCGCCGAGGGTGTTCCGGCGGGCTCCAGTCGCACCTACCGGGTCATCGCGCGGGACGGCGACGACAACAGCGCGACGAGCGCGAACGTCACCGTGACGGTGAACGGCAGCTCGACATCGTCCTACGCCGACACGGTCCTCGACGATGGAGCGACGACCTATTGGCGACTCGGCCCTTCGGGCGGCGGCACAGACCTCGCCGGAGGCAACAACCTGGTCTCCTTCGGCGGCGTGGGCACGACGTCCGACGACTCGCTGGCGGCTGAGGCGAACGGGTCCGGCACCTTCAACGGCTCCACGAGCGGATTCGCCCGCTCCACGAACACCACGGTGGTCGAGGAGGCGTTCGCCGTCGAACTCTGGTTCAAGACCTCGACGACGACGGGCGGGAAGCTGATCGGCTATGGCGACGGCGCGTCGGGCAACTCGAGCAACTTCGACCGGCACCTGTACATGCGCAATGACGGCTCGCTGGCCTTCGGTGTCTTCCCCGGAGTTCAGAAGGTGATCTCCACTCCGGCGACCTACCGTGACAACCAGTGGCATCACGCCGTCGCACAGCTGAACCCGTGGTCGGGCATCCAGCTCTATGTGGACGGGTCGCTCGTCGCATCCGACCCGTCGGCTACCGCGGGGCGGCTTTTCACCGGCTTCTGGCGCATCGGCGGCGACAACATCAACGGCTGGCCCAACCGTCCGACGTCGAACTTCTTCAACGGCTCGCTCGACGAGGTCGCGATCTACCCGCACATCCTGACCGCCTCGCAGATCGCGTCTCACTACGCCATCGGGCGCGGCCAGAGCCTTCCGACGGCGTCGTTCACGACATCCGGATCCAACCTCGCATGGTCGTTCGACGCGAGCGGATCCACCGCGCCGAGCGGGCGCACCATCACGTCGTACGCCTGGAACTTCGGCGACGGGTCCACCGGGACCGGTGTCAACGCGAATCGCACCTACGCCGCGCCGGGAACCTACACCGTCACGCTGACGGTGACCGACAGTGCGGGGATGACCGCGTCGACGACGCGCACCGTGAACGCCTCGGGACCGCATCAGGCCCCCACGGCGGTGATCGGCGCGAGCGCGTCGGGACTCACGGTCAACTTCAGCGGGAGCGGCTCGACCGCGTCGGGAGGCGCGACCATCACCGGATACGCGTGGAACTTCGGCGACGGCTCCACCTCCACACAGGCGAACCCCACGAAGACGTACGCGGCACCGGGAACCTACACGGTGACGCTCACCGTGACCGACAGCATGGGAGCGACGAGCGCACCCGCCTCGCAGCCGGTGACGGTATCCGCGCAGGTGTTCGTGGCGCAGGACGACTTCGCGCGCACCGTCTCGGGAGGTTGGGGTTCCGCTGTCGTCGGCGGCGCCTGGACTGTCAACAGCGCGGCCTCGTTCTCCGTCGGGGGCGGAGTCGGCTCGATGTCGCTGAACGCAGGACAGACGCGCAGCGCCACCCTCGCCGGCGTCTCGGCGCAGAACGTCGACGCCCGAGCGCTGTTCAGCACTGCCAGCGTCGCGAACGGCGGCGGGGTCCACTTCAACTACCAGGTGCACAAGACAGCCGCAGGCGAGTACCGGCTGAAGCTGCGGATCTCGTCCGCTGGAGTGGTGACGGTCTCGATCGCGAAGCTCGTCGGCACCACCGAGACGCTCCTCGTCAACCGAAGCCTGGGCGGCTACACCCACACGGCGGGCGGCAAGCTGCGGCTGCACCTCGTCACGTCCACTGCGGGTGGTGTCACGACCCTCAACGCCAACGTGTGGCCGGATGGGGCGGCGGAGCCGGGCGGGTGGTTCGTCACCGCGAACGACTCCCAGGCAGAGCTGCAGGGCGCGGGCCAGGTGGGCGTGCTCTCGTACCTGTCGGGATCTACCACGAACGTCCCCGTCGTCGTGACGGTCGACGATCTCGAGGTTCGCTGAGCGTCAGGCGCGCGGACGGCGCTTGATCATCAACTTGAGGAACGCGGTGATGCTGCGTGCGTCGCGGCGGCAGATCGGGATGACGAGAGCGGATGCTGCGGCGGCGAGGCCCGCCGCGACGCCGACCACGAGCATCGCCCAGACGCCCCACCGGGCGACGAGCATCGACGCGCCCCACGCGGCGGCGCAGGTCCACGCGCAGACCGCGAGGATCCGGCCGGCGCCCCCGTAGAGCCGCGCGGTGGGCATCGGGGTGATGCGGGAGAGCCAGAACAGCGACAGCGGCCATGAGATCGCCGGAGCGATCGCGAAGCCGATGGCCACGCCCAGGACGCCGTAGAACGAGCCGACGACGATGCAGGTGATCTTGATGATCGTGGTGACGATGGTGTACCGGAACAGCTGCTTGCCGAGCCCGCGTGACAGGTATACCCAGTAGCCCACGAAGGCGAGGGTCGTGAGGAGGCCCGCTACGGCGAACAGAGCGACGATCGGGATCGCGTCGAGCCATTGCGGCCCGAGCATGATGCGCACGATCGGGTCGGCCAGTGCCGTCACGAGGATCAGCGGGATCCCCAGCCCGTACCCGAGCATCAGTTGAGCCGAGGTCACGTAGTTGTCGAACCGCGGCGGGTCCTCCTGCACGCGGCTCAGCACGGGGAGGGCGACGTTCTTGGTCGGGGAGCGCACCTGGCTCAGCGGAGTCATCACGAGCTGGTAGGCCCGGTTGTAAAGGCCGAGAGGGGTTGTGCCGAACTTGAGTCCAACGATGATCGTGTCGATCTGAGACCCGCCGTACACGAGGAGGTTGGTGGCGACGATGTTCCAGCCGAACCCGATGAGCTCGCGGACCGAGTCCTTGCGCGAGTACCACCTCGGCAGCCATCTGCCGGCGATGACGCAGCCGACGAGCACGGCCACACCACTTGCCAGCTGCTGCAGCACCAGGGCCCAGTACTCCGCTCCTGCCACGGCGGCGACGATGGCGACGGCGAGCGCGACCGCTGCCGCCGTGATGTCGATCACGGCGAGCCCTTTGAACTTCAGCTCCCGCGCGAGGTTGGCGCGGTGCTGCGTCGCGAGGCCGTTGAGCAGGAAGAGCAGCGACAGCCATTGGACCATCCCCACGATCTCGGGCTCCCCGACGACGGCCTCGATAGGCCAGGCGAGGGCGAACATCACTCCGGTGAGGACGACACCGATCGCCGAGTTGATCCAGAAGAGGTTGTCACGCTGGCCTGTGGTGAGCACGGGCGCTTGGATGGATGCCGTCGTCAGGCCGAAGTCGCGGAAGATCTCTCCCACGCCGACCACGACGAGGACGATCGCGAGCAGGCCGTAGTCGTGCGGAGTCAGCAGTCGGGCGAGGATGACGACCGAGAGCAGCTGCAGGACGAGCTTGGCGATCTGCGCCGCGAGGGTGAAGAACACGCCCCGGGCCGCGGAGTGCGCGAGGTCCGAGCTCATCCGCGTCGTCCGCGTGCCGCCTGCACCCGGCGAAGCGTGCCTCGCAGCACCTGGGCGAACCGACGAGGGTGCGCGAGACCGAGGCGTGCCAGTCCGAAGCCGCGGTACTGCGGTGGCCGGCGGCCGGCGAGCGCCGATCCCCACAGTCGCGCCAGAAGATACCTGCGGCGCGCAGTCTGAAGCGGCTGGGCGCTGGCGAGGCCGTCGATGTCGAGCGGTCGCACCGCGATCACGCCCGCGGCGATCGCCGCCTCGATCATCTCTAGACCCCGCCGCGTTCGGGCGATGAGCGCGCTGACGCCCGCCTCCTCGACGAACTGTGGGTAACCCCGCTCATCCGTCACCCACGAGTCCGCGGCGACGATGTCGGCCGACTCCCCCACACCGTCGGGGCACACTTTGCATCGCCACTGGGTCGTGGGCCCCAGCGTGCTTCCCCACGACTCCTCGTAGTCGGCGCTCACCTCGGTGTCGCCGGAGCGTGCGGCGAAGCGCCCGGGCCAGCCATTGCCGCGATACCGGAGCGCGTCGACCTGCCGATCCGGCGCGATGCCCAGGCCGTCGAGAAGAGTGTCGGTGGCGTGCTGGCTCGGGGTCCCGGCACAGAAGAACGACAGCAGCAGTGGAGCTTCGTCGCCGAGAGAACCCTGCGCCGCGCGCGCGGCCGCGATCTCGCACGGCTTCGCCGTGACCGCGGTCCCGGCTGCGAAGGCGTCCGGGTTGCTGAGCGCCGCGACGGGCGCGTAGCGCGAGCCCGCGGCGGCGAGCGCCTGCTCGCGCGAAGTGATCGTGACCGGGATGCTGCGCCGCGGCCGAGCCGCGTCGCCCGCGGCGCCCGCGATCCGGGCAACCCGCCCGCTGTCGATCAGCCAGGCGTGGAGTGCCGTGAGCACGCCTCCGCTGCTCCCCGCGAGGCGGATGTCGGAATCGACCGCCCACGCCTCCCACACCGCGAAGAACGAGCCGAGAAGGGGATGGCGTTGGGAGCCGGCCGGGCGCTGCGCATCGACCCGGACGCCGGGGCAGGAGCGCGCGAACGTGCGCGCGGCATCCGGAACCTCTGCGGGCGCGCCGACCGCCACGGGCCGCACGTACCCCGCCGCGTCAAGGCGCATCTCCAGTCCGCGGTCGAGCCGCGGGCACAGGCCGCACCCCGAGCAGGCGTCCCGAGCGAGGACGTCCTGAACCCGATCGCGCAGCTCGGTCACATCACGCTCCGCACCAGCTCGCCGACAGGGGAGAGGAGTTCCTGGCCACGCGCCCTCGCGTCGAGCGCGCGTTCGGACAGTCCGGGCGCCGCGACTTCTCGCAGGACGTCGGCCGCGGCATCCGTCGACTCTGCCAGCGAGATGACGTGCGACCACCCCAGTTCCGCCATCAGCGGCTGGAACTTGCGGGAGTAGGCCATCGCGACGGCCGGCGTTCCGGTGGAGAGGGCGTTGAGGCACGCGTGCATCCTCGCGCCGATGACGAGCTGCGCGGCCGCGATGGCCGACCGCGCGTCATCGAGGTCTGCCGGGACGTGCAGCCCGAGCCGCCCGTCGTACTCGTCCTGAAGGGCGCGGGAGACCGGGACGTCGTTGTCGGGGTCATGACTGTCGAGGACGTGGGGCAGGAGCGTGACTCTGCGACCGTCGGAGAGGAGCCGCGAGATGATCGTTCGGACTGCCGCGCGGTAGGAGCCGTGATCGACGTGGTCGCTGGCCTTCCACAGCAGCCCTGAGACGTTCAGCAGGACGTCGTGGTCGCCGGTGGGCTCCGGCTGGGAGATGCCGAAGACGAGGTCGGTGGTCGTGCGATCGGCCGGGCGGCCCAGGCCCTGCGCCGCCCGGGCGCTGGCGGGGTCGCGAGCGAAGACGAGCGCCGACCGCCGGAGGTTGCGCTGGGCGAGAAGACGACCCCGTCTGGTCCGGAACGGGCCGATGGTCTGCGGCGCGAGGGCGGTGACGGCTCCCGCTTGCGCGGCGAACTCGTGGACCAGCGACATCTTCGCGTGACGCTGGATGCCGTAGATGTCGGCGAAGCTGTCGCCCGAGCGGGTGTCCCAGTAGAGGTCGAACTGTCCGAGCCACTCCATCATCCCGGCGCGGCCGGTGAGGCGTTCCCGCACCAGCGAGCGCGGTCGACCCCACGGCAGGGCGGCCGGCCGGGCGCCGAAGTCCATGAACTCGATCCGGGCGTCGGGGAGGGCGGCACGCAGAAGGTCGGCCGAACCGCGGCCGAGCGCGCGCACGCCGAGGTTGGGAGATGAATCCCCCGCCCAGCCGACGAGTACGCGCACTCGTTCTATCCCCCTTCGGCCCGTTCACCCGAGCCCCTTCCCCGCGTCCATCCTATGGGGAGGGGGACGCACTCCCTTGCAGGGCGGGATTCCGCCGTAGAATCGGGCGACGGAGTTCAGGGGGCCCGGCGTGGGATCGAATCCGATACAGCTCGTGGCGCTCGCCGCGGCGGCGATGGTCGCCGTGCTGGGGCTCGTGCTCCTGATCCGCCGGCATCCGCGCTGGGGCATGGCACTGTGGACGCTCGCCTTCTTCTTCACGCCCATCTGGCTGGGAGCCGGAGTGATGAGCATCTTCGTCAGCGGTCTGACGGCGATGACGGTGATCGCGATCATCTCGGGGGTCGGCCCTCGTCTTCGGTGGTCGCAGGTCGACACCGTGATGCTCGTCCTGCTCCTGGTGATCCTGCTGGCCTTCGCTTTCGGCGGATCCATCACCGGTCATGTGCAGGACACGGTGGTGATGTGGTTCCTGCCATACGTCTGGGGCCGTATCGTCCTCTCACGGGTGTCCGAGGACTGGGTGGCGGCTTGCATCGCCACGGCGGCGGTCGCCGCATCTCTTCTGGCCGTCTTCGAGTTCCTCACGAGCCAGAATTTCTTCCTCCTCCTTCCGGGAGCCTCCTCGTCGATCTGGGGCGCTGTCCAGGTGCGGGGTGGCCTGCTGCGGGTGGAGGGCGCCTTCGGGCACTCGATCGCGCTAGGCGGCGCCCTGGCGATCTCGGCCGCATTCGTCCTCACCGCCCGCTGGCGTCCCTGGCTTCGAGCCGTGTGCCTCGTCGTGGTGGGTGCGGCCACGGTGCTGACGTTCAGTCGTCTGGGGATCATCGGCTTCGCGCTCACAGTGGTCCTCGGCGTGATCTTCCTCGGCAGGTACATCGGGCGAGGACTGCGGATCGGTGTCCTCTCGATGCTCGTCGTCGGCGCCGTCGCCGTCGTCCCGGTGATCCTCGATGTGTTCGGCGAGGCCGGGTCCGAGGCGGAGGGCAGCGCGAACTACCGGGTCGATCTCCTCGGACTCACCAACTCGATGGTCGTGCTCGGCATCTCGCCCGATCGTGAGGTGCTGCCGACCGGCGAGGACTACTGGGCTGGCTTCCGATCGATCGACAGCGCCCTCATCCTCATCGGGTTGCGATTCGGGATGCTCCCGCTCGCGGTCGTCCTGCTCCTCCTCGTGATCCTCGTGGTCAGCGTCGCGCTGGGGCGCGCGACGCCGGCGAGCGTCGCCCTGGTCGCTCAGATCCCGGCGTTCGCCACGGTCGCGCTGATCACCCAGTACGCCGCTTTCGTGTGGTTCACCGCCGGGCTGGCGGTGAGCGCCTACGCCGTGCGGTACGGGCCATACGCCGGGCTGCTGTCGGTGGAGCCAGAGCGGATCGAGTACACGCCGACGCCCTCCCGCGGCCTCCTCCGAGCGGGAGTGAGCCGGTGAGAGACGGAAATGAGCGCGGTCGTCGGTAATCTGTACCCAGGGGAGTGGCGACCACCGTGTCGCCCTGTGCGTTCGCGTACTCGCGCAGCGCGTGGATGGAGCGAGGGCGAATGGCCGACATCAAGACGCAGGTGACGCCGGGGCGCATCTTCAGAGTGCTTCTGCGCGCGTGGTGGGTGATCGTCTTGGCCGGCCTGCTCGGAGGACTGCTCGCTTTCGGCTACTCGAGCACTCTCGCCCCGGTCTACCAGTCGACGGCGTCGACCTACTTCTCGATGCGGTCGGCCAGCAGCGGCTCCGACATCAATCAGGGCTCCGCCTACACGCAGAGCCAGATGCTGTCGTTCGCGCAGCTCGCGATGTCGTCGGTGGTGCTCGATGAAGTCCGCGCCGACCTCGACGCCGATCTCACGAACTCGCAGATCCGCAACATGACCACGGTCACGATCCCGCAGAACACGGTGATCCTCGACGTGACGGCGGGCTCGACCGATCCGGACTTCGCGGCCGAGGTGGCCAACAGCGTGGCCGAGAACCTCGCGCAGGTCGTCGACGAGATCTCGCCGAAGGATGACGCGGGCAATGCCACCGTTGTGGCGCGGGTGATCGAGCCCGCGACGCCCGCCGCCTTCCAGTCCTCTCCGAACAAGCAGCGTGACGCCGTGCTGGGCGCGTTCGCCGGTGCGCTCCTCGCCGCGCTGGGGATCGCGGTGTGGACGCTGCTCGACACGCGCGTCCGCTCTGAGGACGCCCTGCGGCGCATCACCGACCTTCCCGTCCTCGGCGGCATCCCTCGTCGCAAGGACAAGTCGCGCCGCGCTCTCGTGGTCTCCGAGCCCAACAGCACGAGCGCCGAGGCGTACCGGCGCGTGCGATCGAGCCTCCGGTTCGCCGCGGTGGAGCATGAGATCTCCGCGATCGCGGTCACTTCGTCGATCCCCGGCGAGGGCAAGACGTCCACGGCGGTGAATCTGGCGCTCACGTACGCAGAAGCCGGGCTTCGCGTTCTGATCGTCGACGCCGACCTCCGTCGTCCGATGGTCGCCGAGACCCTGGGGCTGGAGAACTCGGTCGGCCTCACCACGATGCTCGTCGGCGCCGTCGACTTCGAGGGCGCCAGATTGCCCTGGGGCGACACGTCGCTGTGGGTGCTGCCCGCGGGCGAGGTGCCGCCGAACCCGGCCGAGCTGCTGGCGTCCGTCGCGATGACCGAGCTTCTGCGTGAGCTTCGTGCGCAGTTCGACGTCATGATCGTCGACACCGCGCCGCTGCTGAGCGTCTCGGACGCGACCATCATCGCCCAGAGCGTCGACACGACGATCGTCGTGGCGGACGTGACCAAGGTGCACCTCGCGCAGCTCGGGCGGTCGCTCGAGGCGCTGGACCGGGCTCGCGCTCAGGTCGCCGGAGTGCTGTTCAGCCGGGTCAAGCGACAGCGCGGCGACGATTACAACTACTACTACTACGGCCCGTCGGGCGGCCGGCGCCAGCGCACGGCCGCGCCGCAGAGCCGGCGCGAACGGCGTGGCGGCAAACCGGCGTCGGTCCCCGTCGAGATGCCACCCGCCGATGACCGCGCCGCCGTTGCGGCGGCGGAGGTTCGGGGCGACGCCCAGGTCGGTGCGATCGACGAGGCGGCCCTGGCGGACGACCGGCACGCGACGGCCCCGGACGACGCGTCGATCGCCGACACCCGGCGTTCCGACGGCGACGGGCTGCTGTTCGACGATGAGGACGACGCCGCGGCGGGTGACGACGCGATCGAAGACGCCCGGATCACCGCCGACCGAGGCGACTCGTGACGATCTCGGCGATCCGGTCCTGATAACGGCGCGGTGAGTGGCGTTCGGCCGCGATGACCCGCGACTGCTCCACCTGACCGCGCAGCTCATCCCACCGGACGCCCACGTCGATCAGAGCGTCCGCGATGGCGGCAGCCGAACCGGGCTCCACGCGTGTGGCTGTGGGGATCCCTTCGGTCGCCTCCCGCAGCCCCGAGGTGTCGCTGGCGATGACCGGACGCGCTGCGAGGATGCCCTCCACCGCCGTGTTGCCGAATGGCTCGTCGAGTCGGGACGGCACGACGAGGACGTCTGCGCGGTCGAGAAAGCCCCAGATGTCGGAATGAAAACCGTGGAGAGTGATGCGATCGTCCAGCCCGTGTCGGGCGATATCGTCACGAATCGACTGCTCGTACGGCTCGTACCCGGGGAAGGTGGAGCCCACGATGTCGAGCGTCACTCGCACGCCCCGCTCGTCGAGGATGCGCACCGCCTCGACGACCAGGTCGGCGCCTTTGCGAGGAGACAGGCGGCCGACGAAGAGGACTCTGACGCCGTCGGCGGTCGACTCCCGCGGCGGCGACGGGGCGTCCGGTCCGGGGACCGCGTTCGGGACCACCTCGGCGCGCGACGCCAGTCGCCGATACGTCGACGTCATCACCGCCGAGCTGAATGCGCTGTTGACGACGATGCGGTCGGCGGCGAGTGCCGGTGCGTACAGAACCCCCTTCGTCAGGCGGCCCGCCGACGCCTCGCCTTCGTGCACGTGCAGCACGACCGGTACCCGGCGCAGGCGGCTGAGCAGCGGCCAGAGGGGAAGCGTGATCGTGCTGACATACACAGCCTTCGGCCGCGTTCCGCTGAGAAGCGCCCAGGCCGCGCGTCCGCCCGCCCAGGACGTCCGGATGAGCTCGCCCCAGCCTGACGGACGCATCAGGCGCTTTCGCAGGACGAACGCCGGCGCGATGACCACCTCCGCCCCGGCGTCGATAATCGCATCTCGGAGCGGACCCGCTTCGGGCACGGTGACGACGACCCGTTCGCCGGAACGGACCAGGCCGATCACACTGTCGAGGAGGACGCGGTCGGATCCGTAGAGTTCGGACCCCGGATGGGCGACGAGCACGGTGGACGACGTCATCGAGTCAGTTTGCCAGAGCATCGATGGCGCTCCGGTCGCGGGGCGGTACGGTGGGCGTCAGACATAGAGGAGGAACATGTCGAATCGGGTGCTCTTCGTGTGCGCGGCCAATGTGTGTCGTTCCCCCTTCATGGCGGCGACCTTCCTCCAGGAGGACTCCCGTGGTGCCGGCACTGACGGCGGCGCCGGCCTGATCGCCGTCAGCAGGGGCATCTCCGTGGTTCGTGAGCACCAGATGTGCCGGCTTGCGGCGTCGCTGCTCGATGCAGACACGCCGGGTTCGGCGTCGGCCGCCGCTCACGTCTCCACGCAGATCGCGCAGGCCGACCTCGAGGAGGCCGACCTCGTCATCGTCGCGTCCCGCGAGGAACGGGGCCTCATCGCTCGCATGCGTCCTGACGCGCGGGGCCGCACCTTCACGTTGAAGGAGGCGGTGGCGCTCGGCGAACCGCCTCTCGACTCCGCCGAGCGTCGCCGCTTCGACGCGGACGACGGCCTCCACCTGGAGACGCTCGCCGCATTTGCGGCGTTCCTCGACCAGCGGCGCGGACGCATCCAACTCGCTCCGGCACCGCGGGCGCGATTCCCGTGGTCGTCGCATGATGACCCGCGTGACGTTCCGGACGTCCACCACGACTCGACTCGACGACACACGCGCGTGCTGAAGGAGTCGCGCGAGCTCGTGCGTGCGCTCCACCGGCAGATCCGTCTCTCCGTCGGCGCTCACGCCTAAGCCTTCCTGATCAGCGGCCTGGGCGGCGCAGGCGCGACGCGACGCGGGCGCGAAGGATCTCCGCACCGTACTGGCGGCGGAAGGTGCGCCTCACGCGCCGGAAGTCTTCCGGGCCTGCGACGAGGCCGCGCTCGGCGAGGAAGTCGGCGAGCAACGCCGCGCCGTCGTCATCGAGGCGGTGAAGAGCTCGCCGGTGGACACCGAACGCCGGGGCATCCCATCGCTCCGCCTCTTCGACCGCCGCCGTCACTCCGGCGCGGCTGGCCGCACCGCCCCACACCGTCGGAGCCTGGATGGCCGCGTCGACGTAGGTGCGGTCCCACCCGCCGTCACGGCGCAGCAGCCAGGCTGAATAGAGCGGGAACTCAGTGAGGTCCGCGCTGACGAATTCGTCGGCGAAGGGTCTCCCCGACGACGTTTCGACATCGTCGATGAGTGCAGCGGCAACGTCGCGGTGCATGACGAACGGGGTCGACGTGGGCGGGAAGTGATCTGCGGCGCTCGGGTCGAGCTGGAGGTAGGTCAGCACGCGCTCCAGTCGGGGGAGCAGCGGGTGACTGCGATAACTGTGGAACCCGGTGCGGGCGCGCCCGTCGTCCGACAGGAAGTCGCCGACGCCGACGGGGCGGATCAGGTGGTTCTTCGCGTCGAGGAGCACGTACGTCGGGGTGGGCACCACTCGGTTCACCGTGAGCTTGATGACCTGCTGGCTCATCCAGCCGGACGATGCCACGTCGCCCCCAAGGTCGGAGCGCCGGATAATCCGCACCCGCGCGGCCAGAGGCCCGTACGCGTCGCGCAGGCGGCGCTGAGCGCGGGTGGAGAGCGCGGGCGTGCCGTTGTCGACCACGATGACAGATGCGACGTCCTCGGGCCGGGCGAACAGCGCGAGAGAGCGCGCCTGCAGCAGCAGAAGGGTGTCCTCGGCGCGATAGGTGATGGTGACGAACGTCAGCGGCTTCGTGTCGGTGCCCGCCTTCATCAAGCCTGCCACTCCTTCTCGCGGGTCCGGGACCCGCCGTGCTCCGAGCCTAGGGGCACGACGGTGCGCTCACCGCTCGCCGGGACCGCGTTCCCCGGTTCACCCGACGAGGACCGGCTGCCGCACCCCGAAGTCCCACTCCTCCGCCGCTCGGGTGGCGCGGCGCGCCTGGCGGTGCACGGACTCCCCGGCCGCGAGCCGGCGTGCCAGGTCTTCGTAGGCCGTCGCGACGTCGTCCCACCGGAACTCGTCGCGGGCACGCGCGCGCGCACGCTGTCCGAGGCGCGCGACGGTCGCGGCATCCGACTCGATCCCTGAGAAGTGCATGCTGACGTCGCCGGAGTCCGCGAAGAACCACGCCTCGTCGTCGAGCACCTCGCGGTTGAATGCGACGTCGTACGCGATCACCGCGGTCCCGGCACCCATCGCCCGCAGGAGCGACGGGTTCGTGCCGCCGACCGAGTGGCCGTGGACGTACGTGTAGGCGTGGAGGTACAGGGCGTCGAGCAGGTTCTGGTCGTACACCCCGCCGAGGAACCGGATGCGCGGGTCGTCGGCGGCCGCATCGCGGATGGCCTGCGTGTAGCCGGCGCTGTAGGGCGCCGACCCGACGACGACGAGCGGCTTCGTGGCGCTGCTGCGCTGGTAGCCCTCGACGATCTCGAGAACGTGGTTCTCGGGTTCGAAGCGCGCGACGACGAGGTGGTAGCCGCCGGGCTCGAGTCCGAGCTCGCGGATTCCCTCGGTGGGTGCCGTCTCGAGGATCGGAGCGCCGTAGCGGATCAGCTCCGTCGGCACGTCGAATTGGTCGGCGTAGTAGTCGGAGATGCCGGGCGCGTCCGCGATCAGGGCATCGGCGGTGCGCACACCGAACTGCTCCGCCCAGCGGTAGTAGGCCTTGCCTCGCGCGCCCCACTTCGAGCGGCGCCACTCCAGACCGTCCATGTGCAGGGCGGTCCGGATGCCGCGAGCCCGCAGCACCGGCAGGAACGGAGCGTTCGCCGCGTTGAACACGAACGCCGCATCGGGCCGACGGTGGAACAGGGCGTGCAGGGCCGACAGACCGGTGTGGCTGAGCGTCTCGAGCTGCTTCACCGGCAGCGCCGGCAGGTGAACGACGTCCATGCCGAGGTACGTCCGGTCGTGCAGGGCGGACCCGCGGGTGTACACGGTCACTCGGTGGCCGCGCTCGACCAGCCGGCGGCCCACCTCCTCGACGGCTGTCTCGAAGCCCCCGTAGGCAGCGGGGACGCCGCGCGTGCCGATCATCGCGATCGTGAGCGGGTGGGCGGCTGCAGGCGCGGCCGCCTCGCTCGTCGTGGTCGCCATCGGTCAGTACGCTCCCTTCGGCTGGACCATCACTCGGGCGGTCCGCCACATGATCATGAGGTCGTTCATCGCCGACCAGTTCTCGACGTAGCGCAGGTCGAGCCGGACGCTCTCCTCCCACGAGAGGTCGCTGCGGCCGCTCACCTGCCACAGTCCGGTGATGCCGGGCTTGATGTACAGGCGACGGAAGACCGTTCCCTCGTACGCCCGCACCTCGCGCGGCAGCGGCGGACGAGGCCCCACGATGCTCATGTCGCCGACGAGCACGTTCCAGAACTGCGGAACCTCGTCGAGCGAGAGCTTGCGCAGGATGCGCCCCACGCGGGTGACGCGCGGGTCGTCCTTCATCTTGAACAGCGGCCCGGCGCCCTCGTTTGCGGCGAGCAGTGCGTCGAGCTGCTGCTCGGCGTCGGTGCGCATGGAGCGGAACTTGAGGATGCGGAACTCCCGGCCGTCGCGGCCGATGCGCTTCTGCGAGAAGAACACCGGTCCGCCGTCCTCGATCAGGATCGCCGCGGCGATGATGATGGCGAACGGCAGGAAGGCCAGGAGTGCGACACTCGCCACGGCGATGTCCATCGTGCGCTTGAGCGCGAGACGGCCGCCCTCGAAGCGCGGGATCTTGACGTGGATGAGCGGCAGGCCGTCGACCGGGCGCAGCGAGATGCGCGGGCCGGCGACGTCGGCCAGACGGCTCGACAGGATCAGCTCGGCCGCGGTCCCCTCGAGCTCCCAGCTCAGCCGCTTGATGTACTGCGGGTCGGTGTCGGGCCGGCTCGCGATGATGATGGAGTCGGCGCCGAGCTCGACGGCCGTGCGTGCCACGCTCTCGATGTCGCCGACCGCGTTGTACGCGCGCCCGTCGACAACGATCGACTCGTCGTCCGAGTCGGCGACGGTCGCACCGACCACCAGGTAGCCCAGCTGCCCGTCGCGCTGGAGCGTGCGGACGACGTAGCTGACGTCATCGTGGCTGCCGACGACCAGCGTGCGCGAGACGTAGTGACCGAAACGTCGCTGGTGGTGCAGCCAGCGACGCCACGACCAGCGGCCGATGAGCAGCGCGAGCAGGCCGATCGGTGCCGCGAAGATGAGCTGTGCGCGGATGCCCTGCCACTGGAACACGACGAAGGCGATCGCCAGGATGCCGAAGGTCAGTCCCGAGGCGTGCGCCACGCGCTTGTACTCGGTCGCGCCCGACCCGGTGATGTCGAGGTCGCGGGTGTGGAACGCCGCGAGCACCAGCAGCCAGAAGGCCGCGGTCATCAGCGGGATCCGCGCGACGATCCAGGGATCGGCGGCGAGCAGCTCCGGCGCGATGAGTGAGAGTTGGAGGACAGGCGTGAGCGCCGTGGCCAGTACCACGATGGCGGTGTCGGTGAAGCGCAGACGCCTCACGTACCGCCGTTCCCACAGCAGTCGTCGCTCGAGCGTCGGCGTCGAGCGCGGGGTGACCCGCGTGACGGTCGAAGCGCGGTCGAACGGCAGCGGTGCCGCGACGGTGCCGAATGCCGGCACCGGGCGCAGCGTGGCCGGAAGAGCGCTCTCGACGGCGCTCACAGCCTGTCCCCGATTTGCGAAAGCGCGAAATCGCGCAGCCATCGAATCATCGATGCATCCCCAGATTGTTCCCCAGTGATCCGCAGGCCCCCCCGCGGATGCATTCACTGAACACCATGGTGACGCTGGTGATACATCAGCGCGTCATTCGCTCCCAAAGCGGATGACGCACGCCGACCATGAACGGCCAGTGAACGCTCCATGATTCTAGCCAGAAATCCCAGACGGGCGAAAGAGATGTAACGGACGCGGTGCGTCGCGGTCACGAGGCTGTAACATGCGCCCGGCGTCCCGGCCGCCTGCTACGCTCGCCGCCGTGCTCCCCTCCGACTGGATCGAACATCGCCGCGGCGACGGTGAGGTCCTCGGGTGGATGGTGGCCGACGGCGAGGGGTTCCGCGTGCACGATCTGCTCGGCCGCGAGCTCACCGGTGAGCCGATCGACTGGCTCGACGCCGAGGAGCTGCTCGACGACCTGGGCATCGGCTACCTGGCCGAGCGGTGGACGCTCCGCCTGCCCGACGGCACCCGTCGTCCGGTGCGCATCGCCGAAGCCAGCCCGCGGGGAGTCACCGTGGTGGCGGACGAGTTCGGCGCAGCCTCCGCGGTCGGCGCGGACCTCGATCGATATCGCCTGCCGTTTCCCGCGCCGGCGGAGCTGCAGCGGGCCTGACCCGGGACGGAGTCGCTCGCTACGCTGTGGCGCATGACAACTCTCGTGCTCACGCTCGTCGGCAGCGACCGCTCAGGGATCGTCGCCTCGGTCGCCGAGGTCGTCGCAGCCCACGGCGGCAATTGGGAGAACAGCGAGCTCGCCGAACTGGCGGGCGCGTTCGCCGGCATCGTCGAGGTGGCGGTGCCCGCCGAACGGGCCGACGCGCTGCGTGAGGCGCTCGCGGCGCTCGACGGGTTGCACACGGTGGCCGTGCCCGCGGCCGAGGGCCGACCGCCCCGCGAGGGCCGGCACCTCGAACTGCACGTCCTCGGCAACGATCACCCTGGCATCGTGCGGGAGTTGTCGTCGGCGCTCAGCTCGCAGGGTCTGAGCATCGAGCGGATGGCGACCGAGACGCGCGACGCCGCCATGGCCGGTGGACGCCTGTTCGAGGCATCCGTCGTCGCCGTTGCACCCGCCGACGTGGACGTGTCGGCCGTCGCGGCGGTGATCGAGCGGCTGGCGGCCGAGATCCAGGTGGACGTCAGCGTCTCGTAGGCGGTCGCCGTCGCCCCGATTCCGGATGCCTCGGCCGGGCGCCGTGATGGCGTTAACGATGTCGACCTCCCCGGGAGATCGGTGATTCCGTCTCTCCCGAGGAGGCCGTCCGCATCCCCATTGCGGAAAGTTTCCGCGACCCCAGATCGCGTTCCCCCATTGTCGATGCGAACCCGGGCTGACTCCCCAGAAGTCGTTTCCCCAGATGCCCGGGATTCGCAACAGGAACAATGTACCTTGTCCCCCATATGGGGGACAGCCTCATTTTCAAGGTCTTGCGCATTTCTTGAGGTTGGCCGCTTCGATGCCGTCGGCCGTGATGCGCTGAGAGGAGAACAGGACCCGTTCCGGCGAAGATGCGGTGGGGCTGTCGGGCCAGCGTAGCAGTCCGTCAGCACCCCGCGGGAAAGGCTTGCCGCCGGGTCTGTAACGGGTACGTTCGCGGACAGGATCTGTCCGGGTCGCCTCCTACCCTGGCCTCAAGGCGGCACCGCGCCGCCATGTGGATCGGAGGAGACGTCATGGACTGGAAGATCGAGCTCATTTTCGTGCCCGTGTCGGATGTCGACCGTGCCAAGGACTTCTACACCGGCATCGGCTTCCACGCCGATCACGATTCCGTGCCTTATGACGGCGTTCGGTTCGTGCAGCTCACCCCGCCGGGTTCGGCATGCTCGATCGCCATCGGCACGGGGCTCGGCAGCACGATCGAGCCGGGCGGCCTCGACAACATCCAGGTGGTGGTGTCGGATGCGGATGCCGCGCTGGCGCAGCTTCGTGAGGCCGGAGTAGACGCGAGCGGCGTCGACGAGCAGGACTGGGGCCGGTTCGTGACCTTCAGCGACCCCGACGGCAACCGCTGGACGCTGCAACAGCTGCCCGCGCGCGACTGACCGGCGACGCGTCGCTCACGGGGTGGCGTGTGTGTGCATGCGCTCGCCGGATTCGCTGAAGATGCTGATCACCTCGGCGGGGCCGTCCGCTGTCGCGCTGAGGCTGTGCGGCATCCGCGTATCGAACTCCGCTGCCTCGCCCCGCTCCATGATGTGCTCGCGGTCGTCGAGCACGAGCCGCAGACTCCCGCTCAGTACGTAGAGCCACTCGTAGCCTTCGTGAACGCGGGAGGGCGGTGCGCTCGCGGTTGGGGCGTAGGTGATCTTGTAGGTGCGGACGGGCGCATGCTCGAGCGTGAGCGGCGCGACGATCATGCCGGCGCGGCGCTCGATCGCTCGCCGCACTCTCGGGTCTGCGTTGCGATCGGGCAAGAGGTCGTCGATGCCAATGCCGAGTTCCCGCGTCAGGGGCAGGAGCAGCTCGAGCGATGCCTGTCGCTTGCCGGACTCGAGCCGGGAAAGAGTGCTCATCGACATGCCGGCGCGGGTGGCCAAGTGGTCGAGAGTCCAGCCCCGCTTGCGCCGAGCGGCACGGAGACGTGGTCCTATCTGCGCCAATGCTGCATCCATGAACCTATCTTGCTGTTTCGGCAAGCGCATTTGCTCCTCGGCCCCGACCCGCGAACGCTGGAGACATGACGGATGAATGGGATGCGGTGGTCATCGGCGGCGGCGCCGCCGGGCTCAGCGCAGCGCAGATGCTGGGGCGCTCGAAGCGGCGCACGCTCGTGATCGACGCGGGGCTGCCGCGCAACCGGTTCGCGGCCCGCATGCATGGGGTGCTCGGACACGACGGGGTCGACCCGATGGCTCTGCTCGAAACCGGTCGCGCCGAGGCCCGGCGCTACGGGGTCGAGTTCGCAGTGGGGACCGTTGCGAAGCTGTCAGACGGTGGAGACCGGATGACCGTGACCCGCGAAGACGGCTCGGTGGATCGCGCCAGGGCGGTCGTCATCGCGTCCGGCATCATCGATCACCTGCCGGACGTGCCGGGACTTGCGGGGCAGTGGGGACGGACAGTGCTGCACTGCCCGTACTGCCACGGCTGGGAGGTCGCGGGGCAACGGCTCGGAGTGCTTCTGATGTCAGAGGCGAGCAAGCACCAGCTCGAACTCGTACGACAGCTCTCCGACGATGTGACGGCGTTCACCGCCTCGGTCGAGCCGCTCGACGACGCGGCGAACTCACGGCTTGCCGCGCGCGGAGTGGGCGTCGTCTCCGCGACGGTGGTCCGCGTTGATCATCGTCCGGACGGGCTTGCGGTCGTGACCGACGATGGCGAGGAGCACCTGGTCGACGCCCTGTTCGCCGGTGGTTCGCCGGTACTGAACATCGAACTCGCGGACGGGCTGGATCTGGCTCGTGTCGATGGTCCGGGCAGCGCCCTCGCCGCCGACCTCAGAGGAGGGACCAGCCATAGGCGTGTCTTCGCCGCAGGCAACGTCATCGCGCCCTTCGCCAATGTCCCGGTATCGATGGGGTCCGGATCGATGGCCGGCGCGGGCGCGAACGGCATGCTGGCGGCCGAGGACTTCGATATCGCCGTCAGTGCGGCGATATCCGCTTCTTCCGCGGAACGAGCCGCGCGGGACTGACCGTCGCGCGTCGGCCGCGGCATCCGTTCCACCGCCCTCGCCCTGCGTAGGAGCCGTATCGTGTCGAGTGTGCCTAACAGTGACGCGGCTCAGCCGCCCGACGACGCCCGGATCACCCGGTACTCGGGCATCTACAACGCGGACGGCGGGCTCGCCGGCGAGATCCGCTATGTGTTCGGCCACCTCTTCGGGTCGGCGGAGTGCGCGCTCTGCGACATCACCCACTCTCCGCTCCGCCGCAAGCCGGAATGGGATCGCATGGTCCGCCGACTGAGCGTGCCGCTCGTCGTCATGCACCGCAACGAGCTGGACGAGCCGCTGCGATCGGCGACACGAGGCATCCCTCTTCCCGTCGTGATCGCCCACCGCGCCGACGGGTCGATGACGGTGGCGCTCACCGCCGAGCTGCTGCGTGGACTCGACGGCTCGGTGGCCGCGTTCGAGCGTGCGCTGCAGGCGAGTCGGGCCGGCGGCTGACGTCGCGCGTTCGTGACGCCGGCTGTATCTCGATCGCCCGCGACGCTCTCTTCCCCCATGACCCGAGCAGGTCGGGTCGTCGTGGCCCGACAGGGCCGGGTGGGCCCACGGGAAAGGGCCCGGAAGGGGGGAGCCGCCATGGCACCTCGCACATCTCTCCGCAACACCGCCCTCTGGGCGATCCTCGCCGACCGTCACCCCAGTCTCTGGGAGGAGATCATCGGACCGGGCGGTCCGCTGGGCAAGGTCGCGCTCAACCCGCAGCCGCTCCCTCCGAAGGAGATCGGGGCGTACGCGGTTCGCTCCGGTGACTTCGATCCGCAGACCGACCCGCCCGCGGATGTGGCCCTCGGGGTGCGATACGGGCTCAAGACTGCCTTCGCGGTCGTCCGCGCGGCCGGCATCGCCCGGCTGCTGGGGGTGGCGCTCGACGACATCCCCGACATCTGCCCGCCCGAGCCGGAGCCGCTGCCGCCGCTGCCCGACCCGCCCGACCCGATCCCGTGGCGCACCGCGCTGAAGGTCGTGCCCGACTTCTACGCGGACTACGCACTGGGGCTCGCGATCGGCCTCGAGGCGACCGTCGGTGACTGGGAGGGCCTGCCCGCGGCCGGTGCCCTCGAGAAGCTGCACGAGAGAGCGATCGGGATCGCCCCGGTTCGCGATTGAGCCGCAGAACACGGATGCCTCGGCCCGCGGTGGCCGAGGCATCCGTTGTCTTCGCCCGTGCGGGTGCGGGAGCGCTGTGCCCGCTCCCCGGTGTCGGAAAGGTAGGAGAAACGCCGCGGTCGGACGCGTGGAAGCCGTCGCGCTCGGCGTGTTTCCTCAGTCACCCGCGGTCGACGAACACCCCGACGCGCTCGCCGTCGAGCACGAACTGGATCGCGCCGCCCATCGGGTAGACGTCGGTCAGCTCGCGCGGGGCGTTGCTGTCGATCGGCATCTCGATCGTGGCGGGGAAATCGCCCACACGGCAGCCGGAGTACATCTGCCCGCTGTACGACCAGTTGTCGGGGTCGGCGTCCGGCTCGGGAAGCGACGCGGTCGGCACGACCGTGAAGCAGTCGTTGCCGGGGCCGGTGGGGCCGTACGTCGTCTGGAAGAGCGTCATCCCGTAGAACTCGTAGGTCGCCGAACTGGGGCCGATGCCGAACCAGCCCGCCGGAACATCGAGCGGGGCACCGGGCTCGAGCGTCGCGACCTGCTCGGCGTCGTTCGACGTCGCGATCGGCGCGACATACGTGAGGGCGTAGGTCGCGCCCGCGGCAAGCGCGGCCGCCGCGACCAGCGACAGCGCCCACCACAGCTTCAGTCGTCGCGACCTCGGCCTCTTCGACCGCTCCTTCGCCGGGGCCGCCTCCGGCTGGGCCTCCGGCGCCGAGCCAGGCTCCTGCGCCGGTCGACGGGTGAATTCGGATGCCTCCACCCCCGCCTCCGGAACCTCCACGGCGGTCGCCGCGACAGGCTCGGCGGGGGCGGCGCCAGCTGTCGTGCCGACCGCCCGTTCGAGCTCTTCGAGCCGCTGGAGCGCCGCGGGATCGTCGGCGATATCGGCTGCCGGCCCGTACGCGCGAGCGCGGAGCTCGTGCAGTTCGGCGAGGTTTGCGTTGTCCATCGGATGCATCGTCTCACGAGGCATCCGGCCGCCCCTGGCGCACCACCGCTCGCATCCGACTGCCGCATTATCGCGCGCGGCGCAAGCCCTCGGCCGCACGGCGGGATCGCTCTACCGTGAAGTGACCCGGGAGGGGCCCGGATCCGTGACGAAAGGAACGATTATGGGACTCGACGACAAGCTGCGCAACGCTGCGGAAGAAGCCACCGGCAAGGCCAAGGAGGCCGTCGGCAAGGGTACCGACAACGAGCGCCTCGAAGCCGAGGGCCGCGCCGACCAGACGGAGGCCAACCTCAAGCAGGCGGGCGAGAACGTCAAGGACGCCTTCAAGTAAGCAGCGCCCACGATCGAGAAGCGCCTCCCGCTGCGGCGAGAGGCGCTTCTGGCGTTTCAGGATGACGATTTCCTCCGAACGGCCCTCGCGGTCTGGGCGCGCTTTAGCGTGGAGGAATCGATCAGAGGAAGGAAGCTCACGATGAAAGCAACTCTCGGTGACGTCGTCATCGCGGAAGCCGCAGACCACGAGATCATCCGGATCGAGGGCAATGCCTACTTCCCACCCGAGGCGGTGAACCGCGAGCTGCTGGTCGAAAGCCCCACTCCCTATCTGTGTCCGTGGAAGGGGGAGTGCCAGTACTTCGACGTCGTCGTCGACGGGGAGACGCTCAAGGACCGGGCGTGGGCTTACCCCGAGCCGTATCCGACGGCATTCGATCGTGTCGGGAAGGACTTCTCGAACTACGTCGCCTTCTGGAAGGAAGTGCGGGTCGCGTAGGGCGTGCCCGCCGGCGACACCCAGCTGATGCTTTTCCACCTCGGGAAAGGCGGCCGGTCCGATGTAACCGTCAAGAACTCGGACCGATGGGTCGCGGACTGTCCTCGTAACCGAGCTGTTCGGGTGCGGTGGGTTCGGTGCTCGTCCGGCGATCAGATGACGTTGAGCGCCCAGGAGATCACCCTGTCGGCCGTAAATGCCACGAGGAGCGCGAGGACGTAACCGGAGACCGCGATCGGCCACAGTTTCCGGCTTCGCTTCTGCCAGATCATCAGGACAGCGAACGTGAGGGCCGCGACGAGAAGAAACACCAACCAGACCCCGTTGTAAGTGAGATCCAGCACCACGTAGTTGCACTGCCCGTCACATCCGGCAACGGACATGCCGAGGAGGGTCATCCAGAAGTACGCGAACGGCCAGATCGTCACCTGGATGATGCTGAGCGCAAAGGCGTTCGCCAGTCGCGTGCTGCGCGACGTCGTGGGTCTCTCGGGTGTCGACATTCTCAGTCCTGACTAGCAGATGTCATCACGGCGCTTCCCGTGCGGCGCGGGTTTTCGCCGATTCGCGGTGCCATGCGGCCCGAATCCACTGGAATGCCCGCAGCGGCGAGATTGCTTCACCACGTGTGAACAACGACGTTAACGAGGCTCTGCACCGCAGTCAGCTCATCGACCTGACGACGACCGGGCGGCGTACCGGGCTACCGCGGCGCATCGAGATCTTCTTGCACGACGAGGATGGCGTGCTGTTCATCACCGGGATGCCGCGGCGAGACCGCACCAGGGACTGGATACGCAACATCACCGCGGACCCCCACGTCATCGTGCATCTGAAGCAGGGCATCACGGCCGACGTTCCTGCCACAGCGCGGGTCATCACCGATCCCCGCGAGGCACGGCCGCTTATCGAGGCCGCCGCCCGCCGGTGGCGCAGGGACGATGTCGACGAGATGATCGCCTACAGTCCGCTCATCGTGCTGACTGTCGCGGACGCGCCTGCGGGCTGACGGCGTTCGCCAGGTTCTCCGGGGCACCTCCCGCAGCCGTGACAGGAGCGCTCAACGGAACGTCGGGGAAAGACGAAACCCCCGCGATGTAGAAGCTACGCGAGGGTTCCTGGGGTGATTGTAACGATCACCCGTGTGGCTCCGACCGGCATCGATCCGGTGACCTTTCGATTTTCAGTCGAACGCTCTACCAACTGAGCTACAGAGCCGCGCGGCGACCTGATCGCCGCGTCCTAGACGAAAGGCCCTCTCGAGAAAGGGCCCGTCGCTTGGAGCGACCCTGACGGGACTTGAACCCGCGACCTCCGCCGTGACAGGGCGGCACGCTAACCAACTGCGCTACAGGGCCATGCTTGTTAAGTTGTGGGCTTCGGAGTGACCCCAACGGGATTCGAACCCGTGCTACCGCCGTGAAAGGGCGGCGTCCTAGGCCGCTAAACGATGGGGCCGGATGAACCCCAGGGGCTCACGCTTACCGAGGGTCAAGCATACGCAATGACGAACGAATGCGCCAATCGAGGGCGTGGCGTCCTTGTATCCCGCCCTTTCCGGAGCGACACTGACGGAACGGCCGCCTGCCTGCGGCTCTACCAGGTGTGGAAACCGACCGTTTGCAGATGTGACTGATGTTGCTACTGTGAAACACGTCGACGGCTCGAGGGGAGGTCCGGTGGAAACCGACGACGCCCTCGACGAGTGCGGCTGCGCACCGTCTCCGCGTGAAAGCCGTCTGCTCTGGCCGTCGATGAGCCGCCGCGGCGCGCTCGGGCTCGGCGCCATCGGCCTCGCCACGCTGGGTGCGATCGGCGGGCCGCTCATCGCCCCGGCATTCGCCGTCGACTATCCCTCGTGGGACGACGTCGTGCGCGCCAAGTCGAACCAGGCCGCCAAGCAGGCTCAGGTCACCAAGATCCAGGGACTCATCCGGGCCCTCGCCGACGACGTCGCCGCCAAGAAGGCCGCCGCCGAGCAGGCCGCCGGCGAGTTCTACGTCGCCCAGCAGGAGTACTTCGACGCCGCTTATCGCGCCGAGCAGCTGCAGGGCGAAGCCGACCAGCAGGCTCGCGCCGCCGTCGACGCGGCGAACAAGGCGGGACGCGTCGCCGCGCAGCTCTACCGCAACGGCGGCGACGACACCTCCCTCCAGCTCTTCTTCGCGGGATCGGCCGCGAACGCCGACGACCTGCTCGCGCGCCTCGGCACCATGGACAAGCTCGTCGAGCGCAACCAGGCCGTCTATGCCGAAGCGGTCACCGCTCGTGACGCGGCCCAGAGCCTCAGCAACCTCGCCGAAGAGCAGCGGATCGAACGCGACCGGCTGCAGAAGATCGCCGAAGAGAAGATGATCGCCTCGCAGCGCGCCGCCGACGAAGCGCAGGCCGCACTCGAGGCGCAGCGTGCCAAGCAGGTCGAGCTCAAAGCGCAGCTCGCCGCTCTCACCGACAACACCAATCGCACCGTGAAGCAGTACCAGGCCGGTGTGAGGGCGCGTGAAGAAGCCGAGCGCCGCGCTCGCGAAGAGGCCGAGCGCCGCGCGCGCGAAGAAGCCGAGAAGCTCAACCAGGGCGGCGGCGGTGGCGGCGGTTCGGTCGGCGGCTCCGGCTGGGCCCGGCCGTCGGCGGGGTGGCGGAGCTCGGGCTACGGCCCCCGTCCTGTCACGTGCGGCAACGGGTACTGCTCGAGCGGCTTCCATGCGGGCGTCGACCTCGCGGCCGGATGCGGTGCCGGAATCTACGCCGCCTCCGCGGGCGTCGTTGTCTACGCGGGCGGCAACGGCGGCTACGGCAATTACATCAAGATCGACCACGGCGGCGGCATCGGCACCGGCTACGCCCACATCCGCCCGGGTGGCATCTTCGTCGGCTACGGCCAGCGGGTCAGCGCCGGTCAGCTCATCGCGAGCGAGGGCAACACGGGCAGCTCCTTCGGCTGCCACCTGCACTTCGAGGTCTACGTCAACGGCGGCACCGTCAACCCCATCTATTTCATGGGCGACCGCGGAATCTCGGTCTGAGTCGTCCCACGCCGGAAACGACGAAGAGCGGATGCCGCGGCATCCGCTCTTCGCATCTGAAGCTTGTCAGAGGGTGTTCGGGGCGACGCCCTCACCCTGCGTGCGGGTCTCGCCCTCGTGCTGCGCGAAGCGCTCGAACGCCTCGCTCACGAGACGCTCCGCCTCGGCCGCGCTCGCCCACTCGTCGACCTTGACCCACTTGTTGGGCTCGAGGTCCTTGTAGTGCTCGAAGAAGTGCTCGATCTCTTTGCGGGTGTACTCGGGGATGTCGGCGACGTCCTGGATGTGCGCCCACCGCGGGTCCTTGGCGAGCACCGCCACGACCTTGTCGTCGCCGCCGGCCTCGTCGCTCATCTTCAGGACGCCGACGGGCCGCACCGAGGCGAGCACGCCCGGGGCCAGGTCGAAGTCGAGCAGCACCAGCACGTCGAGCGGGTCGCCGTCCTCACCGAGCGTGTTCTCGAAGAACCCGTAGTTGGTCGGGTAGCCGAAGGCGGTGTAGAGGATGCGGTCGAGGAACACCCGGCCCGTGCCGTGGTCGACCTCGTACTTCACGCGGCTGCCCCGCGGGATCTCGATGACGGCGTCGTAAGCGCCCATGTGGTGCTCCTTCTTGAAGACGGTGGATGCCGCCGACCAGCCTAGTCGCGGCGGCCCCGTCGCCCGCTGCGCCGATGGTCGCGGAGCAGGCGCGGGCACAACGTCGGTGATTGGTCGACGGGCCGGTCGCATCGGCGGCCGGTGCGGCACGCGGTGGGCGGAACGCCGACGTTGTGCACGCCATCCCGCCGGTACGGTGGGCGGGTGGATGAGCGTCGCCCCGGACTCGACCCCGCGGTCGCCGAGGTGCGGCGCGCCGTGCGGGCGGCACTGGACCCGCTCCCGGCGGGTGCAACGGTGATCGTCGCGCTGTCGGGCGGCGCCGACTCGCTGGCGCTCGCCGCCGCGACGGCGTTCGAGGCGCCGAAACGCGGCTTGCGGGCGGTGGCTGTCACCGTCGACCACGGGCTGCAGGAAGGGTCGGCGGATGCCGCGACCGCCGCCGCACGCGCCGCCGGCGCCCTCGGGCTCGAGGCTCGCGTCGTGCGCGTCGAAGTCGGCGTCTCGGGCGGTCCCGAGGCCGCCGCGCGCGACGCCCGATACCGAGCGCTGCGGGAAGCCGCGCGACAGGAGGGCGCGGCGGCGATCGTGACGGGCCACACGCTCGACGACCAGGCCGAGACCGTCCTCCTCGGGCTGGCGCGGGGCGCCGGCGCCGCGAGCCTGCAGGCGATGGCCCCGTCGGCACAGCTCGACGGGATCGAGCTGCTGCGCCCCCTTCTCGGGGTGCGGCGTGCGACCACGCGCGCGGCGTGCACGGCGCAGAACCTCGCGCCGTGGGACGACCCGCACAACTCCGACCCGCGGTTCGCGCGCGTACGTGTGCGCGAGAGGGTGCTGCCGGTGCTCGAGGCCGAACTCGGCCCCGGCGTCGCCGAGGCGCTGGCCCGCACGGCCGCCCAGCTGCGCGAGGACGCGGAGGCGTTCGACGAGATGATCGAGGAGACCATCGAAGACATCGTCGAGCACGTCGAGGCGGGCATCGCGGTGTCGGTGGGGGCGCTCGCCGCGAACCCGGCGGCGCTGCGGCACCGCATCATCCGGCACGTGGTGGCCAGCGAGTTCCACGAGAGCCTCACCCGGTCGCAGACGCTGGAGGTCGCCAGGCTCGTCACGGACTGGTCGGGCCAGGGGCCCATCGACCTGCCCGGGTGCCGCGCCCGCCGCGTCGGCGCCGTGATCGAGTTCACCGCCCGCAGCGCACCGGGGGACGGCCCACCCAGCGGAGCGTCCTAGAATCGCTGCATGCGAGCGGCCGACATCCAGAGCGACCTGACCGACATCCTCGTGACCGAGGAGCAGATCCTGGAGAAGCTCGACGAGATCGCCGCACGCGTCGCCGCCGACTACGAGGGCAAAGACCTGCTGCTGGTGGGCGTGCTGAAGGGCGCCATCATGGTCATGGCCGACTTCTCCCGCGCCCTCCCCTCCACCGCGCCGATGGACTGGATGGCCGTGTCGTCGTACGGTGCCGGCACGAAGTCGAGCGGTGTGGTGCAGATCCGCAAAGACCTCGACACCGACCTGCACGACAAGCACGTGCTCATCGTCGAGGACATCATCGACTCCGGTCTGACGCTCAGCTGGCTGCTGGAGAACTTCGCGTCGCGCGGCGCCGCGTCGATCGAGGTGTTCGCCCTGCTCCGGAAGCCGGATGCCGCGAAGGTCCAGGTCGACTGCAAGTACGTCGGGTTCGACATCCCGAACGAGTTCGTCGTGGGCTACGGCCTCGACTACGCCGAGCGCTACCGCAACCTGCGCGACGTCGCGGTGCTGGCGCCCCACGTCTACAGCTGAGGTCCGCGTCGCCGATTCGGCGGCGGCTTACGCCGTCGGCGTGTTTCGATACGCGCTTCGCGCTACTCAACAACCGATTCGGCGGCGGCTTACGCCGTCGGCGAATGCACAGACTGGTCATAGGAGCGCCGCGATACCCTGATTCCACCGTTGCCGAGGCATCCGTCCGCCCTGCAGCGGGCTTTTCGACGAAAGGGACCGGGCCGGCGCCCGCACCATGGACTTCAAGAAGATCACCCGCAACCCGCTCTTCTATGTCCTGCTGATCGGGGTCTTCCTCATCGTGGGGTTCTCGCTCATCTCGAGCCTGAACAGCGCGAAGCAGATCTCCACGCAGGAGGGGCTCGAGCTGCTCGACGGCAGCACGGTCGTCGAGGTGCTGAACACCGATGGCGATCAGCGCGTCGACATGAAGCTCTCGGAGGAGTACGAGGGCGCCACCGACGTGCAGTTCTACTACGTGTCGGCGCGCGCCGACGAGGTCGTCGACGCGATCAACGCGGCGGAGCCGGCCGACGGATTCAACGACGCGGTGCCGCGGGCGACGTGGTTCGACGGCTTCATCTCGCTGCTGCTCCCGATCCTCCTGCTGGGTGTGCTGTTCTGGTTCCTCTTGTCGTCGGCTCAGGGCGGCGGCAGCAAGGTGATGCAGTTCGGCAAGTCGCGGGCGAAGCTGGTCACGAAAGAGATGCCGCAGGTCACGTTCGGCGATGTCGCCGGGGCCGACGAGGCGATCGAAGAGCTCGAAGAGATCAAGGACTTCCTGAAGGACCCGGCGAAGTTCCAGGCCGTCGGCGCCCGCATCCCGAAGGGCGTGCTGCTGTACGGCCCTCCCGGAACCGGCAAGACGCTCCTCGCCCGCGCGGTCGCGGGTGAGGCGGGCGTGCCGTTCTATTCGATCTCGGGGTCGGACTTCGTCGAGATGTTCGTCGGCGTCGGAGCGAGCCGGGTGCGCGACCTGTTCAATCAGGCGAAGGAGACCGCCCCGGCGATCATCTTCATCGACGAGATCGACGCGGTCGGTCGTCACCGTGGTGCGGGTCTCGGCGGCGGGCACGACGAGCGCGAGCAGACGCTGAACCAGATGCTCGTCGAGATGGACGGCTTCGACCCGAAGGCGAACGTCATCGTCATCGCGGCGACGAACCGTCCCGACATCCTCGACCCGGCGCTCCTGCGCCCCGGGCGCTTCGACCGGCAGATCGGTGTCGATGCTCCCGACCTCAAGGGCCGGCAGCGCATCCTCGAGGTGCACGGTCGCGGCAAGCCGCTGGCCGACGGCGTCGACCTCGAGGTCGTGGCGCGCAAGACTCCGGGCTTCACGGGCGCCGATCTCGCGAACGTGCTGAACGAGGCGGCGCTGCTGACGGCGCGCTCGAACGCGCAGCTGATCGACAACCGCGCGCTCGACGAGGCGATCGACCGCGTGATCGCCGGTCCGCAGCGGCGCACCCGCGTGATGAAAGACAAGGAGAAGCTGATCACGGCTTACCACGAGGGCGGTCACGCCCTCGTCGCGGCGGCCATGAACCACAGCGACCCGGTCACGAAGATCACGATCCTTCCCCGCGGCAAGGCGCTCGGGTACACGATGGTGATGCCGCTCGACGACAAGTACTCCGTCACCCGCAACGAGCTGCAGGACCAGCTGGCGTGGGCGATGGGCGGACGCGTCGCCGAAGAGATCGTGTTCCACGACCCGACCACGGGCGCGTCGAACGACATCGAGAAGGCGACGAGCATCGCGCGGCGCATGGTCACCGAGTACGGCATGACGACGGACGTCGGTCCGGTGAAGCTCGGCCAGTCGTCCGGCGAGGTGTTCATGGGCCGCGACATGGGTCACGGCCGCGACTTCTCCGAGCGCATCGCCGAGCGGGTCGACGCGCAGGTGCGCGGGCTGATCGAGCAGGCGCACAACGAGGCGTACCACGTGCTCAACGAGAACCGTGAGATCCTCGACCGGCTCGCGCTGGCGCTGCTCGAGAAAGAGACGCTCGACCACCTCGAGATCGCCGAGATCTTCGAGGACGTCAAGCGCCTCCCCCCGCGCCCGCAGTGGCTGTCGAGCGAGCAGCGGCCGGTGTCGGTGCTGCCTCCGGTGCAGGTGCCGGTGCGCGGCGAGCCGATCGGCACCGCGGCGCAGACCGAGGCCGAGCAGCCGGCGCCCGAGAAGGCGCCCAAGCGTCGGCCGAGCGGTCAGGCGCGTCCCGCGACCGCGTAGGCTCGGCCCGTGGCCGTCGACCGTGAGCGCATCGCCGCGCTCGTCCGAGAGCTGCTCGAGGCGATCGGCGAGGATCCCGATCGTCCGGGGCTTCGGCTGACCCCGGAGCGGGTGGCCGATGCGTACGGCGAGTTCTTCGCGGGGGTGGGGGCGGATGCTTCGGCACCGCTCGCGCACACGATCTCGGTGACGCGCGGACCGGCGCCCGACACGCTCCCGTCCGGCGCGGTGATGCTGCGCGACATCCGGTTCCGTTCCGTCTGCGAGCACCACCTGCTTCCGTTCCGCGGTCACGCGCACATCGCCTATCTGCCGGGCGAGAAGGTCGTGGGGCTCGGGGCGCTCCCGCGGGTGGTGGAGATCCTGGCGTCGCGGCCCCAGGTGCAGGAGCGCCTGGGGGAGCAGATCGCGGACGTGATCGCGGCATCCCTCGACACCCGCGGTGTGCTGGTGGTGCTCGACGCCTCGCACGAGTGCGTGACGATGCGAGGCGGACAGCAGTCCGATACGTCGACGGTGACGATCGCCGCGCGGGGCGAGCTGGCGAACCCGGTGGCCCGCGCCGAGCTGATCGCGCTGCTGTCGAGCGGCCTCGGCGGGGGTCGCGAATGACGCTGGTGATGGGCATCGTCAACGTGACGCCCGACTCCTTCAGCGATGGCGGCCGGTATCTGGATGCCTCGGCCGCCGTGGCGCACGGCCTGTGGCTGCGCGATCAGGGCGCGCACCTGCTCGACGTCGGCGGGGAGTCTACGCGTCCGGGTGCTGAGCGGGTCGACCCCGCGGTGGAGCGCGAGCGTGTGCTGCCGGTGGTGCGCGAGCTCGCCGCCGCCGGGTGCGCGGTGAGCATCGACACGATGAACGCCTCGACCGCGGTCGCGGCGGTGGAGGCCGGGGCGCGGATCGTGAACGACGTGTCGGGTGGCCTGGCCGACCCCGAGATGCTGGACGCCGTGGCCGCGACGAGCGCGGAGGTCGTCCTCGGGCATTGGCGGGGTCCGTCGGCCGAGATGTACGCGCGGGCCGAGTACGACGATCCGGTGGCGGAGGTGCTCGCTGAGCTGGCCGCGCGGGTCGAGGCGGCGGCGGCGGCGGGGATCGCTCCGTCGCGCGTGATCGTCGACCCCGGGATCGGCTTCGGCAAGCGCGGCGAGCAGAACTGGGCGGTCCTGCGCGGCACGGAGCGGATCGCCGGTCTGGGCCCGCGGGTGCTGGTCGGCACGAGCCGCAAGCGGTTCCTCGCGGACCGGCTCGCCGAGCACGGCGAACCCGACGAGGGTCGCCGCGATCTGGCGACGGCGGTGACGAGTGTGCTGGCGGCGCAGGCGGGCGCGTGGGCGGTGCGGGTGCACGATGTCGCCGCGACACGCGACGCGCTGCGGGTCGCCGAGGCGTGGGAAGGGGAGAGCCGGTGGGCGGCGCGGACGAGATCACGCTGAGCGGACTGCGGGTGTTCGGACGCCACGGCGTCTACCACGAGGAGCGTCGAGACGGACAGGACTTCGTGGTGGATGTGACGCTGCGGGTCGACACGCGTCGCGCGGCCGCGAGCGACGACGTGGCCGACACCGTTCACTACGGCGAGATGGCCGAGCAGATCGCCGCGATCGTGGCGGGCGAGCCGGTGAATCTGCTCGAGACGCTCGCGGCACGGATCGCCGATCAGGTGCTGTCGCACGAGCTGGTCGACGCGGCGCGCGTGACCGTGCACAAGCCCGAGGCCCCGATCCCTCTGACGTTCTCCGACGTGTCGGTGACGATCGATCGTGCGAAAGGTGACCGGTGAACCGGCGACTGGCTCAGGGATTCCACGGCGACGCGCCGCGCGTGCGGCACGTCCCGGTCGAGGCGGTGGTCGCGCTCGGTGCGAACCTGGGCGACCGCCACGCGACGATCGCCGCTGCGGTGGACGAGCTGAGCCGACTTCCGCTGGTCGACGGGGTGCGCGCGTCGGAGCCGGTGGAGTCCGTCGCCGTGACACTGGATGGTCCGGATGCCTCGGCCCCCGCCTACTTGAACGCGGTGGCGATCGTGACGACCCGTCTGGCCCCGTCGGTGCTGCTCGGTTACCTGCATGCGATCGAGGAGCGGCACGGCCGGGAACGGCGAGTGCGGTGGGGGGATCGCACCCTCGACCTCGACCTCGTCGCGTATGGCGACCTGCGCAGCGACGACCCGGCGCTGCAGCTGCCCCATCCGCGGGCGGGGGAACGGGACTTCGTGCTCGGCCCGTGGCTCGCGGTGGACCCGGACGCGGTGCTCCCCGGGGTGGGCCGTGTCGACCGGGCGCTGGCCCGTCTGCGGGGGGACCGGTGAAGCGCACCGGTCCCGCGGTCTTGATCGTCGCCGCCGGGCTGGGGGCGGCGGTCGGCTTCCTCGTCGACCAGCTGCTGACCTCTGCCGGGCGGCCGACGTTCACGCCGATGTGGTCGCTCCCGATCCTGCTCCTGCTCGTGGGCGCGGCGGTCGTCGCGCTGGCGGTACCCATCCGCCGGTCGACCCGGGGTTCCGGTCGCGGGGTCAACCCGTTCCGGGCGGTACGGGTCGCGATGCTCGCGAAGGCTGCCAGCATCGTGGGGGCGGCGATCGGGGGGCTGGCCGTCGGGTTGCTCCTGTTCCTCACGAGCCGGCCGGTCACTCCCTCGCTAGGCTCGATGGCGACCGTGATCGCGACGGCGGTCTGCGGCGCTCTCCTGGTGGCGGCGGCGCTCGTCGCGGAACATCTGTGCACGATCCGGAAGGACGACGATGACGAACAGCCCGGAGGCGCTGCCTGACGCAGTCGCGCCCGGATCGCCGGCTGCGCCGGTGCGGCCGGAGCCTCTCGCGGAGGGCACGGTTCCGCCGGCTCCGACGTTCGACCGGCTGGCGGAGCCTCGTTCGCCGAACCGGCTGATCCAGCCGGGGGTGTGGCATCAGATCTCGCCGAAGTACGTGTGGGTGCAGCTGATCTCGACCGGCTCGTTCCTTCTCGTCGTGATCGTGGCGACGCTGGTCCTGGCGTTGCTGATGGGGCAGACGTGGGCCTGGATCCCGGGCGGGATCCTCACGGTGATCCTCGTGTGGACGCTCGTGATCCTGCCGCGTCAGGCGCGGTCGATCGGGTACCAGCTGCGAGAGGACGACCTGGTGTTCCGCCGGGGCATCCTGTGGCAGCGGTTCGTCGCCGTGCCGTACGGACGCATGCAGCTGGTCGACATCACGCACGGTCCGCTGGACCGCGGGTTCCGGATCGCGCAGCTGAAGTTCGTCACGGCGGCCGCGTCGACGGGCGTGGTGATCCCGGGTCTCGATCAGTCGACCGCCGAGACCTTGCGAGACCACCTGGTGGCGGTCGCCGAGAGCCGCCGCACGGGACTATGACCGACCCTTCGCTCTCGCCCAGCGCGCCGCCGCAGAACCTGGTGCGCTCTCCGCTCAGCGACGGCGAGTGGCACCGGCTGCACCCCCTGACGCCGTTGCTGCGCGGCGGGCTGTTCCTCATCGTGGTGATCGGCGTCGTCGTCGCGAACCTGCGTGACCGCCTCATCTTCCTCTTCCTTCCGTGGCTCGCTCCCGGCATCGACCCCGAGATCGAGGAGGAGGTCGCCGAGTGGGAGGGCTCGGGCGACCCCGTCGACTTCGTCATCGCCAACAACCTGTATCTGGTGGCGGTGCTGGCCGTCCTGGGTGCGCTCATCGTGATCGTCGCGGTCTTCTACACGTCGTGGCGGTTCCACACCTTCCGGATCACCGACGACGACGTCGAGGTGCGCAGCGGCATCCTGTTCCGCACACAACGCCGGGCTCCGCTCGACCGCGTGCAGGGCGTGAACCTGACCCGCCCGATGATCGCGCGGCTGCTGGGCACGGCCAAGCTCGAGGTGGTGGGCGCCGGTGCCGACGCGAACGTGAAGCTCGAGTACCTGTCGACGTCGAACGCCGAAGCCGTCCGCGCGGACATCCTGCGTCTCGCGTCGGGGCGACGGCTGGCGGATGCCGCGGCCGCAGCGCCGTCGTCGCAGCCCGACGGTCGTCTCGCTTCGCTGGGCCAGACCGTGGGTCGCGAGATCACAGGGCTGATCGAGGGCCCGGAGGCGCCCGTCGACGTTCCCGAGTCGGTCGTCGACATCCCGGTGGGGCGGCTCGTGGCATCCCATGTCGTCAGCTTCTCGACGGTGATGCTCGTGCTGGCCGCGCTCGCGGTCGTCGTCGGCACGTCGATGGGCGCGACGTGGATGCTGTTCGGCTTCGTGCCCGCGCTCATCGGCTTCGCGGCGTACTGGGTGCGTTCGATCGTGCGGTCGCTGCGGTACTCGATCGCGCCGACCGCCGACGGCGTGCGGATCACGTTCGGCCTGCTGACGACGGTGACGGAGATCGTGCCGCCCGGTCGGGTGCACGCGCTCGAGGTGACCCAGCCGATCCTGTGGCGGCCCGCCGGGTGGTGGACGATCCGCATCAACCGGCTCACCGGACGCAGTTCGACCGACGGCACCACCGACCAGTTCACGACCGTGCTGCCGGTCGGCACGCGGACGGACGTCGAACGGGTGCTCCGGCTTCTCCAGCCGCACGTGCCCGAGGCGGAGTGGCCGCTCATCGTCCAGCAGGGGGTGCTGGGGCCGGTGGCGACGGACCCCTTCACGAACACGCCCCGGCGCGCCTGGTGGATCCGTCCGCTGTCGTGGCGCCGCAACGGCCTGCTGCTGACTCCGGATCTGCTGCTGCTGCGCCGGGGCATCCTGTGGCGAAAGCTGACCATCCTCCCGCTTGCGCGCCTGCAGAGTCTCGCCGTGCATCAGGGACCCCTGGACCGCGCCTCGAACGTCGCGACGCTGCGCGCCCACGTCGTGAGCGGCCCCGTCTTGCCGAACCTTTCCGCCATCGACCGGGAGGTGGCGCTGCGGGCGTTCGTGGAGGTGTCGGCGGGCGCCGTGCGCGCAGCGTCCAGCGACCGCACGCACCGCTGGGCGGAGGCGGCCGAGGCGGGTGCCGCGCCCGGGCGCGTCGCGGCGGGGGTCGGTGGTTCTCGCGCCCCAGGAGATCCGCCGGCGACAGGACGTTCCGGCGCAGTTGCTCCTGTTTCGGGCACAACTCCTGCGGTCGAAGACAGGCAGGGCGACCGGTGAGGCGCGACGGACGCCTCGGCGTCGGCATCATCGGCGCGGGACGTGTGGGACCGGTGGTGGGCGCGGCACTCGCCGGCGCCGGGCACGCCCTCGTCGGCGTCACCCCTGGGTCGGATCCGGAGCGCGTGGAAGCGATCCTCCCCGGGGTTCCGACACTCGACGCCACGGAGGTCGCCCGTCGAAGCGAGCTCGTGATCGTCGCCGTGCCGCACGACCAGCTGGAGGGCCTCGTTTCAGGCCTGGCGACGCTGGGGGCGTGGCAGCCGGGGCAGCTGGTGCTGCACACCGACCCCGCGTTCGGCACGAGCGTGCTCGCTCCCGCGGTCGCTCTCGGCGCGATCCCGCTCGCGGTGCATCCCGCGGTGGTGTTCACGGGCACGTCGATGGACCTGCGGCAGCTCTCGACGGCGTATGCCGCGGTCACCGCGCCGGGTCCGGTCCTTCCGATCGCGCAGGCGCTCGCGGTCGAACTGGGATGCGAGCCGGTCGTCGTCGCCGAGGCGGATCGGCCCACGTACGCCGAGGCGGTCGGCGCGGCGACCGAGTTCTCGCGATCCATCGTTCGCCAGGCGGCCGGTCTGCTGCGCGAATCGGGCGTGCCGAATCCCGGGGCGTACCTCTCGGCACTCGTGCACTCGACCATCGACCACGCGCTCGCCGAGGCGGGTTCCGGGACGCCGGACGACCCCACCGCTACGATCGACGGATGATCAGCACGGTCGCCGAGTTGCGCACCCGCCTGTCCGAGGCGCGCGCCGCCGCACCGCAGGGCGCGAGGGTGGCGCTCATCTCGACGATCGGCGCTCTCCACGACGGTCACATCGACCTCGTGCACCGGGCGCGGGAGGTCGCCGAGATCGTCGTGGTCTCGTCGTTCGTGAACCCCCTCCGCTTCGCCACGTCCGCGGAGTTCGCGGCGTATCCGCGCACCCCCGAAGAAGACGAGCGCCTGCTCGAGTCCCTCGGGGTCGATGTCGTGTTCGCACCCGAGACCTCCGAGCTGCTGCCCAACGGCTCGGCGACCACCAAAGTGAGCGCCGGCGACCTGGGGCTGCGGTACGAGGGTCGCGCGCGTCCGTTCTACTTCGACGGCCTGCTCACGGTCGAGGCGAAGCTTCTCCACCTCGTGCGCCCCGACGTCGTCGTCTACGGTGAGCGCGACCCGCAGCGGATCTTCCTGGTGCGCCGTATGATCCGGGATCTCTTCTTCGATGTGGAGGTCGTCACGGTCGAGACCGTGCGCGGCGACGACGGCCTCCCCATCTCGACCCGGGTCGGCATGCTCGAAGACCGCGACCTCGCCGCGGCGGGTCTCCTTCCCGCCGCTCTGGACGCCGCCGCCTCCAACGCCGACCGCGGCGTCGACGCATGCATCGCCGCCGCCCAGTCCGCCCTGATGGGCGAGCCGCGCATCCGGCTCGAGTACCTCAGCGTCGTCGACCCCGACACGTTCCTCCCCGTCGACGAGGGCCACCAGGGGCGCGCGCTCGCGCTGATCGCGGCGACCGTGGCGGGGCACCGCTTCATCGACAACGCGCAGATCTACATCAGCTGAGCCCGCGGTCGGCCCTCGCCGCCGGCCGACCCCCGGCGAAGGGTCGGCCGCCCCCTGCCGCCGGATGGCTCCCCGGACGGCGCGGATAGACTTGGCGGCGACCTGTGCGAGGAGCCCCCACCGATGACCGACACCCCGGCGAACACGCCCGCCGAGCCCGCCGAGCCGACCGAAGAAGACATCTTCGAGCAGAAGGCGGTGCGCCTGGCGAAGCGCGAGCGTCTGATCGACGAGAGGGCGGATGCCGCGGGCGGCGCCTACCCGGTCAGCCTGCCCATCACCGACACGATCCCGTCGCTGCGCGAGCGATTCGGCGACCTCGAGGCGGGCGCCGAGACGGGGGAGACCGCGGGTGTCGCGGGGCGCGTGGTCTTCAGCCGCAACACGGGGAAGCTCTGCTTCGCGACCCTCCAGTCCGGCGACGGCAGCCGCATCCAGGCCATGGTATCGCTCGCCGCGGTCGGCGAGGAGTCGCTGCAGCGGTGGAAGGAGATCGTCGACCTCGGCGACCACGTCTTCGTGGAGGGCGAGATCATCTCCAGCCGCCGCGGCGAGCTCTCGATCATGGTGTCGGACTGGGCGGTCGCCTCGAAGGCCGTCCTGCCCCTGCCGAACATGTACTCCGAACTGAACGAGGAGAGCCGCGTGCGCAGCCGCTTCCTCGACCTGATTGTGCGCGACCGCGCCCGCTCGACCGTCGTGGCGCGGGCCAAGGCGAACGCGAGCCTGCGCGACACATTCGCACGGCACGGGTTCCTCGAGGTCGAGACGCCGATGCTCCAGGTGCAGCACGGCGGGGCATCCGCTCGTCCGTTCGTCACGCACTCGAACGCCTTCGACGCCGACCTCTTCCTGCGGATCGCCCCGGAGCTCTTCCTGAAGCGCGCGGTCGTCGGCGGCATCGACCGAGTGTTCGAGATCAACCGCAACTTCCGCAACGAGGGCGCCGACTCCACGCACAGCCCGGAGTTCGCGATGCTCGAGGCCTATCAGGCTTACTCCGACTACAACGGCATCGCCGATCTCACGCAGGAACTCATCCAGAACGCCGCCGTCGCGATCGCGGGCTCGACCACCGTCACGTGGGCCGACGGGACCGAGTACGACCTGGGCGGCCAATGGGAGCGGCTCTCGATGTACGGCTCGCTCTCGGAGGCGTCGGGGCGGGAGATCACTCCCGAGACGCCGCTCGACGAGCTGCTGGCGTTCGCGGCCGAGGCCGGAGTAGAGGCTCCGCCGCACGCCACGCACGGCAAGCTCGTCGAAGAGCTGTGGGAGCACTTCGTGAAGGGCGGGCTCACCCGGCCGACCTTCGTCATGGACTTCCCGGTCGACACCAGCCCGCTGGTCCGCGAGCACCGCTCCATCCCCGGGGTCGTGGAGAAGTGGGACCTCTACACGCGCGGGTTCGAGCTCGCCACCGGATACTCCGAGCTGGTGGACCCCGTAATCCAGCGGGAGCGCTTCGTCGAGCAGGCGAAGCTCGCCGCCCGGGGCGACCTGGAGGCGATGCGCATCGACGAGGAATTCCTCCGGGCGCTCGAGCACGGCATGCCGCCCACCGGCGGCATGGGCATGGGCATCGACCGGCTGCTCATGGCGATCACCGGGCTCGGCATCCGCGAGACGATCCTCTTCCCGCTCGTCAAGTAGTCCGCTCATCGCGCCCCCGACGCGGACGGTGCGCGGAACGCCCAGTCGGGAAGATGCCCGGCCGCGACGAAGGACCGCACGATCTCGCTGAGCCCGTGCTCCGGCTCGATCGCGCACGCCTCGGCGGCGTACCGGTCGGCGTGGGTCGAGCGCCCGAGCGCCCACGACAGCCATGCGCACATCGACAGCGCTCCCGCTCTGGCCGCGCGCGGGGCGGACGCCGCCAGACGTCGTGTGAGCTCGAGCGCCGTCTCGAGCCGATCCGGATCGGGCCGGTCGCCCTCACCCCACAGCCTCATCGCGAGGTGGGTCGGGTACTCCTCACCGGACTCCCAGCGCAGCTGCCCGTCGAGGGCCTCGTCGCCGTCGACGATCGTCCCCGTCCACTGCACCAGCGCGACGTCGCGGAGCGCCGGGCGCGCCAGGCACCACGCGAGCGTCGCGGCCTCGTACGGATCGAGCGCGTCGGGACGCCACTCCAGGGCCTCGTCGAACAGGGCGGGCAGGTCGTCGAGCGCGCCGACGGCGGAAAGCGCCAGCGGGTCGACGCGGTCCTCCTCCTCGAGCGTGCCCGGCGCCTCCGACTCGTCGCCGACATCGTTGCGCGCGCCCGTCACGCCGGCGGCACCGGGTTCGCTGCCGCCGCACACCACCGCGACCGCGCGCTCGAGGTCGCGCAGCGCGCGGCCGACGCGCTCCTTCTCGGCGAAGTCGACGGCAGGCAGGTCGGCACCGCCGGCCTGATCGTGCGCCGCCACGTCGATGCCCTCCGCCCCGACCGGCACGGCGTCGAGCTCGGCCAGCGGGCGCCCGCCCGCAGGCGTGTCGGCGTCGAACCGCGACGCCCACCCGTCGGCCGCCACGCACAGCGCGTCGCTCGTCCGCAGCCCGCACGCATCGGTGCGGCGATGGATCGCGTCGAAGACGTCGAGGTGCGGCATCCGTCCCCCGTCGAAGCTCTCATCGGTGTAGGCGATCACCGCGACGGCGTCGGCCGCGGCCAGCCGGCACACCATCCCGACGACGGTCGCCGCCACGCGATCGACCGAATCGGAGGAGCCGTCGGGCAGGTCGAAGCGCAGCGCGCCGAGGCTGCGCGACCCCTCGAAGGCGACCAGGACCAGGCTGCGGGTCGGCACGTACCCGAGCATGCGGGGGACGAGGGAGAGGAACTCGGCGGCGCTCGCGGCCTTGACGATGGTGTTCATGTCGATCGACTCTGATCGCCTTCGACCCGGCATCGAGCGGTGGCCGCAGGTCTGGGGAAAGCCGAGGGGCGAGAGGCCCGGTGAAGGAGGGGCGGCTGCGCGGGCGCGTATCCTGGAAGGCATGACCGATTACTGGGTCGCCGTCATATGGACGCTGCTTCCGACCCTCGTCGTCAGCGCGATCTTCTTCTTCGTGCTCCGCAGCATCATCCGGGCCGACCGCACCGAGCGCCGCCTCTACGCGCGCTACGAGGCGAAGGAGCGCGCGCGCCGCGGCCTCCCGCCGGTCGCGCCGTCCACAGAGGGCGCCCCCGCCTCCGAGCGCTGACCCCGCCCCCCGCTACGCTGGGCTCACGCCTTCCCCGGAGCGCGAGGAGCCAGTGTGATCAGCATCACGTTCGACGCGACGTGGTGGCTGGTGCTCGTCTTCGTGACCGACCTCGCCATCCGCATCGCGGCGATCATCATCGTCCCCCGCAACCGCAGACCCACCGCGGCGATGGCGTGGCTGCTCGCGATCTACTTCATCCCGATCGTGGGCGTCTTCCTCTTCCTGCTGATCGGCAACCCGCGCCTGCCGCGCAAGCGCCGCCGCAAGCAGGAGCGCATCAACGAGTACATCCGCGACACCAGCGCCTCGCTGGACTTCGGCACCCTCCGCCCCCACGCACCCGACTGGTTCACCTCGCTCGTCACGCTGAACCGCAACCTGGGCGCGATGCCGCTCGCGGGCGACAACCACGCCCACATCATCGGCGGGTACCAGGAGAGCCTCGACGCCATGGCCGAGGCGATCCGGGCGGCCGAGCGCTATGTGCACGTCGAGTTCTACATCTTCCAGACGGATGACTCGACCGACGCCATCTTCCGCGCGCTCGAAGAGGTGAGCGCCCGAGGGGTCACGGTGCGGGTGCTCCTCGATCACTGGGCCAACCGCGGCAAACCCTTCTACAAGGCGACCCTCAAACGGCTCGACGCCATGGGCGCCCAATGGCATCTGATGCTCCCGGTCCAGCCCCTCAAGGGCAAGTACCAGCGACCCGACCTGCGCAACCACCGAAAGCTGCTCGTCATCGACGGCACGGTGGCCTTCACCGGCTCCCAGAACGTCACCGACTCGACGTACAACCTGAAGAAGAACATCAAGCGGGGCCTGCACTGGGTCGACCTCATGGTTCGGATCGAGGGGCCGGTCGTGGCATCCGTCAACGCGGTCTTCTTGTCCGATTGGTACAGCGAGACCGACGAGGTGCTGACCGACGAGATCGACCTGTTCGCGGTGAAGACCGGTCCGGGCGATCTGGACTGCCAGATCGTCCCGTCGGGGCCGGGGTTCGAGTTCCAGAACAACCTCAAGCTCTTCGCCGGCCTGCTGTACGCGGCGCAGCGAAAGATCATCGTGGTCAGCCCGTACTTCGTCCCCGACGAGGCGCTCCTCCTCGCGATCACGACCGCGTGCCAGCGGGGCATCCACGTCGAGCTGTTCGTGTCGGAGGAAGGCGACCAGGCGCTCGTGTACCACGCGCAGCGCAGCTACTACGAGGCCCTGCTGCGCGCGGGCGTCAAGATCTGGATGTACCAGCGGCCGTTCATCCTGCACTCGAAGTCGATGACGATCGACGACGAGGTCGCCATCGTGGGCTCCAGCAACATGGACATGCGGTCCTTCGGTCTCAACATGGAGATCTCGATGCTCGTGCGCGGCGAGGAGTTCGTGCGCGGAATGCGCTCCATCGAAGACGGCTACCGCTCGCTCAGCCGTGAACTGACGCTCGAGGAATGGGAGAAGCAGCCGCTGCGATCGACCGTCCTCGACAACCTCGCCCGGCTCACGTCCGCGCTGCAGTAGTCACCCCGCGCGGGTGATGGTGACCCGAGAAAGAGGGAGCACCCTGAGACGCGTGGACCGGTTGCGACACTCTTGTCCTGACGGATGCCGCGGTCCCAGGCATCCGCTCCCCGCAGGAAGGATCCTCGCATGAACCCTCGCACTCGCCACGCGATCGCCGGGCTCGGCCTGGCCGTGCTCCTCACCGGCCTGCTCGCCGGCTGTGCCACCGCCACCGGGGGCACACCCTCCGCGTCCGCCGCCTCGGACGACGACGGCGACGAGACCAGCGAGCAGGAGGTCGGCGCCGCCTGGCTCGACGGCGGGCGAGCGATCGGCATCGTCACGCAGGGCAGTTCGACGTGCATCCCCACGGCCGAGGAGGCCACGTACGCCGACGGGGTGCTGAACGTGACGCTGATCGACGTCGACGGCGACACCGCGTGCACCGCCGATCTGGTGCCGCGGGCGTCGGTGGTGAGCGTTCCGGGCGACGTCGACCCGACACAGGACCTCGAGATCACCGTGACCGGCGACGGCTGGACCGGCGACACCGAGCTTTCCGGCGTGGCGGGACTCACGACCGGCGGCGAGACGGACTACCTGCCCAGCGCCGGCTGGACCGAGGTCGACGGCCAGTTCGTGATCCTCACCTGGGGATCGTCGGGATGCCCGCCCGTGGTCGAGAGCACCGAGGCCACCAGCGACACCGAGATCACGGTGACCTTCGCCACGCCGCCCGAGGACCAGGTGTGCACGATGGACATGGCGCCGCGCGGCACCGTCGCCTCGGTGCTCGAAGGACCCGACGACGACTCCGAGGTGTTCGCGATCCTCACCGGCGCGGAGTTCGACAACATCCGCATCCCGATCCTCCCGAACTGAGCGTCGCTCCGGCAATGCGGATGCCTCGGCCCCCGGCATCCGCTCCGTTCGTGGTCTTCGCGCGCGGGCGGCCGAACGCGGGCGCTATGCCCATGGCGAACACGGGCGTGCGGCATCCGGGCTCCCCTTACGCTCGTTTACAAGGCGCCAGGAGTGCATCCGCGCACCAGCAGCGCCCCGGAGGAGTGAACGATGTTCGAGAGATTCACCGATCGTGCCCGTCGTGTGGTCGTCCTCGCCCAGGAAGAGGCGAAGATGCTGAACCACAACTACATCGGCACCGAGCACATCCTGCTCGGCCTGATCCACGAGGGCGAGGGCGTCGCCGCCAAGGCGCTGGAGTCCCTCGGCATCTCGCTCGACGCCGTGCGCGAGCAGGTGCAGGACATCATCGGCCAGGGTCAGCAGCAGCCGACCGGCCACATCCCCTTCACACCCCGCGCCAAGAAGGTGCTCGAGCTGTCACTGCGCGAGGCGCTCCAGCTCGGCCACAACTACATCGGCACCGAACACATCCTCCTCGGCCTGATCCGCGAGGGCGAGGGCGTCGCCGCGCAGGTGCTCGTCAAGCTCGGCGCCGACCTCAACAAGGTGCGTCAGCAGGTCATCCAGCTGCTGTCGGGCTACCAGGGCAAGGAGCCCGCGGGCGTCTCGACCGGAGCCGGCGAGCAGCAGACCACGGGCGCCCAGGGCGGATCCCAGGTGCTCGACCAGTTCGGCCGCAACCTCACGCAGGCCGCTCGCGACAACAAGCTCGACCCGGTGATCGGCCGCGAGAAGGAGATCGAGCGCGTCATGCAGATCCTGTCGCGCCGGTCGAAGAACAACCCCGTCCTGATCGGCGAGCCCGGCGTCGGCAAGACCGCCGTCGTCGAGGGACTCGCTCAGGCCATCGTCAAGGGCGACGTGCCCGAGACGCTCAAAGACAAGCAGCTCTACTCGCTCGACCTCGGCTCGCTCATCGCCGGGTCCCGTTACCGCGGTGACTTCGAGGAGCGTCTGAAGAAGGTCACGAAGGAGATCCGCACCCGCGGCGACATCATCGTCTTCATCGACGAGATCCACACGCTCGTGGGGGCCGGTGCCGCCGAGGGTGCGATCGACGCGGCCTCGATCCTCAAGCCGCTCCTCGCCCGCGGCGAGCTGCAGACGATCGGTGCGACCACGCTCGACGAGTACCGCAAGCACTTCGAGAAGGATGCCGCGCTCGAGCGCCGCTTCCAGCCCATCCAGGTCGCCGAGCCCAGCCTGCCCCACGCGATCAACATCCTGAAGGGGCTGCGCGACCGCTACGAGGCGCACCACAAGGTGCAGATCACCGACGGCGCCATCGTCGCCGCGGCGAACCTCGCCGACCGCTACATCTCGGACCGCTTCCTGCCCGACAAGGCGATCGACCTGATCGACGAGGCCGGCGCGCGCCTGCGCCTGTCGATCCTGTCCAGCCCGCCCGAGCTGCGCGACTTCGACGACAAGATCGCCAAGGTGCGCGAGCAGAAGGAAGTCGCCTCCGAGGAACAGGACTTCGAGAAGGCCGCGTCGCTGCGCGACGAGGAGAAGTCGCTGCTCGCCGAGCGTCTGCGCCTCGAGAAGCAGTGGCGTTCGGGAGACGTCGCCGCTCACGCGGTCGTCGACGAAGGTCTCATCGCCGAGGTGCTCGCCCAGGCGACCGGCATCCCGGTGTTCAAGCTGACCGAAGAGGAGTCGAGCCGCCTCGTCTTCATGGAGAAGGCGCTGCACCAGCGCGTCATCGGCCAGGAAGAGGCCATCGCCGCCCTGTCGAAGACGATCCGCCGCCAGCGCGCGGGGCTCAAGGACCCGAAGCGCCCCTCGGGCTCGTTCATCTTCGCCGGTCCCACCGGCGTCGGAAAGACCGAGCTCGCCAAGGCGCTCGCCGAGTTCCTGTTCGACGACGAGTCGGCCCTGATCTCCCTCGACATGTCGGAGTTCGGTGAGAAGCACACGGTCTCGCGTCTGTTCGGCGCCCCTCCCGGATTCGTCGGATTCGAAGAGGGCGGCCAGCTGACCGAGAAGGTGCGCCGCAAGCCGTTCTCGGTGGTGCTGTTCGACGAGATCGAGAAGGCCCACCCCGACATCTTCAACTCGCTGCTGCAGATCCTCGAAGAGGGTCGCCTCACCGACGGCCAGGGTCGAGTCATCGACTTCAAGAACACGGTGATCATCATGACGACGAACCTCGGTTCGTCGGCGATCGCCGGGGGCCCGGTCGGGTTCCAGGTCGAGGGCAACAGCGGCACGACCTACGAGCGGATGAAGGGCAAGGTCAACGAAGAGCTCAAGCGCAACTTCAAGCCCGAGTTCCTCAACCGCGTCGACGACATCATCGTCTTCCCGCAGCTCGACAAGGACGAACTGCGGCAGATCGTGGGTCTGTTCACCAAGCGCCTCGGCGAGCGTCTGCTCGACCGCGACATGACGGTGGAGCTGACGGATGCCGCGAAGGACAAGCTGATCGAGATCGGCTTCGACCCCGCGCTCGGCGCCCGGCCGCTGCGCCGCGCGATGCAGCGCGAGATCGAGGACCGCCTGTCGGAGAAGATCCTCCACGGCGAGCTCGACGCGGGCGACCACGTGAAGGTCGATGCGGTCGGCGGCGAGTTCGTCTTCGAGCACGGTCCGCGCGGCGAGAAGGTGGCGGTGGGGGTCGTGCACAACGGCGAGATCACCGCGACGCCCGATCTGGCTGCGAACGCGTAGACCCTGAACTGGACGAAGAGCGGATGCTGCGGCATCCGCTCTTCGTTCGTTTCTGGCCCTCCACACCCCCGAGTCGCCAAGACACGCCGACGCCTCGCATGCGGGGCGGCGTGTCTTGGCGACTCGGTGCGAACGGACGGCGAGGTCGGCGTTCTACGCTGGAGGGATGAGCGAGTTCAGGGTGCGTCCGGCGACGACGCGCGACGTGCGGGCGATCCAGGCGATGCTGGAGCCGTTCGTGCAGCGACGCATCCTGCTCGGCAAGGACCTCGTCGTGCTGTACGAGGCGACGCAGCAGTTCGTCGTCGCTGAGACCTCCGAGGGCGAACTCGTCGGGTGCGGGGCCCTGCACGTCATGTGGGAGGACCTCGGCGAGATCCGCACGCTGATCGTGGTCGACGAGTGGCTGCACCGCGGGGTCGGCCGGGCGATCGTCGAAGCGCTCGAGAGCAACGCGCGCACCCTCGGGCTCTCGCGCCTGTTCTGCCTGACGTTCGAGGTCGACTTCTTCACCCGGCGCGGTTTCTCGCCCATCGGCGAGCAGGTCGTCGACCCCGACGTCTACTCGCAGCTCATCCGTTCGCCCGACGAGGGCGTCGCCGAGTTCCTCGACCTCGCCCACGTGAAGCCGAACACTCTCGGCAACACCCGCATGCTCAAGAACCTCTGACGCGACCGCGGGGGGGCGGACCGCCGGGCGGTCTCGGCTCAGTCGAAGAGCTCGCTGAGCCAGTGCTCCTTCTTCTTGCGGCGGTGTCCCTGGTCGTATCCGGACTGGCCGTACCGCGGGTCGTACCGCTGGCCGTACGGATCCTGCGCGGGCGGCGCGTAGCCCTGCGGCGCGGCCTGCGGAGTCCCGTACGAAGGGGCCGCGGGCGCTGCCGGCGCCGGCGTCGCCTCGCGAGCGGCGCGCTCGAGGATCTTGTCGAGCTCGCCGCGGTCGAGCCACACGCCCCGGCAGGTCGGGCAGTAGTCGATCTCGACGCCGGAGCGCTCGCTCATCACCAGCACGGAGCCATCGGTCGGGCACTTCATGGGTCCTCCTCGGGGTCTGCCCCGAACCTATCGGCGCAGCCTCGGCATCGGCTGGGAAGCGCCGGCTGCGGGCGCGCCGACGGGGGACGACGGATGCCCCGGCCTACCCTGGAAGCATGAGCGGGACGACGCGTCGCAGGCGGCACTCGCCGGCCGTGTATCGACGTCGCCGGCTGGTCGCGCTGCTCGCTGTGCTGGCCGTCGTCGCGGTGGTCGTGTGGCTGCTCGTTGCCCAGCCGTGGAGCGGGTCGGCGACCGAGAATCCGCCTGTCGTGCAGATGACGGCGGATGCCTCGCCCTCCGCCTCGCCGACTCCCGCCGCCACCCCGAGCGCGACCCCGACCGCCGACCCGGGCACGGTCGAAGGGGCCGTGCCGAGCCCGTCCGCTTCGGCCGAGGAAGCCGCGAAGGCCTGCGCCACGGGGGATGTGACGGTCGAGGCCGTCACCGACCGCGACTCGTACACCGCCGACCAGCAGCCCGCGTTCACCATCAAGCTCACGAACAACGGCGCCACGGACTGCACGCTCAACGTGGGAACGAGCGCGCAGGTGTTCACGGTCACGAGCGGCGCCGACACGTGGTGGCGGTCGACCGACTGCCAGAGCAAGCCCAGCGACATGGTCGTCCTGCTCTCCGCCGGGCAGACCGTGTCGAGCGCGTCACCGCTGGTGTGGGATCGCACGCGGTCAGCGGTCGGCACCTGCGAGGACACGACTCGGCCCCGCGCGCCCGGCGGAGGCGCTTCGTACCACCTCTCGGTCGAGGTCGGCGGGATCCCGTCCACCACGACGGCCCAATTCCTGCTCTACTGAGCGGATGGACAGGGTCGAGTCGTACCGCGCGCAGTTCGATGAGGTCGACCGCGCCGGTCGCCGCGTGACCCTGGCCGTCGAGCAGCGCGAACGGGAAGACGACGGATCGACGCCGCCGCACAGCTGGTACCGAGGCGAGGAGTACGAACTCGACGTCGACGGCGATGAGGTCGCGGTGTACGTGCGCCGCCTCTGAGGGTGCGCTGCCACGCAGACCGGCTGTGCACGGGCACAGAGAAGGCCCCCGGGGTTGGGGACTCCCGGGGGCCTGGCATCGTCGATCAGTCGGGCGCCCCCAAGGCGCGGGATCCTCGACGATGATGTGAGAGGGCGCTGGGGACACCACTCTCTGAGGTGCTGGGGACACCTCGCGTACAAGATTACGTGGATTGGTTGAACCTTGTCTGTCCCCACTTCGGAGGACAAAACCTGGCAAATTCGTCCATGCGAGTGAATATTTGTCCCCCAAATGGGGGACAAATTGGATGGATCTAGAGTATCTGCCGGGTGGGCGGAAAGCGGCGGGGTCGGAGCATCCCCCCGGATCGCTCCGACCCCGCCCGCCTGGCTACGCGGACTTGTCGCCGCCGAAGACCTCCGACTCCATGGCGTCGTACCCCTCGGCCTGAGGGTCGCGGTGCTCGCCGCCGGAGATCGCATATTCTTCCTCCGGCGACAGCACGAGGCGGTGGCGGAAGAACAGCGCGAAGCCGATCAGGATCACGACGTAGACGATCGCGATGGCGACGATCGCGGGACGGGCCGGCTCGTTGATGAAGAAGCCGAAGAAGATCAGCACCGAGACGGCGCCCGCGATGACGGCGCCCGGGATGCCCCAGGGGCTGCGGTACGGGCGTTCGACGTTCGGGAACTTGCGGCGGAGGATGACGTACGACGCCATCTGCAGCGCGTAGGCGATCACCGCGCCCCAGATGGCGATGTTCAGCACGATCGCTCCGGCCACGCCGCCCGTGCCGCCGAGCGCGTCGACGAGCACCAGCGCGACGAAGCCGATCACGGCGCCGACGATGAGCGCCACCCACGGCGTCGCGCGCTTGCCGGTGAGCGAGAGGAACCGCGGGTAGTAGCCGGCCCGCGAGAGCGAGTACATGTTGCGGCCGTAGGCGAACATGATGCCCTGCAGCGACGCGAGGAGTCCGATCAGCGCGAAGAGCGCCAGCACGGCGGCGAGCTCGTCGCCGACGATCGCCCGGAACCCGTCGAGGAGCGGCTCGCCCGCCACCCCCGTGGCCGCCGCGCCCACGACGCCGGTGTTGAGGAACAGCACGAGCAGGCCCGTGATGATCAGGGTGGTGCGGGCGATGAAACCGGCGCGCGGGATGTCGCGCTGAGGGTTGTGCGACTCCTCCGCCGCGAGGGGCAGCTCCTCGATGCCGAGGAAGAACCACATCGCGTAGGGCAGCGCGAACAGGATCGGGATCACGCCGTGCGGGAGGAACGCCGTCTGGCCGGGGTCCGGCGGGATGTCGAAGAGCTTGTCCCAGCTGAACTGGCCCGAGAACAGCGCCATCACCGAGAAGACGAGGATGATCGCGATCGAGATGATCGACACGACGATGGCGAACTTGAAGGAGATCGAGGCCCCGGCCGCGTTCAGCGCGATGAACGACGCGTACAGGATGATCCACCACACCCAGGTCGGCATCGAGAAGTTCAGCAGCTCGCTCGTGATCGCGTCGGCGTAGGAGGCCGAGAAGTAGACGATCACGGCCGTGGTGGCGACGTACTCGATCGTCTCGGCGAGACCGGTGACGAGGCCGCCCCACGGGCCCATCGCGGACCGGGCGAACGAATACGCACCGCCCGTGTGCGGCATCGCGGCCGCCATCTCGCCGATCGAGAAGATCATGCCGTAGTACATGACCACCAAGATGGCGAAGGCGATCAGCATGCCGCCGAACCCGGCGAAGTCGATGCCGAAGTTCCAGCCGGAGAAGTCGCCCGAGATGACGGCGGCGACGGCGAGTCCCCACAATCCCCATACCCCGGCGGATCTCTTCAGCGTCCGCTTCTGGAAGTACTCCTGGCCGGCACGCGTATAGGTCGCCCCAGCGACCTTGGCGGCACCATTACTCGACTGTGACATCGGTCCTCCGTGCACTCGGGTAGGACGCGGGGGCTGCGTCTTGCGCATGATTGTGGCGCTTATTGGTGGGCTGTGTCTACCTTTGGATGTGAATTGCTCGTTACAGTGGAGCTGAGCGCGGCCGACCGACCGCGCTCGCGACGCGTGAGACAGGAGGATGGCCGTATGCCCGGGAATCTCACCGTCCCAGACCTCAACGCCGGCATCGCATCGGGTGACATCGACACCGTGATCGTGGCGTTCGCCGACGCCCAGGGCCGCCTCGTCGGCAAGCGGGTGTCGGCGCGCCTGTTCCAGGAGGAGGTGCTGGCCCACGGCGCCGAGGCCTGCAACTACCTGCTGTCGGTGGATGTCGACATGAACACCGTCGACGGGTATGCGATGTCGAGCTGGGAGAAGGGGTACGGCGACATGATGCTGCTGCCCGACCCCGCGACGCTTCGTCGTGTGCCCTGGCAGCCCGGCTCGGCGCTCGTCATGGCCGACCTCGCGTGGGAGGGCGGCGAACCCGTCGTGCAGTCGCCGCGCGACATCCTGAAGACCCAGCGCGCCCGCCTCGCCGAGCGGGGGCTCGTCGCCTACTCGGGAACCGAGCTCGAGTTCATCGTCTTCGACGATTCGTATCGGGATGCCTGGGCCAAGGGCTATCGCGACCTCACCCCGTCGACCGACTACAACGTCGACTACGACCTGCTCGCGTCGGGCCGGCTGGAGCCGCTGCTGCGCGACATCCGTCTCAGCATGGACGGCGCCGGCCTTTACACCGAGGGCGTGAAGGGCGAGTGCAACCTCGGGCAGCAGGAGATCGCGTTCCGCTACGCCGAGGTGCTCGAGACCGCCGATCAGCACACGATCTACAAGAGCGGCGCCAAGTCGATCGCCGACCGCCACGGCAAGGCCATCACCTTCATGGCCAAGTTCAACGAGCGCGAGGGCAACAGCTGCCACATCCACCTTTCGCTGCGATCCGAGAGCGGCGAGCCGGTCATGGCGGGTGACGGCGACCACGGCTTCAGTCCGCTCATGGAGCACTGGATCGCCGGCATCCTCGCCACGCTGCGCGAGTTCACGCTCCTCTACGCCCCGACGATCAACGCCTACAAGCGGTACGCGAAGGGCACGTTCGCGCCCACCGGCGTGGCATGGGGCATCGACAACCGCACGTGCGCGCTGCGGGTGGTCGGACACGGCGGCTCGCTGCGCGTCGAGAACCGGGTGCCGGGCGGCGACGTCAACCCGTACCTCGCGATCTCGGCGATCATCGCCGGAGGGCTGCACGGCATCGAGCACGAGCTGCCCCTGCCCGATGCCCTCACCGGCAACGCCTATGCGGCCGGCGTCGAGCACCTGCCGACGACGCTGCGCGAGGCGGCCCAGCTCTTCGATCAGTCCGCGATCGCTCGAGCCGCGTTCGGCGACGACATGGTCGAGCACTACCTGAACCAGGCGCGCATCGAGGTCGAAGCCTTCGACGCCGCCGTGACCGACTGGGAGAGGGTGCGTGGCTTTGAGCGGCTCTGATCGCCCGGTGATCGGCCTGACCACCTACCTCGAGCAGGCGAAGCAGGGAGTGTGGGACGTCCGTGCCGCCTTCCTTCCCCAGCAGTACTTCGATGCGGTCAGCGCGTCGGGCGGTGTGGCGGTGCTGCTGCCGCCGCAGCCGCATCCGGATGCCGCGGCCCCGGCCGTTCTCGACGGACTCGACGGCCTCATCCTGACCGGTGGGCTCGACGTCCAACCCGAGCTGTACGGAGCGGCGCGGCATCCGCTCACCGATCCCGCTCGCCCCGACCGGGATGCCTGGGAACTCGCGCTCTTCCGGGGCGCGGAAGAGCGGCGGATGCCGGTGCTCGCGATCTGCCGCGGGCTGCAGCTCGTCAACGTCGCCCGTGGCGGCACGCTGCACCAGCACCTCCCCGAGGCGCTCGGCACCGAGCGATACCGCATCGGCGGCGGGGTCTTCGCCACCAACGAGGTGACGGTCGACGACGGGTCGAAGCTGGCCGGCCTCGTCGGCGGCGGCCCGCTCGACGTGCACAGCTACCACCATCAGGGCGTCGATCGGCTCGGCGACGGGCTCGTCGTCAGCGCGCGCACCGACGACGGCCTCGTGCAGGCGTTCGAGGGCGATGGCGACCAGTACCTCGTCGGGGTGCAGTGGCACCCGGAGGAGAACGCCGAGGACCGCCGGCTCTTCGCGGGGCTCGTGGCCGAGGCATCCGTCTTCTCCCAGTCCCGCCGCTTGCCCGAGGTGTCCCACTTTTCGGCGGCCGGCGACCCCGGTGCCGAGCGAAAGCGGGACGCGATGCACGCAGAAGTGGGACACGGATGAGCAGCACCTTCACCCTGATCAACCCCGCGACGGCTCGGCCCATCCGCGAGGTCGGGCGCGCCACGGCAGACGAGGTCGACGAGGCCATCGCGAGGGCCAAGGTCGCGCAGAGGTCGTGGGCCGCGCTCGCGCCCGTCGCGCGGGCGGACGCGCTTAGACGATTCGCGCGGGTCGTCGAGGATCATGTCGAAGAGCTCGCGCAGCTCGAAGTGCTCAACTCAGGGCATCCGATCGAGTCCGCGCGGTGGGAGGCGTCGCACGTCGCGCAGGTGCTGAACTTCTCGGCCGGTGCGCCCGAACGACTGAGCGGCCAGCAGATCCCGGTCGCCGGCGGCCTCGACGTGACCTTCCATGAACCGTACGGGGTCGTGGGCGTCATCGTGCCCTGGAACTTCCCGATGACGATCGCCTCGTGGGGCTTCGCTCCCGCGCTCGCCGCCGGGAACGCCGTCGTGCTCAAGCCGGCGGAGCTCACCCCGCTCACGGCGGTGCGCCTCGGTGAACTCGCCGCCGAAGCCGGGCTGCCCGACGGGCTCTTCACGGTGGTGACCGGTTCGGGTTCGGTCGTCGGCCAGCGGTTCGTGGAGCACCCGGACGTGCGCAAGGTCGTCTTCACCGGCTCGACCGAGGTGGGCGTCGAGGTCGCCGCCGGGTGCGCCCGGGGGCTGAAGCCGGTCACGCTCGAACTCGGCGGGAAGAGCGCGAACATCGTGTTCGACGACGCCGACCTCGAGGCCGCAGCCGCGTCGGCGCCCGCGGCCGTGTTCGACAACGCCGGGCAGGACTGCTGCGCCCGCAGCCGCATCCTCGTGCAGCGGTCGGTGTACGACCGGTTCCTCGAGCTGCTCGAACCCGCCGTGCGCGCCTGGCGCGTCGGCGACCCCGGGTCGGAGTCGACCCAGATGGGGCCGTTGATCTCGGCGTCGCACCGCGACACCGTGTCCGAATTCCTCGACGGAGCAGACGTCGCATTCCGCGGTGAGGCGCCCGACGGGGACGGATTCTGGTTCGCGCCGACCGTCGTGCTCGCCGACCGGGGCTCGCGCATCGCACAGGAAGAGGTGTTCGGCCCGGTGGTCGCGGTGCTGCCGTTCGACGACGAGGCCGACGGCATCGCGCTGGCCAACGACACGATCTACGGCCTCGCCGGCTCGATCTGGACCGAGAATCTCGGTCGCGCCGTGCGCGTGTCGCGCGCCGTCGAGAGCGGAGTCCTGTCGGTCAACTCGCACTCGTCGGTGCGCTACTGGACGCCGTTCGGCGGCATGAAGGCCTCCGGCCTGGGGCGCGAGCTCGGCCCCGACGCCGCCGAGCACTTCACCCAGACCAAGAACGTCTTCTTCGCGACGGATGCCTGACCTCACCGGCGAACGCGCGACCTGCCCCCAGAAAGGAACCTCCCACCCATGGACCTGACCCAGCGCCTCAAGGACCGCGTCGCCACCGTCACCGGCGGCGCCTCGGGCATCGGGCTCGCCACCGCCCGCCGCTTCGCCGCAGAGGGCGCGCGAGTCGTGATCGCCGATCTCGACCCGACGGCGGGAGAGGCTGCGTCGGCGGAGGTGAATGGGGTGTTCCGTCACGTGAACGTCGCGGACGAGGCATCCGTCAACGCCCTCTTCGACGGGGTCGCGGCCGACTTCGGCAGCGTCGACATCGCGTTCAACAACGCCGGCATCTCGCCGGCCGACGACGACTCGATCGAGACCACCGAACTGCCCGCCTGGGATCGGGTGCAGGACGTCAACCTCAAGAGCGTCTACCTGTGCTCGCGCGCGGCGCTGCGGCACATGGTTCCCGCGGGCCGGGGCTCGATCATCAACACGGCGTCGTTCGTCGCGCTGCTGGGGTCGGCGACGTCGCAGATCTCGTACACCGCCTCGAAGGGCGGGGTGCTCGCCATGACGCGCGAGCTCGGGGTGCAGTTCGCGCGGCAGGGCATCCGCGTGAACGCCCTCTGCCCCGGACCGGTGAACACGCCGCTGCTGCGGGAGCTGTTCGCGAAGGACCCGGAGCGCGCGCAGCGCCGGCTCGTGCACGTGCCGATGGGCCGGTTCGCCGAGCCCGAGGAGATGGCCGCCGCGGTCGCGTTCCTGGCCTCGGACGACGCGTCGTTCATCACCGCGACCGCCTTCGTCGTCGACGGAGGCATCACCAACGCGTACGTGACCCCGCTGTGAGCTCGTCGTGGATGCCGTAACTCAGGCCGGCTCGCGGGCCCGGTCCCGGAATCACCCCGGTTCTGCCGGGCCGGCGGCCGTTCAGCCTGAGTTGCGGCCGCCCGCGGCTCGGGGCGGCGGGGCCGGGCCGCAGCGCCGGGTGTGCACAACGTCGGCGATCGGGGCCCGGCAGGGGCGGGATCGAGCAGGGGGCCGCGCCCTCGCCGCGGATCACCGACGGTGTGCCCGCGGAGCGGCGGTGACATGACCGAGACACCGCTGCGGGAAGTGCGCCGGGCCGTCTACCGACCCGTCCGCGAGGGGAACGCGCTCGAAGACACCGTCGCCCGCCTGGTGCAGACGATCCGGTTGGGCGTCGTGGCGCCCGGCGAGTCCCTGCCGTCCGAGCGCGAACTGGCGACGCTCTACGCCGTGAGCCGCGACACGGTGCGCGAGGCGATCCGCGAGCTCGCCGACACCGGCTACCTGGTCCGCCGCCGCGGCCGTTACGGCGGCACGTTCGTCGCCGACCCGCTACCGCAGCCGCCCCACCCCGGAACCGTCGACGCCTCGGAACTCGACGACGTCCTCGGACTGCGCCGGGTGATCGAGGCCGGAGCCGCCCGGGCGGCGGCGTCGCGCACCCTCGATCCGGCTCAGCGCGACGAGCTCTGGGCCCGGTACGAGGCCGTGACGGCGGCATCCCAACCCGACTACCGCCGGCTCGACACCCTGCTGCATCTGGCGATCGCCGAGGTCGCCGGCATCCCGTCGCTCGTCGCCCTGGCCGCCGAGAACCGCGCCCGCGTCAACGCCTGGCTCGACACCTTCCCGCTGCTGCCGCGCAACATCGAGCACTCCAACGCCCAGCACGAGCACATCGTCACCGCGATCATGGCGGGGAGAGCGGATGCCGCGGAGTCGGCGATGCTCGACCATCTGGCCGGGTCGGAGGCGCTGTTGCGCGGCTTCCTCACCTGAGGCGCCGGTCTACCCTGTAACGATGGCCGGAAAGAAGCGCGCGAAGAAGGAACTCGAGTTCCGCAACACCCAGCTGTCCGACGCGCTGCAGACGCAGGACATGGCGGCGGTGGCCTTCGCGCTGCGGCACGGGCCCACCGTGGTGCCGCTGATGCGGCCGGGTCAGCGCGACAATCCGCTCGACACCGGCGAGGTGTGGACCTACCGTGACCCGCGCACCGGCGATGTGGCGCTGCTCCTGTTCAGTGACGCGGTCCACAAGCCGGCGACCCTTCCTCCGGGTGTGGCGCTGCAGTCGCCGGCGTGGCTGCGCGCGTTCCTCGGGGCGCACCAGGACGAGATCACCACGGTGTTCTTCGACATCGCCGGGCCTCACCCTCTGCAGGCGTCGGCCGCTGACCTCATCGCCGCGCTCGACGCCTGACGCCGGTCGCCCTCGACGCGTCAGGCGGCCGTGCTCGGGCGCGGGCTCAGAACGCGGGAACGTCGTCTCGCGGGCCGGGCTTGAGGCGGGCGCGGACGTCGCCGAGCGCCCCGCGGAGGGTTCCGGACCGGTTGTCGACGAGCTCGCTGTAGCCGAGCCGGGCGGCCTCGCTGCGTCGCTGGGTCGCCTGCGTGACGGGGCGCACCTCTCCGGCGAGACTCAGTTCGCCGACGGCGGCGAGAGTCTTCGGGGTGGACTCGTTGCGGAGCGCCCCGGCGACGGCGATCGCGATCGCGAGGTCGGCCGCCGGCTCGGTGAACCGGACGCCGCCCACGGTCGAGACGTAGACGTCCTGGTCGCTCGTGACGATGCCGGCCTTCTTCTCGAGCACCGCGAGCACCATGGCGACACGGGCGGAGTCGACGCCGTTCACGATGCGCCGCGGGTTCGGCGACGACGCCTTGATCGTCAGTGCCTGCACCTCGACCGGCAGTGCCCGCCGGCCCTCGAGGGCGATCGCGACGCAGGTGCCGGGCTCGGGGGAGCCGTGGCCGAGGAACAGCGCGCTCGGGTCGGGAACCTCGGCGATGCCGGCACCGGTCATGTCGAAGCATCCGACCTCGTCGGTCGGCCCGAACCGGTTCTTCAGCGCCCGGACGAACCGCAGGGAGGTCTGCCGGTCGCCCTCGAAGTGACACACGACGTCGACGAGATGCTCGAGGATGCGGGGACCCGCGATCGACCCGTCCTTCGTCACATGCCCCACGATGATGACCGGAAGACCGCGCTCTTTCGCGACCCGGATCAGGGTGGACGCCACCTCGCGCACTTGCGACGGATGCCCCGCCATGCCGTCGGACAGCGATGAGGCCACCGTCTGCACCGAGTCGACGATCAGCAGATCGGGCCGTACCTCGTCGACGTGCCCGAGGATCGTCGCCAAGTCGGTCTCGCTTGCGAGGAAGAGCTCGTCGTGCAGCGCCCCGGTGCGCTCGGCGCGCAGCCGCACCTGAGCCGTCGACTCCTCGGCGCTGGCGTACAGCACCCGGCGGCCGGCCTTGGCGGACTGCGCCGCGACCTCGAGCAGCAGTGTGGACTTGCCGACGCCGGGTTCGCCCGACAGCAGGATGGCCGCACCCGGCACGACCCCGCCGCCCAGCACGCGGTCGAACTCGCCGACGCCGCTCGTGCGGCGCGGGGCCTCGGACGTGTCGATGCTCGTGATGGGCTGCGCCGACCGGCCGGCGCCGGGAGCGAGCGGCGTCACCGAACGGGTGAGACCGAGGGGCTCGGATGCTTCGACCACCGTGCCCCACTGCTGGCATTCGCCGCAGCGCCCGACCCACTTGATCGTCGTCCAGCCGCACTCGGTGCAGCGGTAGGGCGCGGTCTGCGTGGGTCGTCGGGCGGCGGCCATGGATTCAGCGTACGTGCGGCCCCCGACATCCCCCGGCCCCCGCTCGGCGCGGCGGCGGCGACGCGCCCGCTCAGTCGCGAAGCGAGTCGGCGACTTCGCGCAGGGCGCCCGCCGACCGGTGCAGCAGCTCGAGCTCGCGGTCGTCGAACCGCGTCTCGAGGATCGGCCGCGCTCCGGCCGCGCTCACGACCGACGGGACCGAGAGCGCGACGCCGTCGACCCCGTGGAAGTCGCGCAGCACCGGCGAGACGGGCATGACCGCATGCTCGTCGCGGAGGATGGCCTCGATGATGCGGGCGCTCGAGAGCCCGATCGCGTAATTCGTCGCTCCCTTGCCCTGGATCACCTTGTAGGCGGCGTCGCGCACGTCGACGGCGATCTGGTCGAGCTCGTCGGGAGTCATGCGATCGCCGCGCGGGGTCACCCATTCGAGGATCGGCACCGTGCCGATGGTCGCCTTGGACCACAGCGGGAACTCGGTGTCACCGTGCTCGCCGACGATGTACGCGTGGACGCTGGACGTCGAGACGCCCGCGCGCTCGGCGAGCTTCCACCGCAGGCGCGACGTGTCGAGCACGGTCCCCGACGCGAAGATCCGCTCGGGCGGCAGGCCTGTTTCTTCTTGCGCCAGCACCGTGAGCACGTCGCAGGGGTTGGTGACGATGACGTAGATCGCGTTCGGGGCCACCTCGAGCAGCTGCGGCATCATGCGCTTCATGATCCCGGCGTTGACGCCCGCCAGCTCGATGCGCGTCTGCCCCGGGTTCTGCTTGGCTCCCGCCGTGATCACGACGACGTGAGAGCCTTCGACGACCGAGATATCGCTGCCGCCGACGATGTCGCTCGTGCCGGTGAACTGGGTGCCGTGGGCGAGGTCGAGCACCTCGGCCTCCACCTTCTCGGTCGCGATGTCGTAGAGCGCGACGTGCCGGGCGGATCCGCGGATCAGCGAGGCGTAGGCGGCGCTCGATCCGACGCTTCCGGCTCCGACGATGGTGACTTTCGAGTTCTCGATGACGGCCATGCCGCCAGTCTTGCAGTCGCCGGATGCCTCGACCACCGGCATCCGCCCCTCTCCGTAGTCCGGCACCGCACCTGCGCCTGGGGAGGAGGCGAAGCGCGGGGAACGTCACCCGCCGGGGCTGATGCCGGGTCGAATCGGCCGGTCGTAGCCTGGGGCCGTTCCGGCGGCGACGGGAGGACGAAGATGTGCAGGTGGCTGGCGTATTCCGGCGAGGCGTTGCAGCCCTCGTCGTTGATTCTCGACACGAAGCATTCGGTGGTGGCGATGTCGTTGAACTCGCCGCTGGGTGCTGAGACGGTGAACGGCGACGGCTTCGGCTTGGGCTGGTATTCGACGGATGCCGCGGCCGCGGACGGTCCGGCGGTGTACCGGTCGACGGAGCCGGCGTGGAATGACCAGAACCTGCGCGAGATCAGTCGTGCGGTGCGGACCCCGCTGTTCTTCACACATGTGCGGGCTGCGGCGGCGCCGCCGATCCAGCAGACGAACTGCCATCCGTTCCGGCACGAAAACTGGCTGTTCATGCACAACGGCGCGATCCACGGCTTCGAGTCGTTCAAGCGGGAGCTGGTGCTCGATGTCGATCCGTCGCTGTATCCGTCGATCCAGGGCACGACCGACACGGAGGTGCTGTTCCACCTCGCGCTGACCTACGGCCTGATGGATGACCCGGTGGCGGCGGTGGGTGCGGCGATCCGGAGGGTGGAGAAGGCGGGCCAGGCGGCGGGTGAGCAGTTCCCCATGCAGGGCACTCTCGCGGTGACCGACGGGGTCACGGTGTGGGCGTTCCGCTACTCGACGCAGGGCCGTTCGCGGAGTCTCTTCCACTCGGCCGACATCCCGACGCTTCGCGAGATGTATCCGGATGTCGCGCGCCTGAACGACTTCGGGGATCACGCGCGGGTGGTGGTGTCGGAGCCGTTGAACGACCTGCCCGGGGTGTTTCTCGAGGTGCCGGAGTCGACGGTGGCGGTGGTCGAGCCGGACGGTTACCGTCACGCGGAGTTCTTGCCCGCCTGACCCGACGCGTCTGCAGCCGGCGCGGTCGACGGCGCGGTGTTGCGGATGCCCGCCCACGAGACGAGTCCGCCGGCGATGAGCAGCGCCGCGGTGAACAGGGCGGCACGGTGGAACCCGTCGAGGTCGAGTTCTCCGCCGGCGATGGTGGCGAGGGCGGCGATCGTGACGAGCCCGGCGACACGGGCGACCGCGTTGTTCACCGCCGAGGCGATGCCGGAGCGCTCGGTGTCGATCGCGCCGAGGATGGCGGAGGTGAGCGGCGAGACGGTGAGTGCGAGCCCCAAACCCATGAGGATCATGCTGGGGAGCACCTGCCACCAGTAATTGAAGTCGGGGGCGACGGTGAGCAGCAGCAGGGCGCCCGCCCCCATCGTTATCGGGCCGACCGTCATGAAGAACCGCGGGCCCCATCTTCCGGCGAGGGCGCCCGCCCGCGAGCTCAGCAGGATCAGCAGGATCGTGACCGGCAGGCTCGCGAGCCCGGCGAGGGTCGCCGACAGTCCCGCACCCTGCTGGAGGTACACCACCACGACGAAGCCGTTCAGCGACAGGGCGCCGTAGATGAACGTGGTGGCGATGTTGCCGACCGAGAAGTTGCGCACCCGGAACAGATCGAGGGGGAGCACGGGATGCCTCGTGAACCGCTGGCGCACGATGAACGCGGTGAACAGCACGGCGCCGACGACGAGGGGCAGCCAGATGAGCGGCGACGACCAGCCCAGCCTGGGCTGCTCGATGAGGGCGAACACCAGCAGGCCGAGGCCGAGGGTGCACAACGCCGCGCTCAACCAGTCGATCGCGGCATCCGGCTTTCGATCGTCACTCACGCGCGCTCGCGCCAGCAGCCACAGGGTGATCGCGATCGGGATCACATTGATGAGGAAGACGAGGCGCCACGACAGGAAGTCGACGAAGAGACCGCCGAGGATGGGGCCGGCGATCATCGCGGTGGTGGTCATCGCCGTCCAGATGCCGATCGCGCGACCCTGCGCCGCGCCGCGGAACGTGGCGGTGATCAGCGCGAGCGAGCTCGGGACGAGGAACGCGCCCGCCGCGCCCTGGAGAGCTCGCGCCACGATGAGGAACTCGGCCGTCGGGGCTGCTGCGATCGCGACACTCGTGACTCCGAACCCGATGAGGCCGATGCGCATCACCAGGGCCCGGCCGTAGGCGTCGCTGGCCGAGCCGGCCACGAGGATGAGCGCGCCGAGCGTGATGAGATAGGCGTCGACAACCCACTGCTGCGTCGCCAGACCGCCGCCGAGCTCGTCGCTGATCGCCGGGAGCGCAACGTTCACGACGGTGCCGTCGAGGAACGCCACGAACGACGCGAGCACCGCGATGGTGAGGATCGTGCGCTCGCGCCCCGACATGGTCTGGCTCATGGCCTCAACCTATCCCCGACCTCGGACGTCGGATACGGGTGCCCGGGCGCCGGCACCGATCCGCCGTCGATTGGCGGCTCGGCGCGGCGTGACGTAAACTCTTCGGCGGTGACGTGTCCGAGCGGCCGAAGGTGCAACTCTCGAAAAGTTGTGTAGGGTAACCCCCTACCGTGGGTTCAAATCCCACCGTCACCGCCACGTCGAAGCCCCGCGAACCCTTGCAAACACTGGGATCGCGGGGCTCTTCTCTTTCGTGAAGCGGCGACGGGGGAACAAATCGGGAACAACTGGTCCCGGGAACGGACTCAGATCCCGATGCCGGGGACCTCCGGCGGGAGCACCATCGGCGTCTCGCTAGGCGGGTAGATCGATCGGTTTCGGGCCTGTGCGAGCGCGGTTGCGACGGCGTCGAGATCGTCGTCGAAGAGGTCGGCGTAGGTGTCGAGGGTCATCGCCGCCGAGGCGTGACCGAGCATCCGTTGAATGGCCTTCACGTTCGCGCCGGCACTGATGGCCAGGCTCGCCGCAGTATGGCGGAGATCGTGCGGCGTCACCCGGGGGAAGGTCGGATCTTCCTTCTGAGTTCGTCGCACCGCTTTGGCGAACCAGCCGTCCTTGGAGTTGGGCAGTCGGAGGTGATGAAGCCCGTCGCCGAACAGAAGGTGAGCGGAGTCCTTTCCAACGAACAGGGATCGGATCATCGGATCGAGGAAGTCCGGGTACCGCACCGCCCGGGTGCGGTGAGTCTTCGGCGACCCAACGTGGATGTGTCCATTCACGAGGACCGCGTTCTCGTAGACGGTGACGCGTCGACGAGTAAGGTCGACGTCTCGAAGTCGAAGTCCGGTCGCTTCACCCCACCGCAAACCGGTGTAGGCGAGGAAGTAGACGATGTGAGGGTGGGCGGCTCGTTGAGCGAGCTCAGCGACCTGTCGGTGTGTGAGGTAGACACGGGGCTTGGGGAGCTTCTTGGGAAGCTTGACGCCCCGAGCGGGGTTGTCGGCGAGTCGCCGATCGCGCACCGCGATGTCGAGGATGGCGGCGAGGATTCCGAACGACCGGATCACCGTCGTCGGTCCTCGCGTGCTGGTCATTTCCGATACCCAAGCACGAACGTCGCTGTGCCGGATGTCGCCCACCTGGCGATTGCCCCACGCGGGTTCGACATGGATCCGCCACGCTGACTCCAACGGGTGCGCCGATGATGGCTTGAGGACTGCCTGTTGATCGGCGATCCAGATCGCTCCCAACTCGCCCACTGTTGCGCGGGCGTCCGTGGGGTCGATGTATCGCTTCTCCGCGATTGAGACCGATGTGGAGGCGAGAAACCGCTCGGCATCGCGTTTGGTCGCGAACCCCTTCTTGGATGCTTGCGATCGATCGGGCTTCCGGTACCGGACGAGGTATCGCTTGCCTGCCTTGGTGTTGTAGCTGTGGATGCTACCCATCGGCCTTTCGGCCGGCGGCTGCTGTCATTCCTTCGAGGCGCCCTGCTGCTCTGGCCTTCCGGGTCCAGTCGGAGGCGGTGCGGTGGGGGATTCCGAGTTCGTTCATGATCATACGGAGGGGGGCTTGCCCGGAAAGGGCCGCGACGCCGTAGAGGATCTCGACGACGTCGAGACGGGCTTCGGATGATCCGCGCTTGACCACGTCGGTCGCGAGCCACTCGGGAATGAGGCGCCCGTCTCGGGTGGAGAGTTCGTAGACGCTCAACCAAGTGGCGTGGGTGCTGTCGTCGAGCGTCAGCGCGATGCAGTGTGGTGCCGCCGCTTGCATGATCGCTTGCACGGTGACCTGGCGCAGCGTGTTCGCGTTCACCTCGACCGCGTCGACGGTGCTTTCCACGGTGACCGCCTTGACGACGTAGCGGCCCGTGCTGCGGACGTACTTCGCTTCGATGCGCGTCGCGAGGCCAGTCGATTTATCGGTGGTGCTGGCAGCGAACCCTGGCGCGATGCGAAGCCCGGATCCCAGCGGCTGGACTGCCGCTGTTGCGGACATGGGGCTGCCATCGAGAGTCTTCACGTCGACCTTCACCTCCCCATTATGTCTAGTCGCGTCAGGGGTTCGCGCTTTCCTCTTGACGAGTGTATCTCTAAATGCTTCACTCATGTCAAGTTGAGACGCAAATACGCAACGGAGGTCGGGATGAGCACACTGGATCACACGGCGATTCAGAGCCTTTCGCACACGTTCGTCACGCCAGCGCAGGTGGTCGCGATGCTTCCGGGCATCACCCTGCGCACGCTCGCGATGTGGCGATACCGGCAGGTCGGGCCGCCGTATCGAAAGCTCGGCGCCCGGATCGTCTACCCGCTCGACGAACTGGACGACTGGGTCGAATCGCAGGCGCACGGCTCGGATGCGAGGCGGTGAGTCATGACCAGCGTGACCGTTTACTCTGCGGGGCCGGCGTGCGTGCAGTGCAAGCAGACTTTCGACCACCTCGAGCGCCGCGGCGTTGAGTTCACCAAGGTCGATCTGCGTACGAAGGTCGCGGCTCTTGAGTACGTCACGGATCAGCTCGGCTATTCGCAGGCGCCGGTTGTCGTCGTTGATGACGAGCCGGAGAACCACTGGTACGGGTTCCGGCCTGATCTTATCGATCGCCTCGTCACGGGAGCGCTCAAGTGAGCGACCGACGGCCGGACCACGAACAGGGCGACCCGACGGCAGGCAACAACAGTCCCGGCGCCAAGGATGCGATGAGGGCGTGGCGGGAGCGGAATCGTGACCATCTCAGGGCGTACAACGGAGCATGGCGGGAACGAAACCTAGAGCGCGCTCGGGAGCTGAACCGCCTCTCCATGCGTCGACAGAGCCAGAAGAGGAAGCGCGAGGAGGAGAAGCGTGAGCGGCGACGTGCGTATGCCCATGATTGGTACGCGCGAAATCGAGAGCGGTACGGCAAGCAGCAGCGAGAGTCGCGTGCACGCCGCAAGGCGGAAGACCCAGAAGCTTTCCGGGCGATGGCTGCCGCTCGGATGAAACGGTGGCGAGACGAGAATCGCGAGGAATACAACCGGCGCGTCCGCGACCGGCGCCGGGAGAACCCGGGCTCCCGCGTAGAAAGCTCCCGGCGATACTACGAGGAGAATCGTGAGCAGATCCTCGAGCGGGCGCGACAGCGGTATGCCGCCAATCATGAGACCGCGCGCGCGAAGGCGAATGCCTACGAGGCTCGGGAGCGGAGACGCCGCGAAGTGGGACTGCCCCCCAACCGGCTCCACGTCGTCCGGCCGACCGAGCGTGATGCGAATCAGCGAGCTGCAGACGAATTCTTCTCGCGCAGCTTCGACCGGTTGGCCGTCGCCAACATGCGGCTTGGCAGCATGGAACCTACTCCACCCCGACTCATCGCTGCATGGGAGCGGGATTGTCTCCGTGCACGCGCGGCCCATTACCTAGCGACCGCGGATCCTGCGACCCCGCCCAGCGCCCGCGAAGAACTGAGGATCGCGCGACTAACGGCGAAGGCAGCAGAGGATGCCCGCCTGGACGCAGTCGGACTAGCGGTGAACGTGCGACTTCGAAGCCAGCGCGGCAGTGCCGCGCAGCTCCCTGATCCTGCCGCTCCACACCATTCCGGGGCGATCTCCAACAGTCCACACATCCCCCGCTGACTCGGCAGGCTCACATCTCAGCCGCAAGACTTTTCTCGAAAGGCACATCATGATCGACCGAGCACACACCGAAACTACGCTCTGGCGGACTGCGGTGTCCGCGTTCAGCTACTACCCGACCAAGCACATCGACGAGCCCGGGTACACGGTCGGCGAGGACGTCGCATGGTGCCTCGAGCCGCTCAGCGAGGTTGACCCCACCGCTGTTGGGCGGCTATCCGATCTCGTGGCGACCGCAATCGTGGACCCGACCGCAACCCGAACTGCGCTCACGAAGGAACTCGAACGCCTCGCCGATCGGTAAACGGCGCTGAGGAGGTACTGAAGATGCTGACGTTCGAGCCGACGATGGCGATGATCGCGACCATAGTGTTGCCCTGCGCGGCGATCATCTTCGGAGTCGTCGCTGTGATCACCCTTGTTCGTCGCGGGTTTCGCCGTGCTACGTTCCTGACCGTGATCTCTTCCGTCTGCGCGGTCGGGACGTTCGTCGCAGCGACGATCGTCGCTCACGCAGATGGACTCATGCCCCCCACCTGACTCACACGCCATTACGCTGGCACAGCGAGGGCGCGCTGCACGGCGCTCGGGCTGACGCCAATGACGCGAGCTATGTGTGCGATTGAACGGTGCTGGCGGCGCAACTCCTCCGCGATGGCGACGCGATCGGGAGTCATCACCGAGGGTCGGCCGGGCCGCCGGCCGGCAGCTTCGGCGTGCAGCATCCCCTGACGTGTTCTCACGCTCGCCAGCCTCCGGCGGAGACCCTCCAATGCGGCAAACACTTGCGCGGGATCGGCCGGGCCAGCATCGGTGGACAGGGCGGGCTCGGCGAGCGAACGAAATCCGATGCCGCGACGACCCAACTCAGCGATGGTCTGAACGACTCGCGGAAGTGAGGATCCGAGCCGCGCCGCGCTGAACACCAGCAGGGTGTCACCCGGCTCGAGCGAGCGCAGCGCGCTCCCGTCATCCAAGGGTGCCTCAAAGACACCAGCGTCGGTCAGAGTTGCCGTAGCACCCGCCTCGGCGAGGTGCTCGATATCGGCAGTGAGGTCTTCACCCGGCCACCAAGGTCGCGAGTATCCGACCAAGCGGCTCATCGCGACGGCCCGTCAGTGTGTGGGGGCTGGGGCGCGGGAACATTTGCAGGTGACTCTTGCGCCAGCCCGCCCGCAATGGGCTGACGGAGTACGACGAGTTCGCTCGCAAGACGACTCTCCAGGTTGTGTGTCACGACCGAGCCATTCGGAACTCGAAGCCTCGGCACGACCTCCCGGATCGCTGCCTCATAGAGAGCGAGGAGATGCGGCGCCAGCTCCGGCAAAGGCGACGAGGGCTGACGGGCGTACGCGGTCACCCGCTTCAGCTCGCTCAACCACTGCACCGATTGAAGGGTGGACATCGGGGTGCGGCTCGCTCCATTGAACGCCCGGACCGCGGAAGGTCCGTCCACCTGATCGGCGGAAACGCCGCCGTCTCGGTCGAACACGGTCAGTCGGGCACCCGCTGCCCCTGCCTTGGCCAGCAGTGCGCGCGCTTCTTCCAGATCGCGATCGTGCTGCTCGACGGGGGACAGTTCTGACGGGCGCCTCCCGCGATGGCTCGACGCGTACGCCGACGCCGCGGCCAAGAGGCTTTCCGCACGCGCTGAAGCGACGACCGCGACGTGCGTGCGGTATCCAGCCTGTCGGAATGTCGTCAGGATGCCTTCGGCCGCAGCCGCAGGGATCGGCCCGTCCAGGAGGAGCGAGGATCGGTGCTCCCGAGCATGCCGCATGCAAGCGATCAGCCAAGAAGCTGAGGTCGCGGCGATCTGATCGGGGTCGGCGTCGACCTTCTCCGCGCGCGGAACGAACGAGCGAAGCAGGCTGGCCGAGATCACCGCCATCCCGCCCGCATCCTCACGGACGAGGTGGCTGATCGCGCGAGAACGCCCGGACCCCGGCTGGCCCGTGAGGAGCACGAGACGGGGTGAATCCGTGGGTCGCGCATCAACGAAGACCGCGGGCAAGATCCGCTGGTCGAGGATTAGCTGAGGATCGTCGCTAGTGCTCGCGGTGTCCGCCAGTGTGTCAGGCGCCGCATCGAGGGAGTCAACGGCGGAGCGGTCGAATCCGTCCGTCTGGAGGACGCGCAAGCGGTGGGCCACCGCACGACTCGAACCGAAACCTGCGGCGAGACCATCGTCCGCGGTATCGAGGGCGACGTCGTACGCGACGGCATCACTCACTCGCCAGGCCGATGAATCGGGTCGCATCATGCCTCCTGTCCCAAGTCTATCCGCCACCCGAAAAGGGCTCATCTGCACAGTCCGATTCACCACGCCGCGGGCTCGCGGCGGACCTCAGGGAGCACGGTCATCGCTATGGCGGGTCGTGAGTCACGCCAGCCGAGCTGTGCGCGCGGATGCTTTCTCCGACGGCGAGAGGATAGCGAGGCGTGGACGACTTCGTTCCTCTCGCTCGCTATTTGCAGACTCCGCTCTCCGCTGCGCTTCGAGCTCCGCTTAGCAACCGCTCCCTCGGGCACTCCGTCGTCCGCTCCCCGCTTGTATGGCCAATTGTCGGAGCAAGAGCGGAGTGCGAGGCCGCGTCATGGCGGATCCCCAAACGGGCAGTGTCCGGAAGAGGCACCCACTCGCGCGACTCGTGACCAGCGTGGCGAAATGAGAACCGCCTATCAAGCAGCGAGCAACCAGCGCGATCACCGACGCCTCGGGCATGGATGGCCCCGAGGGTCGTCGCTTCGATCGCGTAGGCCAGAGGCTGGGCTAGGAACGGCTGACGTCGTTTGCGGATCGTTCCGTGGAGAAAGCGAAGCGATGGCTTTCGCGAAGATCGGGTTGAGCACGACCACGCTAGAAAGCGTCCGAACCAGCCGGCGGCCGCGTCTTTCTAGGCGGCGTTGGGATGGGGTAGACGCGCACCTGGGAGCACGTCCAGCTACCACGGCGAACCCGTCAACCACCGTCTCAGCGGCGCCACCCACCAGGACATCAGGAGCACGTATGCGACTCGACCAATTCCCACAACGAGCGTACGGACCACCCGGAGGACAATCGCGAGCGCCGCAATGGCGATCGTCGCGCCCACAGCGGCAGCGGCTTGTGTCAGTACCTGGGTGCCGTTGTCCGCCCACCACTCGAGGATCGCGCTCACCGTGCTGTTTGTCTCTCTACTCGTTCCCGCCGCGCTGTTGAGGCTGGGTCGGACGGTCCGACGGCTCCGTTCGTGCTGCAATGCGCAGGCTGCCGAGCAGGCGCCGCCACCAGCTGCGTCGCCTTGGACGCCTTGCTTCAAGTTCACGAAGGTCCTCGGCCTGATTGCTCCGGATCTCGTCGGGGGTGAAGCGGCGGGACCAGCGGATCTGGCCGTGGTCGATGATGTAATGCGATTTGCACGGCAGCGCCCAGTTACCGATAGACGGCCACAGCGAAACTGATCCGTCGAACGTCAGAACCCATTGCGCTCGTGAAAGCGGCGTGATGACCTCTCGTCCGCATCCGCACGCGCAACTGTGCGCCGCCGTGGCAAATTGGGGCGAGACGTAAAGGATGCCGGGCTCCAAGCTCGATGGAAACGACTTCACGAAGCAGGGTTCCACACTCTGGATACTCAAGCTGCTGCCTCGTCTGCGTCGACCGCTGCGTTTCCGATTCCGTTTCGAATCGTGCCGGTGAAGACCTTGTAGATGGTTTCGTTGATTGGCTGGGGGCTGGCGTAGTAGCCGAGGTCCTTTTTCCAGCTGATGACCGCGAGCATTGCGTTGAGGCTGTTCAGATCGGCCACCTGGATGTTGCGGTCATACTCGTTGGCGCCGACGGAGGCGGTGGAGGTTGATTGCTCATCCCCGGCGGGGGAGTGATTCACGACAGTAAGCAGACCAGACAGATGTCCGCCTTCGTCTCTGATCCCCATCCCGACTTCGACGGCGGGGATGCCGCGAGCCCGAAGCCACGAAAGAATCTCCGGCTTCTCATCGGCGTCCGCGGCCGCCATGAAGACGTGGGTGCAGCCGGTGAGTTCCTCGAGGTTGTCAGCCGTCACGTGAGTGGCGTGCGCCGTGATCCCGGTGTGCATATGGGCGTACTGGCGGGCGAAGTACTCGGCCTTGTTCGGTCGCGACTGAAGATCGACGATATCCGCCGCGCCAGGTGATCGGAAGGCGTTGTGGTTGTCGAAGGTGTCCCCATCGAACAGTTCGATCGCGTCAACCCAGGTTTTCGCGACCTGATCGAGGATGTAGCTTCCAGTTCCTCCGAGCCCGATGATGCCGATTCGGAGTCCGCGGAAGACCGCATTCATCGCAGCGAGGCCGGCTCGTGCCGTACCCGTGTCCGGGTAGACGAACGGGAGATCGTCAGGCACCTCACTCCACCCGGCGCCGGGTGTGGCGGTCACCGTTGGATCGAGTGTCTTCGCGGGGTGGCTCAGCACGCGCACGTAGGATGCGACCTTTTCATAAGTGTCGGCGAAGACCTGAGTACCCTTTGGCTTGCTTGAGATCATGAAGTTGGCCACTAGTTCAGGCGTGATCGCGTGCGCCTCTGGGCTCGGCCCTGGGAGCGCGTTGCCGAGCGAATCGCATGGCTGCTCGCCAATGAACCAGATGCGGTGGTCCCCGGACTCATCCTGCACAAGCTCGCCGCTGATCACGACGGGAAGGGCGAGTCGCCCGTAGGCCACGACCATTGCAGGCGTGACGTAGGGGACGTGCTCGACGATCAGATGGTTGCCCTCGAATGTGAGGCAGTAGTCTTCCGCGAGTAGCCGCGAGGTCGAGGGATCAGCTGCGAACGGTGACGTAGACATCGAAGACCATGTCCTTCTTGACGTTGACCTCCTCGCCCGGCTGAAGAGAGCCGGCGCCGCCACCGTTGTGACCACGCGCGTACTCGATCCGCACGACGTCGCCATCGTTGAGCGGCTCATTGGGGAAGGCGAGCGCGTACACCTGCTCGTACGAGATCTGCTTCTCCGACCACTCGAACTCGCGAGTGTTCACGTAGATCGTGGTCGCCGGCTTCCCGCGGCCGTTGCTGAAAACCTCAGCTTCGCTCATCACATCTCCTTGCACTGCTAGGACGACGGCGCACTCGGTGCCGTTGATCGCCATCACGTTGATTGCGATAATCGCAACCGTACCAGCGTTATTGCGATAATCGCAACTACGTCTCGAGATCGCCCTGCCTTGTGGGAACTCGACGGAGACAACGGCCGGCCGCATCCATGCGGATCGCGAGCTCGACGCCGTCCCGACTTGAGATGCTGTGGCGACCCACAAGGCCGGCGAGCACGTCGAACGTGTCGGCGACCCGTACTCCGAGCCTTGAAAAGACCCGGAACGCATCATGGTCGTCTGACAGGAATACGGACCCACGCAGGTCGTCACGATTGGTGAGCGCGATGAACGTCTCGGACTCGCCGAGATGCTGCGTTGGCCGGTCCCTGATGCCACCCATGTTGAGCCGCCGAAACCGGTCTACCCGCTCAGGCTCGTCGCCCCGGTTCAGCACGACGGCATCGCCGAACCAGTTATCGCGCCAGATCGCCTCAAGAGCGCGATGGATACCCGCCGACTTTTTGAGTTCGGCCTCGATGCTCTGCACCCAACGGCCGCGGTCCCCGACGTACTCGCGCAACAACGCCATCTCGTCTACCGCTGCGAAGTTGCAGAGGACTGTCGTGTCGGGGAACTGAAACATCCGAGGGCGACGGCTACGCAGCTCCCCTACGGGGCAAAAGCAAGTTCTGTGTCTGCGTCGATCGGACCGGAAGTACCATCTTCGAGGTCATCGCTCGGCAAAGAGTCGTTGAGCAGTTCGCGCCAGCTCGACTCCGGTTGACCGGTGAGGTTGACCAGGTGCGCCGACGAAATGATTCCTTCCCTATAGGCAGCGAGGAACTCCGTAACCATCTTTGCCGGGGCTAGGGGGACCTGCGCTCCGGCAATCTCATGGATCTCGATAGCCGCGGCACCGTCAATTGCCGCGATCGAGTCACGCGTTCGGAAATGGCGCAGTTGATTGAACGTCGCCTCGTCGATGAACGAAAGGGACTTCAAGCGCACCGCCAGAGAGCTCGGCGAGACACGGAATCGGACCACAAGCTCGTGAAAGACCGGGTGGTCAATCACGCGCCCCGCGAGCTCCTCGTTGAGCAGCGTCTCGGGCATCAGGAACGCCGCCGCGAAGGCATTGGCACGCTTCTCCTTGTAGTCAGCCGTTCCGCCGGGGTTCAGCGACTCCGCGATGACTTCATGCGCGTCGCCCCAAACGATGTGCCCCAGCTCGTGCGCGATCGTAAATCGCCTACGGGTCCAGTTCTCGGTCGTCAGAAGGAGGACGAGTCGCACTGAATCATCTTGGAAGGCCAGCCCGTCGAAGCCCACCGGCATCTCACTGGCATTTGCGACATCCACGCCAAAGCTGGTCTCAATCGCCTCGACCAGTTCCGCCGTAGGACCAAGCAAGACGGTCGCGTCGATCCGTCCGAGCGCCCACTCTGCGGCCTTACGCCCCTCCTCCACAAACCTTCCGGACGTGGGCAGGGTTGGCAGCGGTGGAAGAGGGCTCCTGCGGTCAAGTTCGAGAAGCACATCGGAGGCGTCAACATATCGCTCGGCAAGCGCCCGCGCCTCTGACTCGTAATCCAGAAGCCCGAGCCCAACCGTGCGGGCGGCAAGGCCAAGGCGATGGCGCTGAACGCCAGTCGAAAGCCAGTCGACCGACACATTGCCGGCCTCAGCAATGACGGCAAGCTCATATGCCGAGAACTTCCGCTTGCCGTTCAACGACTTTGATAGCTGGTCAACGGGCATGCCAATCGTGACGGCAAACGTCTTGTCGGACACGCCGAGATTGGTGATGATTGCGCGGACCCGATCTGCGATTGCGGTATCCATACAGCTGAACGATACCCCACGATGCGAAAATCGCAACGGGAATCCGCCGTGAGCTCAGCGTGTCGCGACTGCCGGGTAGGGGAAGCGTGCCACGCGTGCACTCACCGGGCTTGTCCTACGGTCGGAGCTGGAGGTTCCCTGGCGCGGGGCCGATGCTGGAGTTATCGTGCGCGGCGCCGATTCCCCGGAACCCCGTGCGCCCCCTAGTGCATGTCGCCGACACTCGTCGTAGCCCACCCATAGAGTTGGCGCTGTGAGCGCGCCAAGTATCTGGACAGCCGCCGTCTCCACCTTCGGGGCTACGGCTGCAGCGAAGCTGTCGGGGACTGGCCAGCGTGAAGCGGCAATTCGCGCACCCCTCGACGTGCTGATATCGACCATCGGCAAGGCCCTAGGCCGACCTGCAGTCCTGCACGACGAGGTGAGCGACTTCGATCGCCGCGTTAGGCCCGACTTCGGCGTCAGCATCGACGGTGTCGTGATGGGATACGTCGAAGTGAAGGCCCCCGGCGTGGGCATCGATCCGATCAAGATGACCGGTCACGACCTCAAGCAGTGGGAACGACAGCGTGACCTCCCGAACCTCATCTACACGAACGGGACCGAATGGCGGCACTATCTGGACGGAGAGCTCGTCGCCGAGGCGACGCTGACCGATCAGCCGCTACAGGAGGTTGGAGGAGCGCTCACTTCCACTCCCGCCTTCGAGACGCTGCTCGGCGCGTTCCTGGGCTGGAAGGTCGCGGACATCACCTCGATCACAGCACTAGTGAGCGCGATCGCGCCCCGCACGCGTCTGCTGCGCGGAGAGGTCCTCGATCAGCTCGAGGGCGAGCGCCGCAAGGTACGTCAGGGCGAGCCGGAGGGCGAGCAGCCGTTCATCGGCCTCTCGAAGGACTGGCGACGCCTGCTTTTCCCCTTGGCGACCGACGAGACTTTCGCGGACGGGTACGCCCAGTCTGTGACCTTTGCGCTCCTGCTAGCGCGCACGAGCGGCATCGACCTCGTTCACCGGAGCCTGCACGAGGTGGGTGCCGAGCTTGGCGTGGAGCATTCCTTGATGGGTCGCGCGCTGCAGCTGCTCACCAATGACGTCGCAAGCGACTTCCGGGTCTCGCTCGACCTTCTGGTGACCTCCATCAGCGCAGTGCGGTGGGACCGGATCCGGCGCACAAGCCGCGATGTCTACCTCTACCTCTACGAGGAGTTCCTCGCTCGCTACGACGACCAGCTGAGGCAAGACTCGGGCACCTATTACACACCGGTCGCGCTCGTCGAAGAGATGGTGCGGTTCACGGACGACGTGCTCCGAGAGTCCCTCGGTATCCCCGAGGGCTTCGCGTCGCCCGACGTTTTCACCGTCGATCCAGCGATGGGCACCGGCACCTTCCTGCAGTCGGTCATCGAGAGAGTGCGCAACCGTGTCACCGAGACTGCAGGCGCGGGAGCGGCGTCCGGTGCGCTCACCGAACTTGCCACCAGGTTCGCCGGTTTCGAGCTTCAGATGGGACCGTTCGCCGTGGCCGAGATGCGTGTCACCGAGCTCCTCGCGGAGGGGGGTGCAAGCATCCCTAAGGGCGGCCTTCAGCTCTACGTCACAGACACTCTCGACGACCCCTACGCCGACCTGACCCACATCGCATCGGGCCTGCAGACGATCGCGAAGTCCCGCGAGAAGGCTAACGAGCTCAAGCGCTCCCGCAAGGTGAACGTCGTGATCGGCAACCCTCCGTACCGTGAACTCGCCGCCGGCGCCGGCGCATGGGTGGAGACCGGGCACGCCGACGGCAATGGCGCACCCCCGATCTTCGCGCGCTTCCTCGACGGGGTGCCCGGCAAGCTCGCGGCCAAACTGAAGAATCTATACGTCTTCTTCTGGCGCTGGGCCACGTGGAAGGTTTGGGAGTCGACACCTGCCAATGACACCGGAGTGGTGTGCTTCATCACGACTTCTGGATACCTCCGCGGCTCGGCCTTCACAGCCATGCGCCGATACCTGCGAGAGACGGCATCCGACGGATGGATCATCGATCTGACTCCCGAGGGGCAGACGCCGGATGTTCCCACTCGTGTGTTCCCCGGGGTTCGCCAAACCCTCGCGATCGGCATCTTCGTGCGCCGCCCGGACACGTCAACTGACACCCCGGCGAACATCCGGTACACGGCGGTGCGGGGAACGCGAGCGGAGAAGTTCGCGGCCCTCGCTGAGCTGGGGGCCGACAGCGCGCGGTGGGAGGCGGCCCGCGTGGGGTGGACCGACCCGCTGACGGCTGCCGCGGCATCCGACTGGGACGAGTGGCCCTCGCTTGCTCACCTCTTCCCTTGGTACTCACCAGGCGTGTTCCCGACGCGCGCATGGGTCTACGATCCCTCCCCCGAGGTCCTGCAGCAGCGCTGGGCTCGGCTCCTCGCTGAGCAGAACTCCGAGAAGCGGGCAGCGCTCATGAAAGACAACATCGGCGCTGCAGCTACCCAGTTCAAAGATCTTCCCGGGTACGAACACGCAGCGCGGCTTCCCAGCATCTCGTCGCTCTTGCCTGGCACTGCAATGGAGCCAGCCGTCCGCGTCGGCTTCCGTACATTGGACCGCCAGTGGCTTATCGCGGATCCACGGCTAATCCACCGAGCTCGAGAAGGCCTCTGGGCGGCGGCCTCCGTCCCTGGTCAGGTCTACGTGGTCGAGCAACACAGCGAAACCCTCCGCCAAGGCTCAGCGCTCGTCTTCAGTGCGCTGATGCCAGACTTCCACCACTTCAATAACCGAGGCGGCCGCACTCTGCCGTTCATGCACCCGGACGGAACAGCCAATCTCGCCTTCGGTCTGACGGGAGCACTGAGTCAGATCCTCGGGCTCGAGGTGTCAGCCCAAGACGTGCTCGCCTATGTCGCCGGGATCAGTTCTCACCCGTCCTTCCGGGATACATTCGAGGACGAACTCGACACCCCGGGTGTGCGAATCCCGATCACCTCGGATCCAATGCTGTGGGCGAGGGCGGTCGAACTCGGCCGGCAAGTCATCTGGGTGCAGACCTACGGCGAGCATTCTGCGCCGGGCATTTCCGGTTCGGACATCTCATATGCGATCGGAGATCCGCGTCGCGTACTGAACCACATCGCGATCGCGGAGATGCCGGACGGAGTGACGTTCGACGCCACCGAGCAGCACATCCAGCTCGGCGGGGGACGCTTCGGCCCTGTGACGCAGAAGATGTTCGACTACGAAGTCGGCGGCCGCAATGTGCTGAAGTCCTGGGTCGGGTACCGCTCCAAGGAGGCCGCCGGAAAGCGCACCAGCCCTCTCGATGACATCCAGTCGACGAAGTGGGAGCACGCGTGGACGGTCGAACTAATCGAGCTTCTCACTGCCCTGCGCAGGCTGACCGAGGTCGAGGATGCGCAATCTGTACTTCTGGCTGAGGTGATGGCGGCCTCTGCGCCGCTGTCCATGAGTCAGCTGACGGCCGCTGGCGCAAGCTTCCCCGTGGCCGATGCAGACCGCAGGCCGAGGTACCCAGCGGCTGATGGAGTACTCGACGGGATCCTCTGACCGTCGAGCACCATAGAAGGCGCCGAGAGGACTGCAGGACGGATCCGGGACGCGTGATGAAGCTTGAGATCACTTCCACGACAGCATCTGGCGGAGTCGACGGGTGGTGCGGAAACGCGCCGTCTGCTCGAAGTGCCAATCGGCGACGAATTCTGGTCTGAACGCGAAAGCCCGCTAGGCCGGGTTGCGTGCGAGCGGGCGGCGTCAGCCGTGATTCCCGAACGAGCTCTGGTGCAGGATCGACTGGGAACGCGAATGCGCTTGTCCCGGTGCCGCGCCCCGTGAACGGGCGACCTGCGCTTCGTGGCGGGCGCGTCCTTCCTCGAGGGTTAGCGGCCTGCCGAACAGGGCGTGGCGAACGCGGGTCCACAGTGACGGCTTCGCGGTCATGACGGCCTCCTTTGCGTCATCCTGACACACCGTCCCGCGGGCCGCCATGCTCCGCTCGGCCTCAGCCGACACGAGCGGTGAGCGAGCGCGCTCATGGCGATGTCATACGTGGTGCGACGGCGTACTCGGACTGCAGTTGGGCGATGAGCTGAGCGGGCGTCATGTCGCCGGCGATCAGCGCCTCAGCGTCGCGGATGTCACGCTCGTCGAAGACGTGACCCTCGAGCGGCCAGGACGCGAGAGTGTCCTCGGCGAGGCCGCGGGTGATCGCGGTGCGCTTCGTCGCATTCCGCTGTACATCCTCGGGCTTTGAGAAAGCTCGCCCGGGGATGCAGAGTCCATGAGTGCGCACTCGGTTCAGCTGGCTGTTGCGAGATGTTGCGTGTCCCCCGAGACTTCGTCCATGGGAGTCGGCGATCGCCTCGTGAAGTCGGTCGTCGTCGCGGCGGCGGTCGTTGTTGCGACCTCCGCATGCACGAGCGGGTTAGCGTGCACCGAGATCGGGTACTCGAATGTGCTTGGGGTGACTGTCACCGGCGAGCTGGCCGCCGACGTCACCGCTCTTCGACTCTGCAGCGATGCGGGGTGCGTCGACGGAACCCGCACTGCCGACCCGGATGAGTGGTGGTTTGACCTCGGGCTCGAGGCGCCGCCGGAGCCGGAAGTCACCGCGTTCGACGCGGAAGGGACGGAACTCTCATCCGCACCCGTCACGGTCAACTGGCAGATCACGACCCGACCCAACGGGCCAGGGTGCGACAACATGTCCACCGCCTCGCCCGTTACATTCGAGGTGTCGGGATCGTGAGGCAGCCGATGAGATCACTCGCGTTAGGGATCGTGCTGCTCTGCGCAGCGCTGGCACTGACCGGGTGCGTCAGCGTGCAGGCGTGTCCGAGCTGGGCAGCGTACGACTCGCCGGCTCAGGCAGCGAAGAGCGCCGACGCTGTCGTCACCGGACGCGTTGTCGAGAAGGTGTCGACGGCCACCATCAACGGGGCAAGTGCGAACGTGTGGAGCGTCGACGTCAGCGACTGGCGCAAGGGCAGCGGTCCGCAGCGGATCAACGTTCTCTCAACGCCGCAGGCATGTGGCGGCGACGCGGATCCGTATCTCGGCGACGGTGATCCCCTCGAGGCTGCCACTGGACATAGCGGCTCAGGGCTCTTTCTCGTCGAGAACGAGAGCGGCTGGAGCACGTTAAGCCCGGTTCAGGGCATCACAGAGCTGACCCCAGTCGGGCAGATTCCGCCCGAGTGGCCAAAGCCCTGATTTGCGCCGAGCTTTCACTGTACGTGGTTTCGGGAGGCACCCGCTGCCGAGTACGACTTGCAAATGATGCCCACTGGTGAAGTCACGTTGTGGCCATTGGGTCATCGGTGTGAGTACGAGACATCCGACGGCGAGATCCTGATAGTTCCGGAGAACGACTGGAGCACCACCGCCTGGGTGTATGGCGGACTGCTGGTCTGCGCAGCTGGTGGGGCCCTGCTACTGACCAGCACTCGATCCCGCCGCTAGACAGCGGTCACCACACGCGCCACGCGTAGCGAGTGGTGGTGAGTCGCATCTGCGAGGCGAGCCCTCGCGCGCTCGCTCAGCGTGCGACTTATGAATTTGATTGTCCGGCCCAGGTTGTCGCCTACCTTGCCCGGGCCCGGTGCGTCCCGGCACTTCTTCGTTACCTTCCGGTGGGGGTCGGACATGATGAAGTGTGACTGAAGAGTCCGATGACGCGATATGGCGCAGGGTGGTCTCAGGTGAGGACCGCGCCTACGCCGAGATCTGGGATCGGCATCGCGACCGCGTCTTCCGGCATCTGGCTTCGCGGGTGATTTCGTCTGCCGACGCCGAAGACCTCACTGCTGTGGTGTTCCTGGAGCTGTGGCGGCGGCGTGCCATGGTCCGGTTCGTGGACGGCTCGCTCCTGCCGTGGCTTATCGTGACCGCGCAAAATGTCGCCCGGAACGCGGGGCGTGCGCAGCGTCGTTACCGGAGACTGTTGGCGCTGCTGCCACCGCCCCCGGCCGTGCCCGATCATGCTGAGCGGTATGCCGACCAGAACGATGAGCGGACAGCCAAGTTGCGGGCGGGGCTAGCCGATGCGAAGCCGGCCGACGCGCAACTTCTTGCGTTGACGGTCATCGAAGGCTTCACGGTCAGTCAAGCCGCAACCGCTCTTGGGCTGACCGAATCCGCCGCCAAGATGCGTCTGTCACGCCTGCGCGCAGATCTTCGATCGTCACTGGAGACGCGGCCCATCCTCGACGGAGGTTCATCGTGAACAGCTTTACTCCCGGACGATCAGCGGCTATCCGAGCGATCTTGGTCCAGAACGTCGGAGCGAGCAGGTCACGACGGCGACGCGCCGCGTGGGGCACCGGGCTCGTGCTCACCGGCGTCCTCGTGGGCGCCGGAGCTTCTGCGGGTGCATTCGCAGCGACCGGGATACTCGCCCCAATCACTGCTCCCGTGCCGCCCTCTGCGCAGCCGACGCCCGACCTGCCTGACGCCGTTCAAGCTCCCCCAGGCGTGATCCCCGGCGAACCCCTCACGGCCCTGCTCGGTGAGCCGGTGACGATCCCCTTCAGTTCGGCCACGAAGGTGCCGTTGGGAGATCGTCCGGACGGCGCGACGCACGCTCGTGTCACCATCACCGCGCTCACTCCCGGTTCGCTCGTATGGGGCACCGACGCCGGGGGCAACAATCCATCCGGATCCTGGGGCGAAGCCGATGTGGCGGGCGGGCCATCATCGCCCGTCTGGTACGACTTCCAGCTCAATGACTCTGTCGACAAGCTCTACCTGGAGCCCACAGGGCTCGAGGCCATCGCCACCGTCCAGTACATCACCATCACTCCCACCCGCTACGAGGTCAATGCGAATGGGGAGACCTACGGCGCCGGAAACCCTGAGGACGGAGAGCTCGACCTCGTCTTCGTCGGTGGGCTTGCCCCGGACGGCGGCCTCGTCGACGGCTACGCGCGCACTTCCGATCTCACTGACTTCAGCCCGGACCACTCCGGCCAGCCGAAAAATCCAACGCAGGCGGTCGAATGGCAGAGGGAACGTGATGAGAAGTACCCGGACGGATGGACCGTGCCCGTGTACGAATCGGACGGTGTCACCGTCATCGGAGAGTTCCGGGTCGGGTGACCCGCGACGCTATCCAAGCCGCCAGAGCCGCGCGGTCGCCAACCCCACGACCCAGCCCCCAAGCCGGTCCTTTTCCGGGCAGTGCGGGGAAGTCGGCTCTCGGGAGCGATAGGTCGCCGAGGCAACCGGGTCGCCAATCCGGAGCTGATTCGATCCCGGTATCGCGCACACCAAAACCCCCGGAGATCCGGGAGCCTTATGTCGCCGACAAAGTCTCGTGAAATATGCGTGAGATAGCAGTCCGTCAGGCGCGATCCTGAGCGCGGCCACCCAGGCCACGGGCAGTGCCCGTCCGACGGCGAGGGTGGCCGCTGAGGCGTTCGCCAACGCCCTGGCCAGCACTATAGCGACCGTCCGCCGACGTCGGTGTCGGTGTCGGTAGCATCCAGAGAGCGCGCCGACCAGGTGTGCCCTTATGCGACGGTCGGGAGCCACGTACTGTCGTCGGTCATGACACGTTCCGCAACCTCTCCACGGTCACCACGACGCACGGCTGTCCTGTATCTGAGGCTGAGCGATGCTCGCGATGAAGCGAGCACATCGATCGTCCGCCAACGCGCGGATCTCACCGCCGAGGCGAAACGACGCGATCTGGTGATCGTCGGAGAGGAGGTCGATAACGGCTTCAGCGGACGCAAGGACCGCGCGAACGCGAGCGAGGCGTTGCGTATGCTTCGCGACGGTGAGGCCGAAGTGTTGTTGGTGTGGAAGTTTGACCGGTGGAGCCGGCAAGGGATCTCTGCCGTGGCCCGGCTCATCGAGACACTGGATGCGGCACCGAGAACGCAATTTGTGGCACTGCAAGACGGCCTGAACTCCGATCAACCGGCCTGGCGCATCATCGCGAGCGTTCTTGCGGAGGTTGCGCGGATGGAGTCGGAGAACACGCGCTTACGGGTGTCGTCGTTCGTGCGTCACGCGAAAGAGGAAGGGCGGTGGCCGGGTGGGAGGTTGCCGGTGGGCTACCGGTCGGTGCCGCATCCGAGTGGGGCGGGCCGGGTTCTGGAGCCGGACCCTCTCGCCGCGGAGTTGCTCACCGAGGCTGCGCGTCGCCTCGCAGGCGGCGAGTCTCTGTGGGCTGCGGCAAAGATGTTGAACGCGACCAACCTGAAGCCTTCGGCATCCCAGTTCTGGACGGTTCAGACGCTAAAGAACGCCTTCACGGGTACCGCCATCGTGGGTCGCGTCTCTGTGCAGGTTCCGAGCGCCGATACGACAAAGCGGGTGTTCGACGTGCTCCGAGACGAGAATGGCGACCCGAAGCAATTTTGGGAGCCCGTGATCCCGCTTGATTTGTGGCAGGCGGTGCGGACAGTCCTCCGAAGCAAAGTTCCGCTGACGTCAGCACCTGCCGTCGCGCACCCGACCGAAAGGCGTCTGCTCGCGAACCTCCTTACATGTGGGTACTGCGGGCGACCGTTTTACGTGACGAGCTCGTTCGGCACCCCTAGTTACATGTGTTCCAGCCGGAACCGTGGGGTGCCGTGCGTGCCGCAGGACGGAGGCACCGGCGCACCCTCCATACACGCGGTGCGCTTCGAAGCGTGGGTGGCGAAGATGTTCCTCCGAGTCGCGGGTCATGTCTCCCTTGGACGCTCCATCGTCGTCGAGGTTCCCGCCGTCAAGCTCACCGACGCTCGGGCGTCGCTCGCTGCCGTTTCCGCGCGCCTTGGAGTGGCGAACATCGACGAAGAGGAGGCTGAGCGACTGTCTCGTCAGCAGCGCGACCTGCGGCAACGGATTCGCCACCTCGAAGCCAACGCACCCTCAACACGGGTGAAACTGGTCGACGCCGGTGAAACTCTTCGCTCGGCCTGGGAAGAAGCCGAAACCAGCAAGGAGCGACGCCGCCAGTTGCTGAGAAGAGCTATCGATCATATTGCGGTACGAAGGGGCATCCCCGGCGGCCGGCGGTTCGATCCAGCGCGCTTCGACATCGTCTGGCAACCCGATGTCGCGCAGCAACTCGTCCTCGACGACACAGGCCGCGAACCGTTCGAGTTCGTGAACATCCCGGATACTCGCGTGCAGCCAGAGCAGGTGTCTGGCGCATTGCGTGCGGCGCGCGAGAGCGGATTGATGAACCGCTTCGACAGGAGGGTCTGGACCGACTACGTGACTGCCGCTATGCGGGACGCGCCGCTGATGGTGGACATAGATCGACGGCGCAATCTATGCCTCGAGCTGGCAGAGCATAGAGTCAAGCACACGGCTATCGGCGAAATCGTTGGTGCGTCGAAAAGAACAGTCACGCGCGATCTGAAGTGCGCCCGGGAGAGTCGGCAGCCTGGACCGACCGAGCCCCACGTCTCAGTCGAAAGGTGGCCGCTCCACTGAGGCGCCTGAGTCGGAAGGCTGGGGCAACGCACGTAGGGTCGGCGGTCTTCCGCCGTTGTACCTGCGGCCAGGTGGGCCATGAAGAGTCCCGCCGATCCTGTACAAGCTGAGGATCGCTCCCGGCGGCGCCAGCCGTTCCCGCAACCGATTCGTTGTTCGAGAATGGGTCGGTTCGAGACATGAACGCCGAGGCGAAAGTTTCGTTCACGTTACGAAGCAAGCGACAGAACGCCGCGGCGCCGCTACGGTCTGCGGCGAGAACACACCCTCTCTTTCCCGAGGGGATGGTGCGTGTGTCTCCCTCCCTGCGCGGGCGCTCCCACCTCCGCGCAGGGAGGTCACCTGGATCGAGTGTCCACGCCTTCGGGGCGGGCCGCGGATGGCCGCTCCCCAGAAGCAGCCATCCGCGGGTGAAGACCGGTCTTCCTACTCCCCAGCAGATGGCGACCGGTCCGGGCCGATACCGCGGCCCTCATCCGCCCCTCGACATGTCTGAGCCGCTTCCCCGGCGGTTCCACTGTCGTGGTGCAAGATCGATCCTGGCGAAACAAACGCAAGACAACCGCAAGGGCTACTAAACGGTCGACAAAGGTCAACCGACTCGCTTGATGTCGGAGGCTTGGCGCAGGATAGCTCACCGATGCGGACTGTGGAACTGCTCGACTTCGAGCGCCCACGTTGTGCGAGCAGGGTTTCACGGGTCCGCATCGGCTACGTGGGCGCACGCCTACGGCGAAGGGGCGACTCGTGCGCCGGCAGTCTGCGAAGGAGGGCCGGGTTGGCGAGGTTGCATAAGGCCCGACCGCGAACGCGCGCGATAGCGGCGCCACATGCGCGCGCAGCGCGTCCCCATTGAGCTCGCGCTCGCAGACCCCCAGCTAGCCGCGAGAGATGCATTTGTCCAACTTCTGCAATGCACGTAGGCACTTCTTGCGAAGGTGTGTCGCGAGTGAGCAAATGCGGGTAGCCTGGCAGCATGCGCGGCGGGCTGCGGAGATGGAAGCGCGGGGTTGATTCGCGCGGCGTGAGCAACGCGGTCGCATACGCAACGGAGGCAAGCTGCGATGCACACTTTGGCACTCTGCAGGGTGTCGAGGCAGCGCTCGGATACGGCGGGGGCGCCGCCGTCACGCGGTTCGTCGCGACCAGCGATGGGATCCGCACCGACGCGCTGAGTGTCGGCGCACTGCGCCGTTGGATCGCCGGGGAAGATCCCGCATCTGGTGAACCCCGCGGCCGGAAGATGCATTCGCCGAACGCAGACCTGATGCTCGACGGGACCATCAACTTCCCTAAGTCGTACAGCATCGCCGCGATCATCAATCCGGAGATCGCCGCGGAGTTCGAGGCGCTGCAGGACCGGCTTCGCGATCGCATCATCACCATTTGGCAGCGTGAGCTGAACGCCCGACGTGGTGCCGGTGGTTGCATCCGGGAAGATATTGCCAGGCTGGAAGTGGTCGAGCTGCAGCATCGTCGCTCACGTGCCCTGGATCCGCACGTGCATCGACACCTTTGGCTGAACATCAAAGTCCAGGGCGCCGACGGGAAGTGGTCGAACGTCGACTCACGGGTCGCGATGAAGCTGCACACCGTCATCAACGCCGAGGGTGAACTGGCGTCACGGACAGACCCGCGATGGATCGCCGCCCTGGCGGCCCACGGGTACACGCTCAACAGCGCCGGCGAGATCTCGCAACTCATGGAAGCGGTCAGACCGTTCTCCCGACGCTCGAACCAGATCGAGGCCAACCGCCTCTCCCTCATCGCGGCGTGGAAGGAGTCGCATCCAGATGCCGAGCCGGGCGCGGAGGAGTTGCACCACATCGACGAACGGGCGTGGGCGATCGGCCGCCCAAACAAACCGGACCGTCTCGACGAAAACAGCTGGACCGAGCGGGTGCGTGAGGAGCTCGTCGCGATCGACTCGACATTGCTGTGTCGCAGATCTCCCACGTCCGCCCCGGCAGTGCCCGCGGGAAGCGTGGATCGCGCGCGGCTCGCCAGCGTCGCGCTCGTGGACGCCGACGATCGCTCGGTATCCAGCAGCGGAAGACTCAGCCTGTGGGATCTCCGGGCCGGCGCGACCAGGGCGCTTGCGCAAAGCGGTATCGTCGCCGACCGCGCGGTCGTCGAGGAGCTGATCGATGACATCACCGAGCGCGCGCTCGCGCAGACCATCGACCTCATTCCGGACGATGAAGAAAAGCCAGCGCACATCAAAGCGCTCATGGCTGAGCGCACCGTCATGCTCAAGCTCCGCGTCGCCGCACTATTCGCCCACCTCTCCACGCCCGGACGCGTGCCCACTCGCGACACGATTGGGCGGCTCGCGAGCGCCCTCCAGCCAGAAACAGGACTCACCGACGGACAGCTGGAGGCTGTCACTGCTCTGGTGGGCACCGACCGTCTGGTGACCGTGATCGGTCCCGCGGGCGCCGGCAAGACCACCATCTTGAAGATCGCCTCACAGGGCCTTGCCGCTCAGCAACGACGGATGATCGTCGTGGCGCCGACGAAGAAGGCGGCCACGGTCGCCGAACGCGAGATCGGCGCCACCGCATCCAGCCTTCATGCCCTTCTCCACGATCACGGCTACCGATGGAGACATGACGAGACCGGAGTGCAAGTGTGGAGCCAGCTAGCCTCAGGTGACGTCGACGACGGTGGCTCGATCTACTCCGGCCCGCGACAGTTCCCGCTACAAGATGGGGACCGCGTCATCGTCGACGAGGCCGGCATGGTCGACCTACAGTCGGCCAGCGCACTCGCCGAGCTCGCCCTCCAGACCGGCGCCGGGATCGCGATGGTCGGCGACCCGCACCAAGCCGCACCCGTCGGCCACGCCGGCGCGATGGCACTCATGCACCAACACGCCAACAGAGTCGTCGAACTCACCGACGTTCACCGGTTCGACGACCCGACCTACGCCGACCTCACCCTCCGACTCCGCAACGCCGCAACATACGAGGAAGCCCTCGCGGTGGCGGCCGACCTCGACGCCGGCGGCCACGTCGTCCGAGTCGAGAGCGCCGACGAAGCCCGCGGAACGATGGTCGACGCATGGCTCGCTGCCCAGCACGCAAGGATGCGAACAGCCCTCGTCGTCGGCAGCAACGACGAAGCCGACGCAGTGAACGAAGCCATCCAACAACGACGGGTCGAGGCGGATCAGCTTCTACCGAACCGGGTGGCATTCGGTCAGAACGGTCAACGCCTGCTCGAGGGCGACGTTGTTCAAACTCGGCGCAACCACACTCACGCGGGTGTTCAAAACCGTGCCACGTGGGTCATCGGCCGGATTCGACCCGACCGGATTGAACTCCGGAACGTCAACGATTCCACCGACCGTCGGAGGATCTCGCTGGACTATGTCGCCGACCACGTTCACCTCGCCTATGCCACGACAGTTCACGGCATCCAAGGAGAAACGACAGATGAATGCCTCGTGGGCCCGGACGTGGATGCCGCCGGCCTCTACGTCGGCCTGACGCGAGGACGACAGCACAACCACGCGATCGTCATCGCCGCATCTGCCGACACAGCAAGGGAGGCCATCGCAGACACCCTCGCCCGAGGCGTCCCTGAATCGACCGTCGAAGACTCGCGAGCAGCGGCGCGGACCGATCTTCAGCGCGCGGCACGTACGGCGAGCCCGGCACCGGAGTCCGCAACGCCATCCGAGTTCGTTGGGGGGATCGGTGTTCCGCGCGCCCCGGGTCTCGGCTTGTAACGCCATTGCCGAGGCGATGCTGGCGGCATGACGGGTTGACAGTGACTAGGTCAGCCGGGGTAGCGGCGGCGTGCCCGTTCCTCGCCCGCTCAAAGGATGCCGTTCTTCGTGCCAGCCCGCTTCCTGGCTGCAGACGTCGAACAAGTAGGCGGCGCCGTCTTCGTCGGTGGCTTGAAACCTCCAGCCGTAGAGTGCTGGGCCGTTCGCCGATGAGCGCCGCTGCTCCCACGGGGCAAGGGAGCTGAGGGGCACGGGGGACAACTAGCCGCCCCTGGCGCACTACAGAGATGAGTTGACGGATGGAAAAGCGCAAGCACTGTGACCTCCTCCGACACCTGATGGATGTTGCGGGCCAGCCGAACTCACGGATGAGATTAGGACAATCGCTAATCTCATCGCGCCGGCGAACATGTGCGGATGCAGCCGCGGGGCGCGGGGGGACACTCATCGAGCTGAAACTACAAACGCCATCGGACGCAAGGCGCGCCAACCGCCTTCCATGTCTCAGGGCCTCACACGCTCCGAGGCGAATGTCCGAGGGGAAGCGTGAAAAGTCTGCTTGAAGATCCTTGAAAAGTAGAGGGGGTCGGAGAACCCGACCATCCGAGCCACTTCGTTTACTCGGTGCCCGGTGAATCGGAGGAGATGCGCCGCGCGCTCCATCTTCTGGTTTCTGACGTACGTCTGTATCGAGTGGCCCGTGTGCCGCTTGAACAGTCGCTCTGCAGTCGCTCGACTGCAGTCGCCGGCTGCTGCGACGTCTTGCACCGTGAGGCGTGAGGCGAGGGACCGCTGAATGAACGCCTGCATATCCCGCAAGGGAACGGGCACGGGGCGCTCCCGCTGGTTGGTGGAGAGGCGGTGCGCTTCTTGCAGACCGAGGTAGCCAGCCGCTCTCAAAGCCTGATCGGTCGTTGAGCGATCGTCGAACAATTGAACCGCGAACTCGAGAAAAGCAGCCACGCGGTCATCATCCTCGTGAACGGAAGGTTGGCCGCTCCAATTCTGTTGAGTTGTGCCCTCGGGCGCCTGGCGGGCGAGGTTCTCGTTGAGCTCGTCATCGAAACCGTGGGCCGCCCGCCGAACTATCGTATTCGCCTCGTCGTGCCATGGAAGGAGGTGCGCGGCAGCTACTGCGAAGGGATCCTGTGTGTCGGCCACGTACTCGATATCGTGCTTCCAGGGCAACTGAACGACTACCCCGGGGCGGACTGGGATGTTTCGATCGCCGGTCAGAATCGTGCCTGACCCGGATGCGCACCTCACGATCGAGACGCTGGTGACGAGCCGGTGCCGAATTCGTTCGCCCGCGCGGAATCGGTAGCGGTTCGCTTGGACTAAGGCGGGCCCGCCCTGGCGTGTATGCAAGTCCATTCTTCTGCGTTCGAGCTCCATGCCCACCCACACCCCATGCTGGTACGGTTTACAGCGGCCGGCGCAGACGGTCACTTAGGCGTCCGTCAGCCCAAAACTCGGCCGACAACCATTGTGGTCCCGGAAACGGATGAGCCGAGACTCGTGCGGCGAAATTCACCTCGATCAACTTGGACCACTCGCTCGGAGCACGCGCATAGCAGCAAGCCGACGGCCCCATCCCGGGAGATGACGGCCGCCGACTCGCGGCGGTTCTGGTGCTCTACTGTTTCGAGATCGTCCAGCGCTGCTCGTCGGAGTCCCATGACGTCGGAACCATCACAACGGAGTTGATATCAATCAAACCGGGGTAACGGCTTCCAGTCCCATGAAGGACCATTCCGTATTGTTTGTTCTCGATCCTGTAGGTTCCATCGCCAGCCGGCACAAACCTCCAGAGCTGCGCATCGCTGACCGTGGCCGACGACTGCCTTACCATGTTGACGTCGGTTCGCCCTGGGAAGTAGTCGGATGTGCCGGTGAGTCGTCGATTGCTGTACTGATTGGTGATGGTGTACCACTGCCCGCTGCTGTGGGCAATCGTCCACGTAGTTTCGGCTCCCGACTTGGGTGCCGGGGTGATAACGACATCGTTAACCCCCGTGGACACCACCACTTGCGTCCCCTGCAGGTCCCGGTGGTGGTACAGATTGTTAATGATCAGGTCGGAACCTGTGGGCGGCCGATCTCTGACGCTGACCTCTGCGAGAACCATCCGATACTGATTCATGTCGTTGGGATTCGGCCGCAACTGGGTACCTTCGATTCGCACATACCGGGCGGAAGCGCGCTCAAAGGCGTACTGCTGAGGTCTGGAGGGCACTGCAGCGCCCGTGACGGTGACCTGCGTCGTCCACGTGGACCCGTCGGTCGATGTCGCGATGGTGAAGTCGACCGGGAATCCCTGGCCGAGGTCGCTGGGGTCTGTCCGGGGGGACAGGACGACATCGGTGATGGACTGCGTAGAGCCGAGATCAATGGTGAGGGCTTCCGTGTGGGACACCGTGAGGTTCGACGCGCTTGTCCACCCTCGCGAGCCTGACACCGAGCGGAGATTCCCATCGACGACTCGACTCAATCCCCAGTCTGAGTTCTCCACGGAACTCGTGGCGGTCGCGCTTCCACCCACCGAGGGTGTGGTCGAAGTGAGTTCAAGCACAGTGTCCACCGGGTCCCAGGACGCCCCGGAAGGCAGGGAGAGTGATACGCCGGTGCTCGTTTGCGACAGCGTGACTGCCTGTCCGGTTGACAGGAGTCGGGCACTGAGGAATTGCTTGCCATCCGCCGGGACAGGGAGCGTCAAGGTTGCGCCGGACGGCGGGTTGAGCACATGGATAAAGGTGCGCAGGTCGTCGGGGCTACGGGTCGCGACTCCCCAGGTCAAGTCCTCCACCGCTGTTCCGTCTGCGGTGGGATAGGAAGGGCTGCTGAAGGCCCCGCGGATCGACGGGTCGACGGCCTTGATTCGCGTTCCGACTGATGTGAGCGCGGACGCGACATCCTTTTCCCATCCGCCGCCGGGATAGACGCCCGCCGACCATGCCACGCCACCGCCTACTCGGTTGGTCGCGGCCTGGAGAACTGTATAGCGATACATGTCGTCCGCGGTGTATCGCAACGCGGTCGCCGTCGAGGAGTGGCTGGTCCACCAGTTCGTGGTGACAGTGGCGGACACGCTTCGATAGGCGCTTGCTGGCCATGTGTCACCATCGGTGCTGGCGAACTCTTCCCAGTTCCAGTACTCCTTGTCGGCGATATCCGCAGAGTAGAGGTTGCCGTAGTAGTTGTGGAACATGGGCAGGTTGTACTGCTTGATGAGTGCACGCAGGGCTGGGTAGTCGACCACGTTCTGGCTTTGCGCAGCGCCATCCCCTTCATCGACATAGATTCCGTCGATGTCGTCTCCGTAACGGTCCAGCAGTTCGTCGTACGCCTCCAGGATGAAATCGTTCCAGGTCGCGAAGCTGAAGGTCGAGGGGTTCGGATTGGGGCAGAGCTGACCTGACGGAGGGCTGCACCATGTCGTCCCTCCACTTCCCCAGCCGGTCGCGGCCATGTCGGCTTCACTGAATGAATGGCCCACACGCGGGTGGGTGTACAGGATGATTTTGATTCCTTTCGCCGCCACGGCATCGATCATGTCGCCGATAAGATCACGGGTTGAGGATGTCCCCGACCCTCGCCAAGCGGTCTGGACGGCGCTGGGATAAAGAGGAATCATGTTGGCGTGCCAGGCCGTGAACTTCACGTACTCAACCCCGAAGTCTTCGAGGTCTTCGGCGAAACCAGTCGCGTCGAAGTTGTTCGCTAGCGTGTTGACGTCAGAGACGACAGCGCCAGAGCCGTTCACTGTCAGGCCCGGCACGTAGTGCACAAACACTCCGTACTTGTCTGCGAGGATGTCATCCGCGCGCGCCACCTCTATTGCGGCGTGAGCAGGCGGGGGCGTCGCGGCCGAACTCGCGCCGACCAGCAGCAAGGCGATCAGCGCGGCGCCTGCGGTCTTCATTCTCATGTCTCATCCCATTCGTCATTGACTGAGCAATAGACAACGTAGAGAAGTCGTCCGTACTGCTAGCGGTGGGGCTGGCTCAAAACATGGACTTTTGACTCAGGTTTTCGCGAGCTCAGACATCGGATGTTTATGATGGCGGCAGCCCGATGCTGCGATAGCGGCAATGATCACGAAGGAGTGTCATGAAGACTTCACGACTAGCAGCGGTGATGGCGCTCGGATTGAGCGCGGCGGTCCTTGCCGGCTGCTCGCAGTCCGCCACCCCGGATGCGAGCGGTGACCCGGACGAGCCCGCCAACATCACCTTCCTCACTTTCACGAGCCCGGCGCTGACCGAGGAGTTCTGGGAGGAGCAGGTCGCGGCTATCGAGGAGGAGTATCCGAACCTGGACGTGGAGATCCAGTACACCCCGGGATTGGACCGCCAGGGTTACGCCAAACAGCTCCTTGCGACAGGCAATCTTCCCGACGTGATCTGGGATGCGCCACTTCAGGAGTTCGCCGAGGCCGGCGCTATCCTGCCATACTCCGACGAGGACCTCGCGGGCATCGATGCAGATGCCTCAGCTTTGGCGATTGACGACAAGTACTACGGAATCACTGTCGGTGCTCAGGTGATTCCGATGCTGTACTTCAACGAGGACAAGCTGAACGAACTCGGCATCGAGCCGCCGTCAACATTCGACGAGCTGCTGGATGCAGCCGAGACGGCCAAGGCGGCTGGGGAGGTTCCCTTCCTCGTGGGCGGCGGCGCGGACCCGTGGGCATCGACGCTGCTGCTGGACGGCATCATCACGGCGGATGTGTACGGACAGGATCCTGAGTGGATGGAAAAGCGAAAGGCTGGCGAGGTCAGCTTCCAAGATGATCTGTTCGCCAGCGCGGTGGACAAGTGGGCCTCGCTCATCCAGAGCGGCTACATCAACTCGGATGCGTTGACCGTCGACTATGCGCAACTTCTCGCCAAGTTCCAGAACGGCGAGGGAGTCTTCTACCCCATGGGGAGCTGGGCGGGGGCGGTACAGACCGATTTCAGCGCCGGCGTGGTTCCGTTCCCCACCGACTCCGGGGACACGGTCCTCGGAGTGAACTTCGGTCAGGCGCTCGCTGTCTCGGCGACCTCCGAGTTCCCGGAGCAGGCCCAGGCCTTCGCCGTCGCGCTTGCCACGGGAGAGGGCGCCATCACCGCACAGCTCGAGTCCGACAGTCTCATTCCCGTCGCGTCCGATTACGAGGTCCCGGCCGACGTAGCGCCACTGATCGCCCAAACGGTCGACGCATACTCCACGGCCGACGCGACACGTGTTCTTCCATTTGGCTGGGAGCAGGGAGGAGCCGCTCTGCCCTCCGGATTCGCGGATCAGTTCAACGTTGCCGCGCAGCGAGTCATCGGCGGAGGCTCCGTTGACGACTTCCTCGTCGAGATCGATAGGCAATTCGATGAGCTCAATGCCCAGTAGCGAGACCTGGGTAGGGAAGGGCCGAACCCTCACGAGAGGGTTCGGCCCTTCCCGCCGAAAGCCTCTCACCCGATCCACGGCGGCTTTCCTCGTGCCGGGTGGGGCGATGTACCTCGTCTTTGTGCTCGTCCCGCTCGTTCTGAGCTTCTACTATTCATTCACGAACCGGAATCTTCTCTACCCGGGAGAACAATTCGTCGGAGCGGAAAACTACGTTCGTCTGCTCACCAACCCCACCTTTCTCGGAAGCTTTGCGTTCACAGCCACCCTCACGATCGTCACCGTGATCGTCGTCAACGCCGCCGGGCTAGGAATCGCGTTGCTCCTGAACCGCACCGCGCTTCTGTTCCGCGCGCTCCGGATCGCATTCTTCGTCCCGGTCGCCCTCAGCGGTGTAGTGGTCGCGTTCATTTGGTCGACTATCCTCACGGATCAGGGTCTCCTCAACGCCTCGCTGGACAACCTGGGTCTTGGGTTCTTGGCGCAGAGTTGGCTGGGCAACCCTGTCACCGCACAAGGGTCCGTCATCGCTGTCACATCCTGGCAAGCGATCGGACTCTGCACAGTGATCTACCTCGCTGGGCTGCAAACGATTCCCTCAGAGCTCCGCGACGCCGCGAAGATCGACGGGGCGGGCGCGTGGAGCGAGTTCCGTCACGTGACCTGGCCCCTGCTCGCCCCGTCACTCACCATCAACACGACGCTGCTGTTGATCAACGGATTCAAGACCTACGACATCCCCGTCGTTCTCACGGGCACCGGTCCCGGAGGGGCGACGTCGACCGTGGCCACCGAGGTGATTCGCGTGGGCTTCAACTTGAACCGGGTCGGGTCCGCTTCGGCAATGGCCGTCGTGATGCTCGTCGTTACCGCGGTGGCCACATTCATCGTGGTCGGGTACCTGCGAAAGAGAGAGTTGGAACGATGAAGAACGCCGCGCGCGTCGTCATTGCGTGTGTAGTGACGATTGTCTTTGCCATTCCTCTCTACCTTGCACTGGTGAACGCCTTCAAGCCGAACTCTCAGATTCAGCTTTCGCCAGCCGCGCTTCCCGACCCCGTCACCGTCGACAACTTCATCAACGTCCTCACCGCCCCGAGCGGACTGTTCTGGCAGGGCCTCCTCAACAGTCTTGTGATCGTCATCCCGACAATGGCGGCGACCAGCGTCTTCGGTGCGCTGGGCGGCTACTACCTCGCCCGCAGCACTTCCTTAGTCTCACGACTCTCAGGAGCGATCCTGCTCATCGGGTTGATGCTGCCGTTCCAAGTACTCCTCCTTCCGCTCTCCATCGTCCTCAAACAACTCGGCTTACAGGGAACGCTGTTCGGGATCATCCTTTTCAACGTCGCCTTCTACGTTCCATTCGCTGCCTTCGTCTACGCCCGGTTCATCCAGAGCGTGCCCAGAGAGCTCGAGGAGGCCGCCGCCATCGATGGGGCCGGCAGACTTCGTACGTTCGCGCAGGTGGTCGTTCCGCTTCTCAAGCCCACTACCGCGAGCGTGCTGATCTTCATAGGGGTGTGGGTGTGGAACGACTTCTTGAACCCGCTGGTGTTGCTCGGTCCTTCGGGCGGAAGAACCATAACCACGGGTCTGTACGTCGCGATCGGCCAGTTCAACACAGATTTCGGCACGATGTTCGCCCTTATGCTGCTCGCTGTTCTCCCGATCCTCGTGTTCTTCTTGCTGCTTCAAAAGCGCTTCGTCGCAGGCCTCACAGCCGGGGCCACGAAGGGCTGACGTGCTGACACCGCGTGACCTCAGAACCGAGCGCATGCCACGCCCGCTCGGAGTAGACACCGGAAGGCCCGTATTCGAGTGGCGTTTCCACGGAGCACAGCGCGGCTCGACCTTCACACACGTCTACGTGGAGGACGCTCACGGAACGGAAATCTGGCGGTCTCCCCGCCTTGCCGCTGAAACGTTGGAGGTGACCTACGACGGCCCAAGTCTCGATCCTGGATCCGCGTACCGCTGGTCCGTTCGCGTCGAGGACGAGACGGACGGTGTGGCAATCGCCTCGGACTGGTTTGAGACCACATACCTATCCCGCACCACGAGAGCGGGACATTGGATCACCGTGGACGAGCGAGAGACCCAACCGCAAGATCCGCCGGACTTCCGCGGTCTCTCGTGGCGAGCAGGTTTGCTGCCGGCTCCACTTCTACTGCGCAAGTCGTTCCACCTACGCGCCGCGGTCGCCCGAGCTCGATTGCTCGTCACAGCGCGCGGACTGTACCGGGCTCAGATCAACGGGGCCCGAGTCGGTGCGGACGAACTCACGCCCGGCTGGACCGACTATCGCGTCCACCAGCGGTATCAGACCTACGACATCACATCCCTCGTTCGGGAAGGGCGCAACGCAATCGGAGTCGAACTCGCGCACGGATGGTGGAGCGGTTACGTGGGCTTCGACCCGAGGCAACCAGCGGTCCACTACGGCAACTCTCCCCACCTGTGGGCCCAGCTCGTGGTCGAGATGATCGATGGCGAACACCTGCAGTGCGCCACAGACGAAACCTGGAACGTCTCCACCGGCGATCGGGTCTACGCAGATCTGCTGATTGGGGAATATGTCGATAGGCGACTCGACCCGGGAGCCTGGTCCTCGCCCGATTTCGACGACGCATCATGGCGACCCGCTCGCGCTGTAGGTAGCGATCTCGATCATCTGCGCTCAAGCATTGAGCCGCACGTCCGGGTCGTCAGGCGGCTGCGCGGCAGGTATGTCGCCTCCGCTGCCCACAAGCACATCTACGATTTCGGGCAGAATCTCACCGGACGGGTACGGCTAGCGCTCCCCGCGCTGCCAAAAGGCACGCGGATCCTCCTGCGTCATGGCGAAATGCTCGACGAAGACGGGTCTGTCTATGTTGCTAACCTTCGCAACGCTGAGGCGACGGATGTCTGGATCAGCGCAGGTCTATCAGACACTTTCGAACCCACTTTCACCACTCACGGCTTCCGGTTCGTGGAGATCTCGGGACTTGAAGACCCCTTGGCCGAGGACGCGGTGTCGGCCGCCGTGATGTCGAACGACGTCGAGTGGACGGGCTCGGTGGAGACCTCTCATGACGGCGTGAACCGCCTCCTCTCGAACATCGAATGGAGTCTTCGCGGCAACCTGGTCGCCGTTCCCACAGACTGTCCCCAGAGGGATGAGAGGCTCGGCTGGTTGGGAGACGCGGGTGCCTTCATGCCCACGGCCGCCTTCCTCACAGACGCGCGATCCTTCTGGGCGAGATGGCTGCAGGATGTACGCGCAACCCAAACAGAAGAGGGCGCGTATAAGGACATCGCGCCCCACATTTCGACTTTCTTCCCCGATTCGGCCGCCCCCGGATGGGGCGACGCCGGCGTGATCATCCCGTGGGAGCTTTACCGGCGGTGGGGCGACCGACGGATCCTGGCGGACTCGTTCGACTCCATGCGACGCTGGGTCGACTACGTGTACCGGAACAACCCGGATCTACTATGGCAACGTCGCCGGGGAAACGATTACGGCGATTGGCTGGAGCGGACACCGACTCCGCGCGAGTTGCTCGCTACGGCGTACTGGGCCTACAGCACGCGCCTCGTTTCACATACCGCGTCCGAGCTGGGCTGTCCTGAGGAATCCGCGATCTACGCCGAGCTGGCGGAGAAGTTGGCCCGATCCTTTGAGGAAAGCTTCGTTTCCCGTGAGGGGCGGGTAGGGTCGGGGTCCCAGGGTGGATACGCGCTCGCCGTGGCGTTCGATCTGATCCCCCACGAATTGATGCCGTCTGTCAAAAAGCAGTTCGACGAGTCCATCGCCGCGGCTGGCGGGAAGCTGACCACCGGGATCATCACCACGTCGCTCTTGCTGACCGCGCTCACGCGTGCGGGGCGAACGGCGACGGCGTATCAGCTTCTCGAGGCGCGCGACTTCCCATCCTGGTTGTACCTGGTAGAGCAGGGGGCAACGACGATGTGGGAGCGTTGGGACGGCTGGACGGCAACCGGCGGCTTTCAGAATCCGGAGATGAATTCTTTCAATCATTACGCTCTTGGAGGCATCGGCCGTTGGATCTTCGAAACAGTCGGAGGAATCCAACAGACCGAAAGTTCTCGCGGTTATGGGCAGCTCCTTATCACTCCTGAGCCAGGTGGCACCCTGAGCTCATCTCGCGCGCGATTCATGTCTCGCCGCGGCCAGATCGCGACCTCGTGGAATCTCAACGGAAGCGTGTTCTCCCTCGAGGTAGAGGTGCCGCCGACTTCAACTGCGACAATCATGCTTCCGGGTTGGGGCACGGGTAGGCAGGTTGCCTCAGGGGTGCATCGTTTCGAGTCGAACCTCGAGCAGCCGTCCGTCTAGACACCATTCGCTGAGGTACGCGATTCCGTCAGCAGCGTCGACGCCAAGTCCGTGCGCTGCGCGCGGAGCGCTGCCCAACAATAGCGGTGGCTCCACGCCGGCATCTGTCACCCGGTTCGGCCATCCTGGACCTTGCTCGCCGTCGCCGGCTACAAGGGGAACAACTGCGCCGCCCTCGACGTAGTAAAGACCCTCATCCAAGTCGGTGACCAGCAGGCCGGACCGCCAATATGCCAGGGAGGAGGGTGCTGTGAACAGAGGGTGAATCAGCACTCGAGTGACGGCGCCCGTGCCATCGAGCACTACAAGACGAAAATTAGCGCGGTCAGCGATCACGACTTCGCCCCCATGCGCACCGATGCTTACCGCTATGCCATGTGGGCAGTCGAACGGTTTGCCCGCCGCTCCATCCAATCGGAAGAGAACGTCACCTTCCGCAGACAGTCTGAGCACGCTATTGGACCCGTAACCGTCCGCGACCCAGACCGGCGATCGCGCGCCGAGACTGGGATCCTCGACTGCGATGGCTGTAGGACGAAAGGGCTGCGTGACGTCCCGATAGGGATTTGCGATGCGCCGGACAACCCTGCCTTCAAAATCAAGCAGGACGAGCCGCCCGTCCTGCAGCCGTTCACGTACTCGACCGCCCGAGACTGCGTGCTTGAACCCCGGGTCGGCAACCCATAGCAGATCTCGCCCACCGTCACGGAGGACGGCAAGGCAGTGGGCCTCCGCGCCGTCGAATGGCACCACACCGATAAGACCGATACGGCGGTGAATAAGGAGCAGTTCCGTCGCGTCGGCGCTGGCCATAACAACGGTGCCGTCCGGCAGCACCGCAATCCCGGAGTGCGCCCAGCCTTCCTGTCCCCGAGGTTGAACAGCAATAACTCGTGGCGTTAGCAAATACGCTGCCCCGGCTGAATGAGGGACGCGTCCCACGGCGAGATGGATGGCTTATCGGCTCGCCAGTAGTACTGCATGTCAGTACTGGTCCAGTCGGCGTAAATTTCCTCCCAGTCACGGTCTGAGTGATTCGTCAGAGACCGGGCCTCGATCGGTTCGGATGCCGGTTGGAAGCGGATGTCCATCGAAAGCCGGATATGGGCGCGGTCGGTCGCGGGCACGGCTCGGTGAACCGTCAAGCTGGGGAAGGTAAGCACATCGCCCGCTTCGAAAGCGCCAGTGATCCAGTCGTCTTCATCTCGGCAGAGAAGCGCCTCAATAAGTCCGGCCCCTTCTGCCGGCGCGATGGGGATGTACCCTTCGCGATGGGAGCCGCGGAGGACACTCAGCGGACCTCGGGACAAAGGGGTGTCGGCCAGCGGGAACCAAGCAGTCCAGGTGTTCTGGCTCCCCTGGATAAGTGGAAAGTCCTGATGAGGCGGAGTGGGTCTGAGTGCCGGATGACCCGTCATCGCGCGAACAATATGGCGGGGATGGACGAAGACGCTTTCGCCGAACAGCTGCTCATACAAACCCACGAGAGTGGGATGGTGAGGAAGCAGATGCAGGCTCTCCACCTGCTGGATCCGTACGTAGGATGCCTCAGATACCCCGATATCCAAGCGCATCGCGGTTGAAGGGATTGAGTCGACCGTCTCCCGGTTAACCTCGCCCGAGTCCTGGTCCGACAGCGTTCCGTCGTCCGTCAGCACCCGAGCGATGTCGGCGCGGACGTCCTCCACAGCGGACCGGGGTAGAAGCCCACGGAAGAACAGATATCCGTCCCGGGCGGCCTGTTCCCGCAGCGCGAGCGGGTCGCCGAGCAAGGTCGTGGCGTCGGTGAACGAACTATAGGTGAAAGCACGAGCGATCGTCATATGGACAATCTATGGGGCGGTTCCACACTCTACTGCGGCAGTATCGGGTCATCATATGGACGAATGAATCACCAAAGAGTGACCATCCCGGACGCGGAGGTCGCTCAGGCCTTCGGGGTTACGATCCCTTTGCGAAGTATCGCGTTGCCGTATTGACGGATTTCCCCCGTGCGGACGATGAGGTAAGCGTCCCGTGCTGAGGCGTAGAAGCTGTAACGCTCGATGAGCCTTTTGTCGGTTGCGCCGGCGGCCCGCGTCAGCTCCAGGTGAATATCGAGCTCTTCTCCGCCAGGCGTCGCCATGAGATCAAGAGCTGGCGCCGCATCAAGGGGGAGCACCGAGCGAATGGCCGCCACAACCTCTGGTGAGTGAGCGTTCGGCAACTCCACTTGGCGAAGACCCAGCCGGTAGACGGGGAAGTGAGCGTCCGCGATAACGACGGCGTCTGAGTGACCCATCCTGTCCAGATGAAGCAGGAGCTTTCCGCTCAGCAATGGATTGATGCCGGTGAGCATGCGTCGGCTCCTTCGTTACTCGATTAGTCTTTCGGCGATCATCTCGTTCCACATCTCGTGCGGAATCTCGACCGCGAGAAGTTCCGCATTCCGGCGAATCTGTTCCGGCCGGCTGGCGCCTACAACGATCGATGTGACGATCGAGTTTCGGAGCGGAAACTGTGTAGCGGCGGCGGGGAGTGGCACGTCGTAGGCGCGACAGATGTCCGCGATGCGCTGCAATCGCTGCCACAGCTGCTCAGGGACGCGACCATACTCGTATCTGCCGTCTTTGGTCGGCTGATCCTTCGCCAGAAGACCCGAGTTAAAGATGGACGCGGCCACGACGGCTGTGCCGCGTTCGTTGCACGCGGGCAACACATCGCGGTTCGCGGGCTGCTCAAGAAGCGTATAGCGTCCCGCGACCATGACGACGTCGAGATCCGCTTGCGCGACGGCCGCTGTGATCGCGTGGCACTCCATCGAGCCGATACCGACGCCGGTCACTCGGCCCTCGGTGCGCAATTCGAGAAGCGCGGGAAGGCCCTTCTGCAGGGCAGCCTCCAAGTCGAATCGTTCCGGGTCGTGCAGATACACGACGTCCACCCGGTCCAAGCCAAGGCGTTCCAAAGACTCGTCGAGGCTCGCTCGAATTCCTGACTCCGAGAAGTCCCAAACCCGCCGCATATCGGCCCGAACGTGGAAGTCGTGTGCCAGGTCCAGTCCGCCGTCGTCATCCGGATTAGGCCGGAGCAGCCTTCCGACCTTGGTCGAAATCACGAACTCATCGCGGGGTTTAGTACGCAAGAACGCGCCGAGTCGCCGCTCCGACAGGCCCAGACCATAGTGGGGGGCGGTGTCGAAGAAGCGGACACCGCTGTCCCAGGCAGCACTGAGTATTTCCGACGCGGCCTCGTCCGAAATCTCACGGAAGAGATTGCCGAGATTCGCCGCGCCATAGCCCAGGCGGGGTAGCTCAAGCGCTGGGGAGTTAGGCGACGACATCATCGGGGTTCCAGGTGAATCGAGCGCGGCTTTCGGGCTTCATCTCGAAGCCGGCGCCCGGGGCGCGCGGAGCGATGTAGTTGCCCTGGCGGATTTCGGTCGGAGCCAGGAAGTGCTCGTGCAGGTGGTCGACGTACTCGATTGCCCGGTTCTCGGTGGTGCCGCTGACTGCGACGTAGTCGAACATCGAGAGGTGCTGGACCGCCTCACAGAGCCCGACCCCACCGGCGTGCGGGCATACCGGGACTTCGTACTTCGCGGCCAGCAGAAGATTGGCGATGTTCTCATTGACTCCCGCCACTCGAACAGCGTCGATCTGCATGACATCGATGGCGCCGGCCTGTAGGAGCTGCTTGAAGATCACGCGGTTGTGCGCGTGCTCGCCGCTGGCCACCCGAATCGGCGAGATGGCCCGCGCAATCTGCTGATGACCCAGTACGTCATCAGGGCTTGTGGGCTCCTCCACCCAGGTTGGATGGAATTGGGCGAGCGCCTTCACCCATGAGATGGCCTCGGATACTTCCCAGCGTTGATTTGCGTCGATGGCGATCGGGAAGTTAGGCCCGCAAACGTCGCGGGCCACCGAAAGTCGACGAATGTCGTCGGCTAGGTTCGCGCCGACCTTGAGTTTGATCTGCTGAAACCCGTCGGCGATGGCCTGCCGGCACAGCCGCGCGAGCTTCTCGTCCGAATAGCCGAGCCACCCTGGGCTTGTGGTGTATGCCGGGTACCCGATCGCGAGCAACTGGGCTTCTCGGTGCGGGCGCCCGGGCACCGCCTCGCGGAGGATGGCCAAGGCTTCTTCCGGGGTGAGCGCATTACTCAGGTATCGAAAGTCGACCAAGTCGACGATCTCTTCAGGTGTCATCCGCCCAAGGAGTTGCCACAATGGCAGGCCGGCCTGTTTGGCCTTGATGTCCCAGAGCGCGTTGACGGCACCGCCGATCGCCATGTGCATGACGCCCTTCTCTGGACCCAGCCATCGCAGTTGGGAGTCGCCGACAAGTTCTCGATACGTCGAACCCATGTCGCTCACAACGGACTCCAGTTCGCGACCTACGAGGTGGCCTTTCAGCGCCTCCAGCGCCGCCACCTGCACGTCATTTCCGCGGCCAATCGTGAAGACGAACGCATGTCCGGACAGGGCCGGAGCAGCGTCCGTGAGGATCTCAAGATAGGCCGCGGAGTAGTCCGGGTCGGGGTTCATGGCATCCGAGCCGTCGAGTCGGGTCGACGTCGGAAAACGGATGTCGGTGGTTTCGATCGCGAGGATCCGGGGCACGATTTCTCCTTGGGGGCAGCTCAGCTGCGAGCTGCTATCGCATTCAAACATCCGATGTCTATACTGTCAACGCTTGTCCACACGATTGGTCTATCGAGGGAGAGATATGCGGTTCGCCCGAGTTGGTGAGGCGGGAGCGGAGATACCCGTCGTCGTCCACGAAGATCGTCTTCTGGATTTGAGGCCATTGACATCCGATGTAAATGGCGGGTTCCTCAAGTCCGAACCGGTGGCGACAACATCGCGCGCAATCTCACGCGGGCAGCTACCCCTGCTCGATTGGCGCCCATATACGCGGTTCGGAGCTCCTATCGCCCGACCTAGCGCGGTTCTGTGCGTAGGGATGAACTATGTAGCTCATGCGGCCGAGTCCGGATCCCCGCCGCCGACGACGCCTGTCCTCTTTCTCAAGACGCCGAACACTGTCGCGGGGCCTAATGATCCAGTAACGATTCCGCGAGGCAGCGAGAAGACGGATTGGGAGGTGGAACTGGGTGTTGTGATTGGCAGGCGCGCGTCGTACCTAGACTCCCCGGGCCAGTCGATGGGTCATGTCGCCGGATTCGTCGCGGCACATGACGTCTCGGAGCGGACATTTCAACTCGAGGTCTCCGGTGGGCAGTGGTCGAAGGGAAAGTGTTCGCCAGGCTTCACTCCGATTGGGCCTTGGCTAGTTACTCCCGACGAGGTGGATCATCGGGCCCTGGGGCTGCGGAGCAGTGTCAACGGTCAGGTCCGTCAGGACTCGACCACCGCGGACATGATCTTCTCGGTGGAACAGATCGTGTGGCACTTGTCGCAGTTCGTCACGCTCGAGCCAGGCGACTTGCTCCTAACCGGGACTCCGGAAGGAGTTGCTTTGTCGGGACGATATCCGTTCCTCCGTCCAGGAGACGTCGTAGAGATTGAGGTCACTGGGTTAGGGCGACAGCGGCAGCAATTCAGAGCGTGGGAGAGGCTGTGATGGTGAACCAACTCGCTGACCTCGTCGCGATCGTCACTGGGGGCGCGTCAGGCATCGGGGCGGTTATTTCATCAACCCTCGCGGATGCGGGCGCGACGGTCGCAGTTCTCGATCGCGATTCTCGCTCGCTCGATTCTCGACTGACCGAGGTGTCGGCTGATGTCGGAGATCGTGCCGCCATCGATCGAGCAGTCGCAGAGGTGAGTCACCGCTTCGGACGCATCGATATCGTCGTCAATAACGCGGGGATCGGTGCACAAGGGGACATCGCGGCGAATGACGATGCGGAGTGGGCGCGCGTACTCTCTATCAACGTCACGGGGATTAGCCGCGTTACCTCGGCCGCTCTCCCCTGGCTTCGGCGTTCTCCGGCCGCGGCAGTGTGCAACATCTCGTCTATCGCCGCCACCGCTGGTCTGCCCCAGCGGGCCCTGTACAGCGCGTCCAAAGGCGCCGTTCTTTCGCTGACTCGTGCCATGGCGGCGGACCATGTCGCCGAAGGGATCAGGGTCAACGCCGTTAACCCCGGAACGGTCGATACGCCGTGGGTGGCGCGGCTCCTGCAGAGCGCTCCTGACCCGATCGCGGAGCGGGCAGCCCTTGAGTCGCGGCAGCCGCACGGGCGGCTAGTCACGCCCGCGGAAGTAGCCGGCGCAGTCCTCTACCTGGTGGGCCCCGCCTCGGGTTCTACGACCGGCACCTTCATCGAGGTGGACGGGGGGATGTCAGGGCTAAGGCTGCGTTCCACTGTCGCCTCAGAACGCGGAAGTCGGTAGACTCGCTCGGCATTCTTGGACAGGACAGCTTCTCCCTCCGCAGCACTGAGGCGATCCGCCACCCAGTGTTGCACCGTCTCGATCCATTTCACATAAGGGGCCGAAACCGGCCAATCCCCGCCGAAGAGCAATCGCTCCGACCCGAACGCCGCGAGGGCGGCATCCAGGAAGGGCTCCAGGTCGCGCGACGCCCAGTTGCGACCGGCTTCGGCAGGCAGGCCCGAAAGTTTACAGACGACGTTGGGCCGTGATGCCAGGGCGAGGAGACTTGCGGCCCACGAACTCAACTCGGCGGTCGTGTCTGCTCTTGACCTCACCGGGGGCTTACCGACATGGTCGAGCACGATCGGCAGCTCGGGCACAGCATCGGCGAGTGCAGAAACGTCCGCGATCTGTGGCCACCGCACGCAGGCGTCGAACACAAGACCGGCCCGCGCCACGGCGCGGGCGGAGATGCGGAAGTCGGGGGAAGAAGAGAAGCCGGTCGACTGGTCCTGCAGAAGTCGACGGACTCCCTTCACGAGCGGTCTCTGTGCGAATGCCGTCAGGTGGTCCTCTGTGGCGCGTGGCCGCTCGAGCGGCGCGAAGGCGACGATGCCTCGTATTTCCGGTTGCACCGTCGCGATCGAAGACACCCAGTCCACTTCGTCGATGGACTGATGGGGCGCGCATTCTGCTTGAACGAAGACGAAGCTGCCGGCCCGGACTCTCGATCCGGAGAGCTCTTCTGCGAGATCCCGCAAGTGGAATGGTCGGAGGAGCGGGCCTTCAAGCCAAGGATACGACAGCACGCTCGGGTCCCAAAGGTGGAGGTGCGCGTCAACGATCTCCAATGAAGCCTCCTTCCCACTCTAATTGCCCGTCCCCCGACACCATATCTTTCATCCGATGTTTATGATGATCGTATGGCGGTGACGGATCTAGCTATCGAGAAGATCAAGGACATGATCGTTCGAGGTGAACTCGCCCCGGGTTCACGGTTGCCCCCTGAGAAGGACCTCGCGGAGCGTCTGGGTCTCTCCCGCAGTTCCATGCGCGAAGCTGTCAAGGCGCTCGAGGTAATCCGCGTACTCGACGTGCGCAGGGGTGACGGGACTTACGTCACGAGTCTCGAGCCGAGGCTCTTGCTTGAAGCGATTTCGTTCGTCGTAGATCTTCACGACGACCATTCGCTGCTGGAGATATTTTCCGTACGCCGCTTACTGGAGTCCCACGCGACGGGTCTCGCGTCCCAGCGTGCAACGGACCAGGACATTGCCGATCTGGCCGTAGAGATCTCGGACGTACGCGTCGACACCAACATTGAGACACTGGTGCAGCACGACGTCCGATTCCACGGCGCAATTGCGCGAATGGCGGGCAATGACTATCTCGCTAGCTTGCTGGACAGCCTGACGAGCCAAACCGTCCGTGCACGCGTGTGGCGGGGACTCACCCAGGTAGGCGCTCTAGAGCGCACCCTTGCCGAGCACCGCGCCATTCTAGAGGCGATTAGGCACCGTGACCTCGCGTTGGCAGAGGCAGCCGCGCAGGTGCACATCGCGGGCATCGAGCAATGGCTGGAGCAGGCGCACCCTCATGTCAGAAGTAACGCCCCCTCGCGGGCGGCGAAGTGACTCCCCTCGCTTCGACGTTCCGAGCTCTCGGCCATCCAGACCGCCTTTACATCTTGGAAGCATTACTCGCGACCAGGAACGCGAACGGAGCTTCAATCGGGGAGATTGCCGCAGTTTGCGGCATAGACAGGTTCGCCGCATCGCGGCATCTCGACGACCTGGCCACTGCAGGCTTCATCACTACCGCGTGGTCCGGAAAGAGGCGAGAGCATTGGCTCAGATCGGGTGGTTTCGAGGAGATAGAGGACTGGGCGATCCGATTCACCCCCTAACCCAGTGAGCCCGAAAACGGACCCGTACAGATGCTTGGATGCCCAACTATTGGCGATACACTTCTGAGCTGCCGCAGGTCTGCACGTGCCGGGCTCCTTGAGGAACAGGAACAAGCGGCGAAACCCCGGGCACGGTTTCCGGCCTAGCCGCACGGCATCGGGGTCAGCGCGGAACAGGACGCGCGTCGGCCTGCGCAATCGGCCACTCAACATGAGGCCCGGCCGCCTGCGATGTATGACAGGTGCTGTCGCAGGGTGCTCGCCGGAGCGTTTCGCTGCCTGAATGTCCGGTCGTCAGGGTGCCTGGGTGGAGGAGGCGACTCAATTGCGTGACGATCCCTTAACTTCGCGTGAGGTCTGAGAGCATTCTGGAACGGCTCGCGAGGTCGGGGCGCCTGGAGACGCTGACCGGCAGCGAGCTCGAGTTTGATCGTCTTCCGATGACGAAAGATCCGCAGCCGGCGTTGGTGGAGGCGCGGGCACCGTTCGGGGGAACACTCGGGCGCGTGCTGGCTGAGGCGTGTGCGTGGACCGGTCGGGCGTTCGTAGTCCGGTTCCGTGTGGCGTGTGAGGAGCAGCGGTGTTGGGTGTGGCGTAGCGCGGTCCTGGAGATGGCGGAGCGGGTGGGAGTACTGTGACTCCCACCCGCTCCTCCTTGTGGAGGGTTCAGCGAGTGACTGCTGCGCCGGCTGCTACCGGTGCGGTGTACGGCCCCGTAGTGTCTGCTGCGGGGCCGTCAGCTTTTGGGCTGCGCTCGACGGCGATGCCAGTGAACTTCAGTGAGGCGCCGACGTTGTCCGCGACGATGTCGCGGGTTTCGCGGGTCTGGCCGGAGTCCTTGTCGACGTAGGTGCCGAATCGCAGGTCGCCGGCGACGAGGACGCTGTCGCCTTTGCGGAGCGAGTCGGCGACGTGGCGGGCCTGCTGGTTGAAGACGACGATGCGGTGGAAGACGGTGCCGGCGTCTTCCCATCGCTGCGTTGTCTCGTTGAGGCGTCGGTCGTTGACGGCGACGGTGAACCGGGCGTAGTCGGTGCCGGATTCTGCGGTGCCGTGTTCGGGGTCGCCGGTGAGGTTGCCCTCGATGGTGACCGGGATCTTGGTCGTCATGGGTGGGTTTCCTTTCGTTGGGAGTCACCCCGCTTGGGTGTCTCGGTGGGCGTGGGCCTGGCTGGTCCACGCGTCCCAGTCCGCGCCCGGTTCTAGCCAGGTGCGTGGCTTGGAGGTTTGGTGACCGTTGTTGCAACCGCCGCCGTAGGCCTTGGCGAGGCGGGGGACGGCGATGGTGAGGCGTTCGTGCCATCCGATGGGCCCGTAGCCGGCGTCAGAGGAGTCGAACGCGGCACGGTGAGCGGTGTGCAATGCGGAGAGTTCCTCGACGAGGGCGCCGTGCTGGTACCAGCAGGCGGGGATCACTGTTTGCGGGATGTTGTAGCGGACCGTCGCCCACTCGACCCACCGGCGGAGCGCATCCCACTCGGCGGCGGCGTCGGTGTCGGGAAGGGTGTACCAATCGACGATGTGCGCCCCGATCGCCTCGGACGAGACGTCGCGGCTCGTGTAGGGCGCGGTGAAGCCGGCGGCGAAGGCCCGCTCGGCGTCGCTGAAGTCGTCGTCGCCGCTCATGCGGCACCGTCCGGTCGGGCGAGTTTGGCGCGGAGACGGTTGAGGGCGAGAGTCGAAGCGGTCCGCCGGTCGCGGCCGCGCGACAGGATGGCGTCCCGGTCGATGAGCCGGTGCAGCAGTTCGTGGCACCCCGGATGCAGGGGCATGAGGTCGCGGTGGCGCTCTCGGGCGCGCCACTGCCCGCCGACCTTGTAGACGCCGTGGTAGTCGGTGTGGTGCAGCTCGAGCTCAGCCGCCGGTGCCGGATGCCCGCAGCCTTGGCAGACAAGAGGGATGCCGGTCCGGGCGTGCGCGCGGAACCACCGGTCGCGCCGCGCGAACCACACGGGCGATCGAAGATAGCCGCTGCGGTAGGAATCGCCGGAGGTGGTAGGTCGGCGGGTGTTGCTCATTCGGGCACCTCCTCGGCCTCCGGCGCGGGAGTTGGGGTGGGCGTGCGGAACACTTGAGCTTGTTCGGCTTCGGTGGCCGCTTTGGTACTGCGGATGTCGTTCGCGTCCCGGCGTTGGTCCCAGCCGGTGAGCTCGAGCAGTACGCCGCGGCGGTTGCGGTAGGCGAGGAGCCCGGTGTTGTGCGGCATCCTCCGGATCTCGTCGACCGACATCAGCGGGACCCGCTCTCGTTGTTCGCTGGTGGAGTGCCCGGGGTCGCGGGTGGACCAGGACCGGGTGGTGCGGCGCGTTTCGCGGGTGCCGAGGAGCGCTTCGATGTCGCGGAGGTGGTCGACGTGGCTCGCGCCGCCGAGGATGACTTTGGCGGTGGCGGCGGCCCAGATGGTGTCGGCTTCGGCGCGGGACCAGGCTGTCTCGGCTTGGGAGAGGGCTTGGAGGACGACGAAGGTGCAGATGCCGCGGCCGCCGCCGTCGGCCATGATGCGGGGGAGGTTGCCCCACCGGAACATGTTGACGATCTCGTCCAGGATCAGTCCGAGCGGGTGTTGGAGTCTCGAGCCGGGGGAGGCGAGGGCGCGGATGCGGGCGACTTCGACAATGTCGTCCAGCACCGCGGACAGCCACCCGCCCATTGCTGATGCCCCTGAGGCGGAGCCGATCAGATAGAGAGTGTTGGCGTCGTCGAGGAACGC
>NZ_JBHVCA010000002.1:0-814893 GCF_042803895.1 Microbacterium sp. NPDC057407 | reverse complement strand
GAGAGTAGGACACCGCCGGACTTCCATTACCGAAATGGCCACCCAACGCAGGGTGGCCATTTCGCGTTAACCCACCACCCACCCACACCGGGAGGTGGGAGCGAGATCGCGCTCGGTAGACTCGAGGGATGCCGGCGCTCGACCTCACCGCATCAGCTGCGGACCTGACACGCACGATCTGCGACATCCCGAGCGTCTCCGACGACGAGACGACGCTCGCCGACCTTATCCACGACGCTGTCAGCGGGCTTCCGCACCTCGAGGTGTACCGGGACGGCGACACCATCGTCGCTCGAACCGATCTCGGGAGCGATCGTCGAGTCGCCATCGCCGGCCACATCGACACGGTGCCGATCAACGGCAACGTCCCCACGCGCAATCTCGATATCGACGGCGAGCCCTACATCTGGGGGCGAGGCACGGTCGACATGAAGGCCGGTGTCGCCGTACAGCTCAAGCTGGCCGCGGAACTCACGACGCCACGGGTCGACGTCACGTGGATGTGGTACGACCACGAGGAGGTCGACGCCGACCGCAACGGCCTCACCCGCCTGGCGAGAACTCGCCCCGACCTCTTCACGGCCGACTTCGCCATTCTCGGTGAGCCGTCGAACGGTCACGTCGAAGGGGGCTGCAATGGCAACCTCCGCGCTCTTGTCCGAACGTCCGGCGTCCGCGCACACAGCGCACGCGCGTGGATCGGTGAGAACGCGATACACAAGGCGGCGCCCGTCCTCGCGCGGTTGGCGGAGTATCGCCCGCGGGATATCCCCGTCGAGGGACTCGTGTACCGCGAGGGACTCAACGCGGTGCGCATCAGCGGCGGCGTCGCGGGTAACGTGATCCCCGACCTCTGCGAGGTAGAGGTGAATTACCGGTTTGCCCCGAGCAGGGATGCCGAAGAAGCTCAGCGCCATGTCCGTGATGTGTTCTCCGGCTTCGACGTCGAGATCGTCGACCTCGCTGTCGGCGCCCGCCCGGGGCTCGACGCGCCGCTGGCCCAGGAGTTCGTCGCGGCGGTCGGAGCCGAGCCGCGTCCGAAGTACGGCTGGACGGATGTGGCGCGGTTCAGCGCTATGGGCGTTCCCGCCGTCAACTACGGTCCGGGTGACCCCCACCTGGCCCATCACGACGAGGAAAGCGTTCCGATCGCGCAGATCGAGGCGGTAGAGCATGGCTTGCGGACGTGGCTGACGGCCGGGTGACCGCTGGCACGGTCCGCCAGCCGGCGTTCGCCGGTATCGCACTGCGCGTCGCGCTGATCTACGTGGTCGCTCGAGTCGTCACGACGGCGTTCCTTGCTATCGCGGCCGAGCTGTCCGGATTCGACTCACGCTTCGGTCCGGAGGCGCAACTCGCCGATCTCGTTCTCGGCTGGGATGCCCGGTGGTACTGGATCGTCGCCGAAACGGGGTATCCCACGGAGCTTCCGCGAACGGATGCGGGAACGGTCGCCGAGAACCAGTGGGCCTTCATGCCCGTGTACGCATACCTCGCGAAGCTGATCGGTCTGCCGTTCGGACACTGGGGCGTGGGGGCGTTCGTGGTCTCGCTCGCCGCCGGGTACGGGGCATCCGTCGCGCTCTTCTGCCTTCTCCGGGAGAGGGTCGACCAGAACGCGGCGATGTGGGCGGTCGCGTTCTTCGCCGCCGGTCCGCTCGCCGCTCTCTTCCAGGTCGGCTATGCGGAGCCGCTCTTCCTGCTGTGGCTGTTCCTCGCCCTGTGGTGCGTGGTGCGGCGACGGTACGCGTGGCTGTATCTTCTGATCCCGCTGATGGGCTACACGAGGCCGGGCGTCTTGGCGTTCGCGCTGTTCCTCGGCCTGTTCGGGATCTGGCGTTTCCTGCGGCGTGACAGCGACCCCCTGAGGCCGCGAGAAGTCGTCCACATCGTCGCTCTCGGCCTGCTCTCGGTCGCCGTCGGGTTCTCGTGGCAGCTGCTCGCCGGCTGGGTGACGGGGGAGCCGGGCGCGTATCTTGCTACCGAGCTCGCGTGGCGACGCAACTGGATCCCCGGCGAAGCGGCCTTCATCCCTTTCGAAGGCTTCGTCAGCGCGAGCGCGTTCTGGTTCGGCTCGGTGTGGGGTCTGCCGGCCGAACTCGGGTACGTCGCGCTCGCGCTCGGCATCATCCTCGTCGCCGGCCTGCTGGCGATCTCGCCTCAGGTGAGGCGGCTGGGGATCGAGATCCGCCTGTGGAGTGCGAGCTATCTTCTCTACTTGCTGCTGGTGTTCTTCCCCCAGTCGAGCATCTTCCGACTGCTGCTGCCGCTGTCGCCCCTGTGGGGTGCGGTCGCGCTTCCTCGGTCGACGCCGTGGCGGGCCGGGGTTCTGGCGGCATGCCTCGTTGGGCAGTGGTGGTGGATCTATAACATGTACGCGCTGGGGAATGCGATCTGGCAGATCCCTTGAGGGTCGCCCGGGATGGCGCATTCCCCGCGCGGCGCTCCGCGAGTCGTGCCCTCACGATAAACTTGATGATGCAGACCATCGATGAAAGGGAGCCGCAATGGCAGCCATGAAGCCGAGAACCGGAGACGGGCCGATGGAGGCCGTGAAGGAGGGGCGACTCATCATCGTGCGCGTGCCGCTCGAGGGTGGCGGTCGTCTCGTCGTCTCCGTCAACGACGCAGAGGCGAAGGAGCTCTACGACGTTCTGGGTGGAGTCGTCAGCGCAGCCTGAGGCACATTCGCTCCGCAGAACGGCCGGTCGGAAGACCGGCCGTTCTGCGTGTCGTGACCCTCAGTCCGACGCGACAGTCGTGAGTTGCAGGAGCCCCTCGCCCACGATCGACAGTGCGCCGATCACAGCGGGGGAGGACTGCGTCTCCTGGATCAGCGAGCGGAACGCGGTCGTGACGGGATCGCGTCGAACCGGGTCGGCCACAGCTCCGCCGGCCAGCACGCGGGGCACGAGGACGGTCCCCCCGGCTCGAACCAGTCGAAGCCCGTGCTCGACATACTCGATCACGCCATCGGCATCGGCATCGACGAGAACGATGTCGTACGAGGCTTCGTTCATGCGGGGGAGGACGTCGGACGCGCGACCGGTGATGAACCGGGCTCGAGCCGGCGGGATCCGCGCGGCGGCGAAAGCCTGCCGAGCGGCGCCGAGATGCTCGGGCTCCTTGTCGATGGTCGTGAGCGTCGCTCGCGGCGACCCGTGGAGCAGCCACAGCCCCGAAACTCCCGCCCCGGTGCCGATCTCGACGATGTTGAGAGCCTGTGACGCCGCGGCGATGACCGCGCACTGGGCACCGATCGGCGGACTGATCGGCGCGGCACCCAGTTCCAGAGCGTGGGCGCGGGCGCGAGCGATGTGATCGGGCTCGACGATCGCCTCGGCAGCGAACCTCTGATTCGCGTTCTGCTCTCCCATCGCATTCCTCCGCGTTCAGCCTACGTGGCGGGTGTGCGCTTGCCGCTCAGGCGCGGCGGTAACCTGATGTCATGTTCTTCGGCCTCACGATCGAGAAGCTGCTGCTGATCGGACTGATCGCAGCGTTGATCGTCGGCCCGGAACGCCTTCCCCGTTACGCCGAGTCGCTGGCGACCTTCACGCGGCGCGCGCGGGACTGGATCTCATCGGCGAAGACCCGGGTGCGCGAAGAGATGGGGGAGGACTTCGACGACGTCGACTGGCGCACCCTCGACCCGCGGCAGTACGACCCCCGTCGCATCATCCGCGAGGCGCTCCTCGATGACGCTCCCGTGCCGACGGTGCGGGCCGCTCAGGCGGGCGCGGCGGTCGCGGCGACGGGCGACAAGCCACCGGTGCGGTCACCGTTCCGAGGCCCGCAGGACAGCCCCGCGCCGTTCGACTCCGAGGCGACCTGACGACCGGTCAGCGGGTGCGCAGCGGCAGGGCGCGCCCGGACAGGCCACGCGGTTCCGCGACGATCGCGTCAGCGACGCGGCCGATCGCGATCGAAGCCGGATCCTCGGGGTGTGCGACCACGGCGGGAACTCCGGCGTCCGCGTCCGCGCGAAGCTGCGGGCTGAGCGGCACGGAAGCGAGGAGCGGGACCGGGGTGCCGGCATCCGTGAGCGCGGCAGCCACGGCGGCACCGCCGCCGGAGCCGAAGAGGTCGAACGCGGTGCCGTCCGGCAACGTCATCGCGGCCATGTTCTCGACGACGCCGACGACCCGCTGACCGGTCTGCCGGGCGACCAGGCCGCTGCGCACCGCGACGTCCGCTGCCGCGGCCTGCGGGGTGGTCACGACCAGCACGTCGGCGTTGGGCAGGAGCTGCCCGACGGAGATCGCCACGTCTCCGGTGCCCGGCGGCATGTCCAGCAGCAGCACGTCCAGATCTCCGAAGTAGACGTCCGTCAGGAACTGCTGCACCGTTCGATGCAGCATCGGTCCCCGCCACGCGACGGCCCCGAGGGGCGCCTCGCCGGCGCCGCGGCGGAGGAACATGCCGATCGAGATGACCTTCACCCCGTAGGCGACGGGTGGGAGCATGAGGTCGTCGATGCGCGTGGGCTGCGGCACGGCGCCGTCGGCGTCGACCAGACCCAGCAGCGGGGGGATGGAGAAGCCGTGCACGTCCGCGTCGACCAGACCCACGGCGAGGCCGCGGGCAGCGAGTGCGACTGCCAGATTCGCGGTCACGCTCGATTTGCCGACGCCCCCCTTGCCGCTCGTGACGGCGATCACGCGGGTCAGGGTGCCGGGACCGAGCGGCATCTCGCGCGCGGCTCGACCGCCGCGCAGGCGTTCGGTGAGCGCCTGCCTTTCCTGCGGCGACATCACGCCGACGGCCACGTCGACCGCCGTGACCCCGGGAACGGATGCCGCGGCCGCGCGCACGTCGGATTCGATGCGCTGCGCGGCCGGGCACCCGACGATGGTCAGCGCGATGCCGACTCGCGCGATGCCGTCGGCGAACGCGATGTCGCGGAGCATGTCGAGCTCGGCGATCGGACGACGCAGCTCGGGGTCGATGACAGCGCCGACCGCCCTGCGCACCGCGTCCGCAGTGGGGTCGGTCATCGGACTCGACCGTCGTCGTCGCGCTGCTCCAGCTTCTCGAGCAGCGTGCGAAGCTCGGCGCGCAGCACCTCCTTGGTGACGACCTCCTCGGAGTAGTCGCTGACCGCCATGCGGAGGGCGACGACCTCTCGTGCGAGGTACTCCGTGTCGGCCAGGTTCCGCTCCGCGCGCTGGCGGTCCTGCTCGATCTGCACGCGGTCGCGGTCGTCCTGCCGGTTCTGGGCGAGCAGGATCAGCGGGGCCGCATACGACGCCTGCAGCGAGAGGATGAGCGTCAGCAGGGTGAAGTTGGTCGCGGCGGGGTCGAACTGCAGCTGCGGCGGTGCCCAGATGTTCCAGCTGAGCCACAGCAGCACGAAGATCGTCATGCCGAGCAGGAACCCCGAGGTGCCCATGGCGCGTGCGAACGCCTCGGAGAAGCGCCCGAAGCGGTCCCTGGACGGCTGGGGGGTGCGCTGCAGCATGCCGCCGCGGCCGCGGGGCGCGTCGAGAGCAGGCGTGCGAGACGAGCGTGCCATCAGCGCCTCCGCGAGATGGTCGCCGTGCCGGTGGGAGCGGATGCCGCAGCCGCCGTCTCGCCGTCGTGGGATCGCCAGTCATCGGGCAGCAGGTAGTCGAGGACGTCGTCGATGCTGACCGCGCCGACGAGCCGGTGCGCCTGGTCCACCACCGGCACCGAGACGAGGTTGTAGCTGGCGAGGAGCCGCGCGACCTCCGCTGCGGTCGCGGATGCCGGTACCGGGTCGAGGGTGTCGTCGATGATGGCGCCGAGACGCTCGTGCGGCGGATAGCGCAGCATCCGCTGGAAGTGCACGGTGCCCAGCAGCCGCCCGGTGGGCGTCTCGTACGGCGGGAGGGTGATGAACACCGCGGCCGCGAGGGCGGGGTGCAGCTCGTGCCGGCGGATCAGCGCCAGGGCCTCGGCGACCGTGGCATCGGCCGACAGGACGATCGGCTCGCTGGTCATGAGACCGCCGGCGGTGTCGGGCCCGTACTTCAGCAGCGCGCGGACATCTTCGGCTTCTTCCGGCTCCATCAGCTCGAGAAGCTCCTCGGATCGCTCCTCCGGGAGCTGCCCGAGGAGGTCGGCGGCGTCGTCGGGCTCCATCGCATCGAGGATGTCGGCGGCGCGCTCGTCGCCGAGGGCTTCGAGGATGTGAACCTGCTCCTCCTCGGGCATCTCCTCGAGCGCGTCGGCGAGGCGGTCGTCGGGAAGCTCCTCCGCGACCTCGATGAGACGCTCTTCGGGCAGATCGAGGAGAGTGTTGGCGAGATCGGCGGGCTTCAGGTCGGAGTAGGTCGCGACGAGCTGCTCGGCGGACTGCGCCTCGCCGGGGCTCTGGTTCTCGCGCACGTCGTTCCAGCTCGCGAACGTGGTCGGCCCCTTCGCGAACGGCGAGGCGCTGGTTCGCGGCCGCCGGAGGAACAGCTGGCCGACGTCCCACTCGCCGAGGCGGTTGCGCTCGATCGCGACATCCTCGATGACGGCCGTCCCCGACCCGTCCTTCAGGTACACCTTGCGTCCGAGCAGCTCGGCCATGACCCGCACCTCGCCGCCGCGCTGCTGGAAGCGGCGCACGTTGATGAGGCCGGTCGTGATGACCTGGCCCGTGGCGATCGAGGTGACGCGACCGATCGAGACGAACACGTGGCGGCGCCCGGGAATCTCGACGACGAGTCCGATCACGCGCGGGGGATCGTCTTTGCGGAAGATCACGACGACGTCGCGGACCTTGCCCAGGCGGTCGCCGGCGGGGTCGAAGACGAAGCACCCGGTCAGGCGCGCGACGAAAACCCTCTGCGTGCTCACTGTCCCAGCGTAGTCCGGACACCGTGGGAGGATGGGGAGATGACCATGATGGGCGGACGGTTCCCGCAGGGTTCTGACGAGGTGGGCCAGACGGTCGCGAACTTCCCCACGTACGAGGCGGCGCAGAAGGCCGTTTCGTCGCTCATCGCCGGGGACGTTCCCGCCCGCGACATCGCAATCGTCGGCCAGGGGCTGCGGTCGGTCGAGCGGGTGACGGGCCGGCTCGGCTACGCGTCGGCGGCGCGTTCGGGAGCGATCAACGGCTTGCTGCTGGGACTGCTGTTCTCGGCCATCCTCGTGATCGGGTCGCCGTCGGTCCCGATCCAAGCCTTCGTGGGGGTGCTCTTCGTGGGCATCGCCATCGGCATGCTGCTGAGCATCGTCACGTACTCGTTCGTGCGCCGTCGTCGCGACTATGCATCGGTGATGCAGGTCGTCGCCGACCACTACGACGTCACCGTGACGGCGTCCAGCATCCATCGCGCGCGGCAGATCCTGGGGTCCTCCCCAGCGGCGACGGAGCAGCGCCATCACACCGCCCCCGAAGAGTCCGCCTCCGAGCCGCCTCGGTACGGGGAGCGCGTGGCCCCCGCCGATCCCGACCGGGCGCAGCCCGAAGCCCCCCGCTCGGCTGGCGATGAGGGCACCGACTCGCCTGCCGGCGACGCCGCCGCTTCCGGCCCCGCGTCCGACCGCTGATGTCCCTCCCGGAGGAGGATCTGCGGGTCACCGTCGATCTCCCCAGCGGCCCGGCCGCCGTGTCTGCGGCTGTCGCCCGACCTGACGAGCCGTGGGCTCTCGCGGCCGTCGCGCACGGCGCAGGCGCCGGGTACCGGCATCCGTTCTTCGACGGGTTCGTCGCTGGCCTGTACGGGGCCGGCATCGCGACGATCCGGTTCAACTTCCCATACGTCGAGGCGGGAAGACGGATGCCGGGGCCCGCTGCGCACGCCGTCGCGACGTGGGCGGCGGTCGCGGCTGCGGCGAGCCGCCTCGAACCCGCCCTTCCCGTCTGGGCGGCGGGCAAGTCGTACGGCGGCCGGATGGCGTCGATGGCGGCGGCGCAGGACGCCATCGCGCCGGCGGGTCTCGTCTATCTGGGGTATCCGCTCCACCCGCCGGGGAGCCCCGACAAGGCGCGCACCGCGCACCTTCCCGACATCCGACAGCCGCAGCTGTTCCTCGAAGGGACGAACGATCCCTTCATCGACCCCCACGATCAGCTCGTCCGCGCCGTATCGTCGTGCCAGGACGCCGAGATCATCTGGGTGGACGGCGGCGGGCACTCCTTCGAGGTCAAGGGGCGCAGGCGGTCAGCGGCCGAGGTCGGCGCGGAGATCGCCTCCCTGGTGGCCGGGTGGATGCGAGGGCGCAGTCAGCGCCCGGCCGCGTAGCCCTGCATGCCTCGCGGGTTCGCCGCTGCCCACAGCACGCCGGTGTCGGCGTCGCGTCCCACTGCGGACACCCGCCCGAGCGACCACGAGCCCGCGCGCGTCACTGCGTGGCCGCGGCGCTCGAGTCCGTCGATCACCGCGTCGCCCAGCCGATCCTCGACCACGGCGCCCGCGGGCGTCCAGGTGCGTGGCCAGAAGGACTCCGGCATCGCCGTCGTGTGGAGCGCGGGGGCGTCGATCGCCTCCTGCGGCGAGTAGCCACCCACGATCATCCGCAGCAGTGCCAGCAACTGCCACTGATCCTGCTGGTCGCCGCCGGGCGACCCGATAGCGAACTCGGGCGCCCCGCCGCGAAGCACGAGCGTCGGTGTCAGCGTCGTGCGCGGGCGTCGGCCCGGCTGCAGGGAGGACGGGCTCCCGGGCTCGAGCCAGGTCATCTGCAGCCGCGTCCCGAGGCAGAAACCCAGAGAAGGGATGGCGGGCGACGACTGGAGCCATCCACCGGACGGCGTCGCCGAGACGATGTTGCCCCAGCGGTCGATGACGTCGAGGTGACACGTGTCGCCGCGCGTCTGGCCGGTTCGCGAGACCGTGGGCTCGCCGGTCGACGCCGGCACCCCCGCCGAAGCCGTGCGCAGGGGCGGGTGGAACGGCGTCCGGCCGCCGGGCGACCCCGGCCGGAACTCGGGCGAGGCGCTGTCGGAGATCAGTTCCCGACGCGACGCCAGGTAGTCCTCGGCGAGGAGGGCATCGAGATCGACCTCGGAGTCGCCGAACCAGGCGTCACGATCGGCCAGTGCGAGCTTCTGCGCCTCGAGGACGGTATGGGCGCCGGCCTCGGTGGCCGGGTCGAGCAGGCCGTCGTCGAGGGGCTCGAGGATGGCCAAGGTCTGCAGGAGAGCCGGCCCCTGCGTCCACGGGCCGGCCTTCGCGATCGTGCGACCTCGGAAGGTGCGGGTGACAGCCGCCTCGTACCCGGCTTCGAAGGCCGCGAAGTCGTCGACGGTGATCACACCCGCGTGGATGCCGCCGGTCGAGTGACGGTGCGGCTGCGCGGCGAAGGCCGTCGCCTCCTGCGCCACCCGCCCGGACCTCCACTCGCGGCGGGCGGAATCGATGCGAGCGGCGCGGCCGACGGGCCCGTCGTCGCGGACCGTGCACGATGCGTGGATGAGCTCGTCCAGGACCTCCGCGTAGGCGGGGTTCCGCACCACGTCGCCCGCCGCGGGGGGCGTGCCGTCCGGCATCCACAGGTCGCGCGAGGTGGTCCAGTCGTCGCGGAAGAGCGAAGCGACCCGGCCGATGGTGGCGGCCGCCTGTGCGACGATCGGATGACCGTCCCGCGCGTACCCGATCGCATAGGCCAGGACGTCGGAGAGCTCCCAGGTCCCATGGTCGCGCAGCAGCAGGAGCCACGCGTCGACCGCGCCGGGAACGGCGGCCGCGAGCGCGCCCGAGCCCGGTACGAGCTGCAGTCCCTCATCTCGGAAGTGCTCCCGAGAAGCGCCTGCGGGGGCCGGGCCCTGTCCCATGAGGACTGTCGGGGACGCGGCATCCGCCGTCTGGAAGATCCCGACGAGATCGCCGCCCGGCCCGTTCAGATGGGGCTCGACGACGTGGAGCACGAAAGCCGCCGCGACGGAGGCGTCGAAGGCGTTGCCGCCTCGTTCCAGCACGGCCTGGGCGGTCGCCGTCGCGAGCCAGTGCGTGGAGGCCGCCATCCCGAACGTGCCCGACAGCGTCGGACGGGTGGTGAACCCCGGCGGGGGAGTGAAGCTCACGCGGACAGCCGCGCGATCCAGGCCTCGACCTCGTCGGCCGTGCGCGGGATTCCGGCGGACAGGTTCACCGGACCACGATCGGTCATGAGGATGTCGTCCTCGATGCGCACGCCGATGCCCCGGTACTCCTCGGGAACGGTGAGGTCGTCGATCTGGAAGTACAGGCCGGGCTCGATGGTGAACACCATGCCGGGCTCGAGGAGGCCGTCGTAGTACATGTCGCGGCGCGCCTGCGCGCAGTCGTGGACGTCGATGCCGAGGTGGTGACTCGTGCCGTGGACCATGTACCGGCGGTGGTGCCCGCCGCGGTCGGCGTCGAGCGCCTCCTGTGCGGTCACCGGGAGCAGGCCCCACTCGGCGACACGCGTCGCGATGACCTGCATCGCGGCCTCGTGGATCGAGCGGAATCTCACCCCGGGTCGCGCCGCGGCGAAGGCCGCGTCGGCCGCCTCACGAACGGTCTCGTAGATGCGGCGCTGGATCTCGGTGAAGCGTCCGTTCACCGGCAGCGTGCGGGTGATGTCGGCGGTGTAGAGGCTGTCGACCTCGGCGCCCGCGTCGATGAGGATGAGGTCGCCCGGAACCACCGCGCCGTCGTTGCGGGTCCAGTGCAGATAGCACGCGTGAGGGCCGGATGCCGCGATCGTGTCGTAGCCGACGGCGTTGCCGTCGCTGCGTGCCCGCCGATGGAAGACCCCCTCGACGATGCGCTCGCCGCGCGGATGGGCGATGACCGACGGGAGGTGTGCGACGATGTCGTCGAATCCGTGCGCCGTCACCTCGACGGCCAGCTTCATCTGCTCGATCTCGTAGTCGTCTTTGACGAGGCGCAGCTCGGAGACGAACCGGGTCAGATCGTCGTCCTCGTCGAGCACCAGGTCGTCTTCTCGCCGCTCGAAGTCGTCGACGTGGGCGGTGGCGATGCCGAGGTCGGCGGCCACGCCCTCGAGCGCGGGACGCGGGCCGATCCAGAACTCGCCGATCGAGGCATCCGAGTAGAACTCCGAGGTGGTGCGGTCGGCGCGCTCCCGGAAGTACAGGGTGACGTCGTGGCCGCTCCCGCCCTCTCGCGGCTCGAAGACGAGCACCGCGCCGGGCTCGGCGTCGGAGGCCCACCCCGTGAGATGCGAGAACGCGGAATGGGCGCGGAACGGGTAGTCGGTGTCGTTGCTGCGCTGCTTGAGCTCACCGGCGGGGAGGACGAGGCGCCGGCCGGGGAACGCCGACGACACGGCATCGCGGCGCGCGGCGGTGAAGGCGGACTGCTCACGGGCGGGGGGAGTGCTCTCGGGGCGGTCCGCCCAGCCCTGCGAAATCGTGTCGAGGAACCCCTGGCCGTAGGGCTGGCGCCGGTTGGTGCTCGTCGAGACAGGCGTCTCGGTGCCGGTGCTCGCGATCGTGTCGCTGTCGCCTGTGGTGCTCATGCCTCCAGTCTGGCACGCGAGGCCGACACCGGGAGGGCTCAGCCCACGGGCTCCAGCTGGACGATCAGCGGCCGGTGATCCGATCCCGACTCGTCCATGGAGCGGAGGACGAGCGAACCGGTCGCCTCCCACTGCGACGTCGTCATGACGTGATCGATCGGGGTGCCGAAGAACGCCGGGATCGATGCCGACCACGTGCCGCTGGCCCCGTTGCCGGTCGCGATCGCGGCATCGCTGCATCGTCCGAGCGAGCCGCCGCCGACGCCGAGACCGGTCATGTGGTCGACGGTCGCGTTGAAATCGCCGGCCATGATGACGTTGCCTCCGGCGCACTGGTCGGCCAGCCACCGCAGATCGTCGCGCCACTCCTGCATGTAGCTGGGGCGCGGCGCGACGGCGTGAGCGGCCACCACGATCGGACCGTCGCCGCTCGTCGGCATGGCCACCGCGCTGGGCACGGTGGAGGTGTTGCTCGTTCCGTCGACGGAGGACTCGATCACGGCGTAGTCGCCCAGATCGGGGGAGATCAGGAGCGTCGTGGAGCCGGCATCCCACTCCGTCGATGGGTCTTCGGCGTGATGCGCCCACATGCGGTGTCCGAGGTCGCGCATCGCGACGGCCACCTGCTCACCCGTCTCGATCGTGGTCTCGGGCAGCGCCACGATGTCAGCGTCCATGGCGACCGCGATCTTCGCGATCGTCTCGGGGGGAGTCGCCGGACCGGCGGTGTTCCACGTCATCACCCGGATGGACGTCTCGGTCTTCGCCGGAAGCGCGTCCGTACCGAGGCCGCCGCGCCCGGCCAGGATCGCGCCGTTGGCGATGGCGGCGACGCCCGCGACGAGGGCGATCGACAGAGCGAAGGCGCGCAGGGGACGGGCGACGGCGATCAGCAGCGCGAGCACCGCCAGTGCGGCGAAGGCGGCCGCGAGCACACCGCGGAACGACACGATCTGCGCCACGGGGAAGAAGCGCTCCACGCGGAAGAAGCCGGGCCAGGTGAGCACCGCGGCACCAATGGCGCACAGCACGGTGACGAGGATCCCGAGCAGGCGAAGCACGACGCGACTCTATGCGAGCAGTCTGGGAGATCGGTCAGCACGAGCGCGGATGTCGCCACGCTAATCTCGAAGGATGCCGGGACCGCAGCGCTTCGCAGGGCCGAGCGATCTGCACCTGCACTCCGTCCACTCCGACGGGACCGAGTCACCGGCTCAGGTCATGGCGGCGGCGCACCGTCACGGGCTGCGCACGGTCGCCCTCACCGACCACGATACGACCTCCGGCTGGGCCGAGGCGGCCGAAGCCGCGTCCTCGCTCGACATGACGTTCCTCCCAGGGATGGAGCTCTCCGCTCGGCACGAGTGGCGCAGCGTGCACGTGCTGGCCTACCTCGTCGACCCCGACCACGCCGGCCTTCGGGCCATGACCGACCGCATCCGGTCATCGCGGCTCGACCGCGCGCGGCGGATGGCGGACCGCATCTCGCGCGACTACGACCTGGCGTGGGAGGACATCGTCGCCCAGACCACCGCCGGGGCGACGGTCGGCCGCCCGCACATCGCCGACGCCCTGGTCGCCCGCGGACTCGTGCGAGACCGCTCGGAGGCCTTCGCGGGCATCCTCAGCCCTCGCGGCGACTACTACGTCGCCCTCTACGCGCCCGACCCCGTCACGGCTGTCGAGCTCGTCGTCGGGGCCGGTGGCGTCCCCGTCATCGCGCATCCCGCCGGTCGGGCGGGCCTGCTCCCGGCGCCTCTCCTCGAGCGGATGCTGGCGGCCGGACTGGCCGGCTTCGAGCTCGGGCACCGCGAGAACGTCGAGCCCGCGCTGCGCACCCTGCGGCGGCTCGTGGCCGAACGGGACCTGATCGTCACGGGCTCCAGCGACTATCACGGGCTCGGCAAGCCGAATCGTCCTGGGGAGCACACCACCGATGACGCGATGGTCGAACGCATCATCGACCGGGGGACGGGAAGCGCCCCGGTCTACCCGTGATGCCTCAGGCCAGCGCTTTGGCCTTGATCGCGTCGTATTCGGCCTGCGAGATGGTCCCGGCGTCGAGGAGGGCCTTCGCCTTGGCGATCTCGTCGGACGGGCTGGGGCGGCTGGCGACCTGCTTGATGTAGGCGTCCTGCGCCTCCTGGACCTGCCGCGCCTCTGCCGCGCCGCGGCGGGCCATGCCGTTCCCGCGGGCGATGAGGTAGACGAGGAGGGTCAGGAAGGGGACGAAGATCAGGAAGATGAACCAGACCGCCTTCCACCAGCCGCTGAGCTCGTGGTCGCGGAAGAGGTCGCTGATCACCGCGAAGAGCGCGAACAGGTACGCGACGAAGACGAACACCCACAGGAACCACCAGATGAGGTCCCCGAGGGAGCCCCAGAAGCCCTGGTACTCGTAGCCGTTCGTCAGAGCGTCGATGAGTCGCACGATGAGTGCCTTTCTGATGCGAGGTGGCGACGCGGGACGCGCCGTCTGCGATCAAGATAGCGGCAGGATCGCGCGGGATCACGCGATTGCGACATGTTTCGCGCGCTCGCGCGGCGAGACGGCCCGGGGCGACGGCGGCGCGTCAGGCGGTGACCGGTGCGCCGCTCCCGCCGGATCCGCCGCGACGGCGCCGGCGGCGCCGGGGCGCGGGCTTGCCGTCGTGGTGCTCCCGTCCACCGCCGTCGTGAGTGCCCCCGCCGTCGGCGGCGCGGGCCGCCTGCTCGCGCGGAGTGCCCGCGTCCGCCTCGCCGCTCGAGCTCGAACCCGACCGGCGGCGCCGACGCCGACGGGTCGAGCCCTCCGCCTCGGAGTCGCCCTGGGCGGGGGTCTCCTGGGTCTTCACGGCCTGGGTCTTGGGAGCGGTCGCGATGCGTCCCTTCGTCCCGGCCGGGATGTCGAGATCGGTGTAGAGGTGAGGGCTCGATGAGTAGGTCTCGGTCGGCTCGGGCTGCCCGAACTCGAGAGCCCGGTTGATGAGCGCCCACTTGTGCAGGTCGTCCCAGTCCACGAACGTCACCGCGATTCCGGTCTTCCCGGCGCGCCCGGTGCGGCCCGCCCGGTGCAGGTACGTCTTCTCGTCGTCGGGGATGGTGTGGTTGATCACGTGAGTGACGTCGTCCACGTCGATGCCGCGGGCGGCGACATCCGTGGCGATCAGCACGTCCCGCTTGCCCGCCTTGAAGGCGGCCATCGAGCGCTCCCGCGCTTCCTGGCTCATGTCGCCGTGGACCGCCGCCGCGTTGAACCCGCGATCACCGAGCTCGTCGACCAGCTTCTGCGCCGCGCGCTTGGTGCGGGTGAAGATCACGGTCTTGCCGCGACCCTCGGCCTGGAGGATGCGGGCGATGACCTCGTCCTTGTCGAGCGAGTGCGCCCGATAGACCAGGTGGCGGATGTTCGCCTGGGTCAGGCCCTCGTCGGGGTCGGTCGCGCGGATGTGGATGGGGTTGGTCATGAACCGCCGCGCGAGGGCGACGATCGGCCCGGGCATGGTGGCCGAGAACAGCTGGGTGTGACGGACGGCGGGGACCTTCTGGAAGATCTTCTCGATGTCGGCGAGGAAGCCGAGGTCGAGCATCTTGTCGGCCTCGTCGAGGACGACCTCGACGGCTTTGGACAGGTCGAGCAGGCGCTGGTTGTTGAGATCGATGAGGCGACCGGGCGTGCCGACGACGATCTGTGCTCCCGCCTTGAGCTGGTCGATCTGCCCCTCATACGCCTTGCCCCCGTAGATCGCCACGACGCTCGTGGAGCGGTTGGAGGTGAGCATGTCCATGTCTTCGTAGACCTGCACCGCCAGTTCGCGCGTGGGAACGACGATCAGCGCCTGCACGCCGGGCGCCGGGTTGTGCCCCAGCCGCTGCACGACGGGGATGCCGAACCCGAAGGTCTTGCCGGTGCCCGTCTTGGCCTGGCCGATGATGTCCTGACCGGGGAGGCCGAGCGGGATGGTCTGCTCCTGGATGGGGAACGCATCGACGATTCCCCGAGCGGAGAGTGCATCGACGATGTCCTGGTCCACGCCGAGTTCGGCGAAGGTCGTCACGATATGAGCCTGTCCGGCAGTGAGACGCTGCCTGGTCCGTGCCCTGGCGCGGCGGACTGCGTCGCGCGGGCGGGGGGTGGGATCCACGCCCTCTCTCAGCCACAGGCGCGGGGCCTCCGATCCGACGCCGGAGACGGTTCCACGATACCGGAGGACGGGCGCACTCGACATTCGCCGGTGACCGGATGCCGCGACCTCGGGCACGCGACCCTAGGCTGTAGCCCGTGGTGAAGTGGTTCTGGCAGCGTCAGGAACCGCGACGCAGGCTCCAGCTGCGCTCGCGGGACGATCTCGGTACGGCCACGCGCGTCGACTTCGAGGAGCTCGCGCCCGAGATCGACACGTTCCTGGGCCAGGCGGCCTATCTTCAGCTGGGCTACTTCGAGACGCTGAGCGAGCTCATCGCCCTGACGCCGGAACTCTCCGACAAGGAGTCGCTGTCACGGGCCGCCGGCGCGGCGCTCACGAAGCACGAGGAGCTCGTCGCGCTCATCCGCGAGCGAGGCGACGACCCGACCGACCTGATGCTCCCGTTCCGGGAGCCGCTGGACGCGTTCCGTCGCGCGACTCACGGGGTGCGGCCGCAGGAGACCATGCTCTCGGTGCACATCACCGCCGGAATGCTGGACGACTTCTACCTGGCGCTCTCTGCGAGCTACGCCGAGACCGGCCGCCGCGTCGCCCGCATCCTTCAGGCCGACGACGACCGCGAAGCGATCGTCGACATCATCCTGCGCACGATCGAGAGCGACCCCCAGTGGATGTCGCTGCTGGCGCTGTGGGGCCGCCGGCTCGTGGGAGACACGCTCCTCATCGCACGTGCCGCGCTGCGACCGGCTACCCTTCGCGTGGCGGACGAAGCGAAGGTGGAACCGGTGTTCACAGAGCTCATGGCCGCTCACTCGCGGCGGATGGACGCGATGGGCCTCGCGGCCTGAGTCGCGCCTCAGCCGATCTTCAGCCGCGCCCGCTCGGCGGCGTCGTGCGACACGCGCGAGCGACGCAGCAGGATCACCACGGGGTAGGTGATCAGGAGAGGCGCGATCACCATCGAGAGCCAGGGCCACGGCGTGTCGATCCCGATGCCCGCCCAGGTCAAAGCGGTCCAGGCGATTCCCGCCGCCGACGCGCCCAGCATGGGCGCCAGCACCGCGCCGCGGGTCGAACGGTTGCCGATGTGGAAGTGCACCGCGAGACCGAGGACGGCCCCGACGATGACGGCGATGAGGATCTGCACGGGTCAGGCGACGAAGCCGACGCGACGGGACTCTTCGGTGCCCAGCTCGATGTAGGCGAGGCCGGCGGTGGGGACGATGTAGTTGTTGCCCTTGGTGTCGCTGAACGTGACGTGGGTGGCGCCCGCGTCGAGAGCGGAGGCGATGGCCTTCTTCACGTCGGCGGCGGGCTCGTTGGTCTCGAAGCTCAGCTCTCGTCCGGTGTTCGCGATGCCGATGCGGATCTCCACGTGCGTCCCTCTCTCGTCCTCTGCGCCGTGCGTCCGGGCGCATGGCAACTCTACGACACGCCTACGCGGCCTCAGGCCGCGCCGCGAACGCTCTCGGCGAACGGCGGTGTCGGCCGTGCGCGGTACCGTCGTCCACATGGTTTCGCCTGATCCCTCCGACCCCGTGGTCGCACTCGATGTGCGACAGCGCGTCGTGGTGCAGCTGCCGACGGGCGCGTCCGGCGTCGTCGTGGGAGCGCCGGGAACGGGCAAGACCGTCACCCTGATCGCGCGCGTGGCGGAGCTGGTCGCGCGAGGCGTCGACCCCGACTCGGTTCTCGTGCTGACCCCGTCGCGCCAGACGGCGACATCCCTTCGGGATCGTCTCGCGGTGGCCGTCGGCCGCGCCACGGCCGGACCGCTCGCGCGCTCGGTCGCCTCGTTCGCGTACCAGATCGTCCGCGCGAATGCTGTGATCACGGGCGCTGAGCCTCCCCAGCTGCTCACCGGCGGAGACGAGGACCAGCTGATCCACGACATGCTCGAGGGCGACGCCGAGGACGAGGCATCCGGAGCCTCGCGCTGGCCCGACGAGCTGGGCGCGGCGATCCGGAGCACCGCGGGCTTCCGCACGGAGGTGCGCACGTTCCTCGCCGAATGCACCACGCTCGGCATCGAGCCGCGCGACCTGCGCGATCTGGGCGAGCGCCACGAGCGTCCCGCATGGGTCGCCCTGGCATCCTTCTTCGACGAGTACCTCGACGTCCGCGCCGGGATGCGCGGGGCCCACCGAGACGCGGCCGGGCTCGTCCGCGAAGCGGTCGGATTGCTCCGCTCTGCGGGCGAGGGGATCGAGGCGATCGACCGCGTCGGGGTGATCCTCGTCGACGACGCGCAGGAGCTGACGCGCGGGGGAGTCGAGTTGCTCGAGGCCGCGCGCGGCCGGGGCATCCCCGTCCTCGTCTTCGGCGACCCGGACGTGGGGTCCGGGTCGTTCCGGGGCGCGACGCCCGAGAACTTCGCACGCCTGGCAGCAGGCCTCGGCGCCATCCAGGTGCTCTCGGACGGACATCGCGGCACTCCGTGGCAGGCCGAGGTGGTGCGGCGCGTCACGCAGCGGATCGGCGCCGTGGGCGTCGTAGCGCATCGCGGTCCGGGCGTCGACGCCGCGCCCGACGAATCTCTCCGAGCTCTGCTGCTGCGCTCGCCCGCCGAGGAGTACGACGCCATCGCGCGGATCCTGCGCGAGAGGCACGTCCACGACCGGGTGCCGTGGGGGCGGTGCGCGGTCATCGCCCACGACACGCGTCAGGTCGCCGCCCTCGAGACCGAGCTGTCGGCGCGCGAGGTCCCCGCCCGGTCGAGCGGGCCCGGTCGGGCCCTCGGCCTGCTGCGTCCTGTCGGCGACCTGCTGCGACTGATCGACCTCGCGGCGCGGGACGAGTGGACGTTCGACGATGTCTCCGGCGCGCTCCTGAGCACCTACGGACGACTCGACCCCATCGAGCTGCGCAGGCTCCGCTCGGCGCTGCGCCACGCCGAGCTCGCTGGCGGCGGTGAGCGCGCGGGCCGAGACCTGGTGCTGTCGGCTGTTCGGCAACCGCTCGAGTTCGACCTCGTCGACACGCGGGAGGCGAGGCGCGCCGCGCACCTCGCCCGAACGCTGGCGATCCTGCGCGAGGATCTGGCCCGTGGCGCCACGGCCCACGAACTCCTCTGGACGGCGTGGGACCGCAGCGGACTCCAGCGTCCGTGGTCGGAGCTCGCCCGAGCGCACGGCCCGCTGGCCGAGCAGGCCAACCGCGACCTCGACGCGGTCGTCTCGCTGTTCCAGGCGGCCAAGCGATTCGTGGAGCGGTCGCTGGACGCCGACCCGCGCGTCTTCGTCCGAGGCATCCTCGACTCCGACATCGCCGAAGACCGACTCACCGCCCCCGTCCGCGACGACACCGTCCAGATCCTCACCCCCGCCGGAGCACTCGGGCTCGAGTTCGACACCGTGGTCGTCGCCGGGGTGCAGGACGGTGTGTGGCCGAACAGCCGCCTCCGGGGCAGTCTGCTCGAGACGTGGCGACTGGCGGATGCTTCGGCCGGCGCAGACGACGTCCCCGGTGTGGTCGATCGCCGCCGTGCGGCGATGCACGACGAGCTGCGGCTGCTCGCTCGCGCGCTGTCCCGCGCTACCGACCGGGTCGTCGTCACCGCGGTCGACGACGACGACACCGGACCGAGCGTGTTCTTCGAGTTCTTCCCCGACGCCGAGCGCTACGCGGTGGAGCACCCCCTGACGCTGCGCGGGATCGTCGCCCGCCATCGGCGCACCCTGACCGAGGCCGCGGGTCGCGGCATCCGTTCGTCGCACGCCGCAGCGCAGCTGGCGGTCCTCGCGGATGCGGGAGTGCCGGGCGCGGATCCTGCCCAGTGGTACGGCGTCCTCCCTCCCACTTCCACGGGTCCGCTGCGCGACCTCGCGATCGAAGACGTGCGGGTGTCGCCGTCCCGGCTGCACACGCTCGAGGAGTGCGAGCTGAACTGGGTGATCGGAGACCTCGGCGGCGACCCGGGAGGGACGACCGCGGGTCTCGGGACCATCATTCACGCCGCGCTCGAGCACGCCGCCGATTCGTCGGAAGAAGCGCTGTGGGCGCAGGTGGACGCCCGGTGGGGCGAGCTCGCGTTCGAAGCCGACTGGCGCGATCGCGCTGAGAAGGCTCGCGCGCGCGATCTGGTGCGCCGGCTCCACGTGTACCTGAGACGGTTCGAGGAGTCGGGTGGACGGCTCATCGGCGCCGAGCCCCATTTCGAGGTCGCGATCCCACTCGAGGACGCCGAGGCGTTCGACCACGGCGCGGTCCTCTCGGGCTACATCGACAGGGTCGAGCTCACTCCCGAGGGCACCGTGGTGATCATGGACCTCAAGACGGGCAAGCGCGAGCCGCAGACGGACGCGAAGGTGGTCGACAATCCGCAGCTCGCCGCCTATCAGCTCGCGTTCGAATCGGGGGCGATTCCGGAGGCCGCGGGATTCGCACCCGGAGGAGCGAAGCTGCTCGTGCTGCGGCCGACCGCGGCGCGGTCCGACTACGCGACGCCGTGGCAACCGCCGTTCGACGATGAGAGCCGGGCGGCGTTCCTCGCCCGCGTCCGGTCCGCCGTCTCGACGATGCGCGGGACCTCGTTCTCCGCTCCCTACGAGGAGCACTGCCGCGACGACCATTCCTACGGTCTCTGCCGGATCCACACGATCGGCGCGGTGAGCGCGTCATGACGGTGTCCGCTCCTCCCGTGCTCCTGCCGGCGCGGGTGATCGCCGCCGCGCTCGGCCAGTTCCCGCCCACCGTCGAGCAGGCAGCCGTCATCGAGGCCCCGCTCGAGCCCGCGCTCGTCGTCGCGGGGGCCGGCAGCGGCAAGACCGAGACGATGGCGTCGCGCGTGGTGTGGCTCGTAGCCAACGGACTCGTCCGCCGCGACGAGGTGCTCGGCCTCACGTTCACCCGCAAGGCAGCCGGCGAGCTGGCCGAGCGGATCCAGCGACGACTCGGCCGTCTCGCGGAGTTCGAGCGGCGCGGTCTCGTGTCCCACCTGCCAGATCTCCACGCCGAGGGGCGACTGGACGTGTTCACGGCGCTCGAGCGCGAGGGCGGTGAGGGCGCGGCGGCGAGCCGGGCGCGCGCCGAGGCGATGGACGCGCTCTCCCGCGAGGTCGGTGCCGTGCCGACGCAGACCGACGACGACGCGCTGCTGCACCGACCCACCGTGTCGACCTACAACAGCTTCGCCGATCAGATCGTCCGCGAGCACGCGGTACGGATCGGGCGGGATGCCGAGGCCGCGGTCCTTTCGGAGTCCGCGGCGTGGCTGCTGATGCGCCGCGTAGTGTTCGCGTCCGACGACCCGCGTCTGGAGCAGCGCGGAGAGGCGGTCCGGTCCATCATCGACGCCGCCTTGCGGATCGCGCGCGACGGCGTCGACAACCTGGTGGACCTCGACGAGCTCGCCGCCTTCCCCGACGCCTTCTCCCGGGTGCTCGAACTCCCGTCCACCACTGCACGCACTGTCGTCTACGCCGAGGTGGCCGAGGCGGTCGAGAAGGTCGGCGGCCTCGCGCTGCTGGCCGATCTCGCCCGCGACTACGCCGCCGAGAAGCGCCGGCTCGGCGTCATCGACTTCTCGGACCAGGTCGCCGGGGCGCTCGAGGTGGTCAGCCGCCACCGGGCGGTGGCGGACGAGCTGCGCGACCGCTACCGCGTGGTGCTGCTCGACGAGTACCAGGACACGTCGGTGGTGCAGACCGATCTGCTGGCGCGACTCTTCGCGGGCACGGCGGTCATGGCGGTCGGAGACCCGCACCAGGCGATCTACGGCTGGCGCGGAGCCAGCGCCGGCAACCTCGGCGGATTCGCCGCCGCGTTCTCACCGGAGGAGCCGTGCGCGGAGTTCGCCCTGCTGACCAGCTGGCGCAACAGCGCAGATGTGCTCCGCGCGGCGAATGCCGTCCTCGCACCGCTCGCCGCTTCTGCGGCCGTCCCCGTGCAGTCGCTGAGGTCTCGTCCCGGTGCGCCGGCCGGGGTCGTGGAGTGCGCCTTCGACAACGATCTCGACGCCGAGACGGACCGCGTGGCGCAGTGGTTCTCGCGCGTGCGCGCCGCGAGACGGCGAGCGGGTCTCGCGACGACCGGGGCGATCCTGTTCCGTAGCAAGAAGCACATGGTGCGGTTCGGCGATGCGCTCGGGCGCCGCGGTATCCCGCACCGCATCCTCGGCCTGGGGGGTCTGCTGTCGACGCCCGAAGTGGTCGACGTGGTCAGTGCTCTCCGTGTGATCAGCGACCCCCAGGCCGGGTCGGCCCTCATCCGTCTTCTGTCGGGTCCGCGATGGGCGATCGGGCTGCCCGACCTCCGCGAGCTCGCGGCGCTCGCGCGCCGGATCGCCCGGCACGACGTCGCGCTCCAGCCGCTCGCCCCCGACGTCGTCCAGCAGATCCGCGGCAGCGCCGGCGATGATGACGGATCCCTCGTCGACGCCCTCGACTTCGTGCTGAGGCATCCGATCGATCACGGCTGGCTCGCTGGGTTCACCTCCGCCGCGCGGGAGCGGCTTCGAGAGGCGGGGGCGGTGTTCGCGGGCCTGCGGCAGGCGGCGGGGATGCCGATCGCCGAGCTGGTGCGGCTCATCGAGATCGAACTCCGGCTCGACGTCGAGCTGGCTGCGAACGAGGCCAGGGGCCCGTCGCGCATCGCGTCGGCGCAGCTGCGTGCGTTCGTCGACGAGCTGCACGGCTTCCTCGCTGCGGACGAGTCCGGATCGCTGAGCAGCCTTCTGGCCTGGCTCGATCACGCCGAACAGCTCGATGAGTTCGCGCCGCGCACCGAGCCGCCCGAGGACGATGTCGTGCAGCTGCTCACCATCCACGGCTCGAAGGGGCTGGAGTGGGATGCGGTCGCGGTGGTGCGCATGGTGAAGGACGAGCTGCCGAGTGCTCCGAAGGACACGAAGGGGTGGCTCGGCTTCGGGGTGCTGCCCTATCGCTTCCGCGGGGACTCGGCATGGCTCCCCGAGCTCGCGTGGCGCTCGTCCGCTACTCAGCAGGAGCTGAAATCCGCCATCGAGGCGTTCGTCGCCGCGAACCGCGCGAGGCAGATCGAAGAGGACCGCCGTCTCGCGTATGTGGCGGTCACGCGTGCACGGGATCACCTGCTGCTGACGGGTTCGAGCTGGTCGGGGACGAAGCGCCCCCGGGAGTGCAGCGCGTTCTACGTCGAGATCGCCGCGGAACTCGGGCTGCCCCTTCCAGACGACGATCCGGGCGACAACCCGTACCTCGATGATCGGCGGGTGCTGCAGTGGCCCATCGATCCCCTCGGGTCGCGCCGTGAGGTCGTCGAGCACGCGGCGGCGATCGTCGGCGACGCGCTGTCCGCGCCCCGCGCGCCGGCGGACTCCGACACGACGCTCCTCCTGACCGAGCGGGATGCGCGCCGGAACCCGGCGGCAAACCTCGCACCCACCCGCATCGCCGCCTCCCGTTACAAGGAGTTCGTCTCGGATTATGAGGGGACCGTGGCGGAGATCGCCCGGCCCCTGCCCGAGCGGCCGTTCCGGCAGACCCGGTTGGGCACCCTGTTCCACGCCTGGGTGGAGCAGCGCGCCGGACGCCCAGGACTCGGCGGTTCACTCGACGACGCCCTGTGGGAAGTGGACGACGAGGTGTCCGCTACGACGTCTTCCGTCGAGGACGCGGCAGCGCTGGACGACCTGCGCGCCCGCTTCCTCGCCTCCGAGTGGGCGTCGCTTCGTCCGCTCGAAGTCGAGACCGAGATCGATTTCACCCTCACCGACCTCGACGGTCGGCCGCATGTCGTCATCTGCAAGCTCGACGCGGTGTACCGCCGCGACGACCGGGGTGGCCGGATCGAGATCGTCGACTGGAAGACGGGGGCGGCGCCGCGCACGCCCGCCGAGCGGGAAGAGCGGATGCTTCAGCTCGAGCTGTACCGGCGGGCGTACCACGCGAAGCACGGGGTGCCGCTCGACGAGATCGACGTCGCGCTGTACTACGTGTCGGAGGACCTCATTCTGCGGGGGTAGTCGCGCCCCTCAGGATCATTCCGCGAGCCAGCGGCGAAGAGCCGCCTCCGACGCCCGCTCGGCGTCTGCGGCAGCGTCGTGGTCGTGGTCGTGGTCGCCGGATGCCTCGGCTCGGTCGGCCGCCTTCGCCGCACGGACGTCCGCGAGATGGACGGGCGCATCGACCGGGCTGTCGCGTCGCGAGGGGGAGTCGGACATCTCATCGAGCTCGATCTCAGCGGTGGCGCCGGGGTCCGCGGGCGGCGACGCTTCACCCTCGGTCGCGTCGGCGTCCTCGTTCGGGTCGGTGACCCACGTGGACAGCTCTTCGGGGTCGTAGGCGTCGGTGTGCATCGACGTGTCGACATCGGTCGACGAAGCCTCCGGCATCCGGTCGAGGAGAGCGATCGCGTCGTCGACGTCGAGCGCGTCCTCCGATACGAGGTCGTCGTCGGCCACGCCGGCCGCCAGCGTCTCGAGGAGGCTCACCGCGTCGTCGATCACGTCGGCGCGGCCGGACTCATGGCCGTGCACGAGCCACGACGCGAACTCCAGCTCGGCGTACAGCCTTGCGCGGTCGCGGGCGTGCGCGTCCGGCGCGCGGCCGCTGTGGACGACATAGGCGGCGTAGACGTCGTCGGCCGCGGCCGGGGCAGACGCCAGCCACTGCAGGTCGGTCGCCGGGTCGCCGACGGACAGCCCGTGCCACTCCAGCAGGCCGGTGACCTGCGGGACTCCGTCGACGTCCTCGAAGACGAACGATGCCGCGCCGGCGCCGCCGAGCACCACCGCCGACTCGAACCGCCACAGCTCGTCGGCTTCGACCGCGGCTCTCCAGCGCCGGGCGAGGGCGACCGGGAGCCGCTTCGTGGCGGTGGCCCGATCCAGCAGCCGGGACGCGTCGGTGCGCACCTGCTGAGGCGTGCGGACGGGAAGGCCCTCGGTGCGCACGATCGACAGCGGCAAGGCGTGGAGGGCGGCCAGCGCCGCTCCGACGGAGGTCGCGGCTCCGCGGCCGGGTGGCAGGTGGGCGGCATCGACGCGGTAGCCGGGGAGGAAGTCGACGACGACCGCGCGGGCGTCGCCGAGGCCCGTCTCGCCGAGAAGCTCAGGGGCGCGGAAGGGCAGCAGACCGCGCACTCCGGGCGTCAGTGCGCGCAGCGCGCGCACCTCCGCCGCGAGTTCGGGGGTGGCGGCCGCGTCCGCCGGCGCGCGGACGACGACACGGCGACCGTCGTCGAGATCGGCGACCGCCGAGTCGTAGCGGCCGGACATCCGCTCGGTGAGCTCACCGACCGCGACGACGCCGACCCGGGGAAGAGCCGACGTGACCGACGCGGCTAGAGTGAAGGGTGAGCGTGCCATGTGCCCAGGGTAGGTCGGTGTCGCTCGTCCACCCCCGCGCCACGCCCTGGCTCGCCCTCTCGGAGAAGCGGAGATCGCCGATGACCGCGCCCGGCAGTACGCCGTTCCGGCACGTCGCCGACTCCGGTGTCGATCGTGCCGCCGGCGAGCGATCGGATCCCGACCTGTTGGCACGCGCCCGCGTCGACGAATCGTCGCGCGTGCTCGTGCTCTCGGGCGACCGCGCCCCTCTCGTCACCCCCGAGCGGCTGTCGTGGGTCGCCGCGGAACGCGTGCCGGACGGTGCCGAGTGGGCGTTCCTGGGGCGTGACGGCGGCGGACGCGCACTGCTGGCTGCGGCGTTCGAGGCGGGTGAAACCGATCCCTTCGAGGCACCGGCGGGATGGGGGGCGCTCCGGGCGGTGGGGGGCACGCTCGACGCTCCCGACGCCGAAGCTTTCGTCGAGGCGCTCAGTCTCGCGCGCTGGCTGCTCGATTCGTCGTTCTGCCCCGCCTGCGGAGCGCTGACGATGGTGGTCGACGCGGGCTGGTCACGGCGCTGTCCGTCGTGCGGTCGTCAGCACTTCCCCCGGACCGACCCGGCGGTGATCGTGGCGATCACGAGCGCGGCGGACCCCGACGTCCTTCTGCTCGGTTCGAACGCGCTGTGGGGCGAGAACCGCTTCTCGTGTTTCGCCGGCTTCGTCGAGGCGGGCGAGTCCCTCGAGTCCGCGGTGCGACGGGAGGTGGCCGAGGAGTCGGGCATCGACGTCGTCGACGTGCAGTATCGCGGTTCGCAGGCATGGCCCTACCGCCGGTCGCTCATGCTCGGTTTCATCGCGACCGCCGCCGACGACGCGTCAGCGCGCGCCGACGGCGACGAGATCGCCGCTGTGCGATGGTTCACCCGCGACGAGATCGGCGCGGGACTGGCCGGAGAGGGCGACCTCAGGCTGCCCGGACCGGCGTCGATCGCGCACCGTCTGATCCGTGATTGGCACGGTGGCGCATCGTGACGGCGAGTCCGCTGGACGGCCTCGACGACCGGCAGCTCGAAGCTGTGCAGGCACTCCGGGGTCCGGTCGCGGTGCTGGCCGGGGCCGGTACGGGCAAGACGCGTGTCATCACGCATCGCATCGCGCACGGCGTCGATACCGGCGCATTCTCGCCGGGCCGCGTCATGGCGGTGACCTTCACCGCGAAGGCCGCCGGCGAGATGCGCGGTCGGCTGCGCTCCCTCGGCGTGGAGGGCGTCTCGGCTCGCACCTTCCACGCGGCCGCGCTCGCCCAGCTGAACTACTTCTGGCCCACGCTGGCGGGCGACTCCGCCCCGGCCATCGTCGACAACAAGGTCCGCCTGCTCGCGCACGCGGCGGACGGCATCGGATTCGACCCCGACGTTGCGACCCTCCGGGACGTCGCGAGCGAGATCGAGTGGCGGAAGGTCTCCATGCTCAGCGTGGACGCGTACGCCGCGGCGCGCCCGAAGGGGATCGGACGGCTCACCGTCGAGCGCGTCGTGGATCTTCAGCGCGCCTACGAGAAGTTGAAGGACGAACGTCGTCAGCTCGACTTCGAGGACGTGCTGCTGGCGTGCGCCGGCATGCTCGAGGCCGAGCCGCATGTGTCCCGGGCTGTCCGCGAGCAGTACCGCCACTTCACGGTGGACGAGTTCCAGGACGTGTCGCCCCTTCAGAACCGGCTCCTGGAGCTGTGGCTGGGCGACCGGCGCGACCTCTGCGTCGTCGGAGACGCCAGCCAGACGATCTACTCGTTCGCCGGCGCCGACGCGCGCTACCTTCTCGACTTCGAGGCGCGTCACGAGGGTGCCCGGGTCGTGCGTCTCGAGACCAACTACCGATCGGATGCCGCGATCCTCGCGGTCGCGAACGAACTGATGCGCGATCGGCCGGGAGCGCTCCACCTCGTCGCCGCGACCCACCGTGCCGCCGAAGACGAGACGCCCTCGGTGACGGCGTACGAAGATGACCTGGACGAGGCTCGCGGCGTCGCGTCCCGCATCGCGGCGCAGATCGCGTCGGGCACCGACCCGCGCCGCATCGCCGTGCTCTACCGTGCTCACGCGCAGTCCGCCGAGATCGGCCGCGCGCTCGCCGACGCCGGCATCGCATCGACGGTGCTGGGGGGACGCCGCTTCTTCGACCTCCCCGAGGTGCGCCAGGGGATCATGGCGCTGCGTGGAGCCTCGGTCGCACCGATCGAGGGGCGCCTGGTTGACACGGTGCGCGACGTGCTGCGGTCTCTCGGCCTCACGGACGAGCCTCCCGAGGCCGGGGGAGCGCTTCGCGACGCCTGGGAGCTGCGCGCGGCGCTCCTGCGGTTGGCCGAGGAGGCTCCCGCGGGCACCACACTCCGCGAGTTCGCCGACGAGCTCACCGCCCGGGCGAAGACGCACGACGAGCCGGCGCTGCGCACGGTGACGCTCGCCACGATCCACGCCGCGAAGGGCCTCGAGTGGGATCACGTCCATCTGGTCGGACTCGCTGAAGGTCTGCTCCCGATCTCGTATGCGACGACCTTCGAGCAGGTCGACGAGGAGAGGCGGCTGGCCTACGTCGGCATCACGCGGGCCGCGCGAACGCTCTCGGTGTCATGGGCACGCGGTGCCCGGGACCGTCAGCCGTCCCGTTTCCTGCGAGAGATCGGCACCGGCAGTCTGCGTGCGGCCGGTGCGACCGGGCGGTCCGCAGCAGGGATCCGGCGTGGAGCACCATCGAGCGCTCGGCCCAGCGGGAGCGCCCGCGCCCCGTCGCGCTGACCGCCGCGGTCGAGCCGAGCATTCTCGCGGCGACGATCCCGGCTTCCCAGATCATCGCCTCGTCGACCTCCCCGACGGGCCGCCCCAGGAGCTGCGCTGCGATCGCGGGCCACGCTTCGTCGGCCTCGCGCCGGTGCGCGGCCTCACACGCGAGACAGGCCGTCCGACCCGGCACGATATGGGGACCGATCTCGGAGCGGTCTGGCGCGATCACCACAGGAAGGTGCGGGACGTCGTCGGCCATCAGGCGAGCCGCGAACGCCGGAGGAACGAGCCGATGCGAGACCACCACCAGGGTGGAGGCATCCGCCATGCCGGCGCCCGGCTCGTCGAAGCCGTGCGCCACCTGCACGCGGCACCCGGACACGGCCATCGCCTGCGCGACCGTGCGGAGGTGCGACTCGGGCACGTCGCCCGCGGCCTGCACCCGCACCGCGAGGGTCTCGCGATCAGCCGGGACGAGCGCGCCGCCGAGGTCGTCGAGAAAGGTCTCGGCCGCCCGCGCGGAGGCGCCTGCCGCCATCGCGAACGGGACCACCGCCCCCTCGGGCATGCCGTGTTCGAGCTCGCGCACGAGACGCTGCTGCCAGGGAGCGGGATCGTCGATGACAGCGACCGCCTCGATGCCGAACTGGATGGTGTCGGCCGAGCGCCACAGCGGCGGGAAGGCGGGGTGGATGCGAAGCATTCCCCGATTGTGACCGTCCGCAGTCACGATCCGCGGCGTATCCACAGCACGGCCGTCCGACTCGCGGGCGAACGCCCGCTGGGGAGGAACCGCTACACCGGCCGGTGATCCTCCGGTGCGCCGTCGTCGTCTTCGGCGGGGAGATCCTCGCCGGCGAGCAGCCGAGCAAGAGCGTCGTCGAGCTCGTCCGGTGCCGGCTCCTCGCCTCGGGCCCGCGCCTCGAGCCGGGCCACGAGCGCACCCGGATCGTCGATGTCTTCGGCGCCCGGCATGAGGTCGGGATAGTCCCACAGCGCGTCGCGCGCCGCGACCCCGACCGCGTCCGTCACCGCGCGCCACATCGCCGCGGCCTCGCGCATCCGGCGGGGACGCAGCTCGAGACCGACGAGCGAGCCGAGTGCTCTTTCGGCAGGGCCCCCGACCGCGCGCCGCCGCCGCACCGCCTCGGCGATCCTGTCGGCCGCGGGCAGGCGGGACGTGGCTTCGGCGGTCACGACCTCCACCCACCCCTCGATGGTGGCGAGCAGGTTCTCGAGGCGCGCGAGCGCCGCGTCCTGCGCTTCCGAACGCTCGGGGAGCAGCGCGCCGCTCTCGAGCGCGCTGCGGAGCTCGTCCGGCTGAGACGGGTCGAACCGCGAGGCGAGCTCTTCGAGCGCCGCCGTGTCGACGTGCACGCCGCGGGCGAACTCCGTCACCTGCGAGATGACGTGCAGGCGCAGCCACCGGGCGTGCCGGAACAGGCGGGCGTGGGCGAGCTCGCGCGTGGCGACGTACAGGGCGAGCTGATCTTCAGGGACCTCGAGGTCGCGCCCGAAGTCGGCGAAGTTCTGGGGCAGGATGGCGGCTTCGCCGTCGGGCATGAGGGGGATGCCCACGTCGCCGCCGCTGACCACCTCCTTCGACAGGTTCCCCACGACCTGGCCGAGCTGAGAGGCGAAGAGCGATCCGCCGACGGTTCGCATGAGGCGGCTCGCGCCCTGGATCAGCCCCTGCATGTCGTCCGGCGCCTGCTCGCTGAGGGCGCTGGTGAGCGCGTCGGCGATGCTCGTCGCCACGGGTTCCGCCAGCTGCTGCCAGACCGGCAGCGTGGCCTCCACCCAGCCGCCGCGAGTCAGCGTCCGGGGCGGCGAGGCGAGATCGGAGATCGTGGTCGCCTCGCTGAGCCACAGCGTGGCCAGCGCGAACGCCTGATCCAGGTCGGTGCGCTGACCGGCGGTCACGCCGAGGCCGTCCTGGTTGGCGATGTGCAGGGCCTGGCGCTGGGCGAGGTCCCACGAGATTCCGTCGTCCGAGGCCCCGGCGAACGCGCCCTGCAGGTGCCGCATGACCGTCTGCATCATGGCCGGATCGATGTTCATCCCGGACAGCTGTGAGAGCTGCTCGGGGTCGAGCCCTCCCGCGCCGCCGCCGAACAGCTGGCGGATCAGCTCCTGGAACTCGTCTTCGGGACTGCGATCGTCGTCTGCCACTTCAGCCGCCTTTCAGCCGGTTCATGACGTCGCGTTCTACGCTAGTCCCAGCATCCCTCGCACTCTCCGGCAGAGCCTCGCGTGACTTACGCCGGTCGCGAACGACCAGGCAGGAAGAGGTCCCGGTGGCCCTGTTCGACGAGAACGTCACGATCGCGCCCGCCCCGCGGCGGCGCCTGTCCCGCACCGCCCTCATCGGGATGTGGGCGCTCGCGATCTCCCTGGTTGTCCTCCTCGTCATCACCTTCCTCCCCACCTCGTACGTCATCCAGCGGCCGGGGCCCGTGTACAACACGCTCGGAACAGCGGCGTCCGCGGACGGCGAAGAGGTGCCGCTCATCTCGGTCGAGGGCGCGGAGACCTTCCCGACCGAGGGTGCCCTCGACCTGCTGACGGTGCAGGTCGTCGGCAACCGCGAACGCACTCCCTCCTGGTTCGAGCTGGCGATGGCGTGGTTCGATCCGACCAAGGCGGTGCTGCCGATCGAGAGCGTCTTCCCCGAGGGCACGACGACCGAGGAGCGCAACTCCGAGAGCGCCGCGATGATGATCGACTCCCAGCAGGAGGCCACGGCCGCCGCCCTGACCGAGCTCGGCTACGACGTCGGCGCGAAGCTCACCGTGCACTCGCTCGTCGAGGATTCCGCGGCGCAGGGGGTGCTGGAAGAGGGCGACGTCATCCTCGCCGCAGCCGGCACGGAGGTGGCGGATGCCGCGCAGCTGCGCGAGATCGTCAACGAAGGCGGCGGTGACCCGGTCGAGCTGCTGATCGAGCGCGACGGCGACGAGCAGGCGGTCTCGGTGGCGCCGAAGGAGACCGAGGTCGACGGCGAGAAGACTCTGCTGCTCGGAATCACCCTCATGGCCGCTTACGACTTCCCGATCGATGTGGCGATCCAGCTCAACAACGTCGGCGGTCCGAGCGCCGGGATGATGTTCGCGCTCGGGATCATCGACACCCTCACCCCGGGCCAGCTGAACGGCGGCGAGCAGGTCGCAGGCACGGGGACCATCACCGCCGGGGGCGAGGTGGGCCCGATCGGCGGCATCCGCCAGAAGCTCTGGGGAGCGAAGGACGCGGGCGCGGAGTGGTTCCTCGCGCCGGCATCGAACTGCGACGAGGTCGTCGGTCACGTCCCCGACGGGCTCCAGGTGTTCTCGGTCGAAACGCTCGACGACGCGCTCGCCGCACTCGAGACGGTCCGCGACGGCGCGGATGTGGACGCCCTGCCGACGTGCACGTCATGACCGGCGCGAGATTCTCCGGGATTTCGCCCAGCGCGGACTCGGCGGCCGCTCAGAACCGCGCACCTAGGATGGGACCGTGACCACGACCTCGGCGCCGACCCCGGCCACACCCTCGCGCTCCCGACGCGTCATCGCCATCTCCCTCGCGATCATCGCCGCCCTCGTGGCCGCGTTCTTCGTGTTCGCCAATCTCTATGCCGACTTCCTCTGGTACGACCAGCTCGGGTTCGACTCGGTCCTGATCACCCAGTGGGTCGCCCGCGTCGTCATGTTCGTCGTCGGGTTCCTCGGCATGGCGGTGCCCGTGTGGCTGTCGATCCAGCTCGCCTACCGCCTCCGTCCCGTCTACGCGCGATTGAGCTCGCAGCTCGACCGCTACCAGGAGGTCGTCGAGCCGCTGCGTCGCCTCGCGATGTGGGGGATCCCGGTCTTCTTCGGCTTCTTCGCCGGCTTCGCCGCATCGGCGCAGTGGGAGACCACGTGGTTGTGGTTCAACGGCGTCGCCACCGAGACGACCGATCCGCAGTTCGGTCTCGACACCGGCTTCTACCTCTTCGCCATGCCGTTCTACAGCGCGCTCGTGGGCTTCGTCTCGGCTGTGCTCCTGGTGTGCCTCCTGGTGACGGCGCTCGTTTCGTACCTGTACGGCTCGGTCCGCGTCGGGCAGCGCGAGCTGCGCATCTCGAAGGCCGCTCGCATCCAGCTCGCCGTGATCGCGGGGCTGTACCTCCTCGTGCAGGCGGCGAGCCTCTGGCTCGACCGCTACAAGACGCTCGTCGAGCCGGGGGACCGCATCACCGGCCCCGGCTACACCGGCGTCAACGCCATCATCCCCGGCCAGACGATCCTCGCCCTCGCGGCGCTGGTCGTGGCGCTGCTGTTCTTCATCACGGCCGTCGTCGGCCGCTGGCGCTTCCCGCTCATCGCCACGGCGCTGCTCGTCGTCTCGGCGATCGTGCTCGGCATCGGGTACCCGTGGGTGGTCAACACCTTCCAGGTGCAGCCCAACCGCTTCACGCTCGAGCAGGAGTACTACCAGCGCAACGTCGACATGACGCACGAGGCGTACGGCGTGGACGGGCTCGAGAAGCAGGACTTCCAGGCGGTGACGGATGCCGAGGCCGGCCAGCTGCGCGAAGACGCGGCGACCACGGCCCAGATCCGCATCATGGACCCGGCGATCATCTCGCCGACCGTCCGGCAGCTCGAGCAGTACCGCGGCTACTACCAGTTCGCCGATCCGCTCGACGTCGACCGGTACGACATCGACGGCGTCTCGCAGGACACGGTGGTCTCGGTGCGAGAGCTCAACCTCGAGGAGCTCGGCGCGGCCGCCGACTGGCAGAACTCCGCCGTCGTCTACACCCACGGCTACGGCCTCGTCGCTGCGAAGGGCAACGACCGCACCGGCGACGGCGACCCGGTCTTCCTCGAGCGCGGCATCCCTGCGGCCGGTTTTCTCTCCGACCAGGAGAACTTCCAGCCGCGCGTGTACTTCGGCGAGTACTCGCCGCCGTACTCGATCGTGGGTGCGCCGGAAGGGGCGGAGCCGGTCGAGCTCGACTACCCGACCGGCGGCGACGGCGGGAGCGAGGTGAAGACGACGTTCGAGGGCGACGGCGGCCCCAGCATCGGAAGCGTCTTCAACCGCCTCATCTACGCGCTGAAGTTCCAGGCCGAGCAGATCCTCTTCTCCGACTACGTCAACGAGGACTCGCAGATCCTCTACGACCGCGACCCGTCGCTGCGGGTGCAGAAGGTCGCTCCCTACCTGACCCTCGACAGCGACCCGTACCCGAGCGTCGTCGACGGGCGGATCGTCTGGATCGTCGACGGCTACACGCTGAGCGCCAACTACCCGTACTCGTCGACCGTGAGCCTCGCGGCGGCGATCTCCGACTCGTCGAACCCGGCACCGCGCTTCGCTCTCGACGACATCAATTACATCCGCAACTCCGTCAAGGCGACCGTCGACGCGTACGACGGCTCGGTCACGCTCTACGCGTGGGACGAAGAGGATCCGGTGCTGAAGTCGTGGCAGAACGTGTACCCCTCGACGGTGCTGCCCATCAGCGAGATGTCCAGCGAGCTGATGAGCCACGTGCGCTACCCGACCGACCTGTTCAAGGTCCAGCGGACCGTGCTCGGGGTCTACCACGTCGACGACGCGCGGTCGTTCTATCAGAGCGACAACCGGTGGCAGACGCCCAATGACCCGCAGGCGGACACGCAGCTGCAGCCCCCGTACTACCTGACGATGCAGATGCCGGGTCAGGAAGCCCCCACGTACTCGATGTTCACGTCGTTCATCCCGTCGTCGACCGGCGGGAACGCGCGGAACGTGCTCATGGGGTACCTGGCGGTGGACTCGAACGCGGGCAGCGAGGCGGGCGAGAAGAGTCCGGAGTACGGCAAGCTGCGGATGCTCGTCATCGACGCCGACACACCCGTCCCCGGTCCCGGCCAGGTCCAGAACACGTTCAACGCCGACACCCAGGTGTCGTCGCAGATCAACCTGCTGAAACAGGGCCAGTCCGAGGTCCTCAACGGCAACCTGCTCACTCTGCCCGTCGGGGGCGGCCTGCTGTATGTCCAGCCGGTGTTCGTGCAGTCGTCGGGTGCCACGAAGCTCCCGACGCTGCAGAAGGTGCTCGTGTCGTTCGGCAACGACATCGCGTTCGAGGACACCCTGAACGAAGCGCTCGATTCGCTGTTCGGCGGCGACTCCGGCGCGAACGCCGGCGACGACGACGTCGAGCCGACGCCGGGGCCGACCCCGACGCCGGAACCGACCGAGCCGTCGGAGCCGAGCGAGCCGGAGGCTCCGTCGAGCGAGTATCAGGCTGCGCTCCAGGACGCGCAGGAGGCGATGCTCGCCCGCGACGCGGCCCTGCAGGCGGGCGACCTCACGGCCTTCGCCGAAGCCGACGAGGCGCTCACGGCCGCTGTCGAGAAGCTCATCGAGCTCGGCGCTCAGGAGTAGGAACCAACCCGTCACGGAAGGGGGCCGGTCCGGTGGGATCGGCCCCCTTCCGTCATGCGGTGATCAGCCAGTACCAGATCAGGAGCAGGGTGACGAGGAATCCGGCGAGCTGATTGATCCAGAGGAAGCGCCGCCATCCGCGCGTCGCTTCGGTCGCGGTGTCGTCCGTGATGTTTCGGAAGGGCCAGACGGCGACGAGATAGGGAACGGCCACGATCGCTGCGAGCGGTCCGGGCCAGGCCGTCGCGAGCATCACTGCACCCGCTGCCGCATAGCAGGCAAACGCGAAGCGCACCGTCCAGCGCGCGCCGCGGGCGGTGGCGATCGACGAGATCCCGGCCTCGCGATCGGCGGCGACATCCTGCACCGCGCCGAAGGCGTGCGAAGCCACGCCCCACAGTCCGAACGCGACGATGACCGCCGCCAGCTGCCAGGTCCATTCCGCTCCGGCCAGGACGAGCGCATACACGGCGGGGGAGAAGAAGTGGATGCTGCTGGTCAGCGAGTCGGCGAAGGGAACCTCCTTCAGCCGCAGCGGCGGCGCACTGTAGAACACCACGAAGAACAGGCTCGCGGCGAGCACGAGCCATGACGCCGGGTCGCCCACGATCACCAGGTAGACGACGAACGGGGCGCAGGACAGGCCCGCTGCCCACAGCGTGATCGGGTGCATCCGTCGATCGAGGACGGCGCCATGCGCACCCCCCTTGCGGGGGTTGCGGAGGTCTGACTCGTAGTCGAAGACGTCATTGATCCCGTACATCGCGAGGTTGTACGGGATCAGGAAGAACAGAGTGCCCACGACGAAGGTGACGTCGACCTGCCGCGTGGTGAGGAGGTACGCGGCCGCGAACGGGTAGGCCGTGTTGATCCAGCTGATCGGCCGTGAGGACACGAACAGCTCGCGCGCGATCGTGCCGGTGCGAAGGTCGCCGCTCACGGAGCCTCCTCGACGGTTGCCGCGCGGCGCGGCGCGAGCAGCACGTAGACCGCGGGCACGAGGAACGCCGCGCAGATCGCATACGAGAAGTCCTCGATCGGCGCGACGCCGATCCGGATTCCTGAGCTCTGCTGCTCGGGATAGGCGACGAGACCGGAGGCGATCATGACGTTGTCGAAGATGGCCGTGAGGATCACGAGGACCGCCGCGGCGATCCCCGACGCACCCATGCGACGTCCGAAGGCGGGTCGCCTAACCGTCGCGAGCACGACAAGAGCCGTGAGCAGCGCGAACGGCAGCACGATGAGCGAGTACGTCATCGGGCCTCCTTTGTCCTCGAGCCGACGGCATCCGTCGCCCGCCTCCGCGCCAGCAGCCGCTGCGCGCCGGACCACGCCACCAGGGCGAGGTAGCAGAGGAAGGCCAGGAAGAACACTTCCTCGAGCGGCAGCTCCGGGGCGAGATCGATTCCGACGAACAGGACGCTGTCGCCCTTGCGGAAGACGTCGGTCGCGATGCCGACGGCATCCCACGCGAGGAAGAACGCGACCCCGATCGCGACGGCCGCCGCGGTGCGCCCGGGAGCATGCCAGGCGGCGAGCCGCCACCGGCGGTCGATCAGCGCGATGCCGGCCGCCGAGAGCAGGATGGCGGCGAGGTACAGACCTGGCACGTCAGACCTTCACCGGTTCGGCGATCGGCCCCAGAGAGCGGTCGCCGCGCAGGCGCTTGACCACGAGCTCGGCCGAGATGAGGCACATCGGCAGTCCGATTCCCGGAAGGGCCGAGCCGCCCGCGTACGAGAGTCCGGTGACCTTACGCGAGGCGTTGCGCGGACGGAACACCGCGCTCTGCCCGAGCGTGTGCGCGAGCCCGAGGGCGTTTCCCCGCCAGGAGCCGAGATCGGCCTCGAAGTCGCCCGGAGTGATCGTACGGCGCACCACGATGCGGTCGGCGAGGTCGGGGATGTCGCACCAGCGCGCGAGCTGCTCGATGACGCGATCCGCCGCCGCTTCGATGCCGGGATCTCCCGCGCCGTCGACGCCGCCCCGGCCGAGCGAGGGGTCGGCCGGAACCGGCACGAGCACGAAGAGGTTCTCGTGACCGGGCGGCGCCACGGAGGGATCCGTCGCGCTCGGGCGGCAGACATAGAGTGACGCGGGGTCGGGGATGCGGGTGTCCGAGCCGAAGATGTCGTCGAAGTTCGTGCGCCAGTCGTCGGCGAACAGCAGCGTGTGGTGGGCCAACTGGGGGAGGGATCCCTCGACTCCCAGCAGGAGGAGCAGCGCGCCGGGGCTGGGCGCGCGCTTCGACCACCACGACTCCGGGTAGGTCTGCAGCTCGCGGGGCAGCAGTGTCGTCTCGGTGTGGTGGAGGTCGGCCGTCGAGACGACGAGGTCGGCGGCGATCTTGCGGCCGTCGTGCAGGGTGACGCCCGTCGCAGCACCCGCCGCGGTGTCGATCCCCGCCACGCGCGCTCCGGTCTCGATGCGGGCTCCGGATGCCACGGCCAGGCGTTCGACGGCGCGGATGATCTCGGTGAAGCCGCCCTGCGGATAGAGGACACCGTCATCGAGGTCGAGGTGGCTCATCAGGTGGTAGAGACTCGGCACGCCGTACGGAGAGCCGCCGAGGAACACGGCCGGGTAGCCGAGGATCTGCCGCAGCCGCGGGTCGTCGAAGCGCCGATCGACGTAGGACGCCAGGCTGCGCGTGAGGAGCGGAGCGAGCTGCGGCAGGCGACGAAGCAGGGCAGGGTCGCGCAAGCCCGCGGTGGTCTCGTAGGTGTCGTAGAGGAAGCGGGTGACGGCGAGGTCGTAGGCGTCTCCGGCGGAGTCGAGGTAGGCCGCGAGCCGGGCACCCGCTCCCGGCTCGACCGACTCGAACAGGGCCGTCGCCGCCTCGCGCCCCGAACGCACGTCGAGGTGTTCGCGGCCCGTCGCGGGATCGGAGTACACCCGGTACGCGGGATCCAGCGGAACGAGGTTCAGCTGCTCCTCCGCCGTCGTTCCCAGCAGCCGGAAGAAGTGATCGAACACCTCGGGCATCAGGTACCAGCTCGGACCGGTGTCGAAGCGGAACCCGTCCCGCTCCCACGAGCCTGCCCGGCCGCCGACGTCATCGCGCGCCTCGAGCACCGTGACGGACCAGCCCTCCGCGCCGAGCAGGGCGGCGGAGGCGAGACCCGCGATGCCGCCGCCGATGACCACGGCAGTGCCCGGGGTGCGGGGCTCCCCGCCGCTCACGCGCGCACCTCCCGCGGTGCGAAACCGAGCGCCGCCCGTGCGGCCAGGCGTGCTTTGACGATGTCGGGCACGCGCACTCTCCTCGACGGCGCTGGTGCGCTGCGCAGGCGGGCGGAGAGCTCGGCGAAGAGATCGTGTGCCGCGGTCACCGCCCGTCGGCAGTCAGCGGGCAGACGGGGGATCACGGCCGCCGCCGCGGCGAGATCCGCATCGATCCGGTCGAGCACCTGCTCGCGGTCGACCGCGCCCTCCGCCACTCCGAGGTAGTCGCGGCCGAGGGCCTGTGCGTCGTGATCGAGGTCGCGGAGGAAGTTGACGTCCTGGAACGCCGCGCCGAGGCGACGGGCTCCGTCGACGAGATCCGCGGAGGGCGACACCGGATGCGGCGACCCCGCGTTCACGAAGACCTGCAGGCACATGAGCCCGACCACTTCGGCGGAGCCGTAGACGTACGCGTCGTGCGAGGCTCCGTCGTGGCTGCTCTGCGTGAGGTCGGTGCGCATCGATGCGAAGAACGGGCGCACGAGATCTTCGCCGATCCCGCATTCGCGCGCGGTGAGGGCGAACGCGTGGACGACCAGATTCGAGCTGTACCGGCGCTCCACGGCGGCGAGAGTCTCGGACTCGAGGTCGTCCAGGACCTGGCGCGCGGCGTCGGTCGACAGTCCCGCGGCCGTGGCGGGGCCGTCGACGATCTCGTCGGCGATCCGCACGAGCGCGTACACGGTCCGCACGTGCGGACGCGGCCGGGGACCGAGCAGCCGGCAGGCGAGGGCGAACGACGTCGAGTAGCGCGAGATCACGGTGGCTGCCGCATCGCGCGCGGTGCGGTCGTAGAGTTCGAGGCCGGTCGCCTCGGCCTCGCGGGGACGGGAACTCACGGAATGCGCCTCTCCATGCCGTCGGCGATGTCGCGGAGGAGCTCGCCCGCGGCGGGCGGGAGCGAGGGGTCGAGGGATGCGGTGCGCACCTGTTCGAGTGTGGACCCGATGACCGCCCTCAGGCGTGTCGGCGCGCCGCTGCGCTCGAGGGCCGCCTGCGCCTTCCTCACCGCGATGGGCCCGGTGTGCGCGACGGCCAGCGCGTCGCTCACGCGCGACCACGACGCGGTCTCACGCGCGAGGGCCACGAGCGGGGTGCGCTTGGACTCGCGGAGGTCGCCGCCGCTGGCACGCCCCGCCTGCTCGGCGGTGCCGAAGGCGCCGATGAGGTCGTCGACGAGCTGGAAGGCGAGTCCCAGCTGCCCGCCGGCGGTCTGGATGACTTCGATGGCGGCGCTCGAGGCGCCCGCCAGCACGGCGCCTGCCTCGAGCGGCGCCCGGAAGGAGTAGACGGCGGTCTTGTTGAACGCGGCGTCGAAGGCGTCGGCGGTGCTCGCCTGCGCCTTGACGACGCTGTTCTCCACGTCGGCGAGCTCGCCCGCCGCGGAGACGTAGACGGCGTCGTCGACCAGCGCGTGGAGTCGCTCGCGCGCGACGGGGTCGACGTCGGCCAGCGCGACGAGGCGGAGCGCCTCGTGCAGGAGCAGGTCGCCGGCGAGGATCGCGGCGGCGTCGCCGAGCAGCGCCGCGCCCGCGGCATCCGCCTCTCGCTCCCGTGCCCGCGCGCGGAACTCGCCCGCGACGTTGGGGACTCCCCGGCGCTCGGTGTCGTGGTCGATCACGTCGTCGTGGACGACGAACGCGGTGTGCAGCAGCTCGAACGCCGCGGCGACGGAGTAGAGCCCGGGTGAGCGTTCGCGGTCACCGCCGAAGGCGTCGAACGACGCGGACACGAGGGCCGGGCGGAACCGCTTGCCGCCTTGGGTAGCGCGAGCGACCGCGTCGCCCAGTGCTCCGAAGCCGGGACCGAGCAGGTGCGCGCGTGAGACGACGCGCGCGACCGCCTCGTCGATCGCGGAGTCGACGCGCGGGTGCGAGGGAAGCGCGATCATGACGCTCGTCGGCGTTGGGCGACGGTGTCGAAAAGGTGAAGCTGCTGCGCCTGCAGGACCAGCCACGGGCTGAAGGCCCAGGGTGTCGTCTCGAGCGATGCCGCGAGCTCGGCGGGATCGACCCACCGGGCGTCGACCACCTCGAGGGGATTCAGCACGGGCTCGTCGTAGGTGAGGGCCGTGTACACCGGGCAGACCTCGTGTTCGACGATTCCGTTCGCATCGGTGGCGCGGTAGCGGAACAGGGGGAGGGCCAGCTCGATGTCGGTGAGCTTCAGGCCCAGCTCGAACTCGGCTCGGCGGTGCACCGCCGTGAGCACCGGCTCCGCGGGACGAGGATGTCCGCAGAACGAGTTGCTCCACACGCCGGGCCAGGTCTTCTTGTCCAGCGCGCGCCGGGTGACCAGGACCTGGCCCTCGGGGTTGACGACGTGGCAGGAGAAGGCCAGGTGGAGTGCCGTGTCCGTCCCGTGGACGCTGCTCTTGGGGGCGGTGCCGATGGCCCGCCCCTCGTCGTCGAGGAGGACCACATGGTCGGCGTCGGTCATCGGGATCCTCTCGTCATTCGCTAGTTTACCTAGCGATCTCGTTTGACGATGATACAAGGGTTCCGAAGGGGGTGTCCACAAAGCGCGCCGCTGAGCGGGCGACGTCGACGCGGGAGGAAAAGAAGAAGGCGCCCCATCCGGGACGCCTTCTTCGTTCTGTTGCGGGGACAGGATTTGAACCTGCGACCTCTGGGTTATGAGCCCAGCGAGCTACCGAGCTGCTCCACCCCGCGGCACAAGATGAAAGCCTAGCACGGTTGCGGAGGGGGTCGCGACACGGGCCCGGCTCCCTTGCCGCCCGCTCGCCCCACCGGCGAGGATGTGGGTATGCCCGAGGGAGCGAACCCGCACGACGACCGCGACGACGGTCGCGACGAGTCGGCCACCGAGCGCGCCGACCGCAACTGGAACGAGGTGCTCCAGGAGCTCCGCGTGCTGCAGACCGGCACGCAGATCCTGACCGGCTTCCTGCTCGCCCTGGCCTTCCAACCCGGATTCGCGGATCTCTCGGAGGGGCAGCGCACCATCTACCTCACACTCGTGGTGATGTCGGCCCTCAGCGCGATCATCGCGCTCGCGCCCGTGGCGCTGCACCGCGTCCTCTTCCAGCAGCGCGCCAAGGCGGAGGTGGTCGCCTATGGCCACGCCGCGCTCATCACGGCGCTCTTCACGGTCTCGGTCCTCGTCGTCGGCGTCGTGGCCTTCGTGTTCGACGTCGTGGTCGGCGGGACGTCGGCCTGGTGGACCGTCGGGGTGCTCGGCGGCCTCATCCTCGTGCTGTGGGTCGTCGCTCCGCTCGTGCTCCGTGCCAAAGTCCGCGACGAGGCCCACCCATGACCTCGGACGCCGCGGTCGGGGTCGCGGTCGCCCAGTTCGCCCCCACAGCCGACGGCGAGGCGAACCTCGCGACCATCGCCCATCTGGCGACCGTCGCCGCAGCGCGGGGCGCGCGGGTGGTGGTGTTCCCGGAGTACTCGAGCTTCTTCATCGACCCGTTCGACGCATCGCTCGTCGAGAACGCGCAGGAGCTCGACGGGCCCTTCGTCCGCGGGCTCGCGACCATCGCGTCGACCCAATCGATCCACGTCGTCGCCGGGCTGCTGGAGGAGGCGCCCGACGGGCGCCGAGTGCACAACACCGTCGTCGCCGTCGGGCCGGCCGGACTGGTCGCCCGTTATCGGAAGCTGCATCTCTACGACGCGTTCGGGCAGCGGGAGTCGGACTGGGTGCAGCCGGGCGTCCCCGCTCCACCGGAGACCTTCACCGTCGACGGACTCCGCATCGGGCTGATGACCTGCTACGACCTGCGATTCCCGGAGATGGCGCGCACTCTCGTCGACGCGGGCGCCGACGTGTTCGCCGTCCCGGCGGAGTGGGTGCGCGGCCCGCTCAAGGAGCATCACTGGCGCACTCTCCTCCACGCCAGGGCCATCGAGAACACCGTCTTCGTCGCGGCCGCCGACCACCCGCCGCCGCTCGGCGTCGGATGCTCGATGGTGGTCGACCCGCAGGGGGTGGAGCTGGCGGCGATCGGCACCGCGACCGACGTCGCCGTCGCCCACCTCGACCCCTCCGCGGTCGAGAGGGTCAGGCGCGTGAATCCGGCGCTGCGGCTGCGGAGGTTCGACGTCGTCGCACGCGACGTCTGACGTCAGCGCGCGGCGGCGAGGCGGGATGCCGCCTCCGAGAGCACCTCGACGCGCTTGCATGCCGCGAACCGCACGAGCGGGGCGTACTCGGCCCGCCGCTCGGGGGTGGTGAACGCGGTGAGGGGGATCGCCACCACTCCCGCCCGCGCGGGAAGCTCGCGGCAGAAGGCCGAGGCATCCGTCGCGCCGAGCCCTCCGGCATCGGCGACGGTGAAGTACGAGCCCGCCGGCACCGAGACCGCGAACCCGGCGGCGCGGAGCCCGTCGCCGAGGAGATCCCGTTTGCGTCGCAGGGTCTCGGAGATCTGGCGGAAGAACTCGTCGCCGAGCCGCAGACCCACGGCGATGGCAGGCTGGAAGGGACTCCCGTTGACGTAGGTGAGGAACTGCTTGACCGCCAGGACGGCGGAGACGAGGTCCTCCGGGCCGGACACCCACCCGATCTTCCAGCCCGTCGTCGAGAACGTCTTGCCGGCCGACGAGATGGTGAGCGTGCGCTCCCAGGCGCCGGGGAGGGTGGCGATCGGCACGTGGGGCGATTCGAAGACGAGGTGCTCGTACACCTCATCGGTCACGATGATCGCGCCGTGACGCTCGGCGAGCCGCACGATCTCGGTGCGCACCTCGTCGGTGAGGATCGCACCGGTCGGGTTGTGCGGGTCGTTGACGACGATGACCCGCGTGCGGTCGCTGACGGCGCGACGCAACTCGTCGAGGTCGGGCTGGAACCGCGGCCACCGCAGCGGCACGGTCACCAGGCGCGCGCCCGCGAGCGCGACCACGGCGGCGTAGGAGTCGTAGAACGGCTCGAAGACGACGACCTCGTCGTCGGGCGACCCGGTGAGGGCGAGGAGGGAGGCTGCCAGAGCCTCCGTCGCGCCCGCGGTGACGAGGACGTGACGCGCGGGATCGAGGCGGAGGCCGTAGAACCGCTCCTGATGCTCGGCGATCGCCGCGAGGAGGTCGGGCATGCCGCGACCCGGCGGGTACTGGTTGACCCCGTTCGCGATCGCCTCCCGCGCCGCCTCGAGCACCGCACGGGGTCCGTCCTCGTCGGGGAAGCCCTGACCCAGGTTGATCGCGCCGGTTTCGGCCGCGAGGGCCGACATCTCGGCGAAGATGGTGGGACGGATGGCCCCGTCGGCACCGACGAGCCCCGCTCCGGAAACGGTGCGGTGCCAAGCTCCGGGGATGTCTCGCATCGGATCACGGTACTCGACCTGTTCAGGCGGATCGCATAGTCCCGTCCCATTCAGGGCATAAGAAACGCACAGCATCGGTGGGCACTGTGGTGAGTGCTTGGAAGAAGGAGCAACCATGAGCGACATCCCGGGCAACAGCCCCGCAGACCAGAACCCCGCGGACCCGACCGCGAGCACGCCCGATGCCGCGCCCGTGAACGGCGCCGAGACGTCGTCGCCGGCATCGCAGCCGGCACCGCAGACACCGCAGCCCGCGCCTCCGGCCACTCCGGCGTGGCAGGCCGCTCAGTCGAGTTCGCCCGCGTCGCCGTCTGCGCCGCCGGCCGGCTACCCCGCGCCGGCGTATGCACGACCGCAGGGCTACGCCGGCCAGCCCGCCGCACCCCAGCAGTACGCGGGTCAGCCGCAGGGCGCCGCGTTCGGCCAGGCCGCCACCACCTCCGCCGTCCCCACGGCACCCCGGGCTCCGAAGAAGCCGAGCGGCGCGGGCAAGGTCGTCGGACTGGTCGTCGCCGCGGCGATCGTCGGAGGTGCGGCGGGTCTCGGTGGCGCGTACGCGGGCGTGAACCTCTTCTCTCCCGACGGCACCGTTCCCGCCGCGGGCCCCGCGACGGTCACCGTGAACGACACGGACTCCGTGAACCAGACCACCGCGATCGCGGCGAAGGTCGTGCCGAGCGTCGTGACCATCGAGGCCACCAGCGACAGCGGCAGCGGAACCGGCTCCGGCGTCGTGCTGAGCGAGGACGGCTACGTGGTGACGAACACCCACGTCGTGACGCTCGACGGCGCCACCGGCGACGCGGTCATCCGCGTCACCACCTCGGACGGCCGCGTGTACGACGCCGAGGTCGTCGGAACCGATCCGACGTACGATCTGGCCGTCATCAAGCTGCAGGATGCCGAAGGCCTGACGCCCATCGATTTCGCCTCCTCGTCCGACCTCAACGTCGGGGACGAGACGATCGCCGTGGGTGCTCCGCTGGGGCTGTCGAACACCGTCACGACCGGCATCGTCAGCGCTCTCAACCGGTCGATCGAGATCGCGTCGTCGGCCGCTCCCGATTCGGGCGACGCGGACGAGGACCAGGGCGACGGCGGCCAGGGCGAGCAGGGCGAGCAGGGCGGCCCGTTCCAGTTCGACTTCGGTCAGGGGCCGAACGGGCAGGCACCCAGCGAGTCGATCAAGATCGCGGTCATCCAGACGGACGCCGCCATCAATCCGGGCAACTCCGGCGGCGCGCTCGTCGACTCCGAGGGCAGGCTCATCGGCATCAACGTGGCCATCGCGACCGCGGGCGGCTCGGCCGACGGCTCCGGATCGATCGGCGTGGGGTTCTCGATCCCGTCCGACATCGTCCAGCGCATCACCGACGAGATCATCGAAGACGGTGAAGCCACCCACGGCCTCCTCGGGGCCAACGTGGTCTCGGCCGCTCAGGTCGAGGGCTCGACCATGACCGGCGCGTACATCCAGGAGGCTGTCGAGGGCGGCGCGGCCGCAGCCGCCGGGCTCCGCGAGGGCGATGTCGTCACCGCCTTCAACGGCGTGCCGGTGACCGACTCGGTCGACCTCACCGCGCAGGTGCGGGCGGCCGCCGCCGGCAGCGATGCGACCGTGACCTTCGTCCGCGACGGGGAGACCCGGACGGTCGACGTCACGCTCGGCGCTCTTCAGCAGTAGACCCGCACGGGTAGGGACGCCACCCCCTGAGACGGAGCCCGCGGCGCGGGCGATAGGCTCACGGGGTGGCGTCCTTCTCGTTCGGTGCGGGGAACGCGCGAAAGCTCGTGACACTCCCGCTCTATGCCGCAGGACGCCTTCTCACGGCCGTCGTCCCGCGTGCGCACGATCAGTGGGTCTTCGGCTGCGGCGCAGGGATCGGGGACGGCGCGCTCGCGCTCTGGCAGACGGCAGCCGCCGAGGGCACGCGCGGCGTCTGGCTGGTGGGCTCCGAGCGCGAGGCGCGGGATGCCGCCGCCCGCGGCATCCGGAGCGTCGCGAAGTCCTCCCTGCGAGGCCTCTGGCTCACGGCGAGGGCGGGGGTCGTCGTCGTGACCCACGGCTTCGGCGACGTCAATCGCTACGCCGTGTCGGGATCGTTCGTCGTGCAGCTGTGGCACGGCATCCCGCTCAAGCGCATCGGGCTCGATTCGCCCGAGACCCTCCGGCTGCCCGCGGCGCTCGCGCGTTCGGCGGCCGGCCCGGCCCTGCGCCGACTGCTGGCGGCGATGTTCCGCGGCGCGGCGCGCCGCATCCGCATCCTTCCCGCGGCGTCGCACGTGGTCCGCGGGCGCCTGGAGTCGGCGTTCGCCCTCCCGGACGAGCGCGTACCGGTCACCGGCGAGCCCCGCGTCGACGTGCTCTCCCGCGGTACGGCCGCCGAGCGGCGCTCGAACGCCCGCGCCGAGCTGGAACAGCTCACCGGACCCATCTCGCCCGGGGTCACGACGGTCCTCTACGCGCCGACCTGGCGCGACGGGGCCCCCGACCCCGCCGTTCCCTCGGCAGCCGAGTGGGACGCGCTCACCCGGCTGCTGGAACGCGAGGACGCGGTGCTGCTGGTGCGGTCGCACCCGCTCGGCGCCGGCGAGTACCGGCCGCCGGTGCCGACGGATCGGGTCCGCGCCCTCGGAAGCGACCTCGTCGCCGATGTCACTCCGCTGCTGCCGGGCCTCGATGCGCTCGTCACCGACTACTCCTCCCTGGTGTTCGACTCGGCCCTCGTTCCGCTGCCGGTCGTCTTCCTCGCGCCGGACGTCGACGACTACGCGCGGCGTCGAGGGTTCTACGGCCGTTACGCCGACATCGCCGGAGCGGACTGGGCGGTCGACTGGGAGGGTGCGCGCGCCCAGCTGGAGGCGCTGCTGCGCGATGCCGGCGAGCGCGAGCGCCGGGTGGAACGCGCGAGGCGCCTCAGCGAGGCGGTCCACGCCTTCCGCGACGGCGCCAACTCCCAGAGGGTGTACCGTGCGATCCTGGCCGGATCGAGCATGCGACCCCGGACGAGAGGATCCCGATGACCCAGGCCCGATTCACGACCGACGGGGGAGTCGCGCTCGTCCTTTCGGGCGAGGGGGCGCGTCCCGCCGCCGTCGAGTTGGTCGGACGGCGCGCGCGCGTCGCGGCGACGTTGTCGGGCCGCGGGAAGACGTGGCGCGCCGTGCTGCCGCTGCGCGCGGTGCGGTGGGGTGGCCCCGAGCTTCCGCTGCCGTCGGGCGATTACGAGCTGCGGGTCACCTCGTCGGACAGCGGCGAGGTCGACCCTCCGCCGCCCCTGCCGCTCACCCAGCTCGGGACGCTTCGCGCCGAGCTGGTCGGCTGGTCGCTGCGCGTGGGACCGCCGATCAACCCGGCGTACGACTCCGGCGAAGGCCAGGATGCGCTGGAGCGGCGATACGCCCACCGCTCGGCGCACCTCGAGAACGCCGTCTTCTTCGAGAGCTTCTACGGCCGCAACGCGAGCTGCAATCCGCTGGCCATCGACCGGGAGCTCGCCCGCCGGGCGCCCGGCATCACGCGCTACTGGAGCGTGGTCGACCTGTCGGTCGCCGTTCCCGAGGGCGCGATCCCGATCGTCGAAGGGAGTCCCGAGTGGTGGCGGGTGCGCGGTGCCGCGCGGCTCCTGGTCGTCAACGACTGGCTGCGCCGCCGGTTCTCACGCAGGCCCGGGCAGGTCGTGCTGCAGACCTGGCACGGCACGCCCCTCAAGCGCCTCGCTCTGCACCGGCCCGGATTCGATCCCCGCCGCATGGCCGCGGTCGTCCGGGAGTCGCGGCGCTGGAACGTGCTGCTGGCGCAGAACCCCTACGCGGCACGCATCCTCGGCAAGGCTTACGCCTTCCTCTCGCGCCCGGTGTGGGTCGAGGGCTACCCCCGCAACGACGTGCTCGTCCTCGGCGACGGGGCGGACACCCGCCGTGCGCTGGGGATCCGTCCGGAGGAGCGGGTTCTGCTGTACGCGCCCACCTGGCGCGACGACCGGGACGAGATCGTCGATTTCGTCGATCCGGCGGCGCTCGCCGAGGCGACCGACGCCGTCGTGCTGGTGCGCGGGCACTCGCGGACCCTTCAGCCCGGGAGGGATGCCGAGGGACCGCGCGTGCTCGACGTGACCGGCTTTCCCGACACGTCCCTGCTGCTGCTCGCGGCGGACGCGCTCATCACCGACTACTCGTCGGTCATGTTCGACTTCTCCGTGACGGGCAAGCCGATGTACTTCCTGGTGCCCGACATGGAGCACTATCGTGGCGAGCTCCGCGGCTTCTACTTCGATCTCGCGGCGCATGCGCCGGGGCCGGTCGTGCGCACGCAGGAAGAGCTCGTCGCCGCGCTGGGCCAGGATCCCTGGCAGCATGACGAACGGTATGGGATCTGGCGTGCGACGTTCAACGCACGGGACGACGGCCACGCCGCCGAGCGCGTGGTCTCGCGGATCCTCGACCAGGGGTTCGTCGATCCGGACTGACCGGCCCCCGTCGTGACGCCGTCAGGGCAGCGGGGTGTTCCGCGAGCCGAGCCTCGAGGTGTCGACCGTGTCGTGAGCCCCGCGGACCAGCCCGACCAGGAACCCCCAGCCCCACGACAGGTGCATCGTCGGCAGCACGGCGGCCGTCCAGAGCTTGTCGCGCCACCCGCTGCCGCCTCCGGGGCCGATCGCCACGGCGGCGATCACGATCGCGTACGCCGCGACCGGCACGTAGACGACGGATGCCGCAGCCGACCACCACCCGGTGAGCACGCCCGTCGCCTGCAGCACGCCGACCGTGACCGCGAGCGCGATCGTGGCGATCAGCGCCGGCGGCGCGAAGAAGCGGAGGGAGTTGCCCCGTCCGAACCGACGGACGAGCTCGCCGCGCCATCGTCCGGTGGCCGAGAACTGCCGCACGAGCCGCGACCAGCTCTCGCGTGGCCAATAGGTGACCGACAGCGCCGGGTCGAACCACACCCGGTAGCCCGCGCGGCGGATGCGCAGGTTCAGTTCCCAGTCCTCGCCGCGGCGTATGGTCTCGTCGAACAGACCGACCTCTTCGAGCACGGCGCGACGCATGACCCCGAGGTAGGCGGACTCCGCCTCGCCCTCCTGCGTGCCGCCGTGATACGCACCGCCCCCCAGTCCGATGGGGGAGTTGTAGGCGCGAGCCACGGCCCGCTGGAACGGCGTGCGGCCGTCGGCTCGCATGACGCCCCCGACGTTGGCAGCGCGCACACGGTCGAGCGTCGCCAGCGCACGCCGGGTGTAGTCGGGGTCGAGCTCGGAGTGGGCGTCGACGCGCACCACTGTCGGGAACCGGCCCGCACGGATGGCGCGGTTGAGCCCGACGGGGATGTCGGCAGCCGGGTTGTCGACGATGACGATCCGCTCGTCCGCATCCGCGAGCGCGTGAGCCACCTCGTCGGTGCCGTCGGTGGACGGCGCCAGCGCGAGGATCAGCTCCGAGGGTCCGTCGAGCTGCTGCGACAGGACGGTCTCCACCGCCCGGCGCAGGTAGCCGCGCTCGTTGAGGACGGGCATCACGAAGGTGACGCCGGCGTGGGGAGGGACTTCTGGAGCGTCCCTGCGCCCGCGCTGCTCGACCTGCACGCGTCGATCATGTCATGTGTCGCCTGGGTAGTCTGAGAGTGTGGGCATGGTCACGGATGCGAAGAAGGCCGTTGCACTCGTCAGCAAGGCCGTCACCGGCAGACGTGCAGCGGGAGACGTCCGGCGAACCCTCGCGGCGCGGCCGCCGCATCCGCGATTCCACTATCGGATCGCCGTGTATTTCGCCGACGGCGCGGTGAACATGTACCAGATGCGGCAGTGGTACAAGCCGCTCGCGGATCTCGCGAAGACCTGGCCCGTGGTCGTGCTCAGCAGGGCGGCGACAGGCGCTCAGGCGCTGCTGGCGGAGGACGCGCCACCGGTCGCCTTCGTGCCGACCGTCCGCGACCTCGAGAGCTTCATCGCGGAGCAGGACATCCGCATCGTCCTGTACGTGAACCAGAACACCCGCAACTTCCAGATGTTCCGGTACGGGCGCCGGTGGCACGTGTTCATCAACCACGGCGAGTCCGACAAGATGTACATGACCACGAACCAGTACAAGGCGTACGACTACGCGTTCATCGCGGGGGACGCGGCGCGTGAGCGGCTCTCGCGGGTGCTCTGGGACTACGACGTGGACCGCCGGACGCTCGCGATCGGCCGGCCTCAGGCCGACCACTACTCGGGCTCGCTGCCCTACACGCCCGACGAGCGGACCGTCGTGCTCTACGCGCCCACGTGGGAGGGTGACCGGCCGTCGGCGCACTACGGGTCTGTCGTCACCCACGGCGAGGCGCTCACCGCCGCGCTGCTCGCCAGCGGCAGGCACCGTCTGATCTACCGGCCGCATCCCCGCTCGGGTGTCGTGGTCCCCGAGTACGGTGCGGCGAACCGACGCATCATCGATGCGATCGCCGCCGCCAACGCCGCGGATCCGGGCGCGCACCACGTGTACGACGACGGACCCGACCTCGGCTGGCAGCTGGCCGCCGCCGACGTGGCCGTCGTCGATGTGTCGGCGATGGTGTATGACCGGCTGGCTGCCGACCGGCCCCTGCTGATCACGCGTCCCGCCGATCCGGCCGCGGCGATCGACAGCCATGGCTACCTGTCGGCGTGCGAGTGGCTCGAGGCATCCGCCGCGCCCGCCATCGTGGGCGAGACCGACCGGGTCCTGGCCGATCCGGAGGCCGTGGAGCGGCTCGCCCACTGGGTGCGCCACTATTTCGGCGACACGTCGGCCGGCGCCGCCACGGCGCGATTCCACGGGGCGGTCCGGCACCTGATGGAGGAGTGGGACCGGTGGTACGCCCGTTCCGAGGCTGAGGCCGACGGCGCATCCGACCCCGACGAAGCCGAGCTCGACGACGAGGTACAGGCCTAGGGCGTCGCCTTATCGGTCATCCCACGGGCGCCGGTCGCTCCACCAGGCGCTCGATCGCCCGCAGCGGGATGGTGACCCACGTGGGGCGGTTCCGGGTCTCGTAGATCGCCTCGTACACGGCCTTGTCGAGCTCGAGGGCCGCCAGGAGCGAGGAATCCGCCCCCAGGTCGGCGCCGGACGCCATCGCATAGCCCTCGAGGAACGCCGCGCGAGCGGAGCGGGCCCACTCCCGCGCCGTCTCCGCCGACCGGTCGGGGTGGTCGAGCCGAAGGGATCCGGCGACGTAGTCGAAGGACCTCAGCATTCCGGCGACGTCGCGCAGGGCGAGATCGGCGTGCGTGCGCTCGGACATCGGGCGCAACGGCTCGCCTTCGAAGTCGAGCAGCACCCAGCCGCGTCCGGGCACGTGCAGGACCTGGCCGAGGTGGTAGTCGCCGTGGATCCGCTGGTGGTCGGGCCAGACGGCGGTCGTGGCCCGACGGTAGACGGCTTCGATCGCCTCCCGCTGCCGGGCGATCTCCGGGACCTCGGCTATCGCGATCGCCAGCCGCCTCCGCCACGACTGCGCCGTCGCGTCGCGGTCGGCGGGGGAGGTGGCACGCGTCGGGAACAGTTCGGCGAGCGACACGTGCACCTCCGCCGTCGCCGCGCCCAGAGCCCGCGCCGCCGCCCGGAAGTCCTCGCCGCTCGCGGCCGCCCGCAGCGCCACCCGCCACGCATCCTCCACGTCGGGCAGGAACTCCTGGGCGCAGGCGAGCGAGCCCGTCACGGTGCCCTGTGCCGTGGCGGGGTCGGGCCAGCTGCCCTCGACCCAGCCCACGGCCCGGGGAACATGCACCGACCCCGCCTCGGCCAGCGCCGTCGGCAGTTCGATGTCGGGGTTCAGGCCGGCGTGGAGCTGCCGGTAGACCTTGCAGATGATCGGCATCCCGTTCGACCGGTAGACCAGGGACGTGTTCGACTGCTCGCCCCGCATGACGGTCGCCGAGCGAGGATCGTCGCCGGGGGCGTCGGGCGCGGGGTGCCCGACCGCGACCGCGCGCGGTCCCTTGCCGCGGCCGCCGGAGGTGACGAGCCGCAGGAGCGCCCCCGCGTACGCGGGATCGTACGGGCCGTCGATGAAGGTCGTTCCCGGCTCGGGGCTGCCGATCACGTGGTCGGGCGGCCCGTCGACGGTCTCGGTCGCCCGCGCCACCACCGGGATCTGGTACAGCACGGCGGGGAAGGCGCCTTCATCGGCGACCAGGTAGGTGCGGATACGCGCGTCCGCGTCGTCCGCATCGGGCGCGGGCAGATCCCACCACGACACGAGGCGCAGGCTCGGCGGCCGTCCTTTCGCGGCGTACCACCTCTGGCGGGGCATCCACGCCGCCAGACACGCCAGCGTGCTGTCCATGGACAGAGATTATTCCTGCCCTGCCCGGCGTGTCGAGGTGGGCAGCAAGCGCTTGCAGGTCTCGGCTGGAACGGATGCGGTCAGTCGCGCTCGCCTCCGCCGCCGGCGCCGCGGGGGTCGTCCGCCGGGGTCTCGGGCTGCGCCGTCGGCAGCGGGATGGCGATGGAAGCCATTCCGCTGTCGGCTCCCAGCAATCCAGGTGCGGGGGGCGACCCCGTCAGACGTTCGACCGGCGACTCGGGGTCCAGCGGCTCGGAGGGGAGACCGGCCCACTCCTCGTTGTGCTGAGGTCGTTGCGTGAAGAGTCCCATGCCTCCATTGTGCGACGCCGGTCAGCCGGACGCGGCCGCCGACAGCACGGCGTACGCGACCTGCCGGCCCGTGACGTCGGAGTGCCCGCTGATGAAGGCGTCGGCGTTGAGCGACCAGACGCCGTGTGACGAGAACGCGTACGTGTCGCCGACGTCCAGCAGGGTCGCGGCCACCCCGCCGCGTGTCTTGAGCGCACCGTTGCGCCCGATCCCGCCATAGGGGTCGTTCTCGTCGCCGAGGGCTACGCCGATCTGACGGGCGAGGCGCGACGCGATCGGGTACGCCATCCCGACGGCCTTGTCGTTGCGGGTGTGTGTGATGATCGGGCCGGACACCTTGGACGGAACACCCGCGAAGACGCCGCGACGGCCCGCTCCGTCCCAGTCCTCCGCCATGCCGAAGTGGCTGTACGCCGCCTGCAGCAGCGACAGCGAGGAGACGGGCGCTTCGGTCGCGAGAGCGGCGGCGGTGACCGCCCTCCCGCCGAACGAGTGCCCGACGAGGTGCAGGCGGGCATCCGGCGCCTCTCGGTGGATGCGGTCGAGCAGGGGCCCGATGCCCTTGCGGCCCACGACTCCAGCGCGCTCCTTCATCGTGTAGTACGTGGAGACGTTGACGAGGTTGCGCGCGGCACCGAGCACGCTGTCGAGGAATCCCGCACCTCCGCCCTCCGCGCCCAGCGGGCCGAGACCGGCCGGGTCGATCGATGCCGCGCCGCCGACGGCCGCGGGGGCGGCATCGGCTTCGCCCGTCACTTTCGCCGCCTCGATCACCTCCCCGGGCGGCGCGTTGCGGAGGGCGTCGAAGCCCGCTTCGTCCTCGCCCTTCGACGTGCGGGGCAGGGTCTTCCGCAACAGGTCGACGAACTCCTCCTGCGCCTCCGACGAGGCCTCGAGGCGCGGCGCGAGGGCCAGCAGCTGCGTGCGAACCGCGGGATCGTCGATGCGTTGCGCGATCTCCGCCTCGAGCGCGGCCAGTTCGTCCGCGATCCCGGCGCCGGCGCCCGAGTTCTCGTCGGGCGCCCACTGGATGGAGCGCCACAGCACCCCCACGACAGCCAGCCGTCTCTCCTGGGCGCCCGGGACCCTCGATCTCACGGCGACGAGCGAGCCGATCAGCCGCTCGTAGAGGGCGCGAGCTTGACCCTCGGTGCTGTTCCAGCCGTGCGAGACGACGAAGATGTCGGTCGGATGCTTCTGCTGGAGGAGCTCGGCGACGACGTCCAGCTCGCTGGGATCGCGGAGAGCTCCCTTCTTGTCGAATCGAACGTCCGCATAGGGCAGTTTCATCGTCGGCGTCCCTTCTCTCCGCTGTGCGTCGCCGCTCAGACGCTCTGGATCGCGCGCATCGCGTCGACCAGGCCGTGACCCTGGAACGTCCGCTCGCGGCCGAGGTCGCTCGCGGTCTCGGTCAGCACACGCTTCACGTCATCCGGCTTCCCGATGAACTCGCGATGCACCGAGAGGAACGCGGCCGCCACGCCCGACACGTGGGGCGCGGCCATCGATGTTCCCGAGTCCTCTACATAGGTGATGTCGGATGCCTTCTCCCCGGGCTTCAGACGCACCGTGGCGCGTGCCTTCGTCAGCAGCTCGCCCGCGCCCGCGCTGACGACACGCTCACCGGGCGCCACCAGGTCGGGCTTGAGGCGTCCGTCGCCGGTGGGTCCCTTCGACGAGAAGTACGAGACGCCCGTCGAGTAGGGCTTGAGCGAGGTCGAGCCCACCGTGATCGCGCGGGCCGCGTTGCCCGGGTCGTTGATGGTCATGCCGAAGCCCAGCCGCATCTCGCGCCCCGCGGTGTCGCGGGCCGCCCCGTACCCGGTGTTGCCGGCCGAGACCACGACGCACACGCCGTTGGCCACCAGCCGGTCGACCTCGCGGCAGACGGGGGAGAGGCCGGTGGCGAACCAGGACGGGTCGAACGGATACCCCAGCGAGAGGTTGACGCCATGGACGTTCAGATCCCGCCCGCCCCGGTTCAGGTCCTGGATGTACTCGAGAGCCTCCAGCAGGGACGCGAGGTCGCCGGTGCGGTCGTCGCGAAGCACCTTGATCGGGAGGATCTTGGCCTGCGGCGCCATGCCGCTGATGTGGTCGAGGGCCACCCGTTCGACACCCGTCACCCCGTCCGCCGTGCGATACCAGGTCGCGGCTGCGATGCGCTTCCCGCGCGGCCGCGCCACCTGCCCGCCGGCGATGATGCCGGCGACGTGGGTGCCGTGGCCGTTGGGGTCCTTGAGGGCATCGCCGTCGTCGGTGCCGGGCACGAAGCTCTTCGGCCGGAGGGCATCGGGGAGATCGAGGGTGCCGTACGTGCCGAAGTGAGCGTGTGCGGCGTCGATGCCGGTATCGAGGACGGCCCAGACGATCCCGTCGCCGGTCGCATCGAACGATCGCACCGCCGCGTCGGATTTCGTCGTGATCACCGAGCGATGTATGGTCGCCCGCACCTCGAAATTGGGCCACACCCGATTGATGAAGCTGCGCGGAGCCGTCTTCGCCTCCTGCCGGTTGGAACGAGGGGACGAGCCTTTGCCCGCGTCCAGGCGAACGAGCGCGTGGATCTCGGGCGCCGTCAGCGCGGCCATGACGTAGCTCGAGGTGTGCCACGCCGCCGCGTCGCGCCCTTCCGCGGCGATCCGCACCAGTGCGAGGAGCTCCGCGACCGCCTGCTCGATCGGCACGCCGCTGTCCGTCCGCAGCTCGATGACGACGCCGATGGGGTCGTCCTCGCCGGCGGACGCCATGCGCTCGGCCAGCGGACGGGTGATGACGGAGTCGGTCACGAGCGACACCGTCGACGGCATGTCCGGCAGCGAGAACGCCGGCGTGGTCGGCGGCCGGGTCGCAGGCTCCGGAGCCTCTTCGCGCGAAGGCTCAGTCGGCGGTTTCTCGCCCCTCGGCATCGGCCGGGCGGGCTCGGGCGAGAGGTCCGCCTCCGGCTCGACGGCGCGGAACTCTTTCGGCAGGTGCTGACGGTCTTCGCTGGACGCCATCGTCCCTCGCCCTCTCTTCCGCCCGCGAGGGTACTCCCACGCCGGGTGCGTCACCAGATCGAGGGCGGCGCGCGCATCCGTGATACCAGGTCGGAGAGATCAGGTCCCCGCGGCGGCGTCGGGATCGACGGGGCCGGCTTCGACCTGGCGGCGGGAGCGCGGGCGGAGACGCTGCGCTCTCGAGCCGATGGCGGACGCGCCCCGCGCCACGCCGCTGACGAGCGCTCCGCCGGCCTGACGGATGCCGCGCGTCGCGGCCCGCTCCATCGTCGTGGCGCCCGCCCTCGGCTCCAGCTCGGGCGGGAGCGCGGCCGGGGGCAGTCCGAAAGCGCGTCGGGAGGTGACGAGGACTCGGCGTCCGAGGATGTTGTTGCCCGCGCCGCCGATCGCAGCCCCGATGCCGAAGGGCAGGGCCTTGCCGATCCACGAGGCGCCGCCACGGGCCGCGAACTGGTGGATGAAGGTGGTCTTGAGGCGGTCGACGATCGGTCCCATCGCCGCACGGGGGATGGTCTTCGTCACCAGCTCGCCCCAGTAGCGGTCACGGGTCGGGCCGCGCCCCATCGCCTGGCCGGCGAGCTGTGCGACCAGGTCGACGCCCTCCTTGCCGAGCATGTGGGTGAGGACCAGCGCTCGCGCGCGGTCGGGGTCGGCGACCGGCATCCCGTGCACTTCCGAGACGGACTGGGCGAACAGCGCCGTGGCCTCGAGGAACGCGACCGTCTCGACACCACTGAGAGCGAGCGTGACGCCCGTTCCGATGCCGGGCACGACGGCGGTCGCGCCGACGGCGGCGCCACCGGTGGTCACGGCGGCCAGATAGCGGCGCTCGAGGATCCGCACGATCTCGTCGGTCGAGGCATCCGGATGACGCAGCCGGATGCTTCGCAGATGAGCGAGCACGACCGGCCGCTGGATCGCGAGCACCCGGTCGAGCGCGCGGATCGACCGCGGGTGCTCGTCGGAGCCCGCAGGCGGAAGTCCGCCCTGCCACGGCGAATCGGTCGGCAGGGAGTGGATGCGTTGCACCTTGTCGGCCATCGGCCGATCCTAAGCGTCCGCGCCTGAACGCGCGCTCGGGATTGACAGCGCGGTGCCGAGGGTTCAGACGAAGAGGTTGGCGCGCTCCAGGTCCTCGGCGAAGTCGACCTCGACCGCGTACAGGTCGGAGATATCGAGCGGAGCGAGGCGGATGCCGTCCTCCATGATCGCCAGCTCCAGTCCGCGCTCGAAGTAGTCCTGGTCGTCGACCCGCGTGAGTTGGCGCATGAAGGCCTTCTTGTCGCGGCTGGAGATGTAGTTGATGCCGACGGCCTCGCCGATGCCGCCCGTGACGACCTTCGACAGCTCCTTGATGTGTCCCTGATCGTCGACCGTGTACTTGACTTCTTCGTCGCTCACCTTGGACGTGTTCACGGTGACGAACGACTGGTCGCGCTGAATGAGCTCGATCGCCCGCCCGAGGACGCGGGGATCGAAGACGACGTCTCCGTTCATCCAGAGAACGCCGCCCTTTCCGGTCTTGGCGAGAGCGCGCAGAAGGCTCTTGGACGTGTTGGTCTGGTCGTAGCGATCGTTGTACACGTAGTCGACGGCGGGGAAAGCCTCGACGATCGTCTCTGCGCGATAGCCGACCACCGTGGTGATCTTCGCCTCGGCGCCGAACGCGGCACGGATGTTGTCGTGCTGCTGCTGCATGATGCTGCGGCCGTCGCTGAGCTCGGTCAGCGGCTTGGGCAGGCTTCGCCCCAGCCGCGAGCCCATGCCGGCTGCGAGAATGACGGTCTGAAGGGTCAAAGGTCTGCTCCTGATAGTGCGGATTCACTGTCGGTTCACCGACTCGACACCCCTTCGTGCCCCGTCCATGGTAGCGATGGCACCTGAGAACGTGCAGAATGATGGGCTGCCGTTGTCGATTCGTGACAATGCGCGCGGAGCGTCAACCCGCGACACGCATAGCGCCGTCTTGCGGAGCGCTTGATACGTTTGATCGGTGACAGCCTCTCTCCCGCTCCCTGACGACGATCCGGACGAGTCGGACCGTCACGAGAGCGGCGCTGTCGTTCCCTTGCCGTCGAGCCCGAAGGCTCCGGCCCCCAAGCCGCGCCCGCCCCGCAAGGCACCGGCGAAGAAGCCCGCCACGTCCGCAGCCGCCTCGGCGGCGTCTCGTGATTCCGCGACCAAGACCCCGGCGAAGAAGCGACCGGCCGGGCAGGGCGCCAAGCCGAAAGCACCGTCGCAGCGGCCCGTGCCCTCGGCGGCACCCGAGGCACCGGCGCCGGACCCCGGTCCGCCACCGCCGCTTCCGGTCGATCTGGAGGCGCCGGTCGCCCCCGACCCGGTCGAGGTTCCCGTCCCGGACCTCGTGATCCCTCCGAAGCCGCCGCTTCCCGAGGAGCCGCCTGCCGCGCCCGCTCCGGCCGAGGAGACCGCCGAGAAAGCCCTCGCACTCGAGACCGTGACCGAAGACGCGCCCGAAACCGCGGCCGTCACCGACGCTCTTCCGGCTCCGGCCGCCGCTGGCGACGTGCTGGTCATGCGGGGCGTGTCCAAGCGCTTCGGTGACACGCACGCGGTCGACGGCATCGACCTCACCGTGCCCGCGGGGACGTTCTACGGACTGGTGGGTCCCAACGGCGCCGGAAAGACGACGACGCTGTCCATGATCGCGGGCCTCCTCGTGCCCGATCGCGGCTCGATCAGCGTCGGCGGCGTGGACGCGGCATCCGAGCCCGTCGCCGCCAAGCGGCTCATGGGCGTGCTGCCCGACCGACTGCGCACGTTCGACCGGCTGACGGGTCGGCAGCTCCTCTACTACTACGGCGTGCTCCGAGGACTCGCGCCGGCCGTCGTCGAGAGCCGCACCGCCGACCTCGCCCGCGCGTTCGATCTGACCGACGCGCTGGGCCGCGCCGTCTCGGACTACTCGGCCGGCATGGTGAAGAAGGTCATGCTCGCCGGCGCGCTGATCCATTCGCCGCGACTGCTCGTCTTGGACGAGCCGTTCGAGGCGGTCGACCCCGTGTCGAGCGCGATCATCCTCGACATCCTGTCCACGTATGTCGCTCACGGCGGAACCGTGATCCTCTCCAGCCACGGCATGGAGCTCGTCGAGCGGGTCTGCTCGCGGGTGGCCGTGATCGTCGCCGGTCAGGTGCTCGCCGAGGGCACCATCGACGAGGTCCGCGGCGAGCTCAGCCTCGAGCAGCGCTTCGTCGAGCTCGCGGGCGGCCTCAGCGACGTGGAGGGGCTGGAGTGGCTGCACACGTTCTCCGATTGAGGATCGCGCTGCTCTTCGGCGCCCTGCGCGGCGACGTCCGCCACCTGGTGCGCGTGGCACTCGGTCTGCTCGCGCTCGCCGCGGCGACGGCGGCCGGCTGCTGGGCGCTGTCGAGCATGGCGGATGCCGACACCGAGGTGGTGCTCGCGGTGACGGTGTTGGGCGGGTCGGCCGTGACCCTCGGGTTCGCGCTCGCTCCGCTGATCGGCGCGGCGGACGATCCGCTCGATCCTCGTCGCTTCGCCCTCGTCGGCCTTCCCCGCGGGCCTCTCACCGCCGTGCTGGCCGTGGCGGGACTGATCAGCGTGCCGATCCTCGCGCTTCTGGCGCTCGCTGTGACCGACGCCATCGTGTGGGGCGAGCACGGCGTGCCCTGGCCCGCGGCTGCGACGAGCGTGGTCGTCGGCGTCGTGACGTGCACGCTGCTGGCGCGCGTGTGCATGGCCGTGGCATCCCTGTTCCTGAGCGAGCGGCGCTCGCGCGAGCTGTCGGGACTGTTCCTCCTGGCGGTTCTCGTGGTCGTGGTCCCAGTCGGCGTCTTCCTGGCCTCCCTCGAGTGGGACGGCGCGGTGCCCACGCAGCTGTCCGAAGCTGTCGCGGCGCTCGCGCTCACGCCGATCGGCGCCGCCTGGGCGTTCCCGGGCCTCTTCGCAGCGGGCGACGACCAGGCGTGGGCGTCGCTGCTCGTTGCGCTCGCCACCCTCGCCGTCCTCGCACTGCTGTGGGCCTGGCTGGTGAAGCGATTGCTCACCACGACGGAGCGGCCCGCCTCGGTGCGCGAGTGCGGCGGGCTCGGCTGGTTCGCCGTCGCGCCGGGTACAGCCGGGGGAGCGGTGGCCGCCCGCAGCCTCGTGTACTGGTTCCGCGATCGGCGGTACATCGTGAACGTCCTGGTGATCCCGGTCGCTGCCGCGATCACCGTGGTGCCCCTCGTCGTCGCCGGCGTTCCGCTCGAGCTGGCGATCCTCGTGCCGGTTCCGTTCGCGGCGCTGCTGCTGGGATGGCTGCCCCACAACGACCTCGCGTACGACTCCACCGCCGTGTGGATGCATATCGCGAGCGGCATGCGGGGCGTGTCGGACCGAATGGGGCGCCTGGTTCCGGTCCTCCTCGTCGGCATCCCGCTGCTGGCGGTGGCCGTGCCGGTCGCGATCTCGATCCACGGCAGGTGGGCGCTGCTGCCCGCCATGGTGGGCGTCTGCGCCGCACTGTTCTTCGCGGGTCTGGGCTTGTCGAGCGTGTCGTCGGTCGTGGCTCCTTACCCCGTCTCGCGTCCGGGCGAGAGTCCCTTCCAGCAGCCCGAGCGCACCACCTCGACAGGAGCGCTCTCCCAGGGACTCGTGATGCTCGGCGCGGTCCTCGCGAGCGCTCCTGCGCTGTGGTACGGCTGGATCGCTCTGACGCGCGACGTCGACGCGGCGATCCCTGCACTGTGGGCGGGGATGGCCGCGGGGCTGGGTGTGCTGCTCATCGGCCTCGCCGCCGGGTCGGTCCTCTTCTCGCGCCGCGGGGGTCGCCTCATGGAGTTCGCGGAGTCCACGTGACCCGGCCCCTGCGGCCGGTGCCCGGGTACACTGGCAGACCATGAGCACCCCTCTCGAAGGCCCGGACCAGGGCGGTCTGGCCACCCTTGACCGAGAGCTCGAAGAGCTCATCCGCGAAGAGAACGTCGAGCCCGGCGACCACGAGCGCTTCTCCCACTACGTGAAGAAGGACAAGATCCTCGAGTCGGCTCTCACGGGCAAGCCGGTGCGGGCGCTGTGCGGCAAGAAGTGGACGCCCGGTCGCGATCCCGAGAAGTTCCCCGTCTGCCCCACGTGCAAAGAGATTTACGAGTCGCTCGGCGGCTGACCTCGCGTCACCCGGCGTCGGTGTAGACCGTCGGGATGGCGGGATCGGACTTGCTCAGCGCCAGGCCGCGCACCGGCAGCTCCTCCCGCGCGAAGGCGTGGTGATCGCGTGCCGCCTCGACCCCTGCGACCCCCTCGTAGCCGGTGTCGGCTTCGCCGTCGATGACGAGGGGCACCTGCAGCGGGCGGGCCTCGGGATGGGATGCCGCGGTGGCGATCTCCTCGAATCCGTCCGACACGACGATCAGCTCACTGGTGGCGGTCCCGCGGTCGAGCGTGCGGAAGGCGGCTTTTCGGCCGCCTTTCGACCCTTTGTCGGTGGAGGCTTTGGCCACCGATACCCACCCGCCGTCCGCGTCCTGCCGCGCGACCAGCTTGTAGACCATCCCCGCCGTGGGTGTCCCGGATCCCGTGACGACGGACGTGCCGACACCGTAGGCGTCGACGGGGGAGGCCGCCAGGGCGGCGATGGCGTACTCGTCGAGGTCGCTGGTCACCGTGATCGGCGTTCCGGTCGCGCCGAGCTCGTCCAGCTGGGCGCGGACTTCGGCGGCCACCAGCGGCAGGTCGCCGGAGTCGATGCGCACGCCCCCCAGCTCGGTGCCGGCGACGCGCACGGCGGTGGCGACCCCCTCTCGGATGTCGTAGGTGTCGACGAGCAGCGTCGTCTGGACGCCGAGCGCCTCGATCTGCGCCCGGAACGCGGCTTCCTCGGTGTCGTGCAGCAGCGTCCACGCGTGAGCCGCGGTGCCCATGGTGGGGATGCCCCACCGTCGGCCGGCCTCCAGGTTCGAGGTCGCGCCGAATCCCGCGATGTAGGCGGCCCGGGCCGCGGCGATCGCCGACGATTCCCCGGCTCGCCGCGAGCCCATCTCGGCGAGTGGGCGGTCGCCGGCGGCGACGCTCATGCGTGCCGCGGCGGTGGCGACGGCCGAGTCGTGGTTGAGCACGCTGAGGGCGAGGGTCTCGAGGACGACGGCCTCGGCGAACGTGCCCTCGACCGTGAGGATCGGTGATCCGGGGAAGTAGAGCTCCCCTTCGCGGTAGCCGGTGATCGTGCCGGTGAAGCGGTAGTCGGCGAGGAAGTCGAGGGTCGCGGCATCCACCACCCGTTCGTCGCGCAGCCAGCGCAGCTCGTCATCGCCGAACCGGAAGTCGCGGATGAGGCTCAGCAGTCGACCCGTTCCCGCGACCACGCCGAAGCGGCGACCGGCCGACAGCCTCCGGCTGAACAGTTCGAACACGCACCGTCTCTGGGCGGTGCCGTCTCGGAGCGCGGCGTCGAGCATGGTGAGCTCGTATCGGTCGGTGTGCAGGGCGGTGCTCCGAGAAGCGCTCATGCGGGCCAGCCTAGAGGCTGGCGTAGGCTGGACGACCGTGACTCTCCGTCAGGCCTCGCCGCGTGCCGACCTGCCCATCGGGATCTTCGATTCGGGCGTCGGCGGCCTCACGGTCGCGCGGGCCGTGTCGGCCCAGCTGCCCCGGGAATCGATCCTCTACATCGGCGACACCGCCCGTTCGCCCTATGGACCGAAGCCGATCGCCGATGTGCGGCGGTACTCGCTCGAGATCCTCGACAGCCTCGTCGAGCAGGGCGTGAAGATGCTGGTGATCGCGTGCAACACGGCCTCGGCGGCGATGCTCCGCGATGCCCGTGAGCGCTACGACGTTCCCGTGGTCGAGGTCATCGGACCGGCCGTGCGCACGGCAATGTCGACCACGCGCAACGGCCGCATCGGCGTCATCGGCACCGCCGGCACCATCTCGTCCGGCGCGTATCAGGACATGCTCGAGGTGAACGAGCGGCTGACGGTCTTCGCGCAGGCCTGCCCCCGTTTCGTGGAGTTCGTCGAGGCCGGCGTCACGGATTCGCCGGAGGTGCTCGCGGTCGCCGAGGAGTACCTGGCGCCGCTGCGCCACGCCGGCGTCGACACGCTGGTGCTCGGCTGCACGCACTATCCGTTCCTCGAGGGGGCGATCAGCTACGTCATGGGGCCGGAGGTGTCATTGGTGTCGAGCGACACCGAGACGGCGAAGGACGTCTACCGTCAGCTGGTCTCCCGCGATCTGCTCGCGGGTCCGGATGCCTCGCCCACCCACGTCTACGAGGCCACCGGTGCGTCGGCCGACGAGTTCCTGTCGCTCGCGCACCGGCTGATGGGTCGCGAGGTGCGCGAGGTGCAGCTCGTCCAGACCGGCGCGATCGACCTGCCCGCACGCCCCGTGCTGTGATCACCGTCAGAGGAGAATGATGACCGAGTTGACCCGGGCCGATGGCCGTGCTGCCGACGAGCTGCGTCCCATCACGATCGAGCGGGGCTGGAGCAGCAACGCCGAGGGCTCGGCCCTGATCTCGTTCGGCGGCACGAAGGTGCTGTGCACGGCGTCATTCACGAACGGCGTGCCGCGGTGGCTGACCGGCAAGGGCAAGGGATGGGTGACCGCCGAGTACGCGATGCTGCCGCGCGCGACCAACAGCCGCAACGACCGCGAGAGCGTCAAGGGCCGCATCGGCGGGCGCACGCACGAGATCTCGCGCCTGATCGGCCGTGCGCTGCGCGCGGTCGTCGACACCAAGGCGCTGGGTGAGAACACGATCGTCATCGACTGCGACGTGCTGCAGGCCGACGGTGGCACCCGGACCGCGGCGATCACCGGCGCGTACGTGGCGCTGGCGGATGCCGTCGAATGGGGCCGCGCGAAGAAGTTCATCGGTCAGCGGTCCGAGGTGCTGCGCGACTCGGTGGCGGCGGTCTCGGTCGGCATCGTCGACGGTGAGCCGTTGCTCGATCTCGCATACGTCGAGGACGTCCGCGCCGAGACCGACATGAACGTCGTCGTCACGGGTCGGGGCCTCTTCGTCGAGGTGCAGGGCACCGCCGAGGGCGCCCCCTTCGACAAACGCGAACTCGACGCGCTCCTCGACCTGGGCGTGGCCGGATGCGCGTCGCTGCGGGAGCGACAGCTCGCAGCGCTGGCCCCGACTGCCCCCGGCGAAGGGTCGGCGTCGTGACCGATGTGCTGCGCAAGATCGTTCTGGCGACCCACAACCCGCACAAGGTCGAGGAGTTCCAGGCGATCGTCGCCGCGACCCGGCCCGACCTTCACGTCATCGCCTACGACGGTCCTGAGCCCGTCGAGGATGGCGTCACCTTCGCCGAGAATGCGCTGATCAAGGCGCGCGCGGCGGCCGCGCACACCGGCCTGCCCGCCGTCGCCGACGATTCAGGGATCTGCGTCGACGTGCTCGGCGGCTCTCCGGGCGTCTTCTCGGCGTACTGGGCAGGCCACGCGAAGGACGCAGCGGCGAACCTGAATCTGCTCCTCGACCAGGTGTCCGACATCCGCGACCCGAACCGCACCGCGCAGTTCGTCTCCATGATCGCTCTGGTCGTGCCCGGCGATGCGTCCAGTGAGCAGGTCGTCGAAGGAGTCTGGCCGGGCCGGCTCGCGACGGCGGCGTCAGGCGGGGGAGGGTTCGGGTACGACCCGATCTTCATCCCGGACGGCCAGGAGCCGGGCGAGGAGCGCACCGTCGGGGAGTGGTCGGCCGACGAGAAGAACGCCGCGTCGCACCGTGCCCGCGCGTTCGAGAAGCTCGCGCCCCTGCTCGCCGACCTCTGACCCGCCGAGCGACTGAGAATCAGACTCATTCCCGACTCGGCCGATCGGCGCGCCGGCGGGCGCGGGCGGGCATAGCCTGACTGCATGCACGACCACGCTCCGGCGGCGGGGATCCGGGGTGCCGGCAACCGGCGCCTCCTGGCGATCTCCCTCGCGATCACCGCGACCGTCATGGTCGTACAGGTGGTCGGCGCGATCGTCTCGGGATCGCTGGCGCTCCTCGCCGATGCGGTGCACATGTTCACGGATGCCGCGGCCCTCGTGATCGCGTTGGTGGCGGCATCCGTCGCCTCACGCCCCGCGAACGATCGCCGCACCTTCGGGTACCAGCGGGCCGAGGTGTTCGGCGCCCTGGCGAACGGCGTGATCCTGCTCGCGCTGTCGGTGTGGATCGCCGTCGAGGGCGTGCAGCGTCTGCTCGACCCCTCGCAGGTCGAGGTCGCGGGCGGACTGATGCTCGTCGTCGCGACGGTGGGCCTCGTGGCCAACGGCGCCGCGATGTGGCTGCTCAGCTCGGCGCAACGGCGCAGCATGAACGTGCGGGGCGCCTACCTGGAGGTGCTCGGCGACCTGCTCGGCTCGGTGGCGGTGATCGTCGCCGCCATCGTCATCGTCGCGAGCGGATGGGTGCAGGCCGACGCGGTCGCCTCGCTGCTGATCGCCGCCATGATCGTGCCGCGCGCGATCGGCCTGCTGCGCGAGGTCGCGTCGGTGCTGTCGGAGTCGGTGCCGCGCGGGACCCAGGTGCGCGACATCCGCGACCACATCCTCCAGACACCGGGGGTGGTCGACGTGCACGACGTGCACGTGTGGCAGCTGACGCGAGGCGCGCCGGTCTTCAGCGCCCACGTCGTCGTCGACGACGCCGCGATGCGGGAGGGGCGGGCGGGAGGCATCCTGAGCCAGCTTCAGTCCTGCCTCTCGCAGCACTTCGATGTCGAGCACTCGACCTTCCAGCTGGAGCCGGCCGGGCACGTCGAGCACGACGCCCACGCCTGATCAGTCCTCGCGCCGAACCTCCGAAGGCGTCTTGTCGGGTCGCAGTCCGCGCCAGCGAGGATGCCGCAGGATCCCTCCGGGGGTGAACTCGCCGTACTCCACCTCGCCGACCAGCTCGGGGCGCACCCAGAGCGCGTCACGGGCGTCGAGGCGTGGAATGCCGACGAAAGGGTTCTCATCGGTCCGAAGGGGCGTGAGAGTGCGGAACAGCGAGGCGAGAGTCTTGTCGCTGAACCCCGTGCCCACCCGCCCGGCGTACCGGAGGCCGTCTTCGGCGGGGATGCCCAGCAGCAGCGATCCGAACGTGCCGCTGCGGCCGCCCTTGCCCGGTCGGATGCCGGCGATCACGACTTCCTGCGTGCGGGTGTGCTTCACCTTCAGCCAGGACTCCGACCGCCGACCGCGGACGTACGGCGACGCCGGGTCCTTGACGACGACGCCCTCCAGGCGCAGGCGCTCGCTCGCTTCGAGGGCGGCATCGACGTCGTCGAAGACGGGCGGAACGGAGATCGCTCCGATCGCGCCCGCCGCGAGATCCTCGAGCACGGAACGCCGTTCGGTCAGCGGACGGTCGACGAGGTCCTCTCCCTCTCGGGCGATCACGTCGAACAGGTAGTACCGGACCGGGGTCTTGCGCGCCTCGCGGGCGATGTCACCCGGGCGCTCGAGGTTCATGCGTGTCTGCAGCAGCGGGAAGCTCGGACGGCCGTCGGGCTCGAGGGCGACGAGCTCGCCGTCGACGATGGCGGGTTCGGGACCCAGGCCGGTATCGACGTCGGTGAGTTCGGGGTAGCGGTGGGTGATGTCGTTGCCGCTGCGGGCGTAGAGGCGCAGGCGGTGCCCGTCCCACGCGCCCACGGCGCGGATGCCGTCCCACTTGCCTTCGACCCATGCGGGATGTCCCCACCGGTCCGCCGCCTGTCGCGCAAACGCCGGCGTCGCGATCGTGGCCAGCATCGGCTTGAGCTCGTCCATGCTCGGCGGCCAAGGCTTCTTGGCCGTCGGGGCCGCCGATGCCTCCCGCGGAGCCTTGCGTGGAGTCTGTCGAGGCGGTCGCGACTCGTCGGCTTGCGGGCTGGGCTCGACGGGAACGCCGTCCGGTTGCGGGTGGCCCGCGGCATCCGTCTTCATCCGGTGCAGGAGCCACGACGACTTCTCGCCCTCGCCCTCGGTGCGGATGAGGGCGAGGCGCACCCGCCCGAGTGGACCGCCGGGCCTGCCCTCGAGCGTGGCGATGATCTCGTCGTCGCGCCACTTCTCGAGGTCGTAGCGGCCGTCGTCCCAGATCGTGACCGTCCCGCCGCCGTATTCGCCCGCCGGAATCGTGCCCTCGAACGTGGCGTACTCCATCGGGTGGTCCTCGGTCATGACAGCGAGGTTGTTGCGCTTCGACGAGTGCGGCACGCCTCGCGGGACCGCCCAGCTCACCAGCACCCCGTCGCGCTCCAGACGGAAGTCCCAGTGCAGTCGGCTGGCGTGGTGCTCCTGGATCACGAAGATCGGCCGGTCGCCGTGGGGCGTGGCGCCGAGCGGGTTCTCGGGGACCGGTTCGGGTGTCTTCGACGCGCTCCGCTTGGAGATGTACGCCGACAGGGGACCGGACTCGGCCTCGCGTCCGCCGGCGTGGAAGCCGAGCGGCGACATCGGGTCGCCCATCGTGTCCATGCGTTCGAGCACCTCGTCGAACAGCAGGTGGCGCAGTCCGGGGTCGTCGAGCTCATCCCAGGTGCGCGGGGCGGCGACGGTGGGGTGCGGGCGACCGCGAAGCGAGTAGGGCGCGATGGTGGTCTTGGACCCGTTGTTCTGGCTCCAGTCGATGAGCACCTTGCCGTGGCGTTCGCTCTTCTTCATGCTGCTGACCACGAGATCGGGGTGATCGGCTTCGATGGCTCGCGCGAGTTCCTTGGCAAGGGCCGAGGCGTTCTCCGGCGTCTGTCCTTCGGGGAGCGCCGCGTACAGGTGAATGCCTTTGCTGCCGCTGGTGACGGGGAACGGGTCGAGCCCCATGTCGGTGAGGATGCCTCGCGCCCACCCCGCCACGACGGCGCATTCGCCCAGGCCGGCGCCGGGGCCCGGGTCGAGGTCGAGCACGAGACGGTCGGCGAAACCGCGGCTGCCGTCCGGGGCGAAACGCCACTGCGGCACGTGCAGTTCGAGGCTCGCGACCTGCGCGAGGTAGACGAGCGTGGGGATGTCGCCGGCGAGCGGATAGTTCTTGGTGCCCGACGAGTGCGGGATCGGCATCCGCTTCACCCAGGACGGTGCGCCCGGCTCCAGATCCTTCGCGAAGAACACCATGCCGGGATCGGCGTCGGTTCCGACCCCTTCGGGCCAGCGCTTGCGGGTGACGGGCCGGCCGACGACGTGGGGGATGAGCAGCGGGGCGATGCGGGTGTAGTAGTCGATCACCTCGCCTTTGGTGGTGCCCGTTTCGGGATACAGCACCTTTTCGAGATTGGTGATCTTGAGCCGACGACCGCCGATGCTGACGACACTGGCGACCCCCGACATGTGTCAAGGCTAGCCGCGGCGGGTGTGACCGGTGTGTACTGGTGTGATGAGGGCGATCTGGAAGGGCGCGTTGACCTTCGGTCTGGTCAACGTTCCGGTCAAGGTGTACTCGGCGACCGAGGATCACGACGTCTCGCTGCATCAGGTGCACAACAAGGACGGCGGACGCATCCGCTACCAGCGGGTGTGCGAGATCGACGGCGAGGTCGTGCCGTACCAGGACATCGACAAGGCCTACGACGACGGCGACAAGACGGTGGTGCTCACCAAGGAGGACCTTGCCGCGCTCCCCTCCGAGAAGAGCCGCGAGATCGACGTGGTCGAGTTCGTGCCGACCGAGCAGGTCGACCTGCTGACCCTCGACAAGGCGTACTACCTCGAGCCCGACTCCGCGTCGCCGAAGGCCTACGTGCTGCTGCGGAAGACCCTCGAGCAGACCGACCGCACCGCGATCGTGCGATTCTCGCTGCGTCAGAAGACCCGGCTCGCGGCGCTGCGCGTGCGCGGCGACGTGCTGGTGCTGCAGACCTTGCTGTGGGCGGACGAGGTGCGCGAGGCGTCCTTCCCCGCGCTCGACGAGTCGGTGCGCATCTCGGCGAAGGAGCTGGAGATGTCGGCGGCGCTCGTGGAGAGCTTCGCCAGCGACTTCGACCCGTCGGAGTTCACCGACGAGTATCAGGAAGAGCTGCGCACGCTGATCGAAGCCAAGCTCGAGAAGGGCGATGCGCTCGACACCTCCGAGACCTTCGGCGACCAGGAGGAGCAGGACTCGGGCGGCGAGGTCATCGATCTGATGGAGGCCCTGCGCGCGAGCGTGGAGCGGTCGCGTGCCGCTCGCGAGGGCAAGGCGTCGGGGACGGATGCCGCAGCCCAGAGCCCCGCGGCGAAGTCCGGTTCGTCGAGCTCGTCGGGCTCGTCGGGATCACCGGCGAAGAAGCCGGCGGCCAAGAAGCCGGCGGCGAAGGCCGACGCGAAGAAGCCGGCGGCGAAGAAGAAGACCGCGAAGGCTTCCTGACGGCGGTTCTCTCGGCCGCCCCGGGCGTCAGGCCCTCGGAGCCTCGCCGTCGTGGTGCTCGTGGTGCTCGGGACCGCGGTCGAACACGTCGGCGTCGAGGACGAGCGCTTCGGCTTCCTGGTGGTCGGTGACGACGTCCTCACCCGCGGCGGCGGCCTTCTTCGCCTTGCTGCGCTCGCGGAAGTAGTGCCACAGCGTGACGACCGCGGTGCCGCCCACGGCTGCGAGCAGGATGACGTCGATGTAGTCCTCGACGAACCTGGCCACGGGCGGGATGAACCCGATCAGGTAGCCGAACATCGTGAGTCCGAAGCCCCAGATCACCGCGCCGATCAGGTTGTACAGGGTGTACTTCCACTTGTTCATGTGGCCGACGCCAGCGGCGACGGGGGCGAACGTGCGGACGATGGGAACGAAGCGGGCGAGGATGACCGTCAGTCCGCCGAACCGCTCGAAGAAGGCGTTGGTGCGTTCGACGTTCTTGACGCTGAAGAGGCCGGACTCCTTCTTCTCGAACACGGCCGGTCCGCCCTTGTGGCCGATGTAGTAGCCGACTTCGCCGCCGACGAATGCGGAGAGGCCGATCAACAGCGCCACCCACCACACGCTGAGGCCGAAGACGCCGTTCGGGGCGTAGTCCTGAGGGTGCGAGAGAAGTCCCGCGATGATCAGGAGCGTGTCGCCGGGAAGAAGGAAGCCGACGAGCAGCCCGGTCTCGGCGAAGACGATGAAGCACACCACGACGAGCGCCCAGGGACCGGCCCACTCGATGATCGCGGCCGGGTCCAGCCAGGGGATGAGGGCTGTGTGATGCAAGGTCGGATTCCCGTCGTTGAGGCGGTCGGCGGAGGATCAGCGCGTCGGCGACTGCGTGCGGAAGGTGGGACTTGAACCCACACGCCCGGAGGCACAGGAACCTAAATCCTGCGTGTCTGCCAATTTCACCACTCCCGCGAGTGCGTTCAGTCTACTGACCGGCTGCGGCCGGCAGACGGCCTCGAGCAGCGCTGGGGCGCGTGATCCGTTGGTCGGCAAGTTATCCACAGACCTTCCTCGCATTCGGAACGAATTTCGTAGCCTTTCCATATCCGCCGGAGTACCGGCGTCACGGAAAGGCCGACATGAACCGGATGCTGCGAGCAACCTTCTCGACAGGAACCGACCGATTCGCGATCGATCTGGCAGAGACGACCACAACGGTCGGTCGAATCGCCCGCCACCTGGACGGGTTGCAGCGGGAGGTGTCGACAACCCTCGGGGCTGTCGACGCCGCACTGACCGTTCTGGCAGCCGACCAGGACGTGTACCGAGCGCTGGAGTCCGTCGCCGAGGATCGGCGACATTCAGGGCAGGGATCGATCACGCTGTGCGGCGGTCTGGTCGGCGCCACTCAAGAGGCGCTGGTCGCGTGTCTCTCGGCGGACGAAGAGATGGCGGCGAACGCACGAGGGTCCGAGGCATTCGCCTTCGATCCGGGTCGATTCGGATCGAGCCTGACGTGGAACTGATCCGCGCGGAGTCGTTGCCGGTGGTGAGCGTGGATGTCGATGCGTTGATGGAGTCGGCGGCAGTGATGCGCGAGACGGGTTCGAGCATCGCGGAGCGCGGGCTGCGGATGCGCGAGCGCTGGAAGGGGTTGGCGGATGCGTTCGAGACGCCCGACACTCCGAAGCTGCTCTCGGGGATGGCGGATGTGGAGGCCGCGACCTCCGACTTCGGGACAGCCACGGGACGGATCGGGGACATCCTCGGCCAGCTCGCCGAGTCGCTGGGTGGTGCCGAGCGGCGATTGCGGACGCTGCGCGACGAGGTCGACGATCTGCATCGAGCGGTCGCGGCCTACCGCCTGTCGGTCGGAGGAGAGTCGACTTCGCCCGCGGGGGCGGATGCCGCCGGCGACGGCGGCTCCGGGATCGCGTGGGGGCCGGGGCAGTATGCGTGGAACGCCGGCCTGATCTCAGAGCGCGATCGGCTGCGCCTGCTGATCGATCAAGCCATGGACGAGGCGACGCGCGACCTGCGCGCCATCGAAGACCCCGTAGGCGTGCGGCTCGCCGGGTTCGCGCCGACCGCCAGCCCGCTGGCGCCGTCGTGGCGGGCGAAGCAGCGCGATTTCGAGAACACTCTCGCGCTCACCCTGCTGGAGCGGCTGCTCACTGCCGGTGACGCCGAGGCCATCGCGGATCTCTTGGCCCGGCATCCCGATTGGGTTCGGCATCTCGAGGAGCACCCGCCGGCGCCGGCGGCCGTCGCGCGCTGGTGGAGCGATCCCGATGCCCCGCCTCGCGAAGCCCTGATCACGGGAGCGGCGCTCGTCGTCGGTGCGCTCGGCGGAGTGCCGGCCATGACGCGGGCGAGGGCGAACCGGGCTCTCGCGTCCGAGAGAATCGTGAAGCTCAGGCGGCGGATGCAGCTGCTCGATGGCGGAGGGCGGCCCGTGAACCCTCAGCTCTCCGATGCGGAGTCCATCGCCAGACATGCTGAGCAACGAGACCTCCAGAGGGAGATCGCCTACCTCGACCTCGTGGTCAATGGAGACGTAAACCTCTACCTCTACCGCCCCGAGCGCGGGGAGATCATCGAGATCCTCGGCGACCCCGACGCCGCGGTAGCCATCGTGTCGTTCATGCCCGGAACCAACACCACGATGGGGTCCTTCTACGACCCCGCGCAACGGAACGGCGGAAAGCAGGGCATCACCGCCCTCACGAAGTGGCAGGCCGACAACGCGCCGGTCGCGGGTTTTGTGGTGAAGCAGGGCGCATTCCCGCAGCTGGATCCCGCAACGCTCTCCACCGGCCCGCAGAACAACGACATGGCCGAGCGCCTGGGTGCGTCGTACGCACGGTTCGCCACCGAACTTCACGCGGTTGCCCCACGGATTCCCGTCGTCAGCGTCGAGCACTCGTTCGGCTCCGCTGTCGGCGGCGTCGCCGAAACTCGCGGCGCGAAGTTCCACTCGCGGATCATGCTTGCCGGCATCGGAATGACTGCCGACTGGAAGCCCGACCCCGAAACCAAGCATTACGCGATGCAGGCACCGAACGACATCAACAGGCACCTCGACGAGGTGCAGGTCGGCAACTGGGGATACCAGATCAGCCCGACTGTCGAGAACGGCGTCGTCGACTGGACAGCGGCTTGCCGGGCACTCCGGCTTGGGCGGCATTGGTGGCCCCCATCTCTCCCACGGGGGCGGTCGCTGTCGATGTGATCAGTGGACTCGACAATCACAATCGCATCATCAGCGGCGACCCGGATGAGAACCGCACAGTCCTCGAGCAGATCGAATCCGTTCTGCGCGCAGCAGGGAAGGGCGAACGATGAGCACGCCGCTGGTGAAGACGAAGATCGTTCTCGCGCTCACCTTGGTGCTCGCGAGCGTGACCGTCCTCCTGACGGGATGTGTCGCGACGGCGGCTCTTCCGTCGTATGAGACGGCGAAGGCCGAGACGAACGCCGCGATTCGTGCGGTCGCCGATCATGTGCCTGACACGGTCGATGAGCTGATGCGAGAGGGCGACCCGTACGTGTGTGGCGACATGCTCGATTCCTCCGGTGAGGACCGGCCCATCTTCTACACGGGCAACCTGGATCTGAGGCAGCCGGAGGGGTTCGACCCGGAGAGATTCATCGACGAACTGCCCGAGAAGCTCGGTAAGGACTTCGAGGTGGTCCCGAGACATCCGATCGAGGGCGTATTGGCGGTCAGCTTGAATGCGCATTCCCATGGCGGCGCACGCCTGTCTGTCACTGCGGGAACAAGCGACTCCGGGCCCTACGTCTACATCATCGGCATGTCGCGCTGCGCTCAGCCCATTCCGCCCACGGTGGCGGAGGCGCCTCTTCCGGATTATGACGCGGTTCGTCGCGAGGCCTTGGCGGCGGCGCGGGAGGTTGCCGCCACGCTGCCTCGTCGGGTGCAGACGATGCGGCACGACTCTCTGCCGACCAAGTGCGACGATGTCGTCGACCCGTTCTCCGCGTTCGCTCCTGTCCGCTACCAGGGGGGCTTGGAATACGACGTATCCGACGACTTCGACGGCGAGAAGTATCTCGAGGAGCTGCCGACCCTTCTCGGCGATGACTTTGACGTCATCCCCAGACTGGTGCCCGATATTGTGCCGAAAGTCGACATCGTCGCGCATCGGCACGGCGACGCCGCCCTCACACTGTCGGTCTGGCCGTACGGCGATGTCTTCATCTCCATGTATTCCCAGTGCGCAGACGGCGCGACCGTCGACCGATGACCTTGCATGTGTCGGCGACGCTCGCACGGATCAGCGCGGTTGGGCTGCTCTCGCTCATGATCGGGCTCGCGGGGTGCGCAGTCGAGTCTCCGCTTCCCGAGTACGCGTGGGTGAAGGATGAGACGAACGCCGCCATTCGTGCGATTGCCGATCAGTTGCCTGACACGGTCGATGAGCTCATGCGAGAAGGCGACCCGTACGTGTGCGGCGACATGCTCGATTCGTCCGGTGAGGACCGGCCCATCTTCTACACGGGCAACCTGGATCTGAGGCAGCCCGAGGGGTTCGACCCAGAGAGATTCATCGAAGAACTGCCCGACAGGCTCGGTGAGGACTTCGAGGTGATGCCCAGACAGCCGATCGAGAACGTGTTCGCGGTCAGCCTGAATGCTCACTCCCACGGCGGGGCACACCTGTCGGTCACTGCGGGAACAAGCGACTCGGGGCCCTACGTCTACATCATCGGCATGTCGCGCTGCGCTCAGCCCATTCCTCCCACGGTCGCGAAGGCGCCGCTTCCCGACTATGGCACGGTTCGTCGCGAAGCCATGGCGGCGGCGAGGGAGGTTGCCGCCACGCTGCCTCGCCGGGTGCAGACGATGCAGCACGACTCTCTTCCGACCCGATGCGACGATGTCATCGATCCGTTCTCCTCGTTCGCTCCTGTCCGGTTTGGAGGAGGCGTGGAGTACGACGTGCCGTTCGACTTCGACGCTGGAAAGTACTTCGAAGAGTTGCCGATGCTCCTCGGCGACGACTTCGAGGTCATCCCGCGACTGGTTCCCGAGATTCGCGCAACAGTTGACATCATCGCGCATCGGCACGGCGACAACGCGCTCACCCTGTCGGTCGGGGAGGGCGATGTCTTCATCTCCATGGACTCGCGGTGCGCAGACGGCGCAACCGTTGACCGATGACCGGCCACGAGCGGTCCCTTCGCCGTCACGCGGGCGACCCCGCGAGCCGCGTCAGCGGCGGATGCCGAAGAGGAAGTAGCTTGCCGGTCCGACCCAGTTCACAAGGATCGCCGGGATCCACAGCGGCTTGGGTCCGCGCACCTCCGCGGCGTCACGGTGGGCGAGATCCCAGAAGGCGAGGAAGGCGAAGGCGGCCTGCACGAGCCCGATGACTCCGAGCGCTGCACGCCCGCCGGCCGGCAGCCGCGTCTTCATGTCCGTCATTCCGATTCCTTCCGTCCCGACCATCCTGCCTCGCCCGCAGCCGACACGCACCCTGTGGATAACTTCGAGGGCGCGCGCGACGGAGTTGCAAGGATGCTTCGGTGCCCGCATCCACCGCCTCCTTCGCCGCCACTGCCACGAGCAGCGTCGCGTCCCTCGTCGCGGAGCGGGTGCGCGAACGGCTGCGCGCGGAACGCACCGACCCGTCACGCGACCCGGAGTTCGCCGCCCACGTCGCCCGGACCGAAGTCCGACGGCACAACGACTTCGCGCTCGCCCGGGGGCTGATGCCCGCCGACGATGAAGCGGCGTGCGTTCGCGAAGTGCTCGCCGCGGTCGCGGGTTTCGGGCCCCTCCAGCCCTACCTCGACGACCCCACTGTCGAGGAGCTCTGGATCAACGCGCCCGATCGCATCTTCATCGCACGGCAAGGGGTTCCAGAACGCACACCCCTCACCCTCAGCGACACCGCCGTCCGCGACCTCGTCGAGCGGATGCTGCAATCCACGGGGCGCCGCGTCGACCTGAGCCAGCCCTTCGTCGACGCGTCCCTTCCCGACGGCTCCCGCCTGCACGTCGTCATCCCCGACATCACCCGGCGTCACTGGTCGGTGAACATCCGCAAGTTCCTCCCCGCGTTCGGCGACCTCGACCACCTCGCCGCCGCCGGGTCGCTGCCGTTCGACGTCGCCGATCTGCTCCGTGCCGCGATGACCCGCGGCGAATCGGTTCTCGTCTCGGGAGCCACCCACGCGGGCAAGACGACGATGCTCGGCGCGCTCATCGCCGCCTGCCCGCCCTCGCACCGCATCGTCACCGTCGAGGAGACGTTCGAACTCGCCGTCGCGGCACCCGACATCGTCGCGCTGCAGGGCCGGCAGCCGAGCCTCGAAGGCACCGGAGAGGTCACCCTCCGCCGGCTCGTGAAAGAGGCTCTCCGCATGCGGCCCGACCGGCTCGTCGTGGGAGAAGTGCGCGACGCCGAAGCCCTCGACCTGGTGCTCGCGCTCAACACAGGAGTACCCGGCTCCGCCACGATCCACGCCAATTCCGCCCGCGACGCGCTCTCGAAGCTCGCCGCGCTGCCCCTCCTGGCAGGCCGCAACATCGATTCGTCCTTCGTGCTGCCGGCGGTCGCGGCATCCGTTCACCTGGTCGTGCACTGCGAGAGGGATGCCGCGGGCCGACGCCGTGTGCGCGAGGTCGTCACGCCGACCGGCGTCGTGGGCGGAGTCATTGCCGCACGCACGCTGTACGAGGCGCCCCGATGACGTTCGTGTGGGGTGCGACGCTCGCCGCCGGGCTGCTCCTGGTGCTGTCGCCGTGGATGTGGCCGGTCGGCGCACCCCGAGCCGAGCGGCTCTCCACCGGCAGATTGGCCGCTCTTCTCGAGGCGGCGGGACTCGCGCGCCTCACCCCGGGCGCGGTGGTCGTCGCGTCGGCGTGCTGCGCCGGTGTCGCAGCTTCCTCGACGTGGCTGGGCACCCAGGTGACAGCGTTATGCGTCGTCGCGGGGGCGGCGGGGGCGATCGCGCCGTTCGTCTGGCTCCGTGCCCGGCGCTCCCGGCTCCTCAAGCTCCGACGGGCGCTGTGGCCCGATGTGTGCGACCTGCTGATCGCGTCCGTCCGCGCGGGGATGAGCCTGCCCGACGCGGTCGCCAGTCTCGCCGACTCCGCGCCCGCCGAGATCCGTCCGGCCTTCGCCGCTTTCCGCACGGATCTGTCGGCGTCAGGTCACTTCGACTCCAGCGTGCGACGCGCGAAGACGGCACTCGCGGACCCCGTCGCAGACCGCATCCTCGAGACGCTTCGTATGGCCCGGCAGGTCGGCGGCACCGAACTGACACCGGTGCTCCGCGCGCTGGCGGCATCGGTCCGGGCCGACGCGGCTCTGCGAGCCGAGGTCGAGTCGCGCCAGTCGTGGATCCGCGGAGCCGCGGTGCTCGGGGTGGCGGCACCCTGGGTGATTCTCGCTCTTCTCGCGCTCCGCGCCGAAGGGGCCCGGGCGTACGGCAGCCCGGAGGGAGTCGTGCTCATTCTGGTCGGCGCCGTCGTTTCGCTGGTCGCATACCGCACGATGCTCCGACTCGGACGCCTGCCCGAGCCTCGGCGGTGGTTCGGATGATCGCCATCGAGCCCGACGACATCGCCACAGCGGTGGTCCTGGGCTGCGGGCTGGGCGTCGGGTGCTGCCTGATGCTGGCCCGCGCACCGCGATGGGGAGCAGCATCCCTGTCCCGTCGCATCGCCCCATACATCCGCGACGTCACCGACCCGCGCGGCATGGGCATCGTTCCCTCTTCGGCTGCCCGCGACGCGACAGTGGCGTGGTCGGTGCTCAGGCAGCGCTTCGGTCAGCTCGCCGGGGGAGAAGCGCACCTCGTCCGCCGACTGCACCAAGCCGGTCGCAGGCCCGACGCCGCGGCCTTCCGCGGAAGGCAGCTCGCCTTCGCGATCGCCGGTCTCGGGCTGGGCGGCGTCGTCCTCGTCGCGGCGGTGCTCCTCGGGCCGGGATCGCCCGCCATCGCCCTGCTTCCTCCACTGCTCGCCGTCGCCGGGGCCGTGACCTGCGACGTCTGGCTCTCGAGAGTCGCCCGCTCGCGGGTTGGCCGCATCGAGGAGGAGCTCCCCACCACGCTCGAGTTCCTGGCGCTGTGCCTGTCGGCAGGCGAGGGGATCCTCGATTCCCTGCGACGGGTGAGTGACGTGGGCGCTGGAGAGCTCACCATCGAGTTGCGAGGTGTCGTCGTGGCGGTCGGCACGGGCTCTCCGCTTCCCGAGGCACTCGAGAAGCTCGCCGACCGACTGCAGATCCCCGCCGTGACCCGCGCCGTCGACCAGGTCGTGGCGGCCATCGACCGAGGAGCGCCTCTGGCCCAGGTTCTTCACGCGCAAGCGCTCGACGCACGCGAAGACGCGAAGCGCACCCTCATCGAGCGTGCAGGGCGCAAAGAGATCTACATGCTGTTCCCCCTCGTGTTCCTCATCCTCCCCTTGAGCGTGCTTTTCGCCGTGTTCCCAGGGGTGTTCATGCTTCGACTCGGCGTCGGATGACGCCTCAACCCAAGGAGAGAAATGATCCGACGCCTCGGTTCCGCGTTCGCTCGACTTCGTACCGCTCACGCTGCGCTCCAGCGCGACGAGCGCGGCGACGTCCCCGGCTGGGTGCTCATCACCCTGATGACTGCTGGTCTGGTCGTGGTGATCTGGGCGCTCGCCGGACCGGCGCTGAGCGCCCTGTTCGAACAGGCGATCTCCCGCGTCGGAGGCTTCTGACGCCGTGACGTCGATCAGGGATCCGCTCCGGGCGGCGGCCGCCGGCGAGCGCGGATCGAGTCCCGTCGAGTTCGTCCTCGTGGGCACCCTCCTCACGCTGCTCACGCTCGGCATCCTGCAGTTCGGGCTCGCCGTCTACGTGCGGAACGTCGTTCACGACGCTGCCGTGGAGGGTGCGCATCATGCCGCTCTCGCCGACACGTCGACGGTCGACGGCGGGGAGCGCACCCGCGACATCATCACCCGCACGATCGGCGCGGAGTACGCGCGGGACATCACGGTCCGAGACCGCGAGACACCCGGTCATGCGGTTGTCGAGGTGCGGGTGCAGACCACGCTTCCCCTCATCGGGCTGCTCGGAGTTCCCCGTGCCCTGGAGGTGACAGCGGTTGCACCGGCCGAATCATTGGACGGATGACGCGGAGCGAGGATCGGCCGCGGTCGAGTTCATCCTGCTGGGCGTGCTGATGCTCGTGCCGCTCGTGTATCTGGTGGTCGCGCTCGGCGCCATCCAGGAGCAGTCGCTGGGTGCGGAAGCGGGTGCCCGCCATATCGCCCGCGCCGTCGCCACGGCTCAGGGCCGGGACGACGCCGCTCGTCGAACGCGGCTCGTGCTGGACTCCGTGGTGGAGGAATACGGGCTCGACCCGGGCGAGGCGTCGGTCGAGTTCTCGTGCCGTCCCGCGTCCGCGGCGTGCCCGGCCCCCGGCGCCACGCTGGTGGTCACGGTGCGCACCCGTGTCACTCTCCCGCTCGTTCCTTCGGTGCTGGGAGTGGACGAGGTGGCGCGCATCCCGCTCGAGGCGACGTCGCTGCAGAAGGTGTCCCGACGGTGGGGTGGCGGGTGATCCGCGGACCGGCGGGCCGGGGGAGCGAGCCCCTGGCCGATGACGACGGCGGCAGCGTCCTGCTCCTGACAATCGGCTACGCAGCGCTCGCCTTGGCGCTGATCCTGGTGTGCGTGGATGCGACGAGCCTCTACCTCGCGCAGAAGCGGCTGGATGCGGTGGCGGATGCCGCGGCCCTCGCCGCTGCGGACGGATTCGTGCTCACGGTCGACGCTGACGGGCCCCACGCCACCCTCAGCGCCGCCGACGTGCGTGATCAGGCCGCAGCGATCGTCGCGGTCGCGGGCGGAGACACCCGGGTCGTGTCGGCCTCTGCCCCCGACGGAGTCTCATCGCGCGTGACGGTGGCGGCCTCGTGGCATCCCCCTGTCCTCACGCTCTTCGTACCCGACGGGGTGGCACTCGAAGCCACGGCCACCAGCCGCACCGCCCTCCGGTGAGCGAGCCGCGGTCTTGCTCGCGCGACGGTACCGGCGTACTTTCGGCGGCAACAACGGCGGTCGGGGTGGACTATGGCGTACCAGGGGGATGGGCGGCTGCCCATCATCTATGTCAGGGGTTTCGCGGGCGGCACCGGTCAGATCAATTCGGCCGTGGACGACCCGTTCTACGGATTCAGCCAGGGTTCGGTTCACGTCCGCGCGGATGGCACGGGCACACCGCAGTTCCATCAGTTCGAGTCGCCCCTCCTCCGCCTGATCACCGACCACGACTACCAGGTGCCGGTGTACGGCGATCAGCGTCTCTTCCTCGAACAGGCGGAACCCGGATCCGTGAATGCCGCCACGGTGTGGATCCACCGTTTCTATGACGTATCGGCCTCCACCTTCGCCGACCGGCCGACTGAGTTCTCGCTCGAGAACGCGGCCGCCGACTTGTTCGCGCTGGTCCAGACGGTGCGCGAGAAGACCGGCGCGCCGCAGGTGATGCTCGTCGCGCATTCCATGGGCGGCCTCGTCTGCCGTTGTCTGCTCCAGCGCATCATCCCTGAGGCAGTGAGGAACGGCGACGAGCCCGTCGACCCGGCGGCCGCCGCCGAGTACGTCGCGCGCGTCTTCACCTACGCCACTCCGCACGGCGGCATCGCGTTCGCCGTCGGATTCGGTCTGCTCGAGCGCATCCGCGACGCGACGGGCTTCCAGGGGTCCGACATCTTCGGCCCCGACCGTATGTACCAGTACCTCACCCCCGGCGTGGACCGCGGCACCCCCGCGCCCGACGGATTCGACTCCACCGTGATGCCCGACGACGGCTTTCCGGTGGATCGCCTGTTCTGCCTCGTCGGATCCAACCCCGAGGATTACGACGTGGCCCTCGGGCTGTCGTCCAAAGCGGTCGGCGCCCGCAGCGACGGGCTCGTGCAGATCGACCGCGCCGCGGTGCAGAAGGCCAATCGGGCGGTGGTGCACCGCAGCCACAGCGGCCGCTACGGCATCGTCAACTCGGAGGAGGGTTACCAGAACCTCCAGAGGTTCCTGTTCGGCGACCTCAAGGTGCAGATCGAGTTCTGGGGCCTCGACGTCGGACGGGATGCCGCCCCCGAAGTGGAGTTCCAGATGGACGCGGCCGTCGCCATCCGCGGACTGCCGGTACTGGTTCACGAGCAGAGCGCTTCGCACCTCTGTCCGGTGCTGGTCGAGCGTCACTCGACGGAGGACACCGTCGACACCCCCCAGCCTCTCCTTACGACCTTCCTCTCGACGCGCACCCCGCGGCCGATGAGCGGCCGCCGTCTCGTGCCCACGCTGCGCCATGCGCTGAAGCTGCGGCTTCTGTCGATCCGTGAGGTGCCCGGCGGCGGCTTCGCGTTCTTCGATCACATGGAGCAGACCGAGGATTGGCAGGACGCCCTGCTCGTCGACATCGAGCCGGGCGCGGACGGCACCCCGCCCCAGGCGTGGGCCACCTGGACGAGCACCGTCGACGTGCCGGTGCGTGACTGGAGGCCGACCGACGACGAGAAGCTCACCGACCTCTTCCCCGACGTTCCGCTCCTGTGGGCGGGGGAGAAGCCGGTCCCCGAGATCGCCCGTCGGCTCCTCGGGGCGAACGCGCGCATCCGGATCACCGTCACCCCGCACACGCTCGCCGGGACACCGGCGGGTTCGTGACGTCGCGTCGGCACGTCAGCCCGCCGTGTTGAACCACTCCCGTCGCCGCTCGGCCTCGATGTCGCTCTCCTTCGGATCAGAGGTCTCGTGCTCGACGAGGTTCCCCGCCGTGTCGAGCGGCACGAAGCGGAGGCAGCGGCGGCACAGCGCCCGGCCGTGAGGGAAGCCATCGGGCAGGGGAGCGGCGGCGTGGCCGGGGGCGCCGGAGCCCGGGCAGCGAGGCGGGTCGGCCGCGGCATCCGTCCACATGATCGTCCGGTGGCGGTGGAGGCCCCGGTGGTCGAGCGGCCTCGTGCAGCGGCGGCCCTGGTTGCGGCTCCGGCAGAAAGACATGGTGCGGGGGCCGTCCGCGATGCCGCCGGTACCGCTCCCGTCGATGTCGGTCATCGCCTCGCCCTCGGGATGAATCGCGGAACCCAGCGGACGAACGCGGCAGCCCCGATGAGGCCGATGAAGCCCATGGCGCCGGTCGCGATCGACAGCGTGGAGATCGCAGCGATCCCCGACACGAGGAGAGGCGAGGCGGCGCCGCCGGCGTCCGTGAGCGTGCGCCAGGAACCCAGGAAGGGCGCCGGGTCGGCTTTCGGCGCGACATCCGCGCCGAGCGTGAGGAGGATGCCGCTGGACAGCCCGTTGCCGACGCCGAGCACGGCCGCGAAGAGGGCGAACCACATGGCCGCCTGGGCGGTGTCGTGCGTGAACGCCAGCGCGATGAATCCGGCGCCCATGAGGAGCATCGCCGGCAGGGCCGCCCACAGCCGACCGAACCGGTCCATCACCTGCCCGCTCGCATAGAACAGAGCGAAGTCGATGGCTCCCGACACCCCGACCACCAGCGCGATGGTCTGCGCGTCGAGCCCGATCGACACGCCCCAGAGGGGCAGCACCACCTGGCGCGCCGAGCGGACGGCGGCGAGGGATGCCGCGGCCAGGCCCAGTCGGGCGAGCACGCCTCGGAAGTGCCACATCGTGCGGAACACCCCCGCCCGAGCGCCTTCGGTGCCCGGCGCCACTCGGAGGGAGGCGGTGATCAGCTCGCCGGTGTCCTCGGCCAGGTCGACGTCGGCTGCTCCGCGATTCGCCGGCGGAGCGACCGCGACGACGGCTTCGGGGTCGGGGCCCAGCACCACCAGCAGGACCGTGGCGACGAGACAGACGCCGAAGAACCAGATCGCGGCATGCTCGTCTCCGAAGAGCGCGAGCAGGCCAGCCGCGACGAACGGGCCGAGGAACATTCCCAGGCGGAAGGTTCCGCCGAGAAGCGAGAGCGAGCGAGCCCGGAAGGCCAGCGGCACCCGGGTGGTCATGAAGGAATGACGGGCGAGCCCGAACGCCGCCGCGCAGAATCCGACGACGAAGACCGCGATGGCGAAGACCCCCAGCGATGGGGCGAGCGCGAGTGCCACCACTCCGCTCAACGACAGGAGCCCGGCTGCCGCCATCGTGAACCGCTCGCCGATGCGGGCCACCGCCCAGCCGGCGGGGATGTTGCCGCACAGCTGACCCACGACGAGGGCGGACGCCACGAGCGCCGCGGTCGCCACATCGGCCCCGAGTTCGGCCGCGATCACCGGGATCAGGGGGATGACGGCGCCCTCGCCGAGCGCGAACAGCACGGTGGGACCGTAGATCATCGGCGCGAAGCGCCGGAGCACGTCGCGGACGGGCACGCTGTCCGGGCCATCGCTCACGTGCATCCACGTTAGTCTGGACTGTCATGCTCGAGCTCGATCTGTCCGCCGATATCCAGGCCCTGCGCTCCACGTTCGCCGACATCAAGGCGGTCGTGGACGTCGAGGCGCTCACCAGCGACATTGCGCGGCTCAGCGAGGAGGCGGGCGCGCCCGACCTGTGGGACGACGTCGAGAAGGCGCAGAAGGTCACCAGTGCGCTCAGCCACCGTCAGGCCTCCCTGAAGCGGATCACCGACATCGAGCAGCGTCTCGACGACCTGGACGTGCTCGTCGAGCTGGCCAACGAGATGGACGACGAGGACTCGGCGGAGGAGGCTCGCCATGAGCTCGCCGAGCTCGAGGACATCATCAGCCAGCTCGAGGTGCAAACCCTGCTGGACGGGGAGTACGACGACCGGTCAGCCGTCGTCACCATCCGCTCCGGTGCGGGCGGCGACGACGCGACCGACTTCGCGGAGATGCTGCTGCGCATGTACCTGCGCTGGGCCGAGCGCCACAAGTACCCCGTCAAGGTCATGGACACGTCGTACGCCGAGGGCGCGGGCATCAAGTCGGCCACCTTCGAGATCGACGCCCCGTACGCCTACGGGACGCTCTCAGTCGAGGCCGGCACGCATCGTCTCGCGCGCATCAGCCCGTTCGGCTCGGCCGACAAGCGGCAGACCAGCTTCGCTGCGGTCGAGGTCATCCCCGTGATGGAGGAGGCCGTCGAGGTCGACATCCCCGAGGGCGACATCCGCGTGGACGTCTTCCGCTCGTCGGGCCCCGGCGGGCAGTCGGTGAACACGACCGACTCGGCGGTCCGCATCACGCACATCCCCACGGGAATCGTGGTCTCCATGCAGAACGAGAAGTCGCAGATCCAGAACCGCGCCGCTGCTATGCGCGTGTTGCAGACGCGACTTCTGCTTCTCAAGCGCGAGGAGGAGGCGGCGAAGAAGAAGGAGCTCGCGGGCGTCATCACCGCAAGCTGGGGCGATCAGATGCGCTCGTACTTCCTCTACGGTCAGCAGCTGGTCAAGGATCTTCGCACCGGTCACGAGGTCGGGAACCCGGCGACCGTGTTCGACGGTGACCTCGACGGATTCATCGCGGCAGGCATCCGCTGGCGCAAGCGTAAAGACGACGACGACTGACCCGCTGCCGAGACGCCGTGCTTCAGAACGGTGCGTCGCCGGCGTATGGGGCGGTCGGCGAAGGGCGGAACGCGGGCGTCGGCCGGGTTGGCTGCACCAGGTAGCGGCGCCCCGACGGTGACCTCCACTCGACGGCGCCACCGCCGTCGGTTGGCTGCCTCACCGACCACCCGCCGTGGTGCTTCACGGTGTGATGGCCCTTGCACAGCGGAGCCAGGTTGGTGACGGTGGTCTCTCCACCGTGCTCCCACGCCTGGGTGTGATCGATCTCGCGTCCGGAAGCCGGGATGCCGCAACCGGGCGCCATACAGGTCTCGGATCGCCATCGCACCAGTCGCCGGAGGGCGGGCGGCGGCCGATACTGATCGCGGCCGACCGAGAGCACCATGCCGGTCTCGGGATGAGTGAGGACCCGCATCCACCCCTCGGCCCCTCCGCACAGTTCTCCCGCCCGCTCGAGCGGGATCGGACCCACGCCCTCGACGACCGCCGGCGCGAGACCCGCCGCATGGCGGCTCCTGTCGTCGGGGTGTAGCAGAGCCAGCGCCGGCACCGTGACAGCGACAGTGGCGCGGATGCCGCGTGACTGGGGGAGCGCCGCAGTATCGCCATCGATCAGCAGGTCGCCGAACACGTCGGCGCGCGCCTGATCGAGCGTTCGCTCCTCGTCGGGATGCGCCGTCAGCGTCTTGCCGATCGCGGTGATCCTCGAGTGGAGGGCGAAGGCCTCCACCGCCGGAAGGAAAGCGTGGACCCAGGCCATGCCGTCGGCTGCGGGCTCGACGATCACGCGGCGCTTCCCCAACGCGGCCCGCTGCCGCTCAGCCAGCGAAGCCGCCGTTGCGAGGTCGATCAGCCGCCGAAGCGACCGACGGAACGCGCCGACGGCGAGGGTCTCGGCCAGTTCCACCGCTCGGGGGACCAACTCGTCGCGAACCACCTCATCGACCTCGTTGAGCATCGTGGCGAGGACCTCGGCGTGCCGCTCGGTCATCCGGGCGCGTGAGAGAGAGGTCAGCGCCGCCGGGTAGCGGTGTACGAGCGACTCGGCCACCGCCATGAGTTGGCCCGCCGCCGACTCGGTGACGCGCAGTGCGGCAGCCAACTCGAGTCGGACCGACCTCTCGACTACGGGGGCGATCGCCCCGCCGTATCGACCGACCTCAGCCAAGGCCTGGAGCCGCAGGGCATCGACGTGTGCGAAGCGCTCGGCGGCGAACACCGCCATCATCCCCGCCACCTCGGTGACGCGGTCGATCTCGTCGAGCGGGGGCGCGAGCCAATCCGACTCGGCGAGGCGCCCTTCGAGGTCGTCTGTGTGGTCGGCGTATTCGGCCCCGAGGTCGTCGAGCGGGTCGTTCTCCATGCACTCGAAGTTAGAACAAAGGTACGACATTCGCTGGAGCCGGCCTCCGATCCGCACGCACCGGGTGTCGCAGGGGGCGCGGCCGCGGCATCCGCTTAGGCTTCTTAGGCCATGATCCGGTTCGAGAACGTCACGAAGCGCTACCGGGGCACGTCCAGACCTGCCCTCAACAATGTCGATTTCGAGGTGCTGCGCGGCGAGTTCGTGTTCCTCGTGGGCGCCTCGGGCTCGGGCAAGTCGTCGTGCCTGCGCATGATCCTTCGCGAGGAGTCCCCGTCAGACGGCCGGGTCGTGGTGCTGGGGCGTGACCTCCGCACCCTCTCGAACCGCAAGGTGCCGTACTTCCGCCGCCACATCGGCGCGGTGTTCCAGGACTTCCGGCTGCTTCCGGGCAAGACCGTGTTCCAGAACGTGGCCTTCACGCTCCAGGTGACGGGATCCTCCCGCGGCTACATCCAGCAGACCGTTCCGGAGGTGCTGGCCCTGGTCGGGCTCGACGGCAAGGAGAAGCGGTTGCCCCACGAGCTCTCCGGAGGCGAGCAGCAGCGTGTCGCGATCGCCCGGGCGCTCGTCAACCGGCCGCAGGTCCTGCTCGCCGATGAGCCGACCGGAAACCTCGACCCGGCGACGTCGGTCGACATCATGCAGCTCCTCGCGCGCATCAACGGAGGCGGCACGACCGTGGTCATGGCGACGCACGAGGCCGGTTTCGTCGACCAGATGCAGCGTCGCGTGATCGAGCTGCGCAACGGCGAGATGGTGCGCGACGAGCGCCACGGCGGGTACGGCGACACGTCCAGCCTGCCGAGCCTCGCTCCTGAGCAGGAGCGCGGAGCCGCCGCCGTGGCCGCCCTCACGGCGGTGCTCGAGGTGCAGCGAGAGGCCGCCGCGGCGGCCGAAGCGGGCCTCGACCCCACGCTGCTCGGCCGGGAGGAGGAGACGACGGATGCCGCGCCCTCCGCCCCTCGTCAGCCGGCCCCTTCCCGTCCAGCACCCGAGCTCGCGCCTTCCGACACGGAGTGGGCCGACCCGGCCGCGCCCGCCGCGCCGGCGTCGCCCGCTGCGTCTGACGCGGTGCGCGAGCCGGCAGTCCAGGAACAGCCGGCCGCTCCGATCACGAAGGTGCCGGCGTCCGCCACGCAACCGGTTCCCGTCGTCGACCTTCCGGAGGTGGATGTGGCCGAGCTCGGACTCGCCGACCGCCTCGGCCTCGGCACACGCGACGACGACGAAGTGGGGCCCACGTCGTGAGGGTCGGTCTGATCCTGTCGGAGGCGTTCACGGGCCTGCGGCGCAACGCTTCCATGGTGATCTCGGTCGTCCTCGTGACGTTCGTCTCGCTCACGTTCGTCGGCGCGGCGATCCTCATGCAGATGCAGATCGCCACCATGAAGGACTTCTGGGTCGACCGCGCCCAGGTCGCGATCTACATGTGCACCGCGATCTCGCAGGCTCCGACCTGTACGGGCGGTGTCGCCACCGACGAGCAGCTCGCCGCCGTTCAGGAGAAGCTCGACGGGCCGGCGCTCTCGCCGCTGATCCGCGATGTGCGCTTCGAGGACAGCGAGGAGGCGTACCAGAACGTTCTCGAGCTGCTGGGGGAGGACTACGCGAGTGTCATCACCCCCGACCAGCTGAACGAGACGTACTGGATCAACCTCGTCGATCAGAATCAGTCCGACGTCATCATCGAGGCGTTCGCCGGCACCGAGGGCGTCGAAGAGGTGCAGGATCAGCTGCAGTACCTCGAGCCGCTGTTCTCGGCCTTGACGGTCGCGACCTACATCGCGGTCGGCATCGCGGCACTCATGCTGATCGCAGCAGTGCTGCTGATCGCCACCACGATCCGCCTCTCGGCGTTCGCGCGCAGGCGCGAGCTCGGAATCATGCGCCTGGTCGGGGCATCCAACCGATTCATCCAGACGCCGTTCGTGCTCGAGGGTGTCTTCGCCGCGCTCATCGGCTCGATCCTCGCCAGCGCGGCGGTGCTCGCGGGGGTGCATTTCGGGGTCGACCAGTACCTTCGCGGGCGGGTGGAGTTCGTCACGACCTGGGTCGACGTCGCGGACGCCTGGCTGGTCGTGCCCGTGCTCGTCCTCATCGGCGTGGTGCTCGCCGCACTGTCTGCGAGCTTCGCGATCCGGCGGTGGCTGCGCGCCTGAGGGCACCGACGGCATGCCCAGTGGCGCTCCGGGGGTAGACTGAACGGCTGCCGTGCGCCCGCGCGGCTCGGAACGAGGAGTCACCATGCCCAGGGAACGCGGGGAGAAGGTCGTCGCGACCAATCGTCGCGCGCGCCACGAGTACACGATCGAGAAGACGTACGAGGCGGGCCTGGTGCTGACGGGGACCGAGGTGAAGTCGCTGCGGCAGGGTCGCGCGAACATCTCGGACGGCTACGCGTACATCCAGAACGGCGAGGCCTTCCTCGACGCCGTCCATATCCCGGAGTACTCGCAGGGCCACTGGACCAACCACGCCGCCAAGCGCATCCGCAAGCTCCTCCTCCACAAGGACGAGATCGTGAAGCTCTCGCACGCGGTGTCCGCCGGGGGCTACACGCTCGTTCCGCTGAAGCTCTACTTCAACGACGGTCGCGCGAAGGTCGAGATCGCCGTCGCGAAGGGCAAGCGCGAGTACGAGAAGCGGCAGACCATCCGCGAGCGCGAAGACAAGCGCGAGGCCGAGCGCGCGATGCGCACCCGCAACCGCCTCGGCGAATAGGCCGGATGCCGCGCCCGATCCTCCCGCGCCCGGTCAGCGCGCGATGAAGCGGGCCTCGACGGCGGCCGTGATGACGATGTCCTCCGGCTGGAGCTGCACAGACGGCCCGCCTCCGGAGTCGGCGGCGAAGGATGCCTTCGACATCAGCATCCGCTCCGCCTGCGGAGCGGGGGAGTCGGGGCGCGCGAGCAGGCCGAGGTCGGCGATCTGCGACGGCGTCACGGACGACAATCCGATGGCCGCGGCGTAGGACTCCGCGCGCGCCACGGCGACCCGGACGGCCGAGGTCGCGGCATCCCGCTCGCTCGCCGCGCGCGTCTCGGGGGTGAGCTGCCACTCGATCCACCCGAGCTGCACGCCGTCGCGCTCGGCGACCTCGCCCGCCCACCATGACAGCGCCGCGAAGTCGCTGAAGGTCGCGGTGAAGTCGACGCTCCCGTAATGCACGGGCGCCAGGCGCTTGCCGTCGGGGCTCCAGGGCCTCTCGGACCACACCGAGACCCGCTGACTCGACCACTCCACGACGGTCCCGGCGGAGGTGCGTGACGCGAGGTCGTCGCGCACCGGTTCGCTGTAGGCCGCCATCCGCTCGACCACCGCACCACGCTCGGGACCCTCGGCCCGCACGGTGAGGTGCGCGACCGCGCGCTCGGGCGCGAGACGCAGCTCGTGCTCGCCTCGGACGGTGATGACGACGTCGCTCATGCGGCGAGCATAGTTCCGCCGACACGGCGGAGCCATCGGCGGGAATGGCCGGGGGGAGGCATCCGTTGTAGACTGATGTGCTCGGGTGCTTCGGCTCCGGGTGTGAGAACTCCACAGAGTGACAGCGGCCCTTCAGCAGAAGGTTCCTGGGGATGATCGGTTTCGACATCGCCTGCGAATCTGCGAGAAGCGGGCCGAGGATGCAGGGTTATCTCGTAAACGATCTCTGCAAACCAATAAGTGCCGAACCTAAGCGCACTGAGTTCGCCCTCGCTGCCTAAGCGAGCCTGAACTCCGTCGGACCGTAGGCGTTCCCGCTACGGACCCTGGCGTCATCTAGGGAACTTGCTGTGTGACGGCGTCTGGACGTCACGCGGGACTCTTCCCAGACTGGGCTCGTCGACTTAGGTGTCTGTGACAAAGGTCGGAGCCGAGCAGAACGTCTTCACAGACTGCGCCCGGAGAAGACGCAGTCTCCCAGCGATGGACGGGGGTTCGATTCCCCCCATCTCCACCAACGCCGCTGTCGCGGACGAAAGCCCCGCGATCCCGTGTCATCACGGATCGCGGGGCTTTCGTCTTTCTGCGGTCCGTCGTCATCGCCACGCGAGCGCAGGCCGAAGCGTAGTTCCGCTGCGACTCGGAACGCCAGGGCGTCGGTGGGGTGCGGCATCCGTCCTACCGTCGTACCGTGCGCAAAGTGCTCGTTGCGATGACGTCGCTGCTGTTGGCCTTGACCGGGTGCACGGCGATCCCGGCCGACCCCGACGGCACCCTCGAGCGTGTGACCGGCGGAGTCCTCAACGTCGGCGTGTCGCCGAACGGGGAATTCGCCTCGGTGGACGGGGACGCGGTCGAAGGGCGCGAAGTCGACCTCGTCGAGGAGTTCGCCGAGACGATCGACGCCGAGGTCGACTGGACCGTCGGGTCGGAGGAGGCGCTCGTGCGCGCTCTGGAACGCGACGACCTCGATCTGGTGATCGGGGGCATGACCGATGCGACGCCGTGGGTGTCGTCCGCCGGAGTGACGAGGCCGTACGACGAGTTCACCGACGCGGAGGGACGAAAGCACAAGGTGGTCATGCTCGTGCCGATGGGTGAGAACGCCTTCCTCACGACCCTGGAGACCTTCTTGAGCCGTCACGCCGGGGAGCGGCGATGAGCATCAGCTTCGGCCGGACCGTGCTGCCACCGCAGCAGGTGAACGTGCTGCGACGGGCCATCGGGCTCGAATGGATCACCATCGGCTTCCTTGCGATCACCGTCACGCTCGTCTTCCTGGTGCTCGGCAACTCCCAGGCGATGAAGGCGGCGTGGCTCGAGGACCTGCTCTCGTTCATTCCGCCGATCGCTTTCCTCGTCGCGGTGTCGATCAACCGGAAGCCGCCGACTCACGGGCATCCGTACGGCTTCCATCGGTCGGTCGGAGTGGGGCACCTCGTCGCGGCCGTGGCGCTGGCGACGATGGGGACGTTCCTCGTCGTCGATTCCGCGACGGGGCTGATCCGCGGCGAGCACCCGACCATCGGCACGGTCGAGATCTTCGGGCAGGTCGTCTGGCTCGGCTGGCTCATGATCGGCGTGATGGCCCTGATCGCGGTGCCGCCGATCTTCATCGGTCGCGCCAAGATGAAGCTCGCCCGAGACCTCCACAACAAGGTGCTGTACGCCGACGCCGACATGAACAAGGCGGACTGGATGACCGCCGCGGGGTCGATCGTGGGCGTCGCCGGCGTCGGAATCGGACTGTGGTGGCTGGACTATGCGGCTGCGCTGTTCATCGCGGGCAGCATCCTGTACGACGGCTACCGGAACCTGCGTGCCGCCGTCCTCGACCTGATGGACGAGCGGGCGACCACCTTCGACGACCGGAAACCGCACCCGGTGGGCAGAGAGGTCGAGGACTACCTTCGGAGTCTGCCGTGGGTCGAGCAGGTCGGCTGCCGCACCCGCGACGAAGGTCACGTCTTCCATATCGAGGCATTCGTCGTTCCGCGCCACGGGCGCGTGCCGTCGCTGAAGAAGATCGTGGCAGCGAAAGAGGCATGCACGGCGATCGACTGGAAAGTGCAGGACATCGTGCTCGTGCTGGTCGACGAGCTGCCGGACGTCGTGACGCCGCAACCCGCGGGCTGAGCGTCCTCAGCGCAGCGCCTGCGCGATCCCGGCGATGTCGGCGGGACCCACGCGGCAGCATCCGCCGACGAAGCGGGCACCCGCATCGACCCACGACGTGACGAGCGCGGGGTCGAGTCGGGATTCACCCACCCACTCGTGCGCGAGCCCGTCCCAGGTCTCTCCCGAGTTCGGGTACGCGATGGCGGGCTTGCCGCTCGCGACCACGGCGGACCGCACCGCCGGGAGCACGTCGTCGGGCGCGCAGCAGTTGATCCCCACCGCCACGATGCAGCCGACGTCGGCGGCGAGAGCGAACGCCTCTGACACCGGGCGGCCGTCGCGCAACCGTTCGCCGGTCACGGTGCACGACAGCCATGCCGGCATGGCGAGCTCGGCCGCGAGGTCGACGAGGACGGCGACCTCGTCGAGATCGGGGATGGTCTCGAGCGCGAGGAGGTCGGGGCCGGCGCCGGCGAGCAGCTCCATCCGCGGGCCGTGGAAATCACGCAGCGTGCGGCGGCTCACGCCGTACCGGCCGCGGTACTCCGAGCCGTCTGCGAGCACGGCTCCATAGGGGCCGACGGACGCCGCCACGAGCCGAGGCACGTCGTCGCGGGACACGTCCGTGACCTCGTCGCGCACCTCGCGCGCGAGCGTCACGCTGCGGATGATGAGACGGGCCGCCTCGGCGCGGCTCATGCCGTTTCGTTCGAACCCCTCGACACTCGCCTGGTAGCTCGCCGTCGTCGCCACCTGCGCGCCAGCATCGAAGTACGCGCGATGGGCGGCGGCGACGTCCTCTGGTGCGTCGCGGAGCACCCGCGCCGTCCACAGGTCGTCACCGAGATCATGCCCGCGCGACACGAGCGCGTCGGAGAGGCCGCCGTCGAGGACGACGACGTGCGGTGAGGCCGAGAACATCACCCGCTCATCTTCGCCGATGCGGTCACCGGTCAGCTGCTCCGGCGTCTCGAACCGACACGATGGTCAGTCCCGCTGCCAGGCCTGCTCGATCGGGATGTCGTGGCCCAGCACGTTCACAGCGGCACGGTGTCCCGACAGCATCGCCGCCGTCACCGTGGCCGGGTCATCCGTCCACGTCGCCTCACCCGCCAGATGGAGCACTCCGCCGATCGGTGTGGCGAGATCGTCGTGGTCCGCCGTGGTCGACCCGACCGTCATGTAGGCGTAGGACCCCCGCGAGAACGGGTCGTCCTGCCAGTCGGTGACGTGGACGTGCGTCGGCGGCTCCACGCGGTCGCCGTACAGACGCCGCAGCTGGGCGAGCACGGAGTCGGCGATCTCGTCCTCGGACCAGTCGCGCGTCGCGACGGCAGCCGGACCGGCGGCGAACGTCAGCAGCGTCGGCGCGTCGTGGAGGTCGGTGAGGTCGTACCAGGAGTGCCACCAGCGGCCCTCGGGACCCTGCTGCCGGATCGCATAGACCCCGTCATCCCAGAACTTCGTCCCGAAGCGCAGGAACACCTTCTCGAACGCGTTCATCGTGAGCCGGGAGAGCGCGCCGGCCACGGGTTCAGGCAACGGCGGCTCGATGATGAAGTCGGGCGACTGCAGCACCCCGACCGGGACGGTCACGATCGCGTTGCGGGCGCTGACGACCCCGTGGTCGCTCTCCAGGTCGACGCCGTCTTCCGACCAGCGCACACGCTCCACCACATGCGTCAGCCGCACATCGATGCCCTCCGCCAGGCGGCGGGGAAGGACGTCGTACCCGTCGGGGAACACGACCTCGTCGCCGTCGATCACGTCGTCGTCGAGTCCGTGCGCCGCGAGGTCGTCGATCCAGGCCCCGTACTGCTCCTCGGAGCGGTGCTCGAGGTACTCGCGCACGCGCTGGGTGCGTTCGTCGTCCCAGCCCTGCGCGGCCAGGGCCTGCTCGGTCACGTCGCGGTACGAGGCATCCGGAGCCGAACCGGCGATCACTGTGGCGAGAGTCGCGTCCACGGCGTGGATGTCAGCGGCATAGTGCGCAGCGGCCGCATCGGAGAGGCGCGCACCGTCGGGGCCGTAGTAGGCGATCGGACGGCTGTCGGGCTGGTATCCGCCGACCGTGAACTCGACGGTGCGCATGCCGAATGCCGCGGCGGCCGCGGCGACCGGGGAATCGGTGATCCCGTGGATCCAGGACGCCCCCATGTCGGTGGCGAGGCCGAAGCGCCGGTCGGTCACGACCCGCCCGCCCACGCGATCGCGGGCTTCGAGCACCACCACGCTCCGACCGTTCGCGGCCAGCAGCCTGGCGGCCGTCAGTCCGGCCACGCCGGCGCCCACGATGATCGTGTCGACCTGCTCCATCGCATACCCTCCTGCCGAGCGCCCTGATCGAGCCGCGCTCCGACGCTATTCGATCGGCCGTTTTCGCGCGAACCCCCGCTGCGCGCCCGACGGGGGCCGGGCGCCCGACCCGGAGTTATACCGGTCGCGCTGTCGGGTGACAACCCCCTCAAACGGGGCGGTCCGCCCCGCCTAACGTCAGGCGACTTCCCGGAGCCGGACGCGTCGGCGCGCGGTTTCCCGGGTGAACGGAGGAGACGCTGTGACGAGCACCCAGGCGAAGCCGAGCGGACGCCCCACCACGCTGCCGCCGCGGCAGGCGGCGCTCCTGCACGCCACGCGCACCGAGCAGCGCGGGAACATCGTCGTGCGGTGGATCACCTCGACGGACCACAAGACGATCGGCTACCTGTACCTGATCTCGTCGGTCATGTTCTTCCTGCTCGGCGGCGTGATGGCGCTGATCATCCGCGCGGAACTCTTCGAGCCCGGCATGCAACTCGTGCCCACCCGCGAGCAGTACAACCAGCTGTTCACGATGCACGGCACGATCATGCTGCTGATGTTCGCGACGCCGCTGTTCGCGGGGTTCGCGAACGCGATCATGCCGCTGCAGATCGGTGCTCCGGATGTCGCGTTCCCGCGGTTGAACGCACTGTCGTTCTGGCTCTTCCTGTTCGGCTCGACCATCGCCGTGTCGGGATTCCTCGGGCCTCAGGGTGCTCCCGGATTCGGATGGACGGCGTACCAGCCCCTGGCCGACAACGCCTTCCAGCCGGGCGTCGGCGGAAACCTGTGGTTCGTCGGGCTCGGGATGAGCGGCTTCGGGACGATCCTCGGTGCCGTGAACTTCATCACGACGATCGTCACACTCCGGGCTCCGGGCATGACGATGTGGCGCATGCCGATCTTCACCTGGAACACCCTGGTCACCAGCATCCTGGTGCTCATGGCCTTCCCGGTGCTGGCGGCGGCGCTGTTCGCGGCGGCGGCCGACCGGATCCTGGAGGCTCACATCTTCGACCCGCAGAACGGCGGTGTGCTGCTGTGGCAGCACCTGTTCTGGTTCTTCGGTCACCCCGAGGTCTACATCATCGCGCTGCCGTTCTTCGGCATCGTGTCGGAAGTCTTCCCGGTGTTCAGCCGCAAGCCGATCTTCGGCTACAAGACGCTCGTGTACGCGACGATCGCCATCGCGGCCTACTCGGTCGCGGTGTGGGCACACCACATGTACGTCACCGGAGCGGTGCTGCTGCCGTTCTTCGCGTTGATGACGATGCTGATCGCGGTGCCGACAGGGGTGAAGATCTTCAACTGGATCGGCACGATGTGGCGAGGCTCCGTGACGTTCGAGACCCCGATGCTGTGGTCACTGGGATTCCTCGTGACGTTCGTGTTCGGCGGGCTCACGGGCGTGATCCTCGCGTCGCCCCCCTTGGACTTCCACATCTCCGACACCTATTTCGTGGTCGCGCACTTCCACTACGTGGTGTTCGGCACGGTGGTGTTCGCGATGTTCGCGGGCTTCTACTTCTGGTGGCCGAAGTGGACCGGGAAGATGTTGAACGAGCGGCTCGGCTACGTGCACTTCTGGATGCTGTTCATCGGCTTCCATCTCACCTTCCTGATCCAGCACTGGCTGGGCGTGGAGGGGATGCCGCGACGCTACGCCGACTACTCCGGCCAGGATCAGTTCACCTGGCAGAACCAGATCTCCACCGTCGGGGCCATGCTTCTCGGCGCGTCGATGATCCCGTTCCTGCTGAACGTGTGGGTGACGGCTCGGAAGGCGCCCCGCGTAACGGTGAACGACCCGTGGGGGTACGGCGCCTCCCTCGAGTGGGCGACCGCGTGCCCCGCGCCGCGGCATAACTTCACGTCGATCCCGCGCATCCGCAGCGAGCGGCCCGCGTTCGACCTCAACCACCCCGAGGCCGGGCTTCCGGTGGGCGTCGGCCCCGCGAAGGACGCTCCGCAGGCCCCGACGGTGGACGCCGGTTCGGGAGAGGTCACGTAGCACCGCCGGACGACGCCACGTCGCACAGCTCGCGGGGCCCCGTGAACCACAGCACCGCTGTGTTGCGCAAGAGCCTCGGCCGCAGACCCGCTGTCGCATAGCGTCGTGGGGAAGCGACCGAGGGAGGCGATCGGATGTCCCGAAACGTGAGGGTGCTGCGGTGCACACCGCAGGACGTCTTCCGGGTGCTGTCCGACGGCTGGCTGTACCCCTCTTGGGTGGTGGGGGCCTCCCGCATGCGCGAAGTCGGCGACGACTGGCCCGCGGCCGGCTCCGAACTTCACCACTCCTTCGGGGTCTGGCCGGCTCTCATCGACGACAAGACCGTGGTCGAGGCGTACGACCCGCCGCGTCGCATGGTGATGCGGGCCCGCGGGTGGCCGATCGGCGAGGCGCGCGTCACGATCGACGTCAAGCCTCGAGGCGACGGCTGCGTCGTCCGCATCCAGGAAGAGGCGGTCGCCGGACCCGGTCGTTTCGTGCCCGAACCCCTCATGGATGTGCTCCTGCACTGGCGTAACACCGAGACGTTGCACCGATTGGCGTACCTTGCTGAGGGGACGGCGGTGCACCCGGCCGGCGCGAGCACGGCCGACCGCGAGATGGCGGCGAGCGGCGAGAGCGCCCAGGGCACGTGAGCGGGAGGGCCGGATCGATGGACACCGATCTCGATGCCGTCGTCGTCGGAGCGGGACCCAACGGCCTCGCAGCCGCAGTCACGCTCGCGCGGGCCGGACTGAAGGTGCGGGTGTACGAGCGGGCCGATCAGGCCGGCGGGGGAGCGGCGACGCGAGAACTCACCCTGCCGGGCTTCCGTCACGACGTGTGCTCCGCGGTGCACCCTCTCGCGTTCGAGTCGCGGTTCTTCCGCGAATTCGGCCTCCGCGACCGTGTCGACTTCGTCATCCCGGATTTGTCGTTCGCCCAGCCGCTGGACGGCGGACGCGCAGGCCTCGCGTACCTCGACCTCGACCGCACTGCCGAAGCGCTGGGTCGCGACGGCGAGGCCTACGCCCGGCTCATGGCGCCCCTGGTCCGCCGGTCCACCGAGGTCGCCGAGTTCACCGGCTCGTCGCTGCTGCGGATCCCCGCCGACCCGGCGACAGCCGTGTCGTTCGGACTCCGTGCCCTCGAGCAGGGAAGCCCGGCCTGGAACCTCCGCTTCCGCGAAGACGTCGCGCCCGCCCTCCTCACCGGCGTCGCCGCGCACACCATCCTCGCCCAGCCCAGCGTCGCCGCGGCCGGTGCCGGTCTCGCGCTCGGCGCCTACGCGCATGCCCGTGGCTGGCCCATCCCGGTCGGGGGCAGCCAGGCCATCGTTGACGCCATGATCGACGACCTCCGCGCCCACGGCGGAGACGTCGTGCTGGGGCATCCGGTCTCCACCCTTCATGAACTCCCTCGCACGCCCGTCACCGTTCTCGATGTCACGCCTCGCGCCCTTGCGGAGATGGGCGGAGACCTCGTCCCGGCGGGGTACCGACGCGCGCTCGAGAAGTTCCGCTACGGCGGGGGCGTCGCGAAGATCGACTTTGCGCTGAGTGAGCCCGTTCCGTGGGCGAATCCCGAGGTGCGGCGCGCCGGCACCGTGCACGTGGGCGGCACCAGGGCGGAGGTGATGGATGCCGAGAACGACGTCAACCGCGGTCAGCTGCCCGACCGCCCCTACGTGCTGGTGTCGCAGCCGACCATCTTCGACGCCACCCGCGCGCCCGAGGGGCAGCACACGCTGTGGACGTACACGCACGTCCCCGCCGGGAGCGCCGACGACCGGGCCGAAGCGGTCATCGCACAGATCGAGCGGTTCGCTCCCGGCTTCCGCGACACGATCCTCGCCGTGAACTCGCGCAGCGCCGTCGAGGTCGAGCGCCACAATCCGAACTACCCGGGCGGAGACATCGCCGCGGGAGCCCCCACCCTCTGGCAGATGGTGCGTCGCCCCGTGCTGAGCACCGATCCATGGCGTACGCCGATCCCCGGGGTCTACCTCGCGTCGGCATCGGTGCCGCCCGGGCCGGGAGTGCACGGATTGGCCGGGTGGTTCGCGGCCCGCAGTGCGCTCCGCCACGAGTACGGCACGAGGGCGCTGCCCGACCTCAGCCCCGGGGGCTGAGAGACGGCGATGTCAAGGGGGCGGGGAATCCCCGGGTCGCTTCGTAGCGTCGAGCCATGAACCCCGACGACAAGAGCCAGAGCGACGACAGCGCCAACCTCTCCGAGCAGGAGTCGCTGCGCAAGGACATGAGCTACAGCCCCGCCAGCGAGACCGAGACGCGGCGCAAGCAGGAGGACCCGCTGCCCGAGGCTCTCGACGACGACATCGCCGTCGAGGACATCAAGGTGGTGCCGGGCACCGGCGGTCCCGACGATGTCGGCGACGTCGAGGTCGACCCCGAAGACCTGAACCTGCCGGGTCGCGGGGCATGACCTCGCGTGCCGCGCCCGTGGTGGTGATCACCGGCGCGTCGAGCGGCATCGGACGCGAGACGGCGCGCCGCTATGCCCGCCGCGGCGCGAGGCTCGTGCTGGCCTCCCGCAGCCGCTCGGCGCTCGAGACCGTCGCGGCGGAGTGCCGCGAGCTCGGCGCGCAGGTGAGCGCCGTGCCCACGGACGTCACCCGGGAAGGCGACGTGCGAGCGCTCGCCGCGTGCGCGGCGGCCGAGTTCGGCCGCATCGACGTATGGGTCGGAAACGCGGGCGTCTTCAGCTACGGCGCGTTCGAGCGGACACCCGAGCGGGTGTTCCGGCAGGTCATCGAGACGAACCTGATGGGGCAGGTGCACGGCGCCCGCGCGGTGCTGCCCTACTTCCGACGTCAGGGCAGCGGCACGCTGGTGCTGGTCGGTTCGCTGTACTCACGCGTCAGCTCCCGCGACATCTCGCCCTACATCACCAGCAAGTGGGGCCTGCTCGGGTTCGCGGAGGTCCTGCGCCAGGAGCTGCGCGGGGAACGAGGCATCCGGGTCCGCATCATCCTGCCCGCGACCGTCGACACCCCCATCTACCAGCACGCGGCCAACTTCACCGGTCGACGCGTTCATCCGCTCCCGCCGGCGTCCTCGCCCGCGAGAGTCGCGCGGGCGATCATCAAGGCACCGCGCCGCCGTCGTTTCGCCACCTCCGTCGGCCAGGCGCAGCGCAGCGTGATCCCGCTCCACCGGGCCGCGCCGCCGGTGTACGACGTCGTCACGTCTGCCGCGAAGAGCACTCTGGAACTGCGGGACGCCGATGCCGAGCTCACCGACGGCACCGTGTTCGAGCCGCCGGCCGAGGCATCGCCCACGACCGGCGGCTGGCGTTCACCCGGCCAGCGGATGCTGTTCGCCGCCGTTGTTCTCGCCGCCGTCAGCGGCCTGACCGCCTGGAGTCAGCGGAAGCCCTCGGACTGAGTCTGCTCGTCGGCGACGCGCACGCCGTAGTGGTAGGACAGCTTCCCGCCGAGCCATCCGGACAGACCCAGCGCCGCCAGCGCGAGCAGGCTGAGAATGAAGCCGAAGACGCTGACCTCGTCGTCCTCCGCCGACCACCGCACCAGGAGATTCACGATGAACACCGCGATGACGCCGAGGTTGAGCGCCATGTGCACCGTGGCCGTGCGATGCGCGGCGGTGCCTTTGACGAGCTGGCGGTAGTCGAGGAAGCCGACGACGGCGGCCACGGCCGCACCGATGATCCCGATCAGGATCAGCACCCGCGCCGCGACGACGTACGGTTCCGGATCCTCGGCGATGAATCCGATGATGTCGAACACGAGGCTGGCCACCCAGGTCCCGATGGGGATGGTGACGAGGATCGGGTGGAACGGGTGCCCGTACGGGCCGGCAACGATCGAGCGCGGGTGCTTGGCCCGGTACTGGGCGGTGCGTTCTTCCATGTCGTCACTTCTCCTTGGCGGCGGGTCGATCATTCTTCGCGGCGGAAGCCGTCGAGTCGGGGTCATCGTCGTCGTGCTGCTCGCGGATGCGGCGGCCCTCCTCGATGTCCTTCTTCTCCTTGGCCTCGGCCTTCTCGATCTTGCGGGTGTCGCGAGCGGGCAGCTGGATCGTCTCCTCCGCCTCAATTCCGGCCTGCAGCTGACGGCCGCGCTCGAGCTCCGCGTCGAACTCTGCGCCGAAGAGAAGCGCGAGGTTCGCTATCCAGAGCCACAGCAGGAACACGACCACTCCGGCGAGCGAGCCGTAGGTGCGGTCGTAGTTGGAGAAGTTCGCGACGTAGAGCGCGAAGCCGGCGGTGGCGACGGCGAGCACGACGATGGCGACGAGCGCACCCAGGCTGATCCACCGGAACTTCGGCTGCTTGGCGTTCGGGGTGGCGTAGTACAGGATCGCCAGGATCAGCACGACGATGAAGGCCAGCAGCGGCCACTTCGCGATGTTCCAGATGGTCGTCACCACCTCGCCGACGCCGAGCGCCCGACCCACGGCGTCTGCGATCGGACCGCTGATGACGAGGATCGTCAGCGCCGCCGTGATGAGGATGACGGTGATGACGGTCACCAGCAGAAGCACGGGCCGCAGCTTCCAGAACGGCCGGCCCTCCTCGATCTCGTAGATCCGGTTCATCGCACGACCGAAGGCCCCGACATACCCGGACGCCGACCAGATCGCGAGCAGCAGACCGGTGACGAACGCGAATCCCGCCGCCGGGGACGAGGCGACCTGCTCGATCGGGCCGCGGAGTGCGGCAGCGGTCTCGCCGGGGGCGACGGACTCCACGATCCCGAGGATCGTGTCCGCGGCGCCCTGCCCCTGCCCGAAGAGCCCGAGGAGCGAGAAGACCGCGATCAGCCCCGGGAAGAACGACAGCACACCGTAGTACGTCAACGCGGCCGCGAGGTCGGTGCATTCGTCAGCCGAGAACTCCCGGAGGGTCTTGCCGAGGACGTACTTCCATGACCGCTTCTCGATCTCACCGGGTGAATCCGGCTTGTCGGGGTCTTCCGGGTCGGGCGCGTTCTCGTCGGTGCGTTGCTTGTTCCTGACGTCGGTCATCCTGTGCTCCCAGGGGGGCGGGCGCTGTGCGCGCTGAGTGCGAGCACCCAGTCAAACGCCGGATCACCGTTATCCGGGCGGGGGTTGCGGTGACCCCGGAAGCTGTGGCAATGCGCCGGACGGCGGCCGCGCCGCGCGGGGGATCAGGTCAGACCTGTGGCCACTCGATCAGCAGCAGACCCTGCTTGGTGTCGGCGAGCTTCACCCAGTCCTCGGCGAACAGATACGTCATGCCGTACCCCTCGTCATCCGTGGCGATGGTGGTCTCTTTCGGCTCGGTGATGTACACGCCTTCGGCGGATTCCTCACGCACCCAGCCCTGCGACACCAGCGTCGCCTGCGCTTCGGCAGCCTGGTCAGGGGTGATGGGCGCCCAGCCGAACAGCTGCAGGTGGTCGCCGGCCGGGCCGTCGAAGTCCGCCCACACGCACTGGATGCCGTTCGCGAGCTCGACGTCGCCGAGGTAGAACGCTTCGGCCTGCGACGACCACCCGACGCTCTCGAAGTCGGCGACCACGGCCGCGCCGATCAGCGTGTCGCACGTGGGCTCGCCCTCGGGCGGCTCGGGCTCGGAAGACGGGGTCGGCTCCGGCGCGGCGGGAGTCGGGGTGCCCGCGACGGTCTCGGTGGGCTGGGCTGCGGGCGGTGCTTCGGCCGCGCATGCCGTCGCCAGTGCGGTGGTGGTCAGTGCCAAGAGGAGCGCGGCGCCGATTCGGTGTCGTCGGGGGAACATCGAGCGGTCTCCGGGGGAAGGGGGCTGGGGGAGGTGATTCCTGGTGGTCGGAAGGTCAGCGGGAATGGAGCAGGTCGAGGAAAGCGTCGTGCAGAACCCGGTTGGTGGCCAGCGACGACCGTTCCGAGATGGAATCGTGGCCGTCGAAGGACGTGAAGCGCCCGCCCGCCTCCGTGACGATCGGCACGAGCGCGGCGACGTCGTACTCCTTCACGCCGAACTCGGCGACGAACTCCAGCCGGCCCTCGGCGAGCAGCATGTACGGCCAGGCGTCGCCGTAGCCGCGATCACGCCACACTGCGGACGTCAGGCGTTCGAGGGCGTCGAGGTGGCCCGCCTCTCGCCACTGCGCCATGCTCTGGAAGCTGACGCTCGACTCGGCGATGCTGTCGACGGATGACGCGGCCAGCCGCTTCGGCTCGCCCGAGGGCGTGTTCGTCCACGCGCCCAGCCCGGTCGCCGCCCACCAGCGGCGCCCGATCGCGGGCTGACTGGCGACCCCCACTCGTGGGACGTCATCGATCACCAGGGCGATCAGCGTCGTCCACATGGGGATGCCCTTGAGGTAGTTCGCGGTGCCGTCGATCGGGTCGATGACCCACTGACGCCGCGAGTCGCCGCTGATGCCGAACTCCTCGCCGAAGACGCCGTCGTCGGGCCGCTCCGCTTCCAGCACGGCGCGGATCGCCCGTTCGGTGGCGAGATCCGCCTCGGTGACGTGGGTGTCGTCGGCCTTGGTGTCGACCTCGAGATCCGGAGCGTCGAACCGGCTCATCGACGCCGCGTCCGCGGCATCCGCCAACCGCAGCGCCAGGTCGAGATCGGCCCGCAGGTCGCCCTCGTACGGCGCGTCGAAATGCGGCGTGGGCGAGGGGGAGGTCACGCGCTCCAGGATATCCGGCGGGAGGCGGCGCCGATTTCCGGTGACGCAATCGTGATGGTAACGTTGACGCTCGGTTCGGCTCGTCCGGATCACGCACCTCTAGCTCAATCGGCAGAGCAACTGACTCTTAATCAGTGGGTTCAGGGTTCAAGTCCCTGGGGGTGCACCATATCTCTGTAGCCTCGGCACCCAGCATCGCACCGCGTCCCGGTACCGCAGGAACTCATCGCCGAATCTCTGCTCCAGATCGGCCTCTTCGAGGGGTCGCACGGCGTAGTTCCACAGCAGCGAGCCGAGCACGGCATAGACCACGACGAGCCACGAGGACATCAACAGTCCGACCGCGGCGCCCTGCGCACACCCCGCCACGGCCATGGGGTTGCGGACGAAGCGATACGGCCCGGAAACCACCAGACGGTTGGCCATCGAAGCTGGAAGGGGCGTGCCGTCGCCATGCACCGACATCGCGAAGGCGGACCATAGCCCGAGTGCACTGGCGAGGATGAGCACGACGCCTCCGAGCACCCGGATCGCCCACGGGAACTCCGCCGACAGACCCCAGCGGCTCTCAAGGGCCTGCAGTGCGAGCGGGATGAGCCCGAGAAAGAGCCCCCAGAACACCACGATCTGCGCAAGTGTGACGGCCATGTGCCCCGCGGAACCGCGTCGTGAGCGGGCGGGCCGGAAGGCGAACGGCCCGGCCAGCGCCCACTCGGTGGGGATGCGTCCCCACCACAGCAGGCACGTCGCGCCTGTCGACACGATTGCCGCTGCCGCCATCAGCACGACCCCCCACCCCGCCTCGCCCGTAAGGGTGGCGTAGCCGACCAGGAAGACCGTCACGGCGCACGTCCATGCCGTAGCCGCCAGTGCCGCCACGCGGCCCCACCGTGCGGGGACGGCGGCGAGAGCGGAGGTGACGACGAAAAGTGGGACATCGAGGACCGCGAGGGTGACGGGGTCGAGGGACCCCAGCGTCGCCGTGCGCACGAACGGGACGGCGAAAACGCCCAGCCACCAGATCGACCCGGCCAGCGCCTGTGCTGCGAAGTAGGTCCGAGCGAGCGGGGCGGGAGACAGCAGCGTCGACAAGGCCGTGGTCACCGGTCCAGCCTCCCAGAGCCGAGCCGGCCTCGATCACGGGGCGCGCCACGACTCGGCGCCCCAATCGGCCATCGGCCGGCCGCCCGGGCCGTGCGCTGCCAGGTAGGCCTTGTGAACGCGCTCGCACGCTTCGCGCAGAGTCGTCGACCACCCGATGACGTCGCCACGCCACATCGCCTTGTAGCGCGCCTGTGTTCCGTTCATCACACGGCGGATCTCGATGGCGCCGTACTGCTTGCCGTCGGGATCCACCATGCGCCAGACGCCGGTGGGACCCTCGACCGCCGCGAGGATCGGATGCCAGTCACCCCGTGCGCCCACTCGCCGGTCCTTTCCCCGGCCGTGCGACAAGCGTAGCAAGTGTCGAATCTATGTTCTAGACGTTCCGGCCTCGCGCGACCATGGGGGTGGTCGGCGCTAGCGTGCGCGTATGGCGGAGAGGATCGAGCTGTGGTGGGCGCGCCGGCGCTTCTCGCGCGGGCGGGAGGTGCCATACGAGGTGGGCACGTATCGCGAGGCGTGGGCACCTTATCCTGTGCTGATCCGGCAGTATCATCCCGATCTCAACGCGGGTATCGCGCTCACTCAGATCCCGCCCGCGGCCGACGTGCTGCTGCTGTGGCAGTGCGAGGCCGGGCATACCTTCGCCGCGACACCCTCCGAGCAGCGCGCACGCCCGGGCAGGGAGCGGCGACGCTCGTCGTGGTGCCCCGAATGCGCCGTTCTCGCCACCGGCGGCCGTCGGGGCGTGGCAGCGGCGGTGCCCCGTGCCGGCGCGCCGATCGCCGTCGCAGTACCAGCGGCGCCCCCGCGTCCGGCGAAACGGCCTCGGCGAATCTGCCCCAAGACACCCGAGCTTCCGCCCGGCGAGCCGTTCGTCAGCGCCTGCGCCCCGCGTCCCGCGTCCGCGGTGGAGGCGCAGCTGCGCGCCGATCTGTTCGCCCGCCTCGACGTCACGGCGGGATTCACGGCGGTGCGGGTCGGTCGCCCGTTCTTCGATCACCTCGAGGTGTGGCCCGACATCCTGCTGCCCGAGCTTCGGGTGGCGATCGAGTACGACAGCACCGGCCGGCATGGCCTGGAGCACGTCGGCAAGCGCGAGGAGGCCGACCGGCGAAAGGACCGCGCGCTCCGAGCGGTCGGCTGGGAGGTCGTGCGCATCCGCACGGGGCGGCTCGAGAAGCTCGGACCGCACGACCTCCAGCTGTCGACGATGAGCCGTCGAAGCCTTACAAGGCTCATCGACGTGCTGCGCGACATCCGGGGCCCCCTCATGGTGGACGCCTACCTCACCTGATCCGCGACGCTTGACCGCACATCGCCCCCCTGCCTACATTTCGTGGAGTCAGACGATCGAAGGGCAGAAGATGACCGAACGCGACCTCGTCGGCAGACGCGCGCTGGTGACCGGGGGAGCGAGCGGCATCGGGCTGGCGTGCGCGCGCGAGTTCGCAGCGCGCGGCGCCCACGTCATCGTCGCGGATGTGAATGCGGATGCTGCGGCCGAGGCGGCGGCGGCGGTCTCCGGAGAACCGTGGGCCGTCGATCTCGCCGACACGACGGCGCTCGACGACCTCCGCCTCGACGTCGACATCCTCGTCAACAACGCCGGTATCCAGCGGGTGAGTCCGCTGACCGAGGTCGATCCGGACACCTTCCGGCTGATGCTCCGGCTCATGCTGGAATCGCCCTTCCTGCTCATCCGCGCCGCGCTGCCGGCGATGTACGAGCGCGGGTGGGGCCGCGTCGTCAACATCTCCAGCGCCCACGGACTGCGGGCCAGCCCCTTCAAGTCGGCGTACGTCGCCGCCAAGCACGGGCTCGAAGGGCTGTCGAAGGTCACCGCGCTCGAAGGGGCGGCGCACGGCGTCACGAGCAACTGCATCAACCCCGCGTACGTCCGCACGCCGCTCGTCGAGAAGCAGATCGCCGACCAGGCACGGGTGCACGGCATCCCCGAGGGCGACGTGGTGGAGAAGATCATGCTCACCGAAACGGCGATCAAGCGCCTCATCGAGCCTGACGAGGTCGCGTCGCTCGCCGGCTGGCTCGCCTCCGACCGGGCCGGCATGGTCACCGGCGCTTCCTACACGATGGACGGCGGATGGACCGCCCGGTGACCGGGCCGGCCAAGCTCGCCGCCCACGCCTATCGCGCCGTCGACGTGCCCGTGCAAGGCGGGGATCTGCGCGTCGGGGTATGGGATCCTGTGCCGCCTCCGGCGGACGCAGTGCCCGACGTACTGCTCGTCCACGGTGTGACGTCGTCGCACCTCGCGTGGCCGTTCGTCGTGGAGCGGCTCCCCGGCGTACGGGCGGTGGCACCCGACCTGCGCGGTCGCGGCGTGAGTCGCCGCGTCCAGGGTCCTGCCGGGCTGTCGGCCCACGCGGACGACCTGGCCGCCGTGCTCGACAGTCTTGACATCGAGCGCACGCCCGTCGTCGGGCACTCGATGGGGGCCTTCGTCGCACTCGTGTTCGCCCACCGGCATCCTGATCGCGTCTCGAGACTCGTGCTCGTGGACGGCGGATTGCCGCTGGACGTGCCCCCGGGACTGGACACCGATCAGCTCGTGGCCGGCATCCTCGGACCGACGGCGGCGCGACTGTCGATGCGGTTCGCGGGCGACGACGAGTATCTCGAGTTCTGGCGCGGCCATCCGGCCTTCCAGGGCGCCTGGACCCCGGAACTCGAGCGATACCTCCGATACGACCTCGTGGGCGACGGGGAGGGTGGCTTCCGGCCGGCCACGAGCTATGAGGTCACTGCGGAGGACACTCGCGACCTCACGGCGGGCCAGACCCTGCCCGACGCGCTCGCGGGGCTGCGGCATCCGGCTCGCCTCCTCACCGCGCCCCGCGGCCTGCAGGACGAGGAGCCCGGTCTGTACGCTCCCGTTCATCTCGAGAAGCTGCTCGCGGAGTACCCGTCGATCCGGCACGAGCGGATCGCGGGGGTCAATCACTACACGATCGTCATGGGGGCTGAGGGAGCGGATGCCGTGGCCCGGGCCGTCCGCGAGGAACTCGACGCCGCGGCCGTTCGCTGACGCTCCATGCGGGAGGCGTTGCCTGGTCAGCGGGTGGCGGCGATGCGCGTCGTGAGCTGGTGCGCGTGCGCGAGGAGCGTCCGGCCGAGCTCGGGGAGGCGTTCCGGGCTGAAGCGGAACTCGACGCCCGTCAGGCTCAGCGCCCACTGGGGGTGACCCTCCCGGGTGAAGACGGCCGCGCCGACGCCCCAGCTCCCCTCGACGATCAGTCCGGGATTCACCGCGTATCCGCGCTCCGTGGTCTCTCGCAGGCGACTGCGCAGTCGGGCCTCTCGATGCGACGCGCCCCACTCGCGGTCCAGGCCGGGGTGGCGCTCGAAATAGGCGTCCACATCGTGGGGAGGAAGGAACGCAAGGATGGCGAGCCCCGCCGATGCCACGCCCAGCGGGAACCGCACGCCCTCCGAGAGGACGAACGACCGGATGGGGAAGCTCCCCTCCTCGCGCAGCAGGCACACCGTCTCGTCCCCGCGGCGCACCGAGAGGAACGCGCTCTCTTCGGTGCGCACGGCGAGCGAGCGCACGATGTCGCGTGCGATGCCGGTGATGTCGTAACGGGATGCCGCGACCGAGCCCATGAGGTACAACTCGGGTCCCGGCATCCATCTGCCCGTCCGGTCGTCCTGGTCGACCAGGCCCTCGTGCCGGAGCGCGGAGAGCAGCCGGTGGGCGGTGGGACGCGTGAGGTCGGCGCGCCGGGCGAGCTCGGCCACCGGCATTCCATCGTCGCCCGCCGACGTGACCAGTCGGAGAAGGTGCGCGGCACGCGCGACGGACTGCGTGCCCGCGACCTGCTGACGCTTCGCCCCGTTGTCCACGATGTGGACAGTACGCCCCGCGGCCTCCACATCGCAAACACGAAGATGCCCGCTCGTCGCCTCGCGCGCAGGATGGAACTCTGCAGCGAAGGAGCGCATGTGATCGACAAGACGTGGGCGTCGGCAGCCGAGGCTGTCGGCGACATCCCGGACGGAGCGTCGCTGGCCGTCGGCGGCTTCGGGCTCTCGGGCAATCCGATCGCCCTCATCGAAGCCCTGCTGGCCCAGGGGACGAGGGATCTCAGCATCGTCAGCAACAACTGCGGCGTCGACGACTGGGGGCTCGGGATCCTGCTCGACGCGAAGCGCATCCGCAAGATGACGTCCTCGTACGTGGGCGAGAACAAGGAGTTCGAGCGCCAATTCCTCTCCGGTGAGCTTGAACTCGAGCTGACGCCGCAGGGAACCCTCGCGGAGAAGCTGCGAGCGGGCGGGTCCGGAATCGCCGCCTTCTACACGCAGACCGGCGTGGGGACGCAGGTGGCCGACGGCGGACTGCCGCAGAAGTACGACGGTGCCGGTGGCGTGGCCGTCGCCTCACCGGCGAAGGATGTGCGGGTCTTCGACGTGGCCGGTACCGCTCGCGAGTACGTGCTCGAGGAGGCCATCGTCACGGACTTCTCGCTCGTGCACGCCCTCCGCGGCGACCGGCACGGGAACCTCGTCTTCAACAAGTCCGCCCGCAACTTCAACCCGCTCGCCGCCATGGCCGGCCGCGTCTGCATCGCGCAGGTGGAGGAACTGGTCGAGCCGGGGGAGCTCGACCCCGACCAGGTGCACCTCCCCGGCATCTACGTCCACCGCATCGTCGAGGTGGGCACCGACATCGAGAAGCGGATCGAGCGTCGTACGGTGTCGACGCCGGCGGCACGGGAAGGAATGTGATCGTGGCCCTCACCCGACTCGAGATGGCCGCCCGGGCGGCCCGGGAACTGACCGACGGCGCGTACGTCAACCTCGGGATCGGCCTGCCGACCCTCGTGCCGAACCACGTCCCCGAGGGCGTCACCGTCGTCCTCCAGTCGGAGAACGGCATTCTCGGGGTGGGGCCCTACCCGAGCGAGGACGCTGTCGATCCCGACCTCATCAACGCCGGCAAGGAGACGGTGACGACGCTCCCCGGTGCCGCGTTCTTCGACTCCGCCACCAGCTTCGGCATGATCCGCGGCGGCAAGATCGACGCCGCCATCCTGGGGGCGATGCAGGTGTCGGCCACCGGCGACCTGGCGAACTGGATGATCCCCGGGAAGATGGTCAAGGGACCGGGCGGCGCCATGGACCTGGTGCACGGCGCCGCGAAAGTGATCGTGCTGATGGAGCACGTCGCCAAGGACGGCTCTCCCAAGATCGTCGACCGCTGCTCCCTGCCGCTCACCGGCCGAGGCGTCGTCGACCGCGTCATCACCGACCTCGCCGTCGTCGATGTGACGGAGGATGGTCTGGTGCTCGTCGAGCTCGCGCCCGGCGTGACCGTCGACGAGGTGGTCGCCGCGACCGAGCCCGCGCTGATCGTCTCGGAGCACCTGAAGGAGAAGTCATGAACCACGACGACGTCGTGATCGTCGCCGCCGCCCGCACGCCGCAGGGTCGGCTGAAGGGGCAGCTCGCCCCGCTCACGGCGGTCCAGCTGGGAAGCGCGGCCATCCGCGGTGCCCTCGACAAGGGCGGGATCCCTGCCGAAGCGGTCGACGCCGTACTCGTCGGGCAGGTGCTGCCGGCGGGTTCCGGACAGAACCCCGCACGTCAGGCCGCCATCGGCGCCGGGATCGGCTGGGACGTGCACGCCGGCTCGGTCAACAAGGTCTGCCTCTCGGGGCTCACAGCGATCATCGACGGTGCCCGCATGATCGCGGCGGGCGACGCGGCCGTCGTCGTGGCGGCGGGCATGGAGTCGATGACACGCGCCCCTCACCTCCTGATGGGTTCCCGCGACGGATGGACCTACGGGTCGATCGAGGTGCTCGACCACATGGCGTACGACGGGCTGACGGACGCGTTCGACCGCGAGAGCATGGGGGCGTCGACGGAGCGCCACAACGGACGACTCGAGATCACCCGCGAGGCACAGGATGCCGTCGCCGCGCGCTCGCACCAGCGCGCTGCCGCCGCGCAGGCCGACGGCATCTTCGACGCCGAGATCGTCGCGGTCGAGATCCCGCAGCGCAAGGGCGACCCCGTCGTCGTGACGAAGGACGAGGGTGTGCGTCCCGACACGACCGTGGAGACGCTCGCCGGGTTGCGCCCGGCGTTCGCCGAGGGCGGGTCGATCACGGCCGGGAACTCGTCGCAGATCTCGGACGGCGCGTCAGCGGTCGTGCTGACCAGCCGCTCCCACGCCGACGAGAACGGCTGGCAGGTGCTCGCGGTGGTCGGGGCGTCGGGACAGGTCGCGGGTCCTGACAACTCCCTCCACTCGCAGCCGGCCCGCGCGATCGAGAAGGCCCTGAGGAAGCAGCGGATCACCGCCGGCGACCTCGACCTGGTCGAGATCAACGAGGCGTTCGGGGCGGTCGTGGCGCGATCGCAGGCCGAGCTGGGTCTGTCGGACGATGTGGTCAACCCGCACGGTGGCGGGATCGCCATCGGGCACCCGATCGGCGCGTCCGGCAACAGGCTGGTGGTGCATGCCGTGCACGAGCTCGTGCGACGGGGCGGAGGGACGGCGGCGGTCGCTCTCTGTGGCGGAGGCGGTCAGGGGGATGCGCTCATCCTGACGCGCTGAGCGGTACAGTCGCGGGGTGACCACGATCTCTCCCATCACGGCCGACGATCGCCCCGCGTGGGACGCGCTCTGGCAGGGCTACCTGACGTTCTACGAGTCCGACGTGCCCGCCGAGGTGTCGGAGTCGACCTTCCAGCGGATCCTCGCCGACGATCACATCCACGGCGCCCTGGCGCGCGACGAGCAGGGGCACCCGATCGGGCTCGTGCACTGGCTCACGCACCCCGCCACGTGGACGACCAAGGTGTACTGCTATCTGGAGGACCTCTTCGTCGCTCCCGAGGCGCGAGGGCAGGGAGTGGGGGAGTCGCTCATCGGGCATGTCCGGGACTGGGCCCGCGTCTTCGGCGCCACCAAGGTGTACTGGCTCACGGCGGACGACAATGCGACCGCGCGCTCGCTCTACGACCGGGTGGCGACGTCGACCGGCTTCGTCCACTACGAGATCGAGCTGCAGCCCTAGCTGCGCTCGCGCCGCAGGCGGTTGCGCTGAAGCTTCTGCTCCTGCCCGTGGATCGGCGAATCGGCCGCGATGGTCTCGCCGCGGGCCGCCCGCTGGATGTCGATGATCGCGCCGATCGCGAGGGCGAGCGAGATACCCCAGCTGATCCACGCAAGCGCCGACCGCCAGGTGAACGGCGCGTCCTCGCGCATCCCCCTCAGCAGGGTCAGCCCGCCGGTGAACGCGGTGAGGAGGCCGGTGCCGAAGAGGTACTTTCGCATGGGCCCACGGTAGCGCGAGGCATCCCGCACCGTCGCCCCTTGACAGTAAGCGGGGGCTGCGTCAACCGGGGCAGGCGGCTCGGACGGTGGCGCTACCCTGAGGATGCCTCTTCCCCCGCCACCGTCAGGAGCTCGTGTGAACCAGGCTGATCTCGTGGTCGTCGCCAATCGTCTTCCCGTCGACCGCGTCGTCGACGCATCGGGGGAGGAGACGTGGCGGCGCTCGCCCGGGGGCCTCGTCACGGCGCTCGAGCCCGTCATGCGGCGGGCGGACGGGGCGTGGATCGGGTGGCCGGGTCAGCCCGACATCGAGGTCGAGCCGTTCGAGTTCGAAGGCACCCATCTGGTTCCGGTGTCGCTGTCGTCCGAAGAGATCGAGAAGTACTACGAGGGCATGTCGAACGACACGTTCTGGCCCCTGTATCACGACGTGATCGCCGAGCCGCGATACCGCCGCGTCTGGTGGGACACCTATGAGCGGGTGAATCGGCGCTTCGCCGATGCGGCCGCCGCCGTGGCCGCCGAGGGCGCCACCGTGTGGGTGCAGGATTACCAGCTGCAGCTGGTGCCGCGCATGCTTCGGGAAGCGCGGCCCGACCTCACCATCGGGTACTTCCACCACATTCCCTTCCCGGCATACGGCCTCTACTCGCAGCTGCCGTGGCGCAGGCAGGTGCTCGAGGGACTGCTCGGGGCCGATGTGATCGGCTTCCAGCGGGTCGCCGATGCGGGCAACTTCGCCCGGGCGGTGCGGCGGGTGCTGCGATTCGACACGAAGGCGACGGGGATCTCGGTGCCCAATCCGGACGGCTCGACGCGCACAGCCCTCGCCAAGGCGTTCCCGATCTCGATCGACGCGGCGTCCTATGTCGAGCTGGCGCAGCGCCCGGAGATCCGCGCTCGTGCCGCCGAAATCCGTGCCGAGCTGGGCAACCCGCGGAAGATCCTCCTCGGCGTCGACCGGCTGGACTACACGAAAGGCATCCGCCACCGGCTGAAGGCCTTCGGCGAGCTCCTCGCGGACGGACGTGTCTCGGTCGACGACGTCACCCTCGTGCAGGTGGCGAGTCCGAGCCGCGAGCGGGTCGAGGCCTACGTGCAGCTCCGCGACGAGATCGAACTGACCGTGGGCCGCATCAACGGCGACTACGACACGATGGGCCACACCGCCATCCGCTACCTGCATCAGGCCTACCCTCGCGAAGAGATGGTGGCGCTGTTCCTGGCGGCCGACGTGATGCTGGTGACGGCCCTCCGAGACGGCATGAACCTCGTCGCGAAGGAGTACGTGGCGGCACGGGTCGACAACCGCGGCGTCCTCGTGCTCAGCGAATTCGCCGGTGCCGCCGACGAGCTGCCGAGCGCCGTACGCATCAACCCTCACGACATCGACGGCATGAAGGACGCCATCATGCGGGCGATCGACATGCCACCGGCCGAACAGGGCCGTCGCATGCGAGCCCTCCGCAAACGCGTGATGGAGTACGACGTCGCACGATGGTCGCGGTCCTTCCTCGCCGCGCTCGAGCAGGCCCGGTCGGCGCGCGAGAGCCGCGACGCCGAGGCGGTCACGGCGTGACCGCGATGTCGGCCGACGACCTGCGGCGCGCGGTCGCCGGGATCGCGGCATCCGATCGTCTGCTGGTCGCCCTCGACTTCGACGGCACCCTCGCGCCGCTCGAGAACGAGCCGATGGACGCGCGGATGCTGCCGCAGGCCCGCGCGGCCGTGGACGCGCTCGTCGCGGCGCCTCGCACGTTCGTCGCGCTGGTGTCGGGGCGAAGCCTGTCGGACCTCCGCGTCATCGCCGAGCACGGGGACGACTCGCCCCTGATCCTCGCGGGGTCGCACGGCGCCGAGTTCTGGGTGCCCGGCGAGGGCGCCATCACCCACGAGGACGACCCGGGCGATGCCGCGCTCCGCGACCAGCTGCGCGCGCACGCCGAAGACGAGACGGCGATCCTCCCCGGTGTGTGGATCGAGCCGAAGCGGTTCGGATTCGGCGTGCACACCCGCCGTGCGACCCCGGCGGACGCGAACGAGGCGAATCGCCTGGTCGACGCTCTCGTCGCCGCCGAAGCCCCGAACTGGCGCCGCCGCACGGGGCACAACATCGTCGAGTACGCGTTCCGGCACGAGGGCAAGGACTCGGCGGTCGCCGAGCTGCGTGCGCGGACGGATGCCTCGGCCGTCCTCTTCGCCGGAGATGACGTGACCGACGAGGACGCGCTGCGCAGCCTCCGTCCCGGCGACCTCGGTGTCCACGTCGGCGCGGGCGACACAGCGGCCGGGGTGAGCGTGCCCGACATCCCCGCCATGGCGGAGCTCCTGAGGGTCATCGCGGACGATCGGTCCTCGGCGCGGGAATAGACTTCCCCCATGCCCCAGCCTGACAACTCCATCGACATCAAGCCGCGCAGCCGGGTCGTCACCGACGGCATCGAGGCGACCACGTCCCGCGGAATGCTGCGGGCCGTCGGCATGGGCGACGCCGACTGGGACAAGCCGCAGATCGGCATCGCGTCGAGCTGGAACGAGATCACGCCCTGCAACCTCAGCCTCGATCGGCTCGCGCAGGGCGCGAAGGAGGGCGTGCACGCCGGCGGCGGCTACCCGCTGCAGTTCGGCACCATCTCGGTCTCGGACGGCATCTCGATGGGCCACGAGGGCATGCACTTCTCACTCGTCTCGCGTGAGGTCATCGCGGACTCCGTCGAGACCGTGATGATGGCCGAGCGCCTCGACGGGTCGGTGCTGCTCGCCGGCTGCGACAAGTCCATCCCCGGCATGCTCATGGCCTCCGCGCGCCTCGACCTCTCGAGCGTGTTCCTCTACGCAGGCTCGATCGCCCCGGGGTGGGTGAAGCTGTCGGACGGCACCGAGAAGGACGTCACGATCATCGACTCGTTCGAGGCCGTGGGCGCCTGCCTTGCCGGCAAGATGAGCGAGGCCGACCTGAAGCGCATCGAATGCGCGATCGCGCCCGGTGAGGGCGCGTGCGGTGGGATGTACACCGCGAACACCATGGCCTCGGTCGCCGAGGCGCTCGGACTGAGCCTCCCCGGGTCGGCGGCGCCCCCGTCGGCGGACCGTCGCCGCGACTACTTCGCCCACCGGTCGGGCGAGGCGGTGGTCAACCTCCTGCGTCAGGGCATCACGACCCGCGACATCCTCACCAAGGAGGCGTTCGAGAACGCGATCGCTCTCGCGATGGCCCTCGGCGGCTCGACCAACGTGGTGCTGCACCTGCTCGCCATCGCGCGCGAAGCCGACGTCGAACTCAGCCTCCACGACTTCAACCGCATCGGCGACCGCGTGCCGCACGTGGCCGACATGAAGCCTTTCGGACGCTACGTCATGAACGACGTCGACCGTCACGGCGGCATCCCGGTGATCCTCAAGGCCATGCTCGACGAGGGTCTCATCCACGGCGACGCGCTCACGGTCACCGGCAAGACCATGGCCGAGAACCTGGCCGAGCTCGACCCCGATCCGGTCGACGGCACGGTGATCCATTCGTTCGCCGACCCGATCCACGAGAAGGGCGGCATCACGATCCTCCACGGGTCGATCGCTCCCGAGGGCGCGGTGGTGAAGTCGGCCGGCTTCGACGGCAACGTCTTCGAGGGGCCCGCGCGCGTGTTCGAGCGCGAGCGCGCCGCGATGGACGCACTGGAGGCGGGCGAGATCGTCGCCGGCGACGTCGTGGTCATCCGCTACGAGGGCCCGAAGGGCGGCCCGGGCATGCGCGAGATGCTGGCGATCACCGCGGCCATCAAGGGCGCGGGGCTCGGAAAAGATGTACTACTCTTGACGGACGGCAGATTCTCAGGCGGCACAACCGGCCTGTGCATCGGCCACATAGCACCCGAAGCGGTGGACGGAGGTCCCATCGCCTTCGTGCGCGATGGTGATCTGATACGGGTCGATATCGCGGCTCGCAGTCTCGACCTACTCGTCGACGATGCAGAGCTCGACTCCCGCCGCTCTGGCTGGGAGCCGCTTCCCCCGCGCTATACCCGTGGCGTCCTTGCCAAGTACTCCCGTCTCGTGCGCTCTGCCGCAGAGGGCGCGACGACAGGCTGAATCCCATCCCGGCGGGTGGGGCAGCGGCGACCGCCGCGTCTCCTCCCGCCACCGAACCACTCAGGATCATCACCATGCCCGCCGAAACCGCCACGGCCGTTCCCCGGCCACCCGCTCGCACCGCCACCGCGCCCGTGCTCACGGGCGCCCAGGCGGTCGTCCGCTCGCTCGAGCTTCTGGGCGTCACCGACGTCTTCGGACTGCCGGGCGGCGCCATCCTCCCCGTCTACGACCCGCTCATGGACTCCACGGCGCTGCGCCACATCCTGGTCCGTCACGAGCAGGGTGCCGGCCACGCGGCCGAGGGCTACGCGGCCGCCTCCAACAAGGTCGGCGTCGCCATCGCGACGTCCGGTCCGGGGGCGACGAACCTCGTCACGGCGATCGCCGACGCGTACATGGACTCCGTTCCGATCGTGTGCATCACCGGTCAGGTCTTCTCGAACCTGATGGGCACGGACGCGTTCCAGGAGGCCGACATCGTCGGCATCACGATGCCCATCACGAAGCACTCGTTCCTGGTGAAGGACGCGTCCGAGATCCCCGGAGCGATCGCTGCGGCGTTCGAGGTCGCCGGTACCGGCCGACCCGGGCCGGTGCTGGTCGATATCACGAAGGACGCCCAGCAGGCGGAGGTGCCCTTCGTGTGGCCCCCCAAGATCGACCTGCCGGGCTACCGGCCGGTGACCAAGGCGCACGGCAAGCAGATCCAGGCGGCCGCGCAGCTCATCGCCGAGGCGAAGAAGCCGGTGCTGTACGTCGGCGGCGGCGTGATTCGCGCGCAGGCGTCGGCGGAACTGCTGACGCTCGCCGAGGCGACGGGCGCGCCGGTGGTGACCACCCTCATGGCGCGCGGCGCCTTCCCCGACTCGCACGCGCAGCACCTGGGCATGCCGGGCATGCACGGCACGGTGCCGGCTGTCCTCGCGCTGCAGGAAGCCGACCTGCTGGTGTCGCTCGGCGCCCGCTTCGACGACCGGGTGACCGGCAAGGCGGCGCTGTTCGCGCCCCACGCCAAGGTCGTCCACGTCGACATCGACCCCGCTGAGATCTCGAAGATCCGCACCGCCGACGTGCCGATCGTGGGGGACCTCAAGGAGGTCCTCGTCGACCTCGAGGCCGCGTACCGGTCGGCCGCTGCGTCGACGCCGCGCGACATCTCCGAGTGGTGGTCGTTCCTCGACGGCCTCCGCGACGAGTTCCCGCTCGGCTACGCGCCCACCACCGACGGGCTTCTGGCCCCGCAGTACGTGATCCAGCGGATCGGCGAGCTCACCGGTCCGGAAGGCATCTTCGCCGCGGGCGTCGGTCAGCACCAGATGTGGGCTGCCCAGTTCATCTCCTACGAGCGACCGAACGCGTGGCTGAACTCCGGCGGCGCCGGCACGATGGGGTACTCGGTCCCGGCCGCGATGGGTGCGAAGGTCGCCCAGCCCGATCGCCATGTGTGGGCGATCGACGGCGACGGATGCTTCCAGATGACCAATCAGGAGCTCGCGACCTGTGCGATCAACAACATCCCCATCAAGGTCGCGATCATCAACAACTCGTCCCTCGGCATGGTGCGCCAGTGGCAGACCCTCTTCTATGACGGCCGCTACTCGCACACCGACCTCAACACCGGGCACGACACCGTCAGGATCCCGGACTTCGTCAAGCTGGCGGAGGCGTACGGCTGCCTTGCGATCCGCGTCGAGAAGGAAGAGGACGTGGATGCCGCGATCAAGACGGCGCTCGAGACCAACGACCGGCCGGTCGTCATCGACTTCGTCGTGAGCGCCGACGCGATGGTGTGGCCGATGGTGCCCCAGGGCGTGAGCAACAGCTATGTCCAGTACGCGCGCGACCACGCGCCCGGATTCGAGCAGGAGGACTGAGCGCATGACGACGCACGTGCTGAGTCTCCTCGTCGAGGACAAGCCCGGTCTGCTGACCCGCGTGGCGGGGCTGTTCGCCCGCCGCGGCTTCAACATCGAATCGCTCGCGGTGGGGGTGACCGAGATCCCCGGTCTGTCGCGGATCACCGTGGTGGTCGACGTCGACGAACTCCCGCTCGAGCAGGTGACCAAGCAGCTCAACAAGCTCGTCAACGTCATCAAGATCGTCGAGCTCGACCCGGCGGCATCCGTCCAGCGGGAGCACATGCTGGTGAAGGTCCGTGCCGACAATCAGAGCCGATCCAACGTGCTCGAGGTCGTGAACCTCTTCCGCGCGTCGATCGTCGACTACGCCGCCGACGCTCTCGTCGTCGAGGTGACGGGCGACAAGGGCAAGGTCGAGGCGTTCCTGCGCGCGCTCGAGCCCTTCGGCATCAAAGAGCTCGCCCAGTCCGGTCTTCTCGCGATCGGCCGCGGCGGCAAGAGCATCACCGAGCGCGTCCTCCGCGGCTGAGCCGCGGCATCCGACTTCCCGAACCGATCAATCAAGGAGATATCCATGGCCGAACTCTTCTACGACGACGACGCCGACCTGTCGCTCATCCAGGGCAAGAAGGTCGCGATCGTCGGCTACGGCTCTCAGGGCCACGCCCACGCGCAGAACCTGCGCGACTCCGGCGTCGAGGTCGTCATCGCGCTCAAGGAGGGCTCGAAGTCGACCCAGAAGGCGCAGGACGAGGGCTTCGAGGTGAAGACCGTGGCCGACGCCGCCGAGTGGGCCGACCTCATCATGATCCTCGCGCCGGACCAGCACCAGCGCGGCATCTACAACGACGAGATCAAGCCCCACCTCGCCCCGGGGAAGACCCTGGCATTCGCGCACGGCTTCAACATCCGCTTCGGCTACATCCAGGCGCCCGAGGGCGTCGACGTGATCCTGGTCGCACCGAAGGCGCCGGGTCACACGGTCCGCCGCGAGTACGTCGCCGGCCGCGGCATCCCCGACATCATCGCCGTGGAGCAGGATGCCTCGGGCCAGGCCTGGGACGTCGCGAAGTCGTACGCGAAGGCGATCGGCGGCACGCGGGCCGGCGTCATCAAGACCACCTTCACGGAGGAGACCGAGACCGACCTGTTCGGTGAGCAGGCGGTGCTGTGCGGTGGTGTGTCGCAGCTCGTGCAGTACGGCTTCGAGACCTTGACCGAGGCGGGCTATCAGCCGCAGATCGCCTACTTCGAGGTGCTCCACGAGCTGAAGCTCATCGTGGACCTCATGTGGGAGGGCGGCATCGCCAAGCAGCGCTGGTCGGTCTCCGACACCGCAGAGTACGGCGACTACGTCTCGGGCCCGCGCGTGATCGACCCGCACGTGAAGGAGAACATGCAGGCGGTGCTCGCCGACATCCAGTCGGGTGCGTTCGCCGAGCGGTTCATCACCGACCAGGACAACGGCGCCGTCGAGTTCCAGGAGCTGCGAGCCAAGGCCGCTCAGCACCCGATCGAGGAGGTCGGCCGCGACCTGCGCGGGCTTTTCGCCTGGAAGCAGCAGGACGCCGATTACACCGAAGGAAGCGCGGCGCGCTGACCTGACGTTCTCGAGGGGTCGTGCCGTGCTCCGATCGAGCCGGCGCGACTCTTCGATCGCCGTGCGTGCGTCCCCAGCGCGGGGGCCGCTCGGCCAGGGCCGTCTCCCACAAGGGGGCGGCCCTTCCTCGTGACGGCGGTGAGAGTGAACGCGTCCGACCCCGTTCACCTCTGGGAGGCCCGTCCGTCCACGGTGATTCACAGCGCGCCGGGACGCTGACGGTGTGCGCGTCGAGCCTCGCCCTCTCGCCCTTCTGCCCGTCATCGCCGCTCTCGTCTCGGCGCTCGTCGTCCTCGTTCCTGTCGTGCTGCCGCCGTCCGCCGCGGCGGGGGCGACCGGGGTCGCCGAGCGGCCGGGGATCGTCATCGACGAGGTGTCGAACGGCGGACCCGCCGGACCCTCCGACGGCTTCTTCGAGCTCCGCAACACGACCAGCCGGGCGCTGGACCTGAGCGGGTGGAGCGTGTACCGATGCGACGAAGAGGGGCTGCGCGCGAAGCTTTCGCGGCCTGAGGTGGATCTGACGGGAGTCGTGGTCGGTCCGGGCGACCGATTCACCGTGCGGCACATGAGCCATCAGGGGGCGCCGTCAGACGCGGTCTTCACCGAGGTGCTTCCCGCGACGGGGTTCGGCCTGGTCCTCCTCGATCCCTACAGTGCCGTCGTCGACGCGGTGGCGGTGTACGCCAACGCGCCCGAGCCGACGCAGACGGAGTGCGCCCCCTCGCCGAATCTCCCGGTGACGCTCGGCTGGGCGCTCGGGGAGAGCTGGCAGCGGACACCGGCGGGCTGGGTACGGGCGACGGCGACCCCGGGCGCCCCGAACGTCGGGCGCGCGGAACCGTCGGGGTCGGCATCCGTCCGCCTCGACGAGATCGCCGCCGCGGGCCCCGCCGGGCACGGGGACGACTTCGTCGAACTGCGGAACGCCGGGACGCAGCCGCAGCGCCTCGACGGCTGGCGCCTGTACCGCTGCACCGCCGACGGCACGATGCCGACCGAAGCGCTGCAGCATCGCTTCGGCTCGGCCGATGTGCTCGCGGTCGGTGGCCGCCTCGTGGTGGGAGGACCCGAGTTCGTCGGCGAGCCGGACGTGCGCACGGCCACGTCGCTCGCGGATCTCGTCTCGGGTGCGGTGCTCATCGACGCGGACGGACGACGAGTCGACGGCGTCTCGGTGTCGTCCCGAGGCGACACCGCGTGCCAGAGCGACCCCGAGCCGCTTCCCGCGGCGCTCGACTACCGCACGGGCGAGAGCTGGCAGCGTCAGGCCGACGGGGGATTCGTCATCGGCACGCGCACCCCGGGCTGGCGGAACGTCACCGAGACGCGCGGGGTGGCGGCCGCGGGTTTCGGCTACCCCCGTGAACGGGGTGTCGCGCTGAGCGAGCTGGCAGCGGACCCGGCGATCGCGGGCGTGGAGCGTCACCACTTCGTCGAAGTCGCAAACTACGGCGACCACAGGGTCGACGTGTCCGGGTGGCGCCTCATCGCCTGTGGCTCGAACGGATTCCGGCGGTTCGACGACCTCGCCGTCGTCGCCGCGGGCACGGTCCTCGCCCCCGGCGAGACGTGGGTCGCCGCCCTCACCCGCACCGCGGCGGCGGGTTCGGCGGATGCGGTGTTCCACGACGAACTGGAGCTGTCCGGCTTCGGCGTCTGGCTGGAGGATGACGCGGGCCGCCGGGTCGACAGTGCCGGAGTCTTCCACCGCAACGAGATGGACGACAGCATCGAGGTAGCGAGCCCGTGCACCAAGGGCCTGTCGCTGCCGACGTTCGGGGTCGATCGCCTGCGCGGCGAGACGTGGCAGCGCGCCCGCTTCACGGGCGACGACGACACCGACTTCGTGCGCGAGGTCGCCACACCCGGAGCGATCGATCGACGCGCCGCCGCCGACCCGTACGTCGTGGCGGCCACCGCACTGGACGAGGCGATGGCGGCCGTCCCCGCGCGGAGCGCCGACTCGGCGGCAGCCTCGGCGCCGGTGACGCCGGCCGAGGCATCCGGTCCCACCGCCCGGGTGCTCGCCGCCTGGACGGGCTCGGCGGATGGGCCGCTGACCGCCCGGCGCATCGCGCGCGAACGCTCCCTCGACCCCGCCGCCGAGCTGTCGGTTCGCGACGACGGCTACGCCTTCCCGCACCTCCGGCTGAGGGTCGAGGCTGAGGCGGAGGGCGTCGTCGGGTGGAGCGGTCGCACGGTCGGGCGAGCAGAGGTGCGCCTGTCGGTGTGGAATCCGGATGCCTCCGCCTGGCGTACGCTCGACGTCCGAACAGGTGCGGGCCCGGCGACCTCGGGCGCCGCAGACCAGGAGGTGGCGCTCCGCGGCCGGCTCGCACGCGGTGAGGCGGAAGGCGGCGTTGCGGAGCTGCTCGTGCAGGTGGTTCCTCGCGCCACGTCACCGGCCGAGGACGCAGCGGGGATCGCCGCGCCGGACGACTACGACGTCGCGATCAGCCACCTGACCGATACCCAGTACTACTCCGAGGCGTACCCCGAGGTGTACGCGAGCCAGGTGGCGTGGATCGCCGCCAACGCCGAACCTCGCAAGATCGCCTTCGCGACGCACACGGGGGACCTCGTCCAGAACTGGGTGGACCCCGATCAGCGGGAGGAGCGAGCGCGCCGCGAGTTCGCGACGGCGTCGGAGATGCAGCGCGTGCTCGACGATGCGGGCGTGCCGAACAGCGTGCTGCCGGGCAACCACGACAACAAGCGCGGAGTGTCGAACGACCTGTTCAACGAGTACTTCCCACCGGAGCGGTATGAGGATCGCCCCTGGTACGGCGCGTCGATCGCGGCGGGCGACAACAGCGCGAGCTGGTCGTCCTTCACCGCCGGCGGAGCGGAGTTCGTCATGATCTCGCTGCCCTACGCGTACGGAGAGCGCGAGATCGCCTGGGCCGAGGAGATCGTCGGGGAGCATGACGATGCCAACGTCGTGATCTCGACGCACGAGCACCTCACACCGAAATCAGCGGTCGACGACCCCGAACGGTCCACCAGTTCCCGTTGGCTCTCGCGCGGCGACGTGCTGTGGGAACGAGTCGTCGCACCCCATCGCAACGTGGTGCTGGTGCTGTCGGGCCACTTCCACGGGATCGGCGCCGTCGTCACCCACGACGCCGGCGGTCTCGCCGGTCACACCGTGCTGGAGGCGCTCGCCGACTACCAGGAGTTCCGCACGCACACGGGGGAGCGGGCGACCGGGTTCCAACGGCTGCTGCAGGTGGATCTGGCGGCCGGGGTGCTCGCGGTCGACACGTTCTCGCCGTCCCTGGGCGCCACGGCGAGCCACCCGTACGACTACCGGCAGTTCGTGCCCGACAACGGCCACGACACCACCGCGTCGGCCGAACGACCGTGGCGCATACTCGAGCGCGGCCTCCAGCACCGGTACACCGAGGCCGACGACGAGTTCGCCGTGCGCCTCCGACTCCAGTACGCGAAGGCTCTCGACACGCAAGCGGTCACGTTCGCCCCTGCCGACGCCGAGGCGGTCGATGCGCGGGGCCCCGCGCGTCGCCTGGCAGCGGGGTGACTACGCTGGACCCGTGACTTCCGGACGCGACGACGACGCCCTCAGTTGGGACGGCGACGACGATCCGACGCTCGACGTCGGTGTGTCCGGCGGAGACGGCGATGCGGCGTCCGACGATCCGCCGTCGAAGAACGATCCGGCACGGGATCTCCCGCCCGGGTTCACACCGGTCGGCAAGGGCAGCGAGGCGTACGCCGATGCGGCGCGGGTGCCGGATTCCGCGGCGGCGGCGGCGCCGGAGCACGACGAGTCCGCGCCGTCGACGATGGGTAACGCCGAGCTCATCTCGCTGGGCGTGATCGGGGGATTCTCGCTGCTGTACGCGATCGGCTGGCTCATCGGCGGGCTGCGCCTGCAGGGGACGGCGGAGTTCCTCGTCGCGCCGCTGGCCTACCAGGTGAGCCTGTGGCTGGCGGTGCTGGCCCCGCTCGCCTGGTTCGCGACCACGCTGGTCCTCACCCGCAGCAGCAGGCTGTGGGTCCGGTTCGCCTGGCTCGTGGGCGGAGTGGTCCTCCTCGTGCCGTGGCCGTTCATCATGGTGGGGGCGATCGGGCGATGAGCGAGATGACGACGGATGCCGCGGCATCCGCACCGGCCGACCGCCGTCGCATGCCGACGTGGCTGATCGTCACCATCTCGGTGATCTTCGGCCTGTTCTACGCCTACGCGCTGTGGAACGCGCTTGCCTTCCTCGTCGCGCAGGCCAGCGGACCGCTCGGGCTCAACGGCTACGGCTGGTTCGTGCTGCTGCTCGCGGTCGTGTTCCCTCTGCTGGCATTCGCGGTGGTGTTCGTCATCGGATGGCGTCGCACCGCCGTGGAGTTCGCCCTGGTGCTCTTCGCCGGGCTGTGCGTGGTCGCGGTGTTCTGGATGAACGTCATCGCCTATGCGGCGGTGTACGGCGCCTCGCTGCTCGGCTGACAGAGCGCCGACCGGCGGCGTCACAGAGTCCGGGCGTGCGCTCGGCTCGCGATAGGCTGGCACAGGCCTCGCCCCCGCTGGCGTGCGGCGCGGCATCCGCTCTGCATCGCGCCTTCGCGCACCGCCCCCCGAAGGAAACATCCGTGACGAAGCCTGTCGTGCTGATCGCCGAAGAACTCTCTCCCGCCACGATCGACGCTCTCGGGCCCGACTTCGACGTGCGCCACGTGGACGGCACCGACCGCCCCGGCCTGCTGGCGGCGCTCCGCGACGCCCACGCCGTGCTGATCCGCTCGGCGACCAAGATCGACGCCGAGGCCCTCGAGGCCGCGCCCGCCCTGAAGGTCGTCGCCCGGGCCGGCGTCGGACTCGACAACGTCGACATCAAGACGGCGACCACCGCGGGCGTCATGGTCGTGAACGCCCCGACCTCGAACATCATCTCGGCCGCCGAGCTGACGGTCGGGCACATCCTGAGCCTCGCCCGTCGCATCCCCGCCGCCCACGCGTCGCTGGCGCAGGGGCAGTGGAAGCGCAGCGCCTACACCGGCACCGAGCTGTTCGAGAAGACGGTGGGCATCATCGGCCTGGGACGCATCGGGGCCCTCATCGCCGCGAGGCTGCAAGCTTTCGACATGCGGGTGGTGGCCTACGACCCGTACGTGACGAGTGCCCGCGCCCAGCAGCTGGGCGTCCAGCTGCTTGGACTCGACGAGCTGCTCGAGCAGAGCGATTTCGTCACCATCCACATGCCCAAGACACCCGAGACGACGGGAATGATCGGCGCCGAGCAGTTCCGGATCATGAAGCCGACGGCGTTCGTGGTGAACGTCGCGCGCGGCGGGCTCATCGACGAGGAGGCGTTGCACGCGGCGCTCACCACCGGCGAGATCGCGGGCGCGGGACTCGACGTCTTCACGTCCGAGCCGCCGGCGGAGGGCGGCACGGCGCGTGCCCTGCTCGACCTGCCCAACGTCGTCGTCACGCCTCACCTGGGCGCCTCCACCGAGGAGGCGCAGGAGAAGGCGGGAGTGTCGGTGGCGCGCTCCGTGCGCCTCGCCCTCGGCGGCGAGCTCGTGCCTGATGCCGTCAACGTCGCGGGCGGCGTGATCGACCCGTACGTGCGTCCGGGCATCCCGCTGGTCGAGAAGCTCGGTCAGATCTTCGCCGCGCTCGCGCACTCGCCGCTGACGAGCCTCGACGTCGAGGTGCACGGCGAGCTGAACTCCTACGACGTGAGCGTGCTCAAGCTCGCCGCGCTCAAGGGGCTCTTCACCAACATCGTGAGCGAGACCGTGTCGTACGTGAACGCGCCCCTGCTCGCCGAGCAGCGTGGGGTCGAGGTGCGGCTGCTGGTCGACGACGACAGCCCCGAGTACCGCAACATCATCACGCTGCGCGGTGCGCTGTCGGACGGATCCCAGCTCTCGGTGTCGGGCACCCTGACCGGCACGAAGCAGATCGAGAAGCTCGTCGGCATCAACGACTACGCGATCGAGCTGCCCATCGAGAAGCACCATGTCGTGATGGTGTACACCGACCGACCCGGCATCGTCGCGGTCTACGGGCAGAAGTTCGGCGAGGCGGGCATCAACATCGCGGGCATGCAGATCGCACGCCGCGAGGCGGGGGGCCAGGCGCTGTCCGTGCTGACGGTCGACTCTCCGGTGCCGGACGACCTGCTCGACGAGGTCCGCTCCGCCATCCACGCCGACCTGTTCCGCCAGATCGAGATCACCGAGTCCTGACCACGGCGGCGGCCGGCCGTCTCAGCGGCGGGTGGCGCGTTCCACAAGGGCGATGAGGGCGTCCATCTCGCGTCCTTTGGGCACGGGGTGCGCGATGCCGCCGCCCGACAGGGCGTTGTTGTAGTAGAGCCCGTCGCTCACGAGCATCACCAGGTCATGCGCGGCGTCGTCGGCCACGTGAGGGCGGATGGCGTCGCTCCAGCGGTCGCGGACTGCACGCAGCGCATCGCCCGACGCCGCGTCGCCGCCCTGCGCCAGCCGGGCGACGGCGATCAGAACGCGGTCCAGCGGATCGTTCTCCATTGCCGACGACCGCAGGAAGTACGCGATGGGGCCCTCTTCGGCCGCCTCGATCGCGGCGATGTCCTCGTCGACGAGGACGTTGAGCCGCTCGATGAGACCCGACTCGAGCGCCTCCTTCGAACCGAAGTGGTAGAGCAGGCCGCCCTTCGACACACCGGCCGCCCGAGCGGTGGCGTCCATCGTGGCCCCGCGCTCGCCCTCGTCGATGAGAATCGCTTCGAAGGCGTCGAGCACCTTCTCGCGTGCCAGGGGAGGACGACTCATGCGGTCGATCGTATCGACAGGGGCCCGCTGATCCTGATACTATACCGACTGGACGGTATAGAAACGGACTCGGACATGACCATCTCGACGACCCCACGGACGCCCCGCATGAACGCGGGGAACGCGACCGCCGCGCAGCGCGCGGGCTGGCGTGGGTGGGCCGCGCTGGTCGTGCTCATGCTCCCGGTGCTGCTGGTCTCGGTCGACAACACGGTGCTGAGCTTCGCACTGCCTGAGATCGCCCTCGACCTCGGCCCCTCGAGCGCCGAGCAGCTCTGGATCATCGACGCCTACCCGCTGGTCCTCGCGAGCCTTCTCGTCACCATGGGCGCGCTGGGCGATCGGTTCGGGAGGCGGCGGATGCTTCTCATCGGCGCGACCGGCTTCGGCGTCGTCTCCGTGCTCGCGGCGTTCGCGCCGACCGCCGGCCTGCTCATCGCGGCTCGCGCGGGTATGGGCGTCTTCGGGGCCATGCTGATGCCGTCCACCCTGTCTCTGCTTCGGAGCATCTTCACCGACCGGGATCAGCGGCGCCTGGCCATCGCGATCTGGGCGGCCGGCTTCTCCGCGGGCGCGGCGCTCGGGCCGATCGTCGGCGGCGTCCTCCTGGAGCACTTCGCCTGGGGCTCGGTGTTCCTGATGTCGGTGCCGGTGCTGCTTCCCCTCCTCGTGCTGGCGCCGATCCTCGTCCCCGAGAGCCGCGACCCCCGGCCGGGGCGGATCGACCCCGTGAGCATCGTCCTGTCGCTGGCCGCGCTCGTTCCCGTCGTGTACGCGATCAAGGAGCTCGCCGTGCACGGTCCCGGCGGACCCGCCGTGCCGCTCTTCGTCGTCGGCATCGCGTTCGGCGCGCTCTTCGTCCGGCGCCAGCTGCGGTCGGAGACGCCCATGCTCGACATGGCGCTCTTCCGCCGGGGATCGTTCAGCGGGGCGATCGTCGTGAACCTCCTCAGCGTCATCGCTCTCGTGGGATTCCTGTTCTTCGTCGCCCAGCACCTGCAGCTCATCGCCGGGCTCTCGCCGCTGCAGGCCGGGCTCGCTCTCGTGCCCGGGCTGGTCGCGATGATCGCCGCGGGGCTCCTCGTGGTTCCCTTGTCGCGCCGTTTCTCGGCCCGCGTCATCGTTCCCGCGGGCTTGACGGTCTCGGTGATCGCCTACGTCGTCATCGCGGTGACGGCCGGCGGGGGACAGGTCCTCGCGTTGACCCTGGCCTTCGTCGCCCTCGGCATCGGGATCGGGATGGCCGAGACCGTCTCCAACGAGCTGATCCTCTCCAGCGCACCCCCCGAGAAGGCGGGTGCGGCCAGTGCGGTGTCCGAGACCGCGTACGAGTTGGGCGCGGTCCTGGGGACGGCGGTCCTGGGCGGTCTGCTGACCGCGCTCTACCGCGCCAACCTCGTGCTTCCCGACGGCGTGCCCGCCGAGGTCGCGTCCGCGTCGCGCGAAACCCTCGCGGGAGCGATCGCGGCCAGTGCCGCTCTCGACCCCGCGCTGGGCGCCCAGCTTCGCGAAGCGGCGGCCCGCGCCTTCGATGCGGGAGTGGGGGTCACAGCGCTGATCGGCGCGGGACTCATCGTCGTCGCCGCGCTCGTCGCGGCCACTACCCTGGAGAGGTCCGCGCCCGCGTCCGAGCACTGAGCGAGTGCGCGCCGGGCGCCGACGAGGAGGCGTGCGTGCAGGAATCAGGTGTCGTGAAGCTGGCCGTCATCCCCGGCGACGGGATCGGTCCCGAGGTGATCGCCGAGGCCGAGAAGGTGCTCGATGCGGCGACCGCGGGGAGCGGCATCCGTTTCGATACCACCAGGTTCTCGCTCGGAGCCGCCCGCTATCTCGAGACCGGCGACACCCTCACCGACGACGACCTCGAGGCCATCAAGGCGCACGACGCGATCCTCCTCGGGGCGGTCGGCGGCGTGCCCGGCGACCCGAGGCTGAAGGACGCGAACATCGAGCGCGGCCTGCTCCTCAAACTGCGATTCGAGCTCGACCATTACGTCAACCTTCGCCCGTCCAAGCTGTATCCCGGCGTTCCCGGACCTCTCGCCGATCCCGGTGACATCGACTTCGTCGTCGTCCGCGAGGGGACGGAGGGGCCCTACGTCGGCAACGGCGGATCGATCCGCACGGGGACCCCGCACGAGATCGCCAACGAGACCTCGGTGAACACGGCGTTCGGGGTGGAGCGGGTGGTGCGCTACGCCTTCGACCTGGCCGAGCGGCGACGCCGCAAGGTCACCCTCGTGCACAAGACGAACGTGCTGGTGCACGCGGGCGGAATCTGGAAGCGGGTCGTCGACGCGGTGGCCTCGGAGCACCCCGACGTGGCCGTAGACTATCTCCACGTCGATGCGGCCACCATCTTCCTGGTCACGAACCCGGGCCGTTTCGACGTGATCGTCACCGACAACCTCTTCGGCGACATCCTGACCGACCTGGCCGGCGCCGTCACCGGTGGCATCGGCCTCGCCGCATCGGGCAACATCAACCCCGACGGCGCGTTCCCTTCGATGTTCGAGCCCGTGCACGGATCGGCGCCCGACATCGCGGGCCGGCAGAAGGCCGATCCCACGGCCGCGATCCTGTCCACCGCCCTGCTGCTCGACCACCTCGGGCTGCGGGCGGAGTCGGAAGCCGTCACCCGTGCGGTCGAAGCCGACATCGCCGAGCGGGGGACCGAGCCCCGCACCACAGCGCAGATCGGCGACTCCATCGTCGCGGCCCTCCAGGCGTAACCTGGGGTCTCAGGCATCGCGTCGAACCACCGCGGCATCGCCCGCATGAAGCCTCGAAGGCACGAAAGCACAGGCCAGACATGACCCTCATCGACTCCGACCCCGACACCGGTCTCGCGCCCCTCTCGTTCACCGTTCACCGCAACCTGCAGGCCAGATCCGCCGAGCAGCGCGCCGAGATCCTCGCGAACCCCGGCTTCGGCACCAGCTTCACCGACCACATGATCGACATCTGCTGGTCGGTCGGCGGCGGCTGGCACCGCCCGCGTGTCCAGCCGTACGGCCCGCTGTCTCTCGACCCCGCCGCGGCCGTGCTGCACTACGGCCAGGAGATCTTCGAGGGGATCAAGGCGTACCGGCACGCGGACGGCTCGATCCACACCTTCCGCCCCGACCAGAACGGGCGCCGTCTGCAGCGATCGGCGCGCCGGCTCGCGCTGCCCGAGCTGCCGGTGACGTACTTCATCCAGTCCCTCCGCGAGCTCATCGCCGTCGACGGCGACTGGGTGCCGTCGGGTGCCGATCAGAGCCTCTACCTGCGCCCCTTCATGTTCGCGAAGGAGGCCTTCCTCGGCGTTCGCCCCGCGCACAAGGTCGGCTACTACGTCATCGCCTCGCCGGCCGGCGCCTACTTCAAGGGCGGGGTGCAGCCGGTGTCGATCTGGCTCAGCGAGGACTACGCCCGCGCCGGGAAGGGCGGGACGGGCGCCGCGAAGACGGGTGGCAACTACGCCGCGTCGCTGCTTCCGCAGTCCGAGGCCTACGAGAACGAGTGCGACCAGGTCGTGTTCCTCGACCAGGACCGCAACGTGGAAGAGCTCGGCGGGATGAACGTCGTGTTCGTCTACAAGGACGGCACGCTCGTCACGCCGCAGTCCGACTCCATCCTCGAAGGCATCACGCGCGACTCGATCCTGCAGCTCGCGATCGATCGCGGCCACAAGGTCGAGGGACGAGCGGTGGCGTTCGACGAGTGGCGCCGGGGCGTGGCATCCGGTGACATCGTCGAGGTCTTCGCCTGCGGCACCGCCGCCGTCGTCACCCCGATCGGCCTGCTCAAGGGCAAGGACTTCGTCGACGAGCAGCCCATCGGCGAGCTCGCGCTGTCGCTGCGCGAGGAGCTGACCGACATCCAGTACGGTCGCCGCGAAGACAAGCACGGCTGGCTGGTGCGTCTGGACGGGTGACTCGGCGCGGTCCGGGGCTCTGACTAGGGTGGACGGGTGAGGATCGCACGCTTCAGCCACAACGACGCCATCAGGTTCGGGATCGTCGACGAGAGCGATCTCGTCGTGCTCGACGGCGATCCGATGTTCGCCGGGTTCGAGACGACGGGTGAGCGGGTTCCGCTGTCCGATGTGGCTCTGCTCGCACCGGTGATCCCGCGGTCGAAGGTCGTCGGCGTGGGGCGCAACTACCGCGATCATGCGGCCGAGCTCGGCAACGAGGTGCCAGCCGCGCCGATGCTGTTCTTCAAGCCGAACACCGCGGTGGTCGGCCCCGGCGACGCGGTCGTGCTGCCTCGGCACTCGGAATTCGTCAGCTTCGAGGGCGAACTCGCCGCGGTGATCGGCCGCATCACGCGGAACGTCACCGCCGAGGCGGCGCTCGACCACGTGTTCGGATACACCATCGCGAACGACGTCACCGCGCGGGACTGGCAGAAGTCCGACGGCCAGTGGGCGCGTGCCAAAGGATTCGACACGTCGTGCCCCCTGGGGCCGGCGATCGAGACCGAGTTCGACGTGCGCGGCGACGCCGTCATCGAGACCCGCGTGAACGGCGAGGTGCGTCAGCGCGGCCCGATCAGCGACATGATCTTCTCGCTGCCCGAGATCATCGAGTTCGCCTCCGCCGCGTTCACGCTGCTCCCCGGTGACGTCATCCTCACGGGAACCCCGGCGGGCGTCGGTCAGCTCACCGCCGGCGACACCGTCGACGTCGAGATCACCGGGCTCGGCACGCTTCGCAACACCGCACGGTCAGCGTGAGCACCGAGCCGTCACAGCAGGGCGGCTCGGATCCGGATGCCGCGTCCCTGGCCCCGGCGGCGGTCGCGCGGGTGCAGCGACGCTCCGTCTGGGTGCTTTCGGGCGGTCAGATCCTCGGCGGCGTCGCCTTCGGCGCGACGGTGTCGCTCGGAGCCGTGCTCGCGGCGGAGGTCTCGGGCGACGAGGCGTTCTCCGGACTCGCCGCCGCTGCGGTCACGCTCGGGACCGCCCTGCTCGCCGTGCCGCTCGCTGCCCTCGCGCGCCGTCGCGGACGCCGCGTGTCGCTCGCCTCCGGGATGTCGATCGCTCTGGTCGGGGTCGCGCTGGTGATCTTAGCGGCCGCACTCCCGTCCTTCCCCCTTCTGCTCGTCGCCTTCGGGCTCGTCGGGGCCGGGCAGGCGGCGAACCTGCAGACGAGGTTCGCCGCGGCCGACCTGGCCACGGATGCCACCCGCGGGCGCGACCTCTCGATCGTCGTGTGGGCCACGACCATCGGTGCGGTGCTCGGCCCGAACCTCACCGGCCCGGGCGAGGCCCTGGGCCGCGCGGTGGGGATGCCTGCGCTGACCGGGCCCTATCTGATCACCGTCGTGGCGCAGGCTCTCGCGATCCTGCTGTATCTGATCGCCCTCCGGCCCGACCCGCTTCTGCTCGCGCAGCGGGTCGTCGCGGCGGCGCGAGCGACGGCCACCGCGATCGCCACCTCCGACGATCCGGTCGTAGCCCGCTACGCGATCTTCGCCGTCGCGGCCGCCCACGGGGTCATGGTCTCGGTGATGGCGATGACCCCCGTGCATCTTCTCCATCACGGTGCGTCGCTGTCGATCATCGGCCTCACCATCAGCCTCCACATCGCCGGCATGTACGCGCTCTCGCCGGTCTTCGGCATCCTGTCCGACCGAGTGGGGCGCATCCCGACGATCCTCATCGGGCAGCTGCTGCTTGCGGCCGCGCTCGTCATGGCGTCGTTCGGGCAGGAGCAGACGGGTGCCGTCACCGTGGCGCTGGTGCTCCTCGGCCTGGGCTGGAGCGCCACCACCGTCAGCGGATCGGCGCTGCTCACAGAGGCGTCGTCCGAGGCTCAGCGCACGCGGCGCCAGGGCCTCAGCGACCTCGTGATGAGCCTCGTCGGCGCGGTCGGAGCCATCCTCGCGGGGGTCGTGCTCGCGTGGATCGGGTACGGCGGGCTCGCGCTGGTCGTCGGGGTGGCCGTGGTCGCGACGGTTCTCCTGGCGCCTTTCGGACGGACGCGACCTCCACTGGAGGCGGCGGCCTGAACGGCGTCACCGCCCGAGCGCCGCGGAGGCCCGGTCGACATCTTCCTCGTCGTTGAAGACGTGGAACGCGACCCGCGCCCGGCCGGCACGTCCCGACGCGACGATCCCCGCCGCCGTGAGGCTCGCGAGGTCAGCTCCGTCCGGGTCCGCCCACGTGACGATCGCGCTCGGCCGTCCGGCCGCGGTGAGACCGATGCGGGCCCGGAACGCCGCGGCCAGGCCGGTGGTGTGGGCTTCGAGCGCCACCGGGTCGATCGACGCGAAGAGCGCCAGCGCCGGTTCCGCCCCGACGAACGCCTGCCACGCCGGTGAAGCGTCGAAGCGCGAGGCGTCCGGCGCCAGATCGATGTCGCCGCCGTAGCACGAGGCCCACGGGTCGGACCCCGCGTACCAGCCGGCGAAGAGGGGCGGCATCTCGCGCTGCAGCTCTTCCGAGACGACGAGGAACGACACGCCTCGCGGGGCGCACAGCCACTTGTACGCATGGCAGACGAGGGCGTCGAATCGGGATGCCTCGACCGGGAGCCATCCGACCGCCTGCGTCGCATCGCACAGGGTGCGGGCGCCGTGTGCGCGTGCGGCGCCGAGGATGCTCTCGAGGTCCGCCCGCTCGCCGGTGGCCGATTGCACGAGCGAGAAGACGACGGCGGCGGTCCCGGCGTGGACCGCTTCGGCGAGGGCGGTCAACGGTGCCGTGCGAATGCGGAGGGATCGACCGGCGTGGACGAAGGGGAGCACGATCGACGAGAAATCCCCTTCCGCGATGAGCACTTCGGCGCCGGTTTCCAGCGAAGCCGCGAACAGCGCCACCGCGACGGAGGCCTGTGAGCCGATCGCCACCCGGTCGGAGCCGACGCCGACGAGCGCGGCGAAGTGACGGCGCGCGCGCTCGACTGCCGCCGAGTACCCGGCGGGGTCCGGTCTCCCCGCGGCCGACGCGTCGAGGTCGGCGATCACCGCCGCGCGGCTCGATCGCGGGGGAAGCCCCGTGGTGCACGCGGCGAGATAGCCGCGCCCGCCGGAGAACTCGGCCTGGGCGGCGGTGATCGAAGGGTGCGGCAGGACGCTGAGCGAGGGCATGTCTCCACCCTCGACGCGGGGCGCTGCGCGGTCTACGGGAAGATGGGCATGCGATCCATAGCCGCGCGTTATGCCTCGTCTCGCTCAGGAAGGCGGCCAGATCGCCGCGTTGAGGTCAGAGAGCAGCGGATCGCCGTCGACGTTCGACGTGGACAGGTAGATCCACACGTCCTCCCTGCTCACGATCGTCTCGACCGTGTCGACGGGGTAGTCGGAGTTTGGTGTGACCTTCTGGCACACCGGGTTGCCGGCGTCGCCGGTGGTGCAGTCGTAGCCCTCAGAGGGCAGGGTGGCGGCGTACTCCGCAGCTTCGTCGGGATCGACGTGCGAGATGAGCAGCATGACGCCCGTGGCGTCTCCGGCGAACCATCCGCACCCGAGCATCAGCTTCGCCGAGCTCGGCGCAGGGCGGACGAACCCGACGCCGTCCGACTGCAGCATCAGGCCATCGACCGTGGCGGCCCGGGTCTCGGCGGTGCCCACCTCGGAGCAGTCGCTGGGAAGAGCTGCGGGTTCGGGAGTAGGGGTGGCTACGGGGGTTGCGGTCGGAGAGGCCGAGGCCGACGGGGTGGGAGCCGAGGAGTCGGTCGGTGCGGCTCCCGGGGTCGGCGCGCAGGCGCTCAGCGCGAAGGCGAGGGCGCCGACGACGAGCAGGGGCGAAGCGGAGCGGGCGGCCTCTCGCAGCTGTGTCATGTCCGAAGCATAGGGTGCGCGGCGTCCCACTCTCGGATATCCCAGCTCTGCCTACGCCCATCGACTCCCACGGCGCGGCCTATGCTGTGCGATGTGAGCGCACTGGACGACCCCGATCTCGACGCGCACGCGCTGCGAGTCGTCAAGGCGATCGCCGACGAGGGGTCCATCACGGGCGCTGCGGTCGCTCTCGGGTACAGCCAGCCCGCGGTCAGCCAGCAGCTCAAGCGGCTCGAGCAGCGGCTGGGCATGCCCCTCGTCGAGCGCGTCGGCCGATCCGTGCGATTGACCGAGGCCGGACGCATCCTGGCGCGCCACGCGCCGGCGGTCACGTCCGCACTGGATGCCGCAGCCGGCGAGCTCGCCGAGATCCGCGGCCTGCGATCGGGGCGCGTCCGGCTCGCCGGCTTCCCGTCCGCCTCGCCGACCATCGTCCCCCGTCTGCTCGCCGAGCTGGACGCGCACCACTCCGGAATCGCGCTGAGCTACTTCGAGGCGGAGCCGCCGGAGGCCGTCGCCGCCGTGCGCGAGGACCGCGCCGACATCGCGCTGACCTTCAGCTACCCGGGGGACCGTGACGACCCGCACGGCGAGAGCGCCCACGGCCTGGCCGTTCACGCCATCGGGACCGACGACCTCCTCGCGGTCCTTCCTGCCGGGCACCCCGCCGCCGAGGACGGCGCGGTCGATGTGTCCGCTCTTGCCGACGAGCAATGGATCGCGGGGTGCCCACGCTGCCGCGGGCACCTGCTCGAGCTGTGCGCGCGTGCGGGTTTCGAGCCGCGCATCGCGTTCGAGACCGACAACTTCGTCGCCGTCGAGGGGTTCGTCGCCCAGGGGATCGGCGTCGCGACGCTGCCGCGCATGGCGGTAGCATCCTTCCCCCGGTTCCCCGGTGTGGTGACGCTGCCCCTGCCGCCGTCGGAGGCCCGCACCATCCACGTCGTGACGGCGCACGGCGCGGATCGCATCCCGGCGGTGCGCGCCACTCTCGAGGCTGTCGCGAGGCTCGTCGCGGCCTGACGGGCCCGGGCCGACCCGCACGCTCCACATAGACTGGTCGGCGATGTCTTCCTCACCCGACCCCCGCACGACGACGGCCTCCGGGGCCGACGTGCGCGTGCGCTTCTGCCCCTCGCCGACCGGTCTCCCGCACGTCGGACTGATCCGCACCGTCCTGTTCAACTGGGCCTACGCCCGGCACAACGGCGGCAAGCTCGTCTTCCGCATCGAAGACACCGATGCGGCGCGCGACAGCGAGGAGAGCTACCGGCAGCTGCTCGACGCGCTCCGCTGGCTCGAGATCGACTGGGACGAGGGAGTCGAGGTCGGAGGGCCGCACGCGCCCTATCGGCAGTCCCAGCGCCACGAGATCTACCGCGAGGTGCTCGACAAGCTCATCGCCACCGGCGCCGTCTACGAGAGCTACTCGACGGCGGAAGAGATCGACGCCCGCAACGAGGCGAACGGCCGCGCCAAGCAGCTCGGCTACGACAACTTCGACCGCGAGCTGACCGACGAGCAGAAGGCCGCTTTCCGCGCGGAGGGCCGCGAGCCCGCATGGCGGCTGCGGGTGCCCGACGAAGACCTGACCTATGTCGACCTGATCCGCGGCGAGGTGACGTTCCCCGCCGGCTCGTTCCCCGACTTCGTGCTCGTCCGCGCCGGCGGAGTGCCGCTCTACCCGTTCGTGAACCCGGTGGACGACGCGCTCATGGGCATCACCCACGTCATCCGCGGCGAAGATCTGATGCCGTCGACCGCGCGGCAGCTCGCCCTCTACTCGGCGCTCGTCGACGCGGGCGTGACGACCTTCATCCCGCGCTTCGCGCACATGCCTCTCGTGCTCGGCGAGGTGGGCAACAAGAAGCTCTCCAAGCGCGACCCGAAGGCCGACCTCTTCCTCCAGCGCGAGAAGGGCTTCATCCACGAGGGCCTGCTCAACTATCTCTCTCTGCTGGGCTGGTCGATCGGACCCGACCGCGACGTGTTCTCGCTGGACGAACTGGTCGCCGAGTTCGACATCGCCGACGTCAACCCGAACCCCGCCCGCTTCGACCAGAAGAAGGCCGAGTCGATCAACGGCGACCACATCCGGATGCTGCAGCCCGCCGATTTCGCGGAGCGTCTGGTCCCGTACCTCGCGGCCGCCGGCCTGGTCAGCGATCCGCCCACCGCGCCGCAGAGCGCTCTCCTCGAGCGGGCGGCTCCGCTGGTCCAGGAGCGGATGCAGCTGCTGGGCGAGGCTCCCGGACTGCTCGGCTTCCTGTTCCGCGACGAGGTCGCGTACGACGAGGATGCGCTCGCTTCGCTGCCGGCCGACGCGGGGGAGGTGCTCGTCGCCTCGATCGGGGCGCTGGAGTCCGTTCCCGCCGACGAGTTCACGACCGCCCGAGTGCAGGACGCCCTCTCGCAGGCCCTGATCGATGGGCTGGGTCTGAAGCCGCGCGTCGCATACGGCCCGCTGCGGGTGGCCCTCAGCGGTCGCCGCGTCTCGCCGCCGCTCTTCGAGTCGATCGAGCTCCTGGGCAAGGTCGAGACGATCCGTCGGCTCGGTGATCTGGCCGGCCGACTGGCCTGAGCGGGCCGCGCTCGGTTTGGAGCACGTGCCGCCGTCGTCTAGACTTGATCCTCGGCACGACTTCGGTCGAACGCCTTGGGGTATGGTGTAATTGGCAACACGGCTGATTCTGGTTCAGTTGTTCTTGGTTCGAGTCCAGGTACCCCAGCAGTAGTGAAAAGCCCGGGAATCCGCAGAAGCGGAGCACCGGGCTTCTTCGTTTTTCCGGATCCCCGTCGACCCCCCGCGCCGCCGGTGGTGCCAGACTGACTCCACGCGCCGACCCGGAGGAGGACCATGGCGGTACACGTGGAGGGGCTCACCAAGCGCTTCCGCTCGACCGTGGCGGTCGACCATCTCACCTTCTCGGTTCCCGAGGCATCCGTCTTCGCGTTCCTCGGCGCGAACGGCGCCGGAAAATCGACCACCATCAACTGCCTGACCACCGTCCTGCCCTTCGACGAGGGCGAGGTGCAGGTCGCCGGTCACGACGTCCGTGCCCACGGCGAGCGCGTGCGGGAGAGCATCGGCGTCGTCTTCCAGGACTCCGTGCTCGACCCGGCGCTCACCGTGCGCGAGAACCTGCGCCTGCGCGCGACGCTCGCGAAGGTGCCGCGTCCGCGCGCCGACCGCCGCATCGCCTTCCTGGCCGAGCTCATCGAGCTCGACGGATTCCTCGACCGGCGGTACGGCGCCCTCTCCGGCGGGCAGCGGCGCCGCGTCGACATCGCGCGGGCGCTCGTCCACGAGCCGTCGATCCTGTTCCTCGACGAGCCGACCGCGGGCCTCGATCCCCGCAGCCGCGCGATCCTGTGGCGGACCATCCACGGACTCCGGCGCGAGTCCGGGCTGACCGTCTTCCTCACCACGCACTACATGGAGGAGACCGAGGAAGCCGATCGCGTCTGCATCATCGACCGGGGCGGCATCGTCGCGGACGGCACACCGGCGTCGCTCCGGGCGGAGTACAGCCACAGCATCCTGACGGTGAGCACCGACGATCTTCCCGGGCTCATGGCTCTGGCGCCTCGGCACCGGGGGGAGGCGCGAGTGGAGGGCGACGTCGTCGTCATCGCGGTGCCGGATGCCGCGTCCGCGCAGGCGCTGCTGGCCGCGCACCGCGACCACGTGCTCGACTTCGAATTCCGCCACGGGCGGATGGACGACGTCTTCCTGGCCCTCACCGGTCGTGTCGCCGACGAGGACACGGAAGCGGAGCCCAAGGCCAGGGGAGGTCGACCGTGACCGTCGTGCTCGCGATCGTGCGACGCAACCTGCGGCTGTTCTTCCGTGATCGGATGAACGTCTTCTTCTCCCTTTTGGGCGCCCTGATCCTCTTCGTCCTGTACACCCTGTTCCTCGCCCGCCTCCAGATCGACGGGCTGAAGGAGACCTTCCCACAGGCGACGGAGGCCGATATCCGTGCCTTCGTCGACACGTGGATGTTCGCCGGCATCGTCATGCTGTCGACGATCACGACGGGGTTGGGAGCGCTCGTCACCCTCGTCGACGACGGCGAGTCCGGGCGCTTCCGGGACTTCCTCGTCTCGCCCGTGCGCCGGACCCAGCTCGTGCTCGGCTATCTCGTCTCAGCGGTCACCGTCGCGATCGTGATGTCGATGATCGTTCTGACGCTCAGCATCCTCTACCTCGGGATCGTCGATTCCGTGTGGCTGGCCCCCGTCACCATCGGGCGCATCGTCGGCGTCACGCTGCTGTGCTGCGCCGGGTTCACGGCGCTGTCCGCCCTCATCGTGTCGTTCATCCGCACCGGTGCCGCCTTCTCGGGCTTCGCCACCGTGATCGGAACCGTGCTGGGCTTCATCGCCGGCGCGTACATCCCGGTGGGGTCGCTGCCGGCCGGCGTCGCGACGACGATCAACGCGCTGCCGTTCGCCCAGGGCGCGATGCTCCTGCGCCGCGAGTTCACGGGGGAGTCGTTGGCCACGATCGTGGGCGACAACGCCGAGGCGGGAGAGGCGCTGCGGGAGTTCTACGGCATCGACGCGTACGTCGGCGATCTCGTGGTGCCCGCGACGATCGCCTTCGCGGTGCTCCTCGCCATGGCGTTCGGATTCACCGCGCTCAGCGCGGGTCGCATCCGCGCCCGCATCCGGTAGCTCACGCCCGCCGCCGTCGCTCCCGCGGAATAATGGCTGCATGGCCGCGGCGTCGCTGTCACCCGAGCGTTCGAGGGAACTCGAGCTCCTCCGTCGGCGCGCCTACGGTCCGGATGCCGACATCGTGCTCGACCCGGCCGCGCAGCAACGGCTCCGTGAACTCGAAGACCTCGCGCGGGGCGCCGTGGTGGGCCCCGACCCCGTCCGTGAGCCGGCGGCTCCGGCAGGGGGGCGATCCGAGGGCGGTCGCACCGCCCCGGTCGCCGCACCGGATGAGTCCGTCGGCGCCCCGGCGACCGATCGCGCGGCGACGCCGGGGGAGCCCGACGCGGAACCCCGTACTCCGCGACGATCTCGCAGGCGCCGTCTTCCGCTGTGGGGTGTGACCGCTCTCGCCGGCATCGCCGTGGGACTCGCGGTCGGTCTGACCTGGCCCGCCGACTCCGGGCCGTCACCGGATCTGACCCTCGGCATCGATCCCGGCGGAGGCGAGCGCGGCTCCGGCTTCGCCGAGAACCTCGACTACTGGGGGATCGACGAAGGCACCCTCGTTCCGCACGAGTCCTATGACGTCATCCGGGTGTGGACGGCGCTCGGCATCGATGGGGCGCGGTGCCTCCTCCTCTCGCACGACGGGGCGTTCCTCAGCGCCACGTGCGCCGGTTCGGGACTCGACCCCGTGCTCGACTTCACTGTCTACGACGGCATCTCGCTCGACATGGAGGACGCGCTGCCCGTCGGAACGGTGATCCGGTTCGTCGGCCACGAGGGATCCGTCGACGTCTGGGTGCGCACGCCCGGCGGTCAGAGGCCCGAGGCCACCTCGGCGGCCGCGTCACGCCCGAGCCTGGCATAGTCGGGCTCGTCGTCGCTGTTGACGAGGAGCATGACGGCGATGGCCGCGGCCCACGCGCGCGCACGGATCCACGTCGCCTCGTCGTAGCGCGAGCCGGTGGCGCGGCAGAACCGTTCCCGGCCCGGCCGATCGAACGCCAGCCACGCGATCGCGAGGTCATAGGCGGGGTCTCCGGCGGTGACGTCGCCGAAGTCGACGATGCCGCGCAGCGACGACCCCTCGGCCACCAGGTTGCCCGGGTGCAGGTCGCCGTGGATCCACACCGCCGGGCGACGCCAGCCCTCCGCCGCCAGCCCGGCCTCCCAGGCGTCCCGAAGGGCACGCTCCGTCGTGCCGTCCATCGCCCCGTGCGCCTCGAGCGACCGCATCCGATCGGTGAAGGCATTCGCCCTCGTGGCGAGAGCCGACCCGCGCACGGGATTCACCGGGTGGTCGTTCGGCGCCTCGACGTGCAGCGCGTCGAGCGCCTTCGCGAGGGTGTCGCTCCACCCGGCACGATCCGGGCGAGGGATGTCGGTGCCCCGCGACCCCTCGATCCAGGGCACGATCGACCACGGCCACGGGAAGCGCTCGTCCGGCGAACCGTGCACGACCGGCGAGGGGAGCCGTAGCCCGGCCGCCTGCACGGCGGAGGCGAACAGCGGCAGACTCCGCTGCTCGTGGAGCACCAACGGGGCGGCCGCAGCGCGGCGGGGGAGCCGCACCGCCAGATGGTCGCCCAGCCGCCACATCTCGCAGTCCCAGCCCTCGGCCAGCTTGACCGGGGTCGAGGCTGCCGCCTCGCGACGCACGGCGGGGGCCTGTGTGCGGACGAGGTGTTGCACGAGCTCTGCGTCGATGCGGACCTCCGCCGCCGGTTTGTCAGCCACAAGGCGAGAGTACCGGGTCTTGTTATGTGTTGTTTTGTGTTGTATCGTGTGGGAATCCCACGGAGGTATGCGTGTACGCAACGGAGCGCCAAGACGCCATCGAGCGCCTGATCGCCACAGACGGCCGGGTCAGCGTCGTCGATCTGGCCGGGCGATTCGCCGTCACGACCGAGACCGTCCGGCGCGATCTCGCGCAACTCGAGTCGGTCGGCGCGCTGCGGCGCGTCCACGGCGGGGCCGTGGCCGGAGAGCGCGGAAGCACCAACGAGCCGTCCCTCCCCGAACGCGTCGTGCGGCACAGCGCGGCCAAGGCCGCGATCGGCGCCGTCGCCTCGGAGGCCCTCGGCGCGGACTTCCGCGGTTCGGTCTTCTTCGACGCGGGCACGACGACGGCCGCGGTGGCCGACCACCTCGCACCGAGGCTCGCCGACGAGCCGATCGAGGTCGTCACCCACGCCCTGACGATCGCGCACTCGCTCGCGGGCATCCCCGGTGTCGCGCTCTCCCTGATCGGCGGCCGGGTACGCGGTCTGACGGCGGCGGCCGTCGGCGCCGACACCGTCCGCGCCATCGAAGCGCTGCGGCCCGACGTCGCCTTCCTCGGGACGAACGGCGTCTCTTCGCGGTTCGGCCTCAGCACGCCCGATCCCGAAGAGGCGGCGGTCAAGAAGGCGATCGTCCGCTCGGCGCGCCGCGTGATCGTGGTCGCCGACGCCGAGAAGCACGGACGCGAGCTGCTGGTCTCCTTCGCCCCCTTGACGGCGGTCGACGTCCTCGTCACGGACGTCGCCCCCGAGGGAGACGTCGAAGACGCGCTCCGCGACGCGGACGTGGAGGTGTGGGTGCCGTGATCGTCACACTGACCGTCAACCCCTCCCTCGATCGCACGATCACCATCGATCGCCCGCTCCGCCCGGGCGAGGTGCAGTCCGCGACATCCGACCGTGAAGACGCCGGAGGCAAAGGCGTCAACGTCGCTCGCGTGATCGCTGCCGCCGGGGTCGCGTCGCTGGCCGTGCTGCCTCTGTCGCCCGACGACCCCTATGGCGTGGTCCTCCGCACGACGGGCGTCGCCACGCACGCGGTGCCGACTCGGGGACGAGTCCGCGCGAACCTGACGATCGCCGAGGCGGGCGGCGCGACGACCAAGCTGAATCTTCCCGGCGCGGCCATGGGCGAGACCGACGCTGCGGCGGTCATCGCCGCCGTGGTCGACGCCTGTCGCGGAGCGGACTGGCTGGTGCTGGCCGGCTCGCTGCCGCCCGGACTGGCGGACGACTTCTACGTGCGGGTGATCCGCGCCGTCCGGGCTGCTCACGGCGACGGGGCTCCGGCGATCGCCGTCGACACGTCCGGTGCTGCTCTCGCCGCCGCGGCGAGGGACGGACACCCCGACCTCATCAAGCCGAACGACGACGAGCTGGTGGAGCTGACCGGCCGGGCGCTGCCCGACGGCGACGCCGCCGGCGCGGCCGCGGCTCTCGCGCGCGACCTGGTCCCCGGCCAGGTGCGAGCGGCTCTGGTCACTCTCGGCGCCCTCGGTGCGGTGCTCGTGACGGCGGACGGGGCCTGGGCGGCTTCTCCGCCACGGATCCGCGTCGCCAGCACGGTCGGCGCGGGTGACAGTTCGCTCGCCGGCTACCTGCTCGCCGCCGCGGCGGGCGCGGAGCCGGCCGAGCGGCTCACCGTCGCTGTCCGCTACGGCGCGGCAGCGGCATCCCTCCCCGGAACGCAGGCCCCCACTCCTGCCGACCTTCCCCCGGGCGACGTGACCGTCACGCGCCTCTCTCTTCACGCTCGCTGAGCCGCAACACCGACCGCTTGGAGGTCACCGTGTCCGACACCATCACCCCAGAGCTCGTCAGCCTCGACGTCGGTCTGGGCGACGACAAAGCCGCCGTCATCCGCTCCCTCGCCGCCCGGGTCGTCGCGCAGGGCCGCGCCGACGACGCCGACGCGCTGTTCTCCGACGCGTGGGCGCGCGAAGAGAAGGACGAGACCGGCCTGCCGGGCGGGATCGCGATCCCGCACGCCAAGAGCGCCGCCGTCTCGGTGCCGTCCCTGGCGTTCGCCCGGCTCGCGCCCGGCGTGGACTTCGGAGCACCCGACGGACCGGCCGACCTGGTCTTCCTCATCGCGGCGCCCGAGGGAGCGGCCGAGGCGCATCTCGCGGTGCTGTCGAAGCTCGCGCGCAGCCTCATGCAGGACGACTTCACCGCGGGCCTGCGCGCCGCGAGGACGAACGACGACGTCGTCCGCATCGTCCGTGCCGCGATCGGCGAGGGAGACGCCTCGGCCGCACCGGCTCCCGTCGCCCCTCCGGCGCCGGCCGCTGTCCCCGCGGCATCCGGCGGCCCGACGCTCGACGGCCGCCCCGTCCGCATCGTCGCGGTGACCTCGTGCGCGACCGGCATCGCGCACACCTTCATGGCCGCGGACGCCCTCACCGCCGCCGGCACGGCAGCGGGCGTCGACCTGACGGTCGAGCCCCAGGGCTCCAGCGGCTACCAGGCGCTGCCCCGAGAGGTCATCGACAACGCCGACGCCGTGATCTTCGCCACGGACGTGGACGTCCGAGACCTGGGCCGGTTCGCCGGCAAGCCGGTCGTCCGCTCCGGCGTGAAGCGCGGCATCGAACAGCCCCGGGAGCTAATCGCCGAGGCGGTGGCCGCCGCGGGCGATCCGAGCGCACCGCGCGTCAGCGCGACCGCGTCCGCCGGGACGACAGCCGCGTCCGAGAGCCTCTCGTGGGGTGCACGGATCCAGAGGATCCTTCTCACGGGCGTGAGCTACATGATCCCCTTCGTGGCCGGTGGCGGCCTCCTCATCGCCCTCGGGTTCTTCTTCGGCGGCTACGAAGTCACCGACAACGCGGCGAACGTCATCGTCCAGAACTCCCTCTGGGACCTGCCGACGACCGACATCACGTCCGACTACGGACCCCTCGGCCAGTACATCGGCTCCGTGTTGTTCATGATCGGTGCCACGTCGATGGGCTTCCTGGTGTCGGCGCTCGCGGGCTACATCGCGTTCGCCATCGCCGACCGGCCCGGCATCGCACCCGGCTTCGTGGCCGGGGCGGTGGCGGTCCTCATGAACGCCGGCTTCATCGGCGGCATCGCCGGCGGTCTCCTCGCCGGTGTCACCGCGTGGTGGATCGGCTCGTGGCGGGTCCCGCGCTGGCTGCGGGGCCTGATGCCGGTGGTCATCATCCCGCTGCTGGCTTCGATCGTCGCGTCCGGTCTGATGATCCTGTTCCTCGGCCGACCCATCGCCACCCTGATGGAGTGGCTCAACACGTGGCTCACCGACCTCTCCGCCACCTCCGGCATCATCGTGGTCGGCGTGATCCTCGGCCTGATGATGTGCTTCGACCTGGGCGGTCCGGTCAACAAGGTGGCATACGCCTTCGCCGTGGCCGGGCTCGCCGAGGCCTCGGCCGACAACACCACGCCGTACCTCATCATGGCCGCCGTCATGACGGCCGGCATGGTGCCTCCGCTCGCGATGGCCTTCGCCTCGACGATCCTCGCGCGCAGCATGTTCACCCCGGTCGAGCGCGAGAACGGCGTCGCGGCCTGGTTGCTGGGACTCGCTTTCATCAGCGAGGGTGCGATCCCGTTTGCGGCGGCCGATCCGCTGCGCGTCATCCCGGCGTCCATGGTCGGCGGAGCGGTCACGGGCGCGCTCAGCATGACCTTCGCGGTGCAGTCGCTCGCTCCGCACGGCGGAGTGTTCGTGCTGTTCGCCATCAACCCCATCTGGGGCTTCCTCCTGGCGCTCCTGGCCGGCGTGCTCGTCTCGGGCTTCCTCGTCGTCGCCTTCAAGCGGTTCATCGCCCCGAAGGAGCTGCGGGCCGCGGAGAACATCCCAGCGGTGGCCGTGCCGGCGTGAGCCCTGGCATCCCGACCGCTCATAGGCAAAGCTGGCAGACAGTCCCACGAAAGGAACACACCCATGGCACAACGTCAGGCCACCATCGCGAGCAGCTCCGGACTGCACGCCCGCCCCGCGAAGCTGTTCGTCCAGGCGGTGCAGGAGAAGAGCGTGCCGGTCACGATCGCCGTGGAGGGCGGACCCGACCTCAACGCGGGCAGCATCCTCTCGCTCATGGGACTCGGCGCCTCGCAGGGCACCGTCGTGACGCTGAAGGCCGAGGGCGACGGTGCCGAGCAGGCGCTCGATGAGCTGGTCCAGCTGCTGGAGACCGATCTCGACGCCCAGTGAGGGCGAGCGCTCAAGACGAGACGACGGATGCTGCGGGCCGAAGCCGCTGCAGCATCCGTCGTCTTCGTCTGTGGGCCGTCAGAGATCGGTGGCGTCGCCCGGCTCGAGCACCAGGAACTCCCCGCCGTCCTGTTCCACGGCCCAGCGCAGGCGAGCGCGGCCCATGTCCTTACCGATGCGCGAGAGGGTCATATCATGCGTGCCGAAGGCCTGCCGCGGTGCGACGGCCAGCACGAAGTCCATGGCCTCGCCGATCTTGAGCCAGGGCGCGCCGACCGGCGCCGCCAGCAGCCGCACGCGGGCGCCCCGCGGAACGGCGTAGGAGTCGCCGGGATAGTAGAACTCGCCGTTGACGAGGACGCCGAGGTTGTCGATGACGGGGATGGAATCGTGGATGACGGCGTGCTTGCCGCCGAAGAACTCGAGGCGGAACGGCTCGAGGTCGACGGTGTCGCCGGGGTGCACGACCGTCACGTCGTACCCGGTGGCGGCTCGCGCGACACCCTCGGGAGCGTAGATCGGGGTGCCCGGGTGGGCCTTCAGCAGACGGTCGAGGTGATCGGGGGTCCAATGGTCGGGATGCTCGTGGGTGAGGACGATGGCCACGACCTCGCCGAGGTCGGCGAGCGGCGCCGTGAACGATCCCGGGTCGACGACGATGGTCTTCCCCGCTTCGACGATGGTCAGGGTGGCGTGCTCGAACTTGGTCACTCGCATGGACCGAGTCAACCCGCCGCGACCCTCCCCGGCAAGCATCGCCGCCCGAACCCGCGCCGATTTGGAGCGTTGATGAACGCCATGGCATAATCGAACGGTTGCGAAAACGGCCCCATCGTATAGCGGCCTAGTACGCCGCCCTCTCACGGCGGTAACGCGGGTTCGAATCCCGCTGGGGTCACAACACAGCAAGAAGCCCGGTCCATCAGGCCGGGCTTCTTGCTTTTCACGACGGTTACAGGTCGGTCTCCTCCGGGCTGGGCGGTGCCGCGGCATCCGTCACCGGGCGAGCGCCGCGGCGGCGGACCGAGCGCACGACCAGCCAGACGATGAGAGCGATCACGCCCGCCACCGCGAGCCAGGGCAGGAGGAACCCGAGCGCGATCACGATGCCGTTGAGGGTCGCGACGAGACCGTTCCAGCCGGCGAGGACGCCGTCGGCGAATCCGGCGGGGTCGGCCTCGACGTTCTCCGGCTGCGGCTGGAGAGAGACAGCCAGCGACGACATCGCCACCTGCCCTTCCAGCATCTTCAGCTGCTGCTGGTAGGACTCGAGCTGCGCCTGCCGCTCGGCGAGGGCCGACTCCGCGGCGATGAGGTCCGCGACGCTGGTCGCCTCGGCGAGAAGTCCGGTCAACCGGTCGACGGATGCCTGGGCCGCGTCGATCCGGGCGCGGAGGTCGACCGTCTGCTCGGTGACGTCCTGGCGATCGATGGTCGACGAGGTCACGTCCCCGACATCCGAGAGCTCGTCGATGAGTGCCGCCAGGTCGTCCGACGGCACCCGCACGGTGATCCAGGCGCCGTCGGGCGGGACCGGATAGGGCGCGATGTCGTACCCGACGCCCCCGTCGCCCTCGACCGGCATGTCGGACGTGGTGCCGATGCTCATCGCCTCGATGTACCCGTCTCGGGCGACAGCGGCGTTACCGATCGCGCGCGCGGCGGCCTCGACGTCGTCGACGACGACGGTCGCCGAGGCGGTCGTGATGATCTCGCGTCCGCTCTCGCCGGTATCGGTGAGCGTCTGCCCGCCGCCCGTGCTGCTCTCGTCGCCGTCGCTCGGCCCGTTCTCCGCGGAATCGCCGATGTCGCCACCGGACTCCGCCGGGGCGTCGGGCGCACCACCCGGCTCGACGCCCGGATCGACGGCGTACTGACCGCCGCCCGCACCGGGGGAGACCAGCGGGACGACGGACGGCGCGATGACCGCGGCGACGGCGACGATCGCAGCGGCCGCGCCGCCGGCCAGCCACAGGCGCCCGCGCCGGCTGCGCCTCTCGCGGCGGCTCTCCCGCTCGCGCGAGATGTCGGCGAACAGCGCCTTCTCGATCTCCTCGATGCGCTGCGCGCTGAGCTCCGGCAGGTCGGGGGGCGCGCCGGTGGGATGCTGGGTGCTCATGTGCTCTCCTTCACAACGGTCCGCAGACGCGTGCGGATGCGGGAGAGACGGTTGCGGACGACTCCATGCGCCACGCCCAGTTCATCGGCGGCGGCCTGATAGCCGTAACCCTCCGAGGCGCAGAGGCGGAAGATGTCGCGGTCGAGCGGACTCAGGCCGCTGACCTCCTGGAGGATGCGGTCGGCCAGAGCGCTGCCGATGACCTGCTCCTCGACATCCACCGTCGACGGCAGCGACTCGTCCGCCGCGGACGAGGTGTTCTCGCGGTCCCGCTTCAGCCTCCGGATGCGGTTCGCCGCTTGGAAGCGGCAGACCGTGGCGAGCCAGGGGAGCAGCGACTCCCCGGCCAGCTCCAGCGACGGCAGCTTGCGCCAGGCGACCAGGAACGTCTCCTGCGTCACGTCCTCGGCGTCGGCCGCGTTCCCCACCAGACCGTGCGCCAGCCAGTACACCGGGCGCACGTAGGCGCGGTACAGCGTGCGGAAGGCGTGCTCGCTGCCGCCGGCCGCCTGCGCCACCAGCGCGGCGTCGTCCCGCTCCAGGTCGTGTGCCATTCCCCGTCCTCAGGCCCCGTCGGCGGCGCAGATGGGGATGCGGCGCCGCGGGGCTCCATTGTCTCTCACGGTGTCAGTGTCGGCCGAGGCTCGATCGTCTCTCCGCCGTGGCCGGTCGACCATGCCTGTATCCTGGTCGGGCGAGAGGGAGTATCCCGAGAGCGCGCATCCGTCATCACGGATCCCGACATTGCGGTCCCGGGTGCGCGACGCGGTCGGCAGACCGCGGGGAGAGACTTTCGACGTCCGTCGACCCCCACCACGCTTCGAAAGGCCCTGCATGGACCTGGCACTGCCCCTTTGGTTCGAGATCGGATCGCTCGTCCTGCTGTCGTTGATCCTGCTGGGCGATCTGCTCCTGATCCTCAAGCGGCCGCACATCCCGTCGACGCGCGAGTCGACGCTGTGGGTGGTCTTCTATGTGACGCTCGCGCTGCTCTTCGCCGGCGTGATGTGGATCATCGCCGGCCCCGAGTACGCGGGGCAGTTCGTGGCCGGGTGGCTGACCGAGTACAGCCTGTCGATCGACAACCTGTTCGTGTTCGTGCTCATCATGAGCCAGTTCGCCGTGCCGCGCCGGTACCAGCAGGAGGTGCTGATGGTCGGCATCATCATCGCCCTGGTCCTCCGCGGCATCTTCATCATGCTGGGCGCCGCGATCATCGAGCAGTGGAGCTGGGTCTTCTACATCTTCGGCGCGTTCCTGGTGTGGACGGCCTGGAGGCAGGCGTTCCCGGGCGGAGACCACGACGCCGAGGTCAAGCAGGAGAACTTCATCGTCCGGATGCTGCGCCGCACGATCGACATCAGCGACCACTACGACGGGGCGAAGATCCGCACGGTCGTCGACGGCAAGAAGATGTTCACGCCGATGATCATCGTCTTCGCCGCGATCGGCGTGACCGACCTGCTCTTCGCGATCGACTCGATCCCCGCGATCTTCGGGATCACGCAGAGTCCGTTCATCGTCTTCACGGCCAACATCTTCGCGCTCATGGGTCTGCGCCAGCTGTACTTCCTGCTGGGGGACCTCCTGGACCGTCTGCGCTACCTGCACTACGGCATCGCGTTCATCCTGGCCTTCATCGGCGTCAAGCTCGTCTTCCACGCCATGCACGTGAACGAACTGCCGTTCATCAACAACGGCGAGCACATCGAGTGGGCCCCCGAGATCTCGACGTGGATGTCGCTCGCGGTCATCGTCGTGGCCATGTCGGTGGCCACCGTCGCCAGCCTCATCGCGTCGGCGCGCGAGCGCCGCGCCGGAGGGACGGATGCCGCGGCCGCCGTCGGCGCCGGCGATGCACCGGCGGGGACCGAGGCGGCTGCGGAAGCGGCGACGGTCGTGGCTGATGAGAAGGGCACGCCGCCCACGGTCGACCCGCCGCGCCGCGACGAGGGCTGATCGCAGCGCCGCCAACCTGTGAGGCGACTCAGCAAGCGCGCGTAGCGTGCGATCCAGGACAGCGGACGATTCCCATCCGCCGCCTTCATCGACCCGAGGAGGTCGAGATGGCATCTGAGATCCTCGCAACCACACCCCGGCGCGGCGCGCGCCCGGAGAGCGCCTTCACCGAGCTGTCGGCGGTCGTCCGCGATTCCGGGCTTCTCCGCCGAAGGTACGGCTACTACTGGACGAAACTCCTGGTGATGCCGGCATCGCTCGCGGCGGCGCTCCTCATCTTCGTGACGATCGGCGATACCTGGTGGCAGCTGTTCACCGCCGCGGGTCTCGCGGTCCTCTTCACGCAGATCGCCATGCTCGGCCATGACGCTGCTCACCGCCAGATCTTCGTGTCGGGCAGATGGAACGACTGGGTCAGCCTCGTCCTGGGCGACCTGCTGGTGGGCATGAGCTACGGCTGGTGGCGTCACAAGCACACCCGCCACCACGCCAACCCGAACAAGATCGGCTCCGACCCCGACATCGAGCTCCCCGTGATCGCCTTCACACCCGCGCAGGTCACGGCGCAGCGCACGGCGCTCGCGCGGTGGACGGTCGCCCACCAGGGCATCTTCTTCTTCCCGATCCTCCTGCTCGAGGGGCTGTCGCTGCACGCCTCGAGCGTGCGCCGGGTGTTCGCACGCGAGCACGTCGATCGGCGCTGGGTCGAGATCGGCTTCCTCGCCATCCGCCTCGTCGGCTACGTGACGCTGGTGTTCGTGGTCCTGTCTCCGGGCATCGCCGCCGTCTTCCTCGCCGTGCAGCTCGGCCTGTTCGGCGTCTACATGGGCATGGCCTTTGCGCCGAATCACAAGGGCATGCCGATCGTCCCCGCCGAGGCGCGGCTGGACTTCCTCACCCGTCAGGTGCTCATGAGCCGCAACATCCGCGGATCGCGCGTGCTCGACGTGGCGATGGGCGGGTTGAACTACCAGATCGAGCATCATCTGTTTCCGTCCATGCCGCGACCGCATCTGCGTCGCGCGGCTCCGATCGTCTCTTCGTACTGCCGGTCCAAGGGCATCTCCTACACGGTCACCGGGCTCTGGGAGTCGTACGGCATCGTCGTGCGGCACATCAACCGAGTCGGCCTGGGGGAGCGCGACCCCTTCGACTGTCCCCTGATCGCGCAGCGCCGGGCCATCTGAGCGCCGCCGCGGGACGGGTTCGCCGAAGCCGGTGGTAATCTGGCCCCGTGCGTAACGCTCGCCTTCTCCTTAGCGGCCGCGACGAGTCCTAGTTCCCAGGCCTCACTCGTCGCGGAGTTCGTCGCGGGCCCCATCTCAGGGCAGAGTCCCACCGAGGAGAACAGAGCAATGAGCAATCCCGACGCATCCGTCATCCCCGACCGGCCGCGCACCCTCGCCGAGAAAGTGTGGGACGACCACCTGGTGGTCAAAGGCGAGGACGGCCAGCCCGACCTCATCTACATCGATCTGCATCTCGTGCACGAGGTGACCAGCCCGCAGGCCTTCGACGGCCTCCGCGCCGAAGGGCGTCCGGTGCGTCGCCTGGATCTCACCATCGCGACCGAGGACCACAACACCCCCACCCTCGACATCGACAAGCCGATCGCCGATCTCACCAGTCGCACCCAGATCGAGACGCTGCGGCGCAATGCGGCCGAATTCGGCGTGCGACTGCACTCCCTGGGCGACAAGGAGCAGGGGATCGTGCACGTCGTCGGCCCGCAGCTCGGCCTCACCATGCCGGGGATCACGGTCGTGTGCGGCGACAGCCACACCTCGACCCACGGCGCGTTCGGTGCGATGGCGTTCGGCATCGGCACGAGCGAGGTCGAGCACGTGCTGGCCACGCAGACGCTCCCGCTGAAGCCGTTCAAGACCATGGCGATCACCGTGGAGGGCGATCTGAAGCCTGGCGTCACCGCGAAAGACATCGTCCTGGCCATCATCGCCAAGATCGGCGCGAACGGCGGGCAGGGGTACGTCCTCGAGTTCCGCGGCAGCGCCATCCGGTCCCTCTCCATGGAGGGCCGCATGACGATCTGCAACATGTCGATCGAAGCCGGCGCCCGCGCGGGCATGGTCGCTCCGGACGAGACGACCTTCGAATACGTGAAGGGACGCGATCACGCCCCGACCGGCAAGGACTGGGATGACGCCGTCGCGTACTGGCGCACCCTCCCCAGCGACGAAGGCGCTGTCTACGACGCCGAGGTGTACCTCGACGCGAACGAGCTCGAGCCCTTCGTGACCTGGGGAACGAACCCCGGGCAGGGCGTCTCGCTGTCCGACGTCGTCCCGACGCCGGCCGACTTCGCCGACCCCAACGAGCGCGCGGCGGCCGAGCGTGCCCTGGAGTACATGGACCTCGCGCCCGGCACGCCTCTGAAGGATGTCGCGGTCGACGCGGTCTTCATGGGCTCGTGCACGAACAGCCGCATCGAAGACCTCCGCGCGTTCGCATCGGTGATCAAGGGACGACAAAAGGCAGAGAACGTCCGCGTCATGGTGGTCCCCGGGTCCGCCCGCGTCCGCCTCGAGGCGGAGGCGGAAGGGCTCGACAAGATCTTCACCGAGTTCGGGGCCGAATGGCGGTTCGCCGGGTGCTCGATGTGTCTGGGCATGAATCCGGATCAGCTCGCGCCGGGGGAGCGGTGCGCCTCGACCAGCAACCGCAACTTCGAAGGCCGGCAGGGCAAGGGCGGTCGCACGCACCTGGTCTCGCCGCTCGTCGCTGCGGCGACCGCCGTGCGCGGGACGCTGTCGAGCCCGAGCGACCTCGACCCGGTCGCGTCCGAGGCCATGAGCGCAGGGGCGGAGGCCTGACATGGAGAAGTTCACCACTCACACGGGCATCGCCGCGCCGCTGAAGCGCTCGGCGGTCGACACCGACCAGATCATTCCGGCGGTCTATCTGAAGCGCGTCACGAAGACGGGATTCGACGACGCGCTGTTCGCCAATTGGCGTCAAGATCCCGACTTCGTGCTGAATCAGCCGGTGTATGCCGGTGCCAGCATCCTCGTCGCGGGTCCGGATTTCGGCACCGGGTCCAGTCGCGAGCACGCCGTCTGGGCGCTTCGCGACTTCGGGTTCCAGGTCGTGCTCAGCCCCAAGTTCGCCGACATCTTCCGCGGGAACGCGGGCAAGCAGGGCCTGCTCACCGGGGTGATCTCCGACGCCGACCTCGAAGCCGTGTGGGCCGACATCGAGGCGGATCCCGGCATCCGGATGACCGTCGACCTCGAGGCGCGACGCGCGACGATCGGCGATCGGACCGTCGCTTTCGACATCGACGATTACACTAGGTGGCGGCTTCTCGAAGGGCTCGACGACATCGGGCTGACGCTGCGCAACGAAGACAAGATCGCGCAGTTCGAGGCTCGCCGCGAGGCGTGGCGGCCGCGGACGCTTCCGATTCCGTAAGCCAGGATCGCGCTCCCCACCAGGGAGCCCGGTCCCATCAACGCCACCCTCGAAGACACAAGTGAGGTCCACCGGATGAAGTCCGCTCTCAGCGTTACGCCCCCTGCCCGTGCGGCCGACGAAGCCGCCGGCGAGGTCCTCGCGATCCGCGGCGGACGCCCGCTCACGGGGCGCGTCGAGGTCAAGGGTGCGAAGAACCTCGTCACCAAGGCGATGGTCGCCGCGCTGCTGGGAGAGACGACGAGCACACTGCGCGATGTCCCCGACATCAGCGACGTTCAGGTGGTGCGCTCGCTGCTCGAGGTGCACGGCGTGCGCGTGCAGGACGGCGACGAGGAGGGCACGATCCACCTCGACCCGAGCGGCGCGGTGTCGGCTCACTTCGAAGAGATCGATGCGCACGCCGGGGCATCCCGCATCCCGATCCTCTTCTGCGGACCGCTCCTCCACCTGCTCGGCGAGGCGCTGATCCCCGACCTGGGCGGCTGCCGCATCGGCGACCGGCCCATCAACTTCCACATGGATGCGCTGCGCGCCTTCGGCGCGATCGTCGACAAGAGCTACGAAGGCATCCGGATCACCGCGCCGGACGGTCTCCACGGCGCGAACATCCACCTCCCGTACCCGAGCGTGGGCGCGACCGAGCAGGTGCTGCTCACGGCGGTGAAGGCCAAGGGCACGACCGAGCTGCGCAACGCCGCCATCGAGCCCGAGATCATGGATCTCATCGCGGTGCTGCAGAAAATGGGCGCGATCATCTCGTACGAGCCCAACCGGGTCATCCTCATCGAGGGCGTCGACGAGCTTCGCGGCTACGATCACCGGGCGATCTTCGACCGCAACGAGGCGGCGTCGTGGGCGTGCGCGGCCCTCGCCACCGACGGCGACATCTTCGTCGGCGGGGCGAAGCAGCAGGAGATGCTGACGTTCCTCAACGTGTTCCGCAAGGCGGGAGGCTGGTTCGACGTCCGCGAGGACGGCATCCAGTTCCGACGCGGGGGAGCGCTCAAGCCCGTCGTCGTCGAGACCGACGTCCACCCGGGCTTCATGACGGACTGGCAGCAGCCGCTCATCGTCGCCCTGACGCAGGCCGAGGGGGAGTCGACGGTCCACGAGACGGTGTATGAGAACCGACTCGGATTCACACACGCGCTCAATCAGATGGGCGCCGACATCGTGGTTCACCCGCATGGGATCGACGCGCCGAACCGGCGGGTCCCTCGCCGTGAGCTCGAGCAGGCGGCCGTGATCAACGGACCGACTCCGCTGCACGGCGCGGACGTTGTCGTTCCCGACCTCCGCGGCGGCTACAGCTACGTGATCGCCGCGCTCGCGGCCGAAGGCGAATCGATCGTGCGCAACGTCGGCATCATCCGCCGCGGCTACGAGAAGTTCCTGACCAAGCTCGACACGCTCGGCGCCGACTTCGACGTCATCGGATAGGCCGTGGCGACGCAGCGACCGCGAGCTTCGAGCGAGAAGACGCGCCCCAGCATCTTCTGGCCGCTGGCGGCCATCGTCGTGCCGCTGGCCGGCCTGATCTTCAAGGTCGAGGTGCGTGACGGGCACAAGCTCCCCCGGGAGGGTGCGTACGTGCTCGCCCCGAACCACGCCAGCGAGATCGATCCGATCGTGGTGGCCGTCGCCGTGTGGCGGATGGGCCGGGCCCCCCGATTCATGGCGAAGGAGAGCCTGTTCCGCGTTCCCGTGCTGGGCTGGGTGCTCCGGGTCACCGGCATGGTGCCCGTGTCGCGGTCGTCCTCCGCCTCAGCCGCCCGCGCGACGCTCGAGGCGTCCGAGACCCTCGTGCGTCTCGGTCGCGGCGTCATCGTGTACCCCGAGGGAACGCTCACGCGCGACCCCGACCTCTGGCCGATGCGCGGCAAGACGGGTGCCGTCCGGTTGGCGCTGGCGGGAGGCATCCCCGTGATCCCCATGGCCCAGTGGGGCGCTCAGCAGGTGCTTCCCCGGTACGGGAAGCTCAAGCTGTGGCCGCTCCGACGCCGCGTCACCGTCCTCGTGGGCGATGCCGTCGATCTGTCCGCGTACGAAGGCAAAGAGGGGCAACCCGCCGCTCTCGTCGCCGCCACCGACACCGTCATGGGCGAGATCTCCCAGCTCCTCTCGCAGCTGCGGGGTGAGCCCGCTCCCGCGACGCGGTGGAACCCGGCCGACCACGGGCAGAAGGAGACGGGTCGCCTTGAGCCGTAGACAGGATTCCTCGCGGCCGCGGGTCGCCGTCGTGGGGGCGGGAAGCTGGGGCACCACGTTCGGGAAGATCCTCGCCGACGGCGGCGCGAACGTGACGATGTGGGCCCGCCGCGCCGAGCTGGCCAGCGAGATCCAGGAGGCCAAGCGCAACAGCGAGTACCTCCCCGGCATCAACCTGCCTCGGAACATGTACGCGACACATCACCTGTCCGAGGCGCTGGAGGGTGCCGAGCAGGTCTACCTGTCGATCCCGAGTCAGGCGGTGCGGCAGAACCTCAAGGCCGTGCGCCCGCTGGTGGCCCGCTCCGAGGTGCCGATCGTGTCGCTCATGAAGGGGGTCGAGCGCCGCACCGGCCTGCGCATGAGCCAGGTCATCGAGCAGGAGCTCCACTGCGACCCCGCGCGGATCGCCGTCGCCTCGGGGCCCAACCTCGCGCTCGAGATCGCGCGGGAGCAGCCCACGGCCGCCGTGATCTCCTCCACGAGCCAGGAGACCGCCGACGCCGTGGCCCGTCGCGCGCGCAACGCCTACTTCCGCACCTTCGTCAACACCGATGTCATCGGCACGGAGTTCGGCGGCGTCCTCAAGAACCTCATCGCGGTGGCTATCGGGATCGTCGACGGTGTCGGGTACGGCGAGAACACCAAGGCGTCGATCATCACCCGCGGGCTCGTCGAGATGACGGACTTCGCGGTCGCACTCGGCGCGCACCCCGAGACCCTGCAGGGCCTCGCGGGTCTCGGAGACCTCATCGCGACGTGCCAGTCGCCGCTGAGCCGCAACAACACCGCCGGGCGCCTGCTCGGCCAGGGCTACCGCTTCGACGACGTCGTCAAGCAGATGAACCAGACGGCGGAGGGGCTGGCCTCGGTCGCACCGATCCTCCAGCTCGCGCGCGAGGTGGGCGTCGACATGCCCATCGTCGAGCAGGTGAAGATGGTGCTCGACGGCACGATGAACCCGCGCGACATCGCGCCGCATCTCACGACGGACGACGACACCCCGAAGGGCGAGAGGACGCAGAATGGACAGGCCGGCGGTGGCGGTGCTCTTTGGCGGTCGCTCCAGCGAGCACTCGATCAGTTCCGCCACGGCGGGCGGGGTACTGCGGGCGATCGACCGTGATCGCTACCGGGTGATCCCGGTCGGCATCACCCGCGAAGGCGTCTTCGTCCTCGAGGACGACGATCCCGGCAAGTTCGCGCTCGACGCGCAGCGGCTTCCTGAAGTGATCGACAACGGCAGCCGCATACTCTGGCCCGAGGTCGGCGATCGCACCCTCCGCGTGCGGCGCGCCGACGGCGAGATCGACGAGCTCGGAGACCTGGACGTCGTGCTCCCGATCCTGCACGGCGTGCACGGCGAGGACGGGACGATCCAGGGCTTCTTCGACACTCTCGAGATTCCGTACGCAGGCGGTGGAGTCCTCGACTCGGCGCTGTGCATGGACAAGCACTTCATGAAGATCGTGCTGCAGGCCGCCGGAGTGCCGGTGGCGCCGTGGGTCACCGTCTCACGACGGCGCTGGGAATCCGATCCGGAGGGTGTGAGAGCGGATGCCGCGGCCCTGGGCGAGCCGATGTTCGTCAAGCCGGCCCGTGCCGGGTCGAGCGTCGGCGTCTCGAAGGTCCACGACGCCTCCGAGTTCGCGGGCGCGATGGACCTGGCCTTCGCCGAGGACGACAAGGTGCTCATCGAGTCCGCGATCGTGGGCCGCGAGGTCGAAGTGGCGATCCTCGAGGGACGCCGCACCGATGGACCGCGCGCTTCGCTGCCGGGCGAGATCGTCCTCACCACCCGTGAGTTCTACGACTTCGAGGGGAAGTACCTCGGCGGCGACGGCGCGGACGTGGTGTGCCCGGCCGACATGTCGGACGCTGAGATCGCGGCGGTGCAGGAGCTCGGGGTGCGGGCCTTCGAGGCGGTGGGCGGGCGAGGCCTGGCGCGGGTGGATTTCTTCCTCACCGCTGACGGGCTGTACGTCAACGAGCTCAACACGATGCCGGGCTTCACGCCGATCTCGATGTTCCCCAAGTGCTGGATCGCCTCGGGGCTCACGTATCCCGAGCTGATCGCCGAGCTCATCGACACCGCCCTGGAGCGAGTGGCCTGACGTCAGCCGGCGGCGTCCTCGCGGGCGAGACAGCCGGCACCGTCCGTCGGAAGCCGCGACACGATCGCGGACAGGCCGTCGAGGACGTCGGCGCTCGAGACGACGTCGTTGTCGAGGTAGACCTCGACGGCCGGCACTCGCCCGAAGCTCGTGACACGGTACCGCGGTGCCTCGGACTCGTCGATGACCCAGTCGACGCCGTTGACGGTGCGGCACGGGAGCGTCGTCGGACCGAGCGGCTCGACTCCGCATGTGAGGAGGACGGCGGCGGGATCGCCCCACGCGCCGGTCGCCTGCGCGTCCGTCCACCGGCGCGGTTCGCCGGCGAGCGTCCCCGGCAGCACGGCCGTCACCTGCGCGCATGCCGGGTCGTCGGCGTCGGGCGCGGGCTCCATCGAGACGGTGCTGCTGCAGCCGGTCACGGTGATCAGCCCGGCGAGGAGCGCGACGACGGCGAGGCGGGAGCGGGGCACCGTTCCAGGCTAACCCGCGTCGGCGTGCGGTTCCGCCGACGGTAGCGTGGTCCCGTGAGCGATCCCCACCCCGACACTCCCGTCGGCGAGCTGTCCGAGGGCGAGATCCTCCGTCGCATCCTCGATCGCCTCGGGCCGTCCGGCTCACCGGTCGGGCCCGGCGACGACGCCGCCGTGATCACGACGGCGGATCGGCGCGTGGTCGCGACCGTCGATACGCTGGTGCATGGTCCGGACTTCCGGCTCGCCTGGTCGAGCCCCTTCGACCTCGGGTGGAAGGCCGCGGCCGTGAACCTCGCCGATGTGGCGGCGATGGGCGCCCGACCCGTCGCGCTGCTCGTCGCCCTCGCGATGCCGGACTCGACCCGCATCTCGTTCGTCGAGAGCCTGGCAGACGGCTTGCGTGCCGCGTGCGACGAGCTCGCGCCGGGGTGCGCGGTGGAAGGCGGCGACCTGACCGTCTCCGACACGCTCACCGTCGCGGTGACCGCCCTGGGATCGCTCGACGGGCGGGCTCCGGTGCTCCGTTCCGGTGCGCGCCCGGGTGATGTCGTGGCGGTCGCGGGCGCACTGGGGGCGGCGGGTCGAGGACTGACGACCCTGTTCCAGCGCTTCACCGACGCATCCGGCGCCCCCACCCCCGTCGATCTCGCGCAGCTCGCCGTGGACGAGCGGTCGGAGCTCGAGGCGCAGCTCCGGCCCTCGCCTCCGCTGTCCCTCGGCATCGCCGCCGCCGAGGCGGGCGCGACGGCGATGATGGACGTCTCGGACGGCCTCGTCCTCGACGCGACGCGGATGGCCGCAGCATCCGGCGTGTGCCTCGCCCTGGACTCGCGCACCCTCGGCGACGATCCGCGGTCAGCGCTGACCGGCGGGGAGGACCACGCCCTCCTGGCGACGTTCCCGTCGACGGTGGCGCTCGCGCCGGGGTTCCGGCCCATCGGCGAAGTGCGGGCCGCGGGCGATCACGCCGTGCTCGTCGACGGAGCGCCCTTCGACGGCCGCTCTGGCTGGGATCCCTACCGCGACTGGGACTCGGGATCCGGCTGACCCTCGGCCGAACCCGACGTTGCGGTGTACCACCACAACGTCGTGTCGCCGTAGCGCTTGGATCGATCCGCCGTCAGGCCCTCGGGCACGACGGGCGCGGCCGACCGCGACGCCCGCTCAACGACGACGGTGGCGTCATCGGCGAGCGACGGCATCAGCAGTCGGAGTGCGGCCGTCAGCTCGTCGTCGCCCAGACCGTACGGCGGGTCGATGAAGACGAGGTCGAAGGGGCCTCGCCTGGTCTGCAGGAAACTCGCCGTCGAAGCGCGGTGGACGTCGATGGCGGCGTCGCGTCCGATGGCCTTCGACACGCGTGCCGCGTTCCGCTGGACGACGGATGCCGCGCGAGGAGCTTTCTCGACCAGGTCGGCGCGGCGGGCGCCGCGGCTGATCGCCTCGAGGCCGAGCGCGCCCGAGCCCGCGTACAGATCGAGCACCGCGGCGCCCCGCAGGGCGTCGGCCGACTCGAGCGCCCCGAAGAGCGATTCGCGCACCCGGTCGCTCGTCGGCCTGGTGCCGGCGTCGGGCACCTCGAGCGTGAGCGATCCGGCGCGGCCGGCGATGATGCGGGTCACACGCCCACGATAGCCCGGGTGTCGGCCGCCGACTCGTGCCGCACGCCCGGGTCGGCGGCGGTACCTAGACTCTTCCCATGCCGTCCTTCACCCTCGAGTCGCGTCTGGACGGCGCCGTCGGCGGCAAGACTTCCGGCGCTCTCGAGCGGGCGTTCGGGATGCGGACCGTGGGCGATCTGCTCGCGCACTACCCTCGGCGGTACGCCAAGCGCGGTGAGCTGACCCCGATCTCCTCCCTGCCCGTGGGCGAGGCGGTCACCATCGTGGCCGAGGTGCGCCGTGCGGGCGAGCGCCGCATGCAGAATCGCCGCGGCTCGATCCTCGAGGTGGTCATCAGCGACGGCCACGGCGACCTCTCGCTGACGTTCTTCAACCAGTCGTGGCGGATGAAGGACCTGGTGCCCGGACGTCGGGGCATCTTCGCGGGGAAGGTGGGGGAGTACCGCGGCACGAAGCAGCTGACCCACCCCGACTACGAGCTGTTCGACGACGAGGCGACCGCGCGGCTCACCGCGCAGGCGAACGCGAACCTGCCCATCCCGATCTATCCCGCGACGGGCGCCGTCGCCAGCTGGCAGATCAAGAAGATCGTCGACCTGGTGCTCGACGGCCTGGGACCCGTGCCCGACCCGTTGACCGATGAGCTCCGCGCGCGAGGAGGCCTCCTCGACGCCCGCACGGCGATCGAGCGCATCCACCGGCCCGAGTTCGAGGATCAGATCGAGCCGGCGCGCGCGACCCTGCGGATGCATGAGGCCTTCCTGCTGCAGGTGGCGCTCCTCCAGCAGCGCGCGTTCGTCCGCGCGATGTCGGCGACGCGCAGATCCCCCGGATCGCTTCTGGAGCGGTTCGACGAGGCGCTCCCCTTCCCGCGCACGCCGGATCAGGTGAGCGTCGGCGAGCAGATCGAGCGCGACCTCCAGGGGGACTGGCCGATGAACCGCCTGGTCCAGGGCGAGGTGGGTTCGGGTAAGACGCTCGTCGCGCTGCGGGCGATGCTGCAGGTCGCCGAGAGCGGGGGCCAGTCCGCGCTCATCGCTCCGACGGAGGTGCTCGCGGCCCAGCACGTGCGCTCCATCGCGCGGATGCTGGGCCCCCGGCTGGCGCCGGAGCTCATGCCGACGCTGCTCACCGGGCAGATGCCGGCCGCCGAGCGCCGCAAGGCGGCACTGCGGGTTGCGTCGGGGCAGGCGCGGATCGTGGTGGGGACGCACGCCCTGCTCAGCGAGAGCACGACGTTCGCCGACCTGGGGCTGGTGGTGGTGGACGAGCAGCACCGGTTCGGCGTCGAGCAGAGGGAGTCGCTGCGGGCGAAGGGCTCTGCGCCGCACGCACTCGTGCTCACGGCCACGCCCATTCCCCGGACGGTCGCGATGACGGTCTTCGGCGATCTCGACGTGTCGACGATCCGCACGATGCCCGCAGGGCGCGCGGGTATTCAGACATTCGTCGCTCCGCTCGCCGAGAAGCCGTCCTGGTTCGGGAGAGTGTGGGACCGAATCGCCGAGGAGGTGGCGGCGGGCCGGCAGGCCTTCGTGGTATGCGCCGCGATCGACGCCGAATCCCTGACCAAGGACGACACCGCGGACGAAGCGGCCGGCGACGCCGAGGGCGAGACCTCCTCGACTCGCTGGGGCGTGGTGCAGGCCGCCGACCTGCTGTCGAGGCATCCGGCGTTCTCCGACATCCGCGTGGAGATCCTTCACGGCAAGATGCCGTCCGACGAGAAAGACGCGGTGATGCAGGCGTTCGGCCGCGGCGAGGTGGATGTACTCGTGGCGACCACGGTCGTCGAGGTGGGCGTCGATGTCCCCAATGCATCGACGATGGCGATCCTCGAAGCGGACCGGTTCGGTGTGTCGCAGCTCCATCAGCTCCGCGGCCGGGTCGGGCGCGGCGGCGTGCCGGGGCTGTGCCTGCTGGTCACCGAAGCGGCGGCGGGCACGCCGGCGCGTGAACGCGTCGAGGCGGTGGCCGCGACCCTCGATGGCTTCGAGCTCGCCGAAGTCGATCTCGAGCTGCGAGGCGAGGGCGATGTCCTCGGGGATGCGCAGTCGGGAGTGCGGTCGTCGCTGCGTCTCCTGCGCGTCGTGAAGGACGCCGACATCATCGCCGAGGCGCGGACGGCGGCTGAGCTGCTGCTGGCGGACGACCCGGCCCTGCTGCGCCACCCGGGCCTCGCCGCGGCATTGGAACGGCGGGTCGGGATGCAGGAACGCGCGGCGCTGGCGAAGAACTGACGTCGCGGCAGGCGGATAGGCTGACCACATGAACAGCCGGATCGCCGTCGTCCCGGGGTCATTCGATCCGCCCACCCTCGGTCATCTCGACGTGATCCGCCGCGCGGCGACGCTGTACGACCAGCTTCATGTCCTCGTCGTGCACAATCCCGGCAAAGAGGCGATGCTCCCGATCGCTCAGCGCCTGTCGCTCCTCGAGCAGTCGATCGAGGAGAGCGACATCGAAGGCGAGGTCATCGTCGCATCGTGGAGCATGGGACTGCTCGTGGACTACGCGACCGATGTCGACGCGGGCGTTCTGGTCAAGGGCATCCGCTCGCAGGTCGATGTCGCATACGAGACGCCGATGGCGATCGTGAACCGGCATTTGGCCCATGTCGAGACGGTCTTCCTGCTCCCCGATCCCTCCCACGCCCTCGTGTCCAGTTCGCTGGTGCGCCAGGTCGCCGGACTCGGGGGCGACGTCTCGCCCTTCGTGCCCCCCGCCGTCGCCAGGTTCCTCGACACCGGCTCCGCGGCCGTCTGACCCGTACCGAGGCCGCCACCGGGCGACCCCGGTACGATGGATGATCGTGGTCAGACAGCATGTGACGGGTCCTTTCGCGATCCGGGTCCGCGACATCGTGCGGCGTCCGGGCGAGATACGCGAGTTCGAGTTCGAGGTCCCCGCTCCCGAGAAATGGGGCGAGGGGCTCGTGTCGGTTCCGGCGGACGATCCCATCGATCTGGACGTGCGCCTGGAGTCGGTACACGAGGGCATTCTGGTGTCGGGAACCGCCGTGGCGCAGTACTCGGGGGTGTGCGGGCGATGCCTGAGAGACATCACCGAGCCCGTCGAAGTCGAGTTTCAGGAGCTTTTCGCGTATCCTGGGGAGGAAGCAACTGACTTCGAGGTTCAAGACGACCACGTGGATCTTGAAACTCTGGTCAGGGATGCGATCGTCCTGTCGCTTCCGTTTCAGCCGGTGTGTCAGCCGGATTGCCCCGGCCTCGATCCGGTCACGGGTGAGCGACTGACCGTCAGCGCCGGCACAGAGCAGCGCGAGCCCCTCGATCCTCGCTGGGCCGCGCTCCAGGGCTACACCGCAGACCACGACGACGAAGCACCGCGCCCAAGCGTCGAGAACACAGAAGAGAGCTAGCTATGGCAGGCAACCCCCCGAAGCGGAAGGTCTCCCGTTCCAACACGCGCTCGCGTCGCGCGCAGTGGAAGGCCGAGGCCCCCACGCTGGTCAAGACCGTCGAGAACGGCAAGGTCGTCTACAGCCGTCCCCACCAGGCGAAGGTCGTCACCGACTCGCAGGGCACCGAGCTGTTCCTCGAGTACAAGGGCCGCAAGGTCGCCGACGTCTGATCGTCCGACCGGCGACGTGACCGACGCCATCGTGGAGCGCCTCGCGCTCACCGAACTCACGCAGAAGCTCGGGGTCGATATCGACCCCGAGCTTCTGTCGCTGGCGCTCACCCACCGATCGTGGGCATACGAGCACGGCCAGGTGCCGCACAACGAGCGGCTGGAATTCCTCGGCGACTCCGTGCTCGGCCAGGCCGTGACCGTACGGCTCTTCACGGGGCATCCCGAACTCGAAGAAGGTGCGCTCGCCAAGCGGAGGGCGAGCGTGGTTTCGACGATCGCCCTCGCCGAGATCGCGCGGGGAATCGACCTCGGCCGGCACCTGCGACTGGGACGGGGCGAAGACCTCACCGGCGGGCGCGACAAGGACTCGATTCTGGCCGACACGATGGAGGCCGTGATCGGCGCGACGTACCTCTCCGCTGGACCCGACGCCGCGACCGCGCTCGTCCTGCGCCTCGTCGAGCCCCTGCTGGCCGACCCTGAGCGGTACGGCGCCGCCATGGATCCCAAGACGAGCCTCCAGGAGCTCGCCGCCCGGACCGGCGCGCAGCCGCCCGTCTATTCCGTCTCGTCGACCGGACCCGATCACGACCGCCAGTTCACCGCCACCGTGGTCGTCGGCGAGGTGTCGGCGAAAGGCGTCGGCACGAGCAAGAAGGCGGCCGAGATGGCAGCCGCCCTCCGGGCATGGCAGGAGCTCAGCGGGCGTGCCTGAGCTTCCCGAGGTCGAGGTCGTGCGCGCCGGCCTCGCCCCCGCCGTCGCGGGTAGCACCGTGCTGGGCGTGTCCGTGCTCGACGACCGTGCGCTCACCCGTCACGTCCGAGACGGCGGTCACTTCGAGGCAGCGCTCACCGGGCGCGTCATCCGATCAGCCGCCCGCCGGGGCAAATTCCTCTGGCTGCCGCTCGAGAGTGGTGTTCCGGGAGCGCCGCCGGCGGATGCCGTCGTCGGCCACCTCGGCATGAGCGGACAGCTGCTGCTGCGCTCGCCCGGCGCCCCCGCCGAGCGCCACGAGCGCGTCCGCATCGATCTCGTCCACCCGGTCCACGGCGAGGTCGCGGTGGTCTTCGCAGACCAGCGCACCTTCGGATCCCTCGCGATCGATGAGCTCGTGCCGACCGCCGATGGGGCCCCGGGCGGACTCGGCACGGCCGAGGCATCCGTTCCCTGTCAGGTGGCCCACATCGCGCGCGATCCGCTGGATCCGGCCTTCTCGGATGCCGCGTTCCGAACGAGCCTCATGGGGAAGCGGTCCGCGATCAAGCGGGTCCTACTCGATCAGACGGTCCTCAGCGGAGTCGGCAACATCTATGCCGACGAGTCTCTCTGGGCGGCTCGCATCCATCCCGAGACAGACGCCGGGTCCCTGTCTGCGCGCGCGGTGAACCGGCTCCTGAGCGAGGTCCGGCTCGTCCTGCACAAAGCCCTCGCCGAGGGCGGGACGAGCTTCGACGCGCAGTACGTCAACGTCAACGGTCAGGCCGGATACTTCGCGCACTCTCTCAACGCCTACGGACGCACCGGGCAGCCGTGTCCCCGGTGCAGCCGCCCCATCGTGCGCGTGTCGTTCACCAATCGCTCGAGCCACTTCTGCCCGCACTGCCAGAAGATGCCGCGCCCACGCTGAGCGCGCGGGACGCGGCATCCCGGCGGTGTCAGTCGAGGACCTTCTTCCACGCGCCCGCATAGCTGGCGGGTACGAAGCCGATCGCTTCGTTGATGTCGAGCATGTGCCGATTCTCCTCGGCGTTGAAGGTCGAGACACGAGGCGATTCGGGAACCAGCTCCCGCCAGCGGAGGAGATTCGCGCACTTGACGATCGTGCCCAGCCGGCGACCCCGGTGCTCCCGGAGCACCAGGGTGCCGTACTGCTGGGTGGCGAGGCTGTGGTCGTCGGAGATGACGAGTTCGTTGTAGGCCGCGAGCTCTCCGGTCGGCACATGCTGCACCGCGGCCACCGAGACGGTGAGTCCCTGTGCGCGCTGGCGTGCGTCTCGCCGCTCGACCCGCTCCACGTCCCAGATCTGCTCCTCGATCACGAGCCCCCCGGCGGGCGCATCCGTCGACATGCGCGCGAGCACCCGGGCGAATCCGGCCTTGTACTCGTCGGGAGTCGGCGCCGTCCACGCGACGAGCCGGTAGTCCGGGCCCGCCGCGGCGACGGACTCGTCGAGCATGCGCTCGACGACCTGGAAGTCTCCCTGCAGGTCGAAGACGCTGTTGCGCTCGACCTGCTCCAGGGAGAATCCGTGATCCCGATGGAACCGCGTCTGCCGATCCTCGGCGGGGATGGTTCCCCATCCGGTCGAGGGCTCGAGCCGTGCACCACCGGCATCGGGGCGGTGCAGCGTCCACGTCTGGATCGTGTGCACGGCGCGAGCGCGTGCCACCCGCTCCACCTCGGCCAACAGCGCCTCTTCGGCGCCCTGGCCCCAGCGCTCGGGGTCGACCATCAGGTCGAACTCCAGAGTCACCGTGCCCGGCTGCTTCGAGATCATCATCTTCACGGCGCCCAGGATCTCGGCGTCGCGTTCGGCCAGGAACGCCAGTTGGGTCCAGTCCGACTGGTCCTGGAAGAAGCCCAGCATCTCCTCGGGCTCCTCGTGAAGGTAATCGTGCCCGGCGTCGGCGAGGCAGACCGCGTTGGCGAGCCGCACCAGCTCCAGGAACGGACCCGCGTCGGGCGACGCCACGCTCGCCGGGATCGGGATCGGCGACACCGTGACCGTGGGCGATTCGATGAAGCTCATGCCAGCACCTTCTTCCATGCGCCTTCATACGCGATCGGCGCGAACCCGATCGCCTCGTTGATGTCGAGCATCGGCCGGTTCTCCTCGGCGTTGTAGGTGATCACGCGCCGAGACGCCGGGGCGATGTCGCGCCAGGACAGCAGCCCCGCGCACTTCACGAGCGTGCCCAGCCTGTGTCCTCGATGCTCCTTGAGCACCAGCGTGTCCTCCTGGTGGGACGCCTCGGTCCGGTCTTTGCCGATCACGAGCTCGTTGAACGCGCACAGCTCGCCCGAGGCGACGTGTTGAGCAGCGGTCACCTGGAGCGTGCGCCCGGAGGCCGTGTAGCGCCGGTCGTGCTCGGCGACGCGCGCGGCATCCCACGTCTCCTCGTCGAAGACGAGGTCGCCCGAGGGTGCGTCGGTCGCCATGCGCGACTTCATCCACGCGTACCCGTCGGCGAACTCCGGCGGAGTAGGCGCGAACCACTGCACGACCCGGTACTCGGTCGACGCTGCCCGGGCCTCGGCGAGGAGCCGCTCGACCGTGTCGAAGGGCGCCGTGAGGTCGAAGGCGCTGTTGCGCTCCACCTGCTCCAGGGAGTAGCCATGCCGGAGGAAGAACCGGGCTGCGTGATCCTTGGGGATCGACCCGAAGCCGGTCGGAGGTGCCAGCGTCGGCCCGTCGGCCGCCGGGTGCTCGGCCCAGGACTGGAGGACCGTCCGGCCGTGCTCGCGCGCGACGCTCTCGATGAGCTCGTAGGCGGCCGAGCCGATCCCTCGACCCCAGCGCTCCTGCCGCAGCTCGATCAGCCAGAACGCGACCTGCGACCCCTCCTCGAGCGGGAGGTCGATGCCGGCGCGGCCTACCACCTCGCCGTCTTCGACGATCAGCCACATGAGCCGTGTCTCGTACTCGCTCGGCGCGAAGTGCGGAAGGAGTTCGTCGGCGGCGATGCGGTGGTCGTCGTGCCCGGAGATCTGGCGGTACACGAGATTGCGTACCCGGACCATCTCCTGGAAGTCGCCGGCGTCGGGGGAGTCGATGGATGCCGGCACGGTCAGCGGCCGGAACTCCACCTCGGTGAGGGTGTTCATGGTCTTGCGTCCTTCGTCGTGTTCTGATCTGGGGTGGGGGTCCGCCGACCGCTCGTCGGTCGACGGACCCCGTTGTCGGCCGTCACGGCCGGGGTGCGAGGAGAGCCTCGCGAAGGTAGCCGTGCTCACGCGCGCTGGTGGCGTCGTGGGCGAGGCGGACGCGAGCGTGGCGCTCGCGATCGTCCGCGAGTCGCGGCGAACGTGTGCCCCAGATGAGCAGTCGCACGCCGAGTCGGAGTGCGATGTGGTCCAGGAGCGGGACGCGGGTGTCGCGGCTCGGGAGCCGCAGCGTATCGGGGACGCCCGAGGAGCGCTGCGGCGCGAGAAGTGAGGTGTTCATGATGGTTCTCTTCCGTGTGGAGGGAGGTGGATGCCCGGCCACGCGCGGTCGGGCGGGATGTCATGCCGCAGCACGACGGGAGGATTCGCAGGAGGCAGCGCTCAGCACCCGGGAATCGGGGCGGCGCAGGAGGGTCATGCCCGATGACGGGCAGAGTTCTCCCCTGCGGGGATCAGCCGGCGGTGTGGGAGCCGCAGTTCTGGAAGGCGCCGAAGGAGAGGGTCCCCAGCGCGAACGCACGAGTCGCGACGCCGTTCGGCGCGGTGACTCCGGTGGTGTTCAGGTGCATCATTTCGGGGACCTCCTTTCTCGACTTCAGACGCGGAGAGTGACACTAGCGCGATCCCGCGGTGGACGTCAAGCGTTTTCGCAGATTCGAGTGACGACGGGCGTGTCGCGACGCTCCGGGGCGCGCAGCGGCGTGGCGCGGGCGCTCGGGTAGCCTGGGGACGCCCGAGCACGATCGGGCCCGCTCGCCGGTCGGGGAGGAGCGGCGAGCGCGGAGGCGACCCATGCACCTGAAGAGCGTGACGCTCAAAGGTTTCAAGTCGTTCGCGCAGCCGACCACCTTCGCCCTCGAACCCGGCGTGACCTGCATCGTCGGACCCAACGGATCCGGCAAGTCGAACGTCGTCGACGCGCTCGCGTGGGTCATGGGCGAGCAGGGCGCGAAGACGCTCCGCGGCGGCAAGATGGAGGACGTCATCTTCGCCGGTACGGCGACGCGCGGACCTCTCGGCCGTGCCGAGGTGCAGCTCACGATCGACAACAGCGATGGCGCGCTGCCCATCGAGTACGCCGAGGTCACGATCAGCCGCACGCTGTTCCGCAACGGCGCCAGCGAGTATGCGATCAACGGCGAAGTGTGCCGGCTGCTCGACGTGCAGGAGCTCCTGAGCGATTCGGGCCTGGGCCGCGAAATGCACGTGATCGTGGGTCAGGGGCGGCTCGACAGCGTGCTCCAGGCTTCGCCGGAGGATCGCCGGGGTTTCATCGAGGAAGCGGCCGGCATCCTCAAGCATCGCCGGCGCAAAGAGAAGACCCTTCGCAAGCTCGAGGCGATGGAGGCCAACCTCACCCGGCTCAACGACCTCGCGGGCGAGTTGCGGCGCCAGCTGAAGCCCCTCGGGCGTCAGGCCGAGATCGCCCGAGAGGCCGCCACGATCGCCGCCGTCGTGCGGGACGCGAAGGCTCGGCTGTACGCCGACGAGGTCGTCGCACTCCGGGACGAGCTGGCATCGGCCGCCCGCAGCGAGCAAGAGCGTCACGCCGAGCGGCTGGTGCTGCAGGACCAGCTCGACAATGCGCGTGCGCGCATCGAGCACCTCGAGGGCGAGCAGCGATCCGAGGCGGTGGACCGGGCCCGTCGGATCGCCCACGGGCTGGAGCGCGTGCAGGAGCGGCTGCGAAGCCTGTACGCACTTGCGGGGCAGCGGCTGGCGCTGCTGGGCGAGGCCGAAGACGACGACCGCATCGAGCTGACCACGGTGTCGCAGGCGATGATCGACGAGGCCAGAGCGGAGATCCAGCAGATCAGCGACGGGCTCGGTGGCGCTCGGGATGCGGCGGCCGACGCCTCCCGCGAGGTGATGCGCGCCCGGGCCGAGCTCGACGCCCTCGACAGCGACATCGCCGCGCAGAGCGCGCTGGTCTCGGAGCACGACATGAAGATCACGGCGCTGCGCGGGTCGGCGGAGGCGGCGGCATCCGCCCTCGCCGCCGTTCGGGGCGCGGTGGATCGTCAGCAGCGCGCACTCGACGCGGCCCTGGCAAGACGCGCCGAGGCCGAGGAGGCGCTGGCGGGCGTCGACCCCGACCTCGTGCCCGAGGGCTCGGCGGCGGAGTATGCGTCCGCCTACGAGCGCGCACAGCGCGAGGCGGGCGAAGCGGAGACGAACGTCGCCGCGCTCCGCGAGCGACTGCATGCCGCCGAGCGCGAGGTCGAGGCGCTGACGGCCCAGACGTCTGCGCTGGGGCGCGCACTCGACGGCAGGAACGCCGCGGCCGAGATCGTCGGCCTGGGGGCCGCGGGAGTCCGGGGCCTCCTCGGTGACGCCGTCAAGATCACCGCCGGCTATGAAGCCGCGATCGCGGCGGTGCTCGGTCCGCTCGTGGAGGGCGTGCTGGTGGGCACCCGCGACGACGCGCTGGCGACGGCCGTGCTCGCGCGCGACGGCGACCTCGGCACGATCGACATCGCGATCGCGGACGCCCCGGCACCCGCGGTGGAGTTCCCCGCACTTGCCGGTGTGATTTCGGCTCGCGACGTCGTCACCGCGCCGGACGGCGTGCTCGGCATTCTGTCGCCGGTGTTGATCGCCGACGACCTCGACACCGCCCTCGCGGCCGTTCCCCCGCTCGAGGCGGCCTCGCTGGCCGCGCGCACCACCATCGTCACGCGCGCGGGCGAGGTGCTCACCTCGTTCACCGTGCGGGCCGGGTCGGGTCAGGGCCGGTCGCGCCTCGAGTTGGCGGCGGAGCGCGATGCGGCGAACGAACGCCGTTCCGAGATCGCGGTCGTGGTGGACTCGTTGCGCGAAGCGATGGTCGACGCGGCGGCCGAGCTGGAGTCCGCCCGTCAGCGTACGAAGGCCGCGCTCACGACGCTGCGGGAGCACGATGCCGCGCTCGCCGCTCACGCCGAGCGCGTGAACCGCGCGACGGTGCGTCACGAGGCTGCCATCGCCGAATGCGACCGGCTCCAGTCCGGACTGGCACAGGCGCAGTCCGCCGTGGAGGAGGCGGAGGCGGCGGCGCGCGCCGCCGAGGACCAGCTGACATCTGCGCTCGAGGCGCCTCGCCCGATCCTGGACGCGTCGGCGCGCGACGGGCTGCTGGATGCGCTGGAAGCGGCGCGAGATGGCGAGATGCGGGCGCGGCTCGACGTCGAGACGCTGAAAGAGCGGATCCGGGCGGGCGACGCGCGTGTGGTGGCGCTGGAACGGCAGCGCGAGCGGGAGCGGGAAGCCGCGGCCGAAGCGGCGCGGCGCGCCGTCATCCGCCGGGCTCAGCGAGACACCGCCGCCGGAGTCGCGGCGCAGTTGCCGCCCGTGCTCGATTCGGTCGAGCGCTCCCTCGTGCAGGCGAGAATCGACCTCTCGCGGGCCGAGTCCGAGCGTTCGGCGGTGACCGCCGAGCTGGCGGACCTCCGCGGCAAGGAGGCCGTCGCCCGCGAGCGGCTGGCCGGTTTGACCGAGAGCGTCCACAGCCTCGAGCTGCAGATCCACGAGAAGCGGTTGCACGTGACCGGCGTTCTCGAGCGAGCCGCCTCCGAGCTCGGACTGAACGAAGACATTCTCGTTTCGGAATATGGCCCCGACCAGCCCATCCCTGTCGACGACGCCGCCCCGGGCGCAGCGGGCGACGGTGAGCGGGAAGACGCGGACGCGGTGCCGGTGGTCGCCTTCGACCGTGGGCAACAGCGTCGGCGGCTGCAGGAGGCCGAGCGCAAGCTGGCTCAGCTCGGTCGCGTGAATCCGCTCGCTCTGGAGGAGTTCGCCGCGCTCGAGCAGCGTCACGCCTTCCTGACCGAGCAGCTCGCCGATCTCACGCAGACCCGCAAGGACCTCATCACGATCATCGAAGAGCTGGATGAGCGGATGCAGGCGATCTTCCTCGCCGCGTTCGAAGACACCAAGGTGGCCTTCGGCGAGGTGTTCCCCATCCTGTTCCCGGGCGGCTCGGGCAGCATCACGCTGACGAACCCCGACGACCCGCTGACGACGGGCATCGAGGTGGCGGTGCGCCCCGTCGGCAAGAAGATCGAGCGGCTGTCCCTGCTCTCGGGCGGCGAGCGGTCGCTGGCGGCGGTGGCCCTGCTGACCGCCATCTTCAAGGCGCGCCCGAGCCCGTTCTACATCCTCGACGAGGTCGAGGCGGCGCTGGACGACGCGAATCTGGGGCGGCTTCTCGGTGTCTTCGAGCAGCTGCGCGAGTCGAGTCAGCTCATCGTCATCACTCACCAGAAGCGGACGATGGAGATCGCCGACGCGCTCTACGGCGTCTCGATGCGGCAGGACGGTGTCTCGGCGGTCGTCGGTCAGCGCCTCGCGGAGCGCGCCGCGAGCTGAGCGCCGCGGAGCGAAGCGCCGAGCAGCCATAGGCTGGTGGCATGGCAGAGAGCTCTTGGTCGCTGGGACGCGCACTGCGCGGGATGTTCGTCAAGCCCACGATCGACGAGACGACGTGGGACGACCTCGAAACGGCTCTGCTGACAGCCGACTTCGGCCCGGACATCACCGAGCGGATCGTCGACGAGCTCCGCGAGAAGGTGGACCGGTACCGCACCACCGACCCGCGCGATCTTCAGCGCATGCTGAAGGAGACGCTCGAGGAGCATTTCGCGAAGTTCGACACCACGCTGCGTCTCACCGAGCGGCCCGCCGTCGTCCTCGTCGTCGGGGTCAACGGCGTCGGCAAGACGACGACGATCGGCAAGTTCGCGAAGTTCCTGCAGCGGTACGGACGATCGGTCGTGGTGGGCGCGGCCGACACGTTCCGCGCGGCGGCCGTCGACCAGCTGGCCACGTGGGCGGAGCGGGGCGGGGCGGCGATCGTGCGGCCTCAGCAGGAGGGCCAGGATCCGGCATCCGTCGCCTTCCAGACCATCGACTACGCCAAGCGCACCGGCACCGAGATCGTCCTTGTCGACACGGCGGGGCGCCTCCACACCAAGGGCGGCCTCATGGACGAGCTCACGAAGATCCGCCGAGTGATTGAGAAGCAGGCCCCGATCAGCGAGGTGCTCCTCGTGCTCGACGCCACGACCGGGCAGAACGGCGTCATGCAGGCGCAGGCCTTCCTCGAGCACGCGGGCGTGACCGGGCTCGTGCTCACCAAGCTCGACGGCTCTGCGAAGGGCGGCTTCGTCCTGGCCGTCCAGGAGCGCACGGGCATCCCCGTGAAGCTCCTCGGGCAGGGGGAGGGGATCGGCGATCTGACCGGTTTCACACCCCACGTCTTCGCCGCCTCGCTGGTCGACTGACGCCCGGCGCGCGGCGCAGATCGGGCTCGGATCGCCGCCACGCGGGGTTCGGGGTATCGTCTGGGCGCGCGGGCTGGTTTCATGGGGTCATGGCGATCGAGCACGACTACTTCGGACTCCTCGAGTCGGGGCCCGACGGTTCGATCTTCTGGTCCGAGAACGTCGAACTGGGAGATCAGTCCGTCACGGTCGACCTGACCGCCCCCGATCAGGACGACGTGTCCGAAGCCGCTCTCGATGTCGCTGCTGCGCTGATCTCGGCGATCGAAGACATCGACCGCAGTGCCCGCAACGCCATGGTCGCCGAGCTCAACGACCGCACCAGCGAGGTGACCGAGTACATCCTGCAGCAGCAGGAGACGCTCGGCGAAGACCTCGAAGACCTGCTCGTCGACATCTCGGGAGACGTGCACATCGACGTGATCCGCTCGCTTCAGCTGATGAGCATGACGATCCTCGCGGACGAGCACGGCGGCTCCGATCCGTTCGCGGTGCTCGAGTACGCGCTGGATCCCGACGCCACGGACGATGTCCTCCTGGTGAATCTCGACTCCGAGGGCGGCGTGCTGTCGGTCACCAGCGCCGAGTGACCGGGTGCAGACCTTCCTGCCGTACCCTTCCTTCGCCGAGTCGGCGGCCGTGCTCGACCCGGCCCGGCTCGGCAAGCAGCGGGTCGAGACGCTTCAGCTGCTTCGCGCCAACACCGTCCCCGACTACGGCTGGCGCCATCACCCCGCGGCGAAGATGTGGGCGGGGAGGCTGCCGGCGCTCGTGGCCTACGGCCTCGCGATGACGGATGCCTGGACCGCGCTGGGCCGTGCCGACAGCGTCCGTCCGCAGCTGCTCGAGTTCGCCCCCGAGGTGGACGGGGTTCCGCAGGCGGAGCTGGATCTGCCCACCTGGCTGGGCGACGAGGCGTTCCACCTGTCGCACCGCTCGAACCTCGTCCGCAAGGATCCGGAGTTCTACCGTCCGAGGTTCGGCGACGTGCCGGACGACCTTCCCTACATCTGGCCGACGCCCTGAGTCGAGCGGCCCGCTGTCACACCGCCTGAGCGAAGCCGAGGTCGGCGGCCTCGGCGATGTGCGCGAGGTGCGGGGGGATCTCCCGCCCCTTCGAGACCATCGACTGCGCCCAGAGGCGCCCGGCCCGATACGACGAGCGGACGAGGGGACCGGCCAGCACGCCGAGGAACCCGATACGCTCGGCCTCCTCTTTGAACTCGACGAACTCCTGCGGCTTCACCCACCGGGCGACGGGGAGGTGCCGCGGTGACGGGCGCAGATACTGCGTGATCGTGATGATGTCGGTACCGGCGTCGTGAAGGTGGTGGAGAGCCTCGACGACCTCTTCGGGTTCCTCGCCCATCCCGAGGATGAGGTTCGACTTCGTGATCAGCCCGGACGCGCGGGCTTGCGTCAGCACGTCGAGCGAACGCTCGTACCGGAACGCGGGCCGGATGCGCTTGAAGATCCGCGGCACTGTCTCCACGTTGTGGGCGAACACCTCGGGTCTGCTGTCGAACACCTCGCCGAGGAGACGGGGGTCGCCGTTGAAGTCCGTGGCGAGGATCTCCACGCCCGTGTTCGGATTCTGCGCGTGGATCTGCCGCACGGTCTCGGCGTGCAGCCACGCTCCGCCGTCGGGAAGGTCGTCTCGGGCCACGCCGGTGACCGTGGCGTAGCGCAGCTGCATGCGCTGCACGCTCTCGGCGACGCGTCGTGGCTCGTCGGTGTCGTAGTCGGCGGGCTTGCCCGTGTCGATCTGGCAGAAGTCGCACCGGCGGGTGCACTGCGAACCGCCGATGAGGAAGGTCGCCTCGCGGTCTTCCCAGCACTCGTAGATGTTGGGGCAGCCCGCTTCCTGACAGACGGTGTGGAGCTCTTCGGACTTCACGAGCGAGTGCAGCGCCTGGTATTCGGGGCCCATCTTCGCGCGCGTCTTGATCCATTCCGGCTTGCGCTCGATCGGGGTCTGCGCGTTGCGCACCTCGAGCCGGAGGAGCTTGCGGCCGCCGGGGCCAGTCGCCGCCTGCGCCGGCGTTCCGCACGCGCTCATGCCGCGACCGCCGCGAAGTCCGCTTCGAAGACGCGCGCCACCGTGCCGATCACGTCCCGAGGCGAGATGTCGGCGCCGACGATCTCGCTGACGGTCGTGACGCCTGCGTCGGTGATGCCGCACGGGATGATCCCGCGGAACCCGGCCAGGGTGTTGTCGCAGTTCAGCGCGAAGCCGTGCATCGTGACGCCCCGCTGCACCCGGACGCCGATCGCCGCGACCTTGTCCTCGCCCAGCGGCCGACGCACCCAGACGCCGCTGCGGCCTTCGACGCGGTACCCGTCGACGCCGTACTCTCCGATGGCGGCGATGAGGAGATGTTCCAGGCGCCGGACATGGGCCACCACGTCGACCGGCTCGGCCAGGCGCACGATGGGGTACCCGACGAGCTGTCCCGGACCGTGCCAGGTGATCTTGCCGCCACGGTCGACGTCGACGACCGGTGTGCCGTCCGCCGGACGCTCGTGCCGCGCCGTCCGCGCGCCCGCCGTGTAGACCGGCTCGTGCTCGAGCAGGAGGAGCGTGTCGGGCCTCTCGCCCGCCACGACGTCGGCGTGCACCCGCCGTTGGAGGTCCCAGCCCTCGAGGTACGGGACGTAGTCGGGGGAGAGCCCCACCGTCTGGACGTCGAGCATGACTCTCCTTCGCGCGCCGCATTTCTGGATTGCGTCCAAGATTACGTCATCGTGGCGATCCCGGCATGCGGCGCTAGCGTGTGGACATGAGCGGCACCGGGCGCGTGGGCAGACCGAAGGCATCGTCGCGCGAGACGCTGGCCGAAGCGGCGTGCGAGCTGTTCCTGGAACAGGGCTTCGAGGCGACGTCGATCGCCGACATCACGACGCGGGCGGGTGTCAGCAGGTCGAGCTTCTTCAACTACTTCGCGTCGAAGTCCGACATCCTCTGGGCGGGCCTCGACGAGCGGCTCCGCGCGCTCGACGAGCGACTGGCGCAGAGCGAGGAGACGGATGCCGCGGCCTCCGTGCGGGCGGAGATCCTTCGTCTCGCCGAGGGGTTCGCCCCCGACAGCCTCGCGCTCGCCATCGTCAACGCCGCCGCGATGGGGCTCGACACCGAACTGGAGCGCGAAGCGGCGCTGCGGCGTGCGCGCATCGCCGCCGCCGTGGCGGCGCGGCTCGCGCGCGGAGGGTCCGACCGGCTCCGCGCCGAAGTGGCCGGTGCAGCGTGGGGAGGTGCCGTTCTGGCTGCCGTCGAGACGTGGGCCCACGACGGGGCCGGCGTGACCTCGCTCGCGCGCTTCCTCGATCGCGCGGCGGCCGCGGCATCCGCTATCGACGCCGCCCCGCGGCGCGGCACCGTCAGACAGCTTCGCGTCGTCGTGCAGGCGCCGGACTTCGACCGTGCCCTCACGTTCTATCGAGACACGATGGGCATGCCGCAGGCCGAAGCGTACGAGGCCGACGGGGGAGCGCGCGTGGCGATCCTCGACGCGGGGAGGGCGACCCTCGAGATCGCCAACGCCGCCCAGGTCGCCTTCATCGACCGCGTCGAGACCGACGGCGATGCGCCGAGTGAGCGCATCCGGATCGGGCTCGAGGTCGACGACGCCGAAGAGGCGGCCGCTCGCCTGGCGACGGCCGGGGCCCGGGTCGAGGCATCCGCCCGCCCGACGCCGTGGCGGTCGGTCAACGCACGCCTGCGGGGACCGGCCGATCTGCAGCTGACGCTGTTCCACGAGCTCGGCCCCGAGTAGTCCGCGCTCGCGGGGCGCGTAGAATCAGGGGATCATGGCGACTTTCGGCACCCTCTCCGACCGGCTCACCGAGACCTTCCGCAATCTCCGCACCAAGGGCAAGCTCACGCCCGCCGACGTCGACGGGACCGTCCGCGAGATCCGTCGCGCGTTGCTCGACGCCGACGTCGCGCTTCCCGTCGTGAAGGAGTTCACCGCGAAGGTGCGTGAACGCGCCCTCGGCGACGAGGTGAACCGCGCGCTGAATCCCGCGCAGCAGGTGGTCCAGATCGTCAACGAGGAGCTCGTCGGCATCCTCGGCGGAGAGCAGCGACGACTGCAGTTCGCCAAGAACCCGCCGACCGTGATCATGCTCGCGGGCCTCCAGGGGTCGGGCAAGACCACGTTCGCCGGCAAGCTCGCCAAGATGCTCGAGAAGGACGGCCACACGCCGCTGCTCGTCGCGGCCGACCTCCAGCGCCCCAACGCGGTCAATCAGCTCCAGGTGGTGGCCGAACGCGCCGGGGCGGCGATCTACGCTCCCGAGCCGGGCAACGGCGTCGGCGATCCCGTCCGCGTCGCGCGCGACGGCGTCGAGGTCGCTCGTCGGCAGCAGCACGACATCGTCATCATCGACACGGCGGGCCGGCTCGGCGTCGACGCCGAGCTCATGAAGCAGGCGGCCGACATCCGCAGGGCGACAGACCCCGACGAGGTCCTCTTCGTCATCGACGCGATGATCGGCCAGGACGCGGTGAATACCGCCAAGGCCTTCCAGGACGGCGTGGACTTCACCGGCGTCGTGCTGTCGAAGCTCGACGGCGACGCGCGCGGCGGCGCCGCGCTGTCGGTCGCGTCGGTGACGGGCCGGCCCATCATCTTCGCCTCCACGGGCGAAGGAATGGACGACCTCGAGGCGTTCCACCCCGACCGCATGGCGTCGCGCATCCTCGACCTGGGCGACATCCTGACCCTCATCGAACAGGCGCAGCAGGCCTTCGACGAGGCGGAGGCCCTCAAGGTGGCCGAGAAGCTGGCCACCGAGACCTTCACCCTCGAGGACTTCCTCGAGCAGATGCAGCAGGTCAAGAAGATGGAGTCGATGAAGAAGATGCTCGGGATGCTCCCGGGCATGGGCTCGATGAAGGATCAGCTCGAGAACTTCGACGAACGCGAGATCGACCGCACCGAAGCGATCATCCGTTCCATGACGCCGGGGGAGCGCCGCAACCCCAAGGTGCTCAACGGCTCGCGACGTCTGCGCATCGCCCGGGGATCGGGCATGACGGTGACCGACGTGAACCAGCTGGTCCAGCGCTTCGAGCAGGCGGCGAAGATGATGAAGACCGTCGCCCGCGGCGGCGTCCCCAACATCCCGGGCATGGGGCCGATCCCCGGTGCCGGCCGCCCGGGCGCATCCGCGAAACGGGGCAAGCAGCAGAAGGCCAAGGGCTCGCGGTCGGGCAACCCCGCCAAGCGGGCGGCGGAGAACGCCGGCATCGCCGCCGCGGCCCCGACCGCTCCGACCGGGTCGGGCTTCGGTCTCGGCGGCGCGCAGGGTTCGCCCTCGCAGGCCGACCTCGCGGAGCTGCAGAAACTTCTCGGCAAAGGCTGATCCGCGCGTTTCGGGCGTTGTGGCCCACGGGTTCGCTAGCGTGGGGAAGGGAATCGGCGAAGCGCGCCGACGAGTGAAGCGATCTGGGGGGATCGGCGAGATGCGTGACGACGGCTGAAAGCGTCTTCTCGAGGGACGCGCCCCTCTACGTCGAGAGCGAATCGGGGCACATCGACCGGTACCCCCAGAACCTGTGGCTGCGCTGGGGTCTGCGACTCCTCGCCGCGTCGCCGTTCGTCCTGGTCGCGATCTGGTTCCAGCTCTCCAGCGGCGGCGACTGGACCGGAACCGCGAACGGCGCGCTCGCCGAACGGGTCGACGGCCTGCCGTGGGGATCCTCCGATGTGGCCGCACTCGCGGAGCTCTACCCCATCATCTCCAGCGTCGCCGCGCTGATCATCCCCGGGGGCGCCTTCGGCCTGGGCGTCGCAGGGGCGCTCGTCGGCGGGCTGCTGATCCAGCTGGTCATCCAGTCGATGCAGCGCAAGGAGTTCCCGCCGGCGGTACGGGTGGTCTTCATCATCACCCTCGCCCTGACGCCGATGTTCGCCTACGTCATGACGACGAGCTTCGAGGCGGCGCTGGGCCTCACCTTCTTCGGCATCGGCATGATCGACCTCGTGCGCTTCGTGACCTACGCCAACACGCAGGCCGGCTTCCGCGCGGGGCTCCTGTTCGCCTGCTCGGCGCTCTCGGACTCCACCGGCCTGTTCGTCGCCATCGTCGCAGCGGTCGCGGCCGCGTTCCTCGTACGGTCCCGGTCGGCGGCACGCGCGGCCAACGCGATCGTGGTCGTCTTCCCGACTCTCGCGCTCCTCGGCTCGCTCGTGCTGCTGGGGCTCGCCTTCCGTCTGGGCCCCCTCGCCATGATCCGCGGCAACCTGGCGTGGGATGCCGCCCGCGCCGAGGTCGTCGCCGCGTACCTGCTCAGCCCGTCGGGGCTGCTGTATCTCGCCCCGACGATCGTCGTCGTCCTGACGTCGATCGCGCTGCGCTACCCCGGAGTGGGGCTCGTCGCCCCGGTCATGACCGGCATGATCCTCCTCGCCTTCATCCTGGGTCTCACCCCGCCGGGCGTCGCCGGCATCAATTACCTCCTCATGCTCCTTCTCGCGGTCGCCGTCGTGCCGAAGCCGACCACCGGCGTGCTCGTCGTGCTGGTCTGTGCGACCTCGGTGATCCTCTGGGGCATCGGCTGGGCCCAGGCGTTCGACAACGACACCGTGAGTGCCTGGATGCGAGTTCTGACGGGCGGTGCGCCATGACCTCTCCGCTGGAGATCGACCGCGACCTGATCGATCCGTCCCTGCGGACCACGTACGCGACCGAGGGCTGGCTCCCGCTCAGGAGGACGGATGCCGCGGTGGAAGTCGCCACGACGGCCCCGCTCACCCCGCGACGACGCGCACGCATCGAAGCGGCCCTCGGGTCGCCGGTGCGCGAGCGACAGGCCGAGCAGGCGCAGATCGTGTCCGTCCTGACCGACGTCCTCCGCGACGACTACGCCGCGCAGGCGGCGGACGGGCTGTACCGCATGGACCCGGTGCTCTCGGCGCGCTACGTGCTGTCGACCTCGCAGAAGGTCATCGCGATCGTGCTGCTGGTCGTCGTCGTCCTCTGCGGGATCGCGTGGCCGCTCGCCACGCTGATGTCGCTCATCGGCGTCGCCAGCGTGGTCTTCCTCGCGAGCACCCTGTTCAAATTCTTCATCGCGCTCCGCGGATCCCGATACGACCTCGTCGCGCGGGTCCGCGCCGACGAGATCGCCGCTCTCTCCGACGACGACCTGCCCATGTACACCGTGCTGGTCCCGGTGTTCCGGGAGGCACGGATCGTGGGTCGGCTCGTCGAGAACCTGGGTCGCCTCGACTACCCGACGGAGAAGCTCGAGGTGATCATCCTCGTGGAGGAGGAGGACACCGAGACGCGGGATGCGATCGCGGAGTCCGACCCGCCGTCGCACTTCATCGTCGTCACGGTGCCCAAGGGCGCGCCGCAGACCAAGCCGCGCGCGTGCAACGTGGGGCTCGACGTGGCGCGCGGCGAGTTCCTCGTCATCTACGACGCGGAGGACGCGCCCGAGCCCGACCAGCTCAAGAAGACCGTCATCGCGTTCGGGCGCGCAGACCGATCCGTCGTCGTGATGCAGGCTGCGCTCAACTACTTCAACGCCCGCGAGAACGTGCTCACCCGCATGTTCTCGCTCGAGTACAGCTACTGGTTCGACTACATGCTCACGGGGCTCGACGTGCGCGATCTGCCCATCCCGCTCGGAGGCACGTCCAATCACTTCCGCACCTCGGCGCTGCGCGAACTCGGCGGCTGGGACCCCTACAACGTCACGGAGGACGCCGATCTCGGCATCCGTGCCAGTGCTCTCGGCTATCGCGTCGGAGTGGTGGATTCGACGACCATGGAAGAGGCGACGTCTCGACTCGGGATCTTCGTCGGGCAGCGCAGCCGGTGGATCAAGGGATACATGCAGACGGCACTGGTGCACGCGCGTCGGCCCTTCGCGCTGATCCGCAAGATCGGAGTGCGCAGATTCGCGTCGTTCACCCTTCTCATCGCGGGGACCCCGCTGACGTTCCTGGGGGTGATCCCGTTCACCGCGCTCACGATCGTGTCGTTCTTCATCCCCTGGGCGGACGTGGCGCCCGCCTTCCCGCCCGCCATCCTGTGGGTGTGCCTGCTGAACTTCCTGGTCGGCAATGCGCTGATGGTGTACCTGAACATGATGGGCCCGTACAAGCGGGGCGCCTTCTGGCTCGTGGGGTGGGCTGTGCTGAACCCGGTGTACTGGATCCTGCACTCGCTCGCTTCGTACAAGGCGCTCTGGCAGCTCATCACGAAGCCGCACTACTGGCAGAAGACCGAGCACGGGATGTCGCACTTCACGCTGGCGGGCGCGACGACCGCGCCGGACTGATGCGGTCTCAGCCGGCGAGCGAGAGATGCTCGCGCAGCGTCGGACCGTTCCGGAACTCGCGGATCAGATGCTGCACGACCTCGCGGAGGTCGCCGTCGGCCGCCTCCGCGACGCGAACCTGTCTCGCGTAGCTGGCTCCCTGGGTGAGGGTCGTCTCGATCCCCGCCAGCTCGCGCGCGCACTTCAATTCGACAGCGATGTCGGCGACCTGCTCCAGTGCGCCGCGCAGATGCTCCACGACCGGCATCTGCGTGCCGTCACGGTCGACGATGATCCGTGCGTCCAGGCCGTACCGGGCCGCGCGCCACTTGTTCTCGCGCACGAACCACGGCTGGAGCGTCAGCAGCTCGCGGCCCTCGTCGAGCTGCCGGGAGAAGCTCTCGACGAGCGCCTGCACGAGGGCGGCCACCGCGGCGAGCTCGGGCAGCGTCGACATGCCGTCGCACGCCCGCACCTCGATCGTGCCCCAGCGGGGTGCGGGACGGATGTCCCACCGCACCTCCGTGGCATCTTCCATGACGCCGGTGCCGACGAGATCGTCGAGATAGCTCTCGAACTCGGCCCAGGTCTCGAGCGGCCAGGGGAGGCCGGCCGTGGGCAGCTGCTGGAAGACCAGCGAGCGGTTCGAGGCGTACCCCGTGCGCTCTCCGGCCCAGAAGGGGCTCGACGCCGACAGGGCCTGAAGGTGGGGGAGATAGACGGCGAGCGCGTTGATGATCGGGAACACCTTGTTCACGTCGTCGACCCCGACATGCACGTGTATGCCCCAGATCATCATGTTGCGTCCCCACCACTGGGTGCGCTCGATGAGCTTGTGATACCTCGTCTTGTCGGTGACCTGCTGGTCGTACCACTGGGCGAACGGATGGCTGCCGGCGCAGAGCAGCTCGACCCCGAGCGGCGTCGTCTCGGCGCGGACCGCCGCGATGGCGTCCGCGATGTCGTCGACGGCGGCCGCCACGGTGTCGCCGACTCCGCTGGTCACCTCGACCGTGTTCGTGAGCAGCTCGCCGGTGACCGTGTACCGCTCGAGCGCCGTGCGCTCTTCGAGATCGGCGAGCACCTCGGGGGCGCGCGGCGCGAGGTCGCCGGTCTCGCCGTCGGCGAGCATGAGCTCCCACTCGATTCCCACGGACGAGCGGGCGGATGTCGCGAAGGGCACCGTCATTCGCACATTGTGGCATGAGGCACCCTTCGGCGGCGTCGTTCACACCACACCTCGTGATCTGGCAGAATAGAGGGTCGGATCACCCGCTCGACCCTCTATCCAGCGCGGCGATCCTCCTCTGAGCTTCCGCCGGGTGTGCACCCCACGCTCCAGGCGACCGGTTCGTTCACTTCCCACACATTCAGGAGAATCGTGGCTGTCAAGATTCGTCTCAAGCGCCTCGGCAAGATCCGTGCCCCCTACTACCGCATCGTCGTCGCCGACTCGCGCACCAAGCGCGACGGTCGTGTCATCGAGGAGATCGGCAAGTACCACCCCACCGAGGAGCCCTCGTACATCGAGGTCGACTCCGAGCGTGCGCAGTACTGGCTCGGCGTCGGCGCGCAGCCGACCGAGCAGGTCCGTGCCATCCTCAAGCTGACCGGCGACTGGGGTCGCTTCCAGGGTGACAAGGACGCCGTGTCGACCGTCCGCACCAAGGACGCGAAGCCGGAGTTCGAGGTCGACTCCTCGAAGAAGTCGGTCATCAAGCCCAAGGCTGAGAAGAAGGCCGAAGAGCCCGCAGCGGCTCCGGCCGACGAGGCGACCGACGCGGCCGACGACGCCGCCGAATCCGCCGAGTAATCCGTTGCTCGCCGCCGCGCTCGAGCACGTCGTCAAGGGGATCGTCGATCACCCCGACGCCGTGCGCATCGATTCCTCGACGTCGCCTCGTGGCGACGTGCTCGAGGTGCACGTCCACCCGGATGATCGGGGTCGTGTGATCGGGCGCGGCGGCCGCACGGCCAAAGCCCTGCGCACCCTCATCAGCGCGCTCGCCGACGGCAGGCGCGTGCGCGTCGACGTCGCGGATGACTGAGGTGTCAGGCGACGCGAACGACCCGGGTGCCGACCCGGAGGCCACGGCGAAGGCGGCTCCGCCCGCCGGAAAGACGCAACTGCGCGTCGGTCGCCTGGTCAAGGCCCACGGACTCAAGGGCGCGCTAAAGCTCGAGCTGTACACCGACGACCCCGAAGGCCGATTCACGCCCGGGGCCAGCTTCACTCTTCAGGTTCCCGCCTCGTCCCCGTGGCACGGCCGACCGCTGACCGTGCGGGAGTTCCGGTGGATGAACAGCCACCCGGTGGCCTTCTTCGAGGGCGTCGACGACCGCAATGCGGCGGAAGAGCTCGTGCGAGCCATTCTGTGGGTGGATCAGGACCCGCAGTCCGCGCCCGCCGAGGATGATGCGTGGTTCGATCACCAACTGGTCGGGCTGGACGTCGTCCGCGACGGCGAGACGGTGGGACGCGTCATCCGGGTCGATCACATGCCCGCGCAGGATCTGCTGATCGTTCGCGGCCGCGGCGACGACTCCGAGGCAGAAGGCCATGAGGTGCTCGTGCCCTTCGTGAAGGCGATCGTCCCGGAGGTCGACATCGCCGGCGGACGACTCGTCGTCACACCTCCGCCGGGTCTCTTCGAAGACCTCGGGGGCGACGAGGACGCTCCCCAGGATTAGCGCATGCGCGTCGACATCGTCACGATCTTCCCGGCGTTCTTCGACGTGCTCGACGTCTCGCTGATCGGCAAGGCTCGCGAGCGCGGCATCCTCGACATGCACGTGCACGATCTCCGCGCCTGGACTCACGATCGCCATCGGACGGTGGACGACACCCCGTACGGCGGCGGAGCCGGCATGGTGATGAGGCCCGAGCCGTGGGGGGAGGCGCTCGATCACCTGCTGACCGACGACGCCGTTCTTCTCGTCCCGTCGCCCGCGGGCGAGCTCTTCACGCAGTCGCTGGCTCGCGAGCTCGCCGCCGAGCAGCATCTCGTGTTCGCGTGCGGAAGATACGAGGGCATCGATCAGCGCGTGATCGATCACTACTCCGAGCGCGGACGCGTTCGCCTCGTGAGCCTCGGCGACTACGTGCTCAACGGCGGAGAGGTCGCGGCGATGGCGATCGTCGAGGCGGTCTCGCGCCTTGTTCCCGGTGTCGTCGGCAATCCCGAGAGCCTCGTCGAGGAGTCGCACGAAGACGGCCTTCTGGAGTACCCGAGCTACACCAAGCCGGCGCTGTGGCGAGGGCACGAGGTGCCGCCGATCCTGCTGAGCGGCAATCATGCGGCCATCGCGTCCTGGCGGCGAGAGCAGAGCATCGAGCGCACGCGGACACACCGCCCCGATCTTCTCTCCTGACGGTCCCGCGTCGGCCCCCGGGCGCCTACCGTAAGGGTGGAGCGATAGCCAGCCCCGTCCGCGGGTTCGTCGTCGCGGATATCGTGAAGTCCTCGATGAGGTGGAGGTCTCATGCAGGTTTGGCCCGGTTCCCCGTATCCGCTCGGCGCGACGTTCGATGGCAGCGGGACCAATTTCGCCCTCTTCAGTGAGGGCGCCGAGCAGGTCGAACTCTGCCTGTTCGACGACGACGGGACAGAGACCCGGGTCCCACTCGTGGACGTCGACGCGTTCGTCCACCACGGGTATCTTCCGGCCGTCCAGCCGGGCCAGCGATACGGCTTTCGAGTCCACGGGGAGTACGACCCCGCGTCGGGCAAGCGGTTCAACCCGAACAAGCTGGTCCTGGATCCGTATGCGAAGGCGGTGGACGGACAGGTCGACTGGGGCCAGCCCGTCTTCGGGTACAACTTCGGCGATCCGGATTCCCGCAACGACGAGGACTCCGCCGCCCACCAGATGATGGGCGTCGTGGTGAATCCGTACTTCGACTGGAGCGGCGACCGCCAGCCGAAGACGCCGTACGCGGAGAGCTTCATCTACGAGGCCCACGTGCGCGGGCTGACCCAGTTGCACCCCGCTGTGCCGGAGGAGATCCGGGGGACCTACAGCGCGATCGCCCACCCTGCGATCATCGAGCACCTGCAGCGCATCGGCGTCACAGCCATCGAGCTGATGCCGGTGCACCAGTTCGTGAACGACTCCGTGCTCGAAGAGAAGGGGCTCTCGAACTACTGGGGGTACAACACCATCGCGTTCTTCGCTCCGCAGAACACGTACTCGGCCAGCGGCCAGCGCGGACAGCAGGTGCAGGAGTTCAAGAGCATGGTGAAGGCGCTCCACGCCGCCGGGATCGAGGTGATCCTCGACGTCGTCTACAACCACACCGCCGAGGGGAATCACCTGGGCCCGACACTGTCGATGCGAGGGATCGACAACGAGGCGTACTACCGCCTCGAAGACGACGACAAGCGCTACTACACCGACTACACGGGGACCGGCAACAGCCTCAACGCGGGGAACCCGCACACCCTGCAGCTCATCATGGACTCGCTGCGCTACTGGGTGCTCGAGATGCACGTCGACGGCTTCCGGTTCGATCTGGCGTCCACGCTCGCCCGCGAGTTCTACGAGGTCGACCGGCTGGCGACGTTCTTCGAGCTCGTGCAGCAGGATCCGGTGGTCTCGCAGGTCAAGCTGATCGCCGAGCCCTGGGATGTCGGTCCGGGCGGCTATCAAGTGGGCAACTTCCCCCCGCAGTGGACCGAGTGGAACGGCAAGTACCGCGACACCGTGCGGGACTTCTGGCGGGGAGAGCCCGCGACGCTCGGCGAGTTCGCCTCGCGGCTGACCGGGTCGGCTGATCTGTACGAGCACTCCGGCCGCCGGCCGGTCGCCTCGATCAACTTCGTCACCGCGCACGACGGATTCACTCTGCGGGACCTCGTGTCCTACAACGAGAAGCACAACGACGCGAACGGCGAAGACGGGCGCGATGGCGCCGACGACAACCGCTCGTGGAACAGCGGCGTCGAAGGGCCGACCGAGGATCCTGCGATACTCGAGCTCCGCGCTCGGCAGCAGCGCAACTTCATCGCGACGCTCATGCTCTCGCAGGGCGTGCCCATGCTCCTCCACGGCGATGAGCTGGGCCGCACGCAGCGCGGCAACAACAACGGCTATGCGCAGGACAACGAGATCACGTGGGTCGACTGGGACGCCGTCGATCAGCCCCTCGTCGAGTTCACCGCGGCCCTGGCGCGGCTTCGGCGGGAGCATCCCACCTTCCGTCGTCGCCGGTTCTTCAACGGACGCCCGGTCCGACGCGAGGAGGGCGCACCGATCCCCGACATCGTGTGGGCGCGTCCCGACGGGACGCAGATGCAGCCCGAGGACTGGGACTCGGGCTTCGGCAAGGCCGTGGCGGTCTTCCTCAACGGCGACGGCATCCGCGAGCGGGACCGGCGCGGCGAGGCCATCTCCGACCACCACTTCATCGTGCTCTTCAACGCCGGTGACGATGTCGTCGAATTCGCGATCCCGGCCGTGGAGTTCAGCCCCAAGTGGGACGTCGTCGTCGACACCGCGGGCGAGCACGCGAACACCGACCCGGTGGAGCCCGGCTCGTCGCTGGCCGTCCCCGGACGGTCGCTGATGGTTCTGCGCGAGCACGAGGTGCCCGAGCCGGAGGTCGGTCACACGGTCGCCGCGTCGCTCGCTGTGACGGCAGTGGCAGGCCCGGACGAGGTGCCGGGAGCGGCGCCGCGCGCAGAGCTGAGCCGGTAGGACATCGTGGCACTCTCGCGTCCGATCTCCACCTACCGGCTGCAGATCCGCGCCGGGTTCACCCTGGACGACGCCGCCGCGCTGGCGGACTACCTCGTCGCCCTCGGCGTCGACTGGGTCTACCTGTCGCCGATCCTGCGCTCGTCCGAGGGCTCCGATCACGGCTACGACGTCGTCGACCCGACGGTCGTCGACCCCGCCCGGGGCGGGCCTGAAGCGCTGGCGCGGGCGAGCCGGACGTTCCGGGAAGCGGGCCTCGGCGTGCTGGTCGACATCGTCCCCAACCACGTGGGCGTGGCCCGCGCGTTCGAGAACCCGTGGTGGTGGGACGTCCTGCGTCATGGTCGGGAGTCGCCGTACGCCGACACGTTCGACATCGACTGGACCTTCGGGAACGGGAAGGTGCGCCTTCCGGTGCTCGGCGAGAGCGTGGCGGATGCCGCGGCCTCCGGGGCGCTGCGGGTCGAGGGTGACGAGCTGCGCTACTACGACCATCGCTTCCCGCTCGCCCCGGGCTCGGCGCAACCCGGCGACGACGTGCGCGAGGTGGCCGAGCGACAGCACTACGAGCTGATGGAGTGGCGGCGCGAGGCATCCGATCTCAACTATCGCCGCTTCTTCGGAGTGTCGAGCCTGGCGGCGGTGCGGGTCGAGGACCCGGCCGTCTTCGATCGCACGCACTCCGAGATCGGCCGCTGGATCGCCGAAGGCCAGGTGGACGGGCTCCGTGTCGATCACCCGGATGGGCTGCGCGCTCCCGCCGAGTATCTCGATCGCCTGGCGTCGCTCACCGGCGGCGCGTACGTTCTGGTCGAGAAGATCCTGGAGCCGGGCGAGGACCTGCCCCAGTTCTTCGCCACCGACGGAACGACCGGATACGACGCCCTCGCGGAGATCGACCGCGTCCTGGTCGACCCCGGCGGGGAGCACGCGCTCGACGAGCTCGACGCCGAGCTGCGCCGAGCCACGGGGCTCCCGCCCGCGGGCTCGTGGGAGGACCTGATCGCGGAGACGAAGCGCGGCATCGCCGACGGCATCCTCCACTCCGAGGTCCGGCGACTCGCGCGTGACGCCGGGGCGGCGAACGATCCGCGGATGGAGGACGCCCTCGCCGAGCTCCTGGCGCGCTTCCCCGTCTATCGGTCCTACCTTCCGGCGGGCCGGGAGCACCTCGACGCGGCGGTCCGGGGCGCGCGCACCCACCGGCCCGACCTCGAGTCGGCGATCGATCAGCTCATCCCCGTCCTCGCCGACGAGACGCACCCCGCTGCGCTGCGCTTCCAGCAGACCAGCGGAATGGTCATGGCGAAGGGGGTCGAAGACACCGCGTTCTACCGCCGCACGCGCCTCGGCACACTGACCGAGGTCGGAGCCGATCCGTCGATCTTCGCTCTGTCGGTGGACGAGTTCCACCGTGCGCAGGCGCTCCGTCACGCGGCGTGGCCGCACGCCATGACGACGCTCTCGACGCACGACACCAAGCGAGGCGAAGACGTGCGTGCACGGCTGTCGGTGCTCGCGGAGATCCCGGACAGGTGGCGAGAGGTGCTGTCGGACTTCCGGCAGCGGGCGTCCACCGGCCACGGGCCCTTCGACGCCCTGCTGTGGCAGGCGGTCGTGGGGGCGTGGCCGGCCTCGCGCGACCGGCTGCACGCTTACGCCGAGAAGGCCGCTCGGGAAGCGGCCGAAGCGACGTCCTGGCTCGATCCCGAGGCGGACTTCGAGGCGAGGATGCACGCGCTCGTGGACGCCGCATTCGACGACGCCGACCTGAACGCTCGCGTCGAATCGTTCGTCTCCGAGATCGAGGCGGCCGGCTGGTCGAACTCGCTCTCGGCGAAGACGCTGCAGCTCGCCGGCCCGGGCGTCCCCGACGTCTATCAGGGGAGCGAGCTGTGGGAGCAGAGCCTCGTCGACCCCGACAACCGTCGTCCGGTCGACTTCGAGGCGCGCCGCACGCTCCTCTCGGCGATCGACGACGGCATGCAGCCGCTCGTCGATCGCACCGGTGCGGCCAAGCAGCTGGTCACGACGCGCACGCTCCGACTCCGCCGCGAACGGCCCGAGCTGTTCACCCGTTACACCCCGGCGACGGTCGCCGGACCGGCTGCGCACCACGCGATCGCCGTGGACCGCGGCGGGGCTCTCGTCGTGGCCACGCGGCTTCCCGTTGCGCTCGCACGCCGGGCGGCGGCATCCGGATCACCATGGGAGGGCACGACGTTGCTCAGACACGACGGACCGACGACCGATGTCTTCACCGGTCGGGTCTTCCGCGGACGCGAGATCGCCCTGGGAGACCTGCTGGACATCTACCCGGTGGCACTCCTCGTCGCAGGTGAGGCATGAGGCCCGCGGTCTGGGCGCCCCGCGCCGAGAAGGTCGCGCTGCGGGCGCCCGCTGCGGGTTCCGACTCCGCGATGGAGCGAGGGCCCGACGACTGGTGGCGATCGTCGGTCGAGCTCGCGCCCGGTGACGAGTACGGCTTCGTGCTCGACGGCGGCGGCGTGCGCCCCGACCCGCGATCGCTCCGTCAGCCGCGTGGCGTCCACGACCTGAGCGCGGTGGTCGACCTCGATGCGCACGCGTGGGCGGACGGGAGCTGGACGGGGCGGCAGCTGGCCGGCGGTGTGATCTACGAGATGCACGTGGCGACCTTCACGCCGGAGGGAACGCTGGATGCCGCATCCCGGCGACTGGACCACCTGATCGATCTCGGTGTCGACTTCGTCGAGCTTCTGCCGGTCAACGCGTTCAACGGTGTGCACAACTGGGGATATGACGGAGTGCTCTGGTATGCCGTCCACGAGGCGTACGGCGGACCGGCCGCGTATCAGCGCTTCGTCGATGCGTGCCATGCCGTCGGCCTCGGGGTGATCCAGGACGTCGTCTACAACCACCTCGGCCCGAGCGGAAACTACCTGCCCGAGTTCGGACCGTACCTCCGCGACGCGGAGTCGAACACGTGGGGGTCGTCCGTCGACCTCGACGAGAGCGAGGTGCGCCGCTACATCGTCGACAACGCGCTGATGTGGCTTCGGGACTTCCACGTCGACGGACTGCGGCTGGACGCCGTGCACGCACTGAAGGATCGCTCGGAGCGGCACATCCTTCAGGAGCTCGCCGAAGAGGTGGAGGCCCTCAGCGCGCACATCCGGAGGCCGCTCACGCTGATCGCCGAGAGCGACCTCAACGATGCGCGGCTGATCTCCGCTCGCGAGGCGGGCGGGTACGGTCTCACCGCGCAGTGGAGCGACGACTACCACCACGCCCTGCACGTCGCCCTCACCGGGGAGACGACGGGGTACTACGAGGACTTCGCTCCGCTCGCGTCGCTGGTGAAGGCGACGACACGCGGCTTCTTCCACGACGGCACGTTCTCATCCTTCCGCGGCCGCGAGCACGGGCACCCGATCGATCCCCGCATACCGACGTCGCGGCTCGTCACCTTCGTGCAGGACCACGACCAGATCGGCAACCGAGCGGCAGGCGACCGGCTCTCGCAGTCGCTCGATGAGGGCGGCCTCGCGATCGGCGCGGTGCTGACCCTGCTCGCGCCGTTCACGCCGATGCTCTTCATGGGGGAGGAGTGGGCCGCGTCCACCCCGTGGCAGTTCTTCACCTCGCACCCCGAGCCGGAACTCGGCGAGGCGACGGCGAAGGGACGGAAAGCCGAGTTCGCCCGCATGGGCTGGGACGAGTCCGTCGTGCCCGACCCTCAGGACCCCGAGACGTTCCATCGGTCGAAGCTCGACTGGGACGAGACGGATGCCGGCTTCCATGCTCGCCTGCTGTCGGTGTATCGCGAGCTCATCGCGCTGCGGCGGGCGCTGCCCGGTGTGACCGACCCCGACTTCCGGCACGTTTCCGCGTCGGCGGATGAGGACGCGCGCTGGTTCCGGCTTCGCCGGCCCGGCGCCGAGGTGCTCGTGAACTTCTCGACCCGTGCGGTGGAACTCGACGTGGAGGACGGAGGTCGGATCGTGTTCGCGACGGACGCGAGCGCGACCATGGCCGCGGGCCGAGCGGAGCTCCCGCCGCGTTCGGCGGTCGTCGTGGTGCCGTCCGCAGGCGAGTGAGTCAGTCCACGCCGAGCCACGCGCGGTCGGTGAGCACGATGGGCCCGTCGGCGGTGACGGCGACGGTGTGCTCGGAATGGGCGCCGCGCGAGCCGTCGGCCGATCGCAGCGTCCATCCGTCGGGATCGGTGACGAGCTCGTCCGTCGTCTGGAGGAACCACGGTTCGAGCGCCACGACGAGGCCGGCACGGAGAGGATAGCCGCGGCCGGGCTTCCCGTCGTTGGGCACGTGCGGGTCGCCGTGCATGATGCGTCCCACGCCGTGGCCGCCGAAGTCGGTGTTGATCGCATAGCCGTCGCCGTGGGCCACGGCGGCGATCGCGGCCGAGATGTCGCCGATGCGGTTGTCGACCGTCGCTGCCCGGATCGCGGCATCCAGCGCCCGCTCGGTGGTGTCGATGAGCGCGAGATCCTCGTCGCGGGGCGTTCCGACCACGAACGAGACGGCCGAGTCGGCAACCCACCCGTCCACCGAGACCGCGAAGTCGAGCGAGACGAGGTCGCCGTCGCGAAGCGCGTAGTCGAAGGGGAGCCCGTGCAGCACCGCGTCATTGACGGAGGTGCAGATGACCTTGCCGAACGGGCGTGCGCCGAACGAGGGGTGGTAGTCGATGTAGCACGATTCCGCCCCCGCGCGCCGGATGAGGTCGTGCGCCCGGCGATCGATCGCGAGCAGGTTGGTGCCCACCTTCGTCTCGTCGCGCAGCGTCGCGAGGGTCTCGGCGACGAATCGCCCGGCGGGCTTCATCGCCTCGATCTCAGCCGGGGTGCGCAACTCGATCATGTGAATCCTCTCGTCTCCTCCATTCTGGCCGACGAGCGAGGGTCCGGCTGTGAGGATGCCCCGCGAGCGCTCCGAGCCGTGTCGTGTGCGGGCTGACGGGCGTAGCATGCGAGGCATGTGGCTCAGGCGTGCTTTCTTCTCCTGGATGATCCCCGCCGCCTTCGTGTTGCCCCTGTGGCTGTTCGTCGGCTGGATCATCTCGGGCGCCCAGGGGTGGGCTTTCCTCTGGATGCTGTTCGCGATCCCCGGCGTCTTCCTCTGGCAGCTGCTGCTGACTCTGCTCGTGCGGGCGCGTGGCACGGTGCGGGCGCATCGTGCGGTGTCGTGGTGGGACGTTCTCGGCCTGGCCGTCTGGCACCTGCTGGTCATCTCGCTGGGATTCTTCGACCAGGCGGCGTGGGTGCCGGTCATGGTGCTGGCGATCGTCGTCGGCTTGGGGCTCTTCTGGCTCGAGCTGTGGCAGCTGTGGAGCGAAGCCAAGCCCGCGCGGCTCGTGCTGCGCACGACCGAGGGGATGGCGTACATCCCCGCCGCATCCGAGCGCCCCGGTGCCGTCCCGCAGGACGTCATCATCGTCAGCGAGAAGCAGGCACCGCCCGCAGCCTGAGCCGTTTTGGCTGCGCACGTCATCCGTGGCAGAATTGACCTTTGTGCCCTGACCAGGTTCTGCCTCAGGGGAATCAGTCGAACGGCTTCCTGCCGACGGCCTCGGGCACGAACCCTCCATTCCGATACTTCCCGCGGTCGACCTGTGGCGGCCGCAGAGAGAAACGATCATGCAGATCCTCGACTCCGTCGACGCGGCATCGCTGCGCTCCGACATCCCCGCCTTCGGGCCCGGCGACACCGTCAAGGTGCACGTCAACATCACCGAAGGCAACCGCTCCCGCATCCAGGTCTTCCAGGGCGTCGTCCTCGGCCGCTCGGGTGACGGCGTGCGCGAGACCTTCACCGTCCGCAAGATCAGCTTCCAGGTCGGCGTCGAGCGCACGTTCCCGGTTCACTCGCCGGTCATCGACCACATCGAGGTCGTGACCCGCGGTGACGTCCGCCGCGCCAAGCTCTACTACCTCCGCAACCTCCGTGGCAAGAAGGCCAAGATCAAGGAGAAGCGCGAGAACTGAGTTCCTCCCGCGTCGAAGCCCCCGGATCCCTCGCGATCCGGGGGCTTCGTGGTTCGCGCCGGCCTCCTGCGGATGCGAAGCCTCCGGGAACCGTCCTCTGAGGACACGTCAGCGCTCCCGGAATGTGGGACGCTTGAGGGACGACTCGCCGATCCGCGGCGAGTCGGTGAGGGGTGCTGTATGACGACCGAGAAGACGGCCTCTGCCGAGCCGGCGCCGTCGTCCCGGTCGAGGTCGGGGCGGGCTCCGGCGCGTCGCCGTGGATGGCTGACGTTCCTGCGCGACGTGCTGGTGATCGTGCTCATCGCCGTGCTCGTGTCGTTCCTCGTCAAGACCTTCCTGGTGCGGTCGTTCTACATCCCCTCGGGGTCGATGGAGGACACGCTCCACATCAACGACCGCATCCTCGTCGATGAGATCACCCCGCGCTTCGGCGGATACGAGCGCGGCGACATCGTCGTTTTCCGCGATCCGGGCGGGTGGCTGCCGCCGAGCACCGAGCCGGCGCGCCCTCCCGCGGTGGAGGCCGTCGAGTGGGTCCTGTCGCTCGTCGGACTGTCGGCACCCGACAGCGATGACCATCTCGTCAAGAGGGTGATCGGTCTCCCGGGAGACCATGTGGTGTGCTGCAACGCTCTCGGTCAGATCACGATCAACGGCGTGCCGATCGACGAGACCGATTACATCAAGCTGCCCTCGGACGGCTCGGCTGCGTCAGGCGACCCGTTCGACGTCGTCGTTCCCGCCGACAGCCTGTGGGTGCTCGGCGACAACCGCTACCGGTCGAAGGATTCGCGCTACAACCAGGATCAGCCGGGCGAGGGCTTCGTGCCCGTCGACAACGTGGTCGGCCGCGCGTTCCTGGTGACCTGGCCCTTCGACCGGTTCGGATCCCTCGATTTCCATCACGACGACTTCGCGGGTGTGCCGGAGCCAGCCCAGGAGGAGCCCGCGCGATGACGGTGGCGGAGCCGCGCCTCACCCTCGAACGACGCCTCCTGCGGGAGCATGCGATCGTCATCGCGTGCGACGAGGTCGGGCGTGGCGCGCTGGCGGGGCCGGTGGCCGTGGGCGCCGCGGTGATCGACGCACCTCGGTCGCGCAAGCGCATCCCCCAGGGTCTCCGTGATTCCAAGCTCGTGCCGGAGCCGAAGCGGGCGGATGTCGCGGCGCGCGCTGCGTCGTGGGTGTCGGCGAGCGCGGTCGGCTGGGCGAGTTCGGCCGAGATCGACGAGTTCGGCATCATGCGGGCGTTGGGCCTCGCCTCGTTGCGAGCCCTGGCGGACCTCCGCGCGCACGGCGTGATCCCCGAAGATGCCATCGTGCTCCTCGACGGCAACTACGACTACATCACTCCCGCGGGAGCCGACGGGCTGGTCGTCAGGCCGGTCATCAAGGCCGACCGCGACTGCGCCTCGGCTGCTGCGGCGTCCGTCATCGCGAAGGTCGCCCGCGACGCGCTGATGACCGGGCTCCACGCTGAACTGCCCGCGTACAACTGGGCACGGAACAAGGGGTACGCGAGCCCCGATCATCGCGATGCGATCCGCGAGCACGGCATCAGCGTGCACCACCGGGCGTCGTGGTCGATCGCCGACGCTCCGACTCTCTTCTGAGGGGCTGTCCGCCGTCGGCGGACGCGGACGCGCGGCATCCGGTCGCCCCCGTAGGATGGGGACACCATGGATGACGAAGTCTTCGAAGACTACGACCGTGAGCTCGAGCTCGCCCTGTACCGCGAGTACCGCGACGTCGTTTCGCAGTTCCAGTACGTGATCGAGACCGAGCGGCGGTTCTACCTCGCGAACGAGGTGAACGTCGTGCGCCGTGACACCGAGCACGACTTCTACTTCGAGATCTCGATGTCGGACGTGTGGGTGTGGGACATCTATCGCGCGGATCGCTTCGTCAAGGCGGTCCGGGTGCTGACCTTCAAGGACGTCAACGTCGAGGAGCTTCAGCGGCGGGACTTCCATCTGCCCGAGGAGCTTTCGCTCGACACGTGAGGCGTCCGGGGCGGATGCCTCAGCCGCTCGACCTCGTCAGCCGCCAGCCGTTCGTCGTGGGCGCGGCGGCGCCTTCCAGGTGCAGGAGTCCGAGAATCGCCTCGACCTGATCCGCCGCCATCCCGGCACGTCTCGCGATGTCTGCAACGGCTCGCGGTGAGCGCGTGCTCAGCGCGTCCGTGACCCGCGTCGTGTCGTCGGTGGCCGGGCGTTCACCGTCGCGATGGTGGTCTGCGCCCGAACCGGGGCCGCTTCGGGCGAGGGTGAGGGCGTCGGCGCCGATGAGTTCGCGCACGTCGTCCGCGCTCGTGATGCAGGAGGCCCCGTACTCGCGGAGGAGCCGGTGGCATCCGGCCGACGCGGCGGACGTGATCGGTCCGGGGACCGCGCCGAGGGCTCGGCCGAGAGCGGCCGCGTGGCCGGCCGTGTTGAGCGAGCCGCTCCGCCAGCCCGCCTCGACGACCACCGTGCCCTGGGTGAGCGCGGCGATCAGCCGGTTGCGCTGGAGGAATCTCCACTTCGTCGGCGCCGATCCGCACGGCACCTCGCTCACCACGACACCGTGTGTCGCGACGCGGTCGATCAGCGCGGCATGCCCGGCAGGGTACGCGCGATCGACGCCGCCGGCGAGCAGGGCGACCGTGACGCCCCCGCTCATCAGGGCTGCGCGGTGCGCGGCGCCGTCGATGCCGTACGCCCCGCCGGAGACGACGGCGACGCCGCCGCCTGCGAGGTCGGCGGCCAGCTCGACGGCGACATGCTCGCCGTACGACGTCGCGGCGCGAGCGCCCACGATGGCGACGGCGGGCTCGAGCGCGGTGAGACGGCCGGCCTCGCCACGGATCCAGAGGCAATGCGGCGCGTGCGGGCCCAGATCGTCGAGGTGCTGCGGCCATTCGGCGTCCGCACGGGTGACGACCGTGACGCCGGCCCGCGCGCCGGTGCGCAGACTCTGGGTCACCGCTTCGGCGTCGAGGCGCGGCAGCCAGCGTTTCCTGCCCTCGGCGAGCTCCCTCGGGGTGAGCGATGCGGCGGTGTGGTCACCCGTGGCGATCCGCAGGGCGCCGGACCAGCCGTGCGCCAGCACGAGCCGCCCGGCGACCGCGTCGCCCGGCTCCACGAGGTGGCTCCAGACGATCGTCGCGTAGCGCTCTCGCGCGGCATCCGGATCTTCACCCGCTACTGCGGCCGGACCGAGCGCTTCCTGTGCGGCTGCGGGGTCGAAGAGCGGTCTCACAGGGCGATCCCCTTCTTGAGGTAGAGCGCCCGGCCGATCTCGTCGGCGCTGAGCTGCGGGCGGCCGTTCAGGTCGGCGAGAGACCAGGCGACCCGCAGTACGCGGTCGTAGCCGCGCAGAGTGATCCCGCCGCGGTGCAGCGCCGCGTCCAACGGACGTCTCACCATCGGCGGCGGCGCCGCGGGTCCTTCCCGCAGCCAGGTTCCCGGCACCTCGGCATTGACCCGCCAGGGGGTGTCGACGAGTCTGCGCCTCGTGCGGTGTCGAGCCTCCATGACGCGTGCGCGGGCGTCCGCTGTGGTCATGGCGGCGACGTCGAGCTCGCGTTGGGCCACCGAGACCCGCGAGAGAGTGAGTTCGATGTCCATGCGGTCCAGGAGCGGTCCCGACAGGCGACCGAGATAGCGACGTATCGCTGCGGGCGGGCAGGTGCACGAGCCGCCTTTGATGCCGTAGTTGCCGCACGGGCAGGGGTTCGTCGCGAGCACGAGTTGGAAGCGCGCCGGGAATTCCGCCGTGGCAGCGGCCCGGTGGATGGTGATCGAACCGTTCTCGAGCGGCTGCCGCAGCGCATCGAGGGCGGCGGCGGTGAATTCACCCGCCTCGTCGAGGAAGAGGACGCCTTCGGTGGCGCGGGCGATGGCGCCCGGCCGCACCGTGCGGGATCCGCCGCCCACGAGCGCGGCCACGCTGGCGCTGTGGTGCGGCGCCTCGAAAGGCGGCGTCCGGGACAGCTCGACCACCCGGGATCCGGAGAGGCTCCGGATGGATGCGCTCACGAGCGCCGCGTCGTCATCCAGCTCGGGCAGGATGCCCGGGAGTCGGCGCGCCAGCATGGTCTTTCCAGCGCCCGGTGGGCCGCACATGAGCAGATGGTGACCGCCCGCGGCCGCGACGACCAGCGCCTCGACGGCCTCGCACTGACCGATCACATCAGCGAGATCGGGTGCTGCCCCGACGGGAGGGTGATCGTCGTCGAGTTCGACCGGGTCGTCGTCGCGCGGGTCGACCTCCGCTCCGTGGAGGGCCGCCACCTGCGCGAGATTGACCGCCCCGACGACTTCGACGGACCCCACGAGACGTGCCTCGGCCACGTTCGCCCACGGCACCACCACGCGGTCTCGGCCGGCGCGCGCTGCAGCCAGGACGGCGGGGAGGATGCCGGGAATCGGACGCACCCGACCGTCCAGCCCGAGTTCACCCAGATGCACGGTTCTCATGAGGGACGAGGCATCCATCTTCCCCTCGGTCGCCAGGCACGCGATCGCGATCCCGAGGTCGAACCCGGAGCCGTGCTTCGGGAGGCTGGCGGGAGAGAGGTTGACGGTGAGGCGCCGCCGGGGCAAAGGGATGCCGCTGTTCGTGCAGGCGTTGTGCACCCGCTGGACGGCCTCACCGAGTGCCTTGTCGGGAAGCCCGATGATCTTGAACTCCGGCGTCTGGTTCGACAGGTCGGCCTCGATCTCGACGACTTCGCCCTCCGCGCCGAGCAGGGCGACCGCCCACGTCCGCGCGACGCTCACGGCACCTCCACGTCGACGATGTGCTCGAGCCGAGCGGTGCGCGGATCGGATCCGGTCAGCGCGACAGCGTCGACCCGGAGTCGGCGCCCCTGCACGGCGTCGCGATGCGCGGCAGCCCAGGCCACCGCGAGCCGCCACAGACGGGTGCGCTTGCGGGAGTCGACGGCTTCGAACGGGTGACCGAACGCCTCGCTGCGGCGCGTCTTCACCTCGACGATCGCGATGTCGTCCGCGGAGCCGACGACGAGGTCGATCTCGCCGCCGTCGCACCGCCAGTTGCGGGAGAGGATCGCGTATCCCTGGTCCCTGAAGTACGTCGCCGCCCGCTCCTCGCCGGCTCGCCCGAGGTCGTCTTTCGCTGCCATGTCCTCATCGTGCGGGGGAGGAGCGGCACGATCCGGGTGAGCAGCGCGATCCGTGCATGGGCGGACGACGCGCACGGCTGGGGAGGAGCCGGTGCCTGATCCCATGGCACGGAGCGCGCCGCCGCCGAGCCAGGTGCCGCGTGCACGATGCTGGAGGCATGATGCTGGAGGACGCCGCGGACGCGTACGCACGGATGCTCGCCGACGTCCGTCGGCTGTCGCCCGCGACCGTGCGTGCGTATCGCGCCGATCTCGCAGATCTGTCGACGACGACGGGATCGGTCCCACTGGCGTCGGTCGACCTCGAGACCCTCCGGGACTGGCTGTGGCGAGCCACGCAGCGGGGCGACGCGAGATCGACCATCGCCCGCCGCACCTCCACGGCGCGCGGCTTCTTCGCGTGGTGTGCCGACTCCGGACTCCTGTCGGAGGATCCGTCCCTTCGACTGGTGGCACCCAAACGCGGACGGACGCTGCCTCGCGTCGCGACCGCCGATGCGCTCACGCGCGTCCTCGATGCCATGGCGGCTTCGGCGGCCGAGGGCGACCCCGTCGCGCTGCGCGACCACGCGCTGCTCGAAATGCTGTACGGGGCGGGTCTGCGGGTGTCGGAGCTCTGCGGGCTCGATGTCGCCGATCTCGACCGCCAGCGGCGCACGGCCCGCGTTCTCGGCAAGGGGGCGAAGGAGCGGGTCGTGCCCTATGGAGGCGCCGCCTCCCGCGCCGTCGACGCCTACCTGGTCCGAGCCAGGCCGACGCTGCTGGCCCGGCGGGGAGACCGGGCCGAGACCACAGCGCTGTTCCTCGGAGCCAGGGGAGCCCGCCTCGGCACCCGCGCCGCCTATGACGTCGTCGCCCGGGCTCTCGGTCCCGAACTGGGCGCCACGGTCGGTCCTCATGCGCTGCGCCATTCCGCCGCGACGCACCTGCTCGACGGCGGGGCCGACCTGCGTGCCGTTCAGGAGATCCTCGGGCACGCCAGTCTCGGAACGACCCAGATCTACACCCACGTCTCCAGCGAGCGACTGACGGCGACGTATCGCCTCGCGCACCCGCGGGCGTAGCTCAGCAGCAGGGCAGGAGCACCGCGCGCGGCACGCTGCCCAGAAGCAGCAGCGGGTTGATGTACTCGCCATCCCTTCTCACGCCGAAATGGAGCGTGCCCGGCTCCGCATGCCCGCCGACCGACAGCTCCGCGACCGTCTGCCCCGCCGTGACGACGGTGCCGGCAGGGAGGTCGGAGTCGACCGGCTCGAGAGTGGACACCAGACCCGAGCCGTGATCGATGGTCAGGATGCCGCGCCCGGCGACAGACCCCGAGAACGCCACCTCGCCCGCGGCCGGGGCGACGACCGTGGCATCCGGTTCCGCGCGAAGGTCGATGCCGCGGTGTCCCGGCCCATATCGATGAGCCGGCGCTTCGAACGCCCGCTCCACGCGTGGCGGCCACACCGGCCAGATCCAGCCGTCGGCGCGGCGATCGTCGCCGGGCGGTGCCCCCGCGGAGACCCCGTCCGCCGCTCCGGCGGGGAGCGCGAGGAGGAGGGCGAGGGCCGTCGCGATGACGCCCCCTGCGCGCGTGCCGTGCGAGTTCCTCATGTGCCGAGCATGGCGTCTCGGCACCGGATGCCTGCACGCTGCGCTCCTGTCGGGGAGAACCGCTCTTCGGAACGCGCAGGGGAGAAGGCGCTGCTGATACACTGGTTCGGCACCCCGCGAGTCGGGGTGACTCCGCGTGCCCAGAGCACCCGCGACGTCGTCGAGACAGCGCGGTGCGGCAACCACTCCCAACGGTCTTGCAGATCCTCTGCGAGCGGGCGTGTGCCGGGCACCAGGCTCGTCGGCCATCCGCCGACGCGACACAACCGCAAGAGACGCGACAGCGTCAGAACAGGAGAACGGCCATGGCCGTCGTCACGATCCGCCAGCTGCTCGACAGCGGCGTTCACTTCGGGCACCAGACCCGCCGGTGGAACCCGAAGGTCAAGCGCTTCATCCTCACCGAGCGCTCCGGCATCCACATCATCGACCTGCAGCAGTCGCTCACCTACATCGACAAGGCGTACGACTTCGTCAAGGAGACCGTCGCGCACGGCGGCACGATCCTCTTCGTGGGCACCAAGAAGCAGGCCCAGGAGATCGTCGCCGAGCAGGCGACGCGCGTCGGGCAGCCGTACGTCAACCAGCGCTGGCTCGGTGGCCTCCTCACCAACTTCCAGACCGTGTCCAAGCGCCTCGCGCGCATGAAGGAGCTCGAAGAGCTGAACTTCGACGACCCGGCTGCGAGCGGCTTCACCAAGAAGGAGCTGCTCATCAAGAAGCGCGAGCTCGACAAGCTCCACAAGTCGCTGGGCGGTATCCGCAACCTCCAGAAGACGCCGTCGGCGATCTGGGTCATCGACGCCAAGCGCGAGCACCTCGCGGTCGACGAGGCCACGAAGCTCGGCATCCCCGTCATCGGCATCCTCGACACCAACGCCGACCCGGACGAGTTCCAGTACCCGATCCCCGGCAACGACGACGCGATCCGCTCGGTGAGCCTGCTCACGCGCATCATCGCCGACGCCGCCGCCGAGGGCCTCATCCAGCGTCACCAGCCCACCGACGAGTCGGCCGACGCCGAGCCCCTCGCCGACTGGGAGCGCGAACTGCTCGAGCAGGGCGGCGCCGCCGAGGCGCCCACCACCGAGACGGAAGAGGTCGCCGAGGCCGCCACCGAGTCGTCCGCCGATGTCGAGGGCGCGGCTGCGCACGACGAGGCGATCGCCGCGGACGCCGACCAGGACGCCGCAGAGGTCGCAGACGCCGAGGCCGCCGACAAGTAATCGGCGCCCCCGAATGAACGTCGCCTCGGCGGGATCGCACTGAGCCAGCGCGCGCAGTACGGTCCCGCCGAGGCATCCTCAGAACTCACCACAAGCAAGGAGCCGCCACCCATGGCAAACTTCACGATCGCCGACATCAAGGCCCTGCGCGAGCAGCTGGGCACCGGCATGGTCGACACCAAGAAGGCGCTCGAGGAGGCCGACGGCGACCTCGAGAAGGCCGTCGAGATCCTCCGCCTCAAGGGCGCCAAGGGCAACGCCAAGCGTGCCGACCGCTCCACCAGCGAGGGTCTCGTCGCCGCGAAGCAGGTGGGCGACAAGGTCACCATCCTCGAGCTCAACACCGAGACCGACTTCGTCGCGAAGAACGAGCGCTTCATCGCGCTCGCAGACAAGGTGCTCGAGGCGGCCGCTGCCGCCGGCGCCGAGTCGGCGGAAGCCGCGCTGGCCGCGCCCGCCGGCGACCAGACGGTGGGGGAGCTCATCTCCGATGAGGCCGCCATCATCGGTGAGAAGGTCGAGCTCCGCCGCGTGCGCACGCTGTCGGGCGACAACTTCGAGATCTACCTCCACAAGACCAGCAAGGACCTCCCGCCGCAGGTGGGTGTGGTGCTGGCCTACACGGGCGACGACGCCGAGACGGCCCGCAGCATCGCGCAGCACATCTCCTTCGCCAACCCCTCCTACCTCTCCCGGGACGAGGTCCCGGAGGCCGAGGTCGAGAAGGAGCGTGAGATCGTCACCGAGATCTCGCGCAACGAGGGCAAGCCCGAGGCCGCGCTTCCGAAGATCGTCGAGGGCCGCGTGAACGCGTTCTTCAAGCAGGTCTCGCTGCTCGACCAGGACTACGCCAAGGACAACAAGGTCTCCGTGGCGCAGGTCGCCAAGGACGCCGGGCTGACCCTCACCGGGTTCGCTCGCTTCAAGGTCGGCGCGTAAGCACCCGAGAAGGCCCGCATCGGATACGGTGCGGGCCTTTTCTCATGCCCTTCGGTAGTTTGTCGTCAACGAGAGGATCGTCGTGATCAATGAGAACACCGGGCGCCGTCGCGTCCTCCTGAAGCTGTCGGGTGAAGCGTTCGGAGGCGGCCAGCTCGGGGTCAACCCCGACGTGGTGAGTCAGATGGCCCGCGAGATCGCCGAGGCGGTCGACCGCGTCGAAATCGCGGTGGTCGTCGGCGGCGGGAACTTCTTCCGCGGGGCGGAGCTCAGCCAGCGCGGCATGGACCGTGGGCGGGCCGACTACATGGGCATGCTCGGCACGGTGATGAACGCGCTCGCCCTCCAGGACTTCCTCGAGCAGGCGGGTGCGGCCACGCGGGTCCAGTCCGCGATCTCGATGACGCAGGTGGCCGAGCCGTACATCCCGCGGCGCGCCGAGCGCCACATGGAGAAGGGACGGGTGGTGATCTTCGGCGCGGGTGCCGGCCTGCCCTACTTCTCCACCGACACCGTGGCGGCCCAGCGCGCGCTCGAGATCGGCGCCCGCGAGGTGCTCGTGGCCAAGAACGGGGTCGACGGGGTCTACACGGCGGATCCCAAGAAGGACGCGACGGCCACCCGTATCGACCGGATCACCTACCTGGACGCCCTTCAGCGGGGACTGAAGGTGGTCGACTCGACCGCCTTCAGCCTGTGCATGGACAACCGCATGGACATGCGGGTGTTCGGCATGGAGCCGGCCGGCAACGTCACGAAGGCGCTGCTCGGCGACTCGATCGGCACGCTCGTCACGGCGTGACCCTTCTGCGCTGACTAGACTTGCCTCGCCCCATCTACGCGAAGGAGACACTGTGATCGCGGACGTCTTGGCCGATGCCGGAGCGCGCATGGACCGCGCTGTCGAGGCTGCGAAGGAGGACTTCGCGACGGTGCGGACGGGACGCGCCAACCCGCAGCTGTTCCAGAAGATCCTCGTCGACTACTACGGCACCCCCACCCCGCTGGCTCAGCTGGCCTCCCTCAACAACCCCGAGGCCCGTACCCTCGTCGTGACTCCCTACGACAAGTCGGCTCTGAAGGCGATCGAGCAGGCGATTCGCGATCAGCCGAATCTCGGCGCGAACCCGACGAACGACGGCAATCTCATTCGCGTCACGCTCCCGGAGCTGACCGAGGAGCGGCGCCGCGAGTTCGTGAAGCTCGTCCGCTCGAAGGGCGAGGACGCGAAGGTGCACGTCCGCGGCATCCGTCGCAAGTCCAAGGACGACCTCGACGACCTGAAGAGCGAGTTCGGCGAGGACGAGCTGACCCGCGCCGAGAAAGAGCTGGACGCCCTCACGCGCGCGCACGTCGATGCCATCGACGAGGCGCTCAAGCGCAAAGAGGCGGAGCTCCTCGAGGTGTGAGGCCCGATGGCCGACGCATCCGGTGAACCGACCGAGGGGGGATCCCCCTCGGGCGACGTGCCGCTGACCCGCCGTGAGGCGGCGGAGGCGCTCCGCGCGAGCAAGGTGTCGGGATCTCCCGCCGCGCCCGACGAGGGTCGGTCGGCGGGGAACGGGGGTTCGACCGGGTCCTCGCACGCCGGCATCCCTCCCGCGCCACCGCTCCCCGCGGGGGCGCCCGGGATGTCGCCCGGCGGTCCCTCCGCTGAACCGGGACTGCAGACCCACCTGAGGGCCGCCCGCAACGAGTTCGAGAGCCAGGTCGCCCACGCGCGCGCCGAGTTCGAAGTCGCCAACGAGCGCATCAAGCAGCGCACGGGCCGCGACCTCATCCTCGCCATCCTCATCGGCATCGCGGCCGGCGCGGTCTTCGTGGGCTCGCTCGTGTTCGTCAAGCAGCTGTTCCTCCTCTTCGGTCTCGCCGCCGTGGTGCTCGGCGTCTTCGAGTTCGCGCGCGCCCTCCGAGTGTCGGGCCGGCGCGTCGATGTCGTCCCGCAGCTCGTCATGGGTGGGATCGTCGTGCTCTCGGGCTACTTCTTCGATCTCTGGCTGCACTGGGTCATCGTGTTCGTCGCCGTCGCGGTCGTGGTGGTCTGGCGCCTGCTCGTCCAGATGGCGGCGCGTGACGGCAGGCGGTACGGCGACGTGCTCGCCGACGTCCTGATCGCCGGGTTCATCCAGCTGTACGTGCCTTTCCTCGCGAGTCTGTGTCTGGTGCTCCTCGCCCAAGACGGCGGCGAATGGTGGGTGCTCTCGTTCATCGCCGTCGTCGTCGCCGCCGACACCGGCGCCTACGCGGCGGGGCTCAGCTTCGGGCGGCACCCGATGGCGCCCAAGATCAGCCCGAAGAAGACCTGGGAGGGATTCGCGGGCGCGGTCCTGGCCTCCGTCGTGGCGGGTGTGCTCCTGGCCGTGCTCCTCCTCGGCCTCGAATGGTGGATGGGTGTCATCATCGGCATCGTCGTGCTCGGCACGGCGACCGCGGGCGATCTCGGGGAGTCCATGATCAAGCGCGACCTCGGCATCAAGGACATGAGTTCGTGGCTTCCGGGCCACGGCGGGGTCCTGGACCGGCTGGACTCCATCCTCCCGTCCACGGCGGCCGCGCTCGCGCTCTACTACCTCTTCACCCCCCTGGTGGCATCATGACGACAGCGCCCGCGTCCGCGCCCGCGGCGTTCCCCGAGACCCGGGGGCGCGAGAAGGGGTACGACAAGACGGCGGTCGATGAGTTCCTGGCTCGCGCCCGCACGGCCTTCGAGGTCGGTGGCGACAGTCTCACCTCGAGCGACGTCCGCAGCGTCGCTTTCCCCCTGGTACGTCGCGGCTACGCCATCGCCTCCGTCGACGCTGCTCTCGGGCGCATCGAGGACGCGTTCGCGGCGCGCGAGCGTGAGGCGGCCGTTTCGGGCGTGGGCGCCCGCGCGTGGGTGGGACGGACTCGCGAAACCGCTCAGGTGGTGCTGGACCGCCTGAGCCGGCCGCGGGGACGCCGGTTCGATCGCGTATCGTCGCTGCGCTATGGCTACCGGATCGACGAGGTCGATCTGGTGTCCGAGAAGATCGCTCGCTATCTCGAGACCGGAGACTCGGTGACGGTCGAGCAGGTGCGGGCGGTCGCCTTCCGAATGCAGCGGGGCGGCTACCGGGAGGCGCAGGTCGACGCGGTCCTCGACGCCGTCGTCGAGGTCATGCTGGCGGTGTCCTGACCCACCCGGGCGGTGCGGATGGCACGGTCGCCGGGCGATCGCTAGACTCGGGGGACTGTGACTTCCGGAAACGAGCTCACCCAGACGCGGCGTTCGCGCCGCCACGACGTGTCGACTCGCACCGCAGCTCCCGTGCCCGCTCCGCGGGCGACGCCGACGCCGCAGCCTCGCTGGTCTCGACGTCGCGGAGTCATGGGCGTGTTCGCAGCTTTCGCCGCTGTCGGTTTCGCTGCCGCCTACGTCGGCCCCATGGGCACCGCGCTCACGGTCGCGAACGCCGAGGAGAACGGCGCCGTCACGCTCTACGCGAGCTCGCTCGGAGACGTGCAGACACTCGCCGTGGATGAGAGTGGGGCGGATGCCGCAGCCGGCGGGTCTCGATCGCTCGACCGCGGAAACTACTCGGTGTACGTGAAGCCCAAGCCGACTCCCACGCCCGAGCCCGTCGTGGAGGCTGAGACGAGCTCGTCGCCGTCGACGGGATGGGCGCCGCCCTTCGTCACGCCCGATCCGGGGAGCGCGCAGGCGATCGCTTACCAGATGGTCCTCGCCCGTGGCTGGGGAGACGACCAGTTCGCGTGCCTGGTGGCACTGTGGAACAAGGAGTCGGGCTGGCGGGTCAACGCCTACAACGCCTCGAGCGGCGCCTACGGGATCCCGCAGGCGCTCCCGGGCAACAAGATGGCGACGGCCGGCGCCGATTGGGAGACCAACCCGGCGACGCAGATCTCCTGGGGGCTGGGCTACATCGGCGGCCGGTACGGCAGCCCGTGCGGCGCCTGGGGGCACTCGCAGAGCGTCGGCTGGTACTGACCGCGATGCCGCGGTCGAACCGCCGCCGTCCCGATGCCGGTGGTGACGACTCCTTCGAGCGCCTCCTCGCGGGGTGGAAGCGCAGCGAGGTGCGGCGCGGCGTGGAATGGACCGTTCAGCCGGTGTCGGCCGGGCAGGCGCAGAAGCCGTACGTCTGCCCGGGGTGCGGTCGCGTCATCGCCGAGGGCACCGCCCATGTCGTCGCGTGGCGCGCGGACGGCGTCCTCGGCGACCGGGCCGATCTCGCGGCGCGGCGTCACTGGCACAGCCATTGCTGGAAGACGGCCTGACGGCCGGCGAGAGAAGAACGGATGACGATGGAGATCCGCGGACCGATGCTGCTGCCCGCGCGGCGGGAAGACATCTCGCTGGAGACGATCGACGGGCTGACGCTCGTCGGGGAGCTCGCCGAGCCCGAGCACCGGGAGCCGGTCGCGACGCTCGTCACGCTGCATCCGCTTCCCACCGCGGGCGGGTTCATGGACTCGCACATTCTTCGCAAAGCCGCGGGACGGCTGCCGGCCCTGGCCGACCTCGCCGTGCTCCGGTTCAATACGCGGGGAACGACCTCACCGCGGGGAACGAGCGAGGGCGCCTTCGACGGCGGCCGAGCGGAGGCCTTCGACCTCGCGGCCGCCATGGACTTCGTCCGGGAACGGTCGCTTCCGCGCCCGTGGCTCGTGGGTTGGTCCTTCGGGACGGAGGTCGCCTTGAAGTACGGTCGCGACCACGACGTCGAGGGCGTGATCCTCCTCTCGCCGCCGCTGCACCGCGCGACGGACGAAGAGGTGGCGGCTTGGGCAGGGGACGGGCGCCGGATGGTCGTCGTCGTTCCCGAGTTCGACGACTACCTGCAGCCGGATGCCGCAGCCGCCCGATTCGCGTCCGTCCCGCACGCGGTCCTGGTTCCCGTGGAGGGGGGAAAGCACCTGTGGGTCGGCGAGAACCAGACGCGCCGGGTGCTGACCGAGATCGTCGCCGCGGTGAACCCGGATGCGCTGCCGCTCCCCACGGAGTGGGAGGGCGCGGTCGTCGACGGCTGACCGGGTCGCGGCATCCGCTCACCGTTCGTTCTGGCGGGGGATCACCACCTGGCGGTAGATGATCAGGATGCTCGCCGCGACCGGGATCGCCACGAGTGCACCGAGGAGCCCCAGGAGAGCGCCGCCGGCGAGAGCGGCGATGACGACCACCGCGCCGGGGACCGACACGGCACGGCCCATGATGCGGGGCGAGATGACGTACGCCTCGATCTGCATGTAGATCAGGTAGTAGATGGCGGCGGCCAGCCCGGTTCCGGGCGACCCTCCGAGCCCGGGAACGAGGCACGCGAGCACGATGATGGTCGATCCGGTCAACGTCCCCACGAGTGGGATCAGCGAGAAGAAGAACGCGATGACCGCGAGCACAGCGGGGAACGGCGCTCCGATGATGGAAAGGTAGATCGCGCTGAGCACGCCGTTGATCACACCGAGACTGAGCTGGCCGATGACGTAGTACCCGACGGAGTCCGTGATCTGCTCGCCGAGGTCGATGAACCGCGCCCGCTTGGAAGCCGGGACGAGCTGGTAGACGGCCCGCTTGAGGTTCGGAGTCGAGGCCGTGAAGTAGATGGTGAGGATCAGCACGATGAACGCGCCGGCGAGGCCCGCGAGCACCGCGCCGCCGACGGCGATGATCCCGCCGCCGATCTCGCTGCCGACCTGACCCAGGTCGAGCGAGTTGAACCAGTCCTCGAGGTAGGTGAACAGCTCATCGACGTTCAGGAGCGGGAAGTTCGCATGCAGCCAGTCCTTCAGCTCGTTGACCGGATCCCAGGATCCTTCCTCGACGAGATCCTGGATCGCCGCGACGAGCTGACCGACCTGACCGACGATGATCGGCACGACCATCAGGATGATGCCCGCGAAAGCCGCCAGGACGGCGAGGATCGTGATGAGGACCGCGGCCCAGCGGGGCAGCTTCCGCCTCTCGAGCCACGCGACGACGGGGTCAAGGCCCAGAGACAGGAAGAGCGCGGTCCCGACGTACAGGAGGATGGTCGACAGGGTCTGGATGCTGCCGATCAGCACCAATCCGAGCCCCACTCCGAGTGTCGCCACGAACGCGACCCGGAATGGATTGTGCACCTTCATTCGGCCTCCCCGCCTCAGCCGCCGCGACGCACGGCACCTGTCAGGTCAGGATACGCACTGGGGACGTCCAGGCCCGGGAATGGTCCCTCCCGGGCTGTTTTCAGGTCACTTTCGCTAGTCTGAAATGTCGAGTGTGGGTCTATGCCGTCCGGATGGGCCCGGGAGAGGTGTTCTTCGTGCGTTTCGTATGGGCCGTCGCGGCGTTCGTCCTCGCCGCCGTGATGATCGGGGCAGGCATCGCGCAGCGAACGATCTTCCAGGGGCCCGACACCGACATCGCGGCGATCTCCGTCGAGGAGGAGGCGCCGTACCTGCTGATCGACGGCGCCGTCCTCAACGAGACCGCGGGTGCGCAGACGCTCCGCGCGCAGGGGGAGGGCGACATCTTCGCCGCCTATGGGCGCACCGCCGACATGCAGGCGTGGCTCTCCGACACGCCGTACAACCACGCGACTCTCGACGACGCCGGTGAGATCGAGACGGCCCTGGTCGAGCCCGAACCGCCCGCGGACGGGGCCGAGGCCCCGGCCGATGACGCCGCGGCGGAGCGGGAGCCCCGCAGCCCGGTCGGCTCCGATCTCTGGCTCGACGAGTTCCAGCAGAGCGACATCTTGATCGCCCCTCTCCAGCTCCCCGCCGAGATGAGCGTGCTGGTGGCCACGGACGGGTCGGCGCCCGCACCCGCGAACGTGTCGGTCTCGTGGCCGATCGCGAACTCGACGCCTTGGGCGGGGCCGCTGATCGTGGGCGGCGGCATCGTTCTCGCCTTCGGGGTGTTCCTGTACATCCTCGGCATCCGGCACGTGCGGCGGTCGCGCGGTCCCCGGCGCAAAGGTCTCCCCATGCCGGTGACGGAGCCGATCGACATCGCGGTCGAGGGCGGCGACAAGGGCGTCATCAGCGCGACTCCGCCCAAGCGGCGCGCGGTGACCAGCGGCCGGCGGGCGTTCGCGATCGTGCCCGCGGTCGCCGTGTCGGCTCTTCTCTTCAGCGGCTGCTCGGCCGACGCCTGGCCCGAGTTCGGTCCGACCCCGACGCCGACGCCCACGGCGTCGGTGATCGTTCCCGAGGGGCAGCAGGCACCCGCCGTGACGAAGCCGCAGGCCGAGCGGATCCTCGCCCGGATCGCCGACACGGTCACCGAGGCCGACGAGGCGATGGACAGGGATCTCGCCGCCACCCGCCTCACCGGCCCGGCGCTGGCCGCGCGGTCGACCAACTACACGCTGCGCGCCGCCGTGGCCGATCACCCGGCGCCCGCTCCCATCGTGACGAAGCCGCTCGAGATCGTCCTGCCCCAGGCATACGACGGCTGGCCGCGCTCGGTCATGGCCGTGGTCGACGACGACGAGACCAAGACCTCGAGCATCATGGTCCTCACGCAGAAGAACGCGTGGGCCCCCTACAAGCTCTCGTATGTGGCGAGCCTCGAGGCATCCACGCCGGTGCCCGATCTCGCGCCGGAGTACATCGGCGCCATCCAGCCTGCGATGGATTCCCCGTTCCTCGTCATGCCGCCGGAAGACATCGCGGCCGCGTATGCCGATGTCATCAACAAGGGCGAGGACAGCGAGTTCTACGAGATGTTCGACGTCGAGAGCGATCACCTTCGGGAGCAGATCGCGGTCGACCGCACGGCCCGCCTCGAGGAGTTCAACACGACCGCCTCCGACACCGGCAGTCTCACGTTCGGCTCGACCCCGGGCAAGCACCGACCGTTCGCCCTCGCGACCGTCGAGAGCGGCGCGATCGTGGCCGTGAACATCAACGAGACCGACACGGTCAAGCCCACCAACGAGGATGCGGTCATCAAGCTCGAGAACAACCCGACCGTGAAGGCTTTGGCCGGAGCGGACCAGTCGGCGACCGGGTTCACGACCACCTTCACCGACCAGGTATTCTTCTATGTCCCCGGCCAGGGCTCCACGGAGAAGATCCGGTTGCTCGGCTACTCGTCCGACATCCTCGACGCGAAGGTGATCAAGTGACCGATCCCACCTCGGGCGCCGCTCTGCGCGGTGCAGTCGACCTGTCAGCGCTGCGCAATCGCCCGACGGCCGCAGGACCGGGAGATACCGTGGCGCCTTCCTCCGCGGCGTCCGTCGCCTCCTTGGTGATGGATGCCACGGACGAGACCTTCGCGCAGGTCCTCGAGCTCTCGCGCACCGTCCCCGTGGTCGTCGACCTGTGGGCGGAGTGGTGTGGTCCGTGCAAGCAGCTGAGCCCGATCCTCGAGAAGGTGGTGACCGAGCTCGGCGGTCGGCTCGTGCTCGCCAAGGTCGACGTCGACGCCAACCCGCAGCTGTCTCAGGCCTTCCGCGCGCAGTCCATCCCGATGGTCGTGGCCCTCGTCGGCGGCCAGCCGGTTCCGCTCTTCACCGGTGCGGTGCCCGAGCAGCAGGTGCGGGAGGTCTTCGCCCAGCTGCTCCAGCTCGCGGCGCAGAACGGCGTGACAGGCACGGTGGCCGTCGACGGTGCCGCGGCCCCCGAGGCGCCCGCCGAACCGCCCCTGCCGCCGTTGCACGCGGAAGCCTTCGAGGCGATCGAGGCCGGGGACTACCCGCGGGCGATCGCCGCCTATGAGAGGGCGCTGGCTGAGAATCCGCGGGATGCCGAGGCCCGGGCCGGACTCGGCCAGGTGCGGCTTCTCGACCGTGTGCAGGGACTCGACCTGCAGGCGGCGCGGGCGGCGGCCGCAGCGGCGCCGCAGGATGTCAGCGCGCAGTTCGCCGTCGCCGACCTGGACGTCGCGGGCGGGCACATCGACGACGCGTTCGACCGCCTGCTCGACCTGTTCGGCCAGCTGGCGGCTGCGGATCGCGGCCCGGTTCGCGAGAGACTGCTGGAGCTGTTCGGGCTGGTCGGCGACACCGACCCGCGCGTCGTCCGCGCGCGGAGCCGGCTCGCCTCGCTGCTGTTCTGAGTCTCCTCAGCCCCGGGTGGGGGAGGGGACGTGAGCCTCGGGGTCGTGGCGCAGCCAGATGACACCGAGCGGCGGGAGGACCATCCTCGCCCGACCGCCGTCGCCGGCGTGCACCATCCCGAGGTTGCCGACGCCGGAGCCGCCGTAGTTCTCCGCGTCGCTGTTGAGGATCTCGTGCCAAACACCCTGCTCGGGCAGATCGAGCTCGTACGAGGTGATGGGCACGCCGGAGAAGTTGCAGATCACCGCCACCGTGTTCCCGTGCCAGTCGCGCCGCGAGAAGGCGATCACGTTCGGGTTCCACTGCGGTGCGCCCAGGCGGCTGAACGCCGCGCCGTCGCTGTCACGCGACCACAGCGCGGAGTGCTCCCGGTAGACGCGGTTGAGGTCGGCCACGTATCCGAGCAGCTGCGCGTGGGACGGCTGCTCGAGGAGCCACCAGTCCAGCGACCGCCCCTCCGACCACTCGGACAGCTGGCCGAACTCCTGCCCCATGAACAGCAGCTGCTTTCCAGGGTGGCCCCACATGTACGCCAGGAAGGCGCGCATGTTCGCGAGCTTCTGCCAGTGGTCCCCGGGCATCCGTCCGAAGAGGCTTCCCTTTCCGTGGACGACCTCGTCGTGGCTGATCGGGAGGACGTAGTTCTCGCTGAACGCGTAGACGAACGAGAACGACAGCTCGCCCTCGTGGTGCGAGCGGTACATCGGGTCCCGCTTGATGTACTGGAGGGAGTCGTTCATCCACCCCATGTTCCACTTGAAGCCGAACCCGAGCCCCGCCTGGCTGGTGGGCGCGGTCACGCCCGGGAAGCTCGTGGACTCCTCGGCGATCATCGCGATCCCGGGATAGCGCTTGTAGGCGGTCGCGTTGACCTCCTGCAGGAACCGGATGGCTTCGAGGTTCTCCCGACCGCCGTGGATGTTGGGAGCCCACTCGCCGTCCTTGCGGGAGTAGTCGAGATACAGCATCGAGGCGACCGCGTCGACACGGAGGCCGTCGACGTGGAACTCCTCGAACCAGTACAGCGCGTTCGCGACGAGGAAGTTGCGGACCTCGTTGCGCCCGTAGTCGAAGATGTAGGTCCCCCAGTCGCGATGCTCTCCGCGTCGCGGGTCGGGGTGCTCGTAGAGGGCTTCGCCGTCGAACCGCGCCAGCGCGAAGGCATCCTTCGGGAAGTGACCGGGCACCCAGTCCATGATGACCCCGATGCCCGCGCGGTGCAGGCGGTCGATCAGGTAGCGGAGGTCGTCGGGGTGCCCGAACCGGCTCGTCGGGGCGTAGTAGCCGGTCACCTGGTAACCCCACGAGCCACCGAACGGGTGCTCGGCGAGGGGGAGGAACTCCACGTGGGTGAACCCCTGAGCAGAGACGTACTCGATGAGCTGGTCGGCCGCGTCGCGGTAGCCCAAGCCCGGGCGCCACGATCCGAGGTGCAGCTCGTAGACGGACATCGGCTTCGAGAGCGGCGCCGTCCGTGCTCGGACAGACATCCACTCGTCGTCCTCCCACTGGTACGCCGTCTCGACGACCATCGAGGCGGTGGCCGGCGGGACCTCCGCGAAGCGGGCCATCGGATCGGCCTTGACGACCCACCCGCCGCTGCGCGTCCTCAGCTCGAACTTGTATGTCGCGCCGGCGCCGAGACCGGGGACGAACAGCTCCCAGACTCCGGTCCCGCCCATGGAGCGCATCGCGTGGCCCTGGCCGTCCCAGTCGTTGAACGAACCGACCACGCGGACCGCCTGCGCATTCGGCGCCCAGACGGTGAAGGACGTGCCCTGGACGCCCTGGTGCTCCCGCACATGCGCGCCGAGGACGCGCCACAGCTCCTCGTGGCGGCCTTCGCCGATGAGGTGCAGGTCGAGCTCGCCGATCGTGGGGGTGAACCGATAGGGATCGTCGGCGACGAAGTCCGGTCCCTCTTCGTAGGTGGTGATGATCCGATAGGCGCCGTCACCCGCGCCGCCTGCCCGCACTCCCTCCCAGATGCCGCCGCGCACGTGCTCGAGCGGCACCCGCGTCCCGTCGCCGAAGACCGCCGTGACGGAGGCCGCGAGAGGACGGCGGGTTCGGACGACCCACTGGGCGCCGCCCGCGCCGTCCCGGTCGGGATGGATCCCCAGAACGGCGTGCGGGTCATGGTGCGCACCGGCACCGACGGCGTCGAGAACGTGGTCTGAAGGCGTCGTCATCGCTGCTCCTTGACGTGGAGGATGTGCACGGGCTCGGCGAAGGCGTCCAGCTGGACGAAGTTGTGGTCCGTCCACGTCCAGCGGGCGCCGGTCACGAGGTCTTCGACGTCGTACGGGTCTCCCGGTGTGACGCCCCACACCCTCGTGTCCAGGTGGACCATCGTCTGCCTGACGGAGTGGGGGTCGGTGTTGACGACGACGATGATCGTGTCGGTTCGGCCGTCGGGCGAGAGCTCGCCCGGCAGGTGCTTGACGTACACCAGGATGGCGTCGTCGTCGCTCCAGTGGACGGTGAGGTTGCGCAGCTGGCGGAGCGCCGGATGCGCGCGACGGATCTCGTTGAGCCGTGTCAGGAACGGCGCAAGCGACTCTCCTCGCTCCACGGCTCCGGACCAGTCCCGGAACTTGTACTCGTACTTCTCGTTGTCGATGTTCTCTTCCGAGCCGGGCCGGGCGACGTTCTCGTAGAGCTCGTAGCCCGCATAGACGCCATAGGTGGGAGCAGCAGTGGCAGCGATCGCCGCACGGATGCGGTAGGCCGGGCGGCCGCCGAACTGCAGGTACTCGGTCAGGATGTCCGGCGTGTTGACGAACAGGTTCGGTCGCACGAAATCGGCCGTCTCGCGTGCCAGGCCGGAGAGGAACTCCGCCAGCTCTTCCTTCGTGTTCCGCCAGGTGAAGTACGTGTAGCTCTGCTGGAATCCGGCGGAGGCCAGGCTCTGCAGCGGTGCCGGGCGGGTGAACGCCTCCGCGAGGAAGATGACGTCCGGGTGCTCGGCGTTGACCGTCGAGATGAGCCACTCCCAGAACTGCAGCGGCTTCGTGTGCGGATTGTCGACACGGAAGATGCGGACGCCCTGCGAGATCCAGTGGCGGATGACGCGGAGCGCCTCTGCGTAGATGCCTGCGGGGTCGTTGTCGAAGTTGATCGGATAGATGTCCTGATACTTCTTCGGCGGGTTCTCGGCGTAGGCGATCGACCCGTCGGGGAGCGTCGTGAACCATTCCGGGTGCTCGCTCACCCAGGGGTGGTCCGGCGCGGCCTGCAGCGCGAAGTCCAGCGCGATCTCGATGCCCTCGGCTCGCGCCGCCCGCACGAACGCGCGGAAGTCCGCCAGCGTTCCCAGATCGGGATGCACGGCGTCGTGACCCCCCTCGGCCGACCCGATGGCCCACGGCGATCCGGGGTCGGCGGGGCCCGGATCGAGGGTGTTGTTGCGACCCTTGCGATTGAGGGTGCCGATGGGGTGGATCGGCGGAAGGTACAGCACGTCGAACCCCATGGCCGCGACCGCGGGGAGGCGCCGCGCGGCGGTGCGGAACGTGCCGCTCTTGATCGTGCCGTCCCGAAGCGTGCGTGCTCCCTCCGATCGGGGGAAGAACTCGTACCAGGCGCCCACGCCGGCCCGCTCGCGCTCGACTCGCAGCGACAGATCGTCGCCCACGGTGGTGAGGGCCATCAGCGGACGCTCACGGAAGTAGCCGGCGATCGTCTCGTCTCGGACCACCGTCAGGGCCGCGTCGTCGCTCACGGCGGGGTTGCGCAGGGTCTCGGCCGCCGAGGTGAGGGCCTCCCGCTGCGATCTGGGTCGGCCACGCTCACCGGCGGCACGCGTGAACAGGAGGGCTCCCATCTCGCGCATGAGCGCGGCATCCACTCCCGCGGCGATCTTGAGATCGGCCGCGTGCTCCCACGTCGCGAACTCGTCGGCGAAGGCCTCGAAGCGGAACGTCCACGCGCCCTCCTCGAGGAGGGCGACGGTCGTCTCCCAGCGATCGAACCCGTCGTTCAGGGGCTGAAGACGGTGCAGCGACTCGTCACCCGACGGCGAGGTCAGCCTGACCTGGACGCCGATGCGGTCGTGACCCTCGCGGAACGCCGTCACGCCGAAGGGGACGGCTTCGCTCGCGTAGGCCTTGGGCGCGTAATCGCCCCAGGGGACCGAAGGATACGGCCGCGCGAGGGGTATTCGGCGTGTCGCCGTGACGCGAGCGGGCTGCCACTCGCGGGCTTCGCGTACGGGGATGGCGGAGGCGCTCCGCCACGGGCGGGAACGCGGAGTTCGCGACGTCGTGACCACGTTCCGAACCTACCGCGACCACAGAGAAGGCGACAGGCGCTTGACTTGGGCGTGCCGATCAGTCGACTCGGAAGAGGCGCATCGACGTGCCCGCCACGGGAACCACATCGCCGGCCGTCAGCGCGTCCTCGGCTACCACGGGCCTCTCATCGACGCTCGACCACAGGGGCGTGAAACGCTCAGCGCCGGCTATCGGTGGGAGAGTCACGTCGATCGGCCGCTCCGTCCCGTGGACGATCAGCAGGATGCGGTTGAACTCCTCGTGCTCGGGAGTCGACGCGGCGACGTACTGGAGCGTGCGGTGCGCGGGATTCGTCCACCGCTCGATCGACATCGTCTCGCCGTGCTCGTCGTACCACTCCATCACCGACGCGGACGGGATGTGCTCGCCGAGCCGCGCGAATCGCCGCGGACGCAGCGCCGGGTTCTCCCGGCGCAGACGGAGAAGGTGCTGCACGTGCGCGAACAGGTCCTGCTGCCAGGGCGCGTGCTCCCACGACAGCCAGGTCAGCGGAGAGTCGTGGCAGTAGGCGTTGTTGTTGCCGCGCTGGGTGCGGCCGAACTCGTCCCCGGCCGTCAGCATCGGTACGCCCGCCGAGAGGAGAAGCGTCCCCAGCAGGTTCCGCATCGCCTTGCGCCGCGTGGCGAGGATCGTCTCGTCGTCGGTCGGCCCTTCCGCGCCGTGATTGAACGAGCGGTTGGTATCGGCGCCGTCGCGGTTCTGCTCCCCGTTGCCGAGGTTGTGCTTGACGTCGTACGAGACGAGGTCGCGGAGCGTGAAACCGTCGTGGGCGGTCACGAAGTTCACGCTCGCGAGCGGACCGCGATCCGCCGAGAAGGTGTTCGACGAGCCCGCGAGGCGCGTCGCGAAGCCGCCGATGCCGACCGGTGCCGTCGAGGCGCGACGCGCATAGTCGACGTCGGAGAGCCAGAAGTTTCGGACGCGGTCGCGATAGCGGTCGTTCCACTCGCTCCAGCCGGACCCGAAGTTGCCCGTCTGCCACCCGCCCATGCCGACGTCCCACGGCTCGGAGATCTTCTTCACGTCGGCGAGGGCGGGGTCGTCGACGATGGCGCGCAGCAGGGGATGCTCCGGGGTGAAGGCGTGCGACCGATCCCGGCCGAGGGTCGCGGCGAGGTCGAAGCGGAAACCGTCGATCTGGACGTCGCGGGCCCAGTAGCGAAGCGAGTCGAGGATCAGGCGGGCCGCGGCATCCGTCGACGTGTCGACCGAGTTGCCGCAGCCTGTCACGTCGATGTACGCGCCGTCCTCGTGCTGCCGGTAATAGGCGCGGTTGTCGATTCCGCGGAGACTCGAGCGCGGGCCGCCGATGCCCTCTTCGGCCGTGTGGTTGTAGACCACGTCGAGGATGACCTCGAGGCCCGCCTCGTGGAGCAGCCGCACCATCCCCTTGAACTCGCGGAGCACCGCCTCGGGCCCCTCGCGTCGCGCCTGTTCCGTCGCGTACGGCGCGTGCGGGGTGAAGAAGTTCAGGGTGTTGTATCCCCAGTAATTGGTGAGACCGTGCTGGAGCAGACGCGGTTCGGTCGCGAACGCGTGCACCGGGAGCAGCTCGATGCTGGTGATGCCGAGCGAGAGGAAATGCTCCACCATCGCCGGGTGGGCGAGGCCGGCGTACGTGCCGTGCAGCGCCGGAGGCACCAGCGGGTGCCGCTTGGACACGCCCTTCACATGAGCCTCGTAGACGACGGTGCGGTCCATCGGCACCGCCGGCTTGGCAACCCCGCCCCAGTCGAACGAACCGTCCACGACGACGGAGCGCCAGTCGTCATACCCCTGCCTCGCGAGCCCTCTCGAGTAGGGCTCGACGAGCAGGGTGCCGCGGTTGAACGTGTTGCCGGGCGCGTGCGGACCGTCGACGCGCACCGCGTAGCGGGTGCCGGGTCGCAGGTGCCCGGAGGTCACCTCCCACACGCCGCCCGCCGCGGGGGTCATCGGGATGCTGTCGACCGCCCAGTCCAGGTCGGTGTCGTCGAACACGACCAGTTCCATCGCGTCGGCCGCACCCGACCACACGCGCAGTGTGCCGCCGTCGTGACCGAACGTCACGCCGAGCCCGTCGAACGCCGCGGCGTGCAGGCTCGCAGGCTGCACCGGTGCGGCCGTCTCGGGAGTGAGCATGCGATCTACAGTAGTAAGCGCACGAGTCGCGCACGTTACGGCACTGCATACCGGGTGGCGCGCGAGTCCGAGGGGCGGTGCTCCGCCGCACGCGAGCTGGGAGGGTCATGCAGGTCTACCTCGACCACGCTGCGACCACGCCGCTGCGCCCGGAGGCGCGAGACGCCTGGCTGTCGGCCGCCGAGGCGATCGGAAACGCCTCGTCCATCCACGGATACGGACAGGGCGCGAGGCGCCTCCTCGAAGACTCGCGCGAGAGACTCGCGGCGACCCTGGAGTGCGATCCCATCGAAGTCGTCTTCACCTCGGGCGGCACCGAGGCTGTGAACCTCGCCGTGAAGGGGCTGTGGTGGGCGAGGGACGCGGGCTCCGACGCGGTGGTGCTGCCGGACGGCGAGCACCATGCCACGCTCGACGCGGTGCAGTGGCTGCACTCGGCCGAGTCCGCCCTCGTCCGCCACGTCGGACTGAACTCGTGGGGAGCCATCGACGCGACGTCCTTCGCGCGGGCGCTCCCGGGCGCGGCTCTGGCCACCGCCATCGCGGCGAACAACGAGGTGGGGACGATCAACGACGTGACGGCGCTGGCCTCTTCGGCGTCTCAGGCGGACGTGGCGCTCCACCTCGACGCGGTGGCCGCCTTCGGGCACGTGCCCGTGCCGTTCCGCACGTGGCGAGGAGATGCCGAGGGGCACTCGGGCCTCGTCGCGATGAGCGTGTCGGCCCACAAGGTCGGCGGGCCGGTGGGGACGGGCGCTCTCGTCGTGTCGCGGCATGCACGGCTCGGTCCCCTTCTGCACGGGGGCGGTCAGCAGCGCGGCCTGCGGGCGGGCACCCAGGACGTCGCGGGCGCCGCCGCGTTCGCCGTCGCCGCCGAGCTGGCGGAGCAGGAGCGCGAGGCCGAGGCCCTGCGGCTCGCGCGGCTGCGCGAGCAGCTCGTGCGAGGCATCCTCGCGGCCGTTCCCGCCGCCGAGCTGCTCGGCGATCCCGAGCGGCGCATCCCGGGGAATGCGCACCTCCTCTTCCCCGGGGCTTCGGGGGAGACGCTGCTCTTCCTCCTCGATCGCGCGGGGATCGCGGTCTCGACGGGGTCGGCGTGCCAGGCAGGCATCCCGGAGCCGTCGCACGTCGTGCAGGCCATGGGGCGGACGGATGCCGAGGCCCGCCAGGTGCTTCGATTCACGCTGGGCTCGACCACCGGGCCGCACGACGTGTCGGCCGTCGTTGCCGTGCTGCCCGAACTCGTCGAGCGGGCCCGGGCGGCGTCCGGGCACCGCTCAGCCGCCCGAACGTAGACTGGGGCCATGCGGATCCTGGCGGCCATGAGCGGTGGTGTCGACTCGGCTGTCGCCGCCGCCCGTGCGGTGGAGGCGGGCCACGACGTCGTCGGAGTCCACCTCGCCCTCTCGCGCGCCGGTGGCACCTTGCGCACGGGGAGCCGAGGCTGCTGCACGATCGAGGACGCGATGGACGCTCGGCGGGCGGCCGACCGGCTCGGCATCCCTTTCTACGTGTGGGATTTCTCGGAGCGGTTCCGCGATGACGTCATCGACGACTTCGTCGCCGAGTACAAGGCCGGGCGGACGCCGAACCCCTGCATGCGGTGCAACGAGAAGATCAAGTTCGCCGCCCTTCTGGAGCGGGCTCTCGAACTCGGGTTCGACGCCGTCTGCACGGGGCACTACGCCACCCTGGTGGACGGACCCGCCGGCCGGGAGCTGCATCGCGCATCCGATGCGGCCAAGGATCAGTCCTATGTGCTGGGCGTCCTCACCGCCGAGCAGCTCGCTCACACCTATTTCCCGCTCGGTTCGACGCCGTCCAAAGCGCTCGTGCGGGCCGAGGCGGAGGCTCGGGGTCTGACGGTGGCGCAGAAGCCCGACAGCCACGACATCTGCTTCATCCCCGACGGCGACACCCGCGGCTGGCTCGCCGAGAAGGTCGGCACGGCCACCGGTGACATCGTCGATCGCGCGGGCGCCGTCGTGGGCAGCCACCAGGGCGCGCACGCCTTCACCGTGGGCCAGCGACGCGGGCTCTCGCTCGGGGTCCCGGCGGCCGACGGCAAGCCGCGATTCGTGCTCGAGGTGCGTCCGGTGTCCAACACGGTGGTGGTCGGGCCGAGAGAGGCGCTGGCGACGGCCGAGATCGCGGGAGAGCGGCACTCCTGGGCCGGCCGAGCGCCGGACGAGGGCACCTTCGCCTGCGAGGTTCAGATCCGTGCGCACGCCGACCCGGTGCCGGCGACCGCGACCTGGGAGAGCGGTCGCGTGACGGTCGTGCCCGATGTCCCGTTCGAGGGCGTCGCGCCCGGTCAGACCGCCGTGCTCTACGACGGTACGCGGGTGATGGGCCAGTTCACGATCGATCGAACGGTCTCGGCCGTTCCCGTCGGGGCGTAGCCGCGCCTCGTCCACGCTCGACCGCAACCCCCGTTCGGCTGTCCCACCCGGCTCCTAGACTTGCCGTGTGACGGATCACGAAGCGACTGCGTGGGGTTCGACCGCCGAGCCGGAGGCGCTTCCACCGGATGCTGGGCTCGAGGCCTCCCGCGATGAGGCCCGCCGCCTCACGGAACGCATTCTCGAAGCGCGCGACGCGTACTACGGTCGCAACGCCGAGATCGTCGACGACGCCACGTACGACGGGTGGATGCATCGCCTCGAAGAGCTGGAGCGCCTGCATCCCGAGCTTCAGGGTCAGGACTCGCCCACCCAGACAGTGGGTGCCGCCGAGACGTCGATGTTCGCCCCGGTCGAGCACGCGGAGCGCATGCTGAGCCTCGACAACGTCTTCAGCCTGGACGAGCTGCGCGACTGGTGCGCCAAGGCCGAGGGCGGTGCCGGCCGCAGGGTCCGCTGGCTCACCGAGCTCAAGATCGACGGTCTCGCCATCAGCCTCCGCTACGAACGCGGCGTGCTGACCTCGGCCGCGACGCGCGGCGACGGTCGCACGGGCGAAGACGTCACGGCGAACGCGATCCGGGTCGCCGGCATCCCGCAGCGGCTCGCCGGGTCGGGGCATCCCGAGATCGTCGAAGTCCGGGGCGAGGTCTTCATCCCCGTTGCGGCGTTCGAGCGGCTCAACGCCCTGCAGGCCGAGATGCGCGCCCGGGTGGTCGACGACGCACGCAAGCGCGGGCGCTCGTTCGATGAGGCGAAGGCTCGTCTCAGCGCCGAGCGACGGTTCCCCTCCTTCGCCAACCCGCGCAACGCCGCGTCGGGTGGATTGCGGCAGCAGCTCGACAAGAAGGACGGCCTCGAGAAAGAGGCGGGGCAGGCGCGGCTCGACTCGCTGCGGCTGTTCGTGCACGGCATCGGCGCGTGGGCGCAGCCCCCGGTGGCGTCGCAGAGCGAGGTCTACGGCCTTCTCGCCGAGTGGGGCCTGCCCACGAGCCCGTACTTCCGCACGTCCGACGACATCGACGGCGTCCTCGCGTTCGTCGCGCACTACGGCGAGCATCGCCACGACGTCGAGCACGAGATCGACGGGGTCGTTGTGAAGGTCGACGAGCTCGCCCTCCACGACGAGCTCGGCGCGACGAGCCGGGCACCGCGCTGGGCCATCGCCTACAAGTACCCGCCTGAGCAGGTCAACACGAAGCTCCTCGACATCGTGGTCTCCGTCGGCCGCACCGGTCGCGCCACGCCCTTCGCCGTCATGGCGCCGGCGCGCGTGGCGGGCTCCGTCGTGCGTCAGGCGACCCTGCACAATCAGGATGTCGTGCGTGCCAAGGGCGTTCTGATCGGCGACACGGTCGTGCTGCGCAAGGCCGGTGACGTCATCCCCGAGGTGCTCGGACCCGTGGTCGAGCTCCGCGACGGGACCGAGCGCGAATTCGTCATGCCGTCGAACTGCCCCGAGTGCGGATCGCCGCTCGCGCCCGCGAAAGAGGGCGACATCGACCTCCGCTGCCCCAACACCCGCGCGTGTCCCGCGCAGGTCCGCGGTCGGGTGGAGCATATCGGGTCACGGGGCGCGCTCGACATCGAGGCTCTCGGCGAGGTGACCGCCGCGGCGCTCACACAGCCCTCGGTTCCCGAGTCACCCCCTCTCGAGACCGAGGCGGGGCTGTTCGATCTCACCTTGGAGCAGTTGGTGCCCATCGAGGTCCTCGTGCGTGACGCCGAGACCGGCGAGCCCCGCATCGACGAGGCGACCGGTGCACCGGTCCGGCGGGCCCCGTTCCGGCGCAATCCCACGCAGGCCGAGAAGAAGAGCGGGATCGTCGATCTTCAGCCCTCGGCCCAGGCCCTGACGCTGATCGACCAGCTCGAGAAGGCGAAGACGAAAGACCTGTGGCGTTTCCTCGTGGCGCTGAACATCCGGCACGTCGGTCCGGTGGCGGCGCGTGCGCTGGCGCAGTGGTTCGGGTCGGTCGACGCGATCCGCGCCGCCGACCGCGAGGAGCTCGCCGCGGTCGAAGGCGTCGGCGGCATCATCGCCGATGCCCTCATCGACTGGTTCGCGGTGGATTGGCATCGCGACATCGTCGACCGGTGGGCGGCCGCCGGTGCGCAGCTCGCCACGCCGGGTCATCCGGGGCCCGGGGCGGCCGCCGTCGTCGGCGGGGTTCTCGACGGGCTCACGGTCGTGGCCACGGGCAGCCTCGACGGCTACACGCGCGAGGGGGCGCAGGAGGCGATCCTTCAGGCGGGCGGGAAGGCCGCGTCCAGTGTCTCGAAGAAGACCGACTTCGTCGCCGCTGGTCCGGGCGCGGGGTCGAAGCTCGCCAAGGCCGAGGAGCTGGGCGTGCGCATTCTCGACGCCGCGCAGTTCCGCATCCTCGTGACGCAGGGTCCCGCGGCCCTCGACGCTCTCGAGCCCGACGCGGGGTGACGCGCCGCCGTTCCGGGTCGGGGCGTCAGGCCCCGTGGGTCAGTGACAGCAGCCGGTCGCGCACCTGACGACGCAGCACCTTGCCGATGAGCGACTTCGGCAGCTCGTCGACCACGAAGATGCGGCGGGGCACCTTGTACGGTGTCAGGATGCCGCGGGCGTAGTCGCGGATCGCCTCGACGTCGATCTCCTCGCCCGGCGCGACGACGACGGCCGCGACGACTTCCTCTCCGGAGTGATGGCTCGGCAACCCGACGACGGCGGCGTCCTCGACGAGGGGATGCTGCCGGAGCGCGTTCTCCACCTCGGTGGGGGCCACGTTGAAGCCGCCGGTGATGATGAGCTCCTTGATCCGGTCGACGATGCGCACGAATCCGGCGTCGTCGACCGTCACGATGTCGCCCGTGCGGAACCAGCCGTCCGTGAAGACGGCCTCCGTCTCCTCGGGTTTGCCGTAGTACCCGCTGAAGACCTGCGGGCCGCGCACGACGAGTTCGCCGCGTTCGCCGCGCGGAACGTCTCTCGTCGGGTCGTCGGGGTCGACGACCCGGCACTCGGTCCCGGGGAGCGGCAGCCCGACGGTGCCCGGGACACGATTGTCTGCCACCGGATTCGCCATGAGCACGGGCGAGCACTCGCTCAGACCGTAGCCCTCGACGAGGTAGCCGCCCGAAGCCTCCTCGAAAGGGACGACGAGTTCGTGCGGAAGCGCCATCGCTCCGGAGATGGCCACACGCGTCCCCGCGAGCGAGACGCCCCGGGCGTTCGCGGCCTTCAGCAGGCGGTCGGCGATCGGCGGCACCAGGGGGAGGAAGGTCGCCGGATGCTTCTTGGTGACCTCGAGCACCATGTCGGGGTCGAAGCGGGGGAAGAGAACGAGGCGCGCACCCATCGACATCGCGAACGTCAGGCAGAGAGTGAGGCCGTAGGCGTGGAACATCGGCAGCACCGCGTACACGACGCATCCGTCCCCGCGGACGATGGAGGGCACCCACGCCCTGGCCTGCGCGGCATTCGACAGCAGGTTCCGGTGCGTCAGCGACGCACCCTTCGGAGTGCCCGTGGTGCCGCTCGTGTACTGGATGAGCGCGAGATCGTCGGTGCCGGGACGGGGGTGCGTCGGTGCGAGCCGGTCGGAGCCGACGATCGTCTTCCACGGCGTCGTCCCCGACACGCGCGCGGTGAGGGCGGACCGCGCCTCCCGCGCCTTGGCGAGGGGAAGCCGCAGCGCGATCCGGGTGCCGACCGGCATCGCGGTGGTGAGGTCGACGGAGATGAGCGAGGTCAGCGTCAGGTCGGCGGGGAACTCCTGGATGGTCGCCACGACCTTCGACCAGACGATCGCGTGCTTCGCGCCGTGGTCCTCGAACTGCTTCCGCAGCTCGCGGGCGGTGTAGAGCGGGTTGTGCTCCACGACCACGCCTCCCAGGCGCAGGATCGCATAGAACGCGACGATGTGCTGCGGGCAGTTCGGGAGCACGATGGCCACCGGGTCGCCGGCGCGCACGCCGGCGGCGCGAAGTCCCGAGGCCGCCCGCTCGATCTGCTCGTGGAGTTCGCGATACGAGGTCGTCCGTCCGAAGAACTGCAGGGCCGGGGCATCCGGATAATCCCGCGCCGATGCGGCGACGATGTCGAACAGCGAACCCGAGACGGGCTCGAGGTCTTCGGGCACCCCCGGTGCGTAACTGGCGATCCACGGCCGAGGCGGGTCATACGTCGTCACGCGCCCAGCCTAGACCCGGCGCGCCGCGCGCTTCCCGGGCGGCGTCGGCCGTCACGGGGGCCTGGCGGCGATCCGAATAGACTGTTGCGGTGTCTGAAATCACCCCCGATCTCGTGCGCCATCTCGGTGTGCTGGCCCGCATCCAGTTGAGTGACGAGGAGGTCGAGCGCCTGACCGGCCAGCTCGACGTGATCGTCGACAACATCGCCAAGGTGTCCGAGGTGGCCACTCCCGACGTCCCCGCGACCAGTCATCCGATCGCGATGCAGAACGTCTTCCGGCCTGACGAGGTGGGCGACCAGCTGACTCCTGAGCAGGTGCTCCAGAATGCTCCGGATGCCGCGGACGGCCGTTTCCGCGTGACCGCGATTCTCGGCGAAGAGCAGTGAGGACGACCGTGACCGATCTGACCAAGCTCAGCGCAGCATCCCTCGCCGAGAAGCTGATCGCGAGAGAGGTGTCGAGCGTCGAGGTCACCCAGGCGCACCTGGACCGCATCTCCGACGTCGACGGCGACATCCACGCGTTCCTGCACGTCAGCGACCGCGCTCTGGACGTGGCCGCGGACATCGATCGGCGCCGGGCAGCCGGCGAACAGCTCGGCCCGGTGGCCGGCGTGCCTCTGGCGATCAAGGACGTCCTGGTCACGACCGATATGCCTTCGACGAGCGGATCGCGCATCCTCGAGGGATACATGTCGCCCTACGACGCCACAGTCGTCGCGCGCTCGCGCGCGGCGGGCCTGGTCCCGCTGGGCAAGACGAACATGGACGAGTTCGCGATGGGATCGTCCACCGAGCACTCCGCGTACGGTCCCACCCGCAACCCGTGGGATCGCGATCGGATCCCGGGGGGCTCGGGCGGCGGTTCCGCCGCTGCGGTCGCCTCGTTCGAAGCGCCGCTGGCCCTCGGTTCCGACACCGGCGGCTCGATCCGTCAGCCCGCCCACGTGACGGGGACGGTCGGCCTCAAGCCCACCTACGGCGGGGTGAGCCGGTACGGGGCGATCGCGCTGGCGTCGAGCCTCGACCAGGTCGGTCCGGTGACGCGCACGGTGCTCGACGCGGCCCTGCTCCACGACGTCATCGGCGGTCACGACCCCCACGACGCGACGTCCCTCGCGGAGCCGTGGCCGACCTTCGCCGATGTCGCTCGTGAGGGAGCGTCCGGCGACGCTTTGAAGGGGTTGAAGGTCGGCGTCATCAGGGAGCTCCCCGATGCCGGCTTCCAGCCGGGGGTTTCGGCGTCGTTCCGCTCGGCGCTGTCCGCGATGGAAGCCCACGGTGCCGAGATCGTCGAGATCAGCGCACCGCACTTCGAGTACGGCGTCGCCGCGTACTACCTGATCCTGCCGGCCGAGGCATCCAGCAACCTGGCGAAGTTCGACTCGGTGCGCTTCGGGCTCCGCGTGGACGTGCCGGGCGGGACCGTCGAGGACGTCATGGCGACGACCCGGGACCACGGCTTCGGCGACGAGGTGAAGCGGCGCATCATCCTGGGCACCTACGCGCTGTCGGCGGGGTACTACGACGCCTACTACGGGTCGGCGCAGAAGGTCCGCACGCTCATCCAGCAGGATTTCGACGCCGCCTTCGCCTCCGTCGATGTGATCGCCACGCCTTCGGCGCCCACCACCGCGTTCCGGCTCGGCGAGAAGCTCGATGACCCGATGCAGATGTACCTCAACGACGTCACCACCATCCCCGCGAACCTGGCGGGCGTTCCGGGCATCTCGATCCCGTCGGGACTGGCGGAGGAGGACGGCCTGCCGGTCGGCATCCAGTTCCTCGCCCCCGCGCGCGAAGATGCTCGGCTGTACCGCGTGGGCGCGGCCCTCGAAGCGGTTCTCGTCGACTCGTGGGGCGGACCGCTGCTCGACCGCGCACCGATCCTCGGAGGGGCACGCTGATGGCCAAAGACAGGCTGATGGACTTCGACAAGGCGCTCGAACTCTTCGAGCCCGTGCTCGGATTCGAGGTGCACGTCGAGCTGAACACGCGCACCAAGATGTTCTCGGGCGCGGCGAACCCGGCGCACGCCGACAACCACGGCGCGGAGCCGAACACGCTGGTCGCGCCGGTGGACATGGGACTCCCGGGCGCCCTGCCGACGGTCAACGAACAAGCCGTGCGGTACTCGATCAGCCTCGGCCTCGCGCTGGGCTGCTCCATCGCCCCGTCCAGCCGCTTCGCGCGGAAGAACTACTTCTACCCCGATCTGGGGAAGAACTATCAGATCTCGCAATACGACGAGCCGATCGCCTTCGACGGCCAGGTGGAGGTCGAGCTGTCCGACGGCACCGCCGTGACCATCCCGATCGAGCGGGCGCACATGGAAGAGGATGCCGGCAAGCTCACGCACATCGGCGGTTCGACCGGTCGGATCCAGGGGGCCGAGTACTCGCTCGTCGACTACAACCGGGCCGGTGTGCCGCTGGTCGAGATCGTCACCAGGCCGATCTTCGGCGCAGAGGATCGGGCTCCCGAGATCGCCAAAGCGTACGTGCAGACGATCCGCGACATCGTTCTCGCGCTCGGCATCTCGGAGGCGCGCATGGAGCGCGGCAACCTCCGGTGCGACGCCAACGTCTCTCTCCGCCCGCGTGGACAGGAGAAGCTCGGCACCCGCACCGAGACGAAGAACGTCAACTCCATGCGATCGGTGGAGCGCGCCGTCCGGTACGAGATCCAGCGTCAGGCGGCGATCCTCGAGGCGGGCGGCGCGATCATCCAGGAGACGCGCCACTGGCACGAGGACACGGGCACCACGTCACCCGGCCGGCCGAAGTCGGACGCCGACGACTACCGGTACTTCCCCGAACCCGACCTGCTGCCCGTCGCTCCGGCGGCCGCGCTGGTCGAGGAGCTCCGCGCCGCGCTTCCCGAGCCGCCTGCCGCACGCCGGCGCCGTCTGAAGACGGAGTGGGGGTTCACCGACCTGGAGTTCCAGGACGTGGTCAACGGGGGGCTGCTGGCAGAGGTCGAGGCCACCGTGGCCGCGGGCGCGCCCGCCGCCGCGGCGCGCAAGTGGTGGACGGGTGAGATCACCCGCATCGCCAACGCGCAGGGTCGAGAGGCTGCTGAGCTGGTCTCTCCCGCTGACGTGGCGGCATTGCAGGCACTGGTCGATGCCGGCTCGCTCAATGACAAGCTCGCCCGACAGGTGCTCGAGGGTGTGATCGCGGGGGAGGGCACGCCTCGGGACGTGGTTGATGCCCGGGGCCTCGCCGTCGTCTCGGATGACGGCGCCCTCATCGCCGCGATCGACGACGCGCTGGCCTCTCAGCCCGATGTGCTCGCGAAGATCCGCGACGGCAAGGTGCAGGCTGCCGGCGCCGTGATCGGTGCCGTGATGAAGGCCATGAAGGGACAGGCCGATGCCGCGCGCGTCCGTGAGCTGATTCTGGAGCGGGCCTCCGCATCGTGAACAGGATGCTTCATCCCGCATGAGCCGCCGGGTGGGTGTCGGAGCGTCGAGGGAGAATCGACGACATGGGTCGCGGTGACGGGAGCGAGCGCCTCGTCTCGCCGGACGGCGCGGATGACGCCGGCACGGGCATCCTGCACGTCGACATGGACGCCTTCTACGCCTCTGTAGAGCAACTCGACGACCCGTCGCTGCGCGGGAAGGCGATCATCGTGGGGGGAGTGGACGGCCGCTCCGTGGTGTCCAGCGCGTCGTACGAGGCGCGTCGCTTCGGTGTGCGTTCGGCGATGCCGGTCTCCCAGGCCCTCCGCCTCTGCCCCCATGCCATCGTCGTGCCGCCCCACTTCGATCGCTACCTCGCCGTCTCGTCGACCGTGATGCGCATCTTCCGCGACATCACCCCGCTGGTCGAGCCGCTGTCGATCGACGAAGCGTTCCTCGACGTCCGCGGTGTGCGTCGCCTGTGGGGGAGCCCGGGCGCCATCGCGCGCGACCTGCGCGCGCGTGTCCGCGCCGAGACCGGCATCACGTGCAGCGTCGGCGTGGCCGCAACGAAGCACGTCGCGAAGATGGCGTCAACGATGAGCAAGCCGGACGGGTTGCTCATCGTGGCGGCGGCCGACACCGACGCGTTCCTCCAGCCCCGCTCGGTCCGCGCTCTGTGGGGCGTGGGCCCCAAGGCGGCCGAAGCACTCGAGGCTCGGGGCATCCGCACCATCGCCGACGCGATCGACACACCCCGTGACGTGCTGAACCGGGCGCTGGGGCCCGCCATGGGGGAGCGCGTATGGCACCTCGTCCGAGGCATCGACGCCCGGTCGGTCGATACGCAGCGCTTGGAGAAGAGCGTCGGGCACGAGGAGACCTTCTCCGAAGACATCTCGGACGCGCTGGTGCTCCGCGCAGAGCTTCGTCGACTGGCTGATCGGGTGGGGGCCAGACTGCGGGCCGGCGGATGGGAAGCCGCCACCATAGCGATCAAGGTGCGATTCGCCGACTTCAGCACGATCACGCGATCGCAGACGCTCGCGGAGTCCACAGCGGTCAGTCAGCGGATCGGCGACGCCGCGCACGAGCTGTTCGACTCCCTCGATACCAGGATGCCGATCCGCTTGATCGGCGTCCGTGCCGAGAAGCTCGTGCCAGCCGGATCGGGGCCGCTCGCCCTGTGGGACGAGGACGAGGAGTGGCGCCGCATCGAGGACGCGCTGGACGACGCGACGGCGAAGTTCGGACGCGGCGCGGTCACCCGCGCAACGCTGCTCGGCAAGTCCCGGAGTGGCGGCTCGCTCCCGACGAGCCCGCCGCCGCCCCGACTCGACCAGGGCTGACAGCCGGGACGCACGACGGTAGCGTGGTCGCATGCCCAACATCGCGCTCGAGCTCGGCAAGCAGTCCGCATCCTTCGGTGTCAGCAGCGCCTATGGCGAACAGCAGGACGTCGACGGCGTCCGGATCATCCCGGTCGCGCTCAGCTGGTCCGGGTTCGGCGGCGGATCCGACGACGCGGGCAACGGCGGCGGCGGAGGAGGGGGATGGGCGGTGCCCCTCGGCGCCTACATCCGCCGTGGCGATGATATCCGCTTCGAACCGAACGTTGTCTCGCTGCTGGCAGTCGCGATCCCGTTCGTCTTCTTCGCCGGGCGCGCGCTGAGCCGTGTCATCCGCGCCCTCAAGAAGTAGCTCTGACCCGGTCGCTCACGCGCTCGACGCCGCGACGTCGAGTTTGGTCGACGCCATACGGGCGGTCGCTGCGTCGAACCCCGTGGTGCTGATCGACGGGCGGAGCGGTTCGGGCAAGACCTCGTTGGCTCGTCGGCTGGTGGCGCAGTGGCCGCTGTCGGGAAGAGTGCAGTCGGTGGCCCTCGATTCGATCTATCCGGGGTGGGACGGACTCGACGCGGGCGTGGCGCTCGCGCGTGAGCAGATCCTCGTTCCCCATGCGCGCGGGATGATCGGCGTGTGGCAGCAGTGGGACTGGGAGAGGGGCGAGCCCGCGGAAGCGCACGCAGTGGATCCTTCGCTTCCGCTCGTGCTCGAGGGGTCGGGCGTGCTCAGGCCCGAGACCAGCGGTCTCGGCGACGTCCGGGTCTGGGTGGAGTCTCCAACCGCGTCGCGTCGACGTCGCGCTCTCGAGCGGGACGGTGAGACCTACCGGCCGCATTGGGACACCTGGGCGCGCCAGGAAGACGTGCACGTGCGGCGCGACTCCCCGGTGGAGCTGGCCGACTACACGTTCGCGGTGCCCTGACCGCCGCGCGGCGCAGGGCCGTCGATCGCGCGGACGAGTCCATCGAGCCGGTAGCCGAGCCAGTCGTAGATGCCGAACCGCGGATCTCCGGCGTCGTGGTCGTCGGCCTTCTCGACGCCGAGCCGCGACGCCAGCACGAGGCGGATGGCCGCAAGCGTGCGAAGCCACGACCCGACCGCCGCTGCATCCAACCGGATCAGCACGTTCTCGAGCAGGGCGGGATCGGCGGGGTCGTCGGGAATCTCCGCCGCGTCCGCCAGCGAGGCGAGGACCGCTGCCGCGTCGTCCCGCCGTCGGTCCAGGAGGTCGGACTCGGTCAGCTCGCGGAATTCCCGTGCCGCCGCGGGGTCGTCGTAGGCGTCCGGCGCGAGTCGGCGGATCGCGGGGTCTCCATCGGACGTGACGGCGCCGTCGACGAGCTCGGCGAACTGCGTCACCAGCCCCGCGAGGTGCGCCGCTTCGAGGCGGGTGATCTCCATCGCCACGATGTCCGCGCTCATGCCGGAGCCTCCCTCACTGTCGCCCACAGACCGTAGTCGTGCATGGCTCGTGCGTGCAGTTCCATCTGCTCCCGGGCGCCCTCGGCGACGACCGCGTGGCCTTCGTTGTGCACCCTCAGCATGAGCCGCTCGGCTTCGCTGAGCGGGTACCCGAAGTACTCCCGGAACACGTGCGTGACGTAGCTCATGAGATTGACGGGGTCATCCCAGACCACGGTCTGCCACGGTCGTTGCGCGCGTGCGGATTCTCCGACCTCCGACTCGAAGTCGAGGTCGACGTCGGGTGTCGTGAGAACTCCCATCACGCCCATCCGAGTTCGTGCAGTCGGTCGTCGTCGATGCCGTAGAAGTGTGCGATCTCGTGGACGAGGGTGGTGTGGATCTCCTCGCGGAGCTCATCGATGTCGGCACACGCGGCCAGATGCGGCTCGCGATAGACGATGATGCGGTCGGGCAGCTCGCCGACGCCGTAGCGGTCACGCTCGGTCAAGGCCCACCCGTCGTAGAGTCCGAGGAGGTCGAGGCTTCCGTCTTCCGGTCGGTCCTCGACGACGAAGATGACGTTGTCGAGACCTTCGACCATGTCGTCGGGTAGCCGGTCGAGCTCGTCCACGACGAGATTCTCGAAGGTCGAAGCATCCATCTCCATCACGATGCCTCGCCTGTTCGTGCCCCCGCGTACACCGCTCCGAAGTGCGGAGGAGGCGTACGAATCTTGGGGTGAGTAACGGGACTTGAACCCGCGACCCCCTGGACCACAACCAGGTGCTCTACCAACTGAGCTATACCCACCATGTCTCCCGCGTGAGCGGGCAACCAGAAGATTCTCTCACACCTCCGGGGCGAACGACGACACCGCCGCGGCCGCCGCAGCCCGGGCCCCGTCGCTCGTCGGCCCGGGCTCCGGGACGAAGACCGCCTGCCGGTAGTACGCCAGCTCGCGGATCGACTCGAGGATGTCGGCCAGAGCCCGGTGGCCGCCGTCTTTCGCTGGCGCGTGGATGTAGGCACGCGGATACCATCGGCGGGCCAGCTCTTTGATGCTCGACACATCGACGTTGCGGTAGTGCAGCCAGTGATCGACGCGCGGCATGTACTTGGCAAGGAACATGCGGTCGGTGCCGATCGTGTTCCCGGCGAGCGGGGCTTTGCCTTCGAGCGGCACGAACTGCTGGATGTACTCGAGCGCCTGGAATTCGGCGTCGGCGACGCTGACACCGTGGGGAATCTCGTCGAGCAGACCCGACTTCGCGTGCATCTTCGTCACGAACTCGCTCATGTTCGCGAGCGCGGTCGCGTCGGGCTTGATGACCACCTGGAATCCGGGATGCTGCGGACGCAGCTCGAAGTCCGTCACGACGACCGCGATCTCGACCAGCTCGTCGACCGCGAGGTCCAATCCGGTCATCTCGCAGTCGATCCAGACCAGACGATCGTTCTCAGGTGCCCCCACCATGCGCTCCATCCTATTGACGCCCTCAGACGTCGACGCCTCGGCGGCGTCGCCGAGGCCCGTTGTGCCCCCCCGGGAGGATTCGAACCCCCGACCTGGCGGGTAGAAACCGCTCGCTCTGTCCCCTGAGCTACGGAGGGAAGGGTGTCCCACCAGATTATCGGTACTTCGCCGCGGGGTGTCGGACGCTGGCGTGCGAGCCGCGCTGAGCGTAGCGTCGGCAGTGGACGCATCGGAAGGAGTTCGAGGATGAGCACCACGGAGACGCATCACGCGCTGTGGGTGGCCTATGGTCGCTCGGGCGTGGTGGGGACGATCCGGAAGGATGAGCGCGGCTACACGGTTACGATGGCCGGCGCGGATGCCTCGGCGGGAAGCTTTCCGTCGATGGAGATCGCGAAGAGCGCCCTGCATTCCAGGATGATGCCGGGCAGCGATTGGCCGGAGTTCCGCGAGCACTGACGGCGCGGAACACGCGCTGCGGTAGGGACGGCTTCCTCGTCAGGCGCTCGCACGAGCCTCGGCCCCAGTCGGGAGGGGCCGTGCCGAGCGATACGGCCGCCGCGTATCGAGGAGCGGCAGCGCGAGGTGAACGAGCGGTCCGATCAGGAAGGCGAACAGGACCGTCCCGATACCGACGGTCCCGCCGAGGAACCAGCCGATGAGGAGCACCGTCAACTCGACGAGCGCGCGGCAGGCCCAGATGGGCCAGCCGAGCCGCCGGTGCATCCCGGTCATGAGGCCGTCCCGCGGTCCCGGGCCGAAATGCGCGCCGATGTAGAGGCCTGAGGCGAGCGCGACAGTGACGATGCCGCCCAGCAGTACGGCGAATTGCACCCAGATGCCGCTGACGGGCGGGAAGAGCCAGAGCGTGAACTGCATGCTCGTGCCCACGAGGAGGATGTTCGCGATCGTGCCGACTCCCGGACGCTGGCGGAGGGGGATCCACAGCAGGAGCACGAAGAAGCCGAGGATGTTGGCCACCCAGCCGACGCCGATGCCGGTGTGCACGGAGATTCCCTCCGCGAGGACGGTCCATGGATCGACTCCCAGCCCGGCCTCGACCGTCATCGCGCAGCCGATGCCGTAGAGCAGGAGGCCGATGAAGAGCTGAACGATGCGCCGCGTCATGAGTCCATCCAATCGCACCATTGGCCTGTGCTGAACAGGCCAATCTGGATATCCTGGCCCCGTGGACTCCAGGATCTCGGCCCGGTCTCTCGCTGTCGCGCTCGGCGGTTGGCGAACGCGCGAGCCGGCGTACGAGGCGCTGGCCGACAGCATCCGCCTTCTGTGTCTCGACAATCGGATCGCCCCCCGCACGGCGCTCCCCGCTGAGCGCGACCTCGCTGCCACCCTCACGCTCAGCCGCAGCACTGTGGCCGCGGCGTACCGCAGTCTGCGTGAGAGCGGGCATATCGCGAGTCTGCGCGGTTCCGGAAGTGTCACGCTGCCGCTCCGCCGCCGCGACCCCGGTGGCGTCGTGGGCGGTGAGGGCGCCATCGACCTGCAGCAGGCCAGCCCTCCCGCCTGGCCCGGGCTCGCCGGCGTGATGACGGAGGTCGCAGGGCGCGCGGCGGCGCTGGTCTCGCGGGCCGGGTACGACGTGCTCGGGGGCATCGAGCTCCGCGAGGCGATCGCCGCCCTGTACGAGCAGAAGGGCGTGCCCACTTCGCCCGCGGAGGTGCTGGTGACGACGGGGGCGCAGAGCGCGATCCACCTCGTCGCGGCGGTTCTTCTGCGCCGCGGCGACCGCGTGGTGGTGGAGACGCCCACGTATCCCCATGCGGCGGATGCCCTGCGCCGGGCGGGGGCGCGGCTGGTCGGGGTACCCGTGACGACGCGCGGCGGCTGGGACCTGGAAAGGGCGGAGCAGGCGTTCGCGCGAACGCTTCCCGTGATGGCCTATCTGATGCCCGATTTCCAGAACCCGACAGGACGGTCGATGGACCCCGGCGAGCGGGAATCGCTCCTGCGCGCGGGGGAGCGTTCGGGCGCGGTACTGGTCCTCGACGAGACCACGGCGGATCTCGATATCGACCGGGGGTTCGCGGCCCCTGGCTTCGGCTCCGCCGATCCGTCCGCGGTGGTGCGGATCGGATCGCTCGGGAAGACCGTCTGGGGTGGTCTGAGGGTGGGATGGATCCGAGCGGAGGGAGACCTCATCAGGCGTTTCGTCGCCGCGCGACCGGCGCACGATCTCGGCACCCCCGAGTTCGAGCAGGCGGTCGCCGCCACTCTGCTCGCGGAGCACTTCTCGGAGATCGTCACCCAGCGGTCGGAGCTGCTCCGGGCCGGGCGCGACGCCCTCAGCCGGGCGGTGTCGGAGCGGCTTCCCGCGTGGAATGTGCCGGAAGCGCGGGGCGGGGTCGCGCTCTGGATCGAGATGGACGCCCCGCTCAGCTCGGCGCTCGTTCTGGATGTGAGGTCTCGGGGCGTGCTGCTGTCGGCGGGGCCGCGGTTCTCGGTCGACGGCGGACATGACAGACATCTGCGCGTTCCGTTCACGTCGCCGCCCGACGTCTCGCGCGCGGTGGAACTGATCGCGGAGTCGTGGGACCGCGTGCGCGACGGCGTCCCCGCCGGTGCGATCGATCATCTGGAGTCGGTGGTCTGAGTCAGCGCGCGAACCGCAGGCAGTCGAGAGCGTCGCCGGCGGACCAGAACTCGCCGAGATCGAGGAAGGCGCGCGCCGACGCTTGGAATCGCCGAGCGCGGTAGCGGATGCCATCGGCGTGCGCGATCGCCTGGAGATGGCCGATGACCACGCCGCGGCGGTCGATCACTCTCCAGAGGGCGGGCGCGGCGGCCCGCAGCCGAAGCGGCACACCGGCCGGCACCGGAGGGACGGGAACGGGGGCTTCGTGAAGGGTGGGCATGTCGGCTCCTTTCCGAATCGAACATATGTGCGACCTCCGACATCGCCCATCCGGTCCCCCCTCCTCCACAGGTCCGGCTCACTGTCGGGTTTCCCGCCCTCCCTCCGGACAGGCCTCCGACCCTCGGGCCCTTGGGTCAAGCTGGCAATGCCGCCGGTGCTCGACGGGCACTCGGGCACCGGCGGCGCATCCGGGGAGGGTCCCCGGCAGACAAGGAGAAAGCCATGGGCGACACGATCACCGTCACGGGAAACGTCGCGACCGACCCTGAACACAAGCGCACCCACGCGGGCTTGGCGATCACGACTTTCCGGCTGGCAAGCGGCCAGCGGCGCTTCGATCGCACCTCTAACGCATGGGTCGAGACCGGCACCAACTGGTACTCGGTCTCGGCCTTCAGGAATCTCGCCGAACACGCGCACGCATCGCTGCGGCGTGGCGACCGGGTCGTTCTGACGGGCCGGCTCCGCGTCCGCGACTGGGACAACGGGACGACGCGAGGGAGATCGATCGAGATCGACGCCGACGCGATCGGTCACGACCTCCGATGGGGAACCACCACCTTCACGAAGAGTGCGAGGGGCCAGTCGCCCGATCGAGAAGAGCCCCTCGCACCGCACGAGGAGGGTGAATCCGACGAGTGGGCGACTCCGGGCATGTCGGGCGGGGAGCGCAGCGATTGGTCCGACACCGGCGGGTCGGCCACGCCTCACGAGCTCGTTCCTGCCGGCCCGCCGTTCTGAGCGGACCAGGGCTCGCTCACCTCGCCCGTAGACTCGGTCACGTGGTCGACCATCCCGAACCGGGCGCCTTCTCGAGGCTCCGCTCGGCGATGCGCACCGGCTCGGCGATGATGCTGGTGACGGCAGCCGTCGCGCTGGTGGGGTGCACTGCAGGCACGGTCGGAGGCGACCCCGCCGACGCCCCGGCAGCGTCCGCCACGGCGTCCCCCGCGGCCGCCGCGTCCCCCGACGCAACGGCGTCCCCCTCGGCGCCGATCCTGGTTGCGGACGGCAGCGCTGCCGAGAATCTGCCGTTCTTCACGGAGATCGTGGAGTCGGTGTGGGCGTCGCCCGACAGAGCGTCGGGCCGCGCGTACATCGATGCTCTCGTCACGGCGGGGTTCGACAAGCAGTCGATGCAGGTCACAGCCGACACGAGCACGGTCGGCAATCCCGCCGAGAGCATTCAGTTCTCTGTGCTGTGGGACGACGAGTGCCTGGTCGGTCAGGTGGGGTCTGCGACAGGCGAGCCGTATACCGTGGTGGTGCCGAAGCTCGCCGAAGGCAGCTGCCTCATCGGTGCGACGAGACCCATCGACTGGTGATCTCAGGGCCGACCCGGCCTCTTCTCGGGCGGCCGGTGCTCGATCGCTGTCGTGATGCGCTGAGAGGCGGAGGCGAGGCGCACTCGGGGCAGCGCGCAATCCATCGGTGAGTAGGCTAGGAGACGGGACAGATCGCCCCCGCGTGATGCCGTGCAGGCACCGCACCCCGACCTCCGCATCCTGACTGAGATGCGTGCGCCGACGCGGCGCTCAACCGAACACTCAAGAGGAGCGTTTACACACTCGTGGCTGAATACATCTACTCGATGGTCCGCGCCCGCAAGGCGGTCGGTGAGAAGCTCATCCTCGACGACGTCACGATGGCGTTCCTTCCCGGTGCGAAGATCGGCATGGTCGGACCCAACGGCGCCGGCAAGTCGACGATCCTCAAGATCATGGCGGGTCTCGACACGCCCTCGAACGGCGAGGCGAAGCTGACGCCCGGGTTCAGCGTCGGCATCCTGATGCAGGAGCCCGAGCTGGACGAGACCAAGACGGTTCTCGAGAACATCCAGGACGGGATCGCCATCAAGGCCAAGGTCGACCGCTTCAACGAGATCTCCGCTCTCATGGCCGACCCCGACGCGGACTTCGACGCCCTCCTCGCCGAGATGGGCGCCCTGCAGGAGGAGATCGACGCCGCCGACGCGTGGGACCTCGACTCGCAGCTCGAGCAGGCGATGGACGCGCTTCGCACGCCTCCGGGCGACGCCGAGATCGGGCCCCTCTCCGGCGGTGAGAAGCGGCGGGTCGCGCTCACCAAGCTGCTCCTTCAGAAGCCCGATCTGCTGCTGCTGGACGAGCCGACGAACCACCTCGACGCCGAGAGCGTGCTCTGGCTCGAGCAGCACCTTCAGAAGTACCCCGGCGCCGTCATCGCCATCACGCACGACCGGTACTTCCTCGACAACGTCGCCGAATGGATCGCGGAAGTCGACCGCGGCCGCCTCATCGGATACGAGGGCAACTACTCCACTTATCTCGAGAAGAAGCGCGAGCGCCTCGAGGTGCAGGGCAAGAAGGACGCGAAGCTCGCCAAGCGCCTCTCCGAAGAGCTCGAGTGGGTCCGCTCGAACGCGAAGGGCCGCCAGGCCAAGTCCAAGGCGCGCCTCGCCCGCTACGAGGAGATGGCGGCCGAGGCCGACCGCACCCGCAAGCTGGACTTCGAAGAGATCCAGATCCCGCCGGGCCCCCGCCTGGGCAGCGTCGTGATCGAGGCTCGCAAGTTGCAGAAGGGCTTCGATGGGCGCTCGCTGATCGACGGGCTCTCTTTCAGCCTTCCGCCGAACGGCATCGTCGGCGTCATCGGCCCGAACGGCGTCGGCAAGACGACGCTGTTCAAGACGATCGTCGGCCTCGAACCACTCGACGGGGGAGACCTGAAGATCGGCGAGACCGTCAAGATCAGCTACGTCGACCAGTCACGGTCCAGCATCGATCCCAACAAGACCCTGTGGGAAGTCGTCTCGGACGGCCTCGACATCATCACCGTCGGCAAGACAGAGATCCCGTCCCGCGCCTACGTGTCGAAGTTCGGCTTCAAGGGCCCCGACCAGCAGAAGAAGGCCGGCGTGCTCTCCGGTGGCGAACGCAACCGCCTGAATCTCGCCCTCACTCTCAAGGAGGGCGGCAACCTCCTGCTCCTCGACGAGCCCACCAACGATCTCGACGTGGAGACGCTCCAGTCGCTCGAGAACGCGCTGCTGGAGTTCCCCGGCTGCGCCGTCGTCATCACCCACGACCGGTGGTTCCTCGACCGGATCGCGACCCACATCCTCGCCTACGAGGGCACCGACGAAGACCCCGACAACTGGTATTGGTTCGAGGGTAACTTCGAGGCGTACGAGCAGAACAAGATCGAGCGACTCGGGCCGGAGGCCGCCAAGCCTCACCGCTCGGCCTACCGCAAGCTGACGCGTGACTGATCTCACCGCAGCGGCAGGCGCCGGCTCCGGTCGGCGCCTTCACATCCCGATCCACCTCCGCTGGGGCGACCTCGACGCGTTCAACCACGTCAACAACACGTCGATGCTCAAGCTCCTCGAAGAGGCGCGGGTGCGAGCGTTCTGGCAGCCCGCACCCGGCGAGGATGCGCCCGACACCGCCGTCCTGGACTCCAGCATCCACAGCGGTGTGCTCACCCTCATCGCACGGCAGGAGATCGAGTACCTGGCGCCCGTGCCCTACCAGCGGCATCCGCTCGACGTGCAGCTGTGGTTCGGCAGGCTCGGTGGATCGAGCATCGAGGTGTGCTACGAGGTGCGCAGCCCGCTCGAGACTGCGACCCCCGGGTCGCCGCAGACGGTATACGCGCGGGCCACGACCGTCGTGGTGAAGGTCGACGCGGCGAGCGGTCGTCCCCTGCGTCTGTCAGCGGAGGAACGCGCCGCCTGGTCGCCGTACGCCGGAGATCCGATCGTCTACGCCCACCGTCACTGATCCGCTCGCGGAGGCGAGGAGGAATCGGGAACGCGCACCATGATCTCCTGGGCGACACTGGCCAGCAGGGTGCCGTCCTGGGCGTAGACGCGACCTGTCGCCAGCCCCCGACCGCCCCGGGCGCTCGGAGACTCCTGGACGTACAGCATCCACTCGTCCACGCGTCCGAACCGATGCCACCACATCGCGTGATCGAGGCTGGCGACCTTCAGACCCCGCAGTGCCCACGGCACCCCGTGGGCACGGAGGATGGACTCCTGGATCGTGAGGTCGCTGAGATACGCCAGGGCGGCCCGATGCACGGCAGGGGAGTCGCCGATCCGACGGCGGACCCGCATCCACACCGCCTGACGGGGCTCGTGCTCCCCGTCGACCCTCACGTAGATGGGGGAGGGGATGTGGCGCAGGTCGACCGGTCGGTCGGTGAAGAGCCGCTTGGACATCGGGTGCAAGCCGCTCAAGTGCGACTCCACGTCGGGCAGCGTCTCGGGAGCGGGGATCCCCTCGGGCATCGGCGCCTGGTGCTCGACTCCGGGGTCCTCGTCCTGGAAGGAGGCGATCATCGAGAAGATCGGCACGCCCTCCTGGAACGCCTGGGTGCGCCGGGTGGAGAAGGAGCGGCCGTCGTGGATGCGGTCGACCGCGAAGGTGATTCCCTTCGTCGAGTCGCCCGGCCGGAGGAAGTACCCGTGCATCGAGTGCGGCGCCCGTCCGTCAGGGGTCGTGCGGGTGGCAGCCACGAGGGACTGCGCCAGCACCTGGCCGCCGTAGACCCGCCCGAGCGGCATCGACTGCGATACGCCGGTGAAGATGTCTTCGGTGGTCCGGGCGTCCGACCCCGCCAGGTCGAGCACCGACAGCATCGATGCCACGGGATCGAGGTCGGGCTCCCAGTCGGCCTGGTCCACGGCTCTCCCTCCCCGGCGGCGGGCCGCCTCCCATGCTCCGCTTGGTAGCTTAGGGGTGATGCCCGCCCGCCTTCTCCTCGCCGACCCCGAGTCGGCATCCGATGCCCTCACCTTCGCCAGCCGAGCGGATCGATTCACCGACGAGGGCGTGAGGCTGCAGGCGACCAGCGGGGTGCTCCTGATGACCGCGGCCCCGCTGGCGCCTCGCGGCTTCGGGGACGGGACCCCGACCGTTCTCGCGATGCGCGCGATGGGGGCAGACCCCGAGCTCGTGTGCGACCTGGTCATCGAGGCATCCGCCCTCGCTCCCGCGCCCGACGACGCATCGGCCCTTTCCCTGCCCGAGACGGCGCTCGCGCCCGCATGGGCCGGCGTGGCGCCGCCGCGATCCGGGTGGACCGACGTCGACGCGATCGACGCCTCCCTCCTCGCGACGAAGGCCCAGGGAGGTATCGCCCGTGTGGCCGAGACCGTCCCGACGGACGCCGGCGAAGACGTGGTCCGCGCGGTTCGTGCAGCGGTCTGGGGTGCACCCGACCCCGACCTGGGAGGACTGCCGGTAGGCGTCGCGTTCGCCGCGTGGGCGATGGGGTTCATCAGCGGGGCCGAGTCCGCGCGCGTCCTCACCAGCGGTCCGTGGAGCCGAGTCAGCCTGGAGCGGGGGCATGTCGTCGTCCGCCGGCCCGTGGCGGTCGGCTTGACGCCGGTACGCCGGACCGGGGCATCCGACCGCTGACATCCTTCACGGCTGCCGCCGATCGCGGCGAACCGTCACACGGCGGCCGCGGCCGCCCTCCCCGCCGCGCGGCCCGAGAAGAGGCATCCGCCGAGGAAGGTCCCCTCCAGAGCCCGGTACCCGTGCACGCCACCTCCGCCGAATCCGCTCGCTTCGCCCGCGGCGTACAGACCGGGAACCGGCGCGCCCGCCGACCCCAACGCACGGCCCGCGAGATCCGTCTCGATTCCGCCGAGCGACTTGCGCGTCAGTACGTGCAGCTTCACGGCGATGAGCGGGCCGGACTTCGGATCGAGGATGCGGTGCGGCGTCGCCGTGCGGATCAGCTTGTCTCCCCGGTAAGCGCGCGCCGACCGGAGCATCGCGATCTGGGCGTCCTTGGTGAACTCATTGTCGATCTCGCGGTCGCGCGCCTCGACCTCCGACCGCACGCGGTCGCCGTCCAGGGCGTCGCCGCCCGGCAGAGCGCGCATGCCCTCGATGAGGCCGTCCAGCGAGTCGCGGACGACGAAGTCGGCACCGTGGTCCAAGAACGCCTGCACGGGGCTCGCCGCGCCCTTGCCGAGCCGAGATTTCGCGAGCAGTCGGACGTCCTTGCCCGTCAGATCGGGATTCTGCTCGCTCCCCGAGAGTGTGAACTCCTTCTCGACGATCCGCTGCGACAGCACGAACCAGCTGTGGTCGTAGCCGGTGGCCCGGAGGTGTGCGAGCGTCCCCAGCGTGTCGAAGCCGGGGAACAGCGGCACCGGCAGGCGCCTTCCGGTGGCATCCAGCCACAGCGACGAGGGACCGGGGAGGATCCGGATGCCGTGACCCGGCCACACCGGATCCCAGTTCTGAAGGCCCTCGACGTAGTGCCACATGCGGTCTCCGTTGATGAGCCGGGCGCCGGCGGCGTCGGACACGACCTGCATGGAGCCGTCGACATACGCCGGCACACCCGCGACCATGGTCGCCGGCGGAGTTCCCAGTCGCTCCGGCCACCAGCGCCGGACGAGTTCGTGATTCCCGCCGATGCCGCCGGACGAGACGATCGTCGCTCCCGCCGTCACCGTGAAGGCGCCGACGACCTCGCGCGACGAAGCCACCCCGCGAGCCGCGCCCGAGGGCGCGAGGATGTCGCCCTGCGCACCGGTGACGGCACCGTCGGCCAGCGTCAGCGCGGTCACGCGGTGACGCGGCAGGATCGTCACACGACCGCGTGCTTCCGCGGCTTCCACCGGCGCCTGGAACGGCGCGACGAGCCCAGGGCCGGTGCCCCACGTGATGTGGAACCGGGGCACCGAGTTGCCGGGGCCGGTCGCGGTGTATCCACCGCGTTCGGCCCATCCGACGACGGGGAAGAAGCCGACCCCCTTCTCGCGGAGCCACGCGCGCTTCTCGTGCCGCGCGAAGTGGAGGTATGCCTCGGCCCAGCGCCGCGGCCACAGGTCTTCGTCGCGATCGAAGCCGGCAGTGCCGAACCAGTCCTGCCGGGCGAGGTCGAGCGAGTCCTTGATCCCCATGCGCCGCTGTTCGGGCGAGTCGATGAAGAACAGGCCGCCGAAGGACCACCACGCCTGGCCACCCAGATTCGAGCGGGGCTCCTGGTCCACGATGATGACGCGCTTGCCGGCCGCGACCGCCTCACAGGCGGCCACCAGACCGGCCAGGCCCCAGCCGATCACGAGAACGTCGGCGGTGTGCGAGGTGGCCGCTGCGGGCATGTCGACTCCTTCGTCGATTCAGGGGTGGTGTCGGGGCTCGAAGGTGTTCACCATGGCGTGGGCGGCTCGCTGGAGATAGTCCCACAGCGTCGCCTCGTGGATCGGCGAGAGCTGGAGCTCGTCGACGGCGTCCCGCATGTGCGCAAGCCACCGGTCGCGTGCGTCCGGGTTCACGTGGAAGGGCGCGTGGCGCATCCGCAGCCTCGGGTGACCGCGCTCCTCGCTGTAGGTGGTGGGGCCGCCCCAGTACTGCTCGAGGAACAGCGTGAGCCTCAGCTTCGCGGGCTCGAGGTCCTCCTCGGGATACATCGGGCGGAGCACCTCGTCGTCAGCCACGCCGCGATAGAACGCGTCGACCAGACGCACGAACGCGTCGTGGCCTCCGATCTCCTCGTAGAAGCTGATCGGCGAGTCGCTCACGAGGTGCCCTTCGTTCCCTCATCGGCCGGCGGCGGCGTCTGCTTGCCGGTGCGCTTCGGCTTCCAGACCGGACGCGACGACGCGGGCGGCGTGACGGCGGTGGGCTTCGTCTTCGGAGGATTCGCGCCCCGCACCCGCAAGGCTCCCTCGATGCCGGACGGCATGATGGAGTTCATCGCGGGCAGAGTGATCCCGGCCGCGTCGAGAGCGCGCTTCACCCGCACGCGGAGCTCCCGCGCGACATCGTCCTTGGCATTCGCGCGCGTCTTCATCACGAGCCGGATCACCAGCGCGTCTCCCGAGATCGACTCGAGGCCCCAGACCTCCGGCTGCTCCAGGATGCGCGTGCGCCACTTCGGATCCTTCGCGAGCCCCTTGGCGGTGTCGAGGAGCAGCTGCTCGACCTGGTCGATATCGGCGTCGATGGCGACCGACAGGTCGACGATGACCCGCGACCACCCCTGGGAGAGGTTGCCGATGCGGGTGATCTCGCCGTTGCGCACGTACCAGAGGGTGCCGTTGACGTCTCGCACGTGGGTGACCCGCACGCTCACGTATTCGACGATGCCCGACGCCAGTCCGAGGTCGACCACGTCGCCGATGCCGACCTGGTCCTCGGCGACGATGAAGATGCCGTTGAGCACGTCCTTGACGATGTTCTGAGCCCCGAAACCGAGGCCAGCGCCGACCGCTGCGGTGAGGAGCGTGAGGGATCCGAGCGCCGACGGCGCGAGGATGTTGATGATCAGCAGCAGCGTGACGATGACGATCGTGACGCCGACGATGTTCTGCAGGATCGAGCCGAGGGTGCGGGTGCGCTGCACCAGTCGCACCGAAGCGAGGGGCGACCTGTCGAGCGCCTGCGTGTCATCGACGTTGGCCTTGTTCTTGGCGCCCGAGACGATCCGGTTGACGACGCGACGGATCACGATCCGGAGGATCCACGTCACGATGAGCGCGCCCAGGATGACGCCCAGCACCGCCAGGAGCTTGAAGCCCGCGTCGACGAAGAACTCGCCGATCGCCTGCCAGAACTCGGCATTCGTGATGTCGGGGCTGGTCGGCTCGGTCTCGGCGGCGCGCGCGAGCAGGAAGGTCATCATCGCCCACGATCCTAACGAGTGGGGATCTGCGAGAACCCGCAGAGCGGCGGGGACGACGGATGCCTCGGCCCGACGCAGAGGCGGGGCCGAGGCATCCGGAATCGCCTACTGGGCGTCGCGCTCCTGCACGGACAGTGCGCGCTCCACGCCGGCGAGATTCTCGGCGACGAGCCGACGCAGCGCGGGTGCCGCGTCGGCGTGGGACTCGAGCCACCGGCGGGTCGCGTCGCGCAGCTCGAGGTTCGCCAGCGGCGCCGGATACAGCCCGAAGATGAGGTACTCGGCGATCTTGTAGGTGCGCGACTCCCAGATCGGAAGCAATGCCTCGAAGTACGGCTGCACGTACGCGTCGAGCAGTTCGCGTCCGGCCGGGTGCACGAAGCCGAGCGCGGCGGAGCGCACGATCGTGTTCGGCAGGTCGTCGTTCTCGACGAGGGACGCCCACGCCGCAGCCTTGGCCTCGGCGGTGGGGAGAGCGGCCTTCGCCTGTGCGGCGAACTCGCCGCCCTTCGCCGTGTTGTCGGCTGCCAGTGCGGCATCGATGTCGTCGACCGTGACGGCGCCGCCGGCCGCGAGCGAGACGAGGAGCTGCCACGACAGATCGGTGTCGATCTCGAGCCCGTCGAACGACACCTCGCCGTCGCGGAGCTGGCGCACCTTCTGCCACTGCGCGGCCGTCGCCGCGGCGCTGGCGAACGCGGTCACGAACTGGAGCTGACTGTCGCTGCCGGCGTCGGCCTGCTCGGCGAGGGTCCACAGCGCGTCGGCCACCTTCTGCCGGGTGGCCTCGCGCTTCTCGGGCGCCACGTACGAGTTCGCTGCGAGCTGCAGCTGCGCGAGCGTCGTGCGGACCGTGGTGGACTCGGTCTCGGATCCGATGTTGCGCAGCACCAGGTCGACGTAGTCGGAAGCGGATGCCTCGGCATCGCGCGTCTGGTCCCACGCCGCGCCCCAGACCAGCGACCGTGCGAGGGGGTCGGTGATCTTGCCGAGGTGGTCGATCGCGGTGGCGAGCGAGCGCTCGTCGAGGCGGATCTTCGCGTAGGCGAGGTCCTCGTCGTTCAGGAGCACGAGATCGGGGCGCTTGTGGCCCTTCAGCTCGGGCACCTCGGTGAGGTCGCCGTCCACGTCGAGCTCGACGTGGTGCACGCGGACCAGCGCGTCGCCGTCGAGGCTGTAGAACCCGACGCCGAGCCGGTGGGGCCGGATCGTCGGGTAGTCGGCGGGCGCCGTCTGGACGATCGCGAACCGGGTGATCGTGCCGTCGACATCAGTGGCGATCTCGGGTGAGAGGGTGTTGACCCCGGCGGTCTCGAGCCACTTCTTCGACCAGGTCGACAGTTCGCGGCCGCTCGTCGCCTCGAGCTCGGACAGCAGGTCGGCGAGTTCGGTGTTCGACCACTCGTGCTTCTTGAAGTAGGCCGCGACGCCGGCGAAGAACTGCTCGATGCCCACCCAGGCGGCGAGCTGCTTGAGCACGGACCCGCCCTTGGCGTAGGTGATCCCGTCGAAGTTGACCTGAACGTCTTCCAGGTCGTTGATCTGGGCGACCACCGGGTGGGTGGAAGGCAGCTGGTCCTGACGGTAGGCCCAGGTCTTCTCCATGGCGTTGAAGGTCGTCCACGCCTCGGTCCACTCCGTGGCTTCGGCGGTGGCGATGGTCGAGGCCCACTCGGCGAACGACTCGTTGAGCCAGAGGTCGTTCCACCACTTCATGGTGACGAGGTCTCCGAACCACATGTGCGCCAGCTCGTGGAGGATCGTGACGACGCGCCGTTCCTTGACGGCGTCGGTCACCTTCGAGCGGAAGACGTACGTCTCGGTGAACGTCACGGCGCCCGCGTTCTCCATGGCACCGGCGTTGAACTCCGGCACGAAGAGCTGGTCGTACTTCTCGAACGGGTACGCGTAGTCGAACTTGTCCTCGAAGTACGCGAAGCCCTGCCGCGTCTTCTCGAAGATGTAGTCGGCGTCGAGGTGCTGCCACAGGCTCTTGCGGCCGTACACGCCGAGCGGGATCACGCGGCCCGAGGCGCTGGTGAGCTCGGAGAACGTCGCCTCGTAGGGGCCGGCGATGAGCGCGGTGATGTACGACGAGATGCGCGGGGTGGCGGCGAAAGCCCAGGTCGCGTGGCCGTCGCCGTGGCGCTCCGGTTCGGGGGTGGGGGAGTTCGAGACGACCTTCCACGCCTCCGGCGCGGTGACGGTGAAGCGGAACGTCGCCTTGAGGTCGGGCTGCTCGAACACGGCGAACACGCGACGCGAGTCGGGCACCTCGAACTGGGAGTAGAGGTACACCTCGCCGTCGACCGGGTCGACGAACCGGTGCAGGCCCTCGCCGGTGTTGGTGTAGAGGCAGTCGGCGTCGACGACGAGTTCGTTCTCGCTCTCGAGGCCGGTGAGTTCGATGCGCGAGTCCGCGAAGGCGGTGGCCGGGTCGATGGATCGGCCGTTCAGCGAGATCTCGCGGATGCCGCGGGCGATCAGGTCGATGAACGTGGCGGCTCCCGGGGTGGCGGAGAAGCGCACCACCGTCCGCGAGCCGAAGACCTCCGCGCCCTTGGTGAGGTCGAGCGCGACCTCGTAGGAATGGGTGTCGACGATCGCGCGGCGTTCCTGCGCTTCGATGCGGGTGAGGTTCTCTCCAGGCACTTGCAATGCTCCCGTGGGTGTGGGGTGGATACCGCGTGCACGGCGCTGCTGACGCCGGTGGCAACCGGACCAGCCTATTCCAGCGACCGCGATCCGCCGCCCCGCGGACGATGAAAGGATGGGGGGCGTGACTTCGGAAGCGCAGACTTCGTCCGACACCGCCGGCCACGACGCGGCGGTCCTGTTCGCATCGGCGGCCGCCGCATCGGGCTCGCCGCACGTCGAGGTGCCCGTCGCCTACGACGCGATTCTGCTCGCGGGCTTCGGCGGCCCCGAGGGTCAGGACGACGTGATCCCGTTCCTGCGGAACGTCACGCGCGGCCGGGGGATCCCCGACGAGCGTCTCGAGGAGGTGGCTCACCACTACCGCCACTTCGGCGGGGTCAGCCCGATCAACGCCCAGAACCGGGCGCTGAAAGCCGCTCTCGAGGCGGAACTCGAGCGTCGAGGGATCGAGATCCCCGTGTACTGGGGCAACCGCAACTGGGCGCCATACCTCGAGGAGGCGGTGCAGGATGCCGCGGCCCACGGTCACACGCGGCTGCTGGGTCTGGCCACCAGCGCCTACTCGTCGTTCTCGAGCTGCCGGCAGTACCGCGAGGATTTCGCCCGCGTGCTGACGGAGACGGGGCTCGGCGGGACCGTGACGATCGACAAGGTGCGGCAGTTCTTCGATCACCCGGGATTCGTCCAGCCGTTCATCGACGGGGCGCGGGACGCGATCGCCGGCTTCCTCGAGGACGGGGTCGCGCCGGAGGCGGTTCGCGTGCTCTTCTCGACCCACAGCATCCCGACCGCCGACGCGGAGCGTTCCGGCCCGCGCGAGGGCGACCCGGCGCACCGCGATCTCGGTGCCGGTGGCGCCTACGCGGCGCAGCACCTCGCGGTCGCCGAGGTGGTCATGGCGGCGGTTGCGGCGGAGATCCCCTCCGCCGCACGAGTCGGGTGGGAACTCGTCTACCAGTCGCGGTCGGGCCCGCCGAGCCAGCCGTGGCTCGAGCCCGATGTCAATGATGTGATCGCCGACCTGCCGAGCGCGGGCATCGCGGCTGTCGCGATCGTGCCCCTGGGGTTCATGAGCGACCACATGGAGGTGCTGTGGGACCTCGACACCGAGGCCATGGAGGCCGCCGCCGAGGCGGGCATCCGCGCCGTGCGCACGCCGACTCCGGGGGTCGATCCGGTCTTCGTCGCCGGCCTCGTCGACCTCGTCGAGGAACGGCTCGACGGCACCCGCGCCGTCGACCGGCCGCATGCGACGGCGCTCGGTCCGTGGTTCGACGTGTGCCGCCCCGCGTGCTGCGAGAACATCCGGGCCGGCTTCAAGCCGGCCGCCTCGGGCGTCGCGCCCTGAACCGGGCGAACGTCCCGCCAGTCCGCCCTTTCTGAGGAGTGACGCCATGCGCATCCATATCGCGACCGACCACGCCGGCCTCGAGTTCTCCACCCAGCTCCAGCATCACCTGGCCGCCGCCGGGCATGAGGTCGTCGATCACGGGCCGATCGAGTACGACCCGCTCGACGACTATCCGGCCTTCTGCATCCGCGCCGCGCAGGCGGTCGTGCGTGACCAGGCATCCGGCGTCGAGGCCCTCGGGGTGGTCTTCGGCGGATCGGGCAACGGCGAGCAGATCGCGGCGAACAAGGTCCTCGGCGTGCGCGCCGCGCTGGCGTGGAGCATCGCCACGGCCGAACTCGCGCGCGAGCACAACGATGCGAACGTGATCGCGATCGGGGCCCGTCAGCACACGTTCGAGGAGGCCGTGTCGTTCATCGACCGCTTCATCGCCACCCCGTTCTCGGGTGAAGAGCGGCACGCGCGGCGCATCGCGCAGCTCGCGGCGTACGAGCAGGACGGCGCGCTCGCACCCGACCCGCGGGCGACACCCGGGCGTCCCGATGTCCTCGCCGCCGACGACAGCTCATTCGACCCCGAGGCCGGCTGACGCGTCGATGCCCGAGGGTCACTCCGTCCATCGCATCGCGCGTCAGTTCGATCGCAACTTCGTCGGTCGCGTCGTCGCGGCGTCCAGCCCGCAGGGGCGGTTCGCAGAGGGGGCGGCCGAACTGGATGGCCGCACCGCCACCGAGGTGCGCGCGGTCGGCAAGCAGATGTTCCTGGAGTTCGACCACGGCCTGTTCCTGCGTGTCCACCTCGGCATGTACGGGGCATGGGACTTCGCGGGCGAGATCGTCGCGGATCCCACGATCGCGTCGGCGAACGGCCGGATGGGTCAGACGAATCAGCGGGGGACCCGGCTCCCGCCCGTCATCATGGACGAGTCCGGCGAGAACTCCCTGACGTCCATCGGCGCTCCTCGCCGAGCGCGCGTGCACGTCCGCATGTCCGAGCAGACCACCGGGCTGGACGACGAGGGGGAGCAGTGGCCGCCCCCGGTCGTCGGCCAGGTGCGGCTGCGTCTCCTCACCGAGGTGACGGCGGCCGACCTCCGCGGGCCCACGGCGTGCGAGCTGCAGACGCCGGACGAGGTCGCCGCCACTATCGCGAAGCTGGGTCCCGACCCGCTCGTCGACGACGTGAGCGAGGGGGAGGAGCGCTTCACCGCCGTCGTTCGCCGCAAGCCCACGGCGATCGGGCTCCTCCTCATGGACCAGACGGTCGTCAGCGGCATCGGCAACGTCTACCGGGCTGAGCTCCTCTACCGGGCGCGGCTGAACCCCCACACCCCGGGCCGGGAGGTGCCGGAAGAGCTGGTCCGGGCGCTGTGGCGCGACTGGGTGCGACTTCTGGCGATCGGGGTCGAGACCGGTCAGATGATGACCATGGACGACCTCGATCCGGAGGCGTACCGCAGGGCGATGGCCAGCCGCGACGACCGGCACTGGGTCTATCACCGAGCGGGCCTCCCGTGCCGCGTCTGCGGCACCGATATCGTCCTCGAAGAGGCCGCGGGGCGCAAGCTCTACTGGTGCCCGTCCTGCCAGCGCTGACGTCGGTCCCGCGCGGTCGCGGACTCTAGGCTGGGTGCATGCGCCAGAATCCCAGCTTCGCGATGACGGATGTCGCTGAGCTGCGCCGCCTGATCGACGACCACCCGTGGACGACGCTCGTCAGCTCGACAGACGAGGGGCTCGTGGCGTCGCACTACGCGGTGCTGTTGGACGACGACCGCGACGACCTGACGATCGTGGGGCACGTCGGCAAGCCGGACGACCTGATCCACGGTCTCGGCGAGCGCGAGCTGCTGGTCGTCGTGCAAGGTCCCCACGGTTACATCTCGCCGGGGTGGTACGGCGACGGTCCGAACGTGCCGACCTGGAACTTCGTCTCCGCGCACCTGAGCGGCGTCCCCGAGCTGCTGACGGCCGAGGAGAACCTCCGAGTGCTCGACCGACTCGTCGCGCGGTTCGAGAAGGGCATGCCGCAGCCGCGGCTCCTCTGGGAGAGGCCGAACGACCCCGACTTCGTCACCCGTCTGGAGCGGGGCACGGTGGGCTTTCGGCTGACTCCCACCCGCGTCGTCGCGAAGCGGAAGCTGAGTCAGAACCGGCCGCATGAGGTCGTCGAGACGATCATCGCCGAGCTGGAGCGGGGCGAAAGCCCCTATGCCGATCCGGCACTCGCGGGCGAGATGCGGCGGGCGTTGGATGCACGTCGGAGCGCGAGTTGAGCCCCGCGCGGGGCGAGGTCCCGGCGGTGATCGCCGACGTGCGGCTCACCGGTTCGGAGCGCACCGATCCGTTCGGGGACGACCCGGTCGACGTGCACCTCGCCGAGGGATTCATCGTCGATGTCGCGCCGGCGGGCGCACTGCCCCGGCGGGGCCTCGTGCTCGACGGCGCCGGGTCCACCCTGATCCCTGGGCTGTGGGACCACCACGTCCACGTGGTGCAATGGGCGCTGGCCGCGCAGCGTGAGCCGCTGGGCGGCGCTACGTCGGCGGCCCATGCGGCGGCGATCATGGGCGCCGCCGAGATCCTGCCCGACGGCCGGCGCGTGGGGACCGGCTTCCGCGATGCGCTGTGGCCGGATGCGCCGACCCTCGAGCTGCTGGATGCGCGCACGGGCGAGATCCCGACCTACCTCATCAACGCCGATGTGCACAGCGTCTGGCTGAACTCGGCGGCACTGCGTCGTGAGGGGTTCGAACCGGACGGCGGGGGGATTCTCCGCGAGGAGCCGGCGTTCGAGATCTCGCGACGCCTGAACTCGGCGGCCGCCGAGGTGGTGGACCCGCAGGTCGAGCGGATGGCACGCGATGCGTCGGCTCGCGGGGTGGTCGGACTTGTCGACCTCGACATGGCGTGGAACGAAGAGGCCTGGGCGCGCCGCACCGCGGCGGGCTTCGACGCTCTGCGGGTGGAATTCGGGATCTACCCGCAGCACCTCGATCGTGCGCTTGCCGACGGGCTCCAGAGCGGCGACATCGCGCGGGGCGCGGCATCCGATCTCGCCCGCGTCGGACCCCTCAAAGTGATCACCGACGGATCACTCGGCACGCGCACGGCGGCGTGCTCCCATTCGTATCCCGGCGACCCCCGCAACCACGGACTGCTCACGGTCGATGCGGCGACCCTCGTCGACCTGATGACGCAGGCGACCGCCGCGGGCATCTCGTGTGCGATCCACGCGATCGGCGACGTCGCGAACACCCAGGCGCTCGACGCCTTCGCGTCGACCGGAGCGTGGGGCACGATCGAGCACGCGCAGCTGGTGGCTCACTCCGACTCCCCGCGCTTCGCGAGGCTCGGCGTGGGCGCGAGCGTCCAGCCGGAGCACGCGATCGACGACCGCGACATGACGGACTCCATCTGGGCGGAGCAGACCGCTCAGCCGTACCCGCTGCGGTCGCTCGCCGACACGGGGGCCAATCTGCTGTTCGGCTCGGACGCCCCGGTCGCCCCGTTGGATCCGTGGGCGGCCATGGCATCCGCCGTGTTCCGCACTCGAGACGGCCGTGAGCCGTGGCAGCCCCACCAGGGTGTCGCAACCACGACCGCTCTGGCGGCCTCGACACACGGCGGCTCGACCTCGCCGGCGCGCGTCGATCCCGGAGGCCGGGCGGATCTCGCTCTGTGCGCGATCGATCCGCTGGGGGCCGACGAGCGGGAGCTTCGCGGGATGACCGTCGCTGCGACACTGCTGGACGGCAGGCTCACCCACCTGGGGTAGCCTCCCCGTCTTCGGAACGGGGGCTGGCCCCCGGTCGCGTCGGGGTGGGCGTCGGATGTCGCGCCGCCGCGCGTCTCGCGAGGCTTGGCTCATGGTCTCCGCCGCGCCCTCGCCGCCCTCGCCGCCGCATCCCGCTCGTCCGCGTCGACGGCGCCGGCGCCTGGTGGCCGGGATCGCCCTCCCGCTTGTGGCTCTCATCGGGGCCGGGGCCGTCTGGTTCGGCGTGTCGTCCGTCCGGCCGACGCCCCCGCCCCCCGGCACCCTGACCTTCTCGAACGAGCTCCGGGTGCCCGCGCTGGCCGCATCGACGGTGGTCGACGGTGTGCGCGTGTTCCACCTCGACGTCGAGGAGGGGCGGACGGAGTTCGTGCCGCAGGGCGCGACGCCGACCCTCGGATACGACGGGTCGTACCTCGGCCCCACGCTGGTCGCCGCCCGCGGAGAGCGGGTGCGGGTCGAGGTCGCGAACCGGCTCGACGAGAGCACGACCGTGCACTGGCACGGGATGCACCTGCCTGCCGCGATGGACGGCGGGCCGCACACGCCCATCCGGGCGGGCGGAACGTGGAGCCCGGAGTGGACCATCGATCAGCCCGCCGCCTCACTGTGGTATCACCCGCACCTCCACGGGCGAACGCGGGAGCAGGTCGACGCGGGTCTGGCGGGCATGTTCCTTCTGACAGACGACGAGGAGTCCTCCCTGTCGCTCCCTCGCACGTACGGGGTCGACGACGTGCCGCTGATCGTCCAGGATCGCTCGTTCGCGGCGGACGGCGCCTTCGCGGGAGGTCCGAGCATGCAGTTCGACGGGGTTCTCGGCGACACGGCCCTGGTCAACGGCACCGTCGCGCCGTACTTCCAAGCGACGACGGAGCGAGTGCGGCTGCGTCTGCTCAACGCGTCGAGCGCGCGGATGTACGACTTCGGGTTCGCAGACGGGCGCTCCTTCGATCTGATCGCGACGGACGGGGGCCTCCTCGGCGCCCCCGTCGCATCGACGAGCGTTCCCCTCTCGCCGGGTGAGCGGGCGGAGATCGTCGTGTCGGTGCGGGCGGGGGAGCGGACCGTGCTCCGCTCGAGCGCCCCCGACCCGGCGCTCAACGCCGGCACTGCGGAGTTCGACGTCCTCGAACTGCGTGCCGCGGCGTCCCTCGCCCCTTCGCCGCCCGTTCCCACTGCTCTCGTCGCGCTCCCGCCGGCGGAGGGGGCGGATGCCGCCGCCGAGAGGTCGTTCGTCATGTCGGGGCACACCATCAACGACCGGGAGATGGACCTCGGACGCGCCGACGTCGTCGCCGCAGTCGACACCGCCGAAGTGTGGACGGTGCGCAACGACAACGCGCTCCCGCACTCGTTCCACGTCCACGGCACGCAGTTCCGCATCGCGAGCGTGGACGGCCGCTCCCCGCCGCCGAGGCTTTCGGGCTGGAAGGACACGATCGCGCTGGAGCAGGACCGCGAGTACCGGCTGCTGATGCGCTTCGAGCACGCCGATCCGAACACTCCGTACATGTATCACTGCCACCTGCTGTGGCACGAGGACCAGGGCATGATGGGACAGTTCCTGGTCGTCGAACCGGGCCAAGCGCCCGACCTGCGACGTCCCGAAGGAGACGATGATGACGACCACGACCACTGAGCTGTCGGCGGCGGAGGCGCCCCGCGAACGGTCCGCCGGATTCTGGACCGACTATGGCCGAGCGTGGGCTCGCACCCCCGGGAGCGCGCTCTACCTGCTGGTCGTCTTCGTCCTCGCGATGGTGTCGCTCACCGTGCTGGCGGGGCTGCTGTGGAGCGGGATCGGCCTGCTCGTCGTGATCGTGGGCGTGCCCATCGTGGTGGGGACCCTCCTGGTCGCCCGCGGATTCGGGGTGGCGGACCGCTATCTGCTGCGGCTGACGGGGCGCCCCGCGATCGAGGAGCCGGAGTGGAACCGCGACGCTCCGGACGCCACCGGCTTCTGGGTGACGCTGACCCGTCCCGTCCGCAACGCGCACTACTGGGTCTACCTGGTTCACGGGATGGTGGTGAGCCCGCTCATCAGCACGGTGTCGTTCGTGCTGACCACGGTGTGGCTGAGCGTCGGGCTCGGCGGACTCACCTACTGGTTCTGGGGCGCGTTCCTTCCTCGCGGCGATGGCGGCGACTGGGGCGGTGCGGTCGCCGATGCACTCCCGTGGCTCTTCGGCGGATGGTCGGATACGGCGATCGAGGTCGTCCTGTACCTTCTCGCCGGCATCGTGTTCACCTTCACCCTGCCGTGGGTTCTCGGCGGGCTCGCCCTCGGCCACCACGCGGTGGCGAACGCGATGCTCGGTCGCTGGAGGTCCGATGACCTGGCCGCCGAGGTCCGGGCCGAGGCGGCCGCGCGGGGAGCGGCCGTGCATGCCGAGGACGTCGCACTGCGGCGGCTCGAGCGCGACATCCACGACGGACCGCAGCAGCGCCTCGTGCGGCTGCAGCTCGACCTCGCGGCGCTCGAGCGCCGCGCCGAGTCGGGAGACGCGGATGCCGCAGCCGAGCTCGCCCGCGAGGCGCGCGGCCACGCGAAGGCTGCCCTCGATGAGCTGCGGGCGCTCTCCAGCGGCGTCGCCCCGCCGCTGCTGCAGGATCGAGGGCTCGCCGCTGCCCTCGCCGCCACCGCGGCCGGCACCCCGTTGGTCGTCCACACCGACATCGACCCTGCGATCGACGCGGCGACGTCGCCGGAGGTCGCGCGGACGATCTATTTCGTGGTCGCCGAGCTGATGACGAACGTCGTCAAGCACTCCGGCGCCACCGGTGTCACCGTGAAGGCGTCGCTGCGCCCGTCGCCGAGCGGCGTGTCGTCTCTCCTGGACGTGTGGGTGGTGGACAACGGGCGCGGTGGCGCGGTCTTCTCGCCCGGTCACGGGCTGGAGGGTCTCCGCGAGCGGGTCGCGGGCCTGCGCGGGATGCTCGTCGTCGACAGCCCCGCCGGCGGGCCGACATCGGTGGGCGTGCACGTGCCGTTGTCGGCGGTGCTGTGATGGCGGATCCCTATGCTGTGAGCATGGTCGCCGATCGGTCCGCGCCCGTTCGGGTCGTGCTCGTCGAGGACTCCGTGCTCCTGCGAGAGGGCCTCGTACGGCTCTTCGACGAAGCGGGATACGTGACCGCCGGAGCGTGGGGCGACGCGGACGACATCGTCCGCCGCGTCCGCGACGCGGGGGCGGATGTCGCGATCCTCGACGTGCGGCTGCCACCCGGCTTTCGCGATGAGGGCATCCGGGCCGCGCTGACCCTGCGCTCCGCACTCCCGGAGCTGGGCATCCTCGTGCTCAGCCAGTACGTGGAAGGCGTGTACGCGCGAGAGCTGCTCGCCGGCGGCGAGGGAGGCGTCGGCTACCTCCTCAAGGACCGCGTGACGTCGCTCGAGGAGTTCACCGATGCGGTGCGCCGTGTGCGCGAACGCGGGACGGTGCTCGACCCGCTGGTGGTGCAGGGCCTCCTCGCGGCAAGGCCCGATCCGCTGTCGACCCTCACCCCGCGCGAGAAGGACGTGCTCACGCTCATGGCCGAGGGGCGCAGCAACGCGAGCATCGCGCAACGGCTCTTCATCGGGGTGGGCGCCGTCGAGAAGAACATCAGCGCGATCTTCACGAAGCTCGGGCTCGAGGAGTCCGGAACCGAGCACCGCCGGGTGCTGGCGGTGCTGGCGTTCCTCCAGCGCGGCTGACCCGACGGCAGACGCCCCCGGGAACTCTTCCCGGGGGCGTCTTCAGCACGCAGCTGCGCGGTTACTCGGCCAGGTGGGCGAAGAGGAACCAGCGGTCCTTCTCGAGCGTCTCCTTGATGCCGATCGCGACGTCCTGGCTGGTGAGGTCGAACTCGTCGAGTCCGTCGATCGCCGCCTGCACGTCGGTGATGACGACGTCCATGTCGGCGATCACGTCACGGATGAGGGCATCCCACTGCGTGAACCCGGCCGGCACGGCCGTCTGGGTCTTCGCGGCGACGGTGCCCACGCGGGCGTCGATCGGCAGCCCGAGGGCGACGATCCTCTCAGCGGCCTGGTCGGCGCCCGCCTGGGCGTTGGCGACGACGGAGTCGAGGAGCTCGTGGATCGCGATGAAGTTCGCGCCCCGGACGTTCCAGTGGGCCTGCTTGCCGTTGACGGCGAGGGCCTGGAGGCCGAGAACGACGGGAGTGAGGAACTGGGCGCTGGCGGCAGCCACGGTCGGGTCGGCAGCGGTGGCGGGGGTGGTGTTCGTCTTGGGCATCTCTCGTCTCCATCTTCAGGAAGGCGTCTGTCGGCGCGCGCCCTCCGGTGCGTGTAACGCTACTCACGCCCCGTCATTCCGCAAGCAAGAGAAGGCTCCGCTTACCGTGGCCGCCTCGCCGGGCGCGCCCTCGTTTCCGGATTGTCGGGTTCGACGGGTTAACGTCGTTGAGTGCCCTCCGCAGACCACGACCTCGGACCGCAGCATCTGCGTCAGCCCGCGACCACGGTGACGAGCGAGCCGCGCGATCGTTCTCCCGAGCACGCCGAGCCGTCGAGATTCCTTCCGCACGTGCAGGGTCTGCGTGCGATCGCGGTGCTCGCCGTGGTGCTGTACCACTTCTGGCCGGCCCGGTTCTCCGGCGGCTACGTCGGCGTCGACATCTTCTTCGTCATCTCGGGTTTCCTGATCACGTCGCATCTGACGCGGGAGCTGACGGCCACGGGGACCGTGCGTCTGGGCCAGTTCTGGGCGCGTCGGGCGCGGCGCCTGCTGCCGGCATCCCTTCTCGTGCTGCTGTTCTGCGCGCTCGTGGCGATGACGCCGTACCTGACGCCGACGTCCGCGCTCCCCAACGAGGTGCGCGAGATCCTCGCCTCCACGTTCTACGTCGAGAACTGGTACCTCGCGCTCAACTCCGCCGACTACCTGAATCACGGCGGCGAGCCGACGACCGTTCAGCACTATTGGTCGTTGTCGCTCGAGGAGCAGTTCTACGTCCTCTGGCCGCTGCTGATGCTGCTGGCCGCGTGGGCGGGCGTACGATTCTTCCACGGAGCCCGTCGACGCGCCGTCGTCATCACTCTCGCGGTCGTGTCGGTCATCTCGTTCGCGTTCTGCGTGATCTTCACGATCACGAACCCGGCGCCCGCGTACTTCGTCACGTTCGGCCGCATGTGGCAGTTCGGCGTCGGAGCGATGATCGCGCTCGTCCCCGCCCTGCGCGTCCGCAACGCCGTCGCCAGCTTCCTCCTCGGCTGGGGAGGGGTGGTGGTGCTGGTGTACGTCATCTTCCAGTTCGACGGCCAGACGCCCTTCCCCGGATACATGGCTGCGCTGCCGACCCTGGCCGCCGCGGCCGTCATCGCCGCCTCGAAGACCGAGCGATGGTGGTTCCCCACGCGGGTGCTGTCGATCCGTCCGGCACAGTTCGTGGGCGACATCTCGTACTCGCTGTACCTGTGGCACTGGCCGCTCATCATCATCGCCCCGTCCGTGCCGTTCTGGGGCCTCACGATCTACCACCGCGTCGCCCTCCTGGGGCTCTGCTTCGTCCTCGCGTGGTTGACGAAGCGTTTCGTCGAAGACCCGGTGCGCGGCTGGAAGGTGCTCACGTCGCGTCCTGCGCGCGTCACCCTGTGGAGTTCGCTCGCGGCCATGCTGGTCGTGGCGGGCGTGGCGACGACCGCCTGGCTCGTCAACGCGCCCGCGTACACCGCCGGCTCCCGCGCCATCCAGGAGCTCCGCGAAGACCCACCGCCGTGCTTCGGTGCGGCTTCCGTGCTGGACGCCTCGTGCGCGACCGCCGATTTCGGCGACACCATCCTGCCCGCACCGGGATTCGCCGGAATCGACCGCCCGCAGGAAGAGGAGTGCTTCGTGCAGTTGACCGATGCCCGCCCGGTGTCCTGCACCTTCGGGTCGGACGATCCGGACGCCCCGCGCGTCGCCCTCATCGGTGACAGCCACGCCTACCAGCTGCTGTCGACGTTCCAGCGGATCGCGGAGGACGAAGGATGGCAGCTCGTCACCTGGTTCAAGGGCGCGTGCCCGTGGAACACCACGCCACTCGCCACGCCGGGCGCGTTCGGTGACGCGTGCACGCAGTGGCGCCAGGGAGTGTCCGACGCTCTCGCCGAGGCGGACGTCGACGCGGTCTTCACGGCGGCGATCGCGACCACGCCGTACTCGTCGGCGGGTCATGCCTCCGCGTATGACGCCGCCGTCGCCGGCTATGTCGAAGCGTGGGACGAGGTGCTGGACCGCGGCATCCCTGTCATCACCGTCGTCGACAACCCGGTCTGGGAGACCGATCCGAACAAGTGCCTGCGGACACGTGATCAGTCCGAATGCGCCGGGCCGCGCGCCGACCTGCTGACCGCGGACGACCCGCTGCGGGGCGCGGCCGCGCAGCGTGACGCTGTCACGCTCCTTGACTTCACCGACGTGTTCTGCGATGACGACACGTGCTCTCCGGTCGTGGGCGGCGCGAACGTGTACCGCGATCAGGACCACCTCACCGTGACCTTCGCCGACACCCTCGCTCCGTGGTACACCGAGGCGATCCGCGAGCGGCTGGATGCGGGCACGCCGTAGCGCGCGACGAGGTGACGTCGCCTAGGGTCGTCCCATGACGATCTCCCACGACGCCGCCGTCCTCACGGTCGCGGGGCGCTCGCCCGAGGTGCACGCGGAGGCGTTCGTGGCCTCCGGGGCACGCGTGATCGGGGCGGTGACTCTCGCCGAGGGTTCGAGTGTCTGGTACAACGCGGTGCTCCGCGGCGACAGCGACGCGATCGCGGTGGGCGCGGGGAGCAACCTGCAGGACAACGTGTCGGTGCACGTCGACGCGGGACACCCGGTGGTCATCGGCCGCGATGTGTCGGTCGGGCACAACGCCGTCGTGCACGGCTGCACGATCGGGGACGGCTCCCTCATCGGCATGGGCAGCGTGATCCTGTCGGGAGCCCGCGTCGGCAGCGGATGCCTCGTGGCAGCGGGCGCGGTCGTGCTGGAGGGTACCGAGATCCCGGCCGGGTCGCTCGTCGCCGGCGTGCCGGCCAAGGTCCGCCGGACGCTCACCGACGAGGAGCGGGCGGGCATCATCCGGAACGCCGAGACGTATCGCGCGCACCTTCAGGCGCATCGCGCCTCCGTCGACGCGACGGACTGACCGGCGCAGGTCAGGACGACGGGGCCTTCGGGGGCGGATGGTGCGTCCCCCGGTGGACTTCGTACAGGCGGACGTGACCGGGCCAGGACGGGTCGTTCACGATCGGCTGATCGTCCATGAAGAGGCGGATGACGTGGGCCAGCTGACCCGGATGACTGAAGTTGATCGCGTGCGCCGCTCCCTCGAGCAGCACCACCAGCACGTGGCTGTCGGTCTGACTCGCGACCTCGTTGATGCGATGCGCGTGGGGGAGAAGGGGATCCCGCTCTCCCAGCACCACCAGCGTGGGGATGCGCATCTCCAGCAGGCGCTGGAGTGAGGGATACTGCGTGAGCGCCTTGAACATCCGCATCGTGCTGGGAACCCCGAAGCGCACGTAGTCGGGCACCGCGACCCGAGCCATCCGCGTCGGTTCACGGGGGGCGTCCTTCGACAGCTGCGCGATCGCCCGCCGCAGCGGCTGGTTGAAGAGGCCGCCTGCGGGCGACACCAGCACAGCCCGATCGATGCGCTCGGGATAGTGGTGGGCGAACTCGATGATGACGGGGCAGCCCATCGAGTTTCCGACGAGCGTGGCTTTGTCGACGCCTCGATCATCCATGAAGTCTCGTGCCGCGGAGGCGAGGTCCGGGATGTCGAGCATGTCGCGGCGCTTGCCGCTGCGGCCGAAGCCGGGGAGGTCGGGCACGAAGGTGTGGAACTCGTCGGCGAGGCGCTCGGCAGTCGGCAGAAGGTAGCGGCCCGACAGCCCGAATCCGTGGACGTGCATCATCACGCGGGCATCGACGGGGACGCGGGGCGACTCCCGGTAGAACACGTCGACGCCGTCGATCCGCGTCCATTTCTCCGCCAGGCGCGAGGCGGGGCGCCGGGGGAGCTTGCGGGGCTTCGGCGCGCCCGCCGGCGTCGTCGGTCTGGTCATCGCACTCCCTTCGTGGCGCACGGGATCTGCCTCAGCGGAATTCTCGCGCCCAGGCGCTGTTCGCATAAGGACGAGATCGGGAAATCACCCTCCGCGAGGGAGTCGCCCGCTCTCGTCATGCGAACGAAACCATCCAGTGCCAGAATGCGCGTGATGACGAATGTGACGATCCAGGGGCGTACGCCCGATCCGGAGTCGGTTCCCGAGCGCTCCCGCTCGCGGCGCTCCATCGCCGAGAAGATCCGTGCGATGGGTCTCGGCCGCTCGGGTGCGCTGCTCCTCGTGATCGCGACGGCTGTCGCGATCGGGTGGGCGAACCTCGCGGGCGGCTCGTACGAGGCGTTCTGGGACACCCATCTGACGGTCGGCGTCGGCGACATCCAGCTCGACTTCACCCTGCACGCGCTCGTGAACGACGCCCTGATGGCCATCTTCTTCTTCACGGTGGGTCTGGAGGTGCGGCGCGAGTTCGCGATCGGCGAGCTCACGAGCTGGTCTCGCGCCGTGGTGCCGGTGGTCGCCGCCGTCGCAGGACTCGCCCTCCCCGCCCTCGTGTTCGCGCTCGTCGCGATGGGTTCCGGATACGAGCACGCCTGGGGCGTCGTGATCTCGACAGACACGGCCTTCCTCGTCGGGGCCCTCGCGCTCGTGGGCCCGCGCGCGCCCGGGCGCCTCCGCGTCTTCCTGCTCGCCCTGGCCGTCGTCGACGACATCGGGGCGCTTTCGATCATCGCCCTCGTCTACACCGAGAACTTCGACCCGATGCCGCTCCTCATCGCGGCCATCGGGCTCGTCGGCGTCTACTTCACGCGCTACCTTCCGATGGGTCGCGGTCCCGTGTACGGCACGCTCGCGATCATCGTCTGGCTGGCGTTCCTCGCCTCGGGCGTCCACCCGACGCTGGCCGGCGTCGCCATCGCGCTCCTCGTCCCGGTGTACCGTCCCGATCGGCGTGACGTCGAGCACGCCCTCGAATTGGCTCGCACGTTCCGGCAGTCGCCCAACTCCGAGTACGCGCGCGCCGCGGCCAACAGCCTCCGCGAGTCCATTTCCATCAACGAGCGGCTGCAGTCCGCGTACGCGCCGTACGTGGCCTTCGTCATCCTGCCGCTCTTCGCCCTCGCGAACGCCGGAGTCGAGCTGAGCCCCGAGATCCTCGCCGGTGCGATTTCCTCTCCGCTCACGTGGGGCATCGTGGCCGGACTCGTCGTCGGAAAACTGGTCGGCGTGCTCGGTTCGACGGCACTCCTCAAGCTCTTCCGGCTGGGCGAGTTCGGCCCGGGGCTCACCCTCGACCGCCTCGCCGGCGGCGCCGCGCTGTGCGGCATCGGCTTCACCATCTCGCTGTTCATCGTCGGCCTCGCGATCTCGGACGAGGACGCGCAGAATCAGGCCCGAGTCGGAGTTCTGGCGGCCTCGGTCATCGCGTTCCTGCTCGCGACGATCCTGTTCCGCGTGTCGGATGCCATCCGTCCGCGAGAGGACTCCGGCCAGACCCTGGCGCGGCCGGTCGATCCGCGCCGCGACCACGTGTTCGGGTCGCCCGACGCGCCGTACACGATCGTGGAGTACGGCGACTTCCAGTGCGGCTTCTGCCTCAAGGCATCCGGATCCATCCAGGAAGTCCACGAAGTCCTGGGCGACCGACTCCGGTACGTGTGGCGTCATGCCCCGCTGACGAACATCCACCCCAACGCGCTCGCCGGCGCAGAGGCATCCGAGGCCGCCGCGCTCCAGGGCAAGTTCTTCGAGTTCGAGCGCGGGCTGTTCGCCGATCAGGAGAACCAGCGGCCGTCCGACATCGTCCGCCTCGCGCGTGGCCTGGGGCTCGACGTGGACCGGTTCGAGAAGGACCTCACGTCCCCGGAGGTCACCGGACGCGTGCAGGACGACATGCTCGACGCCGAGGCGATGGGGATCACCTCGGTGCCGACACTCTTCGTCAATGGCCGCCGGCATGTCGGGCCCTATGACGCCCAATCGCTGATCCGCGCTCTCGAAGAGAGCGAGCGCGAAAACGCCGGTGCCGACCTGGCCGGGCAGAAGTAGCCTGAGTCCGATGGCATCGACACCGGAATCCACCCCTGACCTGCAGCGGCCCACCCTCACCGACGCACAGTGGGAGCGCCTGTGCGGCTTCGGCGTGGCGGAGAGCGTCGCGGCGGGCGACTACCTGTTCCGCTCCGGAGATCGCGACTACGACCTGCTCCTCGTCGAGGACGGCGAAGTCGAGATCGTCCGCGACTCGCTGTTCTGGATCGGCGAAGCCGTGATCGCCCACTCGGGGCCCCGCACCTTCGTGGGCGAACTCGGGCTGCTCAACGGCCAGGGTGCCTTCCTCTCCGCGCGCGCGACGCAGCCGACGCATGTGCTCCGGGTGTCTCGATCCGAACTTCGCCGGCTCATGGCCGAGGACGACGAGCTGTGCGACATCATCCTGCACGCGCTGTGGGCACGGCGTGAGTCGCTGCGACGCGGACCGGCCGCGCTCACCCTGAAGTTCGTCGGCCAAAGCTCGTCCAGCGATTTCCTTGCGCTGCAGCGCTTCGCCGAGCGCCTCGATCTGGTGCACAAGTCGGTCGAGGTGGGCCCGGAGGATCTCGGAGCGCATGCCAAGCTGGGGGTCTCCACGGACGACCTCCCGATCGCGTACATCCAGGGCGAGCCGATCACCCGCGCCACGCCCGGCATGCTCGCCGAGCGACTCGGGCTGGCGTATGAGGCGGCGGGCGACGAGGTCGTCGATCTCGTCGTCGTCGGCGGTGGCCCCGCGGGCCTCGCCGCAGCGATCTACGGCGCCTCGGAGGGGCTCAGCACCGTGCTGCTCGACGCGGTCGCGCCGGGGGGCCAAGCCGCGTCGACGTCCCGCATCGAGAACTTCCTGGGATTCCCGTTCGGCGTCAGCGGGGGAGACCTGATCGGTCAGGCCAGCCTGCAGGCGCTCAAGTTCGGAGTGCGCGTCTACGCCCCCTGCGAAGCCGTGAAGCTGGAGCCCGCCGGCGATCTCCTCGACATCACCCTCGGCGATGGCCGCATCATCCGCTCGCGGACGGCGATCGTCACGTCGGGCGCGAGCTACCGGCGGCTGAATCTGGAGCGGTGGTCGGACTTCGAACGCGCGGGCATCTATTACGCGGCGACGCAGCTCGAGCTGCGGCAGGTTTCGGAGTCGCCCGTCGTCGTGGTCGGGGGAGCGAACTCCGCGGGCCAGGCGTCGCTGTATCTGGCGGCCAACGGATGCCCCGTCCACCTGGTGGTGCGCGGCACCGACCTCGGCAGCCGCATGTCGTCGTACCTTGTCGATCGACTCATGGAGGAGCCGCGCGTGCAGGTTCACCTCGGTTCGCGGGTGGTCGGACTCGACGGCGCCGCCGCGCTGGAGAGGGTGCGCATCGACAGTCTGGGCGAGGTCGACGCGCGCGGGCTGTTCTGCTTCATCGGCGCCGATCCCGCCACGGGCTGGCTTCCCGCGCTGGACCGTGACGCGGACGGGTTCCTGCGGACCGGAACCGACGTCGCCGTGCAGTCGCTGGAGCATTGGCAGCGCATGGGCCGCGAGCCGCTACCGTTCGAGACATCGCTGCCTCGCGTGTTCGCCGCGGGCGACGTCCGCCGCGGCTCGATGAAGCGCGTGGCGGCCGCGGTCGGCGAGGGCTCGAGTGCCGTGGCATCCGTGCATCGGGCTTTGGCGGGATGAGCCCGGGACCTGCCGCTCGAGAGGAGCCGAGTCGTGCCTGGTGATATCGACGTCGACGTGCCCCCCAGCGGACCCGGCTGCGCCGAATGCGAAGCGGTCGACGGTTGGTGGGTGCACCTGCGCCGCTGCGCGGCGTGCGGGCATGTCGGATGCTGCGACTCATCGCTCGGACAGCACGCCACCTCCCACGCGAGGCAGACGGGCCACCGTCTGGTGCAGAGCTTCGAACCCGGTGAGGACTGGTGGTGGGACTACGAGGCCGACGACTGGGCGGACGGCCCGCCGCTGGCTCCTCCCACCAGCCGGCCGGACGATCAGCCGTCGCCCGGACCGCGAGGACGTGTGCCGCTGGACTGGAGGGCGCTGCTCACCGCCGCGGGCCGCTGAACCGTCGCCCGCGGGCCGGTTCCGACCGGCATCCACGCGAAAGCTCCGGCGCACCGCCTGGAGGCGGTCCGTCGGAGCTGTGGAGGGGATGACGGGAATCGGCCACTCCGCCCCTCCACTCGCCGCTGCGCGGCGCGCGGAGCCTCCGCGGAGCGGGACCGCCCGCTGCGGGTCGGTCCCTACGGCATCCACGCGAAAGGTCCTGCTGCGCCGCCTGCGGCGGCACATCAGGACCTTTGGAGGGGATGACGGGAATCGAACCCGCACCATCAGTTTGGAAGACTGAGGCTCTACCATTGAGCTACATCCCCGTGAGCCCGCGGACGGGCACCGACCAATCGTAGTACATCGAGCCGGTCATGCCGATTCGACCCGCGAACCCGACGCTCCGACGTCTTCCACGACGACGCGGTGGGGGAGTGGCCGCACGAGACCCTCGCCGGCGCGGAGTGCCGCGCCCGGCGGGTCGGGCGGATCTGAGGCCCGCGCAGAAACGGGTCGGGCGCGTCGGCTAGACTTCGAGGGGCCGAAAGGCGCACGCACGCGTGCGAACCCGCCCGGGGCGTAGCTCAGCTTGGTAGAGCGCCCGCTTTGGGAGCGGGAGGCCGCAGGTTCAAATCCTGTCGCCCCGACAATCACGGCCGCAGATTCCGCGAAACCAGACTTTCAGCCGCCGCGCTCGCGCGCGGTCCGATAGAGGAGAACGAAGAGGCATGGTGAACAGCACCGTCGAGAAGCTCAGCCCGACCCGGGTGAAGCTGCACATCACGGTCACGCCCGAAGAGCTCAAGCCGAGCATCGCGCACGCGTACGAGCACATCGCGCAGGACGTGCAGATCCCCGGATTCCGCAAGGGCAAGGTCCCCGCGCCGATCATCGATCAGCGCATCGGGCGTGTCGCGGTGCTCGAGCACGCGGTGAGCGAAGGCCTCGACGGCTTCTACCGCCAGGCCGTGGAGGCCAATGAGCTCCGCGTGCTGGGCCGTCCGTCGGCCGAAGTGACCGAGTGGCCGAACGAGAAGGACTTCTCGGGCGACCTCGAGGTCGAGGTCGAGGTCGACGTGCGCCCCGAGTTCGAGCTGCCGTCCTTCGAGGGCACCACGGTCGAGGTCGACGCCATCGAGGTCGACGAGTCGGCCATCGACGCCGAGCTCGACCGGCTGCGTGCCCGTTTCGGCACCCTTGTCACGGTCGACCGCCCCGCGGCGTCGGGCGACTTCGTCGAGCTCGACCTGGTCGCGACCATCGACGGCGCCGAGATCGACCGCGCCGAGGGCGTCTCGTACGAGGTCGGCTCGGGCGAGCTGCTCGAGGGCATCGACGAGGCGATCGACTCGCTCACCGCGGGTGAAGACACCACCTTCCGCTCGAAGCTGGTCGGTGGCGACCACGCCGGCGAAGAGGCCGAGGTCTCGGTGACGGTCAAGGCCGTCAAGGAGCGCGAGCTGCCCGAGGCCGACGACGACTTCGCGCAGATCGCGAGCGAGTTCGACACCATCGCCGAGCTGCGCGACAGCCTCAAGGAGCGCGTCGGCCAGCAGTCGACCTTCACCCAGGGCTCCGCTGCGCGCGACAAGCTCATCGAGCAGCTCCTCGAGCAGGTCGACATCCCGGTTCCGCAGCAGCTCATCGACGACGAGGTGCACAACCACCTCGAGGGCGAGGGCCGTCTCGAAGACGACGTGCACCGCGCCGAGGTCGCCGAGGCCAGCGAGAAGCAGTTCAAGACGCAGATGCTGCTCGACAAGATCGCCGAGTCGGTCAACGTGCAGGTGTCGCAGGACGAGCTGACCCAGTACCTGGTGCAGTCCGCCGCTCAGTACGGCATGGCGCCGCAGGACTTCGTCAACGCGCTGCAGGAGGGCAACCAGCTCCCCGCCATGGTGGGCGAGGTCGCGCGCAACAAGGCTCTCGCCGTCGCCCTCGGCAAGGTGTCGGTCGTCGACACGAACGGCAACCCCGTCGACCTGACCGGCTTCGTCGCCGTCGAGGACGAGGCAGAGGCTGAGGACGAGGTCGTCGAAGAGGCGCAGGAGATCGCGGATGCCGCGGCCGACGCAGACGCCGTGATCGAGGCCGAAGAGAAGAAGCCGGCCAAGAAGGCGTCGAGCAAGAAGAAGGCTGCGGCCGACAAGGAGTAGTCGCGACAGCGACAGGGGACGGATGCCGCGGCATCCGTCCCCTTCTCATCTGAGGAGACCGGATGGATTGGCAGAGCAGGGTCGACGCCGTCTGGGCCGATGTCGGACTCACCGACGACGAACGCATCGCTGCCATCGACGCACTCGCGAGCGAGCTGCCGGCGGCCGACGCCCGCGGTCTTTTCGAGCGGGCTGGCGCGCACGACGCCGCCGGTGCCGAGGCGGAGGCCGAACCGCTCTACCGCGCTGCGCTCGAGGCCGGTCTGGATGAGGAGCGCCGTCCGCAGGCTGTGATCCAGCTCGCCAGCACGCTGCGCAATCTGGGGCGTTCCGACGAAGCGGTCGCCCTCCTCCGCACGGAGATCGACAGAGAGCCCGCCTCACCTCTTCGCGACGAAGCGGCGGCGTTCCTGTCGCTGGCGCTGGCCACTGGAGGAGACGCGCTCGGCGCGGCATCCGTTGCGCTGCTCACGCTGGTCCCGCACCTCCGCCGTTACCGAGGCGCGGTCACGCGGTACGCCGAAGATCTCGCCGCATCGCGCGGCTGATCTGCCCAGGGCGAACACGGGCGGGTCGCCCGCGGCGCGCCGGTAGATTCGATGGCACGACCACGGAATCAGGAGTACACATGGCCGAACCACTTGTCGCGACGAGCGTCTTCGACAGGCTGCTGAGGGACCGCATCATCTGGCTGGGGTCGGAGGTGCGCGATGAGAATGCCAACGAGATCTGCGCGAAGATCCTCCTTCTCGCCGCCGAGGACTCCGAGAAGGACATCTACCTCTACATCAACTCGCCCGGCGGCTCGATCACGGCCGGCATGGCGATCTACGACACCATGCAGTTCGTCCCCAACGACATCGTCACGGTCGGCATCGGCATGGCGGCGTCGATGGGTCAGCTTCTGCTGACAGCGGGCACGAAGGGCAAGCGCTACATCACGCCCAACGCGCGCGTGCTGCTCCACCAGCCTCACGGCGGATTCGGCGGCACGGCGAGCGACATCCAGACGCAGGCGCAGCTCATCCTCGACATGAAGAAGCGCCTGGCCGAGATCACCGCGGCGCAGACGGGCAAGAGCGTCGAGCAGATCAACGCCGACGGCGACCGCGACCGCTGGTTCAGCGCCGACGAGGCGCTGGAGTACGGCTTCGTCGATCACATCCGCGAGTCGGCTACCGATGTGGTCGGCGGCGGCGGCACCGCGGCCTGACGGCTTCGAAGGCGAAAGAGAGAGAACCCGCAATGCAGACCCCCACCTTCGGACCCGCAGGCACGGCAACCCAGGGCCTCCAGATGCCCGGCAGTCGCTACGTCCTTCCGCAGTTCGAGGAGCGCACCGCCTACGGCTACAAGCGCCAGGACCCCTACAACAAGCTCTTCGAGGACCGCGTCATCTTCCTCGGCGTCCAGGTCGACGACGCCTCGGCCGACGACGTGATGGCCCAGCTCCTCGTCCTCGAGAGCCAGGATCCCGACCGCGACATCATCATGTACATCAACTCGCCCGGCGGCTCGTTCACCGCGATGACGGCGATCTACGACACGATGCAGTACGTGTCGCCGCAGATCCAGACCGTCGTCCTCGGCCAGGCTGCCTCGGCGGCGGCGGTGCTCCTCGCCGCCGGCGCCCCCGGCAAGCGTCTGGCGCTGCCCAACGCTCGGATCCTGATCCACCAGCCCGCGATGGGCGAAGCCGGGCACGGTCAGGCGTCCGACATCGAGATCCAGGCCCAAGAGATCATGCGCATGCGCACCTGGCTCGAGCAGACGCTGTCGAAGCACTCGAACAAGAGCGTCGAAGAGGTCAACAAGGACATCGACCGTGACAAGATCCTCTCCGCCGAAGAGGCGGTCGCGTACGGTCTCGTCGACCAGGTCCTGACGACCCGCAAGCGGACCCCCGCCGCTCTCACGAAGTAAGCGCGGCGCCCAGCCCCGTCGCCCCGGCCGGGGCGGCGGGGCTTCGCTGTGGGCGGAACGCGCGCGAGCGCGACGCGTGTCGCAATCCCACCGCATGTCGCTTCGAACGATTAGGCTCGGAGGACAGCCGGGGAGACGGCCCGGACGCGATGAGAGGCAGCCGCATGGCACGAATCGGTGAGAGCGCCGACCTGTTCAAGTGCTCCTTCTGCGGGAAGAGCCAGAAGCAGGTCCAGCAGCTGATCGCAGGGCCGGGCGTCTACATCTGCGACGAGTGCGTCGAACTGTGCAACGAGATCATCGAAGAGCGGATGGCCGAGTCCAGCTCAGGGGTCGTCACCGACTTCGACCTGCCCAAGCCCCGCGAGATCTTCGGGTTCCTCGAGGAGTACGTGGTCGGGCAGCACGCCGCCAAGCGGGCCCTCTCCGTCGCCGTCTACAACCACTACAAGCGCGTCCGCGCCCATGGCACCATCCAGTCCGCCGAGCAGCGGGCCGACGAAGTCGAGATCGCGAAGAGCAACATCCTCCTCCTCGGCCCGACGGGGTGCGGCAAGACCTACCTCGCCCAGACGCTGGCGAAGCGTCTCAACGTCCCGTTCGCCGTCGCCGATGCGACCGCGCTGACCGAGGCGGGCTACGTCGGTGAAGACGTCGAGAACATCCTGCTGAAACTGCTGCAGGCCGCCGACTTCGACACCAAGCGGGCCGAGACCGGCATCATCTACATCGACGAAGTCGACAAGATCGCCCGTAAGGCCGAGAACCCGTCGATCACCCGTGACGTGTCGGGCGAGGGAGTGCAGCAGGCGCTGCTCAAGATCCTCGAGGGCACCGTCGCATCCGTCCCGCCTCAGGGCGGCCGCAAGCACCCGCATCAGGAGTTCATCCAGATCGACACGACGAACGTCCTGTTCATCGTCGCGGGAGCGTTCGCCGGGCTGGAAGACATCATCTCGTCGCGGGTCGGCAAGCACGGCATCGGCTTCGGTGCGCCGCTTCACAACAAGGGCGACGACCTCAGTCTGTTCAGCGAGGTCCAGCCCGAAGATCTGCACAAGTTCGGGCTCATCCCGGAGTTCATCGGGCGTTTGCCCGTCGTCGCGTCTGTGTCGCCCCTCGACCGCGAGGCGCTCATGGAGATCCTCACCGAGCCCAAGAACGCGCTGGTCAAGCAGTATCACCGCATGTTCGAACTCGACGGCGTGGCACTCGAGTTCGACCGCGAAGCCCTCGAGGCGATCGCCGATCTGGCGGTGGAGCGCAAGACGGGCGCGCGTGGTCTGCGTGCGATCCTCGAAGACGTCCTCGGCCCGATCATGTTCGAGATCCCGTCCACCGATGACGTCGACAAAGTGATCGTCACGCGCGCGGCCGTCGAAGAGGGCGCACCTCCCACGCTGGTGCTTCGGCAGAAGCGCAAGAGCGCCTGACTGACGCCCCGCTCGTCGCGCGCACCCGGACGGATCACCGTGTCCGGGGGTCCGTCTAGCGTGACGGTGTGCCGACACCCACGCCGTTCGCCGTTCGCATTCCGGAGCGCACGCTCACAGACCTGCACGCGCGCCTCGATCATGCCCGGCTGCTGGCCGACTCACCGCGCAAACCCTGGTCTGGAATGTCGGCCGCTTATCTCGCCGAGCTCGTGTCCTCCTGGCGGTCCTTCGACTGGCGCGCTCGCGAGGCGTGGCTGAACGAGCACCCGCAGTTCACTGTCGCACTCGATGGGGCAGACATCCACTTCGTGCACCGTCCTTGCGCAGACGAGAAAGCGCCCGCGCTTCTGGTCATGCACGGGTGGCCGCACACGTTCGCCCTCCAGCTCGCTCTCGCCGACCTCCTCCCCGACTTCCACCTCGTCGTGCCGAGCCTTCCCGGCTTCGGATTCTCGTCGCCGTACGCCGACGCGCCGATCACCGCGCCCCGGCTCGCGCGGACGATGCACGCCCTCATGACGGACGTGCTCGGGTATCGCCGATACCTGACGTACGGTGAGGACGTCTCTGCGAACGTCAGCGAACTGCTCGCCGCCACCTACCCCGAGTCGGTCACCGGCATCATCGCCACGCACGCGTTCTTTCCCTCCCGTGCCGAGCGCGCACGGCTCGCGGACGAACGCGAGCGGGCATTCTTCGCGCGCATCGCCGACGATCACGAGCGTCACGGTGCCTACGGCCACGTTCAGGCCACGCGGCCCGACACGATCGCTGCCGCACTGAACGATTCGCCTGCGGGCCTGCTCGCGTGGCTGACCGAGAAGCTCGCCGAGTGGAGCGACACGCCCCACGACCACCCCGCACGCCTCGAAACGCGGATCAGCCGCGACCGCATCCTGACCGAGGCCACCATCTATTGGGCGACGCAGTCGATCGCGTCATCCTTCCGCCCGTACTACGAGGGTGCAGACACCCCGGATCCGATCCCCGAGGCGCCGGTGCCTGCCGCTGTCTTCATCCAGCGGCACGAAGCCGACTACCCCGAGTCGCTCGCCCGCGCGCACTACCGCGATCTTCGCGTGTTCGAGCGTCTCGAAGAGGGCGGGCATTTCACGGTCGCGGAAGTTCCCGAGTCGATGGCGCATCGCATCCGTGCCTTCGCGCGGGATCTTCGGCTGCTGTGATGCGGCGCCACGTCGTGATCAGCTCGCGAGGCCTCGGCGTTCGAGGAGCGGCTGGATCTCGGCGTCTCGTCCCCGGAAGTCCCGGTACGCGGCAAGCGGGTCCTTCGCCCCGCCGACGCCGAGCAGACGCTCGCGGAACCGGTCCCCGTTCTCGCGGGTGAGCCCTCCGTTCTCGCGGAACCACTCCACCGTGTCGGCGTCGAGGACCTCGCTCCAGATGTAGGAGTAGTAGCCGGCGCTGTAGCCGCCCGAGAAGACGTGTGCGAAGTACGTCGACGAGTACCTCGTCGGCACGACCGGATTGTCGAGGCCGATGTCGCGGAGAGCCGCGGCTTCGAACTCGGCCACGTCGATCTGCTGGGCTGCGGCGTTCACGTCCAGGGAGTGCCACGCCTGATCCAGCCACGATGCGGCCAAGTACTCGCTGGTGGCGAATCCCTGATTGAACGTCTCCGATGCGCGCAGTCTTTCGACCACGTCGGCGGGCAGCGGTTCTCCGGTGTCGACGTGGCGTGCGTAGGCGCCGAGGATCTCGGGCCAGTAGATCCACATCTCGTTGACCTGGCTCGGGAACTCGACGAAGTCGCGGAAGACGTTGGTGCCCGCGAAGTGGGGGTACGTCACCGTGGCGAACAGTCCATGGAGCGCGTGCCCGAACTCGTGGAAGAGCGTCGTCACTTCATCGAGCGTGAGGAGGGTGGGCTTGCCGGGCGCGGGCTTGGGTACGTTGAGGTTGTTGACGACGACCGGGCGCGTACCGCGGAGCCGTGACTGCGAGACGATCGAGTTCATCCACGCTCCACCCCGCTTGGTGTCGCGCGTGTAGAGGTCGAGGATGAACAGGCCCAACTCCGAACCGTCGGCGTTGTGGATCTCGAAGGGACGGGCGTCGGCGTGGTACGCCGGGATGTCGGGGCGTTCGGTGAAGGTGATCCCGTACAACGCGGACGCCGCCCGGAACACGCCGTCCTGCAGCACGCGCTCGGCTTCGAACCACGGTCTCAGGGCTGTGCGATCCACCTCGTACTGGGCGGCGCGCACCTTCTCGGTGTAGTACGCCCAGTCATGGGCTTCCAGCGGGAAGGGGTCGGACTCCGCAGCGATCACCGCCTCGAGGGCGGACTGCTCGCGGTGCGCGTTCCGAGCCGCCGGCGCGGCGAGACGGCGCAGCAGGTCGTGGACCGCCTGGGGCGAGCCGGCGGTCTCGTCGGAGGTGACGTATGCGGCGTGTGTCTCATAGCCGAGAAGAGCGGCGCGCTCGGCCCGGAGCAGGACGATCTCGAGCAGCACGGCCCTGTTGTCGTGTTCGTTTCCTCGCGAGCCACGCGAACGCGAGGCATCCAGGATCCGCTTGCGGCTGCGGCGGTTCGTCAGGGATGCGAGATACGGATGCCCGGTGAACAACGTCAGCGTCACGACGTAGGATCCGTCGAGCCCGCGATCCGATGCCGCCTGGGCAGCCGCGGAGAGTTCGCCCTCGGTGAGCCCGTCGAGCTCTTCCGCTGCGTCGAAGACGACCGCCAGCTCGTTGGTGTCGTTCAGGAGGTTCTTCTCGAATGACGTGGTGAGCGTGGACAGGCGCTGGTTGATCGCGGTGAGTCGCTCCTTCGCGGCCGAGTCCAGGCCGGCGCCCGCGTGGCTCATCTCGCGGAAGTGCCGTTCGACGAGATAGCGCTCCTCGTCGCCGAGGTCGAGTGTCTCCAGCTGATCGTGCAGCGTCTTGACGCGCCAGAAGAGGTCCGGGTCGAGCTGGATCGAGTCCTGGTGAGCGGCCATCAGCGGAGCCAGCTCTTCCTCGATCGCCTGGATCTCAGGTGTCGCGTCGGCCGATGAGACGGTGTAGAACGTCCGCGCGACGTCGCCGAGGAGCTTTCCGCTCTCTTCGAGCGGCACCATCGTGTTCTCGAAGGTCGGCATCGACCGGGCCCGCGTGATGGCCGATACCTCCCGCTTGTGCTCCTCGAAGGCCTGGCGGAACGCCGGCAGGTAGTGCTCGGGCCGGATCTGCCTGTAGTCGGGGAGGCCGTAGGGGAGCGGACCGGGGGACAGCAGCGGGTTGTCGTTCGGCATGCCCTCAGCCTAACGAGGCTGCGGCAGGTACCGACGTTGCTTTGCAAACATTCTGTTGCAAAGAAATCCTTGCAAAGGAGTGTTTGCATGGCTACGGTGTCCTCATGGGAACCACGGAGAGTGCCGACTCGGCGGATGCCGTCAGCCGTGCCGAGCAGCGGCACAACCAAGACCGCGTCCTGGATTCCGGGGCCCTTCGCGCCTTGGCCCATCCGCTGAGAGTGCGGATCTACGACATCCTGAGCCAGTACGGCCCACAGACCGCCAGCTCCCTGGCGGAGCGACTGGGGGAGTCCACCGGCTCTACGAGCTATCACCTACGGGCGCTTGCGAAGCACGATCTGATCCGCGAGGCGGCCGACCGCGGGACCGCACGGGAGCGATGGTGGGAACGGCCCGTCGGGGGTGTGTCGTTCGCCAGCCCCGACGCGATGACGACACCTGCGGGTCGCGCCGCGACACAGGTCGTGATGAACGAGTTCCTGCGCAATCGCAACGACCAGCTGCTCGACTTCGTCAACCGCGGCATCGACGGCGAGGACGAGATCTGGCAGGACGGCACGCTCATCTCGACGGCGACCGCCCGGCTGACCCCTGAGCAGAGCAAAGAACTCGCGCTGAGGATCATGGCCTTGATCGACGAGGCCGTCGACAACTACCGAGATCAAACCGGCGAGAACGTGCGACCCGTCACCATCAGGGCCGACCTCTTCCCGCTTCCGTCATTGGGAGAAAAGTCATGACCGCACTCATCGGTCCCCGGTCCGCGCGCGTCACGCGTTTCGAGCGGATGCTTCTGGTCACCGCTGCGGCGATGGACCGCTTCGTGGCGGGTCGGCTCGAGCATCGAGCGTCCTCGTCACGCACCTGGCCCGCGCGCTTCGCTGCCGGCGAGAGGCGCGCCGACGCAATGGCGATGGGCTCGATCGGGATGCTTCCGAGGTGACAGAGGCCGTCGACACGAGGCACGCCGACGACGGGGCCATCGCGAGCCGAAGGACCCCGCTCGGTCGGGACTTCGGGAAGCTGTGGACGGCGGCGGCCTTCAGCAACCTCGCGGACGGCCTGGGTCGCGTCGCGGTTCCTCTGATCGCGACGACGCTCACCCGCGACCCGCTGGCGATCGCCGCCCTCGGCGCGCTCGCGTTCATCCCCTGGCTGGTGTTCGGCCTTCCCGCGGGAATGATCGTCGACAGATTCGACCGGCGGCGCATCATGGCGCTCGCGAACGCGCTCCGCGGTCTCGCCGCCGTCGCGCTGGCCGTCCTGACCGTCGCCGGGGCACTGGACATCTGGTGGCTCTTCGCGGCGACCCTTGTCTTCGGTCTCGGTGAGACGCTCTTCGACAACGCGACGAACGCCATCGTCCCCAACCTGGTCGAACGGCGCTCGCTCGACCGCGCGAACGGCTTCCTGCAGGCTGCGCAGATCACGATCGACAACTTCATCGCCACGCCCATAGGCGGCGTCCTGTTCGCGGTCTCGCTCGCGCTGCCTATGTGGGTGGGAGCCGCCGGCTACCTCATCCCGATCGTGCTGGCGGCGATGCTTCCGCTCTCCGCGGCCCGCCCGCTCCTCGACACGGAGCAGCCCGCCACCTCTCGTCCCTCGACGTCCGCCGCGCAGGCGATCCGCTACCTGCGGCGGCACCGGTTCCTTCGCTCGATGGTGGTCTTCACCGCCGTCGTCGGCTCCGCATTCTCCTTCGCGCAGGCACCGACGTTCCTCTACTTCCTCGACGAACTGGGCGTCGTCCCGGCGGCTATCGGGCTGGTAACGGCCGGGATCGGGCTGGGCGCGCTCGCGGGCTCGCTGATCGCGGGCACGCTCGTCGCGAGGTTCGGTCGCGGAGTGGTGATGCTCGGCGCCAACATCGTCGCCGCGGCATCCCTCGTCGCCGTCTGGGCGGCGCCCGAGATCGTCACCGGAACCGTCGCGTACGCGCTGATGGCCTGCGCCGTATCGGTGTGGAATGTGCCGTGGGGTGCGTTGCGTCAGGCGATCGTGCCCGGTCACCTCTTCGGACGCGTGCTGGGGATCATCCGCACGGTGACATGGGGCATCTTCCCGTTCGCCACACTCCTCGGCGGCTGGGTAGCCCGCTACGACCTGCGCTTGCCGTACGTGAGCGCCGGCGGGGTCACGCTCGTGGCGACTCTTGCGGCGGTGCGGCTTCTGCTCGAGGCCTCACGGCACACGACGCCGGAGGACTGAGCCGGCTCAGCCGAACCCGTCCTCGGGGTCATTGCGGGCAACGGGATTCCCGTCGGCGTCGAGCGACACGATCACCCCGGTGTCGAGTTCGGCGATCGGGCGCCCTTCGAGCCACGTCAGGGTCCAGCGCGGCCGCGGCTGGCCGAACTGGTCGGCGGGGATCGTCAGGTCGACCGCCTCGATGCCGCGGCGCAGGGCGTCCGGCACCGCTTTCGGGGGTTCGTCCCCCGACGTCCAGCGCGTTCCGAGTTGCATGTCAGCCCTCCTGCGGAGCGAGTTCGATGTCGGACACGACCAGCTCGTCCGCCGGCGCGTAGACGATCTCGCCGATCCGGCCGACGGCCTTCAGGTCGCCCTCGGCCAGCCGCAGGGCGGCCAGGGCGGAGTCGGGGCCCGCGATCGTCACCCGCGTCACCGGCGTCTTCTGGGACGCCTTCGCCTCGGTCTTGGCGCGCCGGATCCCGATGAGGGCTTCGCCGAGGATTGTCAGCACCGACCGATCGCCATCCACGCCCAGCGGCTCGGGCCATCCCGCGGTGTGGATCGACCCTTCGTTGAACCACGACCACGCCTCTTCGGTGGCGAAGGAGATCACCGGCGCGAACAGGCGCAGCATTGTCGACAGGGCCGTGCGCAGGGCCAGCGCAGCGGAGGCCTGTCCGACATCCGTGCGATCGTACGCGCGCTCCTTGACCAGTTCGAGGTAGTCGTCGCAGAACGTCCAGAAGAAGGACTCCGTGAGTTCCAGAGCCCGGGCGTGGTCATACGCGTCGAGCGCCCGCGTGGCCTCCTGTACGACCATGTCGAGGGCGGCCAGCATCGACGCATCGAGAGCGTGCGTCACGCGGGCGTCGTCCGGGACGGGGAACGACAGCACGAACTTGGCGGCGTTGAGCACCTTGATCGCCAGCCGTCGCCCGATCTTGATCTGGGTCGGGTTCTGGGGATCGAACGCGGCATCCGTGCCGAGGCGGCTCGATGCCGCCCAGTACCGGACGGCGTCCGAGCCGTGCTGGGCGAGGATGTCCGCGGGCGTGACCACGTTGCCCTTCGACTTCGACATCTTCTTGCGGTCCGGGTCGACGATGAATCCCGAGATGGCCGCGTCGCTCCACGGCGCCCGATCGTCCTCGAGCGCGCTGCGCAGCAGGGTCGAGAACAGCCACGTGCGGATGATGTCCTGACCCTGAGGGCGGAGATCGAAGGGAGCCACGAGGCTCCACAGCTCGGGATCGCGCTCCCAGCCGCCGGCGAGCTGAGGCGTGAGCGACGAGGTCGCCCACGTGTCGAAGATGTCGTTCTCGCCCTCGAACCCGCCGGGGATCCCGCGCTGGTCTTCCGTGTAGCCCGGGGGCACGTCAGTGCTGGGATCAACGGGCAGGGTGCCGGTGTCGGGAGTGAGGACGCGGGTGTAGTCCCGCTCCCCGTTCGCGTCGAGCGCGTACCAGACGGGGATCGGGACGCCGAAGAAGCGCTGGCGTGAGACGAGCCAGTCTCCGGTGAGGCCGTGAGTCCAGTTCTCGAAACGCACCCGCATGAAGTCCGGATGCCACGACATGCCCTGCCCGAGCGCGATGAGCTTCTCGCGGAGGGCCTCGTCGCGGGCGCCGTTGCGGATGTACCACTGCCGCGTGGACACAATCTCGAGGGGGCGGTCGCCCTTCTCGTAGAACTTCACGGCGTGGGTGAAGGGCTTCGGGTCGCCCTCCATCTCGCCCGACTCCTGGAGCAGCTCCACGATGCGCTTCTTCGCGCTGAAGACCGTCTTGCCCGCGAGTTCGGCGTACGCCGCCCTGCCCGCGTCGGACGTGATGACCTCGGGCGCCTCGGCGATCACACGGCCGTCCTGGCCGAGGATGGTGCGGTTGGGCAGATCGAGCTCTCGCCACCAGATGATGTCGGTGACGTCTCCGAAGGTGCAGATCATCGCGATGCCCGAGCCCTTGTCCTGCTGCGCGAGCGGGTGAGCGAGCACGGGCACCTCGACGTCGAAGAGCGGCGTGCGCACGGTCGAGCCGAACAGCGGCTGGTAACGCGGGTCGTCCGGGTGCGCGACGAGCGCCACGCACGCGGGGAGCAGCTCGGGGCGCGTCGTCTCGATGTGGACGTCGCCGGTTCCGTCGCTCTTGTGGAAGGCGACACGGTGGTACGCAGCGGGCTGGTCGCGGTCTTCCAGTTCCGCCTGGGCGATCGCACTGCGGAAGTCGATGTCCCACAGGGTGGGCGCGAGAGCCTGGTAGGCCTCGCCGCGCTCGAGATTGCGGAGGAAGGCGAGCTGGCTCGTGCGGATGGTGTCGTCCGAGATGGTCCGGTAGGTCTGCGTCCAGTCGACGCTGAGTCCCAGCGACCTCCAGAGTGCTTCGAAGTGCTTCTCGTCCTCGACCGTGAGCTTCTCGCACAGCTCGATGAAATTGCGGCGGCTCACCGGCACCTGGTCGGCCGCTCGACTGGACTTGTTGTCACCGCCCTCGAAGGGCGGGACGAAGGCGGGGTCGTACGGGAGCGACGGATCGCAGCGCACGCCGTAGTAGTTCTGCACCCGACGCTCGGTCGGGAGGCCGTTGTCGTCCCAGCCCATCGGGTAGAACACCGTCTTGCCCCGCATGCGCTCGAAGCGCACCTTCACATCCGTGTGCGTGTAGCTGAAGACGTGGCCGATGTGCAGGCTGCCCGACGCGGTGGGCGGGGGAGTGTCGATCGAGAAGATGCCGTTGCGCCCGACCTCGGACGCCTTCGCGCGGTCGAAGAGGTAGGTGCCCTGGGCGGTCCAGGCCGCATCCCACTTGGCTTCGAGACCCTCGAGGGCGGGCTTGTCGGGAATCTGCGCGTCGGGCATACGGGTCTCCTGGACGATATGTGCGGCACTGTGTGAGCGTGCCTGAGTGTGGGATCCACTCGATTCTATCGGCTCGCGGCCGAGTGGCCGGGGCGTCAGGCACGCACGTCGATGCCGAGCGATGCGGCGAAGGAGGCGGCGAGCTGCTCCGCCTGCCACGGGCTGATCGTCACGCCGCGGAGCGCCGCGACATCGAGGAACGAGACGGCGTCCAGCCCGCGGAAGTCCACGCCGTCGGAGCGCATGCCGCGCGAGTCGACCTCGTCCGCGCGCGTCTCCTCGATGCGGACGCGGGAGAGGACCGCGTGCGGCAGGTCCAGCGTTCCCAGGACGCAGTCCACGATGTGCAGGTCTTCCACGCGGGCGCCCGCGAGCGACAGGTAGTCGATGCGGATGCCGCGGATCTCGACCTCGTCGGCCTCGGCCCCCGCAAGATCCAGGGTCCCGATTCGACCGCCGGTGATCCTGACCCGCCGCAGCCGGGCTTCACGCCCGGAGAGGGATGCCGCGCGGAGACCCTCGACCTCGACGTCGACCAGGGTCGCACCTAGCAGGTCCAGCCGGTCGACGACGGGAGCCTCGACCCGGCACTCCGTGAGCGCCGCGTGCGAGGCATCCGTCACCGCATCGAGGCGGACGATCCGCGAGCGGAGAAGGTCGGCATGCGCGGACAGCCCCTCGACCTCGACCAGCTCGTCGGGGAGATCGGGTGCTGCGATGCGCGGCGGGGCCGGCCGATCGACGCGGTTCATGGCGTCGAAGGTACCGGCCGCCGGCCGCGGATGTCAGACCGCCGCCGGAATCTCGTCGCGCTCGGGCGCGCCGCTGAACTCCGGCTCGCGCTTGCGCCGCGACGCGGCCCACGCCGCGACGAGGGTCACGCCGGAGAGCACCGCCAGCACGACGCCCGGGTGCCACCACGCGAACGACGACGCCTTCCCGAGCTCGAAGGTCAGCGAGGGGATGAAGCCGCTGATCGTGGCGGCGAGCGCGTAGGAGAACGACAGGGCGGAGTAGCGGAAGTGGTCGGGGAACAGGTCGTTCATGAGTCCGCCCAGCGCCGCCCACGACATCGTCGGCAGGATCCCGCCGACGATCATCGTCGCGACGAGGATCGGGAACGTGGCGAACTGCAGGAGGAAGTACATCGGGAAGGTGATGAGCAGCGTCCCGAGTGCGCCCCACAGCACGACGCGGGCGGATCCGATCCGGTTCGCCCACGCGCCGAAGAGGGGGATCGTCACCAGCTGCAGCAGCCCGCCGATCGTCGTCGCGATCAGCAGGTCCTGGAAGCTGAAGCCGAGGCTCTCGACTCCGTAGTTGATGGTGTACGTGTTCATCAGCGAGTACGAGCCGATGCCGAGCAGGGCCGCGCCGATTGCGATCAGGATGGCGACAGGGCGCTGGCGGAACATCGTCACGAACGGCACGCGGTCGCGACGGTTCTCGGCCACGACGCTCTCGAACACGGGCGTCTCGGTGATCGACCAGCGCAGGTACAGCGAGACGAGCAGAAGCGGGATCGCCAGGAGGAACGGCACGCGCCATCCCCACTCGGCCAGCGCCTCGGGAGGCAGGACGAGCGTCATGACGATGAAGAGCGTGGCCGAGAGGATCGAGCCCACCGGCGAGCCCAACTGGGGGACAGCGGCGTAGAACGCGCGCTTCACGGGACTCGAGTGCTCCGTCGCGAGGAGGATCGATCCTCCCCACTCGCCGCCGAGGGAGAGTCCCTGTGCGATGCGCAGGACGAACAGCAGGACGGCTCCGACCCAGCCCGCCTGGGCGTAGGTCGGCAGAAGGCCGATGAGGCCGGTCGCGATGCCCATGATCGCCACCGTCCACAGCAGCGTCGCGCGGCGGCCGAGGCGGTCGCCCATGTAGCCGAAGATGATCGCTCCGATGGGGCGGACGACGAACGCGAGCGCGATGCCCAGGAAGGCGAGCGTCGTCCCGCCGACCTCACCGAGCGGCTCGAAGAAGAGCGGTCCGACGAAGAACGCCGAGAAGTACGCGAACACGTAGAAGTCGAACGACTCCAGCGAGGTTCCGACCATGGATGCCCACGCGACGCGACGGGTCGGAGACGTGGACGGAGAGGGAGCAGCGGCGGCAGTCACGGTTGACAATCTTGGCACGCGTCCAGAAACAACGACGCCGCTCACGCCATTCCCCTTGCGTCCGCGGGATACAATCGTCGGACACGCATCGATCCGGCCATCACCGGGGAGCTCTCGGAAGAACAGGACTCCGGTCCCCACTAGAACCGAGCGGGGCAGGCCCGTCACAGCCGCAGTGAGAGAGGGCGTGCGCCGGGGGTGCATGCCACGCGGGGTGGTACCGCGGCTCGATGAGTCGTCCTCGCAGGAAGCATCGCAACCTGCTGGAGTGACATGACCTACCCGAAGTCCTCATTCGGAACCGCCGCCGACTCCGTCGTTCCGAGCCCGCGGTTCCCGGAGATCGAGCGTGAGACGCTGGCGTTCTGGGATGCCGACGGCACGTTCCAGGCTTCCGTCCGCAATCGCGAGGGGGCGCCGGAGTGGGTCTTCTACGACGGTCCGCCGTTCGCGAACGGGCTCCCGCATTACGGCCACCTGCTGACCGGATACGCGAAGGATCTCTTCCCCCGATTCCAGACCATGCGGGGCAAGAAGGTCGATCGCGTCTTCGGCTGGGACACGCACGGGCTGCCCGCCGAGCTCGAGGCGATGAAGCAGCTCGGCATCACCGAGAAGGCTGAGATCGAGGCGATGGGTCTCGCGGCCTTCAACGACAAGGCGCGGGAGTCGGTGCTGGCATACACCCGCGAGTGGGAGGACTACGTCACCCGCCAGGCCCGATGGGTGGATTTCGCGGCCGGCTACAAGACGCTCGACACCTCGTACATGGAGTCGGTGCTGTGGGCTTTCAAGACGCTGCACGACCAGGGCCTCGCCTACGAGGGATACCGCGTCCTGCCCTACTGCTGGCGCGACGAGACGCCGCTGTCCAGCCACGAGCTGCGCATGGACGACGACGTCTACAAGATGCGCCAGGACCCGTCGGTGACGGTCACCTTCCCGCTCGTCGGCGCCAAGGCCGAGACGCTGGGGCTGACGGGCGTTCGGGCGCTGGCATGGACGACGACGCCGTGGACGCTTCCCACCAACCTCGCCCTCGCCGTCGGTCCCGACATCCGCTATGTCGTGCTGCCCGGTGGGCCGGCCGGCGCTGCGGACGTCCATCACGCGCCCGACGGACAACCCGATGAGGCCGCCGAGGCCTATGCGCACCGCTACCTGCTCGCCGAGGAGCTCCTGGCCGGATACGCGAAGGACCTCGGCTACGAGTCGCCCGAGGCCGCCCGGGAGGCGATCGTCCAGACGGTGCTCGGGGCCGACCTCGAGGGGGTCGCTTACGACCGCCTGTTCGACTACTACGCGGACGCGTCGGTCTGGGGCACTCAGAACGCGTGGCGGATCCTCGTCGACGACTACGTCACCACCGGGGACGGAACCGGCATCGTCCACCAGGCTCCCGCCTACGGTGAGGACGACCAGCGGGTGACCGAGGCCGCCGGCATCCCGCTCATCATGAGCCTCGACGACGGGGGGCGGTTCCTGCCGCAGGTCGCCGATGTCGCGGGCGAACTGTGGATGGACGCCAACACGCCGCTCATCCGTCTCCTGCGACAGGCGGGTCGTCTGCTCCGTCTGGCGAGCTACGAGCACTCGTACCCGCACTGCTGGCGCTGCCGCAATCCCCTGATCTACCGCGCCGTGTCCAGCTGGTTCGTGCGGGTCACCGCTCTGAAGGACCGGCTCCTGGCGAACAACGAGCAGATCACCTGGGTGCCCGAGAACGTCAAGCACGGGCAGTTCGGCAAGTGGCTCGAAGGGGCGCGGGACTGGTCGATCAGCCGCAACAGGTACTGGGGGTCGCCGATCCCTGTGTGGAAGAGCGACGACCCCGAATACCCGAGGCTCGACGTCTACGGCTCGCTCGACGACCTGGAGCGCGACTTCGGCCGCCTGCCGAGGAACGAGGCCGGCGAGGTCGACCTGCACCGGCCCTTCATCGACGAGCTCACGCGGCCGAACCCGGACGACCCCACCGGTCGCAGCACCATGCGCCGCATCGAGGACGTCTTCGACGTGTGGTTCGACTCGGGATCGATGCCGTACGCGCAGGTGCACTATCCCTTCGAGAACCATGACTGGTTCGAGGAGCACGCTCCTGCCGACTTCATCGTCGAGTACATCGGACAGACGCGAGGCTGGTTCTACGTCATGCACGTGCTGTCGACCGCGCTGTTCGACCGGCCGGCCTTCACCGGTGTCTCCTGTCACGGGATCGTGCTCGGAAGCGACGGGTTGAAGATGTCGAAGTCGCTGCGGAACTACCCCGACGTGAGCGAGGTCTTCGACCGCGACGGCTCGGACGCCATGCGCTGGTTCCTGATGGCGAGCCCGGTGCTGCGGGGCGGCAATCTGGTCGTCACCGAGGAGGGGATCCGCGCGGGCGTCCGCGAGTTCCTGCTGCCGCTGTGGAACGCCTGGTACTTCTTCGCCACCTATGCGAACGCGGCAGGCGGCCCGGACGGCCGCGGGTACGACGCGACGTGGCGCACCGATTCCACCGATGTGCTCGACCGCTACATCCTCGCCCTGACCGGCGATCTGGTCCGGGATGTCGCCGCCGACCTCGATGGCCTGGACTCCACGAGCGCCGCGGCGAAGCTCCGCGACTTCGCGGAGGCGCTGACGAACTGGTACATCCGCAGGTCTCGCGACCGGTTCTGGCTCGGGGTGTCGGAGTCCCCCGAGTCGCGGGAGGCGTTCGACACGCTCTACACCGTCCTCGAGACGCTCACGCGGGTCGCCGCCCCGCTGATCCCACTCGTGTCGGAGCGGGTCTGGCAGGGTCTCACCGGGGGCCGCAGCGTGCACCTGCAGGACTGGCCGGACGCCTCGCCGTTCCCCTCGGCCGCCGACATCCGCTCCGCCATGGACGCCGTGCGCCAGGTTTCGAGCGTCGCGAACGCGCTGCGCAAGCGCGAGGGCAAGCGCGTCCGTCTTCCGCTCGCGAAGCTGACGGTGGTGGTTCCGGATGCCTCGTCCCTCGCGCAGTTCGAGGGGATCCTGCGCGACGAGCTCAACGTGAAGGCCGTGGAGCTTGTCGAACTCGACGGCGGGGTCGCCGAGCGATACGGCATCAGCAAGCGGCTGTCGGTCAACGCGCGGGCTGCCGGACCACGTCTGGGCAAGCAGGTGCAGCACGTGATCGCCGGTGCGCGTGCCGGGGTGTGGGAAGAGTCGGACGGGGCTGTGATCGTCGACGGGGTCGCGCTCCTCGAGGGCGAGTACGAGCTCACCCTGGAGGCCGGCGGGGTGGACGAGGGGACTGCCATCGCGCTCCTCGGCGAGGGGGGATTCGTGCTCCTCGACACCGCCACCACACCCGACCTCGAGGCGGAGGGTCTCGCCCGCGACGTGATCCGCGCGGTTCAGGACACCCGCAAGGCGGCCGGCTTCGAAGTGAGCGATCGCATCGACCTCCGCCTGACGTTCGAGGACGGCGACGATGCGCGCGCCGTGGCGCACGCGTTCGGCGCGGCCGATGTCGCCGGTGAGACGCTCGCCCTCGATTACTCCGTCACCGGCCCCGACGGCGATGTGCTGCGTGCCGATGGAGCCGTGCTCGCCGGCGTGGCCTCGGCGGCGCCGGACCTGGTGCGCACGCACAGCGCCGGCGACTTCGCCAACCGGGGCGGCTTCTCGGTGGCCGTGACGAAGCTGGAGGCATCCGCATGACCGATCGGGATGTGACACGGGCGGACGCGGTGTACGCGGCGCTTCTCGAGCGGCAGGGTGAGCGCTGGGTGCAGCCGCGAGTCGAACGGACGCGACGGCTGCTCGAGCTGCTCGACGACCCGCAGAAGACCTACCGCGTCATCCATGTCACCGGTACCAACGGCAAGACCTCGACCAGCCGGATGATCGAGAGCCTCGTGCGCGCGCACGGGTTGCGAACGGGCCTCTTCACCAGCCCGCACCTGACGCGCTTCACGGAGCGGATCATGATCGACGGGGAGCCCGTCTCCGACACGGCGGTCGCCGACGCGTGGGACGAGGTCCAGCCCTTCGTCGAACTGGTCGATGCCGAGCTCGCCGCCTCCGGCGATGCCGCGCTGACGTTCTTCGAGCTCTTGACGGTGCTCGCCTTCGTCGCCTTCGCGGACGCTCCCATCGACGTCCTCGTGCTCGAGGTGGGGATGGGCGGGTCTTGGGACTCCACGAACACCGCGGACGGAGACGTGGCCGTGTTCACCCCGATCGACATCGACCACGCCGACCGGTTGGGCGAGACGATCGCCGAGATCGCCGCCGTGAAGTCGGGGATCATCAAGGACGGCGCGTCGGTCGTGTCGGCGCAGCAGGACACGGCGGCGGAGGACATCCTGCGTGCCGCGGCGCAGGCACACGGCGCATCGATCGCCTTCGAGGGCACCGACTTCGCGCTGGTGGAGCAACGTCTGGCGGTCGGAGGCCAGCAGATCTCGGTGCGCGGTCTCGCGGGAACCTACGAGGACGAGTACCTCCCGCTGTACGGGGGCCACCAGGGGTTCAACGCCGCTCTCGCGATCGCCGCCGTGGAAGCACTGATCGGCGGCGGCGCTCAGGTGATTGCGGGGGACGTGCTGGCCGAGGGGCTCGGCCAGGCGACCGCGCCGGGACGCCTGCAGCTCGTCGGCGTCGCCCCGACCGTGCTGGTGGATGCCGCGCACAATCCGCACGGGGCACGGGCGCTGGTGACGGCGCTGCGCGAGTCGTTCGATTTCGATGAGTGGGGCGTGGTCCTCGGGGTCTTCGCCGACAAGGATGCCGTCGGCATCGTCGAGCAACTCGCACCGGCGGCTGCGCACGTCTTCGCCACGGCACCGGACTCCGACCGGGCGGAGGAGGCGGACCGCCTCGCCGACATCGCGGAGTCGCTGGGAGTCGCCGTGACAGTGCACGACGACCTGGCGCAGGCGTCCGAGGCGGCCCGCGCATGGGCCGCGTCCGCCGACCGCCGAGCTGTTGTGATCGCGGGGTCGGTGGTGCTGGCCGGGCAGGCGATCGCCCTCGCGGAGGCCGAGGACTGGAAGAGCGGGTGGGAGGGGTGACCCGCGTGACGGACCCGGCGCCGCGGCGTCCGAGGGGCGCAGCGGAGTCGCTCGCCTCGATCGTCCTCGCGTTCGAGTCGATCATCGCTTTCCTCGGCGGGCTCGTCATCTACGGCTTGAAGGCGCTGCCGGCATCCGTCCCGCCGTGGTGGGGGATCGTCGCAGGGACCGTCGTCGCGGCGCTGATGGTCCTCACGACGCGTTTCGTCCGCTACCGGTGGGGCATCGCGATCGGCTGGGCGCTGCAGGTGGTCGTCGCGCTGGGCGCCTTCCTGGTCCCTTCACTCGCCGTGGTCGCCCTCATTTTCGGCGGCATGTACGGGTATGCGACGATCAAGGGAGCAGCCATCGACCGGCGCAACGCGCGCCTCGCGGCGAACCCCCCAGAAGAAGCCTGAACCGGCGAACGGAGACTTGCATGGCCACCGAAGAAACTCTCGTCCTCGTCAAGCCCGACGGAGTCGCACGCGGGCTCACGGGCGCCATTCTCGCCCGCATCGAGGCGAAGGGCTATTCGCTCGTCGACATCCGTCTCGTCGAACCCGATCGGGCGACCCTCGAGCGCCACTACGCCGAGCACGAGGGCAAGCCGTTCTACGAACCGCTCCTCGAGTTCATGATGTCCGGCCCCTCGGTGGCCATCCGGCTCGCGGGCAACCGCGTCATCGAAGGCTTCCGCTCCCTGGCGGGGACCACCGACCCGACCACCGCCGCACCGGGCACCATCCGCGGCGACTACGGCCGGGACTGGGGCCTCAAGGTCCAGCAGAACCTCGTCCACGGGTCGGACAGCCCTGAGTCGGCCGCGCGCGAGCTCTCCATCTGGTTCGGCTGACCGCAGCGGCCGGGGATCGGCCCGATGCACCTCAGAAGATCTCGCCGAGCACATCCAGGCGCAGCTGCGCCAGGATGGCGATCACGGCGTAGCTGACGACGGCGAGCGCCGGAACCCAGCCCATGAGGGTCTCTGCGAACCGTCGACCACGGTCCGGCACCGGCACGATGCCGGACCGGAAGAGGTGGATCACGACGACATAGAACGTCGGGATCGTCACCGCCCACGTGACCATGCACCAGGGGCACAGCGTGCCGAGCACGTAGATGCTCTGGGAGATCAGCCAGATCACGAAGCCGAAGGCGAAGGCGATCCCCGCCGCGAACAGCCACCAGAACCACCGGGCGAAGCGGGCGCCGGCCAGGATCGCCGCCCCGACCACGATCGGTGCAACCCAACCCGTCAACCCGAGGATCGGGTTCGGGAAGCCGAAGACGCTTCCCTGCGGCGACTCCAGGTTCGCGCTGCATTGAACGAGGAAGCCGAAGTCGCAGGACGCGATGGCGTCCGGATCGGCGAGAAGGTGGAACTTCTCCACGGTGAGCGAAAACGCCGCCCACCATCCGATGACACCGGCGATCACGAGCCAGACGGCCATCGCGGTGGGACGGGTGTGGGTGAGACGTTCGGGCATGCTCCGGATTATGGCATCGGGGCCTATGCGGTTCGCTCTCGACGCCCGCGGACACCCCCGGCGCGCCGCGGACGCGCAATCGGCGGGGGAAAGTGCGATAATGGTCCCCGATGTGCAGCGGCCGCGCCGCAACGCGCATCACCAGAAGACTTCAGGGCGACGAATGCCCATGGCAGCGTGAGCTCCCGCCGAACGAGCCGGGATCCCGTTGCAGACCGAGTGAGTTCGCGGCACCGCAGGTGCGGCGCCGCAAGAGATTTCGCCGGGCGGCGCGCGGTGCCGACCCGCAGGGAGCAAGCCAGTGATGGCCGATGGAAATGACGAAGACCTCACCCCGCACGCTGAACCGGACGCCTCGCTAGCGGCCGACGGATCACGCGTGCCCGCTGAGGTGGCGCAGGCCGAGACCGAAGCCGTGCTCGACGCGGTCGAAGTGTACGAGGAAGGCGCGCCGGCCCCCGCCGGCGAGGCCGCCCCGGACGAGGTCGAAACCCCCGCGCCGAGCGAGCAGAGCGAGGCGACTCCGGCCCCGGAGACGGCGGCGGCGCCGAACGAGCAGCCCGAGTCGGAGCCGCGGCCCGCGCCCCAGCCGGAGCCGGACGCCGAGCCCGCCTCCGAGCCCGAGCCCGAGAAGCCACTCACGGCCGCATCCCTCGGGCTTCTGCCCGAAGTGTTCGTCTCCGCCGTGTCGACTCAGCTGCACTTCTACGCTCCCGAGATCGCGGTGCTTCCGCCGCGCGCGGACGATCAGCCCGAGGCCGAGCAGACGCCCGGCTCGTCCCGTCGCCGCAACCGCCGCCGCGGGGGAGAGGGCAGGGACGAGGCATCCGAGCCCGCTGCTCCCGCTCAGCCCCGCCAGCGCGCCGTCGAGCTCATCACCGAGCCGCAGCGCATCAAGGGGTCGACACGGCTCGAAGCGAAGAAGCAGCGTCGGCGCGATGGCCGCGAGGCGGGTCGGCGTCGAGCGGTCGTGACCGAGGCGGAGTTCCTCGCTCGCCGCGAGGCCGTCGACCGGGTGATGATCGTCCGGTCCAAGAACGGGCGCATCCAGATCGCGGTGCTCGAAGACAACGTGCTCGTCGAGCATTACGTGGCCCGCAACCAGGACGCCTCGCTCATCGGCAACGTCTACCTCGGGCGCGTGCAGAACGTCCTGCCCAGCATGGAGGCGGCATTCGTCGACATCGGCCGCGGCCGCAACGCCGTGCTCTATTCGGGCGAGGTCGATTGGGACGCCGTCGAGACCGGCAACCAGCCGCGACGGATCGAGCTGGCGCTCAAGTCCGGCGATCGCGTCCTGGTCCAGGTCACGAAAGACCCGGTCGGTCACAAGGGCGCACGCCTCACGAGCCAGATCTCTCTCCCGGGGCGCTACCTCGTCTACGTGCCGGGCGGAGCGATGAACGGGATCTCTCGCAAGCTCCCCGACACCGAGCGCGCCCGACTGAAGAAGATCCTCAAGGAGGTGCTCCCGGAGTCGTCCGGCGTCATCGTGCGCACCGCGGCGGAGGGCGCCACCGAGGAGCAGCTGACACGCGACGTGCAGCGCCTCACGACCCAGTGGGAGCACATCAGCAAGCAGGTGGAGAGCATCCAGGCGCCCTCGCTGCTGCACTCCGAGCCCGACCTGCTGGTCAAGATCGTGCGCGACGTCTTCAACGAGGACTTCTCCAAGATGCTCATCCAGGGCGAGGACGCGCACCACACGATCACGAAGTACGTCGAGAGCGTGGCTCCCGACCTCCTCGAGCGCGTGGAAGCCTACGAGGGTGACGGCGACCCGTTCGACGACTTCCGCGTGACGGAGCAGATCGAGAAGGCGCTCGACCGCAAGGTCTGGCTGCCGTCGGGCGGATCCCTCGTGATCGACCGCACCGAGGCCATGACCGTCGTCGACGTCAACACGGGGAAGTTCGTGGGTTCGGGAGGAAACCTCGAAGAGACCGTCACGAAGAACAACCTCGAAGCCGCCGAAGAGATCGTGCGCCAGCTGCGGCTGCGCGACATCGGCGGCATCATCGTGGTCGACTTCATCGACATGGTCCTCGAGTCCAATCGCGACCTCGTCCTCCGCAGACTCGTCGAGTGCCTCAGCCGTGACCGCACGAAGCACCAGGTCGCCGAGGTCACGTCACTGGGCCTCGTTCAGATGACGCGGAAGAAGCTCGGCCTCGGGCTGCTCGAGACCTTCAGCGAGCCGTGCGAGGTCTGCGCGGGGCGTGGCCTGATCGTGCACCACGACCCGGTGGTACGGCACCGAGGGCCGCAGTCGACCGCCGGCTCGTCGTCCTCGAACCGTCGATCGCGAGGCGGCCCCCAACCGCAGTCGGCAGGCGCCGGCGGGTCGAATGGGACGCACGTCATCACCGAGGGTGTGAAGTCGGCGCTGGCCCAGATCGCCGCGTCGACCATCCACCACCACGAAGAGGTGGCGCCCGTCGAGGACGCGCCCGTGCTGGAAGCGCCCGTCGAGCGGCCGAAGAAGGCGCGCAAGAAGCGGTCCGAGTCGGCCAAGGCCCCGGCGCCGAAGACCGAGAAGGACCTGCTGCTCGACTCGGTGCTCAGCGCCCTCCCCGAGCCGAAGGCGCCCGGACAGGGGCGCTCTCGGCGGCGCGTGACCACCGCGGCCCTCACCGGGACGCCGGTCGCCCACACCCCGACCGAGGAGTGAGCCGGCTCAGCGTCCACGACGCTCGCGGGCGGTGACCCTCAGTCCTGAGGCGATGAGCCTGCGAACGAGTTCGTGACCGGTGACGTGCTGCGCGCCTGCCGCGATCAGCCGGGCGTGGGCTTCGTCCGGGACGTCGTAGTGGTCGAGGTCGAAGCCGCGGCGCGGAATGCCGTTCGCCGCAGCGAACGCGTGCAGTTCTTCAAGGTCGGAGTCGCTCACCAGATGAGCCCACAGCCTGCCGTGAGCGGGCCAGCGGGGGTCGTCGATGAGGATCGCCACGTCGTGATCCTAATCACCGGATCCCGCAGCCCGGCCGGCCGCGCTTTTGCGGCTGGTCGCGGCATCCGGTAAAGTGGTCCTTTGGTGCGTCCCGTTTCGCAGGCTGATGGCGATGCCCGACAGGCTCAGCAGCCGGCTGGAGCCGTCGCTCCCGCACCAAGGACTTCCTCTTCTCGCAAGAGCAGAGTCTCGCAAAGACAACCGGAGCCGTGCGCTCCAATCCAGTAGAAACAGGTGTGAAGTGGTTTACGCAGTTGTGCGCGCCGGTGGCCGGCAGGAGAAGGTCGAGGTCGGCACGATCGTCGTTCTGGACCGCCAGGCCGCCAAGATCGGCGACAAGATCCAGCTTCCCGCGGTCCTGCTCGTTGACGGCGACGCTGTCACGACTGACGCCGACAAGCTCGCGAAGGTGACCGTGACGGCCGAGGTGCTCGGCGAGGAGCGCGGCCCCAAGATCGTGATCCAGAAGTTCAAGAACAAGACCGGATACAAGAAGCGCCAGGGGCACCGTCAGGACCTCACGCGCGTCAAGGTCACCGGCATCAAGTAAGTCCAGGAAGAGACGCAGATGGCACACAAAAAGGGCGCAAGCTCCACCCGCAACGGTCGTGACTCCAACGCTCAGCGACTGGGCGTGAAGCGCTTCGGCGGCCAGGTCGTCAACGCCGGCGAGATCATCGTCCGCCAGCGTGGCACCCACTTCCACCCCGGCGCCAACGTCGGCCGCGGTGGCGACGACACGCTGTTCGCACTGGCCGCCGGTGCGGTCGAGTTCGGCCAGAAGGGCGGCCGCAAGGTCGTCAACATCGTGGCGGCGGCGGAGTAATCCACGCGCTGTTCAGTTCTCGAGGAAGGGGCGGGCTTCGGCTCGCCCCTTCCCTTTACCCTGGGTCTGACCCAGGAACCTTCGTGAGGGGGATCGCGTGGTCACGTTCGTCGATCGTGTGACGCTGCACCTGCGTGCCGGCAAGGGCGGCAACGGCTGCGTTTCCGTGCGGCGTGAGAAGTTCAAGCCCCTCGCGGGTCCCGACGGCGGAAATGGCGGTCACGGCGGCGACATCGTGCTGGTCGCCGATCCGCAGGTGACGACGCTGCTGTCGTACCACCACTCGCCGCACCGCTCGAGCGGGAACGGCGGGTTCGGAATGGGCGACCACCGCTCGGGCGCCGCGGGCGAGTCGCTCGAACTGCCGGTGCCTGTCGGCACGGTGGTGAAGGACGTGTCGGGCGACCTGCTCGTCGACATGATCGAACCGGGCATGCGATTCGTCGTGGCGCCGGGCGGTCTCGGGGGCCTGGGAAACGCCGCCCTGGCCAACCCGAAGCGCAAGGCGCCGGGCTTCGCGCTTCTCGGCACGCCCGGCTGGGAAGGCGACATCCTCCTCGAACTGAAGACGGTGGCCGATGTGGCGCTCGTCGGCTTCCCCTCCGCCGGCAAGTCCAGTCTCATCGCCGCGATCTCGGCTGCGCGGCCGAAGATCGCCGAATACCCGTTCACGACCCTGCACCCGAATCTCGGAGTGGTTCAGGCGGGCGAAGTCCGCTACACCGTCGCCGATGTGCCCGGCCTCATCGAAGGGGCGAGCGAGGGCAAGGGGCTCGGGCTCGAGTTCCTGCGCCACGTCGAGCGCTGTACCGCGCTCGTGCACGTCCTCGACTGCGCCACCCTCGACCCGGGACGCGACCCGCTCACCGACCTCGATGTGATCCTCGCCGAACTCGGCGCCTACCCGGTCCCGGAGGGTCAGGTTCCGCTCCTGGAGCGTCCTCAGCTCGTCGCGCTGAACAAGGTCGACGTCCCTGAGGCGAAAGATCTCGCCGATCTGGTGCGTCCCGAGCTCGAGGCGCGTGGCTTCCGTGTGTTCGAGATCTCGACGGTCAGTCACGAGGGTCTGCGTCAGCTCACGTTCGCCCTCGGTGACATCGTCGGCGCGCACCGTGCCGAGGCGGCCGCGATGCCCGCACCCGAGCGCATCGTGATCAGGCCCAAGGGGTCGCAGAAGGACTTCTGGATCCGGGTCGAAGGCGGCACCTACGGAAACGTGTACCGGATCCTCGGCGACAAGCCGCTGCGGTGGGTTCAGCAGACCGATTTCCAGAACGAGGAGGCCGTCGGCTACCTGGCCGATCGCCTGGAACGGCTGGGCGTGGAGGACGAGCTCTTCCGTGCGGGAGCCACCCCCGGCGCGACCGTCGTGATCGGAGAGGGCGACGGCGTCGTCTTCGACTGGGACCCGTCGCTGTCTTCGGCCGCGGAACTCGCGACGGCTCCTCGCGGAACGGATCCGCGACTGGTCCAGAACCCGCGCCGCACGACCTCGGAGCGTCGCGAGCGCTACCACGACATGATGGACGCCAAGGCCCAGGCCCGCGCCGAACTCGAGGCGGAGCGGCTGGGCTCGCGCGCGGAGGATGACGAGGGCGACGCATGACCGTGTTCCAGCGTGCGGACCTGGCGACAGCGCGAAGGGTCGTCGTCAAGGTGGGTTCGTCGTCGATCAGCGGCGACAACGCCGAGAAGATCGGTCCGATCGTCGATGCCCTCGCGGCCGCGCACGGTCGGGGGACCGAGGTGGTCCTCGTCTCGTCCGGCGCCATCGCGACCGGGATGCCGTTCCTCCTGCTCGACGAGAGGCCGAGCGATCTGGCGACGCAGCAGGCCGCCGCGGCGGTCGGGCAGAACGTGCTCATCTACCGCTATCAGGCGGCGCTGCGCCCCTTCGACATCGTGGCCGGCCAGGTGCTCCTCACGGCCGGAGACCTCGAGAACCCGACTCACCGTTCCAACGCCCGGCGCGCCATGGAACGCCTGCTCGGACTCCGCATCCTCCCGATCGTGAACGAGAACGACACGGTGGCCACGCATGAGATCCGCTTCGGCGACAACGACCGTCTCGCGGCAATGGTCGCCCAGCTCATCGGCGCCGACGCGCTCGTGCTCCTCAGCGACATCGAATGCCTGTACACCCGCCCGCCCGGCGAGCCCGGAGCCCAGCCGATCCACCGTGTCGCCTACGGCGACGACCTCCACGGCTTCGAATTCGGATCGGTGGTCGTGAACAGCGTCGGCACCGGGGGAGCAGCAACGAAGGTGTCCGCGGCTCGGCTGGCCGCGGCATCCGGAATCGGCGTCCTCGTCACGAGCGCCGACCTCGTCGGAGAGGCGCTGACGGGCGCCCGGATCGGCACGTGGTTCGAGCCCAACCCGGAGCCGACCGCGCCCGCGGCGACGGGCCCGGTGCGCACCGCGTCGATAAACTGAGCGGATGACGACGACCACAGCCACGACCGCGCGCGAGAGGATGCTTCTGGCCAAAGAGGCCTCGCGCAGCGTCGGCCTGCTCGACGATGCGCAGAAGCGCGAAGCCCTGGAGTCGATCGCCGCGGCCATCGAACGAGCAGCGGACGAGGTGGTGGCCGCGAACGCGGAGGATCTCGCTCGCGGTCGCGCCGGCGGCCTCTCGGAAGCGCTGCAGGATCGGCTCCGCCTGGACGGGCCGCGCGTGTCGGCGCTCGCATCGGCCGTTCGCGACATCGCCCGGCTCCCCGACCCGGTGGGCCGGGTGCTCGAAGAGCGCACTCTCCCGAACGGAGTCTCGCTGACCAAGGTGTCGGTTCCGTTCGGTGTCGTCGGCTCGATCTACGAGGCGCGACCCAACGTGACCGTCGACATCGCCGCGCTCGCACTGCGTTCGGGCAACGCCGTCGTCCTCCGGGGAGGCTCCGCCGCGGAGCGCACCAATGCGGCGCTGGTGCACGCGATGCGCGGGGCGCTGGCCGAGGCGGGGATCAATCCCGAGGCCGTGCAGACCGTCGACGACTTCGGCCGAGAAGGCGCGCGCGACCTGATGCAGGCGCGGGGGATCATCGACGTGCTCGTCCCGAGGGGGAGTGCGCAGCTCATCGAGACCGTGGTCACCGAGTCCTCGGTGCCGGTCATCGAGACGGGCGCCGGTGTGGTCCACATCGTGCTCGACGAGTCGGCGCCTCTGGAGTGGGCGCGCGACATCATCGTGAACGCCAAGACACAGCGTCCGAGCGTCTGCAACGCGGTCGAGACGGTTCTGGTGATCGGCGACGCCGCACCCCGGCTCGTGCCGCCGGTCGTCGGGGCGCTGCAGGCGAGCGGAGTGACCGTCCACGGCGATCAGACCGTCGCGGCTCTCACGGACGGCGTCGTCCCGGCCACCGACGAGGACTGGGCCACCGAGTACCTGTCGCTCGACGTGTCGATGCGCGTCGTGGAGGATCTCGACCAAGCTCTGGAGCACATTCGCCGCTACTCCACGCACCATACGGAGTCGATCATCACGCAGGATCCGGTGAACGCGGAGCGGTTCCTGGCAGAGGTCGACTCGGCCGTCGTGATGGCAAACGCGTCCACCCGGTTCACCGATGGCGCCGAGTTCGGGTTCGGTGCCGAGGTGGGCATCTCGACGCAGAAGCTCCACGCGCGCGGTCCGATGGGCCTTTCCGAGCTGACCAGTACCAAGTGGCTCGCGCGAGGCGTCGGGCAAGTCCGCGCCTGACGGAATAAACTGGAGTCCTCCCGCCTCATCGGCGGACCACGAACGGAGCCCGAATGACCATCGCCACGATCGTCGCCCTCGCCGCCGAAGAGTCTGAGCACGGCAACGTCGCTCTCGAGACCGTGGGGTACGGCCTCGTGGCGGTCGCTGTCTTCACCGCCCTCGCGCTCGTGACCGCCTCGTACCGCAACGTCGCCAACCGGCACGCCAATAAAGCCGAGGCCTACGCCCGCGCGCACGCCGACGATGTTCACGTCCACCAGGCGGGGCACGGCCACTAGGCCGACTGCATGTCGGTGACGGCGACCCCCCGGGTCGGGGTGATGGGTGGGACGTTCGATCCCATCCATCACGGACACCTCGTGGCAGCGAGCGAGGTGGCCCAGTGGTTCGACCTCGATGAGGTCGTGTTCGTCCCGACGGGGCAGCCGTGGCAGAAATCGGATGTCTCGCACAGCGAGCACCGATATCTGATGACGGTCATCGCGACCGCGTCGAACCCCCGCTTCACCGTCAGCCGAGTCGACATCGACCGTTCCGGCCCGACGTACACGATCGACACCCTCCGGGATCTCAAAGCGGAGCGGCCCGACGCCGAGCTGTATTTCATCACCGGTGCCGACGCCATCGCCCAAATTCTCAGCTGGAGGGACCATGATGAGTTGTGGGACCTCGCCCACTTCGTCGCGGTGTCCCGTCCCGGACACGTGCTCAGCACGGACGGCCTGCCCACCGAAGACGTGAGCCAGCTGGAGATCCCCGCCCTCGCCATCTCGTCCACGGACTGCCGCGACCGCGTGGGTCGAGGCCACCCGGTGTGGTACCTCGTCCCCGACGGGGTGGTCCAATACATTGCGAAGCATCATCTCTACCGGAGCAAGGAATGACGACACCCGAGCAGCCGGCGAACCCACCGCTGACCCGCAAGCAACTGCGTGAGATCCGCAACACGGGATCGACTCCCGTCATCACTGTCGACGGTCCGTCCGACGATGACTCGTCGTCTCCCGCTCCATCGACCCCCGACTCCACCTCCTCAGCGCCTCGATCCGCCTCCGAAAGCTCGGTTGACGAGTCGCCGCGGCCGGATTCCGACCCGGCTGATTCGCCGTCCGACGCGCCGGCCGTCGTTCCCGCAGCGCCTCTGGCGCGTCCCGCCCAGCCGGTGGCCGTCGGTGCCGTCCCGGTGGCGGATTCCGCGGTCGACCTCGGAGCATCGCCCCTGACCCGCCGGCAGGCCAGGCAGCAGGAGCGCATCCGCACCGCTTCCGTCCCGGTGATCACTCCTGAGGTCGCCGCAGCCCATGCGGGCTCCATGCCTGCCGACACACCGCTGACAGAGCCTCAGCCGGTCAGCACGGCGCAGGCGCCGGCCGGGCCGCGCGGCATGCACGACCTCTTCGGCTTGGCGCCCTCATCCGCAGCCGTCGTGACCGCGGACGCCGAGGACGAGGCCGCTGCCCTCCCCGAGGAGATCGAGGAGTCGGCGGCAGAGGCCGACGCCGACGTGGCGGCGGAGGCGGAGGCGGAGACCGAGGACGAACAGAAGGAACGTGTGGTCAACCCGATGTTCGGGGCCGGGCTCCTCGCCGGGGAACCGGAGCGCGCCGATCTGCCTCCGTCGTTCGACCAGCTTCTCGCGCGCTCGACCGGGGCCGTGTCGGTGCCGAATGCGCTGATTCTTTCGCAAGCGCCGGAAGTCGCGCCGATCGCTCCGCTCAGCGCGACGGGGGAGGTCCTGATCACCGGCACGCTGAACCTTCCCGAGGGCCTCGGTTCGACCGGACACGCGCGTGGAACGGCGGACGGCAAAGAGGTCGACGCTGCCCTCATCGACGGGGAACTCCCCGCACACTCGTCACCGACCCCGATTGCGGCCAGCGCCGCGATCAGCACGGTCAAGACCGCCGGCGAGGTCATCCGGCCGCCTGCCCCTGAGAAGGGGAGTCGGTTGATGCTCACACTCGCCATCACCGCTGGTGCGCTCGCCCTCGCGCTGGTCGGCGTGCTGATCCTCGCCTTCGTGACAGGAGCGCTGTGATGACGGCATCCGAATCCTCCCGCGGCATGCTGCAGATCGCGGCCGTCGCCGCCGACGCGAAGGGCGGAGAGGACTTGATCGCGCTGGACGTGTCAGAGCCGCTTCCGCTCGTGGACGTCTTTCTTCTGGTGACGGGTCGCAGCGAGCGCAACGTCGCCGCGATCGCCGACGAGGTCGAAGACAAGCTGGTCGAGGCAGGACACAAGCGGTTGCGGCGGGAAGGCCGGCAGGAGGCCCGCTGGGTGCTGCTGGACTTCGGCGATCTGGTGGTGCACGTGTTCCACGAGCAGGAGCGGGTCTACTACGGTCTCGAGCGACTGTGGAAGGATTGCCCGGTCGTTCCCATCGAGCTTCCGGCGGCCGCTTCGGCGGAGTGACGCTGGTTCGAAGCACACCTCGAGGTGTTGTAAGCTGGTCTGGTTGCCCCGCGGGGCGACAACCAAGGGCCTGTGGCGCAGCTGGTAGCGCACCTGCATGGCATGCAGGGGGTCAGGGGTTCGAGTCCCCTCAGGTCCACCAAGAGATGAAGAAGCCCGCGAACCCCGCGGGCTTCTTGCTTTCCGCCGAGTTCGGGTCGGGGCCGCGCGGTCTTCAGGAGCGCGTCATCAGCCGGTGGGTTCCCGTGGGATGATCCGCCACTCGCACCACCCCATGTGCGCGCCCGTCGTCCAGACCGCCCGCGGCGAATCGAAGAAGTAATTCACGAAGTCCGAGCGCTCCTCATCATCGATCGCGTGGGCGTCGGCCGTGCAGTCGAACCCGGTCCTGAAAGGCTTCGCGACGGCGCTTGCGAGAGTACGCCCGGGCGCAGGAGCCGCAGTCATCGACGCCGACGGTGTCGCGCTCGAGCGGGGTACGGATTCCACCTCGGCGACCGCCGTGCACCCCGAAATCACCACCGTGACCCCGATGGCGGCGGCGAACAGAAACGCCCTCATCCCTCGCTCTTCTCCCGTGTCTGCGACCATCATGGCCGATCCTTCGGGCGCCCTGAAGGCGGATGTCGTCGACCGAGGCATCCTCCGCTCGTCCCGTCCGGGAGGGGGGTTACGCTCCTCGGTGGAGGTCGCTAGCCTGTCGAGTGATCGGAGGGTTCCTTCCGATAGGGCACCTCCGGTCCCGGATCGTCTCGCCGCGATCTTCGGGTACTGCGGTGGTGCGGTCTTGGTACAGCAATGGTGCTGAACTGAGGAGGAACCATGGAACAGAACCCGATCCGGCCAGCCTCTGACCGCTTCACTCTCAACCGCCGAAGGATCTCGGCGCTTCTCGCCGGCGGGCTCGTGCTCGGCGTCGGCGCAGCCGTGACACTCGCTGCCTGGAACGACTCCGAGTTCGCGACATCCGATTTCGCTGCCGGCACGTTCGAGTTCGAAGGCTCGACGGACGGCGCGACGTGGGCCGATCATGCGACCGAGGGTGAGGCGGCCTCGCTGACGTTCACCACGGGGTTCGACAACCTCGCTCCCGACGATGTGGTCTACGCGCCGTTCGCCGTGCGACTCACCGCGGCCACGACGTCGCCGGCGAGCCTCACCGAAGTGCCGCCGGTCGTCACGGGAAGTCTGGACGGGTTCCTGACCTTCGCGTCGGTGGCCACCGCGTCCTTCGGCTGCGATTCCGCCGCGTTCGCCGCCGGCACCCCGGTGCCGACGAGCCTGACGCCGGGCGATGTCGTCTACCTCTGCCTGCAGGTCACCGCCGGCGCCGTCGAACAGGGCGCCACCGGCACGGCGGTCTGGCAGTGGGACGCCGCGTCGCAGTAACCCGACGACCACCAGCTGCGAGGAAGGCGCCCTACCGAGGCGCGTTCCGGCGCATCCGCGCGGTGCTCGCAGCTGCGCTCGTCGGGGGAGTGGCGGCGACAGGAGTGCTCGCCGCCTGGTCGGCCGCGGAGTTCGGCCGTGCCGACTTCCGCGCCGGCACGTTCGCCCTGTCGTCGCGGACGACGGAGGACCCGTTCGTCCGGCACGACGCGGGCGATCCCGCGACGATCGCGTGGCCCACCGCGCCGCTGTTCCCTGGCGAGGCCACGGCCGGGTGGGTTCAGGTACAGTCCACGGGCTCCGTGCCGGGAACCGTCTCGCTCAGCGGGGTGGACCTGGGCGACATCGTTCCAGGCAGCCCCGAGGAGGTTCTGCGCGACACCCTGCGGGTCCGCGTATCGGCGGCGGCATCACCGAGCCCGACACCGGGCGCGTGCACCATCGGAACTCCCGGTACCGAAGTCGTAGGTCTCGACTCGGTGCCCAGCCTTCCCCCCGAGCCGCTCCAGCCAGCCGGCGCGAACACCGTCACCTTCTGCATCGTGCTGACTCTCCCCGTCGACGCTCCGGCCGCAGCGCAGAGCGCGTCGCTCACCCCAGTATGGATCTTCAGCGGGAGCTCCGGATGAGCAGAGTCGCGGACGGGCTGCGCCGCACGGGTCGTGTGACCCGTGAGGTGCTGCTGACGTGCGCTGCACTGGGCGGGCTCGCCTGCATCGTTCTCGTCGTCCTCGCCTTCACCGGCGGGTACTCGCTCATCCTGTTCAAGACGGGCTCGATGGCCCCGGCCATTCCTGCGGGGTCGGTGGCGCTGGTGCAACAGGTGGCGGCCACCGACGTCCACGTGGGTGATGTCGTCACGGTGGAACGGCCCGGCGCGCTTCCGATCACGCACCGCATCCGGGTGATCGAGGAAGGACCCTCCGACGACGAGCGGATCCTCATCCTTCGCGGCGACGCGAACGCGGTCGACGACCCGCTGCCCTACACCGTTCGCGACGTCAGGATCGTGCGCGGGTCGGTCCCGTACATCGCCCCGGCGGTTGCGCTTCTCGGCAATCCGCTCGTGCTCGGCGGCATCACCATCGGCGCCGCCGTCCTCGTCTCATGGGCTTTCTGGCCTCGTCGCATCGAGGGCGAGGAGGCGCCTACGCGCCGACAGTCCGCCGAGGCATCCGGGGCCGCGTCGCGAGCGCGAGGGGTGGTGGCGGTGCTTCTGATCGTCGGAAGCGGCGTTGCCCCGGTCTTTGCTCCGCACGCAACGTCGGCCGAAGCATCCACCGGAAACTACCTGGCGGTGCGCTCGGACCTCGAGGGGGCCGGTGTGCAGCAGCTCGACCCCGCCGCCCCGCTGTACTGGCATCTCGACGTCGACGCTCGCCGCGCGCCCGACGACGGAGAGTTGAGCATCTCCTTCTCGTCGACGGGAGACGCCGAGTTCGGTCTTCGCGCCGAAGTCCGGTCGTGCCCCACCCCATGGGCGGTGACCGGCACGTGCGCGGCGGATGAGCGGGTGCTCTTCGCGGAGGCAGCCGTGGCGGTGGACGGCACCCGGCAGGCGCTGTGGACGTCACCGACTCCGGATGCCGTGTACCTGCGCATCTCGCTGACAGCGACTCCGCTGCCCGACGCCGCGCCCGATGTGGGCGCCTCGGTGACCGTCCGCGCGACGGCGGCGGGGGAGACCGTCGACACCGGAGTGGATGGGCAACCGCCCCTCGCCGAGACGGGAGGGGGAAGCGCCGCGCTGCTGGCTGCACCCGCCGCACTGCTCCTCGGACTCGGGATCGCCCTCGTCGTTCGTGCGTCGTCGAGACGGAGCATCCGCCCATGAATCGACGATCGCGACGCGCCTCACTGCCGCTCACGGCGCTGCTCCTCGCGGCGCTGACTGTCGGTGCGCCTGGGCAGCCGGCGATCATCGGCGCGACGGACGCCGCCTGGGTCGACGCGCAGTACGCCGGCGGGTCGGTCACCGCAGGAAGCCTGGAAGCCCCCGTCCTCACCGACTGCACCACCGTGAACGAGGGAGCGAACGGCGCACTGAGCGCACTGGGCCTCACGTGGACCTCGCCGCTCGACGACGCCGGATTCATGCTCGCGACCCTCGGCTCGGGATCCACCACCTTCACGGTTCCCACCGGGAGCGTCCAGCGATCGGGTCCGGCCGCGGGGCTCTATACCTACAGCTTCACCGTCACGCCGGCCGAGTTGGAGCCGGTCTTCGGACGGCTGGTCGACACGTCTCTCGTCGGGTCCGTCGCGACGCGCGCCGGAACATCGTGGGTCTCGCCTCCGTCGGCCTCCCGCACGATCTCGATCGGCTCCATCGCGGGCGCGCCCGGGTCCGCCACGTGCGACCTGGCCCACGTCCTTTCCTTCAGCGGCATCACGGCCGCCACCGCGCCCATCGATCGGGTGATCCCTGTCGGGACGGCGGCCACGTCGTCCCTTCTCGCCGGCCAGCAGGACCGCCGGCGCACTCCCGAGTACACAGTCACCCTGACAGAGCGCGGCACCGGCGCCCCCGTCCCCGGTACTCCGGTCACGATCACTCTCCCGGACGGGCTGGCGTTCGAATCGGGGCCGAGCGCCAACCTCAGCACCGGCACGTTCACGACGAGCGACACCGGCACCGTCACCTTCCGAGTCGTCGCGAATCGGTCCCAGCCCGCAGCCGGCCCGGTCCGGGCCGCGTCGGCGCGAGCCTTCACCGTGCTCAGCGCTGCCCCGGTCACCTCCGTACCGCTCGTGGCATGGGGCTACTCCGTCGAGGGCCAGACCGGATCGGACAACCGGACGGTTGCTCGCACGAGTGCGGTCCCGCTGTGGGACAACCTGGACATCAGCGGCGCCACCGCCCTCGGGTCCAGCTATTCCGCTCTTCTCTACGCTGACCAGAACGGCAACCTGTGGGCGCGCGGCTACAACGCCTCGGGCACCCTCGGTGACGGCACGACGACGACCCGTCCCGATGTCGTGGCAGCGCTCACCGCACCCGGGCAGCAGCTCGGCGGAATCACCTACATCGGAACCGGTACCGACCAGCTCTCGTCCATGGCCGTCGACGCGTCCGGGGGTGTGTGGGCAACCGGGGACGCGGAGGGCTCCGGCTTCGGCGCCGGCTACGTCAACACCCGGTATTGGCAGCGCGTCAGCGACAGGTACACGATGCCCGCGCCCGCCCTCACCGCGGAAGTCAATCCGTTCGGATCGGTGCTGATGGTGCTCAGCGACGGCCAGGCGATGGTCGCCGGTCAGGACCCGTACGGGTACAGCGCCCAGGGAGCGCCCGTGAGCGCCGCGAACGGTGCGGCCGGGCGCATCATGCTCACCGGGCCCGGCACACCGATCACCGGAGTGACCTCGGGCGGGATCGGCTGGGAATCCTCCGCGGTGGTGACCAGCGACGGGCGGCTGTACACCGCCGGCACGGCAGCCTACGGCGGCAGCGGAACCTTCTACCTGACCCAGAAGGCGCTCCCGCCGGGAAAGACTGCCGCGAAGGTCTTCGTGCGGCAGTACCGGATGCTGGTCCTCATGACCGACGGGACCGCCTACGCGCTCGGGGCAAACACGAGCGGGGCCTCCGGTGTGGGCAACTCCAGCAGCCCGGGCGCCACGCTCACTTCGGTCGCCCTTCCGCTCGGCAACGTGGTCACGGACATCGCGATGGGAAACGATGGAACTCTGTTCCTGCTGGCCGACGGTTCCGTGCAGTTCGCCGGCCTCAACGACACCGGCGGGCTCGGAGTGGGATCGGCCGGGGGATTCTTCTACGCACCCGCCCGAGTCCGCTTGGCCCACACCGCCACCAAGATCGGTGCGTCATGGTACGACTCCTTCATCGCAGTCCTCGGCTGAGTGACGGAACCAGAGCGCCTCGGCGGGGCAGACGGCGCGAGCATCGCCGTCAGATCCGCGCCGTGCTGGCGGCCGGCGCTGTCCTCGGGGTCGGCTACGTCGCGACGACGGCCGCATGGAACGACTCGGAGCTGGCGACGGCGTCGTTCTCGAGCCCGGTGTGGGTGCTGGAGTCCGAGACGTCGACCTCACCCTGGGGCAATTCGCCCCAGCCACCCGGTTCGTCACTGCGCTTCGGGGCGGACGCCATGGTGACCGGCACGAGCTATTTCGCCTGGATGAACCTGCGCACCAGCTTGCAGACCACCGTCCCCGGCACCGTGAGACTGACGGATGTCGCGCGCTCCGGCGACCTGACGAACTTCCTGGAGTACCGCGCGGTGCGCACCGGGCCGCCCATGACCGACGCACTGTGCGGGCCGGCCGCCTTCACGTCATTCGACTCCGTCTTCATCGCCGGGGGCCCGTCGCGATGGGAGCCGATCGACGATGATCCGCCGGCGCCCGCGGTCTTCCCGATCGGGCCGGCGCTCGACGACGTGGGAATCTGCTTCGAGGTGCGCATCCGTCCATCCGCCGGCTCCGAGGTCAGCGGGCTGACCGGAACGGCCAGCTGGGGTTTCACGGGCATCTCCGATGACTGAGGGCTGGCGACGTCCTGTTCGACCGTCTCGGTGACCGCCCACCGTGGCCTCGCCCCGCGCGGTCGCGTCAAGGCGTTGACCGCGCCGTCGAGGCGGGGGACGCTTGGTCCCGACGCTGGGAGGCCCCGATGACCGCTGCCACACCGTTCCTCTGGTTCGACAAGGACGCGGAGGCGGCGATCGCGTTCTACACGGAGCTGATCCCCGACTCGCAGATCCTGTCACTCGGCAGATACCCCGACGAGGTCCCGGGCATGGGCGGCAAGGTGATGCACGCCCATTTCACCCTCGCGGGCCGCGACTACTTCGCGATGGACGCCGGCCCCCAGTTCCCGTTCACAGAAGCGATCTCTCTGTACGTCTCGTGTGCCGACCAGGCGGAGGTCGACCGCTACTGGGATGCGCTCACCGCTGACGGCGGACAGGAGCAGCCGTGCGGATGGTTGAAGGACCGCTGGGGGCTGTCGTGGCAGATCATCCCGGATCGACTCATCGAGCTGATCCGGCATCCCGACCCCGACACAGCGCACCGCGCCGTGCAGGCGATGCTCGGCATGCACCGGATCGACATCGCTGCCCTCGAAGCGGCGGCCGCTACGGTGAGACCGTGAGCTCTCAGCCGCGCTGCCCGCACTGCCGGCACTTCGTCTACCTGGACACGCTGGTGTGCCCGAACTGCGAGGCGGAGCTCGGGTATCACATCGTCACGCGCCAGTTCTACGGCGTGCGCAACGGGCACGTGGTGATCGACGACAAGACCTGGTACACCTGCTCGAACCGGGAGTGGGCGTGCAACTGGCTCGTGCGCGAGGATGCGCCGGCCGGACGATGCTTCTCGTGCCGCCTCACTCGCCGGCAACCCGAGTCCGACGACACCGTGGCACTCGAGAAGCTCGCCAAGACGGAAGAGGCGAAGCGCCGTCTGCTCCTTCAGCTGGGCGACCTCGGCCTGCCGATCGCGCCCTGGGACTCCCATCCGGGCGGACTCGGCTTCGATCTGATCTCCAGCCTGACCGATGGAAAGCCGGTGATGATCGGGCACGCGAACGGGATCATCACGATCGATCTCGCCGAGAATCTCGACGACCGGAGAGAGGCGCTCAGAGTGCGGCTGGGCGAGCCGTACCGGACGATCCTCGGCCACCTCCGGCACGAGGTCGGCCACTACTACCAGAACGTCCTGCTCACCGATGACGAGAGCTGGGCGCAGTGCCGGGCGCTGTTCGGCGACGAGCGCGCGAGCTACAAGGAGGCCCTCTCCCGCCACTACAAGCTGGGTGCTCCGGCGGATTGGCAAGAGGGCTTCATCTCCGAGTACGCGACGATGCATCCCTGGGAGGACTTCGCCGAGACGTTCGCCCACTACCTGCACATCACCGGAACTCTTCAGACCGCTGCGGTCCTCGGCATCCATCTCGATTCGTCGGTGACCAACCTGCGCGACACCGACGTCGTCCCCTTGCAGTCCTACCGATCCGAGCCGATCCAGCGATTGCTGAGCGATTGGGAGTGGATGTCGCAGGCCTTCAACCGGATCAACCGGTCCATGGGTTTCGGCGACCTCTACCCGTTCACCATCGTCACCCCCGTGCGCCATAAGCTCGCCTTCGTCCACGACATCATCACCCGCGCACCCCTCACCTTCGAAGAGCAGTTCGCGATCGCGTTCTCGCGAGAGGCGGAGCGGTCGTGACGACGTTCTCGCGCGGGCAGCGCGTGATCGGCGCGGCGACGCATTACGTCGAGAACCAGCCGGCATGGCGCGTCGACGTCGATGAGTACGCCGACAACGGCCCCTTGGCCGCCGCCGTGCGATCCTTCGGCGGCGCGGGGGCAGAGCCGCAGCTGCACGCGGTCGGGTCGCTCGTGGGGTCGCTCGAGTTCCAGCGGGACGCGGAACGTGCGAACGTGCACACGCCCACGCTCCACACTCACGATCGCTGGGGGTACCGGCTCGACGAGATCGAGTACGACCCGTCATACCACCGTGTCATCGCAGCCGCGGTGGCTCACGGTGCGCACACGTCGGCGTGGGCCGACCCCGGCCCCGCGGCGCACGTGGCCCGGGCGGCGACGTTCATGCTCTTCGCGCAGGTGGAGCCGGGGCACGCGTGCCCGATCTCGATGACGCATGCGGCTGTGGCCTCGATCGAGTCGTCCCCGTGGATCGCCGAGGAGTGGGTGCCGAGGATGCTCTCGCGGGAGTACGACCCGAGGCTGCTCGGGGGCGAGGAGAAGCGCAGCGCCCTGATCGGGATGGCGATGACCGAGAAGCAGGGCGGCTCGGATGTGCGTGCCGGGACGACGGTGGGCGTGTCCATGGGTGGCCACGCCTATCAGCTGACCGGGCACAAGTGGTTCTGCTCCGCGCCCATGTCGGATGGGTTCCTCGTCCTGGCGCACACGCGGCGCGGTACGGACGACGAGGGGCTCTCGTGCCTGTTCGTCCCGCGGATCCTCCCGCACGGTGCGCGCAACGTGTTCCGGCTGCAGCGCCTGAAAGACAAGCTCGGCAACCGATCGAACGCGTCCGCGGAAGTGGAGTTCGACGGGACCGTCGGGTTCATCGTGGGGGAGCCGGGACGCGGCGTGCGCACCATCATCGAGATGGTGCAGCGCACCCGGCTGGACTGCGTGCTCGGCACGGCGGCCGGGATGCGGCAGTCGCTCGCGGAGGCGCTGTGGCATGCGCGCGGGCGGAAGGCCTTCGGCGCGTCCCTGGTCGACCAGCCCGCCATGACCGCTGTCCTCGCGGACCTGGCGCTCGAGGCGGAGGCTGCGATGCTCACGGGCCTGCGCCTCGCGCAGATGTTCGAGGCCGAGGCATCCGTCCACGACCTCGCGCTGCGGCGCCTCGCGACCCCCGTGTCGAAGTACTGGGTGTGCAAACGGGGTCCGCAGCACGCCTATGAGGCTCTCGAGTGTCTCGGGGGCAACGGCTACACGGAGGCGTTCCCGCTGGCGCGCCGCTATCGCGAGCAGCCCGTGATGGCGATCTGGGAAGGTGCGGGGAACATCATCGCCCTGGACGTCCTGCGCGCGCTGGATCGAGATCCGGAATCCGCCGACGCGTTCGAGGCGGAGCTGGCGACGACGGCGGGTGCGTCCGCCGTGCTGGACGCGCACGTCTCCCGCACCGTCGCGCACCTGCGCGGCATCCGCACCGCGGACGCGTCGGACGGTCAGGCCCGGGCGCGCCGGTTGTCCGAGCAGCTCGCCCTCGCGTTCCAGGCGTCGCTCATGGTGAGACATGCCCCGTCGACCGATGCGGAGGCGTTCATCGCCGCGCGTCTGGGCGAGGATCGCGGTGCTCAGTACGGCGTGCTCCCGTCGGGGACGGATGCCTCGGCGATCGTCGCGAGACATTGACGGTTCACGTCCCTCGCCTCCCCGCGCGTCGGATCAGCCGCCTAGGCTGGGGGCGTGGGAGGTAGGCGTCGAAGCGCGGTGGAGAGGGTCCTCTCTGGTCTCGTGACCGTGGCTGCTCTCGCGAGTGTGCTCGTCGTCGGTGGGGGACCGGCTCGAACCTGGGCGAGCGACGCCACGCCGGTCGCGGATGCTTCCGTCGTGCGGATCGAGGCGGCGGATGACGACCTCGCCGACGCTGCGGCACGCCACGTCGAGGCGATGTCGCTGCGGGAGCGCGCCGCGTCGGTGGTCATGGGCCACATCCCGACCACCGACCCGTCCGCCCTGCGCGCGTACATGGAGACTCAGGGCCTGGGCGGGTTCATCCTCATGGGGGCGAACATCCCGGCGGACGAGGGCTCGCTCCGCGGCCTGACCGCTGCTCTGACCCTGGACCCCGCGTTCCCTCCGGTGCTCGCGATCGATCAGGAGGGTGGCGACGTCTCCCGCTTGCCGTGGGACTCGTTCCCCTCCGCAGTCGAGCTGAAGAACGCGCCGCCCGACGCGACGGCGGACGCCTTCGCCGCCCGCGCCGCGCTGGTGCAGCGAGCCGGGATCGGAGTGAACTTCGGAATCGTCGCCGACGAGACCGATGACCCCGCGTCCTTCATCTTCCGTCGGGCGCTCGGCACGTCGCCGAGCGAGGCGGCCGCTCGTGTGACGACCGCTGTCGCAGGCGAGGGTTATTCGGCGATGTCGACGCTCAAGCACTTCCCGGGGCATGGCGCGGCGCCGGGCGACTCGCACGCCGGCATTCCCGCTACGTCGATGTCGAAGACCGAATGGCAGTCCGCCGACGCAGTGCCCTTCGCCGCCGGCATCGAGGCGGGCGCCCCCCTGCTGATGTTCGGTCATCTCTCGTATACCGCCGTCGACCCGCGTCCGGCCAGCCTCTCCGAGGAATGGCACCGCATCGCCCGCGAAGAGCTGGGCTTCCGCGGAGTCGCCGTGACCGACGATCTCGGGATGCTGCAGGCATCCGGCGTCGACGAGTTCGCCGACCCCGTGCGCAATGCCGTGACCGCGCTGGCCGCGGGAAACGATCTCGTCCTCGCGGTCATGTTCTCGACACCGGAGAGCGCAACCCGCATCGTCGATGGCATCGTCGCCGCGGTGGAGAGCGGTGAGCTGGCACCCGAGCGACTCGAGGAAGCGGCGACCCGCGTCGCTGCGCTTCGCGTCGCCCTCGCGGCCGCAGGCCGCGGGCTGGTGCCGTGCGACTCGTGCGCGCCCGCCGAGTGAGTCAGGGGGCGCCGATCGCCTCGATGAGCCGGGAGCGGATGCCTTCGCCCCGACGCGCGAAGTCGCGTTGCGCTCGCACGTACTCGGCCTTGCCCTCGGCGGTCTCGATGGGGACGGGATCGTAACCCCAGGCAGCGAGGTCGTACGGAGATGCCCTCATGTCGAGAGTCCTGATGTCGCGCGCGAGTTCGAACGCGTCGAGGAGCACCTCGCCCGGCACCAGCGGACCGAGCTTCATCGCCCACTTGTAGAGGTCCATGCCGGCGTGCAGGCACCCGGGCTGTTCGTGCGCCGACTGGGTGTTCCGTGTCAGCGGATCTCGATTGCGCGGCACGGCCTCACGGGTGAAGAAGCGGAAGGCGTCGAAATGGGTGCAGCGAAGATCGTGCGTCTCGACGACAGCGTCCGTCCCCTTCTGACCCAGGCGCAGAGGCACCGCATGACGGTGGTCGCTCTCGCGATAGACCATCGCCCACTCGTGCAGGCCGAAGCATCCGAAGCTGCCGCTGCGCTGCGCCGTGGCCCGAAGGATTCGCCCGATGTTGGCGAAGAGCACTCCGTGCTGCGCGCGTATCCCCTCGCCGTCCACGCGCACCCCGCCCGGCGTGTCGCCCGCTCGATAGCCGCGCCAGCCGGCGCGCGGGGACCCGGCGGCACCCGCCAGCTCGACGCCCTCGCCCGGATGCCAGCGGCGGAGCATCGCAGGCTTGTAGGAGTAGTAGGTGAACAGGAAGTCTTCGACGGGATGCTTCTCGCCTCGCGTCGACCGCTCCCGGTGCGCCTTTGTCAGCGCATCGGCGCGCTTCCGGTGTTCGCGGTCCCGCTCCTGCCACTGCGCCGCGCCGAGCAGCTCGGCGGTGGCGAGGGCTGCGGACACCGTTCGAGGATACGCGGGCCTAGGCATGGGCGCTGAAGGTCATTCGTCGGCGGGCTCGATGAGCTCCGGGGAGTTGTTGCGCACGTTGCCCACTGCACGGGAGACCACGTGATCGTCGAGTGTCTCGGCGAGAGCCGGAGCCGCGTCGATCGCGGCATCGAGGACGTCGCGGACATTGTCGGTCGAGGGGTCGAGCCAGGCATCGGCGTGATCGGCGTCGATGAAGAGCGGCATCCGGTCGTGGATGGAGCCGAGTCGACCGATGGAGTCGCGCGTGAGGATGGTGAAGCTCAGCAGCCAGCGGGTCGGATCGTCGTCGTCCTTCGCCTTGTCGCGCCACCACTCATAGAGGCCGGCCATGAACAGCGGCGACCCGTCGGCGGGGTGGATGTAGTGCGGGATCTTCACCCCGTCGACGGTCTTCCACTCGTAGTAACCCGAGGCGGGGACCACCGCCCGGCGCTTCTCGAGCGCGCTTCGGAACATGGGCTTGTCTTCGAGCTCTTCCGACCTCGCGTTGAACGCCCGCGCGCCGATCTTCGGGTCTTTCGCCCAGCCGGGGACGAGGCCCCAGCGGGCGCTCTCGAGACGGCGCGTGGGAACCTCTTCCTTCACGGAATCGAGCACGATGGCCACCTGGGCCGTCGGCGCGACATTGTACGAGGGCTCGGGCAGATCATCGCCTTCTACGTCGACCCGAAGCACTCCGACCAGGTCGGATCCTGCACTCGCCACCACGAACCGTCCGCACATGCGGCCAGCCTACGCGGGGGCACGGACGTCAGTGCGGGACGACTCCGACGGCCTCGAGACGCTCGAGCAGACCGGCGCCGTCGGATTCCGTCACCCAGGGGACGCGCGCCGCGCTGTGGTCGTTCACCGCCGTGCGGCCGCCGGCCAGCACGGCCTCAGCCGTGGACAGGCGCCGGATCGCGACGCCCACCACGCTGTCCGGATGCTCGGCCGTGAACGTGGTGTAGATCTCGTCGTCATGCTGCCCGTCGTCGCCCACGAGCAGCCACCGCACCTGCGGGAACTCCTCGGCGAGCCGCCGCAGGTTCGACAGCTTGTGGGCCTGTCCGCTCCGGAACCATCGATCGTGGGTCGGGCCCCAATCGGTGAGGAGGAGCGCGCCCGGCGGGAAGAGATGGCGCCGGAGGAAGCGCAGCAGCGTGGGAGCGATGTTCCACGCGCCGGTGGAGAGGTAGATCACCGGGGCTCCGGGGTTGTCTCGCACGACGCGCTCCATGAGAACCGCCATCCCCGGCACCGGCTGGCGCGCGTGCTCGTTCACCACGAACGAGTTCCAGGCGGCCAGCAGGGGACGCGGGAGGGCCGTCACCATGACCGTGTCGTCGACGTCGGACACCACACCGAAGCTCACGTCCGGACCGACGACGAACACTCTCGTCTCGACGGGTTCGCCTCCTTCGACCGACATCGTGAAGGTCTGCCATCCGGGCTCGAGGCCGGCGGGAAGCCGGACATCGATGACGCCGCCGCGATCGGCGACGACCTCGTGGCCGACCCCCGCGATCGTCACGGTCACCTGCGCGTACCCGACCGGAACGGCGAGGAAGCTGCGCCACCCCCGGACACTGGCGTACTCGCCGGACTCGGTCTGCTTGACCGGGGGCACGATCATCACCCGCCCGAGCACCCGGACCCAGTCGGGCCCGGCATAGCCGGGGAAGGGCGTGACGGTGGGCATCTGACCGCGACGCCGTGCGCGGCGCTCCCGCCAGGAGTGGAACCGGTACTCGAGTCGCGCCAGCCACAGCACCTTCGTGCGTGGGGGGCGCGCAGCGTTCTCGGGCATCGTCTCAGTCTTCCATGTCGTTCTCCATGCGGTCCGCACCGGAGGGGTCCGCGACGGGATCGGTGTGGTCGAGGTGCTTGCGCTCTGCGCGCTCGATGACCTTCTTGCTCACGTAGACCAGGACGAGGAACACCACGATGACGGCGACGAAGATGTAGCCCGCATAGTGCAGCTGATCGGACAGCTCGCGGTAGGTGCCGGCCGCGACGGCGCCGACGGAGACGTAGAGCGTCGCCCAGATCACGCACGCCGGCACGGTCCACGCCAGGAAGCGGCGGTAGGGATACCCGCTCATGCCGACGGTCAGAGGGACGAGCGAATGAAGCACGGGAAGGAACCGCGAGATGAAGATCGCCGGACCGCCGCGACGCAGCAGATAGCGCTCCGAGCGGGTCCAGTTGGCCTCGCCGATCCTGCGGCCCAGCCACGAGTGCCGGATCTTCGGGCCGAGGAAGCGACCGAGCCAGAAACCGATGCTCTCCCCGATGAGGGCGCCCGCGACCACGGCTACGCCGAGGAGCAGCCCCTCGAGCGGCGAAGCGACAGCGGTCGCGGCCACGATGACCACTGTGTCGCCGGGGACGACGAGCCCGATCAGCACGCTCGTCTCGAGCATGATCGCGATTCCCGCCAGCAGAGTCCTGACGACCGGATCGACGCTCTGCACCGCGTCGAGGAGCCACGTCAGGAACTCGTTCACGCCATGAGCCTAGAACCAGGAGCGCCCTCTAGCCTGGGAACATGACGGACCCCTCGCACGCGGTGGAGCTGGGCGAGTGGATCGAGCCGGAGGCTGTCTTCATGGGGCTCTTCGCCGACGACGACCGGGCGTTCTGGCTCGATGCGGGGCCCGCCGCGACGACGGGGTGGAGCTGGGTCGGGTCGGGGACACCGGGCGACGTCGAGGCCGTCATGGGCGTGGTCTGCGCCGCCGACACGGGAGACGAGTGGCGCGCGGGTCCGTTCCGCGGCGGCTGGGTGGGGTGGCAGGGGTACGACGATGCCGCCGCCCGTGCCGGCGCGCCGGCCCGACGCGAGGCCGAGGTCCCCGGAGCGCTCTGGCTACGCGTGACGAGCTTCCTCGCCTTCGATCACGACGCCCGCCGCGCGTGGGCCGTGGGCCCGGAGGTCGAAGCGCGCAGGCTCGCCGACGCCGTCCGCGACGCCGCCGGCGCGGTCGCCCCTCCTTCTTCCCCTGCAACGGTCGTCGCCCGGCCGCGGCACGCACCCGACCGATACGCCGATCTGATCGAGCGCTGCCGCGAGCGGATCCGTGCCGGCGACGCGTATCAGCTCTGCCTCACGACGCGTTTCGAGGTCACCGGGCGTGTGGCGCCGGTCGAGACCTTCCGTCGACTGCGCGAGCTGACGGCCGCGCACCACGGCGGGCTGATCGCGGCGCCCGGCGCGTCGCTCGCCAGCGCGAGCCCGGAGCAGTTCCTCGAGGTGCGCGACGGCATCGTCCGCACGCGACCCATCAAGGGCACGAGGCCCCGCGGCGCGGGACCCGTCGCCGACGCGGCCGTGGCCGCCGAGCTGCAGGCCAGCGAGAAGGAGCGGGCCGAGAACGTCATGATCGTGGATCTGATGCGCAACGATCTCTCGCGGGTCTGCGAGCCCGGCTCGGTCGGGGTGGACGCCCTGCTCGAGGTCGAGACGTATCCAGCGGTCCACCAGCTGGTCAGCACCGTGTCGGGGTCGCTCGAGCCCGGGACGACGGTCGGCGCGCTCCTGGCTGCCGCGTTCCCCGCCGGCAGCATGACCGGCGCGCCGAAGCTCTCGGCCATGACGATCCTCGAGGAGCTCGAGGCCGCCCCTCGGGGCGTGTTCGCCGGCTGCTTCGGCTGGGTCGGCGTCGACGGCGCGCTCGACCTGGCGATGGTCATCCGCTCGATCGTGGTCCACCCCGGCGGCGCGTACGTCGGCGCCGGGGGAGGGATCACGTGGCGTTCGGATGCCGCAGCGGAGGTCGCGGAGGTCGCGGTGAAGGCCCGCGGTCCGCTCGCCGCCCTCGGCGCCGCCCTGCCCCCCGGGTGGTGACGGTGGTCCGGTAACCTGGAGTTTCCCGCTTCCCGCGTCCCAGGCATCCGTCCGATTGGTTCCTCCGTGTCACAGACCCTCCCGCCCGACACCGCTGCGCCCGCCGACGGCGGCGGATACGACGCCTACGCGATCCAGCAGAAGTGGCAGGCAAGGTGGACCGCCGCCGACCCCTTCCGCGCCGGCGGCGACGGCGACACGCGCCCGCGCAAGTACGTGCTCGGCATGTTCCCGTACCCGTCCGGCGACATGCACATGGGGCACGCCGAGAATTACGCCTACGTCGACACGGTGGCGCGTTTCTGGCGTCACCGCGGTTACAACGTGCTCAACCCCATCGGGTGGGACTCGTTCGGGCTCCCGGCCGAGAACGCGGCGATCCAGCGCGGCGCTGACCCGCGCGAATGGACCTACGCCAACATCGCCCAGCAGCGCGCGAGCCTTCAGAACTTCGGCACCTCCTATGACTGGGGCCGGGTCCTCCACACGAGCGACCCCGAGTACTACCGATGGAATCAGTGGCTCTTCCAGCGGCTCTACGAGCGGGGGCTCGCCTACCGCAAGCAGAGCCCGGTCAACTGGTGTCCGAACGACCAGACCGTGCTGGCGAACGAGCAGGTGGTCGACGGTCACTGCGAGCGGTGCGGTGCCGAGGTCGTCAAGAAGAAGCTGACGCAGTGGTACTTCAAGATCACCGAGTACGCCGACCGGCTGCTCGACGACCTGAATCAGCTTGAGGGCTTCTGGCCGCAGAAGGTCATCCGCATGCAGCGGAACTGGATCGGGCGATCCGTCGGCGCCGACATCGACTTCGAGATCGAAGGGCGCTCCGAGAAGGTGACCGTCTTCTCGACCCGGCCCGACACGCTCTACGGCGCGACCTTCATGGTGGTCGCCCCTGACAGCGACCTCGCGGCCGAGCTGGCCGCCGGAGCATCGACCGAGGTGCGCCTGCGCTTCCAGGACTACCTCGACAGGGTGCAGCGCGAGAGCGACATCGAGCGTCAGAGCACCGATCGCCCGAAGACCGGGGTCTTCCTCGAGCGGTACGCCGTCAATCCGGTCAACGGCGATCGCCTCCCGATCTGGGCGGCCGACTACGTGCTGGCAGACTACGGTCACGGGGCTGTCATGGCCGTGCCCGCGCACGACCAGCGCGACCTCGACTTCGCACGGGCTTTCGACCTGCCGGTCAAGACGGTGGTCGACACGACCGCTCCGATCACGGGTGCGATCCCGGTGATCGAGGTCGGCGACGACGGAGTGCCGATCGATCCGGCAGATGATCTCGAGGCCATCTCCGAACTCGATCCCGCGAAGACCGGCATCGCTCTCACGGGTGACGGCCGGATGATCAATTCCGGTCCGCTGGACGGTCTCTCCAAGCGCAATGCGATCGCGCGGGTGATCGAGCAGCTCGAAGCGGCGGGCACCGGACGCGCGGCCAAGTCCTACCGGCTGCGGGACTGGCTCATCTCGCGCCAGCGCTTCTGGGGCACGCCGATCCCCATGATCCACACCCAGGACGGACGCACCGTCCCCGTTCCCGACGACCAGCTTCCGCTGCGGCTGCCCGACGCCGCCGGGCTCGACCTGGCACCGAAGGGCACCTCGCCCCTGGGCGGCGCCACGGAGTGGATGTCGACGACCGATCCAGAGACGGGTGAGCCGGCGCTGCGCGACCCCGACACCATGGACACCTTCGTGGACAGCTCGTGGTACTTCCTGCGGTTCCTGTCGTCCACCGACGAGTCCAAGGCCTTCCCGTCGGGCGAGGCGAACAAGTGGGCGCCCGTCGACTCGTACATCGGTGGTGTCGAGCACGCGATCCTCCACCTCCTCTACGCGCGCTTCATCACCAAAGTGCTGTTCGACATGGGGCTGATCGAGTTCACCGAGCCCTTCACGAGCTTGATCAATCAGGGCATGGTGCTCCTCGACGGCTCGAAAATGTCCAAGAGCAAGGGCAACCTCGTGGAGTTCGCCGCGAGCATGATCGACCCCGGTGCCGACGCGGTGCGCGTGGCGATCGCGTTCGCCGGGCCCGTCGAGGACGACATCAACTGGGAGGACGTCTCCACGACCGGCGCGCAGAAGTTCCTCGCGCGCGCCTGGCGCGTGGCCCACGACGTGACGAGCGATCCGGACGTCGTGTGGGCCGAGGGCGATCCCGCACTCCGCCGCGTGACGCACCGCCTGCTGGCGGATGCTCCCGGACTGGTCGAGCAGACGAAGTTCAACGTCGTGGTGGCGCGTCTCATGGAGCTGGTCAACGCCACGCGCAAGACGATCGACACAGGGGCGGGCCCCGCCGACCCCGCCGTGCGCGAGGCTGCCGAGGCCACGGCCATGATTCTCGACCTGTTCGCACCGCACACCGCCGAAGAGATGTGGGAGATCCTCGGGTACGACGGCTTCGTCGGACTCGTGCCGTGGCGCGCAGCCGACCCGACGCTCCTGGTCGAGGAATCGGTGACGTCTGTGGTGCAGATCGACGGCAAGGTGCGGGCGACACTGCAGGTCCCTGCCCGCATCGATGCCGCCGAGCTGGAGCGGCTCGCGCGCAGCGATGAGCGGGTGCTGCGGTCGCTGGCGGGTCGCGAGATCACCCGCGCCGTCGTGCGGCCGCCGAAGGTCGTCAGCTTCAGCACCCACTGACCCTTCTCCACCGGTTTCGCGCCCCGGACCTCCTCCACAGATCCGGCGGCTCGGGCGGGGTCAGAGACGGCACACCGCCAGTCTCGATGGGTGACCGCCGAGAAAGACGAACGCCCGCTCGCCCCGTCCCGCCGTCTCGGAATCGGTGCCGCGATCGTGCTGGTGATCGTCGCCGTCGCCGTGACGGTCGCCATCGGGATCATCCGTGGGGCGTCGACACCCGTCGAGGAGGTGCGGATCGATGCGCCGGTGACGGATGCCGCCACCCCGGCGGTCGTGCAGGTGCACGTCTCCGGAGCGGTCGCGGCACCGGGCCTCTACCTGCTGAGTTCCGGGGCGCGGGTCGTGGATGCGATCGCAAGCGCCGGGGGCTTCGGCGAGTCTGCGGACCGCGACGGGGTGAATCTGGCGCGACCGGTGACCGACGGCGAACAGCTTCACGTGCCGGCCGTGGGCGAGGTGCAAACTGATCTCGCACCGGCCGACCCGCCGGGCGGCGGTGGTGGGGGAGTGATCGACCTCAACACCGCCGACGAAGGGCAACTCGACACACTGCCCCGGATCGGGCCGGCCCTGGCACAGCGGATCATTCAGTGGCGGGAGGACAACGGGCGGTTCACGTCGGTCGAGGATCTGCTCGCGGTGCCCGGCATCGGCGACAAGATGCTCGAGTCGCTGCGCGACCTCGTGCGGGTGTGACGTGCCGATGTCACGGAGCCTGCGGTTGGTACCGGTCGCCGCCGCCGCCTGGATGACGGCCCTCCTTGCCACCCACATGCCCAACACAGCGGGCATGGTCGCCGTCCTCCTCTGGGGGGCGACGGCGATCGCGACGGCGGTGATGCTGGTCGCCGCGGCCCGCACGGGGCGGCGGGCCCCGGCATCCGCGCTCGTCGTCGTGATCGCTCTCGCTGCCGGAGCTGCGGCCGCGTCGCACGTCGCGCTCGCCCTGCCCGGGCGGGAGGAGGTGCTCGCGGCCGACTTCGGTGGAGGACGGAGCCTCGTCGTCGAAGCGCTGGTCGTGGGTAAGGTCGAGCGGCGCGCGGACGGAACCCTGAGCTTCGATGCGCACGCTACACGTATGGGGACGGATGCTGGGGTCCGATCCCTGAGCGCAGAGGTGACGATTCGTGTCGCCCCTGATCAGGTCGACGACCGGCGGGCGCTCGACGTCGGCGCGACGATCGAGGCACATGGCACGGCGGCGACGACGCGCGCCGGAGCCCGTGCGGTTCTCGACATTCGAGCATCTCGCGGGGTGGTCGTCGTGTCTCCGCCTGACGGCTGGACCTCCATCACCTCGGCGCTTCGGGCCGGACTGGTGGACTCCGCGCAGAGCCTGCCGGGAGAGGGGGCGGGTCTGGTGCCGGGCCTCGCCGTCGGCGACACCTCGGTCGTGAGCGTCGAGCTCGACGCCGCGATGAAGAATTCCTCACTCTCGCACCTCACCGCCGTCTCGGGTGCGAACTGCGCACTCGTCGTCGCGATCGCCTTCGGCGCCGCCGCGGCGCTCTGTGCGTCGCGTGCGATCCGCGTCTGCGCCGGCCTGCTCGCCCTGGCCGCCTTCGTGATGCTGGTCACGCCCGAGCCCAGCGTCGTTCGGGCCGCGGCGATGGCCGCCGTCGCGATGATCGCCGCGCTCCTCGGACGTCCGGCCGCCGGAATGGCGATCCTCTCGGTGGCGGCGTCCGCCGTGCTCATCGGCGATCCCTGGCTGGCGGGATCGCTGGGCTTCGCCCTCTCGGTCACGGCCACCGCCTCGCTGCTGCTGTTCACCCGGCCGCTTGCCCGCGGGCTGGGACGGATGATGCCGCGCGCTCTCGCTGTGGGACTCTCGATTCCGCTCGCCGCACAGCTCGCCTGCGGACCCCTCCTCGTGCTCATCTCGCCGAACGTCTCGCTGTACGGGGTCCTCGCCAACCTGTTGGCGGCTCCCGCGGCTCCCGCCGCGACGCTCGTGGGTCTCGCCTCCTGTCTGGCCGGTGCGGTTCCGGTCCTCCAGGACGGGCTGACCGCGCTCGCCTGGGTCCCCGCGACATGGATCGCCTCGACGGCGCACGTGGCGTCCGAGTTGCCGGGCGGCCAGGTCCCGTGGGAGGAAGGATGGGTCGGGGCTACCGGTCTGGCTATCGTGAGCCTCGCCGCGGGAATACTGATCGCTCTGCGGCGGGGCACCCGGCGCCGAACGATTCTGCGGGGCGCATCGGCGATCGTGGTGTGCGTCGTCATGGGCGGTGTCGCCGGAGGCGCGCTTCTCGGAGGTGTCGCCGGTCGGTGGACTCTCCCCGCGGACTGGAGCATCCTCGCGTGCGATGTCGGGCAGGGCGACGCCCTGCTGCTGCGCTCGGCAGGGCGGGTGGCCCTGGTCGACACGGGTCCCGCGCCCGAGGCTCTGGCAGCCTGCCTCGGGCGCGCCGGGGTGGACCGCATCGACCTGCTCGTACTGACGCACTTCGACGTCGACCACGCCGGCGGTCTGGCCGCGGTGGAGGACCGCATCGGCACGCTGTTGCATGGGCCACCGGCCCCGGACGACATCCCTCTGCTGGCACAGCTGCACGCACGGGGTCCACGACTGGTGGAAGCCGATCGAGGGATGACGGGAACGCTCGGCGAGGCGCGATGGCGGGTCCTGTGGCCGGTCGCCGAGAGCCGCGCCTATCCGGCGGGGAACGACGCCAGCGTGACGCTGGATGTACGCGGCGGCGGGATACCGCCGACGCTTCTGCTCGGCGATCTCTCCGCGTCGCCGCAGCGGGCGGTGGCGGCGACCGATGCGTTCGATCCGCCGTACGCCGTCATCAAGGTCGCTCACCACGGGAGTGCCGACCAGGACTTCGAGCTGTACCGCGCCGCAGCGCCCACGCTCGCGCTGATCTCGGTGGGCGCCCAGAACGACTACGGCCATCCCCGGGAGGAGATCCTTCGTGTGCTCAGGGATGGCCGAACCACCGTCGCGCGGACGGACCGCGACGGTGTGATCGCCGTGTGGTCGGCGCGGGGCGCTGTGGGCGTCTGGCGCGAGCGCGGGCGGCGCGTCGGCAGCCCTCGCTAGGCTGGGAAGCATGGCACCGACCGCGCGACGCGCACCATCGAAGGCGGCGCGGAGCGCGATTCCGCAGCTCTCCTGGCGCACGCCCCAGCCGGCGCCGATCGTGCTGGTATCCGGCCCCGAAGACGTCTGCGCCGAACGCGCCATCGCGGGCGTCCGCGACTACCTCCGAGCCGAAGATCCCAGTCTCGAGGTCTCCGATCTGCGCGCCGATGACTACTCCGCCGGATCACTGCTCGCGATGACCTCGCCGTCGTTGTTCGGCGAACCGCGCCTGGTGCGCGTGACCGGAGTCGAGAAGTGCTCCGATGCTTTCCTCGCCGAGGCGCTCTCGTACCTGGCGGCACCGCAAGAGGGCGCGACGGTGGTGCTCCGACACACCGGCGCCACCGTCCGGGGCAAGAAGCTGCTCGACGCGATCCGTGCCGGTGAGGGTGGCGGGGTCGAGGTCCCATGCCCGGCGATCAAGCGTGAATCCGACCGTTACGACTTCGCTGCGGGCGAGTTCCAGGCCGCCAAGAAGCGCATCGCACCGGCGGCGCTCAGGGCCCTCGTCTCGGCGTTCGCCGACGACGTCACCGAGCTGGCCGCGGCGTGCCAGCAGCTCATCGCCGACGTGCCGGGCGACATCACCGAGCAGATCGTCGAGCGGTACTACGGCGGCCGGGTCGAGACATCCGCCTTCACCGTCGCCGACACCGCCATCGCCGGCCGTTACGGAGAGGCGCTGATCTCGCTGCGGCACGCCCTCGCGTCCGGCGCCGACCCCGTGCCGCTCGTGGCCGCGATCGCCCTCAAGCTGCGCACCATGGCTCGCGTCGCCGGCCATCGCGAGTCGGCGGCGGCCCTGGCCGGTCGGCTCGGGCTCAAGGATTGGCAGGTGGATCGCGCGCGTCGCGATCTGACCGGATGGAACGAGACATCCCTTGGCATGGCGATCCAGGCTGCAGCGCGGGCAGATGCCGAGGTCAAGGGCGCATCCCGAGACCCCGTCTTCGCGCTCGAGCGGCTCGTCACCGTGATCGCCACCCGCGCTCCTTACGGCGCGTAACGCCGCCACATCACAGCGAAAAGCCCGCCCCACACGGGACGGGCCTTTCGCGGAAGAAGGGGGCTCAGAGAGCGGCCACCTGCTTGGCGATCGCCGACTTGCGGTTCGCCGCCTGGTTCTGGTGGATGACGCCCTTGCTCACAGCCTTGTCGAGCTTCTTGGTCGCCTTGCGAAGAGCCTTCTCGGCGGCAGCCTTGTCGCCCGCGGCGATGGCTTCGCGGGTGCGGCGCACCTCGGTCTTCAGCTCGCTCTTGACGGCCTTGTTGCGCTCGCGCGCCTTCTCGTTGGTCTTGTTGCGCTTGATCTGCGACTTGATGTTCGCCACGTGTCGACGTTCTTTCGTTTCGGAGTGAAATGGTGAGTGCCGGTCAGCAAGAGAGGGGTGCTTCGCGGCGGTCGTGAGGGACGAACCCACACGCAAGCCAATCACCGATTCTATCAGGTCGCGTCGAGCGTCGTGATCGCGAGGTCGAGGACGGCGTTGAAGACGGCGGGCCGCATGACGGTGACGTGATGCGTCGTCCGAGGCACCACGATCAGCTCGGCGTGCGGCGCGATCCGCGTGAAGAGCCTCTCGTTGACACGCAGTTGGTCGTACTGACCGTTGACGAACCACAGCGGCACGTCGATGCGGCCCAGCGCGGCCAGGAGGTCGAGCACCGACAGGCTGCGCAGCGCGCCGTCCTGCGCATCCAGCGCGTAGCCGCCGGCGCCGAAGTCATCCCTCGTCTCGGCGGGCAGGATCCGGTCGAGCATCCGATTCGTGAGCCACATGCCCCGGTCGGGGAGCGAATCGAATCCGCGCGCGAGCAGCCGGTAGGCCGCGAGGCCCACGCCTCGCGGTATGGCCGTGCACGATGCGGCGACGAACCCCGCGACGGGGGGCCGCGCTTCGCCGCCGACATACTCGATGCACAGAAGACCGCCCATCGAGTGGCCCGCCAGCAGAACCGGTCCCCGGGCCGCGGCGGCCCGCACCGCCTCGTCGATCGTCGCGAAGGCGCCGTCGATCGTGAACTCCTCCGACATGCGCGACCCATGACCGGGCAGATCCACCGCCGACACCGGGTTGCCGCGCCGGGAGAGGTGCTCCACCTGGGAGCGCCACATGGTCGCGGACGTGCGGATGCCGTGCACGAGGACGACCTGTACGACCATCGACCCAGGCTACCGGCGGGTCCGGCCCGCCTGTGCGACGGTCGAGCCCGCCCGACGGTCGGCTTCCACGCAGGGCCGCGGCATCCGCCACCCGTAGAATCGACGGGATATGTCTCCCCGCGCCCTGAAGCCTCTCGAGCCGTCCGCGACTCCGCCCGAGCTGATCCGCAACTTCTGCATCATCGCCCACATCGACCACGGCAAGTCGACGCTGGCGGATCGGATGCTGCAGATCACCGGCGTCGTCGCCGACCGCGACATGCGTGCGCAGTACCTGGACCGCATGGACATCGAGCGCGAGCGGGGGATCACGATCAAGTCGCAGGCGGTCCGCATGCCCTGGCAGACGGGCGAGGGCACGTTCGCGCTGAACATGATCGACACCCCCGGGCACGTCGACTTCACGTACGAGGTGAGCCGCTCGCTGGCGGCGTGCGAGGGTGCGATCCTGCTCGTGGACGCCGCCCAGGGCATCGAGGCGCAGACGCTCGCCAACCTGTACCTCGCGCTCGACAACGACCTGCACATCATCCCGGTGCTGAACAAGATCGACCTCCCCGCCGCAGATCCCGACCGGTTCGCGAAAGAGCTCGCGAACCTCATCGGCGGCGACCCGGACGACGTCCTCCGCGTCAGCGGAAAGACAGGTCAGGGCGTCGAAGAGCTCCTCGACCGACTGGTCGCCGAGATCCCGGCTCCGAAGGGCGATGCGGATGCCCCGGCCCGGGCCATGATCTTCGACTCGGTCTACGACTCGTACCGCGGCGTCGTCACCTACGTCCGCATGGTGGACGGCAAGCTCTCGCCGCGCGAGCGCATCCAGATGATGTCGACGACCGCCACGCACGACCTGCTGGAGATCGGCGTCTCCAGTCCCGAGCCGACGCCCACCAAGGGGCTCGGCGTCGGTGAGGTGGGATATCTCATCACCGGAGTGAAGGACGTGCGGCAGTCGAAGGTCGGCGACACGATCACGACCCAGCGCAAGCCCGCGACGGACGCGCTTCCCGGTTACACCGACCCGAAGCCGATGGTGTTCTCCGGCATCTACCCGATCGACGGCAGCGACTACGGCGATCTGCGCGAAGCGCTCGACAAGCTGAAGCTCTCGGATGCCTCGCTGCAGTACGAGCCCGAGACGTCGGTGGCGCTGGGCTTCGGTTTCCGCTGCGGCTTCCTGGGACTGCTGCACCTCGAGATCATCACCGAGCGCCTGTCGCGCGAGTTCGACCTCGACCTCATCACGACGGCACCGAGCGTGGTGTACGAGGTGCTGACCGACACCGGCGAGACCGTCACGGTCACCAACCCCAGCGAGTACCCCGACGGCAGAGTGGCGGCGGTGAGCGAGCCGGTGGTCAAGGCCGCCATCCTGACGCCCAAGGACTACGTCGGCACGGTGATGGACCTGTGCCAGTCGCGGCGCGGATCGCTGCTCGGGATGGAGTACTTCTCCGAGGAGCGCGTCGAACTGCGCTACAACATGCCGCTCGGCGAGATCGTGTTCGACTTCTTCGACCAGCTCAAGAGCCGCACGCAGGGCTACGCGAGCCTCGATTACGAGCCCGCCGGCAGTCAGGAGGCCGACCTGGTGAAGGTCGACATCCTCCTGCAGGGCGACAAGGTCGACGCCTTCAGCTCGATCGTCCACCGCGACAAGGCCTACGCCTACGGGACGATGATGACCGAGCGGCTGCGCAAGCTCATCCCTCGCCAGCAGTTCGAGGTGCCGATCCAGGCCGCGATCGGTGCGCGCATCATCGCCCGCGAGAACATCCGCGCGATGCGCAAGGACGTTCTCGCCAAGTGCTACGGAGGCGACATCACGCGCAAGCGCAAGCTGCTCGAGAAGCAGAAGGAGGGCAAGAAGCGCATGAAGATGGTCGGTCGCGTCGAAGTCCCTCAGGAGGCGTTCATCGCCGCGCTCTCGGGCGACGTCGAGGGAAAAGGCTCGAAGTAGGCTGGTCGCATGCGTCGAGGGAACTTCCGGGACGACACCGTCGACTACGCCGCGGTCGGCGCGACGCAGGCGCCCGACCTCATGAGCTACCCGCCTGAGCGGAGCATTCCGGCGGAGGACTCGTGGCGCATCGGCAGCGGGGAAGCGCGCTTCCACGCTGCCGGCGAGGCCCTTCTCTCGTGGACGGCGCAGCGGGGAGCGGGACTGGCCCTCAAGGACGTGCGCCCCGCGTCAGGGCCGATGTACTCGGGGGTCAGCTTCGACGCCGAGGGCAAGCCCATCGCGCCGAGCCGCTCCGAGTCCGACCTGCGCTATGACGCGGACGGCACGCCGTATGTGGGTGCGGGCACCACCGTCCGGGTGGACGGCCGAGTGAAGGGCATGCGGGCGGATGCCGAGCTCCGCGTGATCTTCGCCATCGAGGAGCCACGTCGGGTCGGGTTCGCGCTGGGGACCGTCGGCGATTCGGTGGTGAGCGGGGAGGAGTCGTTCATGGTGGAGTGGAACGAGAACGACGAGGTCTGGTTCACCGTCCGCGCGTTCGACGCCCCCGCGGCGCTGCTCTACCGCATGCTGCCCGGTCTCACGCGTCGCCGCCGTCGTGAGCTCTTCACCCGGTATCTCCGCGCGATCTCGCCGCTTTACACGACGCCCGCGTGAGCCGCTGATGGGCTCCGCGCTTCCCCTCGGCGAGGCGGTCCCCGCCGACGGCTCGTTCCCGGCCGGCACCGCCGCCGATCCCGCGACGCCGTTCAGCGTCTACCTGCACGTGCCCTTCTGCCGGGTCCGTTGCGGCTATTGCGACTTCAACACGTACACCGCCGGCGAGCTCCGTGGGGCGCGGCAGGACGAGTACGCCGACACGCTGCTGCACGAGGTGTCCTTCGCCCGGGACCTGCTCTCGGGCATCGGTCCCGTCCGACCCGCGGCCACGGTGTTCTTCGGCGGCGGAACCCCGACCCTGCTGCCCGCGGGCGACCTCGCCCGCATGCTCGGCGGTGTCCGCGACGCCTTCGGGATCGTCGACGGGGCGGAGGTCACCGTCGAGGCCAACCCCGACACGGTCACCGACGCGGTTGCGGCCGAGCTCGCGGCATCCGGTGTCACGCGCCTCTCGGTGGGCATGCAGTCCGCCGTCCCCCACGTGCTCGCCGCCCTCGACCGAACGCACGACCCCGCCAACGTGCGGACCGCCGTCGCCGCCGCTCGGCGGGCGGGGCTCGATGTCAGCGTCGACCTGATCTACGGTGCGCCGGGGGAGTCGCTGGACGATTGGCGGGAGTCGTTGCGGACGGCGGTCGACCTCGAGCCCGACCATGTGTCGGCTTACGCCCTCATCATCGAGGACGGCACGAAGCTGGCGAGGCAGATCCGCCGCGGCGAGGTTCCCGCTCCGGACGACGACCTTCAGGCCGACATGTACGAGCTCGCCGACGAACTGCTGACCGGCGCGGGATTCGAATGGTACGAGGTCTCGAACTGGGCGCGCGGTGACGACCAGCGGTCGCGTCACAATCTCGCCTACTGGCAGGGCGCGGACTGGTGGGGATTCGGGCCGGGAGCGCACAGTCACATCGGCGGCGTCCGCTTCTGGAACGTGAAGCACCCCGCGGCCTACGCGCAGCGGCTGGCGCGAGGCGAGTCGCCCGCCGCCGCACGGGAAGTGCCCGACGCGGACGCCCGGGCTCTCGAGAACATCCTCCTGCGAACCCGCATCCGCGAAGGTCTGCCCGTGTCCGAGATCCTGGGGGAGGGACGGAGCGCCGTCGCGACTCTCATCGCCGACGGACTCGTCGACGGGCCGTCCGCGATCCGCGGGCGCATCGTCCTCACCCGGCGCGGTCGACTGCTGGCGGATGCCGTGGTCCGCGCCCTCACGGACTAGCCGCGGCGGCGCGCTGACGGGCGGCAGGATCCGGCCGTCGCCAGGCTCATCCGGTAGAATTGGCACTCCAGTCATGCGAGTGCCAGCAGGCGTGAGGAGGCGGGATGGTCAGCGAGCGCGGTCTGCAAGTGCTTCGGGCGATCGTCGAAGACTACGTCGACACCCGTGAGCCCGTCGGCAGCAAGGCCATCGTCGAGCGTCACGCCTTCGGGGTCTCGGCGGCCACCATCCGCAACGACATGGCGCTTCTCGAGGACGAGGAGCTGATCGTCGCCCCCCACACCTCGTCGGGGCGGGTCCCCACCGACAAGGGGTACCGCGTCTTCGTCGACCACCTGGCCGAAGTGCGTCCGCTCAGCGCCGCGCAGCGGACGGCGATCACGTCGTTCCTGGAGGGTCCGGGCGACCTCGATGACGTGCTCGCCCGGACCGTGCGTGCTCTCACGCAGCTGACCGGTCAGGTCGCGATCGTGCAGTACCCCTCGTTCGCCCGCGCGAACGTCACCCATGTGGAGCTCGTGCAACTCGGCGGCGGACGGATGCTGGTGATCGTCGTCACCGACACGGGACGCGTGTCGCAGCGCATGGCGTTCGTGCGCGAGGAGTTCGATGAGGCCGATCTGGCGCGCATTCGCGCCGAACTCGGCACGCTCCTGGTCGGGCGCTCCGTGCGCGACGGTCTCCAGCGGCTTCAGGATCACCTCGAGCGCGCGTCCACGGCATCGGCGCCGCGTGAGCTCGCGACGACGGAGATCGCGCGGGTGGTGGCCGAGGAGCTGGACGAGTTCCGCCAGGACCGGCTCGTGATGGCGGGCAGCGCCACGCTCGCACGGCGGGAGGCGGACTTCCGCGGCAGCATCTACCCGCTCCTCGAAGCCATCGAGGAGCAGGTCACCATTCTCAGGCTGATGGGTGAGATGGTGGCCGACGAGAAGGGTCTGTCTGCCAGCATCGGGCGTGAGAACGAGCCGTTCGGGCTCGCCGAGGCATCCGTCGTCGCGAGCGATTACGACGCGACCGGGTCACGGGCTCGCGTCGGCGTGATGGGGCCGACGCGCATGGACTATCCGACGAATCTCGCGGCGGTGCGAGCCGTCGCGCGCTATCTGACGCGAATGCTCGAAGAAGACGAGAGCAGCCGCTGAGGCGGCGCGCACGAACGAACCCGCGGGAACGCGGGCAGGAAGGCGAATGTGGCTGACCACTACGAGGTTCTGGGTGTCTCTCGCGACGCCTCGACCGACGAGATCAAGAAGGCCTACCGGAAGCTGGCCCGGGAGCTGCACCCCGACGTGAATCCGGGCGAGGAGGCGTCCGAGCGCTTCAAGCTCGTCACGCACGCCTACGACGTTCTCAGCGACCCCGAGCAGCGCGCGCGCTACGACATGGGCGGCGGCGACAGTCCATTCGCGGGAGCCGGCGGCTTCGGCGGGTTCAACGACATCTTCGAGACGTTCTTCGGCGCGGCGGGAGGCGGCTCCCGCGGAGCGCGTCCCCGGTCCCGCCGAGAGCGCGGGCAGGACGCCCTCGTGCGGGTCACTCTCGAACTCGGCGACGTCGTGTTCGGCGTCCACCGCGACATCGAGGTCGACACCGCGGTCCTGTGCGACACCTGTCAGGGTTCGTGCTGCCAGCCGGGCACGAGCCCGGTGACGTGCGACATCTGCCACGGCACCGGGCACGTGCAGCGCCAGGTCCGCAGCCTTCTCGGCAACGTGATCACGAACCAGCCGTGCAATGTCTGCCAGGGTTACGGCACCACGATCCCGTACCCGTGCGCGACCTGCCAGGGGCAGGGGCGCGTGCGTGCGCGGCGGACGGTCTCGCTCGACATCCCCGCGGGCGTCGAGACCGGCCTCCGGCTGCAGCTCCCGGGCTCCGGCGAGGTCGGTCCCGCGGGGGGGCCCAACGGCGACCTGTACATCGAGGTCACGGTCGCGCCGCACGATGTCTTCAGTCGCGACGGCGACGACCTTCTCGCGACCCTCGAGGTGTCGATGCCCGACGCGATCCTCGGGACGACGACCACCATCCAGTCCCTCGACGGACCCGTCGACCTGGAGCTGCGCCCGGGGGTGCAGGGCGGCGACGTGCTCACGATCAAGGGCCGCGGCATCACACCGCTGCGCGGTTCGCAGCGGGGCGACCTCCGGGTGGGAGTCCACGTGGTCACGCCGACCCGACTCGATGCGAAGGAACGCGCCCTGATCGAGGACTTCGCGAAGCGCACGAAGGCGCCGTCGCCCCGCCTGGCGGAGTTCCACCAGGGGCTGTTCGCGAAACTCCGCGACCGCTTCCGGGGCTGAGCGGGTGGCCCTCCACTTCGTCGTCGACGCCGCACGGGATGCCCAGCCGGGCGACGCCGTCGTCCTGACCGGCGCGGAAGCGCACCACGCCGCCGCGGTGCGCAGGGTGCGTGCCGGCGAAGAGATCACCGTGGGCGACGGCCGGGGCGTGTGGCTGACCGGGCATTGCGAGTCCGCCACGCCGCGTGAGGTGCTCGTGCGAGTGGACTCCCGCGCAGAGGCGCCTGCCCCGGTGCCGCGAGTCGTGCTCGTCCAGGCGCTGGCCAAGGGCGACCGCGACGAGCTCGCGGTGCAGGCGGCGACCGAACTCGGAGCGGACGAGATCGTGCCCTGGCAGGCTTCCCGCAGCGTGTCGCGGTGGGATGCCAAGGCGGAGAAGGGCCGGGCCCGCTGGTCGACGATCGTGCGTGAGGCGGCCAAGCAGGCGCACCGGTCGTGGATCCCGGACGTGGGCGTTCTCACGACGACCGAGATGCTCACCTCGCGGGTGGCGGAGGCGCGTTCCCTCGTGCTCGAGCCGACCGCGACCACCCCCCTCTCGCAGCTGGACCTGGCCGGGGACGAGCGCGACATCCTCCTCATCGTCGGTCCTGAGGGCGGCATCGCGCCGGACGAGCTTTCGCGTCTGGAGGGGGCCGGCGCGACGCTCACCCGGCTCGGAGACAGCGTCCTGCGCACGTCCACCGCCGGACCCGCCGCGCTCGCACTCGTGAACGCGGCGATCGGACGGTGGTGAGCCGTTCCGCCCGCCGTCCCCAGCACAAGGGGCAATCCCGTGACGGTGGGCCGTCGGTAGACTTGCGGCATGAGCGAGCCATCGGTCTTCACCCGCATCCTGGGCGGCGAGATCCCCTCCGAGATCGTCGCCGAGACCGAGAACGTCTTCGCCATCCGTGACATCGCCCCGCAGGCGCCGGTGCATCTGCTGGTCATTCCCAAGCAGAACGACTACCGCAACGTCGTCGAGCTCGCCGCCGGCGACCCGGCGCTCCTGGCCGAGATGATCGGGCTGGCGAACAGCCTCGCAGCGGAGCACGCCGACGGGGACTTCCGCCTGGTGTTCAACACCGGCCCGCACGCGGGCCAGACCGTCTTCCACGTGCACGCCCACGTGCTCGCCGGAGGACTAGGAGAAGAGAGCGTCGGTGCCTGACCAATCCCCCCAAGAGCCCGTGATCGACCGGGTCTACGCCGACGGCGTGGCGATGGTGCAGCTGCTCGGTCCGCAGGATCGGCTGCTTCGGGTGGTGGAGCGCGAGCACCCCGACGTCGACGTCCACGTTCGCGGCAACGAGATCACGCTCACGGGCGCGGCGGATGCCGTGTCGGCGGCCCGCTCGCTCGTCGACGAGCTGCTCGCGATGACGCAGGCCGGTCACGCGCTGGGCGAGTCCGATGTCTCGTCGTCGAGCCGCATCCTGCGCACCGAGGGCGGCCCGCGCCCGTCGGAGGTCCTGGGGGAGGCGATCCTCTCGTCCCGGGGCAAGGTCATCCGCCCCAAGACGCTCGGGCAGAAGGCCTACGTCGACGCGATCGAAGACAACACGATCGTCTTCGGCATCGGGCCCGCGGGCACCGGCAAGACCTACCTCGCGATGGCGAAGGCCGTCCAGGCGCTTCAGCGCAAAGAGGTCAGCCGCATCATCCTGACGCGGCCCGCAGTCGAAGCCGGCGAGCGGCTCGGCTTCCTGCCGGGCACGCTCACCGACAAGATCGATCCCTACCTGCGTCCGCTCTACGACGCGCTCAACGAGATGATGGACCCCGAGCTCGTGCCCAAGCTCATGGCAACCGGCACCATCGAGGTGGCGCCGCTGGCGTACATGCGCGGACGTACGCTCAACGACTCTTTCGTCGTGCTCGACGAAGCCCAGAACACCACGCCCGAGCAGATGAAGATGTTCCTCACGCGTCTGGGGTTCGGCACGCGCATGGTCGTCACCGGCGACATCACCCAGGTCGACCTGCCGCAGGGTGCGTCGGGGCTGCGCCTGGTGACGCGCGTGCTGTCCGACATCGACGACATCCACTTCGCCTACCTGACCAGTGACGACGTCGTGCGTCACACCCTCGTCGGGAGGATCGTCGACGCGTACAGCGAGTACGACGAGCGCCGACTGGCTGCCCGCCGCGAGAGGGACGAAGCATCCGAGTTCGCCAATCGCGCCGAGCGGCGGGCGGGCATGCGTCCCCAGAACCCGCGCGATCATCTGCCCAAGCGAGGACGCTCATGACGATCGAGATCAGCAACGAGTCCGGCGTCGACGTCGACGAGACCGTGCTCCTGAGACTCATGGAGAACAACCTTCAAGAGCTTCACGTCAGCCCCGACGCCGACGTCGCGATCCTGCTCGTCGACGAAGGGGCGATGGAGGCCCTCCACGTGCAGTGGATGGACGAGCCGGGGCCCACCGACGTGCTGAGCTTCCCGATGGACGAGCTGCGCCCGGGCACGGACGACATGCCGACCCCTGCCGGCCTGCTCGGCGACATCGTGCTGTGCCCCCAGGTGGCCGAGACGCAGGCGGTCGCGGCGAAGCACTCCACGATGGATGAGCTGGTGATGCTCACGACGCACGGGCTGCTCCATCTCCTCGGCTTCGACCACGCCGAGCCCGAAGAGGAGCGCGAGATGTTCGGCCTTCAGCGCGAGCTCATCACGGCCTTCCAGGCCGTGGAGCGTCGACGAAATCGCGCATGACCGCTGCCCTCCTGCTCGTCGCCGCCGCGCTGCTGCTGGCCTTCGGCGCCCTGATGGTCGCCATCGATGCCGCGCTCGGCGTGACGTCGCGGGCGGACCTCACCGAACTCGCCGCACAGGGACGCAATGCGCGGTCGCTCACGCGGATCGCGGCCGACCCCGAGGCCCACGCCAACGCGGTGATCTTCATCCGCGTGCTTGCCGAGACGACCGCCGCGGTGCTGGTCACGGTCGCGTTCACTCTCCTCTTCGACAACATCTGGTGGGCGATGGTCGCCGCCGCGGTCCTGATGACCGGTGTGTCGTACGTGGTGGTGGGCGCGAGCCCGCGCAACGTGGGTCGCCAGCACGCGAAGGGGCTGCTTCGTGGTTCCGCGCCCATCGTCCGCGGCGTGCGCATCCTCCTCGGGCCGCTCGCCCACGGTCTGGTGGCGCTGGGCACCCGCATCACGCCGGGAGTCCGGCGCAGCTCCTCCTTCGCGTCCGAGGAGCAGCTCCTCAGCATCATCGACGAGGCCGCCGAGAACGAGCTGATCGAAGAAGACGACCGCGAGCTCATCCACTCCGTATTCGACTTCACCGACACGTTCGTGCGGGCCGTCATGGTTCCGCGCACCGACATGGTGACCGTGGATGCCTCGGCCTCGACACGACAGGCGATGGCGATCTTCCTCGACAAGGGGATCTCCCGGGTTCCCATCGTCGACGACGAGGCCGACGACGTCGTCGGCGTCCTGTACCTCAAGGATCTCGTGCAGTTCGGCTTCCGCGACGAGGTGGGCTGGCGCGACGCTCCGATCAGTCGGATCGCCCGCCCCGCGGTGTTCGTCCCGGAATCCATGAAGGCCGAGACGCTGCTGCAGCAGATGAAACGCGACGCGGTGCACGTGTGCCTCGTCGTGGACGAGTACGGCGGGGTGTCGGGACTCGTGACACTCGAGGACCTCATCGAGGAGCTGGTGGGGGAGATCGCCGACGAGTACGACCCGAGGGCCGATGAGGTGACCGAGGTGGCCCCCGGCCACTACCGGGTGAGCGCGCGGCTCGGGCTCGACGAAGTGGGCGACCTGTTCGGCATCCAGCTCGAGGACGAGGATGTCGACTCGATCGGAGGACTGCTCGGTAAGGCACTCGGACGCGTGCCGCAGCCCGGTGCGACCGCGGAGTACGACGGCCTCATCCTCACGGGCGGCGCATCCCGAGGGCGCGGCCGCGGCATCTCGACCGTCTTCGTGGAACGCGGTGAGGCTCTCGAGGGCGCCGAGGCGGCGTTCGGGCGCTCCCCGCGCACCGATGAGATCAGAGTGACATCGCCGCGCACGGGCGAGGTCCGGGTGCCGAAGAAGGGCGAGCGCGGATGAACGAGCAGACACGATCGGGATTCGTCACCTTCGTAGGGCGCCCCAACGTCGGCAAGTCGACCTTGACCAACGCCCTCGTGGGCGAGAAAGTCGCGATCACCAGCGACAAGCCCCAGACCACGAGACGGGCCATCCGCGGCATCCTGAATCGACCGGCCGGCCAGCTGGTGATCGTCGACACGCCGGGGATCCACAAGCCCCGCACCCTGTTGGGCGAGCGACTGAACAGCCTCGTCGAGCAGGTGCTGGGCGATGTCGACGTCATCGGCTTCTGCGTGCCCGCGACCGAGAAGGTGGGTCCGGGCGACCGGCGCATAGCCGAGTCGCTCGACGGGTATCCCCGCGCGAAGAAGGTCGCGATCGTGACGAAGACCGATGCGGCCTCGCGCGACCAGATCACCGAACGGCTGATGGAGGTCGACGCCCTCCGAGAGGACTGGGCGGCGGTGATCCCGCTCTCCGCGCTCACGCGGGAGCAGCTCGACGTGCTGACGGACGAGCTCCTCGGGCTGATGCCGCCCGGGCCGGCCCTCTACGACGCCGACGTCGTCACCGATGAATCCCTGGAAGACCGCGTGGCCGAGATCATCCGGGAGGCTGCTCTCGACGGCGTCCGTGACGAGCTCCCGCACTCGATCGCCGTCACGATCGAAGACATGGCCGCGCGGGAAGGGACGGACCTCACCGACGTCTACGCCAGCATCGTGGTCGAGCGCGACAGTCAGAAGGCGATCATCATCGGGCGCAAGGGATCGCGCCTCGCGGACGTGGGCAAGCGGGCGCGGGCCGGCATCGAGCCCCTCGTGGGCACGAGGGTGTTCCTCTCGCTGCACGTCCGCGTGGCCAAGGAGTGGCAGCGCGACCCGAAGCAGCTCGGACGGCTGGGGTTCTGATCCGGATCAGCCCGTCACAGGCGTCAGCGCAGACCGGATGACCACCTTCCCGTCGCCGTAGTCGTCGTCGGCGGCCTCCTGCCAGGTGCCGTCGTCCCACACCACGTCGACCCACAGCCAGCCGTTGTCCGGATATGAGGCCAGGTACGCGTCGCCGAGAAGGTCGGGCAGCTCGTCCTGGATCGCGACGAGTTCTGCCTCTTCGCCCGCACCCGGCTTCCCGCCCGTGGGGTCCTCGGGCATCATCGGGTCGTAGAGGGCCAGCATGATGGGGGGCTGAGTCGCCGTGAACGCGTCGCCGTCGAAGGTTCCCTGGACCGCGTACGCACCCCAGGTCGTGCCGTCGGAGGTCTCCGATCCCTCCACGGCGTCCCACGACCAGCCCCGGAGAGGGATCCCGCTGCACTGCGGGGGATACGACTCGGCGACCGGCCCCAGGCACAGCTCGGTCTCGCCGTCGGTCTCCATCACGGTTCCCTGCGCCACGACCTCGCCCTCAGGCGGCGCGGGCCAGAGCGACCCGAGGGATGCGCTGGGAGGGGCGTCCGCCGGGGAACTTCCTGCGGAACCCGCCGGTGTGGCGCAGGCGGTCAATGCGAGGACGGATGCCGCACCCAGCGCGGCCCCGAGGAATCGGCGATGACGTGTCATACCTCCGAAGTGTCCGCCGCGATGGCATCGTCTCAGAACCCCGATCACCGGCGACGGCCCCTGCCGGATAGAACGGGGGTTCGCCCGTGGAGTGGAGCGGGTGTAGCCTAGGCCTGTGCGTGCAGGCTCGCTGCTTCTCCTTAGCTGCCGCGACGAGGCCTCGATCTAGGGCCTTCCTCGTCGCGGAGCTTGTCGTCGGCCCGCCATTCGACGAGAGAACAAGAGCGACAACATGCAGAACAATCAGAAGCCCTCGGGCATGCCGACCCACAAGTATCGGCCCTACCACGAGCAGATCGCGGTCTCGCTCCCTGATCGCACGTGGCCCGATCGCCGCATCACGACAGCTCCCCGCTGGTGCGCCGTCGACCTGCGCGACGGCAACCAGGCGCTGATCGATCCGATGAGCCCCGAGCGCAAGCGGATCATGTTCGATCTGCTGGTGCGGATGGGCTACAAGGAGATCGAGGTCGGATTCCCCTCGGCCAGTCAAACCGACTTCGATTTCGTGCGGCAGCTCATCGAAGAAGACCTCATCCCGGACGATGTGACCATCCAGGTGCTGACGCAGGCGCGCGCACACCTGATCGAGCGCACCTACGAGTCCATCGCCGGCGCGAAGCAGGCGATCGTCCACCTCTACAACTCGACCAGTGTTCTCCAGCGCGAGGTGGTGTTCCGCACCGACCGACAGGGGATCATCGACATCGCGCTCGAGGGCGCCCGCCTCTGCCGCGAGTTCGAGAAGCGGGTTCCCGAGACGAAGGTCTACTACGAGTACTCGCCGGAGAGCTACACGGGCACGGAGCTCGAATTCGCCGTCGACGTCTGCAATCAGGTGATCGAGGTGTTCGAGCCGACCCCCGACCGGAAGGTGATCATCAACCTTCCGGCGACGGTGGAGATGACGACGCCCAACGTCTACGCCGACTCCATCGAATGGATGAGCCGTCACCTGGCCCACCGCGAGAACGTGATCCTCTCGCTCCACCCGCACAACGACCGCGGCACGGCGATCGCCGCGGCCGAGTTGGGATACATGGCGGGCGCGGACCGGATCGAGGGATGCCTCTTCGGCAACGGCGAGCGCACCGGCAACGTGGATCTGGTCGCCCTCGGCATCAACCTCTTGACCCAGGGCATCGACCCGCAGATCGACTTCAGCGACATCGACCAGGTCAAGCGCACGGTGGAGTACTGCAACCAGCTGCCGGTGCACGAGCGGAGCCCGTGGGCCGGCGACCTCGTGTTCACCGCCTTCAGCGGGTCGCACCAGGACGCGATCAAGAAGGGGTTCGAGGCGATGGCGTCGCGGGCGGCCTCCACAGGCGTGACGGTGGACGACATCGAGTGGGCCGTCCCGTACCTGCCGATCGACCCGAAGGATCTCGGCCGCTCGTACGAGGCTGTGATCCGTGTCAACTCGCAGTCCGGAAAGGGCGGCGTGGCCTACTTGCTGAAGACCGACCATGCCATCGACCTGCCGCGCAAGCTGCAGATCGAGTTCTCGGGCGTCGTGCAGGCGAAGACGGACGCCGAGGGCGGCGAGGTGACGAGCGACCAGATCTGGGCGATCTTCAGCGACGAGTATCTGCCGTCGTCCAACGTGGATGAGCGCTGGGGCCGCTTCGAGCTGCTCGCGACCAGCACGCGCAGCGACATGTCCGGCGATGTCGCGCTCGATGTGACGCTCCGCGACGGCGACGCCGAGTACGCGGCATCCGGTCATGGGAACGGCCCCGTCGCCGCCTTCCTCGAGGTGGTCCGCTCACAGGGGTTCGACGTCACGCTGTACGACTACGTCGAGCACGCCCTGAGCGCGGGCGGGGATGCCCAGGCCGCCGCCTATGTCGAGCTCCAGGTCGATGGCGAGCGTCTGTGGGGCGTCGGGATCGACGGCGACATCTCGACGGCGTCGTTGAAGGCGATCGTGTCGGGCGTGAATCGCGCGATCCGCACGAGGGAGAGGTCGGGCGCTCTCGCCGGGGTCTGACTCCGACGCCGCGGGCGCGGCTACGACTTGACGATCGGGATGGTCGAGGTCTCCACGGCGACCTTGCGACGGTACAGCGCGCGCTGCTCGGGCAGCGAGATGTCGAAGATCACCGCGAGCACGCGGATCACGGCGGTCACCACGACACCGACGATGGCGGAGATCTCGAGATTCACGCCGAACGCGTTGGCGCCCGCGAGGACGAGGCATCCCGCGCCCGCGGCGACGGCATACAGCGATCCGACGTGCATGATGGCCACCGGCAGGCCCATGATCATGTCGCGCAGGATGCCGCCGCCGACCGCCGCGCACACGCCGATGAACACCGCGGGCACGAGTGGCAAGCCGAGGTAGAGCGCCTTGCTGGTGCCGAGGGCCCCGAACAGGCCGATCACCAGGGCGTCGAGGCCGACGATGACGGCGTTGAGCCGCTGGAAGAGGCCGGCCAGCAGCATCCCGACGAGGGCGGCGCCGGTGGCCGTGAGGAGATACCAGTTGCTCTGCAACGACACGGGGGTCACGTTGAGGAGCAGATCACGGATGAGGCCGCCCCCCATCGCCACGACGATCCCGATGATCGCGACGCCGAGGAGATCCAGGCGTCGCTGACCGCGGAAGCCCGAGGCGAAGAGCGCTCCCTGGATGCCGCCCAATCCGACGGCGGTGAGGTCGGCCCACAGGGGGATCACGAAGATCGGCTCGTCCACTCTTCAATTGTGGGGCCGCCGGTCAGGGGATGTGGTTCCGCACCGCCGTCATGAATCCGTCGAGGTCATCGACCCAGAGCCGCACGGCGTCCACCTCGTGCGTGGCGCCTCCCCACCGGGCTCGCACGGGGTGCTCCAGCACGATGAGAACGTTGGTCTCGTCCTGCATCCGGAGGGCGAGCGTGCGGCCGTGCGGCTCGTCGCGGACCTTGGGGGCCTTCTCCTGCACGTCGCGGGACTTCTCGACCGAAGCGACCGCGTCCCATGTCAGGTCGATGTCGACGTCCCCGCCGAGTCGTGCGCGGATTCCCTCCGGCCCGACGGCGTGAGGGCGTGTGATGTAGCTGAGCAGCAACCCGACCATCCAAGTGACCCCCCAGACCCCGAGGGCGAGAAGAAGGATGCGGATCCACGGCCACGGGTGAACGATGAGGTCCACGATGGGGATCTCCACGGCCGAGAGCACGATGAAGACCACGAGGATCGTGCGCACGGGCGAGTGGTAGGTGAAGCTCGACGCTCCGCGCGGCACGCGCGGACGCCGCAGCAGCCAGCGATACAGCCCCTGCCATACCGCCACCTCCGCTCGCCAGGCCGCCCGAGCGATCGAGGCCACTCGCGACGCGACGCGCGCCGTGCGGCGTTGGTCGGCCGTTCTCTGGTCGGTCATGACGACTCCGCCCTCTCTTCCTGTGCGCGTTCGTGTTCGGCCACCAGGCGCTCGAGTCGTTCTCGCGCGTGGTCGATCACTTGGATCGCGGCGGCGACGGCGTGCGGATCGAGGCCCTCGATGAGCGCGTCACCGAGCGCCACGCGTTCCGACGCCATCGCCGTCATCGCCGATGCGCCCCGCGGTGTGAGCTCGACGAGCAGCGCCCGGCGGTCGGTGGGATGCGAGGTCCGGCGGGCGAGTCCCGTGGACTCGAGGGCGTCCACGAGGGTCGTGACGTAGCGCGGGGTCACGCCGATGGCTTCGGCGAGTGCGGATTGGGTCGCGGGACCGCCGTGGTGCAGCACCCACAGCAGGTGGGTGCGCGGGACGGTGAGTCCACGCCGTTCGAGTTCGCGCTCCTGGTCGGCCTGCAGCACGGCGGTGATCGCGAGGAGTGCGTCGAGAAGCTGTGGTCCGGACATAGTGAACAAGGTACACGGAAAAGCGCGGGGTTCGCACGGCTCGTCGGCGGGACGATCCTGCGCGCGGCGACGATAATTGGGAGGTGCCTACCTACCGCGACGAAGTCGTGGTCCTGCGCACCCACAAGCTGGGGGAGGCGGACAGGATCGTGACGATGCTCAGTCGCCGCCACGGCAAGCTGCGTGCCGTCGCGAAGGGCGTTCGCCGCACATCTTCGCGGTTCGGGGCCCGCCTCGAGCCGTTCATGGTCGCCGATGTCCAGCTGTACGAAGGGCGCTCGCTCGACATCGTGCAGCAGGCCGAGTCCCTCGGTTCGTACGGCGCCGACATCGCCGCCCACTACGACCGGTACACCTCCGCCCACGCCATGGTCGAGGCCGCCGACCGCCTCAACGAGGCGGAGGCGACCCCACAGCAGTACCTGCTGCTGGTCGGCGGACTCCGCGCGCTCGCCCGGGGCGACCATGCCTCCCGCAGCGTCCTCGACTCGTACCTGCTGCGTGCCATGGCGCTCTCGGGCTGGGCGCCGGGACTGGGCGAGTGCGCCCGGTGCGGCCGTCCCGGTCCGCACGACACGTTCGTCGCCCAGCTTGGCGGCATGGTGTGCCGCGACTGCGCCCCCACCGGGGCCGCTCGCGTGCACGCGGAGACCTCGGCGCTGCTCCAGTGGCTCATGGCGGGGGAGTGGGATCGGGTGGATGCCGCGTCCCCGGCCTCCAGTGCGGCGGCGTCTGGGCTGATCGCGGCGTACGCGCAGTGGCACCTCGAGCGCGGCATCCGTTCGCTTTCCCATGTCTCTGCTGCCCCGGAAGGACCTGGTCGATGACCCCGAAGCCGTTCACGCACCGCGACGCGCTTCCGTACCGACCGCTGGACTGGACCGGGATCGACCCGCCCGCATTCCCGGCGGGTTCCGTGCCGCGCCACGTCGCGATCGTCATGGACGGGAACGGGCGGTGGGCGAACCGCCGCGGTCTCACCCGGGTCGAGGGGCACAAGGCCGGGGAGTCGGCCCTGCTGGACGTCGTCGCCGGTGCCATCCAAGCCGGCGTCAAGCACCTCTCGGTCTACGCCTTCTCCACCGAGAACTGGTCGCGGTCGCCCGACGAGGTGAGATTCCTCATGGGATTCAACCGCGATGTGCTCCACCGGCGGCGCGACCAGCTCAACGAGTGGGGCGTGCGGATCCGGTGGGCTGGGCGCAAGCCCCGCCTCTGGTCGAGTGTGATCAAGGAGCTCCAGTTCGCCGAGCGACTGACCGAGACCAACGATGTGCTGACGCTCACCATGTGCGTCAACTACGGCGGACGGGTCGAACTGGTCGACGCCATGCGGTCGATCGCGGACGACGTCGCAGCCGGCCGGATCTCGCCCTCGGCTGTCAGCGAGAAGCTCATCCGCAAGCGGCTCTATCAGCCCGACATGCCCGACGTGGACCTGTTCGTCCGGTCGAGCGGCGAGCAGCGCACCTCGAACTTCCTGCTGTGGGAGTCGGCCTACGCCGAGTTCGTGTTCCTCGACACGCTGTGGCCCGACTTCTCCCGGACCGATCTGTGGGAGGCGATCGGGATGTACCTCGACCGAGACCGGCGCTTCGGGGGCGCCGTGGACGCACCGACGGCGTGACGGGCGACTCCGAACGAGTCCGGCGCCGCGAGGAATAGAGCGCGAACGCCCCGTCGTTGCCTCTGACATGACGGATGCCATCAAGATCGACGTGTGGAGTGACATCGCGTGCCCCTGGTGCTACATCGGCAAGCGCAATCTCGAGAAGGGGCTGGCCGAAGCATCCGGCGACCAGGATGCGCCCGTCGTGGACGTGGTGTTCCACTCGTTCGAGCTCTCACCCGACACGCCGGTCGACTTCGACGGCGGCGAAGCCGACTACCTGGCCACGCACAAGGGCATCTCGGCCGACCAGGCCCGTCAGATGCTCGATCGGGTCACGGGAGTCGCGGCCGAGGCGGGGCTGGACTACCGGTTCGATCTGCTCAAGCACACCAACACGGTCAAGGCCCATGAGCTGCTGCATTTCGCCAAGGAGCAGGGACGCCAGCACGAACTCGCTGAGAGGCTGATGTCGGCCTACTTCACCGAGGGCCGCCACCTGGGTCAGGAGGACGAGCTCGTCGACCTCGCTGCCGACGCCGGCCTCGACCCGGAGGCCGCGCGAGAGGCGCTCCGCAGCGAACGGTACCTGCCGGCGGTGCGCGCCGACCAGGCGCAGGCTCAGGCGTACGGCATCAACGGCGTGCCCTTCTTCGTGATCGACGGCAAGTACGGAGTCTCGGGCGCGCAGCCCGCCGAGGCCTTTGCGCAGATCGTCCGTCAGGTCTGGGAGGAGCACCGCGACGAAGCGCCCGTCAGCGCCTGACGGAGACACCACGAAGCCCGCCGGTTGTCCGGCGGGCTTCGACGTTCTCCGTCAGCGCGGAAGGTGCGCTTCGATGACCTCGACGATGGCCGGGTCGTCCGGCTTCACGTTCGGGCGGAAGCGGTGAACGGTGCCGTCGGGGGTCAGCACGAACTTCTCGAAGTTCCACTGAACGCGGCCCTTCTTGCCCTCGGCATCGGGCGCGTCCTTCAGCGCCTTGTACAGCGGCGCCGCCTTGCCGCCGTTGACCTTGACCTTGTCGTGCACCGGGAAGGTCACCCCCCAGGTCGTCGAGCAGTACTCGAGGATCTCGTCCATCGATCCCGGCTCCTGACCGAGGAACTGGTTGCAGGGGAACCCGAGAACGGTGAACCCGCGATCGGCGTACGCCCGCTGCAGCTGCTCGAGCTGCTCGTACTGCGGGGTGAGACCGCACCTCGAGGCCACGTTGACGACCAGCAGCACCTTGTCGCCGTAATCGGCGAGGGTCGCGGTGCCGCCGTCGGCGGTCTGGAACGGGATGCTGCGCAGGTCGGTCGCGGTAGCCTCGGTCATGTCCCCAGGCTAAGCCCTCCCGTTCGGCGGATGGTCGGATTCCTCTGGGAGAATGGTTGATGTGACTACTGCCCTCGCCCCCGCCCGCACACTGCGGATCGGCCCCATCGAACTCGATGCGCCCGTCGTGCTCGCGCCGATGGCGGGGATCACCAACACCGCTTTCCGCCGGCTCTGCCGAGAGTACGGTGCCGGCCTCTACGTCAGCGAGATGATCACGACGCGCGCGCTCGTCGAGCGCAATGCGACCACGATGCGTCTGATCACCCATCACGAGTCCGAGAAGCCCCGGTCGATCCAGCTCTACGGCGTCGACCCCGCGACGACCGAGGCCGCCGTGCGCCTGCTCGTCGACGAGGACCGCGCCGACCACATCGATCTGAACTTCGGATGCCCCGTCCCGAAGGTCACCCGCAAGGGCGGCGGCGCGGCCCTGCCGTGGAAGCTCGGGCTGTTCCGCGACATCGTGACCCGCGCGGCGCGCGCTGCCGGCGACATCCCGCTGACGGTCAAGATGCGCAAGGGCATCGACTCCGACCACCTGACCTTCCTCGACGCCGGCCGCATCGCCGAGGACGCGGGCGTGGCCGCCGTCGCGCTGCACGCCCGTACCGCCGCCGAGTTCTACTCCGGCGAGGCCGACTGGTCGGCGATCGCCCAGCTGAAAGAGACCGTCACCAGCGTGCCCGTCCTGGGCAACGGAGACATCTGGTCGGCCGCCGATGCCGCGCGCATGATGGCCGAGACCGGTTGCGACGGAGTGGTCGTGGGTCGCGGATGCCTCGGTCGCCCCTGGCTCTTCGGCGACCTCGCCCGCGAACTGGGGGGCCCGCGCGCCGCGGCGGCGGCACCCGTCGACGCGACCCTGGGGTTCGTGGCGCGCGCCTTCCGCCGTCACGCCGAGCTCCTGGTCGAGTTCTTCGACGACGAGGGCCGGGGGTGCCGCGACATCCGCAAGCACGTGGCGTGGTACTTCAAGGGCTACCCGGTCGGCGGCGACCTGCGGGCGCGGCTGGCGACGGTCTCGACCCTCGCCGAGATCGACGACCTCCTCGCCACCCTCGACCTGGAGGCGCCGTACCCCGGGGCGGCCGCCGAGGGCCAGCGCGGCCGTGCCGGCACGCCCAAGCGTCCCGCGCTGCCCGAGAACTGGCTGGATTCGCGCGAGCTCGGGGCCGACGCATCCTGCGCCCTCGCCGAAGCGGAGCTCGACCACAGTGGCGGCTGACGGGGCACTCGCGGTCGGGATCGCGGCGGAACGGCCTCCCGGCTACGACGACGCCGACGCGGCGCGGTTCCATTCCGAGGAGCATCGTTCGCAGCGCGACGACTTCGCCCGCGATCGGGCGAGGGTCCTGCACTCGGCGGCGCTGCGCCGGCTCGCCGCGAAGACCCAGGTTCTCAGCCCCGCGAGCCCGGCCGACTTCGCCCGAAACCGTCTGACGCACTCCCTCGAGGTGGCGCAGGTGGGGCGGGAGCTGGCGACGGCGCTGCGGCTCGCGCCCGATGTGGTGGACACGGCGTGCCTGAGCCACGATCTCGGGCATCCGCCGTTCGGTCACAACGGCGAGCGGGCCATGAACGAATGGGCGGAGGACATCGGGGGCTTCGAGGGCAACGCCCAGACCCTCAGGATCGTCACCCGGCTCGAGCCGAAGGTCGTCGACGGGCGGGGACGCAGCTTCGGACTCAATCTGACGCGCGCGAGCCTCGATGCCACGTGCAAGTACCCGTGGACAGCGGAGCATCCGCTGCCCGACCCGGGCGGGCGCCTGAAGTTCGGGGTGTATCCCGACGACGAAGAGGTGTTCCGCTGGATGCGGGCCGGAGCGCCCGGACGTGTCCGCTGCATCGAGGCTGAGGTGATGGACCTCTCCGACGACATCGCGTACTCGGTGCACGACTTCGAGGATGCCGTCGTCAACGGGTATCTCGACCCTGCGCGGCTCGCCGACCCGGCCGAGCACGAGGCGCTCCTGACGTCGATCCAATCCTGGGTCGGCTTCGACTTCGCCCGCGACGAACTCGAGGACGCGCTGTACCGCCTCACGCGCATACCCGAGTGGATTCCGTCGTTCGACGGTACTCGGGCTTCGCACGCGCGACTCAAGAACCTGACGTCCGATCTCATCGGCCGGTTCGCCCGAGCGGCGACGACGGCGACGCGGGAGGCGTACGGGATGTCGGCGCTCACCCGGTATCGTGCGCACGTGGTCGTTCCGCGAGTCGTCGAGGCGGAGATGGCCGTCCTGAAGGGTGTCATCGGCACGGTCGTGGTGTCGATCGAGGGCCGCAAGGATCTCTACAAGGAGCAGCGGCGGGTGCTGAAGCGACTGGCCGGGGCACTCTGGGACCGCCCGGAAGAGCTCGACCCGATGCACGCGCAGGACTTCGCCGCGGCGTCCACCGAGGCGGCGCGGCGGCGCGTCATCGTGGACCAGGTCGCCAGCCTGACCGATCAGGTCGCGATCGCGTGGCACGGCCGTCTCGTCGGGGAGTTGGACGCCGCGTCGCTGGGCGTGTGGTCGCCGGGCGCGCGCGCGACCGGGGTTCGCTGATGGCGGGGCGCATTCGTCAATCCGACGTCGAAGAGGTCAAGGCGCGCACGAACATCGCCGACATCATCGGCGAGCGGGTCGCGTTGAAGAACGCCGGCGTGGGGGCGATGAAGGGACTCTGCCCGTTCCACGACGAGCGCAGCCCCAGCTTCAACGTCCGGCCGCAGGCGGGGTTCTATCACTGCTTCGGATGCGGCGAGTCCGGCGACGTCTACTCCTTCCTCACGCGCATGGATCACGTGTCGTTCACCGAGGCGGTCGAGCGGCTGGCCGGACGCATCGGCTACACCCTGCACTACGAGGACGGGGGAGCGGCTCCCGAGCACACCGGTCGCACGCGGCTCTACGCCGCCAACACGGCCGCCGCGCAGTTCTTCCGGGCGCAGCTGCAGACGCCGGAGGCCGAGATCGCGCGCCGCTTCCTCGGCGAGCGGGGCTTCGACGCGGGCGCCGCGGGGCACTTCGGTGTCGGTTATGCGCCGAAGGGCTGGTCGGCGATGCATGACGCGCTTCGTTCGCAGGGGTTCACCGACGAGGAGCTCACGAACGCCGGGCTCGTGTCGCAGGGCCAGCGAGGCGTCTACGACCGTTTCCGCGGACGCGTGGTGTGGCCGATCCGCGACGTCACGGGGCAGGTGATCGGGTTCGGCGCCCGGCGCCTGTTCGACGACGACAAGGGCCCCAAGTACCTCAACACGCCAGAGACCACCGTCTACAAGAAGGCGCAGGTCCTCTACGGACTCGACCTCGCCAAGCGCGACATCTCGCGGGACCACCGCGTCGTCGTGGTGGAGGGGTACACCGACGTCATGGCATGTCATCTGGCCGGAATCACGACGGCGATCGCCACGTGCGGCACGGCGTTCGGCTCCGACCACATCACCGTCCTCCGCCGGGTCATGGGCGACGATTCCACCGCAGGCGAGGTGGTGTTCACGTTCGATCCGGATGCCGCGGGCCAGAAGGCGGCGCTTCGCGCCTTCGCCGACGCGAAACGGTTCAACGCCCAGACGTACGTCGCGACCGGCCCCGAGGGGCTCGATCCGTGCGATCTCCGGCTGCGACGTGGTGACGCGGCGGTCCGGGGGCTCATGGAGACGAAGGTGCCGATGGTGGAGTTCGTGCTCGATCAGCGGATCGCCGGGTTCGACCTCGCCTCCGTCGAAGGGCGGGTCGGAGCGCTGCGCGCCGCCGCGCCCGTCGTCGCGGAGCTGCGCGACGCCCTCCTCCAGCCCGAGTACGTCCGGGTTCTCGCTCGACGCCTCGGCATGGACACCGAGGACGTTCGACGGGAGGTCGAGCGGGCGGGCCGGGGCGCGTCGCGCCGCGACGAGCGGTCGCCCGATGCGGCGCGGGACCCCGAGCCGCCGTCGGGCGAGACCTTGACGCGGGTGACCCTCGCATCGCTCCCGCGGACCGCCGATGCGACGCTCGAGCGCGACGCTCTCATGGGGATCCTGCAGTTCGGGCACCGTCTGGACCCGTCGCTCGTCACCCGGGCGCTGTCGCTTCCCTTCCGGCATCCGGCCCTCGATGCCGTGCGCCGAGCCGTCGAGGAGAGTTCCGACGCCCAGCGGCCGGGATGGGCCGTCGACGCGATCGGACGGATTCGCGAGCCGTACCGGTCTCTCGGGGCGGAACTGCTCGCGGCTGACTTCCCCGCTTTGGACGACGCGGCCGCGGTGGCGTCCACCGCCGACCTCGCGCGGCGGCTCGTGATCCGAGGGCTCGATACCGAGAAGAACGAGATGCTCGGAGCCATTCAGCGGGTGCCCGCCGCTTCGGACGAGGGGCGGGCGATCCGGCTGCGGCTGCGCGAATTGGATGCGCAGCGCCAGCAGCTCGTCGCCGAGGCGGGGTGACGCGGTGGCTGGCGCCGACGAGGACCTCAGGGCAGGATGAGGGGATGACCCGCCGGAAAGACGCCGACGTCGCCATCCGCTGCAGTGATCTGTCCATCGCCCGCGCAGGGCGAGGCGGTCCGGCCGCCCGGGTCGTGGACGGTGTCACCTTCACTCTCCCGCCTGCGGGCACGATGACCGTCATGGGTCCCACCGGCTCCGGGAAGTCGAGCCTGGCGTCGGTGCTCGCAGGGGCCGCCGACGACGGTCTGGCCGTGGTCGGCGGCGAGGCGCTCGTCGAAGGCATCGGGGTGCGCCACCCCGGACGCGCGCACCGCGAGCTGACCTACGTGACCGGCTATCTCCCGCAGTCGGCCGGTGCCCACCTGCCCGCCCGGCTCACCGTCTCGGAGGTGATCGGCGCACCCATCACCAGCCGCGATCGGCGTGTGAATCAGCGAGCTCTCTCGGTGCGTGTCGCCACGCTCCTCGACGAGATGATGCTGCCTCTCGGGGCGGCCGCCAAGTACCCCTACGAGCTGAGCGCCGGCATGCGTCAGCGCGTGGCGTTCGCCCGCGCGCTGGTGCTTCAGCCGCGGCTCTTCATCGGGGACGAGCCCTTCTCCAACATGGACGTCGAAGTGCGACGCGCGGCCCGCGACGCTCTCCTGCGCCGACGCGACGAGTACGGCATGTCGGCCCTGCTCGTGACGAATGAGACGGATGTCGCGCGCGACCTGAACGCGCACGTCCTCGTCCTGCGAGCCGGCCACGCCGTCGCCTACGGACACAGCGCGGACGACCTGCTGTGGACCCCCAGCGGCGAGGCGGACCGGCGACTGGTCGCCTCCTGACGTCACGAGCACACCTTCGCGTTTGCTAACATGGTGTGGTTGCCCGCGCGAGCGGGACACATTCCTCCATAGCTCAATTGGCAGAGCAATCGGCTGTTAACCGATAGGTTCTTGGTTCGAGTCCAAGTGGGGGAGCGAACGGCTCCGAGCTCCACCTCGGGGCCGTTCTTCGTTCACGCCTCGATATCGTCGATGCCGGGCGTCCAGGCGTTTCCGGGCCGGCCCCAGCCCCGCTTGCGCGCGATCTTCTGCGCCGTCTTCCAGTCGCCGTCGCCGAGTCGGTCGACGTAGAGGATGCCCTCGAGGTGATCGAACTCGTGCTGCATGATCCGCGCTCGCCATCCGTCGACGTGGATGCGGACCGCGTTTCCGTCGAGGTCGGTGCCGGTGACGAGCACCTCCTCGGACCGCCGCAGCGGGAAGCGCTCACCGGGGAACGACAGGCAGCCCTCGGACTCCTCGTCGGGGTCGGGGTCGCCCGGCTCGAGGGGTCGCATCCACAGCTCGGGGTTGAGGATCACGCCTCGCCATGGCAGCCCCTCGTCGTCCGTGTACGAGTACGTGTAGATGCGCAGCGCCGCGCCCACCTGGGGGCCGGCCAGTCCGACGCCGGGCGCGGCATCCATCGTCTCGAACATGTCGGCGACCAGCGCTCGGATCTCGTCGGTGACCTCACCGACGGGGGAGGCGGGGGCGTGAAGGACGGGATCGCCCATGATGCGAATCGGCAGAACGGCCACGCCTTGAGCCTATCGAGAGGCGACGGCGGCTAGTGTCGACGTGTGGTGTGGATGGCGGACGAGCTTCAGGACGTAGGCGACCAGCTGGTCGGCGCGTTCCAGAACCCCGGACTCCTGTACGGCATCCCGCTGGCCCTTCTCGGCGCCGTCTTCATGTCGTTCGGCGCCCAGTACCAGCACCGCGGCGTGACGAAGGTCGAGAAGCTGACCGGCTCCACGGGTACGGGTGGCCTGAATGTCCATCACCTGCTCAAGCTGCTCTCGCGCCCTTCGTGGGTCGTGGGAACGGTCATGCTCGCTCTCGCGATCGTCTGCCAGCTCTCCGCACTGGCGGTGGCGCCCCTCATCGTCGTCCAGCCTCTGGGTGCGATCGCGCTCGTGATCACCACCCTGCTGAACGCGCAGATCAGCGGCCATCGGCCCACGAAGCGGTCGTTGATCGCGATCGGTGCGTGCGTCGGGGGCATCTTCGTCTTCGTGACCATCGCGGCCCTGTTCGCGACCGAGAAACCCGTCACGGATCGGCAGCTGATCACGATCCTGATCCTCTTCGGGGTCGTGACGCTCGTGCTGGGCGGCTTCTGGCTGTGGCGTCGCCTCAAGATGGGGGCACTCTTCTACATCTCGGCCGCCGGCATCATGTACGGGTTCGTCGCGACGCTCGCGAAGGTCATCATCGAGCGCATCAAGACCGGCGACTTCGAGTGGCTGACGCTCACCTGCTTGGCCGCGCTCATCCTCGGCGCCATCGTCGGCGCCTACTTCGTGCAGACCGCGTACGCGTCGGGGCCTCCCGACCTGGTGATCGCCGGCCTGACGGTGATCGACCCGATCGTCGCCATCATCATCGGACTGACGATCCTCGGCGAGGCCAGCGGCGCCCCGGTGTGGGTGTACATCGCGTTCGCGGCCGTGGGCGCGGTGGCCGTCTGGGGCGTGTGGCAGCTCGCCCGCTACCACCCGCAGATCCTCAGCGACAGCCAGGAGATCCCGATCGTGCGAGGAAGCGAGCCGGGCGCCGACCAGACGGCACCCATGACCGGCTCCATCCGCGTGAACGAGGCCGTGGCGAAGGTGTGGCCCGACCCGCCGATCAAGGACCGCGACGGAAGGCGTTGACCCGCTCGCCGGTGCTCGAGCGGGAGTTTCGGGTCCTCGCGGTTCGCGGCGGTAGGCTCGCATGCGGAGGGGCGGTGGCCAAGCTGGTCAAGGCAGCGGGCTCATAACCCGACGATCGTGGGTTCAAGTCCCACCCGCCCTACCGATGAATCCCTCAGAAGCCGCGGAGTTACGCGGACCTCTGAGGGATTCATCGACGTGCCGGGCGCGGACGTCTCGAGCACGGTGCCGATCCCACCGGGGTTCGACCACGTGCCGATCGTGTCACCCCACTAGAGACCCCTCGCATAGTTCTGTGAAGGACAGCCTGACCAAGTCGAGAGCGCCACGGCGACCGCGCTGGCTGCGATTCTGCGAGCCGGATGCATACGGTTTGCGACCGTTCCAACCACCGATGCTCACTTCAATTGCCACCAGCGTGCGGCACGGCTTGCTCAGTGGTTCCAGCCCGGACCTCGCTGCTCTGCTCGACCGGCCGGTCGCCGACCCTCTGTCGGTTGCGGCGGACACGGCGGCTGCACTACGCCCCGACGCACGCTGAACCGGATGAACCAGACAGGTCGCCTCCACTCCGGAGGGGCGACAGGCGGCTCATCGAGGATGCTCAGCTCGTGGCTTTGAGCCCGGGTTCCGAAGCTGCCGCCGAAAACACGAACCGGTCCGTCGACCCGCCGACCCACGCGACGCGGTAGGCGAGCCACCCGGCTGCCGGGAGCGGATTCTCGCGCGCGACATGGACCAGGTTGGCGGCGTTGTGGAGCGGCCAGCGATCGAACGCCGGGGATCCGCGACGCACGCGCTCCGGCTCGACGCCCGTCGCCCACGGCTCCCACGCGGTCCGTTCCGTCGGACGATCGTCGTCGAGGTACGACAGGCCCTGCACCGCCATGCCGACGAAGCCGCACGCCAGCTGTGTCAGGGCGGCATCGAGGAGGGCGAGCGATCCCGGGTCGAGCCAGACGTCGTCGTCGAGGAAGAGCACGGCCGGAGCCCGCGCGCGCTCCAGGAGGAAGTCCCGGTGCTCGGCGACGCCTGGCCGCTGATGACGACATCGAACGGCGGCCCGTCCTGTGCCGCGAGCCCGGCGAGCGTGACCGCCAGCTCCGCTGGGCGATCGCACGTCGGGATCAGCACATCGACGGTCGCCGGCTCCGCGGGTGCCGCGGTCGACCAGCCGGCGGGACGCCGCCGGCCGCTCATTCACTCACCGGCGAGTGCGCTGCTCACGTCCGTCGGGGCGTCGAACGAATCCTGGTCGGAGTTCTCGAGTGCCTCGACGAGGTCGTCGGGCGCGCCGTTCTCACGCGCCGTCGAGACCAGCTGGTCCTTGCTGACGGGGTAATCCACGCCGCCGAGATACTTCTGCACCTCGATGGCTGCGGGTCGATCGGCCATGATGCTCCTTCCGAAGGTGTCGGGTCACCGTAGAAGTCGCCCGGATGCGATGGCGCGGGGGTTGACTTCCCGCGCCAGGTCCGCATCGAAAGGCGGATGCCGCCGCCCTCGGCGCCGAGTCACGCCATCGCGGCACCGATGTAGGAGTACTTGACGAACACCTCGGCCGCGAATCCGGCCTCCTCGAGCAGCCCCTGCACGGCGGTCAGCATGTAGCTGGAGTCCCAGCCCATGTACAGCCAGTGCTCGTCGTCGAGGCGATCCCATTGGCCGTTCCACGACTGCTCGCGGTAGACCGGCCCGCCGCGCCGCGCGCTGTAGGCGACCACAGCGGGACGGGCGTCGGCCCACAGGCGCTTGAAGATGCGGTTGAAGAGGTACTTGACGTCGGGCACCTCCCAGTGCTCGCCTCGGTACTCGACGTAGTCCCATTCGCGTTGCCACCCCGCCGGCCAGCCGCGCCGATGCACGGCGTCGAGGATGGGGGTGAGACCGTCGTCGTCGATGAGTCCGCCGCCGGGTCGCGCCCACAGCTCCACGAAGCGCCGACCGAGGTCGGCTGACCGCTGCGCGACCGCCGCCGTCGTCCACGCCGCGGTGTCGGCGAGGTCGCGAGTGAGGGGGACGCTGCTGCGCCCGTAGAGCCGGCGCTTGTCGGGGAACGACGCGTCGAAGGCCCGCTGGGCCAGCTCCTCCTCGAGGAGGGTCAGATTGCCGAGGGTCGGGGCGAGGGCGCGGGCGCTGTTCTGCTCGTCGTCGGTGTAGTCCGACCAGGTCCGGACGCCGTCGCCGGTCCAGGCGTCCGAGGGCGCCAACGGGAACACGTGCTCCACGTCCAGTCCCGACGCGCTGCGCACACCCGACAGACGCCCGAGCACGTAGGCGGGGTGGGGGAGTTCGGAGTACTTCAGCGCGGCGCGGATCCGCTCGTCGGACGGAGTGATGCGCGAGACGGCCGCCACGAGCGCATCCCAGCCGTCCTCGCGCGCGCGGCACAGCCGCGCCACGATGCGGTCCGTTCCGGTCCCGACAATCGTGCGACGCAGCAGGAGGGCCTGCACGTGCTCCAGCGTCCGGGTGAGCTCGTCCACCGAGATGCGCCCGTGCTTCCAGTCCCGGTAGGCGCGCATGATCAGGGGATCCATCGCCGTGCCGAACGTCGCGACGCCGTCGAGGTGCTGTGCGACCGTGGCATCCGATTCCCGATCCGGCTCACGGAGCACCCGGTGGATCAGGGCGTACTCCCGCCACTCGGCGGCGTAGCGGCGCAGGTCGTGGATGTCGAGCCGCGGGAACACCAGCCGGAAGGCGTCGTAGACCCCCCGGCTGCGGCTCGCGACCACCTCGCGTCCCGTCGTCAGCACGAGGTAGTGGCGCCAGAAGTGGCCGATGGAGTCGCCGGTGCTCTGCTCGATGGGCAGCCAGTACTCGGTCTCGATCTCACGCTGCTCGGCGTGCGTGAGACCCATCAGCACGTAGTTGTGGATGAGCTCGTGGTCGCGGAGCGGCTCTCCGGTCGAGTTCAGACTCTCGAAGATCTGCTGCGCGTTGGCCCCGGCGCCCAGGGTGATCGCCACGTGCTCGAGCTTCTGCAGGCCCCGCCAGATGCGTGGTGCTTCGTCGACGCTCACCTGACTGCGGAAGAACGCGTAATTGTCGTCGAATCGCGAGTCCCGGCCTTCGTCCGGGGGAGCGGGGCGGTCGAGCACGACACGCTCGAAGACGCCGGCCCACGCCGCGTGGGGACGGAGCTTCGTGGTCCGCGCACCGCCAGGCGCCACCAGCACCCGCTCGAGCTCCGCCGCCATCGCGGGGTCGGTGTCGCGCACGGTGTGCTGCAGCGCCGCGACGAGCAGCATCAGGGTGGTGATGCGCTGCTGACCGTCGATGAGGACCAGTTCGGCGGCGTCGCCCACGTTGCCGGTGGACGAGAGGATCGAGCCGATGAAGTGCATGCGGCGGTCATCGAGTTCGGCGACCGCGCGGATGTCGGACAGCAGCTGTTCGCAGGCTCCGATGTCCCAGCGGTACTGGCGCTGGTAGACAGGGACGACGATGGTCCATTCGCCACCGGAGAGCCAGCCGATCGTGTTCACCGCGGTCGCGTCGACATTCGTGGCAGTCACCATCGCCCGGATACGCCCCTTCGATGCTCTCGGCGCGGGGCCCGAGGCCCGCCGGACACGCCGCCGCCAAGTCTATTCGACCGGTCGCCGGCGGCCGGGAAGGCGCCTCGATGTGCCCGGCCCGCCTCGAAGCCGCGCGGGGCCTCCCAGGTAGGCTTGCCTTAGTTGGGCCTGTTAAAACGTGCTGGCCCGGTGACCGAAAGGCAATCCGTCATGGGTTACATCAAGTCCGCTGCGCTCGAGGAGACCGGCTACGTCGTCCTCGACCGCTACAACCAGGAGCTCGACCCCAAGGAGTGGCTCGACCTCGAGTACAACGACTGGAAGTCCTCCGGCGACACCCGCTTCGCCCCCCTCGCCAGCGCCTTCGGCGAGATCGAGTGCAACGGGTTCTGGAACCACAAGCCGCCGCGCACCGACAAGGACGGCGTCTGGATCGATTCCCAGGTCGAGAAGGCGCCTCACCTCACCCGCCGCGCCCAGGAGCCCGGCGCCAACGTCGGCCGCTGCCGCGTCATCGAGCTTCAGCCCACGCCCTACGGCGAGTGCCTCTACAACCTCCACCAGGACGACAACAACCGCCTGAATCCCGATGGCACCGGGTGGGTCGTCCGCGGCTTCTTCAACCTCACCGACGACAAGGACAGCTTCTTCGTCCTGCGCGAGAACCGCACCGATCCCGCGGGCGAGGTGCGCATCGCCCTGCCGGCCGGCGCCCAGCTCATCATCGACACGCAGCGACTGTGGCACGCCGCCACCCACATCGGCAGCGAGCCCCGCTACTGCCTCATCACCTCGTGGACGTCCGGGCCCGAGCTCGACGCCTATATCGAGAAGTACAACGGCGTGAACCACGTCGAGAGCGTTCACGTGCCGCAGGACGTGCTCGAAGCAGGCTACGCCGAGCAGGCGCGCAAGGATGCCGCTCGCGCCGCCTACTACGCCGCGAAGGGCCAGGCCGCGGTCAACGTCATGAGCGAAGCCTGACCGTCGTCGTCGTCGTCGGGGTTCCGGTCGCAGCACCAGGACCCCGACGACGACACGCCGGCACGACGTGCCGAATGACATCCTTGTGATTCCAGCGCTCCGTGCGCGATAATGACCGGAGCACAACCGCATATCCGCCAGACACCCGTGTCAGGTCGTTGGGGAAGACGCACCTGATGAAACGGAGAGATCATGGCGACACCACAGGCGCGTGGAGTGATCTTCATTCACTCCGCGCCGCGAGCGTTGTGCCCCCACCTCGAGTGGGCAGTAGGCCGCGCCCTCGGACGCGCGGTGAGCTTCGACTGGGCAGACCAGCCGGTGCTGCACGGCGCGCGACGTGCCGAGTACTACTGGGAGGGCAGCGCCGGAACCGGTGCGGCGCTCGCGACGGCCATCCGCGGCTGGGAGCACCTCCGCTTCGAGGTGACCGAAGATCCGACGCCCCGGAGCGACGGCGGGCGTTGGTTGCACACGCCAGGCCTCGGCATCCACTACGCGCAGACCGACAGCGCAGGCAACGTGGTCATCGGCGAAGACCGGATCCGGTACGCCATGGAGATCGCAGCGGGCAACGCCGCGGAGCTCCAGCGTGAGCTGCAGGTCGCGCTGGGCTCGGCGTGGGACGAAGAGCTCGAGCCCTTCCGTCACGCCAGTGACGACGCACCCGTGGTCTGGCTGCACAAGGTGGGCTGACCCGAGACTCGGGCGGCGAGGCGCCACTACCGAAGCTCAGAGGGCAACGTCCTGGGCCGCGGGACCGCGAATCACCGCCTGACACGACAGACGCCCCCGGCGACCCAGCCGGGGGCGTCTTCGTCTGCCGATCAGAGGGTCCGGAACGCGACGACGGCGTTGTGGCCACCGAAGCCGAACGAGTTGCTGATCGCGAGCTGCGGACCATCGCCGAGCGGCTGAGCCGTCCCGGACACCCGCAGAGGGATCTCGGGATCCTGCGTCGTGATGTTGATCGTCGGGGGAGCAACCCGGTCGCGCAGCGCAAGGATCGTGAAGATCGCCTCCAGAGCACCCGTGCCCCCGAGGAGGTGTCCGGTCGACGCCTTCGTCGCCGACACCGGGATCTCGTGGACGCGATCGCCGAACACGCTGAGCAGCGCCCGATACTCGGCGATATCGCCGGTCGGGGTGGAGGTCGCGTGGGCGTTGATGTGCGTCACCTCGTCCGGTGTCGCACCGGCCTCTTCGAGAGCCAGGCGCACCGCGCGAGACGCCCCCAGCCCCTCCGGCTCCGGTGCGGTGATGTGGTACGAGTCCGCCGTCACGCCGCCGCCGACGACCTCGGCGTAGATCTTCGCCCCGCGGGCCTTCGCATGCTCTTCCGTCTCGAGCACGAGGCAGGCCGCACCCTCGCCCATCACGAATCCGTCGCGGTCCACGCTGTACGGACGTGAGGCGGTCTCGGGGGAGTCGTTGCGCTTGGACAGTGCCTGCATGGCTGCGAACGCGGCCAGGGTGAGGCCGTGGATGACGGCCTCGGACCCTCCGGCGATGATCACATCCGCCTTGCCCGCCCGCAGCGCCTCCACGGCGTTGACGAGCGACTCCGTGCTCGACGCGCACGCGGATGCCACCGTTCGTGCATAGGCGCGGGCGCCGAGGTGCATCGAGACCGCAGCCGCGGGAGCGTTCGGCATGAGCATCGGGACGCTCATCGGCATCACGCGACGCGGTCCCTTCGCCTTGAGCGTGTCCCACGCCGCGAGAGTCGTCTGCAGGCCGCCGATACCGGTCGCGAAGTCGACGCCGAAACGCTCGGGCTCGACCTCGGGCTTGCCCGCGTCCTCCCATGCCTCGAGCGCCGCCACGAGCGCGAACTGGGCGGACGGGTCGAGGCGATTGGCCACCGGGCGGTCGAGGACCGTGTCGGGCCGGACGACCGCTTCGGCCGCGAACGTCACGGGGATCTGGTACTCCTGCACCCAGTCGTGCTCGAGGGTGTGGGCTCCGGACGTCCCGCCCAGGAGTGCCGACCAGCTCTCGGCGGCCGTGCCGCCCAGCGGGGTCGAGGCGCCGATACCGGTGACGACGATGCGGGGGTTGCTCATAGAGATCAATGTCCTCGGTGTTGACCGGTGGGGGCCGGAGCCCCCACCGGGGTGGTCCTACGCCTGGTTCGACGTGATGTAGGTGACGGCGTCGCCGACGGTCTTGAGGTTCTTGACCTCGTCGTCGGGAATGGTGACGCCGAACTTCTCCTCGGCGTTGACGACGATCGTCATCATCGAGATCGAGTCGATGTCGAGGTCATCCGTGAACGACTTCTCGAGGGCGACCTCGTCAGCCGAGATTCCCGTCTCGTCGGTGATGAGCTCAGCGAGTCCGGCGAGGACCTCGTCGTTGCTGAATGCCATGGTTTCTCCTGTTTTCTCGGGGGTCCGGACCGGGTGGTCCGGGTCAAGTCTATGGTCGGGCCCGGCGCGCCTCAGGGGAGCACCACGACCTGCGCGCCGAAGACGAGACCGGCTCCGAAGCCGATCTGCAGCGCGAGGCCGCCGCTGAGCTCGGGGTGCTCCTGCAGCAGGCGATGGGTGGCGAGCGGGATCGACGCGGCGGAGGTGTTGCCCGTGGTCTCGATGTCGCGCCCGATCACCACGGTGTCGGGCAGGCCGAGCTGCTTGGCGAATTCGTCGATGATGCGCATGTTGGCCTGGTGCGGGACGAAGGCCGACAGATCGGATGCCTCGACTCCGGCCGCTTCCAGCGCCTGCCGGGCGACCTTGACCATCTCCCACACCGCCCAGCGGAAGACCGTGGGACCCTCCTGCCGGAGTGTGGGCCACGGTGCCGTCCCGTCGCGGAACTCATTGAGCGTGTGGTTCATGCCGACGGCGTCGGCCTTGGAGCCATCGGAGCCCCACACCGTCGGGCCGATGCCCGGGGTGTCGCTCGGCCCGATCACCACAGCGCCGGCGCCGTCGCCGAGCAGAAACGAGATGCTGCGGTCGGTCGGGTCGACGATGTCGCTGAGCTTCTCGGTTCCGATGACGAGGGCGTAGTGCGCCGCACCGGCGCGGATCAGGGCGTCGGCCTGTGCGACGCCGTAGGCGAACCCGGCGCACGCGGCGTTCACGTCGTAGGCGGCGGCCGGGTTGGATCCCACGCGGTCCGCGACGATCGCCGACACGGAGGGCGTCTGCTTGGGGTTGCTGATGGTGGCGACGATGACGGCGTCGATCTCACCCGCAGGCACACCGGACTTCTCGATGGCCTCGCGGGCAGCGTCCGAGGCGAGGTCGATCGCGTCCGTCTCCGCGGCAGCGCGGGTTCGCGTGACGATGCCGGTGCGCTGGCGGATCCATTCGTCGCTGGAGTCGATGGGACCGATGAGGTCGTCGTTGGGTACGGCGATCTCGCCGCGGGCCGCGCCATAGGCGTAGATGCGCGTGTGGGCGGCGCCGGTCGGCTGGGTGAGCGTGCGGGTCATTCGGATACTCCGGTCATGCGTCAGCGGCGTCGCCGAGGAGCGAGCCGGCTGCCTGGAGGTCTTCGGGTGTCTTCACCGCGACGGCGGGAATGCCGCGCAGCGCTCGCTTCGCGAGCCCGGTGAGCGTACCCGCCGGCGACAGCTCCACGATGCCCGACACTCCCACGGATGCGAAGGAGGTCATGCAGAGGTCCCAGCGCACCGGGGAGGCGACCTGGTCGACCAGGAGGTCGACGAACGTCGACCCGGAGCTGACCGCCGAGCCGTCCCGGTTGCTCCAGATGATCAGGCGAGGGTCGAATGCCTCGACCCGCGACGCCGCGGCGCGCAGAGTCTCGACGGCCGGAGACATGTACCGGGTGTGGAAGGCGCCGGCCACCTGAAGGGGGATGACCCGGGTGCCGGAGGGGGGCTCCGACGACAGCGCGGCCAGTGCGTCGAGAGCTCCCGCCGCCACGAGCTGCCCGCCGCCGTTGTAATTGGCCGGCGTGAGGCCGAGCTCCTCGAGGCGCGCGACGACGGATGCCTCGTCCCCGCCGATGACCGCGCTCATCCCGGTCTCTTCGGCTGCGGCGGCTTCCGCCATCGCGCGGCCGCGGATGCCCACCAGACGAAGGGCGTCCTCCTCCGAGAGGATCCCGGCCGCAGCGGCGGCGGCGAACTCGCCGACCGAGTGTCCCGCCACACCCGACACTGACTCGCGCTCGGGGAGTGACGACCACGACAGCAGGCTGGCCGCGACGATCAGCGGCTGAGCCACTTGGGTGTCGCGGATGCGGTCGGCATCCCATTCGGTGCCCGCGGCCACGAGGTCGACGCCCGACCACTCCGAGAACTGCTCGAGTCTGTCGACGGTCCCCTCTCGCTCGAGCCAGGGGGAGAGGAATCCGGGCGACTGAGAGCCCTGCCCGGGGAAGACCGCGATTCTCACCTGTCCATCCTGCCAAGGATCACTCGATCGCCCCTGGCGACGTGCTCACAAGAATCACGGGAAGGTTTGTGCGAGGCGCACAGGTCACCGGGTCGGTCGACGCGCCTGCGGCGCCCTGCGCCGGGTTGCGTCGGTGCCGATCGAGCCGAGGATCAGAGCCGTCTGAAGGATCAGCGCCTCGCGGGGACCCGTGGCGTCCCAGCCGATCACCTCGGACACGCGCTTGAGGCGATACCGCACCGTGTTGGGGTGCACGAACAGCTCGCGGGCCGTTGCTTCGAGAGAGCGGCCGTTGTCGAGGTAGCTCCAGAGCGTCGCGACGAGGTCGGCGCTGTGGGCCTGCAACGGACGGTAGATGCGGTCCACGAGGGTCTGCTTCGCCAGCGGGTCTCCTGCCAGCGCCCGCTCCGGCAGAAGGTCGTCTGCCTCGACGGGACGGGGCGCGTGCCGCCAGGCACGTGCGACGGCGAAGCCCGCCAGGGAAGCGCGGGCGCTCTGCCCCGCGTCGACGAGCGCCGGCACGGTGGGCCCGAGGACGAGGTATCCGGGACCGAAACCGGGCTCGAGCCGCTTGGCGATCTCGGTGAAGGGGAGGTCGCTCGGCACGTCGTCGGGCCGCGACGGCGGATCCGCGCGACCGAGGACCAGAACGAGCCGGGATCCCTGCACCCCGATGAGCACGTCGACTCCGAGCTTGCGTGCGGTGCGACGGAGCTGATCGATGTCGAACTGGGGCGGCGTGGTTCCGACGAGAACGGCGACCTCCCCGTGGCCGTGCCAGCCGAGCGCCGCGATCCGGCTCGGAAGCTCCTCGTCGGCCTCGCCCGTCAGGATGGAGTCGACGACCAGGGCCTCCAGCCGCGCATCCCACAGGCCGCGTGCTTCAGCGGCGCGGGCGTAGACGTCCGCTGCCGCGAACGCCACCTCTCGCGAGTAGAGGAGGATGGCCTCGCGGAGATGCTCGCCCTTGCCGGCGACCCGCTCCTCCGTCACCTCCACCGTGACCCGGATGAGCTGGAGGGTCTGCTGCAGGCTCACGCTCCGCAGGAGCTCCCGCGGGGCCGCCGCGAAGATGTCGGCGGCGATCCACGGCGTCGAACTGGGGTCGTCGTACCACTGGATGAAGGAGGTGATGCCCGCCTGCGCGACGAGGCCGACGGCGGAGCGTCGCGCCGGGGGCATCTCCGCGTACCACGGGAGAGTGTCCTCCAGGCGCTTCATCGTCACGGTCGCCAGGTCGCCCGAGATCCTCCGGAGCCAGGCGAGTGTCTCAGGTTTGTCCATCGAGGCGGAGGCGGGCATCGCGCCGGTCAGCTCTCGCCGCCGGCGTTCCCGCTCGTTCCCGCTGTCACGTCGTGCAGGCGGTACTTCTCGATCGCCTGCGCCGCGAGCCCGCGGTCGACGACTCCGTCCGCGGCGAGGGCCTGCAGGGTGCGGACCACGATGGAGGGACCGTCGATCTTGAAGTAGCGCCGAGCCGCCGCGCGCGTGTCGGAGAAGCCGAAGCCGTCCGCACCCAACGTGACGAAGCGGTGCTGCACCCACGGCCGGATCTGATCCTGAACGGCGTGTATGAAGTCGCTCACCGCGACCACCGGGCCGGGGGTGTCGCGCAGCTTCTCCGTGATGTAGGCGGTGCGCGGCTCGGCCTCGGGGTTCAGGAAGTTGTGCTCGTCGGCGGCAAGGCCGTCGCGCCTCAGCTCGTTCCACGAGGTGACGGACCAGACGTCGGCCTGCACTCCCCAGTCGTCCCGGAGGAGCTGCTGCGCTTCGAGAGCCCACGGCACCCCGACGCCCGACGCGAGGATCTGCGCGCGAGGCCCATCCCCCTCGGGTGAAGAGATGCGATGGATGCCGCGGACGATGCCGTCGACGTCCACGTTCTCGGGCTCGGCCGGCTGCACGAGGGGCTCGTTGTAGACGGTCAGGTAGTACATCACGTTCGGGTCGGGGTGGTTGCCCCCGTACATCCGCTCGATGCCGGCCCGCACGATGTGCGCGATCTCATAGCCGTAGGCCGGGTCGTACGACACGGTCGCGGGGTTCGTCGACGCGAGCAGATGCGAATGACCGTCCGCGTGCTGGAGGCCCTCGCCTGTCAGCGTGGTGCGGCCGGCGGTCGCGCCGATGATGAAACCGCGCGCCATCTGGTCGCCCGCGGCCCACTGCGCATCACCGGTGCGCTGGAATCCGAACATCGAGTAGAAGACGTACACGGGGATCAGGGGCTCGCCGTGCGTCGCGTACGAGGTTCCCGTGGCGGTGAATGCCGCGACGGCACCCGCTTCGTTGATCCCCACGTGCATGATCTGCCCCTGCGGGCTCTCCTTGTAGGCCAGAAGCAGCTCTCGGTCGACCGAGGTGTAGTTCTGGCCGTGCGGGTTGTAGATCTTCGCCGTGGGGAAGTACGCGTCCATGCCGAACGTGCGGGCTTCGTCGGGGATGATCGGCACGATCCGGTGCCCGAAGTCCTTGGCCCGCAGCAGGTCCTTGAGCAGCCGGACGAACGCCATCGTGGTGGCGACCTCCTGCGTGCCCGAGCCCTTCTTCGGCAAGGCGTACGCGTCGTCGCCCGGAAGCTGGAGACCGACGTGGTGGCTGCGCCGCTCGGGGAGGAAGCCCCCGAGTGCGCGGCGCCGCTCGAGCATGTACTGGATGGTCTCGTCCTGCGCACCCGGGTTGTAGTACGGCGGGAGGTACGGGTTCTCGTCGAGCTGGGCGTCCGAGATCGGGATGCGCATCGAGTCGCGGAAGTACTTGAGGTCCTGAAGCGTCATCTTCTTCATCTGGTGGGTCGCGTTGCGACCCTCGAAGTGGTGCCCCAGGCCGTAGCCCTTGATCGTCTTCGCGAGGATGACCGTGGGCTGACCCTTGTGCTCGGTCGCCGCCTTGTACGCGGCGTACACCTTGCGGTAGTCCAGCCCGCCGCGGCGGAGCCTGCCCCAGATGTCCTCATCGGACCAGTCCTTGACCAAAGCCGCGGTCCGCTCGTCCCGACCGAAGAAGTGCTCCCGGATGAAGGCGCCGTCCTCGGCCCGGTAGGTCTGGAAGTCGCCGTCGGGAGTGGTGTTCATCAGGTGCACGAGCGCGCCCTCGGTGTCATGGGCCAGCAGCTCGTCCCAGCCGCTGCCCCACACCACCTTGATCACGTTCCACCCCGCGCCGCGGAAGAAGCTCTCGAGCTCCTGAATGATCTTGCCGTTGCCGCGCACGGGTCCGTCGAGCCGCTGCAGGTTGCAGTTGACGACGAAGGTGAGGTTGTCCAGGCCTTCGTTCGCCGCGACCTGGAGCTGTCCACGGCTCTCGACCTCGTCCATCTCGCCGTCGCCGAGGAACGCCCAGACGCGGGAGTTCGAGAGATCCTTGATCCCGCGGTTGGTGAGGTACTTGTTCGTCATGGCCTGATAGATGGCGTTGATCGGGCCGAGCCCCATCGAGACGGTGGGGAACTGCCAGTAGTCCGGCATCAGGCGCGGGTGAGGGTAGGACGGGATCCCGTCCGGCGCCTTCGACTTCTCCTGACGGAAGCCGTCGAGCTGCGCCTCGGTGAGGCGCCCTTCGAGGAAGGACCGGGCGTAGATGCCGGGGGAGGCGTGCCCCTGGATGAAGACCTGATCTCCTCCGCTCGGGTCGTCCAGACCGCGGAAGAAGTGGTTGAAGCCCACCTCGTAGAGCGAGGCGGACGACGCGTACGTCGAGATGTGACCGCCCACCCCGATGCCGGGGCGCTGCGCCCGGTGCACCGTGATGGCGGCGTTCCAGCGCAGCCACCGGCGGTAGCGACGCTCGAGCTCCTCGTCTCCGGGGAACTCGGGCTCGTTCTCGGGCGCGATGGTGTTGATGTAGTCCGTGGTCGGGACCTGCGGGACGTTCAGCTGCAGCTCGTGCGAGGTCTGCAGGAGGCTCAGCATGATCTCGCGGCCACGACCGTGGCCCTTCGCCTTGACGAGCTGCTGCAGGGACTCCTGCCACTCGGAGGTCTCGTCGGGATCGCTGTCGAGGGGGTCCTGCGAGTACGGATCCTGATCGTTGACAGTCACAGATGACCTTTCGTCGTCTGGCAGATCGTGCCAGGTAATCGCTACCGGAGCGCCGCAGGCTTTGTTCGCCGTGCACAACGCACCATCTCTCAGCCTACCGATTCGAAGGGCGCGACGGCGCACCTCCTACACTGGACGGAGGGGCCTTTAGCTCAGCTGGTAGAGCGCCACGTTTACACCGTGGATGTCGTCGGTTCGATCCCGGCAGGGCCCACGGAGCGAGGCGGCGCTAGAGGCGCGGGTCGCCATCCGGGTCGTCGCGCTGGTGCGAGACGACGTGAGGCAGCGCGAAATCCTCGTAGCCCGGCTGACCGATCCGGGAGTGCCGGCGCGAGTACGCGAAGTAGATGACGAACCCCACCGCCAGCCAGATCAGGAATCGCAGCCAGGTCTCGACCGTCAGGTTGAGCATGAGGTAGACGCAGATCGCGGCGGAGAGCCCGGGAAGCCACGGATTGAACGGCACACGGAAGGTGCGCTTGAGGTCCGGTCGTTTGCGGCGCAGGACGATGACCCCCACCGCCACGAGCACGAACGCCGAGAGCGTTCCGATGTTCACCATCTCCTCGAGCAGCCCGATCGGCGTGAAGCCGGCGACGACCGCGACGACGGCCGTGACGACGATGGAGATCACCCAGGGGGTGCGGAATCGAGGGTGGACCTTCGCCAGACCCGCGGGGAGCAGCGCATCCCGCGACATGGCGAAGATGATCCGGGTCGCGCCGATGAGGAGCGTCAGGACGACCGTCGTCAATCCGGCGACCGCACCGGCCGAGATGAGGGTCGCCATCCAGTCCGCGCCGTGGAACACGAACGCGTTCGCCAGTGCGGCGGCCGGGTCGATGTCCTGGTAGGGCACCATGCCCGTGACGACCAGGGCGACGGCGCAGTACAGCGCCGTGCAGATCAGGAGCGACGCGATGATGCCGATCGGCATGTCGCGCTGCGGGTTCTTGGTCTCCTCCGCGGTGGTGGCGACGACGTCGAACCCGATGTAGGCGAAGAACACGAGGGCCGCGCCGGCGAAGATGCCGCCCACGCCGAACGCGGTCGGCTCGATGCCCGAGAGGAACTGCAGGAGGGGCTGGCTCAGTCCTGATGCCGCCTCCCGGGGCTGGGCCTCGGGGACGAAGGGCGACCAGTTCGCCGGGTTGACGAAGAGCAGACCGGCCACGATCACGAACAGCACGATGAAGAGCTTCACCGCGACGAGGACCAGATTGACGCGGAGCGACTCCTTGATGCCGAAGGTCATCAGTGCGCCGAGCACGACGACGAGCAGCACCGCCATCAGGTCGATCGTGCCGCCGTAGCCGATCTCCTCGGGGATGGGAGCACCGAGCTGGGCCATCAGGGTGCCCAGGTAGGCGCTCCACCCCTGTGCGACGACGCTGGCGCCCAGGAACATCTCGAGGATCAGATCCCATCCGATGATCCAGGCGAAGAGCTCGCCGAGAGACGAGTACGAGAAGGTGTAGGCGGACCCGGACACGGGAACCGTCGACGCGAACTCCGCATAGCAGAGGGCCGCCAGGGCGCAGGCGATGGCGGCGACGGCGAAGCTGATGACGATCGCCGGACCGGCGACGTCGTGGGCGGCCCGTCCGGTCAGGGTGAAGATCCCGGCCCCGATCACGACGCCGATGCCGAAGACGGTGAGGTCGAGAGCGCTCAGCGACTTCTTGAGCCGGAACTCCGGCTCGTCGGTGTCCGCGATCGACTGCTCGACGGATTTCGTGCGCAGAACGCTCATGGTCCTCGCCTCCTGTCACGGGGTCGGTCGTTGAATGCTAGCCCGCAGCCGATCTGAGCGTCGACGCCCCGCGATAGGTTGGTCACGTGAAAGCCAGCTCTGCAGACCAGCTCCGCCTCCTCGAGGTCGCTGAGCTCGACGCCCGCATCCGCCGGGCCGAGAACGCGCGCAGCAATCCTCCGCAGGCGAGCCGCGTCAAGGACCTGCTCGCCCAGCGCCAGGCCCTCTCGCAGGAGCTCACCGCCCGGCTGGGCGCGCGCGACGACCTGCGGATGGAGCTGTCCCGCATCGAGTCCGACGTCGCGATCGTGGACGCCCGTACCGCCCGTGATGCCGAGCGCCTCGCTGCCTCGAGCAACCCGAAAGAGGCGCAGGGCCTCGAGAGCGAGCTCGCCTCGCTCGCCCGGCGCAAGTCGGATCTCGAGGACGCCGAGCTCGAGGTCATGGAACGCCTCGAACAGGCGGATGCGTCCGTGGCGGAGCAGGAGGCGCTGATCGCGCAGACCAACGCCGAGGGGGCGGAGCTCAGCGCGGAGGCGAAGCGGGTCGTGGCCGAGGCGGAGGCGTCCGCCGAGGCGGCCGCTCGTGACCGCCGGGCCATCGCCGCCGGCATCCCCGGCGAGCTGCTCGCGCTCTATGAGAACCTCGCCGCGCGGGGCGCCGGCGCGGCCGCGCTCCGTGCACGCACGTGCGAGTGGTGCCACATGGTCCTCTCGGGCACCGATCTGGCGGTGCTGCGCCGTGCCGACGAAGACGACGTCGTCACATGCCCCGAGTGCGGCTCCATTCTCGTGCGAACCGGTGAATCGGGACTGTGACCCCGGGGGCGACCAGCCGCTGCCGGGGCAGTGAGCGCGTCGATGCCGTCCGCAGCGGTTCCTGACGGGCCGACCTGGATCGTCCTCGGCCGCGACGGCAGCGATGTCCGGGCGGCCCTGCTCGACGCCGGAGGCCGTGCGTACGCTCACGAGCGGGTGGAGGCATCCGGATTTCCCTCGTGGGTTCGCGCCCGGGAGGCCGAGTCGGCCGCGCGATGGGTGTGGAACGACACGGCGAACTGGTACGCGGGACTTCTCGCCGAGGGCGTCCGAGTCGCCCGCTGCCATGATCTGCGGCTGTGCCACGCCATTCTGCGCGACTCGGCGCTGGTCGCCGAGGCCGCGCGGCTGCGTGACGCACGGGAGTGGGATGCGGCACCGTCCGCCTTCGTCCAGCCGGCCGCGCCGGCCCTCTTCGAACTCGACGTCGCGGAAGGGTCGGGCTCCGCATCGACGCGGCCTCCCGATTCCGTCGAGTCCGCCCTCGCCGAGTTCTCGCTCCAGGCCGAGGCGATCGCCGCGGCCGCTGACGCCGGACGCCTGCGGCTCCTCACCGCGGCCGAGTCGGCAGGCGCGCTGATCGCCGAAGAGCTGCGCGCCGCCGGTCTGCCGTGGGACGCGGCCGAGCACGACCGGATCCTCGTCGCGACCCTCGGTGACCGGCCGGCGGCCGGCGGGCAGCCCACACTGCTGGCGGATGCCGCGGCCCGCGTTCGCGATGCCCTCGGCGATCCGTCGGCGAGTCTCGACTCGCAGCCGAAGCTCCTGCGATCGCTTCACCGCGCAGGGATCCTCGTGGAATCGACCAGCCGGTGGGAGCTCGCCGAGCACACGCATCCGGCCATCGAGCCGCTGCTGCAGTACAAGAAGCTGTCGCGGCTGCTCTCCGCCAACGGGTGGGCCTGGCTGGAGGAGTGGGTCGCCGACGGCCGGTTCCGGCCCGTCTACATTCCGGGAGGCGTCGTCACGGGCCGCTGGGCGTCCGCCGGCGGCGGTGCACTTCAGCTGCCGCGCCAGCTCCGCGCGGCGGTCCGGGCCGACCCGGGATGGAAGCTCGTCGTGGCGGACGTGGCGCAGCTCGAGCCGCGCGTTCTCGCAGCGATGTCGCGCGACACCGCGCTCGCGCACGCAGCGCGCGGTCGCGATCTCTACCTCGGCATCGTCGAGAGCGGCGCGGTGGCCACGCGGCAGCAGGCGAAGATGGCTCTCCTGGGGGCGATGTACGGCGCCACGACGGGGGAGTCGGGGCGGTTGGTCCCCCGGCTCCGACCGGACCTACCCGTCGGCGATGAAGCTCGTGGACGACGCCGCCCGCGTCGGCGAGGACGGCGGCGTCGTCTCGACCTGGCTGGGCCGCACGTCTCCCGCTCCGTCGGCCGGATGGAGCGACGTCCAGTCTCGAGCGACCGAGGCGGAGGCATCCGGTGCCGACGAGGCCCGCGCGCGGAGGTCGTCGCGCGATCGTGGCCGATTCACACGCAACTTCGTCGTTCAGGGCACGGCCGCCGAATGGGCGCTCTCATGGCTCGCCGACCTGCGAATCCGACTGCAGGCGATACCGGAGGTCGGGGACGAGGATGCCGCACCGCGATCGGGCCCCGTGTTCGCGCGACGCCCTCATCTCGCGTTCTTCCTCCACGACGAGGTGATCGTCCACACTCCCGCTCGGGTCGCCGAGCAGGCTGCCGAGGCCGTGGTGGCGGCAGCGGATGCCGCGGGCCGGCTGCTCTTCGGAGGGTTCCCGCTCGATTTCCGGCTGGATGTCGCGATCGCCGACACCGCGCTCAAGGACTGATCGTCATGCGCAGCCGGTGCTGACGCTGATCTCCGGCTCGCTCATGAGCGGGGTATGGAGCAGTTGCAGGGCAGCGGCATCCTCCGCCCGAACCGTGAAGCGATACTCGAGCTCCTTCGTCTCACCGGGCGCGAGCTCGACGCGGGCCGCGGTCGAAGGGTGCTCGTCGACCGTCGCCGCGGGGGCCGGGTACTTCGCACCCCCTACCGTCACCGCGCCCACGAAGGCATCTCGGGGAGCGGACACCGCGACGTCCACGGCGATGTCGCCCGGACGGATGCCGAAATGGCCCCCACCGGTGACGCTGAACGGCATGCTCCCGAGGTCGGCGGGAGCGGTGCTCGACGCGGCGATCGTGACGGCGACGTCGACCAACCCGTCGCTTCGGCAGTCGACGATGCTCGCGCTCAGCGAGACATCGAGGTAGGGCGCCAGCTTGCCACCGGTGGCGTCGTTGAAGTACACGGCGAAGGCGCCGTCCCCCGCGAGATCCTGCCGTGCGACGGGACCGCCGAGCTGACCCGCGCGGAAGACGTCGTTCTCGTCGTCGTGCACGCTCCACGCCGAGATGCGCCCCTCCGACACCGGCTCCGACATGGCCCGGATCAGCGCGAGAGGGTCCAGACCGCCCTGGGATACCCGCGAGAAGACCGCATCGACGGCGGTCGCGAAGAGCGCGCTCTGCTGGTCCTGGTCGAGGTCGCGGTAGGAGTCGACGAGCAGCGTCTCGATCAGATCGTCGGCGTGGATCTCGCCGCCGCCCGCGATCGAGACCGGGCCGACGACCCGAACGAGCGCTTCGAGGACGAACGGATCGACAGAGACGACGGTGTCGGCCACGCTCCCGGTCAGTTCCCGCCACCACGCGGACGCCAGCTCTGCGGTCGTGCCGAAGTCCGGCGCCATGGAGGTGTTCTGCACGTAGCGGCCGACCCCGTTGCTGTAGACCGTCGTGGTGCTGTCGGGGACCGGAGCGATGGACGTCGCGCGTGAATCGAAGGAGCTCGAGTCGGCCTGCCGCACGAGCGTGAGTCGGCCTTCTTCCGCTCTGAGCTCGACGAAGGTCCCGGTGATGCCACCGCCCGTGCGCAGCTCGGCGGTGTTCTGGAGAGTGAGGAGGATCGTGCGCGGCCCGTCGGAGCCGAGCGTCGGCGGCAGAGTGGCCGCCACGTCGGCGGCAGACGCGACCGCAGGAGCCAGCACGTCCGTCGCCTGGCGCATCTTCTCGGCGCCCTCGGCGACGGCGGGGAGCAGCGATGAGGTGTCGAGGGACGCGAGGCGCTCTGCCGCGGTCGCGAGACTCTCGGCCGCCTCGCGCAGAGGCGGGGCCGCGGCTGCGAGCGCAGCGACGTCGATGACCGCCTCCGCGTCGCCGTCCGCGATCGCCGACAGCGACGCGACCAGGGGCGGGAGTGTGGAGGCCACATGGTCGAGCTCGCTCGACACGACACGCACGGCGGCCAGGTTGCTGCCGAGCCACGGCAGCGATTCAGCCGCTCGCCACACCGGATCGTCCGTGAGCGAAGCCGCGGACGACGCGTGATTCTCGACAGCGGCGATGCGTGATGTGACCTCTTCGAGATCGCCTTCCAGCGCCGAGGTGCGGATGTCGTCGACCAGCGGTGCGGCCGCCTCGAGCTCGGACTTCGCCAGGAGCGCTCTGATGCCCACCCAGGCGGCAGCGACGAGGATCACCACCGCGAGGGCGACGATGGCGACGACCAGGAGGCGGCGCCGGCTCGGCGCCGCCTTCACGTCGGTCACGTCAGTTGCGGGCTGCCCGACGGCGCGCGAGCAGGAACACCGCTCCGCCGGCCGCGGCGAGAGCCGCCCCGACGATCGCGTACGGCGCCAAGGAGGCGCCGAGTCCCGTCGCGGGCAGAAGAGCGCCGTTCGCCGCGGTGTCGCCCGAGCTCGCCGGTGAGTCGTTGCTCAAGAGAGGCCCGTTGGCGCACTCCGGCGTCGCTGCCGGATACGACAGCGCGACCGGCAGGTCGGGGTTCACGACGATCGTGGCGCTGATCGGTCCGCGAGTCCAGGCGTAGTTGCCGTCGGTCTGGACCCACTGCCCGTTCTCGAACGCCCAGCCGGGCCACCCGGTGGGGTTGCCCTGGCCATCGACCGCCGCACCGGGCCAGAGAACCCGTCCCGACAGCTGGTTGTCCACGAGCTTCCCGAGCGGAAGGGTCACGCTCTGTGATCCGTTCGAGAGCACGAGATCGGCTGCGGGATTCGTCACTGTTCCGTCCGGATCGACGAGAACGACGTTGTACGAGATCCACGGCACGTCGCCGTCGCACTCGCCCGTGGCCGTCGAACCGGCCAGCGACGGAGCGGTGGGCGGCGGCGGCGGATAGCCGTCGGACTCCTCAGCGAGTGCCGCGAGCGGAGCTGCGAACGTCAGCGCTGCAGTGAGCGCGAGCACAGCAATGGTCTTCTTCATGTGAGCCTCCCCAGTAGGCCTTCCGTCGGTCGAACTCCCCAGTTGACCGAATCGCATCGAGTCTACACTTGAGATGGCTCTCATGCGCGACTTTTCCGACGCGCCTCAGCCCGGCGTAGGCTGACAGGGCGAATGGGTCGGCTGGACGGTCGCGTCGCGCGTGGTCCGCCACGACGCGCCGAGGAACGTCCGGGCTCCACAGGGCAGGGCGGTGGGTAACACCCACCCGGAGCGATCCGCGAGACAGTGCCACAGAGAGCAGACCGCCCCGGCGTGCCGGGGTAAGGGTGAAAGGGTGGTGTAAGAGACCACCGGGGTCGTGGCGACACGATCCGCACGGCAAACCTCGCCCGGAGCAAGGCCAGACAGGGGATGATGACGCGGCCCGCCGAGTCCCCGGGTAGGCCGCTGGAGCGGCACGGCAACGTGTCGCCGAGAGAGATGACCGTCCACGGGGCTTCGCGCCCCCGGACAGAACCCGGCGTACAGGCCGGCCCATTCGCCTTCCGCCGGAGTCGTGTCAGCCCAGTGCGAGCGCGGCCGCCCCGATGATGCCCGCGTTGTTGCGGTGCACGGCCGGGACGATAGGCGTCCTGAGGTCGAGAAGGTGCAGGAACTGGTCGGCGTGCTTCGAGACGCCGCCGCCCACGATGAACAGGTCGGGACTGAACAGGAACTCGATGTAGCTGTAGTACCACTGCAGGCGCTTGGCCCACTTGTCCCAGGTCAGCTCCTCCCGCTCCATCGCCGAATACGCGGCGTAGGCTTCGGCATCCTTCCCGTGCTTCGCCCGCTGGACGTGGCCGAGCTCGGAATTCGGGATCAGCACACCGTTGTAGAGCAGCGCAGAGCCGATGCCGGTGCCGAGCGTCGTCAGGATCGTCAGCCCCGCCTTGCCCTGGGCGGCGCCGTACCGCATCTCCGCCACTCCGGCGACGTCGGCATCGTTGGCGAAATGGATGTCGCGACCCAGGCCGTTCTCGAAGAACTTCTCGGCCTCGAAATCGATCCACTTGTCGGAGACGTTCGCCGCCGACAGCGTGCGTCCGTTCTTCACGATCGCGGGGAACGCGACGCCGAGGGGAATCGACTCGCCCTCGACACCCAGAGTCGACAGCACCTCCGACACCGCCGTGAGCACGTCCTGCGGCTCAGCGCCCGCGGGGGTCGCGACCTTGATGCGGTCGCTGATCAGTTCACCCTTGTCGAGATCGACCAGTCCCGCCTTGATGCCGGTGCCGCCGATATCCACGCCGACCGCGCGCGTCGCCTGAGATGCCATGCGCTCAGCCTATCCAGCCGCACTCACCCCGGTCGAAGCGGTCGTCGTAGGATCGAGCCGAGGTGACCGTCGACCACACGAGACGAGGAGCACGCCGTGACGAGCGACAGCGAGAAGTATTGGTACAACCTTCGAACCGGAGCGGTGGAAAAGGGCTTCGAGTCACCGGCCATCGACCGTGCGGGCCCTTTCGACACACCCGAGGAGGCCGCGAAGGCCCCCGAGATCCTCCGCGAGCGCTCCCGCGCCTGGGCCGAGGACGAGGCCCGCGACGCGGATTGGGGCGGGTCGTCAACGTCGGGTGGACGCAGCGACGCCCAGTAGTCTGGCTACGACCCGATCGGGGTGCCCGGAGAGGATGCGATGGACAAGCAGCGTGACTTCGTTCTGAGGACGATCGAAGAACGGGGCGTGAAGTTCGTCCGTCTGTGGTTCACCGACGTGATCGGCACCCTGAAGTCCGTGGCGATCGCGCCTGCGGAGGTCGAGGGCGCGTTCTCCGAAGGTCTCGGCTTCGACGGATCCGCCATCGAGGGACTCACCCGCTCCTACGAGTCGGATCTCCTCGCGCACCCCGACCCGACGACGTTCCAGATCCTCCCGTGGCGCGGAGAGATCGACCCCACGGCGCGCATGTTCTGCGACATCACCACTCCGGACGGACAGCCCGCGGTCGCCGACCCGCGGCATGTGCTCAAGCGCACGCTGGCGAAGGCCGCCGACTCCGGGTTCACGTTCTACACCCACCCCGAGATCGAGTTCTACCTTCTGAAGTCCTCGTCGTTCGGCGCGGACGGCCCAGAGCCGGTCGACTCGGCCGGCTACTTCGACAACGTTCCGGGCGGCACTGCGCACGACTTCCGTCGCCGTTCGGTGCGGATGCTCGAAGACCTCGGCATCTCGGTCGAGTTCAGCCACCACGAGGGCGGTCCCGGCCAGAACGAGATCGACCTCCGCTACGCCGACGCCCTCGCCACCGCCGACAACATCATGACGTTCCGCACCGTCATCAAGGAGGTGGCGATCGAGCAGGGCGTGTACGCCACTTTCATGCCCAAGCCGCTCAGCGGCAAGCCGGGCAGCGGCATGCACACCCATATGTCGCTTTTCGAGGGCGACGTCAACGCGTTCTACGAAGAGGGCGCCCAATACCAGCTGTCGAAGGTCGGTCGGCAGTTCATCGCAGGACTCCTGCGCCACGCCAACGAGATCTCCGCCGTCACGAACCAGTTCGTCAACTCGTACAAGCGCCTCTGGGGCGGCGATGAGGCGCCGAGCTTCATCTGCTGGGGCCACAACAACCGCTCGGCTCTCGTGCGGGTGCCGCTGTACAAGCCCAACAAGGGCCAGTCCTCGCGGGTGGAGTACCGCGCGCTGGACTCCGCGGCCAACCCGTACCTCGCCTACGCTCTCATGCTCGCCGCCGGACTCAAAGGCATCGAAGAAGGCTACGAGCTTCCCCCCGAAGCCGAAGACAACGTGTGGTCGCTCACCGACGCAGAACGTCGCGCCCTCGGATACGCACCGCTTCCCGCCAGCCTCGACCACGCGCTCGAGTACATGGAGGAGTCGGAGCTGGTGGCGGAGACGCTGGGGGAGCAGGTCTTCAACTACGTGCTGCTCAACAAGCGTCGGGAATGGCAGGAGTACCGTTCGCAGGTGACCCAGTTCGAGCTCAAGAGCAACCTCGAGATGCTCTGACCCCTCGGGCATGTCTGCGAGCGAACGAGCGGGCTCCCTCACCCCTCTCGCGCGCCTGGGGTTCAGCAGCCTCACCGAGGCCGAGGCGCTGCTGAACGAGCTGGACCGTGAGCACGGCCTCGATCGGGCGAGCGTCACAGCGGGCGCCGCGGTGGCGTCGGACCCGGATGAAGCGCTCGCCGCACTCGCTCGTCTGGCTCGACGGGACGTCGAGGCCGTGCGGCGGCTTCAGTCCGACCCGAGGGGCTGGCGCGCCCTCTGGGTCCTGCTCGGTGCATCGACCGGGTTCGCCGACTTCTTCCACCGGCACCCGTCGGAGCTGGCGCACCTCGGCGGCGTCGGCGCAGACCTGCCGAGCGCCGGCGAGCTGCGGGACGCGCTCCTCGACGCCGTGTCGGCCACGGACGGATTCGCCGCCGCGAGCGGCGAATCCGCGTGGGTCGCGCTGCGAGTGCGGTACCGCCGGATGCTCGCACGGATCGCCGCATACGACCTGCTCAGCCAAGATCCTGTCGACCGGCTCCCCGCGGTCGCCGCAGCCCTCGCGGACGCGGCCGGCGCGGCGCTGGAGGCCTCCCTCGCGGTCGCCCGCACGCGGGTTTCCGGCGGCGCTGCCGGCGCCGGGCTGTTCCCGCGAGAGCAGGTCGCGCGGGCGAAGCTGGCGATCATCGGGATGGGCAAGACGGGGGCGCGCGAGCTCAACTACGTCAGCGACGTCGACGTGATCTTCGTGGCGGGGGCCGACGACGACGCGGTCGCGGAACTCGGTGAGAGCCGCGTGGTCGATATCGCCACGCGGCTCGCCGTTCAGACCATGCGCGGGATCGCGGGCGTCGAGGTCGAGCCGCCACTGTGGGAAGTGGACGCCAACCTCCGCCCGGAAGGCAAGCAGGGCGCCCTCGTTCGCACCCTGGACTCGCACCTGGCCTACTACGACCGCTGGGCCAAGAGCTGGGAGTTCCAGGCTCTCTTGAAGGCCCGCCCGATCGCCGGCGACGTCGTCCTCGGCGACGCCTATGTGGCTGCCGTTCAGCCCAAGGTGTGGACGAGCGCGGCGCGAGAGAACTTCGTCGACAGCGTTCAGCGAATGCGAGAACGGGTGACCGAGCACATCCCGCCTGCCGAGGTGCCGCTGCAGATCAAGCTCGGCCCGGGCGGGATCCGCGACATCGAGTTCACCGTGCAGCTGCTCCAGCTGGTGCACGGACTCTCGGACACCCGCATCCGCCAGCGCGGCACGCTGGAAGCCCTCGAGGCTCTCGTGTCGGAGGGATACATCGGGCGATCCGACGCGGCCGCGTTCTCGCGCGACTACCGGATTCTCCGGCTCCTCGAGCATCGCGTGCAGCTGCGCAACCTCCGCCGCACGCACCTGATGCCGGACCGACCCGAGGAGCAGCGCCTGCTCGCTCGCTCGACCGGCTTGAGTGACACGGCGGAGGGTGTGTGGAACCTCTGGGAGTCGGTGAAGCGAGAGGTGCGCGACATCCATGTGCGCCTCTTCTACCGCCCGCTGCTGTCCGCTGTCGCCGCCCTGCCGGCGGACGAGCGGGCGCTGTCGACCGCACAGGCGCATGATCGCCTCGCGGCGATCGGCTTCGCCGACCCCGCCGGAGCGCTGCGCCACATCGCGGCACTGACGAGCGGACTCAGCCGGAAGGCGACGATCCAGCGTCACCTGATGCCGGTGATGATCCGATGGTTCGCCGACGGCGTCGATCCAGACTACGGCCTCGTCGCATTCCGACGCCTCAGCGAGCGACTGGGCGACACCCCCTGGTTCTTGAGGATGCTTCGGGATTCCTCGGCGGCAGCCGAGAGCCTCACCCGTGTGCTCTCCGGGTCGCGCTATGTCGGCGAACTCATGGAGTGGATCCCCGAGTCGGCGGCCTGGCTCGACGACGATGAGCTGCTCAGGCCCCGCCCCGGAGTCGCCCTCCAGGAAGAGGCGCGCGCGATCCAGGCGCGCCACGGGTCCGTGGAAGAAGCGATGCGCTCGGTCCGTGCGCTGCGGCGACGGGAGCTGCTGCGCACCGCGATGGGTGCGATCCTCGGCATCACGACGATCGAGGAGGTGGCGGAGGCCCTCACGACCATCACCGAAGTGACGATCCAGGCCACGTTGCGCGCCGTCCGGCCGAGCGTCGTGCCCCCCGAGGACGCCGCGCTCGACTTCTCCGTCATCGCCATGGGACGCTTCGGAGGACGCGAGCTGGGCTTCGGATCGGATGCCGACGTCATGTACGTGTACCGCCCGAACGGGGTCGACCCGCAGCGGGCGCATGAGCTCGCCCTGAAGCTCGTGGCGGCGTTGCGCACCCACTCCGAAGATCATCGCGTCCCGCTGGACTTGGATGCCGGGTTGCGGCCGGAGGGACGCAACGGCCCGCTGGCCAGGTCACTGGATGCCTACGCGGAGTATTACCGGCGGTGGTCCCTGTCGTGGGAGGCGCAGGCTCTGCTGCGCGCGCGGGGCGTCGCCGGCAGCGTGAAGCTGATCCAGGCCTTCACAGAAGTGGCGGACCGGGTGCGGTACCCCGAGAGCGTCGACCAGCAAGGACTGCGGGAGATCAAGCGCATCAAGGCGCGAGTGGAGAGCGAGCGACTGCCCCAGGGCGTCGACCCCGCGCGACATCTCAAGCTCGGCCCGGGGTCGCTCAGCGATGTCGAGTGGCTCGTGCAGCTGCTCCAGCTCAGCCATGGGCACACCGTTCCGGCGATGCGCACGCCGTCGACGATCGATGCCCTGCGCGCCGCGACGGAAGCGGGATTGGTTCCCCCCGTCGCCGCGGAGCGCCTCGCGGCAGCATGGCGCCTGGCGAGCCGCCTGCGATCGGCGAACACGCTGCTCTCGGGGCAGACGAGCGACGTCCTCCCGGTGGACCGAAAGAAGCTGGACGGCATCGGCCGCCTGCTCGAATACCCGCCACGGTCGGCGACGCAGGTCGAGGAGGACTATCTGGCGGCGACGCGGCGCGCACGACGGGTGTTCGAGAAGCTGTTCTACGGCTGAGCGGGGGAACAGCGGGGAACCCCGCGGATGTCATCGCCGCCCATCGGCGCGCCGTTGAGGGCGGCGACGACGCGCTGGGCTCTCTCCCAGTAGCGCTCGTAATGGCGTGGTTCCGCGTTGATCTGAGTGCGATGGGCGACGAGCGTGGGTTCGATCGTCGCTCGCTCCGGGACGCGCTCGGCCATGGCTCGATAGAACATGGTGGCGGCGCTGTAGGGTTCGAGCCGCGCCTCGCGGCTGCCCCAGCCGTCCTGCTGCTGGAAGAGGCCGATCGACGTCGTTCGCGAACCGTCAGGATTGGTGACGCCGCTGGTCTCCCAGTCCCCGTACTCGAGATTGCGCAGTGAGGACTCGCCCATGGCGGTCATCACGGCGATCGTCTGGTCGCGTTCGTCCATGCCGAGGTCGCGCCCGGCGGTGAGGATGGTGCAGGCGTTGCCCAGCTGTTCGAGCCCGTAGCCCGCCACGCTCGCTTCCATCACGGTGGGCGGTGCGGGGGCGGCCGGAGCGGTTCCCGGACCTCTCTGAGTGCTCGGTTCGCTCAGGACGTGCCCGGCGAGCCCGACGAGCCCCAGCACGGCGGCGAGCACGATGACCCACGTGATCGCGAGCCCCACGGTCGGCCCGACGGGCTGCGGCGTGAGGCGGGTTCCGCGACCGGTGCTGCGCCGGGACACCGACCGCCGACGCGGACGCACGGTCGTGCCACGCGGACGCGAGGGTCTCGCGCTGTGAGTGGTACGGCCGGGCATGGAGGGTAAGCCTTCGGATCGCGGTGGGTTCGTTCAGCGTAGACGACGGAGGGGCCCCGGTCTCCCGGGGCCCCTCTCAGCTGAAGACGTCAGACGCCGAAGTACAGCTCGTACTCGAAGGGATGCGGACGGGCCGCGAGCGGCTTGATCTCGTTCTCGATCTTGTACTCGATCCACGTCTCGATGAGCTCGGGCGTGAACACACCCCCGGCGAGGAGGAACTCGTGATCCGCCGCGAGAGCGTCCAGCGAGTCCTGCAGGGAGTTGGGAACCTGCGGGATGTTCTTGGCCTCCTCGGGCGGCAGCTCGTAGAGGTCCTTGTCGACCGGCTCGTGCGGCTCGATGCGGTTCTTGATGCCGTCCAGGCCGGCCATGAGCTGCGCGGCGAAGGCGAGATACGGGTTGCCCGAGGCATCCGGAGCACGGAACTCGATGCGCTTCGCCTTCGGGTTCGAGCCGGTGATCGGGATGCGGATCGCAGCCGAGCGGTTTCCGGCCGAGTACACCAGGTTGACCGGCGCCTCGTAACCCTTCACCAGTCGGTGGTAGCTGTTGAGCGTCGGGTTGGTGAAGGCGAGCACCGAGGGAGCGTGGGCGAGGATGCCGCCGATGTACCAGCGCGCGATGTCGGAGAGGCCGCCGTAGCCCTTCTCGTCGTAGAAGAGCGGCTGGCCATTGTTCCAGAGCGACTGGTGCGTGTGCATTCCCGAGCCGTTGTCGCCGAAGAGCGGCTTCGGCATGAAGGTCGCGACCTTGCCCCACTCGAGCGCCGTGTTCTTGACGATGTACTTGAACTTGAGGATGTCGTCCGCCGCGTGGACCATCGTGTCGAAGCGGTAGTTGATCTCTGCCTGGCCGCCGGTCCCGACCTCGTGGTGAGCGCGCTCGAGAACGAGACCCGCCTCGATCAGCTTGAGGCTGATGTCGTCACGAAGGTCGGCCTGCTTGTCGACGGGGGAGACGGGGAAGTAGCCGCCCTTGTACGGCGTCTTGTTGGCGAGGTTGCCGCCCTCCTCGACGCGTCCGGTGTTCCAGGCGCCCTCCTCGGAGTCCACCGAGTAGAAGCTCGAGTTCTGCTTCACCTCGTAGCGGACGTCGTCGAAGATGTAGAACTCCGCCTCGGGAGCGAAGAACGCCGTGTCGGCGATGCCGGTGGAGGCGAGGTACTTCTCAGCCTTCTTCGCGACCTGGCGGGGGTCCTTGCCGTAGATCTCGCCGTTACGCGGGTTATAGATGTCGAAGATCATGATCAGCGTCTTCGCCTCGCGGAACGGGTCGAGGTACGCCGTCGACACATCCGGGATCAGCTGCATGTCGGACTCGTGGATGTTCGCGAAGCCGCGGATCGAGGAGCCGTCGAACAGCTGGCCGACCGTGAAGAACTCTTCGTCAACGGTCGAGGCCGGGATGTTGAAGTGCTGCTGCACACCGGGGAGATCCGTGAAGCGGATGTCGAGGAACTTGACGTCCTCGTCCTTGATGTACTTGAGCACCTCGGATGAATCTTTGAACATGAAGGCTCCAGAGATAGGGCATCGGGAACTGCCGCACGCGAACGCGCTGTGTGGCACGGTACCGGCGAGGCATTGCCCCGCAGTGACACCATTGTTTCGGGGATGTTACGGGCGCTTCGTTACGCTTGAGCGGTGACCGAAAGCCCCGAGACCTACCCTGGCGAGCGCCTCGGACTGCCTCGCGAGGGCAAGGGATCGATCGGACGGCTGGGGCGCCGCGTCGGCGCGCTTTTTCTCGACTACGGCGCCGCCTACCTGATCTCCGGGTTCTTCGGCTGGGACGCCCTCGCGATCCTCGCCATCTTCGGCGCGATCCAGATCGTCTTCATCCCGACTCTGGGCGGCAGCCCCGGACACCGCATCTTCGGTCTGCGGCTCGTGCGCGCGGACGGCGCCTGGACGGGTCTGTGGCGTCCGGTCGTGCGGACGGCGCTGCTGCTCGTCGTGATTCCGGCGGCGATCTGGGACATGGATCAGCGCGGTCTGCACGACAAAGCGGCGGGCACCGTCCTCGTGCGCGGCTGACTCTCCGACGCGTCCGCTCGACCGTGGCCGACTAGCGCGGTCGCGGCGCCCGGACCTTCGTCGGGTCGATGCCCTTCGGGATCGGCATCGACGACAGCGACTGCGACACGGACTCGATCCGCTTGATCACAGCCGCCATGGTGGCGCGGTCGATCTTCTTCGGGAGCGCCTTGATCGTCGAGGCGAGCTTCGCGATGGGCACCTCGCCCTCGCCGTGGCCGACGTAGAGCACGGTCACGGGCACACCGGCTGCGACGCGCTGAGCCTTGGACCTCTCGTCGTTGACCAGGCGTGTGAGACGCCCGCGCGCGCCTTCGCCCACGATGACGACGCCGCCGCGTCCGACAGCGCGGTAGACAGCCTCCTGGGTCTTCGGGTTCACCCCGACCGGCATGTCGGATGCCTGCCACCGCCGTCCGAGCGAGGTCGACAGCACATGCCCGGCCGCACCGGGCATGCCGTCGATCTTTCGGTACATGGCCCGCGTGGACAGCCGCGTCATGATCATGAGGGCGCCGAGGATCCCCAGCATGAGTCCCGTCACGCCCCACAGGATGACGCTCCACACGGCGACCGGAGGAAGCAGGAAGCCGACACCGATGCCGGCCGCGATGGCGAGGAGGACGACGCCCGCGAGAAGCCAGGGCAACCACGGGAACGCCTGCTGCGTGAACGTGTAGAGCGTGCGGAGCTGCGAGAAGAACCCCGGGCGCTTCTCGGGGGCGGAACTGCGGGCGGCCATGGCGTCCAGCCTACCTTTTGCCGGCGCGCGCTTCGGCTCCTCCCCAGCCGGTTCGCGGCTGGCGATCCCCACCGAGTGGGCGCCGACCATGCGCCCCGCCGTCGTACCCCGTCAGCATGGGATCCGTGATCCGTGATGAGGGCCCGCTGGGCGCACCCTACCGGTCCATCAGACCTGTCGATGCCTCGAGCGGCGGTCCATGGCGCGGCATGCTGACCAGCCTCCCGTCGGGTCGGCGGTACGTCCTCGTCGACGCGGCGACCTTGCCCGAGCGATGGTCCGGCTGGCAGCTGGCGGCAGACGGCCACGTCCTCGCGCCTCACGACGTGGTCCGCCGGGCCGACGGCCATGACGTGGTGCTGGATGTCTGCGTGGGCCCCTTCTCGCCGTTCCTGGCGCGCCGTCTCGAGCGCGGCGATCCGCTCTCGCCGGGAGAGTCGGTGACCGCCGGAGTGAGCCTCCTCCGCGGATGCGGCGAGTTGATCGCCGCTCGGGGAGACGACGCGTTCACGCTGACGGGCGACTGGTGGCTCACCGCGGAGGGCAAGCCGGTCTTCGCGGCCGGAAGCGGGTCCCGGACTCTCCGCGAGACCACCTCCGGGCTGCTCTCGGACCTTTCGGTGGCGAGCGCGCGTGCGCACGCCTGGCAGGAGGCGATCTCCGCAGTCGGTGCTCATCGGCCCTCCCACCCGGCCTGGCAGCGTGCCGAGGAGGCGCTGTTCGAGATCGCTGTGCCCCTCCCTCTGGACACCGCAGAACGAGCACGCTCCGCCACTCCGGTACGCGCGACCGTGACATCGAGCGGGTGGGAGGCGGACGAGGTCTCGAGTCCGATCTGGGCGACCCTGGGTAGATACCTCGACGCGGATGTCACGGAACTCGTCTCGCGCACCGTCAGAGACGTCGGTCGCCGGTGGCGCGAGGTGATGGCGCGGCGACGCGCTCCACTCGTTTGGGGAGCGGTGGCGACCGTCGCGGTCGTGGTGCTCGGCATGGCGTGGCCGGCGGGCGGCGGATCGACGCCCGACTCGACCGCTTCGACACCCTCGGCCACCGCTTCCCCGACGGAGCCTCGGCCCACGCCCGCCGGGTCACCGGTCGCGTCGGGCGGCGAGTCGGGCGATCAGGAACTCACGGTGATCGCCGCCGAGCTTCTCGACGCCGTGATCGCGTGCGGGGATGATGACGCCTGCGCCTCGGGGTTTGCGGCGAGTCCTGACGTCGCCGCGAAATTCGACGCGGTGGCGGTCTCGCCGGAGCCACGCAGTGTCGTGCTCCTCGACGACTTCGGCGGCGTCGCCGTCTTCCGCGTCGGGCGGACGGACCGGGAGGCGCCGGACCACCTGCTGGTCATCGCCAGCGAGAACGACCGATGGCTGCTGCGCGACATCACCGAGGTCGCACAGCAGCCATGAGCTCGGGTCAGATGCCCAGCTGCCCCTGGAAGTCGGCCGACTCGAGACGAGTCTTCACCGCGCCGAGGAATCGTGCGGCGTCGGCGCCGTCGATGACCCGGTGGTCGTACGACAGCGCTAGGTAGACGTAGGAGCGAACCGAGATCGCGTCCTTGCCGTCGACCGAGACCACGCCCGGACGCTTGACGACGATGCCCGTCCCGAGAATGGCCGTCTGCGGCAGGAAGACCACCGGTGTGTCGAACAGCGCACCGCGCGAACCCGTGTTGGTCAGCGTGAAGGTGCCGCCGGCGAGCTCGTCGGGCTTGAGCTTGTTGTCACGCGTCCGCGCGGCGAGGTCGGCGATCTCGTGTGCGATCTGCGCGAGGTTCTTCGACGCCGCGTCGCGCAGGACGGGAGTCAGCAGGCCACGCTCGGTGTCGACGGCGATCGACAGGTTCTCGGTCGGCGGGTAGACGATGTCGGTGCCGTCGACCGTGGAGTTGATCACCGGATACGCCTGCAGGGCCTCGGCGGCCGCGAGGGCGAAGAACGGCAGGAACGACAGCTTGTCGCCGGTCTTGCTCTGGAACTCACCCTTCACGGCGTCGCGGAACGAAGCGAGCTTCGTGACATCCACTTCCACCACGGTGGTCAGCTGGGCCGTCGCCTGCATCGAGGCCACCGCGCGCTCGGCGAGGACCTTGCGCAGGCGCGACATCGGCTGAGTGGTTCCGCGAAGGGGGGAGACCTCGAGCGGCTTCGCGGCCGGCGCCGACGGCGCTGCGGGTGTCGAGGCGGGAGCGGCGGCAGCCTCTGCCGCCTTGAGGACGTCCTCCTTGCGGATGCGGCCTCCCACTCCGGTCCCCTTCACGGAACCGAGGTCGACCCCCTGCTGCTGAGCGAGGCGACGGACGAGCGGCGTCACGTACGACACGCCGTCTCCGTCGTCGCCCGAAGCCGGCTGCGGTGCCGGCGCTGCCGGGGCCGGTGCGGGCTCGGCCGGTGCCGCCTGCGGGGCGGGCGCCTGGGAAGCGGCGGGCGCCTCCGCTGCGGCCGAGGCGGGAGCCGGAGCCGGAGTCGGAGCGGGAGCCGGGGTGGCGGCCGGAGCTGGAGCGGGAGCCGGGGCCGGGGCGGCAGCCGGAGCGGTCGTCGCCGCGGGAGCGGGCGCTGCCGCCGGGGCGGCGCCCCCGTCGCCGATGCGGGCCAGCGCGGCGCCGACCGCCACGGTCTCGTCCTCCTGGACGAGGATCTCCTGCAGTGTTCCGGCGAACGGCGAAGGGATCTCAGTGTCGACCTTGTCGGTGGAGATCTCGAGGAGCGGCTCGTCCACGGCGACGTCATCGCCGACGCTCTTGAGCCAGCGGGTCACCGTGCCCTCGGTCACGCTCTCACCGAGTTCGGGAAGGACGACCTCTTTCCCGCCGGACGCGGCGGCTGCCGGCGCGGAAGGAGCGGGTGCCGCGTTCTCGGTCGGCGCGGGCTCGGCGGGCGCGGTGGCCTGCGGAGCGGGCGCGGGATCGGCGGCCTCGGCCTCGGCCGGGGCCGGAGCCGCTTCGGCGGCGGGGGCCGCCTGATCCGCCTGAGGCGCGGCGCCGGCCGGGCTGGAGCCGTCGCCGATCTTCGCGAGGACCGCGCCGACCTCGACGGTCTCGTCCTCCTGCACCAGGATCTCTTCGATGACGCCGCTCACGGGGGAGGGGATCTCGGTGTCGACCTTGTCCGTGGAGATCTCGAGCAGGCCCTCGTCGGCCTGGACCGTGTCCCCGACCTGCTTGAGCCAGCGGGTGACCGTACCCTCGGTGACGCTCTCACCGAGAGCGGGGAGGACCACGGAAGTGCTCATGTCGATTTCTCCTTAGGGATGAATACTGAACCAGCTTAGTGACCGCGCGAGTGCTGCGCGTCAGAGCGCGTGCAGAGGTTTGCCCGCCAGCGCGAGGAAGGCTTCGCCGAGCGCTTCGCTCTGCGTCGGATGGGCGTGGACGAACGGTGCGATGTCTTCGGGATGGGCTTCCCAGCCGACAGCGAGCTGGCCCTCGGTGATGAGCTCCCCGACGCGGTCTCCGGCGAGATGCACCCCGATCACGGGTCCGTCCTTCACCCGGACGATCTTCACGATCCCAGAGGTGCCGAGTATCTCGCTCTTGCCGTTGCCCGCCAGGTTGTACTCGTAGGCGACGACGGCGTCGGCTCCATGCGCCTCCGCAGCCTGCGCCTCGGTCAGTCCGACCGACGCCACTTCCGGGTGGCTGTACGTCACTTTGGGGATCTGCGAGTCCGGGACGAGTGTGGGGGAGAGCCCCGCGATCTCCTCTGCGACGAAGATCCCCTGCTGGAAGCCGCGGTGCGCCAGCTGGGGGCCGAACACGATGTCTCCCACTGCCCAGACGTGAGGCACCGCGGTCTTCAAACGCTCGTCCGTCGCGACGAAGCCGCGGTCGATCACGACGCCCGCCTCCTCATAGCCCAGGCCGGATGTCGCAGGGCCCCGGCCCACGGCGACCAGGAGGTAGTCGGCGTCGAAGCTCTTGCCGTCCTCCAGCGTGACGGTCACACCGTCGGAGGTCTGCGACACGCTCTGGAAGCGCACGCCCAGCGACGAGGCAATGCCACGCCGCCGGAACGCGCGCTCGAGCGCCTTGCTCAGCGCGATGTCCTCGTTGGGGAGGAGATGATCGAGCGCCTCGACGATGGTGACGTCCACGCCGAACGAGCGCCAGACGCTGGCGAACTCGACGCCGATGACGCCGCCGCCGAGGATGATCACGCGAGACGGGATCTCGTCGAGTTCCAGGGCGTGCTCGCTGGTGAGCACGCGGCCCCCGATCTCGAGGCCGGGAAGGGTACGACTGTACGAACCGGTCGCGAGGATGACATCGGTGCCGCGGTAGAGGTCGTCGCCGACCCGCACGGCCGGGCCGGACTCGAGCCGGCCCTCGCCGGAGACGACCGTGATCGCTCGCGCCTTCACGAGACCCTCGAGGCCCTTGTACTTCTTCGCCACGATTCCCTCGCGGTAGGCGCGGACGCCTGCGGGATCCACACCCTCGAACGACGCGCGGATGCCGACGGTCGAGGCGTCCCGGGCCGCCTCCGCGACCTCGGCCGCGTGCAGCAGCGCCTTCGTCGGGATGCAGCCGCGGTGCAGGCAGGTGCCGCCCACCTTGTCCTTCTCGACGAGCGCGACGGACTTCCCGAGTTCCGCGGCGCGCAGGGCGGCCGCGTAGCCGCCGCTGCCGCCGCCCAGCACCACGAGATCGAATGTGTGGTCGGCCATCAGGACTCCTCTGTCGTGACGAAACGGATCAGGCTGCGCACGGTCGCTGCGGTCGGGCCCTTGTCGGTGTACCCGTACCCGCCGCCCTTGTTCATGCCGACGCCGGCGATGTCGAGGTGGACCCAGGGGATCCGGGGCGCGTCGGGCTCGTCGGAGATCCGGCCGACGAAGTGCCGCAGGAACAGTCCCGCGAACAGCGACCCGCCGGCGGGGTCGCCGATCTTCGCGTTCTGGAGATCGGCGATGGGGGAGTCGAGCTCGTCCACCATGTGCGCCGGAAGCGGCAGCTGCCACGCCGGCTCGGACTCGGCCGCCGCCGCTGCGAGGTATGCCGCGACGGTGTCATCGTCGCCCATCACGCCGGCATGCCGCGTGCCGAGTGCGACCGTGATGGCGCCGGTGAGCGTCGCGACGTCGACGATGACGTCCGGATGCTCGCGGCTGGCCGCCACCAGACCGTCGGCGAGCACGAGGCGGCCCTCGGCGTCGGTGTTGAGCACTTCCACCGTCGTGCCGTCGAGCATCCGCAGCACGTCGCCGGGCCGCGTGGCGCGCCCCGACGGCATGTTGTCGGCCAGGCAGAGCCACGCCGTCACCGCCACCGGTGCGCCCAGCGTGGCGACGGCGCGCAGCACCGCGAGAGCCGTGGCCGCGCCGCACATGTCGTACTTCATGCCCACCATCGAGGCGGCGGGCTTCAGCGAGAGCCCGCCCGTGTCGAACGTGATGCCCTTGCCGACGAGAGCCACGTGGCGGGAGGCGCCCTGCGGCGCGTACCGCAGCCGGACGAGGCGCGGGGGGCGGTCGGAGCCCTGACCCACCCCGAGGATGCCGCCGTATCCGCCTTCGCGCAGATCCGCCTCGTCGAGGATCTCGACCTCGACCGGAAGACCCTCGACGGAGGCGCGTGCACGCTCGGCGAAGTCCGCAGGGCCGAGCCACTCCGCCGGGATGGACACGAGGTCCTTCACGAGAGCGACGGCGTCGGCGGCCGCCACAACCGAGGCGAGCGCGGCCGGATCCTCGGTACCGACGCCATGCACGACCACACGGCTGGCGCGCCGCTTCGGCGGGTCGCTCTTGTAGCCGTCGAAGCGGTAGCCCCCGAGAGCGGCGCCTTCCGCAGCCGCTTTCCAGAGCGTCGCGTCCGCGAACGGAGCCGCCACGGCCACCGTCTCGAAGCCGGTCAGCGACCGCAGCGCGGCTCCGACCGCATCGCGGACGGCTGCGGCATCCGGTGCCGCGCCGGTGCCGACGACCGCGAGAGGCGACGTCGTGCTCTCGGGCGCGTACACGCGCTGGAGTACGCCGGGCGCTCCGGAGAAGCCGATGGCGCTCAGCGCCTCGCGCAACCCCGGCCACCCGCGCAGGTCGGGGGCGGCATCGCCCTCGACGGGCGGAAGTGCGATCAGGATCGCATCGGCGTCGGACTCTCGGATCGGTGCATCGCTGTACGCGAGGTCGGGGAACGACATGGTCTCCATCCTAGGGAGGTCGGGTGTTCGCTCTGAGCGGGACGGCGGTGACCCGACGGCGTCGCACCGGCTCGTAGCATGGGGGCATGCCCCTCTCCGGTCCGCTGTTCGAGCGCTCCGCGTCCGCGCCGCCGGTTCCGCGCGGGCTCCCGCTGATCATCGCTCTGACGGGCTTCACCGACGCGGGAAGCGCGGTGAGCCGCACGGTCGAGTATCTTCGCGACGACCTCGCCCCCATTCCGCTCGTCGTCTACACGAACGACGTCCTTCTCGACTACCGGGCCCGTCGTCCGGTGATCTCGTTCGACCAGGACCACCTGACCGACTACCGTCCTCCGCGGCTGGAACTCTCCCTCGCGCACGACGCGCTCGGTCAGGCTTTCCTGATGCTGACCGGATATGAGCCCGACTTCGGCTGGGACGCTTTCGCCGCCTCGGTCCTCGCGTTCGTCGAGGAGTACCAGGTCGTCACGGTGACGTGGGTGCACGCCATCCCCATGCCGGTCCCGCACACGCGTCCCATCGGAACGACGGTGAGCGGCACCCGCTCGGAGCTCACCGAGGCGCACTCGGTCTGGAAGCCGCAGACGCAGGTCCCGTCGACGGCGGGGCACCTGCTCGAGTACCGGCTGGCCGAAGCGGGAGTCCCGGTCGCCGGGTTCGTGCTCCTCGTTCCCCACTACCTCGGCGACACCGAGTATCCGGCCGCAGCCCTCGCCGCCCTGGACAGCCTGACGGTCGCGACCGGGCTGGTGTTCACGGGTGAGGAGCTGCGCGACGAGAACCGCGAGTACCTCACGAAGGTCGACGACCAGGTGAGCGGGAGCGAAGAGCTGTCGCGGATGGTGGAGGGCCTGGAGGAGCGCTACGACGCGTACATGGCCGGGTCGACGCAGGCGACGCCCATGATCCACACCGGCGATCTCCCGAGCGCGGACGAACTCGCCGCCGAGCTGGAGCGCTTCCTCGCGACTCGGCCCAGCGGCGAGGACGACAAGCGCGGCGCCTGACGGAATGCGCGGTCGCCCTCGCGCGTTGTCTTTGGAGGGCGGTGGCACGGCGGCGAGGCGCGTTGCTGGCAGCACACCGCAAGTGTGAGATACTGGATGCTCTGACCCGTTGTCAACTGGTTCCGTGAGGTGATCTCTGCGGAACGAGGACTTGACAAGGGTCTTACTAGTGTCCGAAATCGACCGGGGCATGGAGCCCATATCCCGGTGAAAGGCGAAACGTGACCTCAGGCACGAACACCAAGGCCCGCTCGGCCGCAAAGGACACCGAGACGGACGAGACCACCGCTGCCGCTCCGGCCAAGTCCACCGGCAAGGGCGCCGCGGCCAAGCCCGCCGCGAAGAAGGCCACGCGCGCGAAGGCGAGCCCGAAGACGGCGGCCCCGAAGGCGGCGAAGGACGACGACCTCGAGGACGATGTCGAAGACCTCGACGACGTCGAACTGGACGCCGACGTCCTCGACGAGGACGCCGACACCGACGCCGACACCGAGGACGACGGCGACGCGGACGACTCCGAGGCTGCGGCCGCTGCTGCCCGCACGGCAACCAAGGCGGGCGCCGAAGGCGGCGATGCGCCCGCGGCAGCCTCCGAAGAGGACGACGAGGACGAAGAGAGCACGAAGCCGGCGTTCACCGAGCCGCTGCCCACGGGCGCGATCGTCATCTCGTCGAGCGACGAGGACGACGTCCCGGTCTATTCGACGCAGATCACGGGGGCCACGGCCGACCCGGTCAAGGATTACCTGAAGCAGATCGGCAAGGTTCCGCTGCTGAACGCGGCCGAAGAGGTCGAGCTCGCGATGCGCATCGAGGCGGGCCTGTTCGCCGAAGAGAAGCTGTCGCACATGTCGGCGGCCGAGAAGTCCTCGCAGCTGGGCCTCGACCTGCAGTGGGTCGCCCGCGACGGCCAGCGCGCGAAATCGCACCTGCTGGGAGCGAACCTTCGGCTGGTCGTCTCGCTCGCCAAGCGCTACACGGGGCGCGGCATGCAGTTCCTCGACCTGATCCAGGAGGGCAACCTCGGTCTGATCCGCGCGGTCGAGAAGTTCGACTACACCAAGGGCTTCAAGTTCTCGACCTACGCGACGTGGTGGATCCGTCAGGCGATCACTCGTGCGATGGCCGATCAGGCGCGCACGATCCGCATCCCGGTGCACATGGTCGAGGTCATCAACAAGCTCGCCCGCGTGCAGCGGCAGATGCTGCAGGATCTCGGACGCGAACCGACTCCCGAAGAGCTCAGTCGCGAACTCGACATGACCCCCGAGAAGGTCATCGAGGTGCAGAAGTACGGCCGCGAGCCGATCTCTCTGCACACTCCGCTCGGTGAGGACGGCGACAGTGAATTCGGCGACCTGATCGAAGACACCGAAGCCGTGGTCCCCGCTGACGCGGTGGGCTTCACGATGCTGCAGCGCCAGCTCGAGTCGCTGCTCGACTCGCTGTCCGAGCGCGAGGCCGGGGTCATCCGCATGCGGTTCGGACTCGGTGACGGTCAGCCGAAGACCCTCGACCAGATCGGCGATACGTTCGGCGTGACGCGTGAGCGCATCCGTCAGATCGAGTCGAAGACGATGGCCAAGCTGCGGCATCCGTCCCGCTCGCAGTCCCTTCGGGACTACCTCGAGTGAGCGAGGCGAACGCCGGCAAGGCGCTCACCGTTCACGTCGACGGGTCGTCGTTCGCCCGCATCCCGATTCGCACGCGAGTCGTCATGCCGGGCGACGACCTCGACGCCCTCGTCCGCGAGTATGCGGCGGACCTCGTCCGAGAGGGAGATCTGCTCTTCGTCACCGAGAAGATCGTCGCGATCACGCAGGGCAGGTCGTTCCAGCTCGAAGAGATCCAGCCTCGCCGACTGGCCCGCTTCCTTTCGAAGTACGTCACGCGCACCAGCTACGGAATCGGCCTCGGCATGCCCGAGACCATGGAGATGGCGCTCCGCGAGTGCGGTACCCCGCGCATCCTGGTGGCGGCCGCTGTCTCGGCGGTGACGAAGCTGTTCGGCCGACGCGGGGACTTCTACCGCGTTGCCGGCTACAAGGCGCGTTCCATCGACGGGCCGACGTCGCACACCATTCCGCCCTACAACACCGCGGTCGTGCTCGGTCCGGAGAAGCCCACGCAGGTGGCGCGCCATCTGCAGTCGCTCCTTCCTGTTCCGGCAGAGGTCGCGGTCGTGGACATCAACGACATCGGCGGCAACATCCTCGGTTCGACGCTCGACCACGCCGGCGAGAAGCGGCTCGTCTCGATCCTGAAGGACAATCCGCTCGGTCAAGGGCACGAGTCGACGCCCCTCGGGATCGTGCGCACGATCTGACGACAGGGCGTCGATCCGACGACGAGAGAAGGGCGGGCCCGGTGCGGGCCCGCCCTTCCCGCTGTCTCGTCAGAATCCGATCGCGGCGCGGTAACGCCCCTTGTGCCCGGTGCGGATGCCGGTCACGCTCGGCTTGTTCTCGTAGACGCCGGCTCCCCAATTGCCCTCGACGAGCACGGGGCCGTCCGGCGTGACGACGATGTCCCACCCCACGTACTGCACCTGGGGCACCACGCGCGCGATGCGATCGACGAAGGCCTTCACCTCGTCGATCAAGGGGAGCTGGAAGTCCGCGATCACGAACCCGCTGTCGGGGTGGCGCTCGTGCACGTGGGCGTGCGAATCGTAACCCGGCCCGACGGCGTGGCCGTTCTCGTCGAGCATCGTGTAGAAGCCGCCGAAGGTCATCTGGTCGCTCACCGCGCCGCGGCCGAACTTCTGGGCCATCGCCAGGATGTGCGTCCGTTCGCCGTCGAAGAAGGCGGTGACGCGTGTGGTGTTCACGGTCCCCGGACAGACGGCGGCCAGGTCGGCGTGCTGGCGGATGACCTCTTCGATGAGCAGTTCGCCGCGCTGGAGCAGCCCCTCGTGGAAGCGCCCCCAGTCGTCCACGTCGGCGGCGTGATACCGGTGGACCCCCGTGCCCGCCTGGCCGACGGGCTCCTTGGTCACGATGGTCCCGTGCTTCTCGGCGAAGGCGCGGACGGCGTCTGCATTACCGTCTTCGACGACCATCCAGTCGCGATGCAGGTGCTCGCTGAAGACGCGGTCGAACTCGATTTTGTCTTGGAAGATGTGCCGGAAGGCCGGGTCGTCGTACTTCTGCGACAGCTGGTTCGACACCGGATGCGTCATGTACGTGTCGCGTTCGGCGCGGCTGAGGATGGCGAAGTCGTAGTCGACGTAGTCCTGGAAGCCCACCTGGCGGAAGCCTGCCGACCAGAGCATGTCGACGAGCACCGCGGGCGTCCATTTGCCGTGCTGGGCGGACGTCTCCTTCGCGCGCTCGAGAACGGATCCGACATCGATGCGACGAGCGCGTCCGGCGAGGTAGCGAAGGCGTGGCGCGAGACCGAGGCCCTGAGAAGGCATGCGTGCTCCGGGGTGGGGGACGGGGGTCCCGGATAGTCTAGAGGCGTGAGTTCGGTGATCCCTGGGCAGGCAGATCCGGCCCCCGTTACCGGCCCCTCGAGCTCGCCGGTGGCGTCGGTGTCGGCATCCGTCATCGCAGGCAACGCCGCCATCGCCCTCGCGGCACTCCCCGGCCACAGCGGCGTCCTCGCCGATCTGCGGCACGATGCGTGGGGCCACGGTGCACCCGCGGTCGCCGCGGAACTGCTGGCGGTCGGCATCGACGCGCTGCTCGTGGATGATGGCCTCAGAAGCGACCTGCGCCGTCTCGGCGGCGACGCCGCCGACGCGCGGGGCTCGGCTCCGCTCGACCTCCTCACCCTCTACGGGCTTCCTGGAGGAGCACCCGGCGCCGCGCCGGCGATGCGTCTGAGCGGCACCGTTCTCGGCGTCAAACGCCTGCGTGCGGGGGAGGGCGTCTCGTACGGCTACTCCCATCGAGCCGCCGTCGACACCCGGGTGGCGCTCGTCTCCGGCGGATATGCGCAGGGAGTGGTGCGCGGGCTCGGCAACCGTGTCTCCCTCGCGATCGGCGGGGCGACCTGCCCCATCGTGGGACGGGTCGCGATGGACGTCTGCGTCGTCGACATCGGAGACGCCGACCTCCGGCGAGGCGACGAGGCGGTTTTCTTCGGAGACCCCGCGCGAGGCGAGCCCTCGCTGTCGGACTGGACGTCGGCCACCGGACTCTCCGCAGCGGAGATCGTCACCGCGGTCGGACTGCGCGCGGCGCGGGAGGCGGTCGCATGAGCGCCCTTCGCGTGGATCTGGGCGTCCTGGCGACGAACATCGCGCGTGTGCGCGAGAGGGTCGCCCCCGCCCGGGTGATGCTCGTCGTCAAGGACGACGCCTACGGTCACGGGCTCGAGCCCGTGGTGCGTCGAGCGCACCACGAGGGCGTGCGCTGGTTCGGCGCGTTCGACGTCGCCACCGCCTCGAGAGTCCGTGCGGTCACGGGAGGCGGCGCGCGCATCTTCGCCTGGATCGCCGCCTCGCGGTCGGAGCTCGATGCGGCCATCGGGGACGACGTCGACCTCGGGGTCGGCGACGCCGAGCTGCTCGAGGAGGTCGCCGAGGCTGCCCGCGAGGCGGGTGCGACTGCCCGAGTCCATCTGAAGATCGACAGCGGACTGCACCGCAACGGGGTGCGACCCGAGGAGTGGCCGGCGTTCGCCGTACGCGCGGCGGAGCTGGTGAGGAGCGGATGCCTCGACGTCGTCGGTCTCTGGAGCCACATCGCCGAGGCATCAGACGAAGAGGACGACGCGGCTCGCGGGATCTTCGAGCGCGCCGTGGAGCAGGCGCGCTCGGCGGGGCTCACCCCCGAGCTGCTGCACCTCTCAGCGAGCGCGGCCTCGTTCGCGCGCGCCGAGTTCCGGTACGACCTGGTGCGCGTGGGAGCGTTCTGCTACGGCATCCGTCCCGCCGGCGGACCGGATGAGCGCGAGCTGCAGATCCAACCCGTGGGTCGGCTGGAAGCGACGGTCGCGGACCTGACGGACGACCGTGCGGTCATCGACGTGGGGGCACTGGACGGCCTCCCCTCGACGCTCGGAGGGCGGGTGTCACTCACGGTGGACGGGGCTCCACGACGCCTGCTGACCGTCGGGCCCCGGAGCGAGGTCGAGGCCTGGCCCAACGCCGCCGTCGGCGACGCGCTGACCGTGTACGGCGCGCCCGACGGTCCGTCGGCGACCGACTTCGCCGAAGCGATCGGGACGATCGGGGAGGAGATCGCCGTTCGCGTCTCTCCGCTCGTCGAGCGGATCTACACGGGCGATCCCGCCCCGCAGCACTGAGCGGGTCGGCGCGGCCGGAAGGAGTCAGACCGACTCGGCGAGCCGAGCGGTCTCGTCGTGCCAGGATGTGGCGACGGCGCGCAGCTTCTCTTCATACTTGCGGCCGTGGTGGGCGCAGAAGAGCAGTTCGCTGCCGTTGACCTCAGCAGCGATGTAGGCCTGTGCGCCGCACGAGTCGCACCGGTCCACCGCCGTGAGGCGGTAGTCGAGGACGGCGCCGGGCTCGGTGGGTGTCGAAAGCGTGGTCATCTCGGTGCCTCCTCGTTCAGATAGAACTCCGTTGCGGGTCATGAAATACAACCACGCCCATGTTTCGAGAATGCCGCGAACGGGTCACATTTCGCTGAGCGCGTACGGCGGGCCGCGCGGGGCGCGTGTCTGCTCCGGTCGATCGGATGCCCCGGATACGCTTGGAGATTGTGACCGCCGAGTATTCCGCCCACCACCTTCAGGTGCTCGAAGGCCTCGAAGCCGTCCGCAAGCGCCCGGGCATGTACATCGGATCCACCGACTCGCGCGGGCTCATGCACTGCCTGTGGGAGATCATCGACAACTCGGTCGACGAGGCGCTGGCGGGCCACGGCTCGCGCATCGATATCGTGCTCCACGCCGACGGCAGCGTCGAGGTGCGCGATCGCGCCCGCGGCATCCCGGTCGACATCGAACCGCGCACCGGGCTCTCGGGCGTCGAGGTGGTCTTCACCAAGCTCCACGCCGGCGGAAAGTTCGGCGGCGGATCCTACGCCGCGTCGGGCGGTCTCCACGGCGTCGGCGCGTCCGTGGTCAACGCGCTCTCGGAGCGGCTCGACGTCGAAGTGGACCGCGGCGGCAAGACGTGGGCCATGTCGTTCCACCGCGGCGAGCCGGGCGTGTTCGCGAACGGCGCCCCCGACTCGGCCTTCACGCCCTTCGAAGAGCGCAGCGAGCTCCGGGTGGTGGGCAGGGCGGCTCGAGGGGTCACCGGCACCCGCATCCGCTACTGGGCCGACCGGCAGATCTTCACCAAGGACGCCGCGTTCAACATCCAGGAGCTCGAGCAGCGCGCGCGTCAGACGGCGTTCCTCGTTCCGGGGCTCGAGATCGTCATCCGCGACGAACGCGCTGAAGAGCCGGTGGAGACGAGCTACCGCTTCGACGGCGGCATCTCCGAGTTCGCCGACTACCTCGCCCCCGACGCGCCGATCACCGACACGTGGCGGCTCACCGGGTCGGGGACGTTCACGGAGACGGTTCCCGTCCTGCAGGCCTCCGGCGCCATGGTTCCCACCGAGGTGGAGCGGACGTGCGAAGTGGATGTCGCCGTGCGCTGGGGGACCGGATACGAGACCGTCACCCGTTCCTTCGTGAACATCATCGCGACGCCGAAGGGCGGCACGCACCAGGCGGGCTTCGAGCTCGGCCTGATGAAGGTGCTCCGGGCGCAGGTCGAGCAGAACGCGCGGCGCCTCAAGGTGGGCAATGACAAGCTCGAGAAGGACGACATCCTCGCGGGCCTCTCGGCGGTGCTGACGGTGCGCCTGCCCGAGCCGCAGTTCGAGGGGCAGACGAAAGAGGTTCTCGGCACGCCTGCGGTCCGGCAGATCGTGGCCAACGTCGTCACGCGCGAGTTGGCCGCGCGCTTCTCTTCGCCGAAGCGCGACGACAAGGCGCAGACGGCGCAGCTGCTCGACAAGGTGGTCGCCGAGATGAAGGCGAGGATCTCGGCGCGCACCCATAAAGAGACCCAGCGCCGCAAGAACGCCCTGGAGTCCTCCTCCCTCCCCGCCAAGCTGGCGGACTGCCGCACCAACGACGTGGACGCATCCGAACTGTTCATCGTCGAGGGCGACTCGGCGCTCGGGACGGCGAAGCTCGCGCGCAACAGCGAGTACCAGGCACTCCTCCCGATCCGCGGCAAGATCCTCAACGTTCAGAAGGCGTCGGTGAGCGACATGCTCTCGAATGCCGAGTGCGCCGCGATCATCCAGGTGATCGGCGCGGGGTCGGGTCGCTCGTTCGACCTCGACGCGGCGCGCTACGGCAAGATCATCCTCATGAGCGACGCGGACGTCGACGGCGCGCACATCCGCACTCTGCTGCTCACCCTCTTCTTCCGCTACATGCGCCCCCTCATCGACGCGGGACGCGTCTATGCCGCTGTGCCTCCGCTGCATCGAGTGGTGGTCATGAACCCCGGCACGAAGCCCAACGACACCATCTACACGTATTCCGAGCAGGAGCTTCACGGGCTGCTCACCAAGCTCTCGAAAGCCGGCAAGAGGTGGCAGGAGCCCGTGCAGCGCTACAAGGGCCTTGGCGAGATGGACGCCGACCAGCTGGCGACGACGACCATGGACCGGGCGGGCCGCACCCTCCGACGCGTCCAGATGACGGATGCCGAGGCCGCGGCATCCGTCTTCGAACTGCTCATGGGAAACGATGTCGCGCCGCGCAAGGAGTTCATCATCGATTCCAGCGATCGCCTCGCACGGGAGCGCATCGACGCCTGATCGGCAGGCGTCCGACGGCGATCAGCGGACGCCGGTGCCGATCGCGCCGATGACCCCCTCGAGCGGGGTTCCCGACGCGTCGCGCTTGGCCCCCGCGGCGGGCAGCGATCGGGTCGACCCGTCTGCGCCGACCGCACGCGGTTCGACTCCCACCCACGCGTGCGTGAGGACGTCCTCGCCCTTCAGGAACCGCTGGGCGCGCACTCCACCGGTGGCGCGGCCCTTCGCGGGGAACTCCGTGAACGCGGAAACCTTCGCACTCCCGGCATCGGTGCCGGGCAGGGCGGCGGCCGAACCGGCGACCGTGACGACGACAGCATCGAAGACGGATGCCCCCACCGCCGTGAACGCGATGACCTCCGCGCCCTCCGAGAGGCGGATCCCCGCCATGCCGCCGGCGGCGCGCCCCTGCGGGCGCACCGAGGACGCGTCGAAGCGGAGCAGCTGAGCGTCGCTGGATACGAAGACGAGCTCGTCGCCGTCGCCCGCGTGACCGGCACCCACGACCCTGTCGCCGTCTCGCAGCGCGATGACCTCGACGTCATGCTTGTTGCCCAGTTCGGACGCGGCGACGCGCTTGACGATCCCGTGACGGGTCCCGAGCGCGATCGGCCGCTCGTCGGCGAGTGCGACCACCGCAACCACGTGCTCACCCGAGCCGAGGCCGAGATACTGGTCGGCTCTCGTGCCGGCTGCCAGCTGCACCGAGTTCCCGGGCACCGACGGCAGATCGACGGGAGTGAACCTCACCAGCCGGCCATGGCTGGTGACCGCTCCGGCGTCCCCCCGAGTCGTCGTGTCGACCCAGCCACGGACGGCGTCGTGCTTGGAGCGTCGCGTCGGCGGCACGATCCCGCCGTTGACCGCGTCCGCCGTCAGCTCGGCCCGCACCATCCGTCCGGTCGCCGAGAAGAAGACGCGGCAGGGGGTGTCGGCGATCTGGAGGTCGGCCGCGGCGGCGGCCGCACGGGATCGCGGTGCGACGGGGCCGCCGTTGAGCAGGAGGGTGCGCCGAGGCGTGCCATAGGTCTCCGCGGCGGCGTCCAGTTCGCGCGCCACCTGCGCGCGCAGCAGCACCTCGCTGCCCAGGAGCTCCTCGAGCTCGGCGATCTCGGCGGCGAGCTTGTCGCGCTCGGCCTCGAGCTCGATCCGCGAGAAGCGGGTCAGCCGCCGCAGACGGAGCTCGAGGATGTACTCGGCCTGAGGCTCCGAGAGGTCGAAGACGTCCATCAGGCGCGTGCGAGCCGCCTCGCCGTCGTCGGAGGAGCGGATGACCTGGATCACCTCGTCGATGTCGAGAATCGCGATCAACAGCCCCTCGACCAGGTGGAGGCGCTCTTTGCGGCGGGCGAGGCGGAACCTGCTGCGGCGCGTGACGACGCTCAGTCGGTGGTCGAGATACACGCGCAGGAGCTCGCGGAGCCCCAGCGTCTGCGGTTGCCCGTCGACCAGTGCGACGTTGTTGATGCTGAACGAGTCCTCGAGGGGGGTGAGCCGATAGAGGTGCTCGAGCACGGCCTGGGGGTCGAAACCGGTCTTGATGCCGATCACGAGCCGCAGACCGTTGTGGCGGTCAGTGAGGTCGGTCACATCCGAGATGCCCTGGAGCTTCTTGGCGGTGACGGCGTCCTTGATCTTCTCGATGATGCGCTCGGGGCCGACGAGGTAGGGCAGCTCGGTCACCACGATGCCGGTGCGCCGCGGACCGAGCGACTCGATCGAGACCTTGGCACGCGTCCGGAACGAACCGCGGCCCTTGACGTACGCCTCCTTGATCCCGTCGAGACCGACGATGATCCCGCCGGACGGCAGGTCGGGGCCGGGCACGAACTCCATCAGCTCCTCGACGGTCGCGTCAGGATTGTCGAGAAGGTGGACGGCCGCGCCCACGACCTCGATGAGGTTGTGGGGCGCCATGTTCGTGGCCATTCCGACCGCGATCCCCGTGGCCCCGTTGACGAGCAGGTTCGGGTACGCCGCGGGCAGCACCTCGGGCTGCTGGAACTGGCCGTCGTAGTTCGGGATGAAGTCGACGACATCTTCGTCGAGGTTCTCGGTCAGCGCGAGTGCGGGTGCCGCGAGGCGGGCCTCGGTATAGCGAGGAGCGGCGGGGCCGTCGTCGAGAGACCCGAAGTTCCCATGGCCGTCCACGAGCGGCACCCGCAGCGAGAACGGCTGGGCCAGACGCACGAGCGCGTCGTAGATCGGAGCGTCACCGTGCGGGTGCAGCTTTCCCATCACCTCGCCGACGACACGCGCGCTCTTGACGTGTCCCCGATCGGGCCGCAGTCCCATGTCGGCCATTTGGAACAGGATGCGGCGCTGAACCGGCTTCAGGCCGTCGCGGGCGTCGGGGAGGGCGCGCGAGTAGATGACCGAGTACGCGTACTCGAGGAACGACCCCTGCATCTCGGCCGAGACATCGACGTCTTCGATGCGGCCGTGGTCGGCGGGGGACGATTCGGTGCGGGATACGGGCATGACGATGAGCCTCGGGTGACGGCGGAGCGGTGGGGGCCGATCACCGATGTGCGAGACTGGCCCCGATGTCCCTCAGCCTACCCGCGGACCCGCCTGGGGCCCGGAGCCTCACCGGTGTCGTGCGTCAGATGTCCGCAGCCCTGGACGGCCGCTCCGACTGGTTCCCGCCCGCGACCAGCGCCATCGTTCTGGTGATTGACGGCTTGGGCGCGCACAACCTTTCGGCGCGGGCCGGCCACGCGCGTTTCCTCGCGAAGGCCGGCACCAAGCGCGACGTCGCGCGCACTGTGTTCCCGTCCACCACGGCGTCGGCGCTGACGAGTCTGCTCACCGGCACCGCCCCGGGCGAGCACGGCATCGTCGGGTACCGCGCCCGGATCCCCGGCACGGACGAGGTGCTGAACCAGCTCCGCGGCTGGGACACCGATGATCTGCCGCTGTCATGGCAACGGGCGACACCGCTCGCCTCCGCGTCGGGGCGGCCTTTCTTCTCGGTCTCCAAACGCGAGTACGAGAACACCGGCTTCACCCTCGCCACGCAGGCGGGCGCCGAGTTCCACGGGGTCGACGACCTCGAGGAGCGATTCCTGACCGCCGCCGGGCTGGCGGCTTCCACGACGGGGTCCCTCGTGTACCTCTACGCGCCTGAGCTCGACGGTGCCGGGCATAGGCACGGCTGGCAGTCGGACGAGTGGATCGCGACGCTGGAGAAGCTGGATGCCGCGGCTCGCGCCTTCGACGCTGCTCTGCCACGGGGGGTAGCCGCCGTCGTCACCGCCGATCACGGCATGGTCGACGTGCCGCGTCATCGGCAGGTGCTGCTGGGTGAGGGCGAGCCCCTGCTCGACGGCGTCCGGCTGATCGGCGGCGAGCCTCGGATGCTGCATCTCTATGCCGAGCCGGGCGCCGAGCGGACGGTTCTGAGTCGTTGGCGGTCGGCGGAGTCATCACGGTCGTGGGTGATCTCGCGGGATGAGGCGATCGCCTCGGGTCTGTTCGGGCCCACCTCGCCCGAAGTCGCCGCGCGCCTGGGCGATGTCCTGGTGGCCGCACGGGGCGGAATCGCCTACTACGACGATCGTGTCTCCGACAAGGCGCCGCAGAAGATGATCGGTCAGCACGGATCGTTGACCGCGGAAGAGCGGACCGTCCCCTTGCTGCGCCTGGGCGCGTTCGCCTGAGGCTTCAGTCCTCGGTGCGTGCGCCGAAGACGATCTCGTCCCACGACGGCATGGAGGTGCGTCCCTTGCGTCGCCCGGCCTCGGCGGCGACCGACGGCTCGTCGAAGGGTGCGTCCGGCGACTCCTCCGCCGGCGCCTCGTCGTAGCCGGGCTCGAGCGCGTCGAAGAGAGCGACGGGGGAGTGCGAGCGGGCCGGCGACGACTCCTCCGCAGCGCCGGGGAGCGGCTCACGCTGACCCCGCCGTCGCCGCAGCGCCTCGAGCAGATCGGCCGTCTCCGCGTTCGTCACGGCCGGCTCATCTGCGCGCTTGATCGCGGCCTCCTGCACGGCGGGTGCCGCCGGGGCCGGGAGGTCGGGCGACTCGAGATCGGCTTCGGGGAGCTTTCGCGGCCCGAAAGCGCCGCTGTCGAAGCGCGAATCGTCCTTGGCCGGCACGGTGTCCAGGGCACGGAGGCGGGGAATGAGTCCATCGGGAAGCGAGCCCTGACGCGACAGCTGGATCGCATCCGCATTGAGCGGGGAAAGGGTGCTGCGGCGCGGGTCGAATCCCCACCGTGCGTCGTGGTCCACCTCGTTCGCGGTGAACTCCAGCTTGACGGTCCACCCGGACGGATCTTTCCAGCTCGTCCAGCGCTCGGCCGTCGCTCCGGCTTCGGCTAGCTTGCTCCGCACCGCAGATCCGAACGTGGGGTGCGGGTCGTGCTCGAAGTCGTTGCCGAGGAGCACCGGGACAGCGAGTGCCTGTCCGACGATGTGCTCCCGTTCGGCGAGGACGGGCCCTTCGAAGCGGACGACGTCCTCCACCCGGGCGCCGAGGAGGTTCGCGACCTCTTCGGCCGAGAGCCCGGCGCGGATGTGGGCCTGGATCTCGCGGGGACTCGGCCGGGCGGCCTGCGAGTCGTCCTCCCGCTCACGTCGCGCCTTGCGGAGCTCGATCCGCAGCACATCGTCGACGGCGAGCGCGAATCTCTCGCCGGACTCGGTCGCCAGGACGAGCCTGTCGTCCTCGGTCCCGATCACCTTGAGCTGTTCCATGCGAACGCCCCTCCGATCCTGCTGTCCCGCCCATGCTGACACAGGGCGCGACGGCGGCTGGGAATATCCGGCGCGTGGCGCGAGTTTCAGGCGGACGCAAGGCTCGGCATCCGTTTCAGCGCATTTGCGAAAACGGTGCCTGTCATGCAAACTATCGCCGCCCGAAAGGGCGCGCACCCGCGATACTCCGGAAGTTGAGACGTTCACGCATGGCCACCGATTACGACGCCCCCCGCAAGACCGAGGACGACAGCGAGTCGATCGAGGCGCTCAAGGAGCGCGTGCCCGACAAGCTCTCGGGCGCGGTCGACGTGGAGGACGCCGACAACCCCTCGGGCTTCGAGCTGCCCGGCGCCGACTTGTCGGATCTCGAGCTCGATGTCGTCGTCCTGCCCCCTCAGGAGGACGAATTCACCTGTTCCAACTGCTTCCTCGTGAAGCACCGCTCCCAGCTCGACCACGACACCGCAGACGGGCCTATCTGCTCGGAGTGCGCCGCCTGAGCTGAGCGCGCCGCACCGCAGCCGCGAGCCGATCCGGCGTGCGCGTCGAGACGACCCACGCCGGAGTCGGATCCTGGGGATCGTTCACCGGGAGGACGACCACCCCGTCGATCCCACCTCGGATGACGTGCCAGTCGCGCGGATCGAGCCCGGCGCCGCGCGCGTGTCGCGCCTCTTCGCCCGCGAGCGCGATCGGCTCGCCGAGGAGAGCGACATCGATGTGCGCCCGCCCGGCGCGCAGCTCGCCCGCGCGGAGGTCGAGGCGCGGCGAGGCGGCCACGAGCACGACCACGACCACAACGCCGACGGCCACGCCCGCCAGGAGCGACAGCGTCGTGTCGATCGGGGCGAGAACGAGCGACGCCATCGGTGCGACGAGTGCGGCGCTGACGAGTGTCCACAGGGACGGACCGAGCGTCTCCCGATAGACGCCTGCGCCGATGTCGAGTGCTGTCTTCTGCATTACCCTCATTGGGTGACTGAAACGGTGGACGTTCCCATTATCGCCTCCGACGTTCCGGTGTACGCGCATCCCGGCGATGCCGGCGCGGACCTCATCGCCGCCGAAGCCGTCCGGCTGGGGCCGGGGGAGCGCGCGACGGTCGCGACCGGGGTGCGGATCGCTCTCCCGGAGGGCTTCGTCGCGTTCGTCGTTCCCCGCAGCGGCTTGGCCGCCAAGCACGGCATCACCGTCGTGAACGCCCCCGGCACGATCGACGCCGGCTATCGGGGCGAGATCAAGGTGATCCTCCTCAACACCGACACGCACGAAGCGCACGACATCCAGGTCGGCGACCGTATCGCGCAGATGATCGTGATGCAGGTTCCGCGGGCTCGGTTCGTTCCGGTCGACACGCTGCCCGAGAGCGTGCGGGGCGACGGCGGCTTCGGCTCCACCGGATACAAGAAGGACGGAGTCCTCGCATGACCGACGCCACGCCCGCCGACGGCGTCCGCAAGGACGCGCCCGAGGATCGCGCCGTCGCCGGCCCCTTCGACGAATCCGAGGCGAACCCGGTCCGGCCCTACATCGACCTTGGGGGCATCAAGATCCTGCCGCGCGAAGGCCTCAACCTCCGCCTGGAGGTCGAGGAGCAGACCAAGCGCATCGTCGCGGTGGGCCTGGACTACGCCGGGTCGACGCTGCAGGTCCAGCCGTTCGCCGCTCCGCGGACGGTCGGACTCTGGGCCGAGACGCGCGAGCAGATCCGCTCGCAGATCCGCCAGCAGGGCGGGCGCGTCGAAGAGCGCGAAGGGCCCCTCGGCCCGGAGCTCCTGGCCGAGGTCCCCGTCGTCGCCGGCGCCGACGGCGGAGCCGGGAAGCGCCTCGCCCGGTTCGTCGGGGTGGACGGCCCACGATGGTTCCTCCGTGGTGTCATCGGTGGCGCCGCGACGTCTGATGTCGAGGCCGCGGCAGCAGTGGAAGACCTCTTCCGCTCGATCGTGGTGGTGCGCGGCGGTTCTCCGATGCCCCCGCGCGACCTCATCCCGCTCCGCATGCCCGCGACCCCGGGAACGGCGTGAGCGGCACGGCGTCGCCGGCCGACGACGAGTCCGGCAGCCCCGGGCTGACACCGCCGCCGGCGTCCGAGGCATCCGCTTCGGGTCTTCTCGGAGCGGCGCTCGGCGGAGCCGCGCGCCGCGCGGGTCTCGACCCGGCCGAGGGCAAGACGACCGGTCATGTGGTCTGGGCCGCGATGGGCGGCTGGCGCGGCGTGCTCGAGTCGGTGCTCCCGGGTCTCGTGTTCCTCATCGCCTGGACGGCGACCTACGACGCGGACACGCGCTCCGGGAACCTCCTGCTGAGTCTCGCTCTCTCGGTGGGACTCGCGGCGGCGTTCACGCTGGTCCGGCTCGTTCAGCGGCAGCCGGCCACCGCCGCCATCGGGGGACTCGTGGCGGCGGCTGCCGCCGCCGGGCTCTCGCTGTGGACCGGGCGGGGCGAGGACAGCTTCATCCCCGGCTTCGTCACCAATTCGATCTACGGCACGGCATTCCTCGTGTCGGCTCTGGTCGGCTGGCCGTTGATCGGGCTCGCCGTGGGGTTCCTGATGGGCGAGGGCACCGCGTGGCGCTCCGACAAGCGAAAGCGCCGCGTCTTCTTCTGGCTGTCGATCGCGTGGGCGTCGCTCTTCGCGGCGCGCCTGCTGGTCCAGCTGCCGCTGTACTTCTCCGGTGACGTGACAGCCCTGGGAACGTTCAAGCTCGTCATGGGCCTTCCGCTGTTCGCGCCGCTCGTCGCGGTGACGTGGCTCGCCGTCCGGGCACTCTATCCCGCACATCGGAAGTGATACATTTATCTTGACATCAAGATAAATTGACCCCGAGCCGGATTAGGTTGACCTCACTAGCCGAGGGCCCCGGAGCGGGGGATGATGGGGAGTCCAGGCCCCGCCGCCGACGAAGGAGACACACGTGTCCACGGTTGACAGCTTCGGTGCCAAGAGCACCCTGACAGTCGGCAGCACCGACTACGAGATCTACCGCATCGACAAGGTCGCGGGGTACGAGAAGCTCCCCTTCAGCTTGAAGGTGCTCCTCGAGAATCTCCTGCGCACCGAAGACGGCGCGAACGTCACGAAGGCTCAGATCGAGGCGCTCGGTTCGTGGGATGCCGCGGCCGAGCCCGACACCGAGATCCAGTTCACCCCGGCCCGCGTCGTGATGCAGGACTTCACCGGCGTGCCGTGCATCGTCGACCTCGCCACGATGCGCGAGGCGGTGAGCGCCCTCGGCGGAGACCCGACCCGGATCAACCCGCTGTCGCCCGCCGAGATGGTCATCGACCACTCGGTCATCGCCGACCTGTTCGGCACCGAGAACGCGCTCGAGCGCAACGTCGAGATCGAGTACGAGCGCAACGGCGAGCGTTACCAGTTCCTCCGCTGGGGTCAGACCGCGTTCGACGACTTCAAGGTCGTGCCGCCGGGGACGGGCATCGTCCACCAGGTGAACATCGAGCACCTCGCGAAGGTGGTCTACGACCGCACCGTCGGCGGTGTGCTGCGGGCGTACCCCGACACGTGCGTGGGCACCGACTCCCACACGACCATGGTCAACGGCCTGGGCGTGCTGGGGTGGGGCGTCGGCGGCATCGAGGCCGAGGCAGCGATGCTGGGGCAGCCGGTCTCGATGCTCATCCCGCGCGTCGTCGGGTTCAAGCTCACCGGATCGATCCCGACGGGCGTCACGGCCACCGACGTGGTGCTCACGATCACCGACATGCTGCGCAAGCACGGCGTGGTCGGCAAGTTCGTCGAGTTCTACGGCGAGGGCGTCGCGTCCGTTCCGCTGGCCAACCGCGCCACCATCGGCAACATGAGCCCGGAGTTCGGCTCGACCGCCGCGATGTTCCCCATCGACGACGTCACCGTGGACTATCTCCGCCTCACCGGGCGCAGCGAGGAGCAGCTCGCCCTCGTCGAGGCGTACGCGAAAGCGCAGCACCTCTGGCATGACGCCGCCAACGAGCCGGTGTTCTCGGAGTACATGGAGCTCGACCTCTCCACGGTGGTCCCCTCGATCGCCGGCCCGAAGCGTCCGCAGGACCGCATCGTGCTCACGAGGGCCAAGGAGCAGTTCGAGAGCGACCTCACCAATTACGCCGACGTGGAGCACGACCTGGTCGATCTCGAGATCGCCGAGTCGTTCCCCGCGTCCGACCCTCCCGGGAACACCCCGGAGTCCGAGCACAACGAGCACGTCCACGTCCACCGGTCGCACGCTCCGCAGACGGTGTCCAAGCCGACGGCCGTCACCCTCGCCGACGGTGAGAGCTTCACGCTCGACCACGGCGCGGTGACCATCGCGGCCATCACCTCCTGCACCAACACCTCGAACCCGTCCGTGATGCTCGCGGCCGGACTGCTGGCGCGCAACGCGGTGAAGAAGGGCCTGAAGGCCAAGCCGTGGGTCAAGACGACCCTCGCGCCGGGGTCGAAGGTCGTCACCGACTACTACGAGAAGGCCGGACTCACGAAGGACCTCGAGGACCTCGGCTTCTACACCGTGGGGTACGGATGCACGACGTGCATCGGCAACTCCGGACCGCTCATCGAAGAGGTCTCCGCGGCGGTGAACGAGAACGATCTCGCGGTCACGGCCGTGCTCTCGGGCAACCGCAACTTCGAGGGCCGGATCAACCCGGACGTGAAGATGAACTATCTCGCGAGCCCGCCCCTGGTGATCGCCTACTCGCTGGCGGGGTCGATGAACTTCGACTTCGAGACCGATCCGCTCGGCACCGACCGCGACGGAAACGACGTCTTCCTCAAGGACATCTGGCCCGACGCCGCAGAGGTGCAGGCGACCATCGACTCGTCCATCAGCGAGGAGATGTTCACGAAGCAGTACGCGACCGTGTTCGAAGGCGACGAGCGCTGGCGCAATCTGCCCACGCCGACCGGCGATGTCTTCGAGTGGGACGAATCGTCGACGTATGTGCGCAAGCCCCCGTACTTCGAGGGCATGACCATGGAGTTGACCCCGGTCACCGACATCACCGGCGCGCGGGTTCTGGCGACCCTCGGCGACTCGGTCACGACCGACCACATCAGCCCGGCAGGCAACATCAAGGTCGACAGCCCCGCGGGCCAGTACCTCGCGGCGCACGGGGTCGAGCGCAAGGACTTCAACTCCTACGGGTCGCGGCGTGGAAACCACGAGGTCATGATCCGGGGCACTTTCGCGAACATCCGGCTCAAGAACCTGCTCGTCCGTGCCGTCAACGACGGCAACGTGGTGGAGGGCGGCTACACCCGCGACTTCACGCAGCCGGGGGGTCCGCAGGCGTTCATCTACGACGCGAGCCAGAACTACCAGGCGGAGGGCACCCCGCTGGTGATCTTCGGCGGGAAGGAGTACGGGTCGGGATCGTCGCGCGACTGGGCCGCCAAGGGCACCAGCCTTCTGGGGGTCAAGGCCGTCATCACCGAGAGCTTCGAGCGGATCCACCGGTCGAACCTCATCGGCATGGGTGTCGTACCGCTGCAGTTCCCCGCGGGCGAGACCTGGGAGTCGCTCGGGCTGGACGGGACCGAGATCGTCTCGATCTCGGGACTCGAGCAGCTCAACGAAGGCGTCACGCCCAAGACGGTCCACGTCACGGCGGCTCCGAGCGAGTTCTCGGCCGAGGGGAAGCAGATCGTCGAGTTCGATGCCGTGGTCCGTATCGACACGCCCGGTGAGGCGGACTACTACCGCAACGGAGGAATCCTCCAGTACGTGCTGCGGTCGCTCGTCTGACCCGCGTAGAAGGGGCCCGAGTCCGAGGACTCGGGCCCCTTCTACTTCCTGGACGCGAGTGGCGATCGCCGCGCTCCGGGCTGGGTTCAGGACCCGGCCGGGTAGACTGACGAACGCGCCGGCCGCGGCGCCGCACCACGCGGATCAAGGGGGAGAAGGACTATATGGCGTTGCTGCCCTCGATCTCCGGGCCGCGCGATCTCGATGCGCTGAGCATGGATCAGCTCGAGGAACTGTCCGCGGAGATCCGCGCGTTTCTCATCGAGAACGTCGCCCGCACCGGTGGCCACCTCGGTCCGAACCTGGGCGTCGTCGAGTTGACGATCGCGTTGCATCGAGTGTTCGACTCGCCGTCTGATCCCTTCATCTTCGACACCGGGCACCAGTCGTACGTCCATAAGCTCCTGACCGGCCGACAGGACTTCTCCGGCTTGCGCTCGCGCGGCGGTCTCGCCGGTTACCCGCAGCGGTCCGAGAGTCCGCACGACGTCGTCGAGTCGTCGCACGCATCGAGCTCGCTCAGCTGGGCCGATGGAGTTTCGAGGGCGCTCACGCGCACGGGGCGCAAGGACCGTCACGTCGTCGCCGTCGTGGGCGATGGCTCGCTCACCGGCGGCATGACGTGGGAGGCGCTCAACAACATCTCCGACGACAACGACCGCAACCTGGTCATCGTCGTGAACGACAACGGCCGCTCCTACGCCCCGACGATCGGGGGAATGGCCCGCTACCTCAACCGCGTCCGGACGGCCGAGGCCTACCGCAACCTGCACCGCGGGTCCGACAGCTTCTTCCGCAAGCTGGGGCCCGCGGGACGCGCGGTCTACCGGGGCGTCCGCGGCGGGACGCACGGATTCCTCTCGCGCTTCACCAACAATGCCGCGCTGTACTCCAATCTCGACATCAAGTACCTCGGCCCGGTCGACGGACACGACCTTCCGACGCTCATGGAGACGCTCGAGCTCGCCAAGACCTACGGCGCTCCCGTCATCGTGCACGCCATCACCGAGAAGGGCCGTGGCTATCAGCCGGCCCTCGACGACGAAGCCGATGCCTTCCACGCCGTCGGCAAGATCGATCCGCTCACCGGCAAGACCGTCGCGACCGCCGGGGCTGCGCCGGCGTGGACGGATGTCTTCGCCGACGAGCTCGTCCGGGTCGGCGAGCGGCGGAGCGACGTCATCGCGATGACCGCAGCGATGCTGCGTCCTACCGGCCTCCTCCCGTTCGCGCAGCGGTTCCCCGACCGCGTCTACGACGTCGGGATCGCAGAGCAGCATGCCGTCGCCTCGGCGGCTGGTCTCGCCTTCGGGGGACTGCACCCCGTGGTGGCCATCTACGCGACCTTCATGAACCGCGCGTTCGACCAGGTGCTGATGGATGTCGCACTCCACCGCGCCGGAGTCACCTTCGTGCTCGACCGCGCCGGCGTCACGGGGCCGGACGGACCGAGCCACCACGGCATCTGGGACCTGGCGATGCTGCAGCTCGTCCCGAACATCCGCATCGCCGCGCCCCGCGACGCCGAGCGACTCCGAGAAGCGCTCAACGAGGCGGTGGCAGTCGAGGACGCGCCCACGGTCGTGCGCTTCCCCAAGGGAGCGGTGAGCGCCGACCTTCCGGCGATCGAACGCCTCGACGACGGGGTGGACGTCCTGGTGCGTTCGGAGTCCGCGGACGTGCTGATCGTCGGAATCGGCCCCATGGTGCACGTCGCGGTGGATGTCGCCGAACGTCTCCGGGCGCAGGGAATCGGAGCCACCGTCATCGATCCGCGCTGGGCGGTTCCCGTGCAGCCCTCGATCATCGAGCTGGCGGCGTCCCATCGCCTGGTGATCACGATCGAGGACGGCATCCGCGTGGGCGGCATCGGCACTCGGGTTCGTCAGGTCCTTCGCGAGGCCGGCGTGGACACCGCCGTCGATGAGCTCGGTGTGCCCGACGAGTTCATCGATCACGCGAGCCGCGAGCAGATTCTCGAAGAAGCCGGGCTGACACCCGCGAAGATCGCGCAGGACGTGGTCGCACAGGTGCTCGGAACGCGCATCCCGGTCGCTCGCGGCGCCGACACCCGCGAGATTCCCGTCCTTCCCACCCTCTCCCGCGAGAAGCGACGCTGAGGGCCACACGACGAGAAGGGGTGCGCTCCCGAAGGAACGCACCCTGTCTTCGATACGGGATGCCGTCAGGCGCCGATACCTCGGATCACCGGGTGGTGGAACGTGTCGCCGAAGACCCGCTCGGACGCGCCCTCACGATCGAGGTACGGCGAAGCGCCACCATCGATGAACGGCCAGCCTGCGCCGAGGATGAGGCAGAGGTCGATGTCCTGAACCTCGGGGACCACTCCTTCGTCGAGCATGATGCGGATCTCCTGCGCCAGCCCGTCCTGCACTCGGCGCAGGATGTCGTCCGCCGATGCGCGGGTGCCGCCGACGGCCGGCTTGAGCACCTTCTCGGCCGCCTTGGTCCACCCTGTCACACGCCCGGCCTTGTCCTTCTCGACCACCTCGGGCAGCTCGGCCAGGGCATGGAAGTTGTCGTTCGCGTAGAACCGCTCCGGGAAGGCGCGGACCATCGTGTCCTGGACGTGCGCAGCGACCTTCCAGCCGACGAGGTCGATCAGCTGGAACGGTCCCATCGGCAGCCCGAGCGGCGCGAAGGCCTTCTCGACCTCTCCGATCGGCGTCCCCTCGTACACGGCCCGCGCGGCCTCGCCCATGACCTTCGCCAGGAGTCGGTTGACGACGAAGCCGGGGGCGTCGGCGGTCAGCACCGCGTTCTTGCCGAGATCCTTCGCGACGACGAAGGCGGTCGAGAGCGCGGCATCCGCCGTCTGCGGGGTTTTCACGATCTCGATGAGCGGCATCACCGCGACGGGGTTGAAGAAGTGGAACCCGACCAGCCGCTCCGGGTGAGCCAGCTTCTCACCGATCTCCTCGACGGACAGGGAGGAGGTGTTGGTGGCGAGGATCGCGTCCTCGGCGACCACGCTCTCGATCTGGGCGAAGACCTGCTGCTTGACCCCGACCTCCTCGAAGACCGCCTCGATCACGAAGTCGCAATCGGCGTATCGGCTCTTGTCGGTCGTGCCCGTGACGAGCGAGCGCAGCTTGTTCGCGGTGTCGCCGTCCAGACGCCCCTTCGCCTCGAGCTTGCCGATCTCCTCGTGGATGTAGGCCACGCCCTTGTCGACGCGCGCCTGATCCAGGTCTGTGATCAGCACGGGCACCTGCAGCTTGCGCACGAAGAGCAGCGCGAACTGGCTCGCCATGAGGCCGGCACCGATGATCCCGACCTTCGTGACCTTCTTCGCGAGCGCCTTGTCCGGCGCGCCGACCGGACGCTTCGCCCGCTTCTGCACCAGGTCGAACGCGTACATCGACGCGGCGAACTGGTCGCCGGTCACGAGTTCGGCGAGAGCCTCGTCCTCGCGGGCGAAGCCTTCCGCACGCGTGCCGCTCTTCGCTTTGTCGAGCAGCTCGAGAGCCGCATACGGCGACTTCGGGACCGTGCCGATCTTCGACTCCAGCATGCCGCGGGCGACCTTGATCGCGATCGGCCACTTCGTCAGTCGCTCGATCTTGCCGGGCTCGTTCTTGCGCTCCACCCGGACGGCGCCGGCCAGCACGCCGTCGGCCCACTTCAGCGAGTCCTCGAGGAAGTTCGCCGCCGGGAAGATCGCATCGACGATCCCGTAGTCGAAGGCCTGCTGCGGCTTGAGCATGCGATTCTGCTTCAGCGGGTTCGAGATCACCACTTCGAGCGCGTTCTCGATGCCGATGAGGTTCGGAAGCAGGTAGGCGCCTCCCCATCCCGGGATGATCCCGAGGAAGACCTCGGGGAGAGCGATCGCGGCGGCGGAGGCATCCACTGTCCGATAGGTGCTGTTGAGCGCGATCTCGAGCCCGCCGCCGAGCGCGAGCCCGTTCACGAAGGCGAAGACCGGGACCCCCAGGTCCGACAGCTTGCCGAACACGTGGTGACCGAGCTGTGCGACCAGACGCGCAGTGTCTTTCGAGTCGACGCGCGAGATGTCGGAGAGGTCGGCTCCGGCGGCGAGGATGTACTGCTTTCCGGTGATGCCGACGGCGTGGATCTCGCCCCTGCCGGCACGATCCTTCAGAGCGTCGAGGTTCGCGCCCAGTTCCTTCAGGGTGGTCGGGCCCAGCGTGTTCGGGCGGGTGTGGTCGCGGCCGTTGTCGAGCGTGATGAGAGCGAGCACCTTGCCGGACGGGAGGCGCACGTCCCGCGCGGGGGAGTGCGTGACCACCTCTCCGTCGGCCAGGGCATCGAGAGGGGAGAAGTCGATCTCGTCGTAATTCGTCATGGCGGGATGTCTCCTACTTGCGCTTCTTGCCGTCATAGTGCGGGTTCTCCCAGATCACCGAGCCACCCTGGCCCAGTCCCACGCACATGGCGGTGAGGCCGTATCGGACGTCCGGCCGCTCCGCGAACTGCGCCGCAAGCTGGATCATGAGTCGCACGCCGGACGCAGCCAGCGGGTGACCGAAGGCGATGGCCCCGCCCCACTGATTGACGCGCGGGTCGTCGTCGGCGATGCCGAAGTGGTCGAGGAGCGAGATCACCTGGATGGCGAACGCCTCATTGAGCTCGAAGAGGCCGATGTCGTCGATCGTGAGGCCGGCCTTCTGCAGCGCCTTCTCGGTCGACGGAATGGGTCCGATCCCCATGATCTCGGGCTGCACGCCGGCGAAGGCGAACGAGACCAGTCTCATCTTCGGGGCGAGACCCAACTCCTTCACCGCGCGTCCGCCGGCGAGGAGGGACATCGTGGCGCCGTCGGTCAGCGGCGAGGACGTGCCGGCGGTGACCCGCCCGTGCGGGCGGAAGGGCGTCTTGAGCGTGGCGAGATCCTCCATGGTCGTCTGAGGACGACGGCCCTCGTCCTCCGTCGCGAGTCCCCACGCGCCGTCCGCGGTCTTGGTGGCGACGGGAACGAGGTCGGGCTGGATCTTGCCGGCGTCGTAGGCCGCCTGCACCTTGTGCTGGCTCAGCATGCCGTAGCGGTCGGAGCGCTCCTTGGTGAGGTGCGGGAACCGGTCGAAGATGCGCTCGGCCGTCACACCCATGTTGAGAGCACCGGGGTCGACCATCTTCTCGGCGACGAAGCGAGGATTGGGGTCGGCGTTCGCGCCGATGGGGTGGTGCCCCATGTGCTCGACCCCGCCGGCCAGCGCGATGTCGTACATCCCCATTCCGATCGACCCGGCCATGGTCGTCACGCTCGTCATCGCGCCGGCGCACATGCGGTCGATCGCGAACCCGGGCACCGTCTGGGGGAGACCGGCGAGGATCGCGACCGAACGCCCGAGGGTCAGGCCCTGGTCGCCCGTCTGCGAGGTCGCGGCGATCGCCACGTCATCGATACGCTCGCGCGGGACCTGGGGGTTGCGCTCCATGACACCGATGGTCGCCTTGACGGCGAGGTCATCGGCACGGGTGTTCCAGTACATGCCTTTCTCGCCCGCGCGACCGAAAGGGGTGCGCATTCCATCGACGAAGAAGACGTCCGAAATCTCGGCCACTCTGCCTCCAAAAATAGGGATGACGTCAGCCTAGGAGCGCCCCGCGGGGCGGCCGGAATCGGGTGGGGGAATCCTACGAAACGCTGTCCGACGCCGACTCAGAGGGTTGCACGGATCCGACAAAGGCATCGGCGATCACCTGTGCGGTCTGCGCAACCTGCCAGGGTCGCGCGCCGAGCGCGAGCAGGGACTCTCCGACCGCTTCGGCGGTGAGCGGCGCCGGGGGAGCCCACGCCACACGACGGAGCAGGTCCGGAGTCAGAAGATTCTCCGTCGGCATCCGCAGCTCCTCGGCACGCTGCTCCACCGCGGGGCGGGCCGCCTTCAATCGCGCATCGGCCTCGGGATTGCGATCCGGCCAGGCGCGCGGCGGCGGAAGCGAATCGCCCCCCGGCGCACGTTCCAGCGGCAGCTCCGTCGTCGCCCGTCCCGCCTCGAATGCCGCCCACCATCTGTCGAGCTGCGACCGGCTCGCCCGGCCGGTGAACTCCTTGACCGCCGCCAGTTCCTGCTTCGACTTCGGGTCGGCCAGCACGGCCGCCACGAGCGCGCGATCGGGGACGAGACGTCCCGGCGCGACATCCTGCTCGCGAGCGAACTCCTCGCGCGCGGTCCACAGGGCACGGGCCACCGCGAGCGGGCGCCGGCCGCGGACCGTGTGCAGCCCGCTGAGGCGGCGCCACGGCTCCTCGCGGGGCGGCTTCGGCTCGCGATCCAGCACGGCCCGGAACTCCTCGTCGGCGAAAGCTGTCTTGCCCTGCTCGGCCAGCTCGGCCGCCAACGCGTCGCGCACGTCGACGAGGTGCTCGACATCGAGCGCCGCGTACTCCAGCCACGCCTGGGGCAGCGGCCGGGTGGACCAGTCGGATGCCGAGTGGGCCTTGGCGAGGGTGATTCCCAGCGTGTCCTCGACGACAGCGCCGAGCCCGACCCGCTCGTGCCCGAGCAGACGCGCGGCGAGCTCGGTGTCGAACATGGACGACGGTTCCAGTCCGAGCTCACGCAGCGAGGGAAGGTCCTGGCTCGCAGCGTGCAGCACCCACTCCTGGTCGCCGATCGCCGCCTGGAGGGGCCGGAAGTCGGCGATCGGCGGCGGATCGAAGAGGAAGACCCCCGCGCCCCGGCGGAAGACCTGGATGAGATACGCCCGCTGGGAGTAGCGGAAACCCGACGCACGCTCCACATCGACCGCGACGGGACCCTCGCCGGCTGCAAGCCGCTCCGCGGCCACCACGAGATCCTCCAGGCGGTCGATGACGGTGTACTCAGTCACGCGTCATCCTGCGCAGACCCAGCATTTCGATTCCTTCCGACCCCGGGGGAAGCCCCGCGAGCATGCATACGAGCTCTGCCCATGCTTCCACGTGCGGCGCGATCTCGCCTTCCGGCGACCAGGAAGCGCGCAGTTCGATCTGCGCGCCGTCGCCTTCGGCCGCAAGCGCGCCGAATCCCTTCGACAGCGTTTTGGTCGCCGTCCCGGACGCGGAATGGAACCCCGCGCGACGAGACTGGAGCGCGTCCGTCAGCCAGGCCCACGCCACGTCCGCGAGCAGCGGATCGACGCCGATATCGGGTTCGAGGGGGGCCTGCGCGAAGCAGACGATGCGCCAGGGCCCGTTCCACTGCGCCGGCTCGTCGGGATCGTGCAGCAGGATGAACCGGCCGGTGCCGTACGCGGAGTCGGCGCCCTCCGTCTCCGGACGCACGTCGCCCGCCAGCGCGAGGGCATCGGGAGCGAGCCCACCGGGCGCCGGGATCTCGCGGACCGACAGGTCGCCGCGGAACCTGATGGCCCGCACCGCGTCGGCTGCCAGCGCGAACGGCGTCGTAGCCGCCGGAGGACGAAGCTCAGCCACCCGGACAGACTAGAGTGAGGCCTCGATGGACGCCTTCAGGCGCGCCGCGAAGACCGGCGCATCACCCGCCCTGCTCACCGGGATCAGGGTTGCGCTGGGCATCGTCAGCGTCGCTCTGGCCACCGCGCTCTCGGCCACCGCCGTCGCTTCGATCCACATGGCGCGGCGCGTGGTCACACCCGCCGGACGCGTGCCCGACACGAGGATCCTCGCCCTGGACACGGCCGCCCAGACGATCACCCTCGCGAAGACACCCGACACGGGGCTCCCCGGTCGCTACGGACTCTTCACCACCGGCACCTCCACCTACGTCAAGGTTGGGTCTGTCCTGTCCCAGGACGATGTGAGCGTCAAACGCAAGCTGCTCACGCACATCGGCTCGGACTCCCGGCTCTCGCCTGACGCGGCGTTCAGCGGCTGGTACTACGACAGGCCCGAGCAGCTCCACCTCCCCTTCACGCCAGAGCTGATCGGCTCGGTGGTGGGCCCGTGCCCCGCGTGGTTCTTCCCGGCGGGAGACGGCGACACCTGGGTGATCCAGGTGCACGGACGCGGGACGACCCGCGCCGAGTGCTTGAGGGCCGTACCCCTCTTCCACTCCCTCGGAATCTCCACCCTGGTCGTCTCGTATCGCAACGACGGCGAGGCCCCGCGCAGCAGAACAGGGACCTACACCCTGGGTGCCACCGAATGGCGCGACGTGGACGCCGCGGTCGGTTTCGCCCGGCGACGAGGAGCGCGGCGCATCATCCTGATGGGGTGGTCGATGGGCGGCGCGATCGCGCTCCAGGTCTCGCTGAACTCCGCTCATCGCCACGCCATCGCGGGGCTGATCCTCGAGTCGCCGGTGATCGACTGGCGCATCGTCCTCCAGTACCAGGCCCGCATCATGCGCGTCCCGCCCACGGTCAGCGGACTGGCGATCGAGGCTCTGCAGCACGAGTGGACCGCTCCGATCGCGCGCGCAGGCAGCGCAATCCCTTTCGACCGGCTCGACGTCGTCGCGCGCGCGGCCGAGCTGAGGCATCCGATCCTCATCCTCCACAGCGACGACGACGGCTTCGTGCCGTCCGACGCGTCGCACGAGCTCGCTCGGGCACGTCCGGACCTCGTGCAGCTCGAAGTCTTCGACGTCGCACGGCACACGAAGCTGTGGAACTACGACCAGGACCGTTGGACGCAGCGCATCACCTCGTGGCTGCGCGAGATGAACCTCGCCGGCAGCCGCGAGGGGGCCGAGGTCTGACCGACTCGAGTCAGAGCGACCGCTTCGCCTGGACCTGGCGCTTGACCCGCATCAGCATGCCGGTCATACCCGAGATCCGCAGCGGCGAGACGACCCGCGTCAAGCCGATCGTCTGCGGGAAATCCGACGGGATCGCCAGCACCTCTTCCGCGCGAAGTCCGGTGATTCCCTGCGCGAGGATGCTCGCGAAGCCTCGCGTGGTCGGAGCCTCGGCGGGCGCGGTCGCATGCATGGCGACGACACCGTCATCGCCCACGTCGACGATGATGAAGACCGGCGACTGGCACTCCGCGACGCGCTCGTACAGCTCGGGATGCCCCTCGTACTCGGCAGGCACCGCGGGCAGCTCCTGCGAGTACTCCAACAGGAGCTGCAGCCGTTCCGGCTCGGGAAGCTCCAGGAACTCGTCGCGGATGTCGGCGAGCGCCTCGGGAAGTGCGGTGTCGGTCATCCCCGCCATCCTTTCACGGCGGCGGATGCCCCGGCTCAGCGCGCGGGCAGCTCGCCGGGCTCGGCACCGGTGACGATGGGCACGCGCACTGCGCTGCCCCACTCCGTCCACGATCCGTCGTAGTTCCGCACGTCATCGAAACCGAGGAGGTGCTTGAGCACGAACCACGTGTGGCTCGACCGCTCGCCGATACGGCAGTAAGCGACCACGGGGTCGCCGTCGTTCAGCCCGACCTCGTCGCGGTAGATCGCATCGAGTTCGGCCCGCGGCTTGAAGCCTCCGTCCTCGGCCACGGCACGCGCCCACGGCACGCTCTTCGCGGTCGGGATGTGCCCTGCACGCAGCGCCCCCTCTTCGGGATACGCGGGAGCCGACGTGCGCGACCCGTTGTACTCCTCGGGCGACCGCACATCGATGAGCGGGTTGCCGAGGTGCTGCAGCACGTCCTCCTTGTACGCCCGCAGCGTGGAGTCATCACGCTCCACGACCGGGTAGTCCGTGGGGGTCGGCGTCGGCACGTCGGTGGTCAGCGGTCGACCCTCCGAGATCCATTTGTCGCGTCCGCCGTCGAGGAGGCGCACGTCGTCGTGGCCGAACAGCGAGAAGACCCACAGAGCGTAGGCCGCCCACCAGTTGTTCTTGTCGCCGTAGATCACCACGGTGTCGTCGCGCGAAATGCCTTTGCGCGACAGAAGCGCCGCGAAACCGGCGCCGTCCACGTAGTCGCGGACCACGGGATCGTTGAGCTCGGTGTGCCAGTCCACCTTCACAGCGCCGGGGATGTGTCCGGTCTCATACAGGAGGACGTCCTCGTCGGATTCGACGACGACGAGGCCGGGCGTGCCGAGGTGCTGCTCGAGCCACTCACCCGTGACGAGCCGGCCCGGCTCGGCGTACTCGGCGAACTTCTCCGACGACGGATCTGTCTCGACGGTCATGTTGCTCCTCGATCAGTGCCGATTGTCCGACGGTTAGGGTGGAACCGTCGTCTACGACCTTAGATTCCCCGGCCCCTCGGCCGTCCGCCCCCGTAAGAGTTGGACACAGGATCGCGCATGACCGTCTCGGCACCGACAGGCATCGTCCATCTGACGGAGCGAGACCCGCAGCTGGCGGGCGCGGAGATGGTGGCCGCCCTGGTTCCTCCGCCGCAGTTCGCGGACGCCACCTTCGACACGTACCGGGCCGACCCCGCCTTTCCCTCGCAGCAGGAGGCGAAGACCCTGCTTCAGGCCTTCTCGGGCGTCGCTCAGCCTGAGAAGGGGGGCTTCTTCCGGAGACCCAAGCGACCGGAGACCAAACCCGGCGTGTACCTCGACGGCGGCTTCGGCGTCGGCAAGACGCACCTCCTGGCGGCGATCTATCACGCGCTGCCGGCGCGACGGAAGTACTTCGGGTCGTTCATCGAGTACACGGCGCTCGTCGGCGCCCTCGGCTATCAGAACACCGTCGCCCTGTTCCGCGGGGCCGATCTGCTGTGCATCGACGAGTTCGAGCTCGACGATCCGGGCGACACGATGGTGATGACCCGCCTGCTCGGCGAACTCGTCTCGACAGGAACACGCCTGGCCGCGACATCCAACACTCCGCCCAACGCGCTGGGGGAGGGGCGCTTCGCCGCGCAGGACTTCCTGCGCGAGATCCACGCGATGGCGGCGAGCTTCCAGACGATCCGCATCGACGGCACCGACTACCGTCAGCGCGCCGTCGATGGTCACGCCGCCGTCCTCAGCGACGCCGACTATCGCGCCGCGATCGCGGATGCCGCGGCCTCCGGCGTCGCGTCCGACGACGACTTCGCCTCGCTCGTGGCGCATCTCGCTCGGGTGCATCCCTCTCGCTACATCCGCCTGATCGAGGGGCTCGACGCGGTGGGCCTTCGCGAGGTCGAGCCCTTCGCCGACCAGTCGGCCGCACTCCGGTTCGTCGCCTTCATCGACCGGGTCTACGACGCCGAACTGCCGATCCGGGCCACCGGCGCACCGCTGGACGGTGTCTTTCCCGAAGAGATGCTCGCCGGCGGCTATCGCAAGAAGTATCTGAGGGCCATCTCCCGGCTCGTGGCGTCGACTCTCGCCTGATTCCCGGCGACATCACCTCCGCGCGAAACACGATGTTTACGCGGGGACGGGCCGTGTAACCGACGGGAAACACGACGTGAACCGCCGCCGAAACGGGCCATGACGACACTGGGGTGAACCCGACGCTTTACCTGCGTCCCTGCAGAGAGGTTTCCCCTGAGATGGATCAAGGCAACACCGCATTCATCCTGATCGCAGCAGCGCTCGTGCTGCTGATGACGCCCGGACTCGCGTTCTTCTACGGCGGTCTGGTCAAGGCCAAGAGCGTCATCAGCATGATGATGCTGAGCTTCGGCGCCATGGGCCTGATCGGCGTCCTCTGGGTCGTCTACGGCTATGCGATCGCGTTCCCCGGCTCTGAGGGCCTCGTCCCGCCGTGGTCGATCGACTGGAACAACATCGGACTGTCCGCGCTCATCGAGGTTCCCGAGGGCGCGGCGTACCCGCCGCTGGCCTTCGTCGCCTTCCAGGCGACCTTCGCGATCATCACTGTCGCGCTCGTCTCGGGCGCGATCGCCGACCGCGCCAAGTTCGGCTCGTGGATGATCTTCGCCGCGATCTGGGCGACCATCGTCTACTTCCCGGTCGCGAGCTGGGTCTTCAACTTCGGTCTGGCGGAGGACGGCAGCTTCGCCTACGGCGGCTGGATCACGTACGGCCTCCAGGAGTGGTTCGGCGTCGGTGCGATCGACTTCGCCGGCGGAACGGCCGTCCACATCAACGCCGGTGCGGCCGCTCTGGCGCTCGCGCTGGTGCTCGGCAAGCGCGTCGGATTCCAGAAGGGCGTCCACGTCCCCCACAACCCGCCGTTCGTCCTCCTCGGCGCCGGCCTGCTGTGGTTCGGCTGGTTCGGCTTCAACGCCGGCTCGGAGCTGGCGGCCGACGGCGTCGCCGCGCTGGCCTTCGTCAACACGATCGCCGCGCCCGCCGCCGCGCTGCTCGCATGGCTCGTCGTCGAGAAGTTCAAGGACGGCAAGCCGACGTCGGTGGGCGCCGCCTCGGGTGCGGTGGCCGGCCTCGTCGCCATCACGCCCGCCTGTGCCGCGCTCACGCCCGGCTGGGCCATCCTCCTGGGCTTCATCGCCGGCGCCGTCTGCGCCCTCGCGATCGAGCTGAAGTTCAAGTGGGGCTTCGACGACTCGCTCGACGTCGTGGGCATCCACCTCGTCGGCGGCCTCATCGGAACGCTCTACATCGGATTCTTCGCGACCAACACCGGCCTCTTCACGGGCGGCGACGGCACGCAGCTGCTGGTGCAGGCGATCGCAGCCTTCGCGGTGCTCATCTACTCGTTCGTGCTCGCCTGGATCATCGGCTTCGCGATCCACAAGACGATCGGGTTCCGCGTGAAGAACGAGGACGAGGTGGCCGGTCTGGACACCGTCATCCACGGCGAGGAGGGCTACGTGCTGGAGAACAGCAAGGCCTGACCTCTCGCTCGTCGAAGGGGCGTCGCGGATTCCCGCGGCGCCCCTTCGCGCGCGTTAGCCTGACGTGGTGACATCCCGCCCCGGCTTGATCGGCCGAATCGCACGGATCCTCCGACCCCCGTCGGCTCCCGCCTCGCACGAGGACTCGTCCTCCGCCGATCGCCGCTGGACGGGATCGACCGAGACCGTCGAGATCGTCCCGCCCCCGCCGAGCGGGCTCGTGATCGCGTATGCGCCTGAGGTCGACGGCGAACCGGATGCCGGAGAGGTCGTGTGGACATGGGTGCCGTACGACGAGCGCGACGGCCGCGGCAAGGACCGGCCGGTCCTCGTGATCGCCCGGCGCGACGAGGACCGCGTGTACGCGGTGCGGCTGACCAGCAAGCCGCACGACGGCGACCGCGACTACCTGTCGCTCGGCTCGGGTGAGTGGGACTCCGCCGGACGCCCGTCGTGGGTCGACATCGAGCAGATCTACCTCGTGCATCGGGACGGCATGCGGCGCGAGGCATCCGTGCTCGATGCTGCGCGATTCTCGCGCGTCGCTGACGCGCTCCAGCAGCGGTACGGGTGGGACAGCCGCCCGGCACGGCACTGACCCCGGAAAAGCGAGAACCCCGCCGCGGCGGGGTTCGTCGTGGTGGGCGATACCAGACTCGAACTGATGACCTCTTCCGTGTGAAGGAAGCGCGCTACCAACTGCGCCAATCGCCCGTGACCCGTGGGGCCGAGACTCGATCCTACCCGATGCGAGTGGCCGTCTCGAACCACGCGACGGAGACACGCGCGGGTCGTCATCGGTTTTGCATGCGCCCGAGGATCGGCTAAAGTCATTCAAGTGCCCGGGGCGAACCCGGGAACGAAATGCGGATGTAGCGCAGTTGGTAGCGCATCACCTTGCCAAGGTGAGGGTCGCGAGTTCGAGTCTCGTCATCCGCTCGAGTGCAGGGGCTTCCTTCCGGGGGAGTCACGGCACGTGGGGTCAAACCACACGCGGTGGCGTGGCCGAGCGGCTAGGCACCGGCCTGCAAAGCCGTTTACACGGGTTCGAATCCCGTCGCCACCTCCACTCACAACTGAACTGCCCTCACGGGCGCGATTGGCGCAGCGGTAGCGCGCTTCCCTGACACGGAAGAGGTCACTGGTTCGATCCCAGTATCGCGCACACCAAGACCCGCGGATCTCCGCGGGTCTTTTGTTTTCTAATCTTCGACGTGCCCCACGCGTGCCCTAGCGTGTGCTAATTTCCAGGCAAACAATAAGCGCGCCCCCGCCGAGCGGCAACTCGACGAGGGCGCTGGACCACAGCTCAATGGAGGAGCCATGTCCGTTTCAACAGTACTGAGCCACGAGTTCGCTGGTCGATACATCGTCGAGACCAACGAGTTCGGCCAACGGGAGAGCGTCCGCTTCTCGGAGGGTGGCGCGCTCGTCGAGGTCGCGCGCTATGGCAGCGAGGAATGGTTCTTGTCCATCGACACGGAGCCGACGGGTGAGAGCCGATCTGATCGACTCGCCGCGGCCGAGGCGGTACGAGCGGCCGCAGACCTGATGGCTCGTCTGCTCGCGGGCTAGGTACGTCGCTTGCGCCCGCGCGAGCGATTCGACTGCTTCCAGGTGCCGGGCGGCGGCGGCGCTAGGGCGGCGTCAACCTCCTCGAGAACGTACCGCTTGACCCGCCCAACGTTTCGAGCGGGGATCTCGCCCGATCGCGTGAGGCGGTAGACGGTGTCCCGCGAGACATTCAGGTGCTCAGCGAGCTCTCTGGCGGTGAGGTAAGCCATCGAGCCAGTCTGAGCGACGGGGGTACGGGGGCACCAGACACACGTGCGCACCTTCGAGCGACAACCTGGCCTGACGCCCGTCGGCAGGCTAGGGTGCCCGCATGGCCTCTCGGAAGATCGGTTACTCACGGCCGCTACATGCCGGCGAGTCGTTGGATGCCGAGCTCGAGAGCCTGGCGTCGGCGGATGTCTTGAACGTCGTCGTAGAACCTTCGCCACGTTCTGGTTCGGCACTCGCGGCGCTCATCGCCGGATGCGAATCCGGCGACACCGTGGTGGTCTCCTCGCTTGACCGGCTCGCGGATCAAGTCGGTGCAATGGTAGCCATCCTCGTGGAACTCGCCGACCGAGGCATCGTGCTGGATTGTCTTTCGCTTCCCGACGCACGCACTGCCGACCCGACCGTCGTGACGGTGCTACGTGAGTTGGACGCAGCGAGTCGACGCCTCCGGAGTCGTCGAACGCGTCATGGAATGCAGACGAGCGGAAACCGGCCCGGCAGGCCGCCGGCGTTGTCGCCCGAACAGGTTGCCGTCGCAGCCGAGCTGCGCCGTTTCGATCGCTCGTACGCTCACATAGCGCGTGTGCTGGGCGTGTCGACGTCCGCCGTCCAGCGAGCGCTTGCGCGGTAGACGGTCGGCCGCCGAACGGGGATGTCTGCGGTCCCCGTCACAATGTTCCCGTGGAACTCTATGACCGCGAACGCGAGTGCACGGCTGATGAGCTGGAAGAGCTAGATATCGGCCGGCGCGTCATGTTCAGCCGTCTCCGCAGCGACTCCTCCGCGCGCCCGCTCGTGAGGGGCATTCTGAGGGCGGTGCGACGCGTCGACTACTTCGTCGGGAACATGCCACGGCACGGAGTTGAGGTGACGGTCGCCTTCCCCGGACGCTATGGCGAGAACCTCGAGAGCCACGGGCCTCTGCCGCTCAAGCATCCATTTCGGGTCGGGAGAATCGTTCCCCCGCGGCCTGATCCGTGGGACGATTACCCGCCCTCGACGCGGCCCCGGAGGCGGCCGAACCAGCCGCGATGACCTAGCAGCCTGCCTCGATGCGCGAGCGCCTGCAGTGAGTGCACAAGTTCATGATGGTCGGGGCACACCGCCGTCTTCGCCACTGCCCGGGATTATGGGCGGCGGGTGATCTGCGGGACCGCTCCAGTAGAACGGGTCCTTCAAGGGGGTTCCCATCTGTTTCCAGAAGTAATGGGTTGCCATGTTGAATGAGTCGCCGACGGGTCGACCGGCTAGGTGGTCAAGGTAAGCGCGTCGCTGACGCACGATATCGATCTCAGGAATTGTCTCTGACCATCGGGCCTCGAGCCGCGGAGGGGCCGGGCTTAGCCCGCGGAGTTCCCACCGCTCGCCTACGGCGATGTAGCGGACAGCATGCACCGGAACCAGCCCGACGACCGGCGTGAATTGGTGATGCAGGGCGATACGAGCACCGAGCAGCCCGTCTACATACGGTCCTAGCTCGGGATCTACTTGCGAGGGCGTGAGTTGGCCGGAGTAGATGCCTTCCGCCCTCAAGAAGTCTTGCATGGAATGAACCCACTCGAGCACGTCGTGCGCGGCGATCACCACCAAGGCGCTAGCCGACTCCCCGGGGCCGAGCTCCCCTGAGTTCTCCCGCGTCAAATCCTTGGGAAGCTGCTTGTTCGCCTCGTTCCAGCGGCCGATTGCGAGGCGATACCCGTGCCGCACCATGGGCAGGGGATTCCTGTGCATGGGGTGATCTGGGGGTGGATAGATCCGGGCGCGTCGCCGGCCGTAGGAGTGAAACTCGTCGCCAGGGCGGGCCCCCGTCTGCCCCGTTGCTGGGAGAATCCAGATCGGATCACCGTCTTCGTTTTCCGGACCGATCTCTCTTGATGCGCCTGGCACCCTCACCATGGCCTTGAACATATCTCAGAGAAACCGAAGTTAGGTGCTTGATGAGAGTTGTCGGCTCGTGTTGTCAAGTCGGATCGCGGCGTGTCATAGTTGTCATACCGGCGTCAGTGTCCAGCTTCCGGAAATCCGGTGGTCTTCGACTGGTGCCGGTTTTTCCTGCCCTCGCACACCTTCATTCGGTTTGCGGATAGTACGTCCGCTTCCGGGGATAGACGGTGAAACCTGCCTGGTGAATCTCGCCCGCGCGCCAGTGGACGGCCATCGACCGACGGATCTGGGGCCACAGGTAGGTGGGCGTCGCAGGGGCCACTCCGGAAGTGACGCACTCCGAACATGAGTACGCAACGATGTCAGCGAGCTGTAGGAGTTCTCGATCCCACGAGCTGAGGTCGGTATCCAGCCAAAGCGGCTTGTCCACGACGAGCTCGAAGTTCGGTTTGACTGCAAGCTTGGATGCCATGAGGTGACGCATCCGGTGCATGTCACCTGAGCGGAAGTATCGCTCATGCTCGGTCTGCTGGTCAGCGATCAGAACTGCGCTCTCTCCGACGTAGAGCTTCTCAAGGGTGAAGGCGACACGCTCGTGGAGGAGCGCATACGCGACCCCCAGCGGGTGTCGGTATTTTTCGTCCGCTGCGATCAACTGCGCCTTGTCGATCGTGACAGACAGGACTAGAGGTCGATGCTTGTAAAGGATGAGGCCCAAGTCGTTCACCAGGCCCGTGACGCGCTTCGGGGTGGCAAGCCTCGAATACCCGGCTGGCGACTGTAGGGGTACCCCGACAGTCGCACCTCGCTCAGCTCGCCGGAGATGGCGACCCTTAATCTCGGTATCCGCCCACGGTCCTTCCATCGCCTCTGCTCCGAAGTGCCGCTTTTTCGTCTCGAACAGCGCGTCGGCCATCGGCTTGCGCGCGGAGTCGCGGATACCCACGGCCGAAAGCGTGAAGTATCGGCTCACCCCCGGGGCCAATGTCGGAACCGACGCTTTGGGATCGAGGCGAAGGGATGAATCTCCACACTCATCGACGTAGAACAGCAACATGACGCGAGCCTAGCGAGCGCCACCGTCGCAACACCCCCTTGGCTTTACGACTCTGGTCCATCGGGCTAGGCCCCGAGGGGGGCCGCGGGCCCGAGCCCGTGGCCACCCCTCGGGGCTCGTCTAGGCGACCACAGCCAACTCGACGTACAGGTTCGACGAGTCAGCGATTGCCGCGAGCGTGCCCGAGGACAGCGTGAAGGTGTACTCGGTGGGGACGTTGGTGAGCGCCTGCGTCCACGACTGGCGCAGCGTGGTCCCTTCGTACAGGCGCAGTGTCGCGTTCGCGGTCCCGGTGTCGGTCCAGAGCCGTTCCTTCAAGCTGCCGCTGGCCTTCACGGCTCCGGGCGTGATCCGGACCCGGAGGCTTGTCTCCGACGCTGACACTGCCGGGGACTCGACGTAGGTGGTGTCCGACTCATCGGACAGGGCAGCGCCGTGGTTGGCTGCGCCGCCACCGATTGTCCAGGAGCCGACGGCGGTGCCGTTGGTCGGGACGACGCGCTGACTCGTTGCGCCGGCGATCGGAACCCGGACCTCGACGGTGTCGGATGCGGTGAACCCGTCGTTGTCGGTGACCGTGCACCGGAGGATGTACAGCGACCCGAGAGCGCCCGCCGTGAACGACGGCGTCGACGTACTGCTTCCGGTGAGCGCCGGCGCGCCCGACGTGGGGTAATCGAACGACCACGCGTAGGACGCGATGGAACCATCCGGGTCGCTCGCGGTCGCCCCTAGAGTCACCGTGGAGGCCGCGGCGACGTTCTGGTGTGCGCCGGCGTCGACAATCGGAGGGGTGCCGTAGGGCATGGAGTTGAAGCCCGTCGCGGCGTCTTCGAAGGCCGGGTCGTCGATCCGGACGGTAACTGTTGTGCTGCTGGTGGAGGACTTAGCACCGTGCCGACGGCGGGTGTACGAGTCCGCGCCGAGGCTGATCCCGGTCCGGAGCCCGGTGTCTAGTCCAGAGATGGGCGTCGCGCCGTCTCCCGTGTAGACCGCGACGCGGAACTGTCCAGCCGTCATATCGAAGTAGTAGACGAGGCGGTACCACGTGTCGGCCACGATCGTCGCTGTCGACTGCCCGCCGGCGGTGATCCACTGCGCACCGTTCGCGTCGTCCCGCACGCGGAGTTGGCCGAGGGCGGTGACCTCGATGTGGGCCCGTTGGGAGGAGCCGTTACCGAGCCACACCACTGCCGTGTCAGCACTGGGTAGCGAGCCGACAAATCGGATGAAAATGCGACCGAGCACCGCGGTCGCGGCGATGTTGTGCTCTTCGTAAACACCTCCTGAGGCGGAGGTGCCGACGTACTCTGCACATCGAGTGCCGTGCATCGGCGTCGAGGTCGAGATTTTGGCCGAGGTGCCGCCCGTGAGGACGATGAGGCCAGCACCGCCGGTGTTGCTGGAGTCGAGGTTGTCTCCATTGGCACCGGTGTCGTAGCCCCAAGTGTCGAGTGTCATGTGTTCTCCTTCGTGAGGGATTAGCTGCCGAGCGCGAGTTGGAGCTCGCGCACGAGGTTGTCGCGCTGCTCCTGCGGCGTCTCGCCTGGAAGCAACGGTTGGGTGATCTCGATGTGCGCGCCTGCGCCGGCCGCGCCGCCGAGTCCTTCGCCCCGGAACGCGCTGAGCGGGTTGAAGTCGAGCGCCGCGCGTGCGGACTTCTCGACGATCCCGGCGTTCTGGTCGATACCCATGGCGATACCGGCGGGGAGCCACCAACCGACTTCCTTCGCCCACTTGCGGGAGGGCGACTGGATGCCGAGGTGCTGGTTGACCTTGACCATCGCGCCGTCGGCGGCTGAGATTGCCGCGGCGATGACCTTCCACCGGGCGGCTTTCATGCCCTCGGACATGCCGCTCACCATCTGGAATCCGGAGTCGTAGAGCGCACCGGTTGGGACGGAGGAGCTGATGCGAGGGCCGAGGCCCGCGGCGATCTGCTCCACGGTGGGGACGTTGGCATTCATGCCGTCACCCATGCCGGCGACCGCCTGCGATCCGGGGTTGTAGAGCCACGTCGGCGCGTCGAGCGTCGCGATACCAAGCTGAGCTTTGACCGCGTTGATGACTTCCTGCGGCACACCGGACGTCGAGACCGCATTGAGGAATCCCGACGCCGCTTCGGCCCCACCGTCGCTGAGCTTCTGCTTGTACTCGGCGACGACCAGGCTGGCCGCGTACTGCACGTTGGCCTTGATCTGTTCCTCGAACGCCTTGGCGACCGCTTCGGGGGTGTTGTACTGCCCGACGCCGGTGACGTCATGGACGAACTTCTGGACTGCGGAGTAGTCCTGATCCTTGAAGTACATCGAGCTCGCCGCGCCGCCGGTGGTGCCGAGAACGTCCTGTAGCTCATCGAGCCACTGAGGCTTAGCGCTGAACGACCGCACCGTCTCCTCCGCCGTACCGAACACCTCCTCGTTGCCCGCGATCCATGCCGAGACGGCCCCGACGATGTCTTTCGCGCCACCTACGAGGTCCGCGAGGACGGGGGCCAGGTCGACGAGGACGTCAGCGAGATCACCGATCACCGAAACGAGGACGGGGGACGCCGCCTCGACGAAATCGTTGATCGCGGGGGCCAGGTCATCGGAGATGTCGGTCAGCGCGGTAGCGAGGTCCGGGAGAAGGGACTCCACGCCAGCAACGAGCGCGTCGAGCGAGGGCGTCAGGTCGGCGATGACGCCGGTCGCTGCGGGCAGCAGATTCGCGGCGATGTCGCCGAGCGCGCCGAGGAAGTTCCCGAACGTGTCGGCGATCGGCTGGATCGCGGGCGTGATGCCCTCGAGCGCAGCGTCGAGACCCTCGGAGAATCCGTCGAGCCCGATCGCGAACTTGGTCGAGTTGAGCGCCGTGGCGATCTCTTCGATCAGTCCACCGAGGAACCCACCGGCCGATCCGATGAACCGCTCGAACTGGCGAGGCATGTCGGCGAAGAGGCGACCGATCGCCTCGACCGCTCCCCCGAACGCGTCCATCGCGGCGTACGAGCCGCGGAACACGGCCGAGAGCCCGCGCTGGAAGTCGGCGCTGTTCACGACCCGCTGCCAGTCGAGCATCATCTTGCCGAAGCCGTCGAGCCCGCCAGAGCCGGCCTGGTCCGCGGCCTTCCAGATGCCCGAGAAGACGCCGGCGACGCCCTTCGTGGCGTCCCAGAGGTCGTACATCGAGTCGATCGCCTGCTCCATCCAGGAGCCGAGTCGACCGTCGTTGCTGATCGCGTTGAGCCAGTTGTCGAAGGTGTTCGCCTGCCGCACGAACCATGCCGCGAGGCGCGGGGTGTAGCGGGAGGCGATCTGGGAGAGAGACGTGAGCGCGCCGGCGAACCCGTCCGCGCCGGTCGCGAGGATCCGCCAACCCTCGGCGATGCCGCCGAAGATCGACTCGAGTCGTCCACCGCCCAGCGAGCGCCCGAAGGCTTCCGCCAGGGCACCGGTGAACTGCCCGACGCCCTGGGACAGCTCACGGAACGAGTTCCGCAACTGCGGCATGAGCCCCTGGACAAGGTCAAGGATCGGCTGGCGCGCGTTGTCCCAGAACGTGGTGCGGATGATGCCGCCGAGCTCGTTCATGTCGCCCGACAGCGCCCCGAGTTCCTCGCGCGCGTGCTTGAGCGCGACGAAGAGCACCGTGAGCGATCCGGCCGCGTTGATGATGAGACCGGGGAGCACCAGGAACGCGGGCAGGATGGTGAACAGCCCCTGGCCTATGCCGACGAGTCCCGAGACCGAGCCCGCGAGCGCCGCGATGAGCGACGTGATCCCTGTCGTCCACCCGACGATCGCCGGGAGAGTCCTGTCGAGGTTTCGGAGCTTGCTGACGAGGTCGTCGATCCACTTCCACGTCAGCCGAGCACCGGACAGCGCCGCCAGGGTCGCGAGCGTCTTGGTGATGGACGCCTGGCTGACCCGAACCACGAGCGTCACGAAACGAGTCCGCGCGGTGTAGGCGAGGCGGGCGTTCGCGATTGCCGTGGTCACTGCCACCGGAATGTCGACCTGGTGCCGCTCCGCGGCGTCGACGAGCCGCCGGACGTCGCGGTCGAACTTCTCCTTGTCGGCGATCTGCGCGGCGAGGTTCGCCTTGAAGTCGCCGAAGGATGCGAGGCGGCGCTGGATGCTTTCCTGCAGCTTGCGGGTGTTGATCGCGGCCCTGTCGACCGTGATCGCCGCGTTCGACGAGAGCTTCGACATGTCGATGCCGTCGAGTTGCCGCTGGATGTCGCTCTTGATGCTCCGGGAGTCGACGTTGGCCTTGTTGACCCGGACCCGCATCGATGTCGTCCGCTCGATCGCGCGCATCTTCTGCTCGAGGTCCCGACGGAACTTGGTCGTGTCGGGCACGACGCGGATCGAGACGCGGCCCACGCTGCGGCCGGGGTTGAACGTCACGACGTCACCGTCGGGACGAAGTCGGGCACCTGGTGGGGGAGTTGGTTTGCCATGGGGAACCTCGAAGAGTGAAGGGGATAGGGGGAGCCGCGACGCCAGTCGGGAACGGCTTTCGCCGCGCTCAGGGGCGCGGATCACGGGGAGGGGGCAATCGGGCGCGGAGCGGCTAGGCGAGGGTCAGAGGCGAGGCCGTGCTCGTCCTCTGGGCCGCTCGACGGCAGGGAGTCGAGCAGTAGATGGCTCCGACGCGGGGCTGCACGAACTCCTGAGCGCAGAAGCGGCATGCGATCTGCTTTCGGGCCTCGCTGGTCGAGCCGTAGCGATCCTGGAGGTACCGGTGGCGGTTGCACAGGGGACCGTGCGCCAAACGCCGCTCAGCGGCGCACCCTTCAACCGAGCAGATGATCGACTTCCGCGCCGACATAACGCACCTGCTTTCGGGAGGGCCTACTTACCCCCAGACCCGCGCGCACCGCGAAGCACAGAACGTGGCGGGCTGGGGCGCGGGGTGGGGGGGGGGTGGTGGGCCCTGGTGTCTTGGGTGACGATGGGTGGTGCGTGTTCTCTGCTACGCGCCCTTAGGTGCTCGGCTCCCTGCCCGACTGAACAGGGGGCCGAGCGTCCTCCACGTCTGGTCGACTGTCAGGTGAGGCGACATGCAGCGTGTGTCGGCTGTCGGTCGCATGTGCTGTGCGGGAGAGTGAGGACCGCTGTACTCTCCCCGTCATGGAGAGTGTGCAACTGGGGCAACGCGTCATTGTGGATGGGCTCGAGGGAGTGGTCGTCTCCCGTGTTGGGGACGGACCCGAGACGAAGCGGTGGGTGGAGCAGCTGCACCTCGAGCCGTTCCCCGTCGCTCACGTGCGGCTGAGGTCGGGCGAGATCCGCACCTACGCGCTTGAGGCGCTCGAGTCCGTGCTTTGACACCCCCGGGGGACAGGTGAGCCCCGACCGGGTGGGATTGATTCCACTCGGCCGGGGCCCGATAGAAGGGGAAGGAGAGGACCCTGCTAGTCCCGGGGCCAGGGCGGCACTGCTGGCTGCCAAGGGGCGAGGTTGGCGGTGCTGCCGCGGTTCTCGCGCAGCACCTCTTGATGGATGGATTCCTGCAGGTTGGCGCGGTCCTTGGCTGCGCGCTTCGCGAGGTCGTCGAGGTGCTCTCGGTAGTGCCGGCCCAAGCGGACCCGCGCGATCGGTTTCAGTTCGGCGAGGTGCCGGAGGACGACGGCCCGGTCGGGATCGTCCCATGGTGCACGTTCGTCCGGAATCTCTCCGGTCTCCGTCTCCAGCCGCTCAGCCAAGTAGTACTTGCTCCAGACCCGGGGATAGTCGGCGATCAAGCCGGCAAGCGGCCACATGCTCGCCGGCCCGTTCCCCGGGACGTGCCGGGGACGGAGAGCGTCAGCGTTGCGCTCTATCTCCCCAAGTTCGACACCCAGCCGCGCTACCTCGGCCCAGTGCACGGCTGCCAGCGGGTGCTCCACCAGGTCCGTCGCGACGTGCACCCCCTGAAGATGACCGACCGCGGATGCGGCCTTATCGAAGATCGCCTGGACGTCCGCAGTAAGCGCATCCTCGATCTCGATCAGGTGTGACGTGACCCATGCCTCGGCGCGGTGGGACACCTCCTGGAGCGCGGCGTCCTGGACCTTCGCGAACAGCTCCCGACGTTTGAGGGCCTCAGTCGCTGCGCTGATCCTGTCGATTGCCGTGGACGGGTCTTGTCCGTCGAGGATCGCGCGAGCTGCGTCTTCGGGCGACACCGGCCGGTCAGCCGGTCGAGCTTCCAAGATGTCCCCGGCCCGCTTGTGGGCTTCGACGAGGGCACTCCATCCGTCGATGCCGCCGGCGATCCGGTGGAACAACGGAGATCGATTCAGCGACACCAGCCGCTGGAACGGCGCGGTGTCCGGCAGCGCAGCGAGCGGCCGCGCGAAGACTGAAGGCAGGTTGGCCGAACTCAGGGTTTGCTGCGTCGTCATGCGTGGCCTCCGAATCGAGCCAGTCGTTCCCCGACCCTCTCGCGGTTCTCGCGGACGGAGCCGCTTCGAGCATCACCCGAGGTGCCCTCGCCTGTCAGTCGCTTCCTCGCTTGTTCGCGAGCCTCTTGAACGGAGCCCTCCGAGCCGGCGTCGGCTGAAACGGTGAGCGCCTTAGCAAACGTCTGGACCTTGGCTGTGTCGACACGGCCGTTCTGTCCAGCGAACTTTGTCGCGTCGGTGAACTGGAGCGCGCGACGAATGCGCTCGAGCGCTTGCTCATCCGATTCGCTCGGACCCTGCGCGAGTGCGACGATTTGCGCCTCGAGATCGGTGGGGGTGGTCATGCATTCTCCTTCTTGCTGATCCGGATGATGAGCCCGGCGGGGTCACGGTCGAGGACGACATCCCAGCCCTCGACGATCAAGTGGGCGACGGGGACGATGGCCGACGTGGCGAGGAACTTCGCCCTGTAGCGCCATTCCTTCCGTCCCGCGCGGGTGAAGCCGATCTCAGGCGCTTCCCGCGCCCAGATCGGAGGGGCGATCCCCAGTGCCCGGAGGGCTTCCACGGGAGTCACGCGCCCGCTCCCGTCGACCGAATTGCGGACTCGTATCGGCGTCGCCAGCGGCGGCCGTAGCGCCGCGCTGCGTCGAGAAGCTTCACGAGCGACTCGTTGTCGGCGATCGCACTCTCAAGGCGAGCACGAAGCTCGTTCGCTTCCGATAGCTCGGCGTCGAGTGCGATCGTCTCGGAGTCGACGAGGCTCCCGTTCAACGCGGCGGTGGGTGTCACGTGGCTTCTCCTTCTTGGGTGACGTGGGCGGTGCGGCGGGCTGAGTCATTCGACGTCCGCCGAATGGAGGGGGAGGGTAAAGTCCCGCGCGCCGGCCGATCGCTCGGCGGCAACGGACGCGTAGTACTCCTGGACGAGAGCGGCGAACGCTTCGGGGTCGTCCCAGGCGCTGACCATCTCGGCAAACTTCCGTGGCTTGGGCGCGCTCATGCTGCGAGCGGTTGCCCGACGCGATCGAGGCTGCTCGCGTCCACGCGGATGAGGCGAGGGCCGACGCGATCACCGCGCACAATCCCCGCCGCGATGTATCTGCGAACGGTCTTTTGTGAGACGCCAAGTCTTGCCGCCGCCTCCCCGATGCTGATGTAGCTCATTGGCTGCCTCCTTAACGACGAAAGCCCCGCGCGGATGCACGGGGCCGGGAAAAGAAAACGCGCCCGGCGGGAAGCCGTGGCGCGTTGTGGACGGATATGTCCCAATATGAAGACTCTATCGGCCACGGGTGTTCAACCTCAACCCTCCGTCCTCCAGCGATTGCGCTCGGCTTCCCTCGCGGCGAAATGCCCGTTGATGATGGTCCGGTTGCCCGTATTCATGACGTCGAGACCCCAGGACGCCGGGATGTCGCCGCGGCGTACGGCCTTTCGGCCTGAGGTTGCCTCATTTCGGACCCAGACCGCCCCTACGCCGTCGCGTTCCATCCATCGGCGAATCGTGCGGGGAGAGACCCCGCACAACTTCGGCAGTTGATCGACCGGCACCAGCACGTCCAGGGTCACGTGGCGTTCTCCAAGTCCTGGATGCGCTCGAGTGCGGCGTTCGCTTCCTCGACAAGCGCCTCCCTTGTCGTGTCCGGATGTCCTTGCTCCAATTCGTCCGTGCGAGCGAGAAGCGCACTGACGTACTCGCCGGTCAAGACACGTAGCGCCTTCCCGAAGACCCTGCCCAGTCTGAGAGCGTCCGGCACCCGGACGGAGGCCTCTCCGATCGCATCGGACTGCCCTTGCTCGTCGTCGATACTGGCGATGAGCCGCGCAGCTAGACGCTGCGCCTCAACATCGAGCTGAGCGTCCCGGTGCATCAGCGGGGGCCGATCGGCCATGCCGGATAACAGTAGTAGTGCCGCCAGGCCAGCGGCCGCATCGGTGTTGTCGCGCCTCGCGCGCCGTGAACGTCGGTTACTCATTTCGGCGATCTCCTTCGGACTAGCTCGCTGCTTATGTTGGGGGCGGAGTGAGTGCGCTCCGGCCCTGTCGAGCGCGTGCGAGGCCGCACTATGCCGGGGTGGGGCGTCACTCTTCATCGCCGATCCGATGACCGAGGGCGCAATACGCGGGCGAGTCATCTAGCGGCGGGTGCCCCAAGGGGCACATGTCCGCGCTGCTCCCTTTCCCTGTCCCTTGCGGGACGGGACGGGAGGGGGTGCGGTTACTCACGCTGTCAGTCACGGAGCGTGTCCCGCTGTCTGTCACAGCGTTACGCGACTTGCAGTACCTCGGGTTGCACTCAGAGTGGTCGCCACCTTTGTGCTTGCGGTGGATCCGCTGTCGTTCGGTGTTGGCCGCACGACGCGCCTTGACGTCGATGCTCTGTTCCTGGTCTACCCAGTCGACGAGGTACCCCTTGTCGTCGCGCATCCATCTGCCGGCCTCCACGAGCTCCTCAGCGAGTTGCTCGAGGTCGTTGCGGCCCGGCCAGATGTGGGGGAGCCGGCGCTCGAGGACGCGGCCGTCGGTGAGCAGGCGGTTGCACCAGACCGTCGCTTGGATGTCGAGCCGAAATGCGGCGTCAGACACGTCGAGCATTCGCTCGGTGTAGTCGTCACTCAGCCGGGACCAGGTCACGAGCGATCACCTCCGCGGGTGAAGGCGTCAGTCACCGGCCGGCCACGTCAGCGCGGCGCCCGAGCGGTCTAGCGAATGCATGTTGACTCGGATTTGCTGGCCGAACTTGCGGGCATCGACCTCGCCGCGAGAGATCATCCGTCTCACGGTCCAGACCGAAATCTGAAGGTGTTCCGCTGCTTCAGTCAGCGTTCCCCAGACGGGGGTGTCGCCGTGCGACATAGGTGCGCTCCTGCATCGATTGACAGCCACCCGAGCAGGTACTCGGGAGCGAAGTCCACTGGACGGACTCCTGCTCGTCGGGTTCCTGAGCCCTGTTGTCTCCAGATCGATTAGTTGCGAAACACTGCTAGGCGTTGCTAAGTGACACTAGGCAAGGGTTCTGACACTCCGGCGTTATCCACATGCCTGGCCATGCGCGCTGCCAGCTCGTCGTCCCGGTTACCGGAGTGTTGGTACCGCATCGCTGCTCCCATGCTCGAATGACCGAGTCGGGACATCGTTTCGCGTGGGGTCGCGCCGGCTTGGGCGTAACGTGTCCCGGCGAAGTGGCGCAGAGCGTGGAACGGCATGTCGGGTCGTCCCGCAGCGGCGCGAGCCCGGTCCCAATGCTTGTAGAACGTGGACTGGGCGAGATAACCGAACCCGTCCGCAGCCGGAAAGAGGAGCGCGTCCATCCTGTCGCCCGTGTAGTTGGCGCAGTGATGCATCACGACATCGGCGTCCGGCCCGAAGATCGCGACGACACGGATGCCTGCCTCTGACTTTGGGTCGCTGACCTTGAAGCCGTGCGCCTTTGTGTGGGTCACTGCGCGCTCAACGCGCACGCGCACAACGCGCGCTTCTCGCCCGTCCGCGGACTCCTCTATCGTCACGTCGGATCGAACCAACGCCGTTGCTTCCCCGTATCTAAGCCCGCCATTAGCGGCGAGCACGACCAGGGCGCGGTAGCGAGGCTCGATCTCATCGAGGATTGTCGAGAGTTGGTCGTCGGTAGGCGGAATGACCGGCTTCTTGGTCGAGCTCGAGGAACCTCCGCGGATCCGGCAGGGATTTGTCTTGATGAGGTCGTCGTCTACCGCAGTGTTCAGGATCCCGCGCAGCAGATCGTAGGCACGCGACGTTTGCGTGATCTTGCCTTTGCCGATCTCGGTCGCCCGCCATGTGCGAACCGCCGCCGGCGTGATCGACACCAACGGAGTTTCCGCGAAGGCTGCGAGCGGGCCTCGGAGAAGCCTCTGGTACTCCTCGACAGTGCGCGGACGCAGCTCATGGCCACGTCTTCCTGACCGTTCCCGAAGCCATACGTCAGCGTACGCGCCGAACCGCTGCACGCGGGACTCTTGTGAAGTCGCTGTCGCCGATGCCGTACGCGGTGACCAGGAGCCGGCAACGATCGCCGCGCGCTGTGTGGCCAACCACGCGTGTGCGTCCGCCTTCGCCGTATAGGTCATCGGAGCGACGTGACGCTCCCAGTCCGGTCCGACGTAGGACGCCTGGTACCGGCCGCTGGGGAGTCGTCGAATTTTTCCCCAGGCGTTCCGTGTGCGCTTGCGTGTTGCTGAGCTTGCCACGATGACCCTTTCGTGCCCTAACGTGCCCTAGTGGTTGCCACTCGGTGCACAACGTTGCTCACCGCTGACAATAGCGCGAAGGCAGACAACGCCCAGGATCACGGGGCATCGTTTGGAATACCGCGTGAATACAAGGGTGGATCGTGCGGACCTCAGACTGGTTCGATCCCAGTATCGCGCACACCAAGACCCGCGGATCTCCGCGGGTCTTTCGCTTTTCCCGCCCCATCACCCGACCGCGCGGCGCGAATATTACCGCTCCCGAAGCCTGCGCGCACCCGTCCGAGAAAAAAACCTTGATGAGGCTAGCGTCCTTGTACCGCCTCATGCGGGTGAATACCGGCCGCGGCCCCTGCGGCAGGTACGAACAAGGGAGAGGGAAACATGCTTTGGACCATCCTGGGCCTCATCATCATCGGTCTTATCGCGGGGCTCATCGCTCGTGCCGTCATCCCCGGCAAGCAGAGCATGGGCATCCTCATGACGATCGTCCTCGGAATCGTCGGCTCGTTCGTCGGCGGCTTCCTCGGATTCCTGCTCTTCGGCTCTGACCCGAACAGCGGATTCCTCCAGCCGGCCGGCATCATCGGCTCGATCATCGGCGCGATCATCGTGCTCGGACTGTACGTGCTGTTCACTCGTCGCCGCAGCGTCACGCGCTGACACGACCCGGCGTTTCCAGCACCCGGACGGGGCTGCGCGAAATCTCGCGCGGCCCCGTCTGCTGCTTCGGGCGGCGATCGAGCGCCTGCCGGCGATCAGCGTCGGTGCTCGTTCGGGTACACGTCCCGGATGTGCTCGCGGAAGAACCGCCCGGCGCTCTTCGCCGCGAGAAGAGCTCGGTGCACCGAGGGCGGCACGGCGAAGTAGCGGTAGACCTCTCCTGAGACGAACTCCAGCTCGAGCACCGCGGTGGCGGGGTCGTACCCCACCGCGGCGATCGCTCCGGAGTCGAGGGGTCGGCGTCGCACCCGGCCGAGCGTACCCTGCACATCGGCGCGCCGCAGGCGCTCCACCGAGCTCGGCCGGACCAGGTGCGGTCCTCGGTAGACTCTCGGCCATGGAACTCGTCGGATCGCACGCGGTCGCCGCCTCGACGACCGTCACGCCGACTGCCACGCGAACGCTTCACGCCTGAGCGGGCGGGACGTCGAGCGCGTCCGAAGCTGAGTAGCCTTGATCCGAGCCACTTCCAGGAGAGTTCCCGTGACTGACGACGTCCTTCCGCCTGCCGAGTCGTACCCGACCGACGGCTTCACCCTGTTCCCCGATCGGTCCGTGGTCGCGCTGCGCGTCAACGGCGAACTGAAGGACCTCGCGACGCGGGTCGAGGAATCCGACGAGGTCGAGCCCGTGACGATCGACAGCCCCGACGGACTCTCGATCCTTCGGCATTCGACCGCCCACGTGCTGGCCCAGGCGGTTCAGCGGATCAACCCGCAGGCGAATCTCGGCATCGGCCCTCCCATCACCGACGGCTTCTACTACGACTTCCAGGTGGAGCATCCCTTCACCCCCGACGACCTCAAGGCCATCGACAAGGAGATGCAGCGGATCGTCCGCGAAGGACAGCGCTTCGTGCGGCGCGTCGTGACCGATGAGGAAGCACGCGTGGAGCTCGTCGACGAGCCGTTCAAGCTGGAGCTCATCGGGCTGAAGGGCGGATCCAAGGAGGCCGCGGAGGGCGCTTCCGTCGAGGTCGGAGCCGGTGAGCTGACGATCTACGACAACGTCGACCGCGACGGCCAGACGGTGTGGAAGGACCTCTGCCGGGGCCCGCACCTGCCGAACACCCGCCTCGTCGGCAACGGCTGGGCGCTGCAGCGCATCGCAGGCGCGTATTGGCGGGGGAGCGAGAAGAATCCGCAGCTGCAGCGCATCTACGGCACCGCCTGGGCGACCAAAGACGATCTGCGGGCCTATCAGCAGCGCCTGGAGGAGGCCGCGAAGCGGGACCACCGCAAGCTCGGGCGCGAGCTCGACCTGTTCTCGTTCCCCGACGAGATCGGCTCGGGTCTGTCGGTGTGGCACCCGCGCGGGGGTGTGGTCCGCGGCGAGATGGAACAGCACGCCCGCCGGCGCCACGTCGAAGGCGGCTACACCTATGTGTATACGCCGCACATCTCGAAGCAGGATCTCTTCCTCCAGTCGAATCACCTCGTGACGTACAAGGAGGGGATGTTCCCGCCGATCCACCTCGATGAGGAGCGCGACGAGAACGGCGACATCACGAAGGCCGGCGTCGACTACTACCTCAAGCCGATGAACTGCCCGATGCACATCCTCATCTACAAGGAGCGTGCCCGGAGCTACCGCGATCTCCCCATGCGCCTCGCCGAGAACGGCACGGTCTATCGCAACGAACTGTCCGGCGCTCTCCACGGACTGACGCGGGTGCGGGGCTTCACACAGGACGACTCCCACCTGTTCGTCACCCCCGAGCAGCTCGAAGAGGAGGCGACCCGGGTCCTCGAGTTCGTGATCTCGATGCTGCGCGACTTCGGCCTCGAGGAGTTCGAGCTCGAGCTGTCGATGCGCGACGACGAGAAGGAGAAGTGGATCGGAAGCGACGAGTTCTGGGAGTACTCCACCAACGCCCTCCGCAACGTCGCGGTCGCGAGTGGCCTCAAGCTCACCGAGGTGCCGGGCGAGGCCGCCTTCTACGGTCCCAAGATCGACCTGAAGACGAAGGACGCGATCGGCCGCACGTGGCAGCTCTCCACGGTGCAGGTCGATCCGAACCTGCCTGAGCGCTTCGAGCTGGAGTACACCGATCGCGACGGGCAGAAGAAGCGTCCGATCATGATCCACCGGGCGCTGTTCGGCTCGATCGAGCGGTTCTTCGCCATCCTGCTGGAGCACTATGCCGGCGCATTCCCGGTGTGGCTCGCGCCCGTCCAGGTGGTGGGCATCCCGGTGGCGGAGGAGTACGCCGACTACCTTCACGACGTCGTTCAGCGGCTGCGCGGCGAAGGCGTCCGCGCGGAACTGGACCACAGCGACGACCGCATGCAGAAGAAGATCCGCACCCATACGACGGGCAAGGTGCCCTTGATGCTGATCGCGGGCGAGCAGGACCGCGCAGGCGGAACGGTTTCGTTCCGGTTCCGCGACGGCTCTCAGGAGAACGGCGTGCCGATCGCCGACGCGGTGCGGCGCGTCCGGGAGGCGATCATCTCCCACGCCCTGGTCAACTCGGCCGAGGACTTCGCGTGAGCGACGACGTCGAACTCGTCGATGGCCGGACGCTGGCGGGCGTCCCCGACGGATTCCAGCGACTGTGGACGCCCCACCGGATGGCGTACATCCAGGCGGGGCCCGACCCTCTGCGCGAGACGTGCCCGTTCTGCGCGGCACCCCGCAAGAGCGACGAGGATGGCCTGATCGTCGCCCGAGGGCGCACCGCGTACGCGCTCCTCAACCTCTTCCCGTACAACTCCGGGCATCTTCTGGTGTGCCCGTACCGCCACATCGCGACCTACGATCAGGCGACCGACGAAGAGGTGGCCGAGATCGGCGTTCTGACGCAGCAGGCGATGGGCGTGCTTCGCGAGGTGTCGCGCTGCGACGGCTTCAACATCGGCATGAACCAGGGGGCGGTGGCCGGCGCCGGGGTCGACGAGCACCTGCATCAGCACGTCGTGCCGCGGTGGGCGTCCGACGCGAACTTCTTCCCCATCATCGCGCGCACGAAAGCCCTCCCGCAGCTGCTCGGTGAGGTTCGCCGCGCCGTGGCGGACGCCTGGACTGTCTGACGAGCCGCCGGGAGCGGGATCCGAGATTTCCTGCCCGGTTAGCGGACCTGGCGGACTTCGAACTGCATGCGCGGATGGGCATAGGCGTCCTGCGACTCGACGAGCTGGAGTTCGCGCTCACCGGACTCGTAGGTGCGCTGGAGGAGATCGAAGACGCTCGACGTCGTCCGTGCCAGCGCGTCGGCGAGGTCGCCCGTCCGGCGGTAGTGCGCCGTGAAGAGCGCCGCCGTCACGTCGCCGGACCCGTTCGCCTTCATGGGGATGTGGGGGGTCTGCACGATCCAGGCGCCCGAGTCGTCGACGGCGAGCATTTCGATCGTGCCCTCGGGGCGCTCCGGTCGCTCGACGCTGGTGACGAGGACGGTGCGGGGACCCGTGTTGCGGATCAGATCGACCGAGGTCAGCGTCGATTCCAGAGTGTCGGGCTCGGTATCGGTCAGGAATCCGAGTTCGAACTGGTTCGGCGTGATGATGTCGGCCGCCGGAACGACGCGGTCGCGGAGCAGGACGGGAATCGCAGGTGCCACGAAGCATCCGGATCTCGCGTTGCCCATCACGGGATCGCAGGAGTATACGGCCGTCGGGTTCGCCTCCTTCACCCGGGCCACGGCGTCCAGGATGACATCGGCGATGCCTTCCCCGCCCTGGTAGCCCGAGAGGATCACATCGATCTGCGGGAAGACACCGCGATCCTCGATTCCCTGCAGAACGTCGCGCACGTCTTCCGGGCTGATGAGCGGTCCGCGCCACGCCCCGTACCCGGTGTGGTTGGAGAAGTTGACGGTGTAGACCGGGAGCACTTCGACGCCGATCCGCTGAAGCGGGAAGACGGCGGCCGAGTTCCCCACGTGGCCGAACGCGACCGCGGACTGGATGGAGAGGATCTTCACCGGTCGATCATCCCACCTCATGAAGGGCGGTCCGGCGCTGGGCCGCCGTCACCGATGCGGCGATATCGTCCGCGAGCTGTTCGGCCGCGTCCTCGTCGAGGTCGTGGATCGTGAGGCGAAGCCGCTGGGAGGTGCCCGACGGAGCGAGAGCGAACTCGTCCCCGCCGCGGGCCAGCCAACCGCGCCGCATCAGCGATTCGACGACGTCGCGCGCCCGCACGGGAAGGGGCACCCAGAGGTTGAGCCCGTCGCCGGCGCGACAGTCGAGACCCCTCGACGAGAGCCTCGCGGCGAAGGCGGCGTTCGTGCGGGCGTAGTGGTCCCCGGCGGCTTCGATCCCCTCCATCACCGATGGGTCGGACACCAAGGCGAGCGCGAGCCGCTGCAGGAGATGGCTGACCCAGGTCGTGCCCGGGGTCAAACGCATGGCCAGCCGATCGGCCGTCTCCGCATCGGATGCCGTCACGGCGAGGCACATGTCGGGACCGAGGAACTTCGACACGGAGCGGACGAGTGCCCACCGGCGATGGTGCGGACCGATCACCGAGTGATACGCGGTGCGCGACAAGAGCGAGAAGTGGTCGTCCTCGATCACCATCACATACGGGTGGTCGCGCAGAACCTCGCGCAGGTCCGCCGCGCGCTCGGCCGTCAAGCTCGCTCCGGTCGGGTTCTGCGCGCGTGGTGTGCAGACGACGGCGCGCACGCCCTCGTCGAGCGCGGCTCGAAGCCCGTCGACAGTCATCCCCTGGTCGTCGACCGGCACCGGTACGGCGCGGTACCCCCCGACACGGACGGTGTGGATGCTGGTGAGGAAGCAGGGATCCTCCAACGCCACGGCGTCGTCGCGGGTGAGGGCGCTGCCGAGGAGGCGCTCGACGGCATCGGCGGCGCCGCTGGTGACGGTCAGACGGACCTCGTCGGCCGGTGCGTCGCTCATCCATTCCCGCGCCCAGGCCTCGAGATCGGGGTCGATGACGGGTTCGCCGTACAGGACCGGTCGCCCGGCGACTCCGGCGAGCGCACGCGACATCTCCGGGATCCGCGCCGCATCCGGGTTGCCGGTTCCCACATCGCGGAGCACGGTGTCGGAGGCGAAGCCCTCCTGCGCGACGTTGGTGAAGCCGGCGACGCGAGTACCGCCGCGGCCACGGCTGACGAGGAGCCCCGCCTGGGTCAGCTGCCGGTACGCCGCGACGGCGGTGTTGCGATTGACGCCCAGGCTGTCGGCGAGCGTCCGCACGGGCGGCAGGCCATCGCCCGGGCGCAGCGAGCCCCGCTCGATGAGCCCGCGCAGGCTCGCCGCGATGTCGGCCGCCGAGCGTCCGCTGATGTCGAGCTCCATGTCCCACCCTCCGTCTGCCGGTTCCGGGTCGCCGACCATGCTATCTTTTGGCATAGGTCAATTGACCGCATTGTCATACCCCGTCCTGCGACGGGACGCCGGGAAGGAACCCTCGTGAGCGTAGTCGACACGGGAACCGGTCGCGTGAAGCGCGGCCTCGCGGAGATGCTGAAGGGCGGCGTGATCATGGACGTCGTCACCCCCGATCAGGCGAAGATCGCCGAGGACGCCGGAGCCGTCGCCGTCATGGCCCTTGAGCGGGTCCCCGCCGACATCCGCGCGCAGGGGGGCGTCTCACGCATGAGCGACCCCGACATGATCGACGGGATCATCGATGCCGTCTCGATCCCGGTCATGGCCAAGGCGCGGATCGGGCATTTCGTCGAGGCCCAGGTGCTGCAGGAGCTCGGCGTCGACTACATCGACGAATCCGAGGTGCTGTCGCCTGCCGACTACGTGAACCACATCGACAAGTGGGGCTTCACCGTGCCCTTCGTGTGCGGCGCGACGAACCTCGGCGAGGCTCTCCGTCGGATCAACGAGGGCGCGGCCATGATCCGTTCGAAGGGCGAGGCCGGCACGGGCGACGTGTCGGAGGCGACCAAGCACATCCGCAAGATCACGAGCGAGATCAACATCCTTCGGTCGATGAGCAAGGACGAGCTCTACGTTGCGGCGAAGGAGCTGCAGGCACCGTACGAGCTCGTCGCGGAAGTGGCCGCCACGGGCAAGCTGCCTGTCGTGCTCTTCGTCGCGGGTGGCGTGGCCACGCCGGCGGATGCCGCCATGATGATGCAGATGGGCGCAGACGGCGTGTTCGTGGGCTCGGGGATCTTCAAGTCCGGCAACCCGGCTCAGCGCGCCGCGGCCATCGTGAAGGCCACGACGTTCTACGACGACCCGAAGGTCATCGCGGACGTGTCGCGCGGCCTGGGCGAGGCGATGGTCGGCATCAACGTCGCCGACCTGCCGGCACCGCACCGCCTCGCCGAGCGCGGCTGGTAGACCCGCGCGCCGTGTCTGCCGATCGTCCGCACGTGGGAGTGCTCGCCCTTCAGGGCGACGTGCGCGAACACGCCCGCCTCCTCGGCGACCTGGGGGCCGAGGTGTCGCTGATCCGCCGTCCCGTGGAGCTCGCGGCCGTCGACGGGCTCGTCATCCCGGGAGGAGAGTCGAGCGTCATCGACAAGCTGGCGCGCGCCTTCGGAATGCACGAACCCATCCGTGATGCGATCGCCTCCGGTATGCCTGTCTACGGCACCTGTGCCGGGATGATCCTGCTCGCCGATCGGATCGTCGACGGCATCGAGGGCCAGCAGACCTTCGGCGGGATCGATGTCACCGTCAGGCGCAACGCCTTCGGCAGCCAGGTCGACTCGTTCGAAACCGACCTCGACGTCCCCGACCTCGGGGCGCCGCCGGTCCATGCCGTGTTCATCCGTGCGCCGGTCGTCGAGGAGGCGGGGGAGAGCGTCGAACCGCTCGCCCGGCTGGACGACGGACGCGCCGTCGCGGTGCGGCAGGGGTCGCTCATGGCGACCGCGTTCCATCCGGAGGTCACGGGCGAGCACCGATTCCACGCGGCGTTCCTCGACATGGTGCGGGCGGCCTGAGCGTCGCCGTCGCCCTGGGATACTGGCCCCATGACGACCTGGGTGGCACTCCTGCGGGGCGTGAACGTCGGAGGCATCACGGTCCGCAGCGCCGACCTCGCGTCGCTGTTCACGACGATGGGCTTCACCGGAGTGCGGACGGTCCTCGCCAGCGGGAACGTCGTCTTCGACGCACCGCACGACCCCGCCGAGCGCCCGCGACTCAAGGCGGCCATCGAGAGTGAGCTGCGCGCCCAGTTCGACTACGACGCGTGGATCGTCCTCGTCACCCTCGGCGAACTCGCCGACGCCGCGGACGCCTTCCCGTTCGATGCGTCCGACGCCCGCCGTCAGCCGTGGGTGGTGTTCTGCGCGGACGCCGAGACCCGCGCCGCCCTGCTCGCGGCGACGGAGGGGATGGATGCTTCCGCCGACCCGGTCGCGGAAGGTCCGGGGGTCGTCTACTGGAACCCGGTGAAGGGCACCACGGTGTCGACGCCGTTCGCGAAGGTGCTGGAGAAGGCCGCCTACCGGTCCCGCACGACCAACCGGAACCTCCGCACCCTGCGCCGCATCGTCGGCTGACCGCCGCCGGGCGTCGCGGCGGGCTCGGGTTTAGAATGGTCAGCCGGCGGAGACGCCGAACCGCGGTGCACCGCTGAGCGCGCAGTCGCCGCCGACGAGCTGATCAGGAGAAGTATGTCCGGGCATTCCAAGTGGGCGACCACGAAGCACAAGAAGGCCGTCATCGACGCCCGTCGTGCGAAGTCGTGGGCGAAGCTCATCAAGAACATCGAGGTCGCCGCCAAGCTGGGCGGCCCGGATCTGCAGGGAAACCCCACCCTGTTCGACGCCGTGCTCAAGGCGAAGAAGACCTCGGTCCCCAAGGACAACATCGACCGGGCGATCAAGCGCGGCGCCGGGATCGGCGGCGAGTCCGTCGAGTACTCCTCGATCATGTACGAGGGATACGGCCCCAACGGCGTCGCCCTCATGATCGAGTGCCTCACTGACAACAAGAACCGCGCCGCCGCCGAAGTCAGGACGGCTCTCACGCGCAACGGCGGCACCCTGGCCGACCCCGGCAGCGTGGCCTACAACTTCAGCCGGAAGGGCGTGATCGTTGTCTCCGGCGAGGGCACGACCGAGGACGACGTCATGATGGCGGTGCTGGAGGCCGGCGCCGAGGAGGTGGAACCCCACTCGCAGGGGTTCGAGGTGATCACCGAGGCGACCGACCTCGTCACGGTGCGCAGCGCGCTGCAGGACGCCGGCATCGAGTACGAGTCCGCTGACGTCGAGTTCGTGCCCAACCTCAAGGTGGAGATCGACGCGGAGACCGCTCGCAAGGTCTTCCGCCTCATCGACGCGCTCGAGGACAGCGACGACGTCCAGAACGTGTTCAGCAACTTCGACCTCACCGCCGAGGTTCAGGCCGAGCTCGAAGACGACGAGTAACCAGGGCCCGGTGCGCCTCCGGCGCCGACCGCCACCACCGGCCTAGCGTGTCCCTGTGGCACTTCCGCGATCTCGACCATCCGCAGTCCGGGTGCTCGGCGTCGACCCCGGCCTCACGCGGTGCGGTGTCGGGGTCGTGGATGTGGCGCAGGATCGGTCTGCGCGGCTTGTTCACGTCGGCGTGGTGCGTTCGGACCCGGGTGCTCCGATCGAGGAACGGCTCGCCCTGATCGCCGCGGGTCTGCGTGCGGTGATCGTCGAGCACGGACCCCAGGTGGTGGCCGTCGAGCGGGTCTTCGCGCAGCACAATCGCCAGACGGTCATGGGGACGGCGCAAGCCAGCGGCATCGCCCTGCTCGTAGCCGGTGAGCACGGGCTTCCCGCCGCCACCCACACCCCGTCCGAGGTCAAAGCCGCGGTCACCGGGTACGGATCCGCCGACAAACGGCAGGTCCAGGCAATGGTCGCCCGCATCCTGCGGCTCGATGAGGTGCCCCAGCCCGCGGATGCCGCGGACGCGCTCGCCCTCGCTCTCTGCCATGCCTGGCGAACCGGCGCGCGGGGGGCGGCATCCGCTCCTCTCACCCCCGCTCAGCGCGCATGGCAGGACGCGGAGCGGCTCGCGCGCCGCTGAGCGTGTCGCTCGAACAAACGTCCGAAGCGCGACGTAGGCTCGCCTCATGATCTCGTCAGTCCGCGGCACCGTCGTGCACGTCGAACAGGACTCCGTCGTCGTCGAGGTCGGGGGAGTAGGGCTGTCGATCGCGGTCACCCCGCAGGTGGCGCGATCCGCTCACGTCGGCCAGTCGATCCTGCTCCATACGAGCCTGATCGTCCGCGAGGACGCCCTTTCGCTCTTCGGCTTCGAAGAGCGAGACGAACTCGTCGTGTTCACCCAGCTCCTCGGCGTCACCGGCGTGGGGCCCAAGTCCGCCCTGGGGGTGCTGGCCACCCTGACGGTGTCCCAGATCGCCGACGCCGTCGGCGGCGACGACGACGCCCCCTTCCGGCGGGTGTCCGGGATCGGCCCGAAGACCGCGAAGCTCATCGTGGTGCAGCTGGCGGGAAAGGTCGTCGCCTCGCGCCCCGCGTCAGTAGGACGGCCGGATGCCGCCCCCGATGTCGCGGCGCAGGTCGTTCAGGCCCTCGTCGGGCTGGGCTGGTCGGAACGGATCGCCGCCGACGCCGTCGAGAACGTCGGTCACGGTGCGAGCGACGTCGACCGGGCGTCGGTGCCCGCGCTGCTGCGGCTCACGCTCGCGGAACTCGGGCCCGCCCGCAAGGAGCCCGTCAATGGATGACCTGCGAGACGCCGCCGAGCCTGAGGACGAGACCGAGCTCGCGATCGAGGGCGCGCTGCGTCCTACGTCGCTCGCCGAGTTCGTCGGTCAGCAGAAGGTGCGGGGCCAGCTCCAGCTTCTCCTCGACGCCGCACGCATCCAGCAGCGGCCGGCCGACCACATCCTTCTGTCCGGACCTCCCGGGCTGGGCAAGACGACGCTGGCCATGATCGTCGCCCACGAGAGCGAGCGGCCGCTCCGGCTCTCGAGCGGGCCCGCCATCCAGCACGCGGGCGATCTCGCTGCGCTGCTGTCGAGCCTGACCCCCGGCGAAGTGCTCTTCATCGACGAGGTTCACCGTATGGCGCGCTCCGCCGAGGAGATGCTCTACCTCGCGATGGAGGATTTCCGCATCGACATCATGGTCGGCAAGGGCGCCGGTGCGACGAGCATCCCGCTCGACCTCGCACCGTTCACTCTCGTCGGAGCCACGACCCGCTCGGGACTGCTGCCGAATCCGCTACGCGACCGGTTCGGGTTCACCGCGCACCTCGAGTACTACGAACCCGAAGAGCTCGAGCAGGTCGTGCAGCGCTCCGCACTGATGCTCGGCGTGTCCCTGCCGCCGTCGGCTCGGTCCGAGATCGCCCGCCGCTCGCGCGGGACGCCGCGCATCGCGAACCGCCTGCTGCGCCGTGTCCGGGACTACCTGGTCGTCCACGGCGACGGGCGCGACGCCGACACAGTCATCGTCGATGCGGCACTCGACCTCTACGACGTCGACGCGATCGGGCTGGACCGCCTCGACCGAGCCGTGCTCGACGCACTCGTGCGTCGCTTCCGAGGCGGGCCCGTCGGTCTCAGCACACTGGCCGTGGCGGTAGGAGAGGAGCCCGAGACCATCGAATCGGTCGTCGAGCCGTACCTCGTCCGGATCGGGTTCATGGGGCGGACGCCGCGCGGGCGCGTCGCCACACCGGAGGCCTATGCGCACCTGGGCGCTCGTGCCTCCGAATCGGTGCTCGACTTCGATGACCTATAATCGCTGGAGGCTTTCGCCCGCCCCTCTCCTCCCAGGCAGTGCCGCCCTGGCGCGCGCCTGATCCGAAAGGTCATGTCACCTTCATGAACGAGTTCTTCACCAACTACGGCCTCATCATCCTGCTGGTCGTGCTCCTGATCTTCATGTTCTGGAGCTCGCGCCGACGGATGGCGAAGCAGAAGCTCGAGCAGGAGGAGCGGGCACGTCAGACCGTCCCGGGCGCGGAGGTGCTGCTCCAGGGCGGGCTCTACGGAACGATCGTGTCCTACGACCCGGAGAACCTCGACCAGCCCGCCGTCGTCGAGATCGCCCCGGGTGTCGACATCAAGGTCCACAGCCAGGCCATCCTTCGCATCGTCACGCCAACGGCCGATGAGCTGGCCGACGAGGCCGTCCTTGCCGAGCCGACCTTCACCTCGACCACCGACACCGTCGGTCACGCCACCGCGGCCGGCGACGACGCTGTCGACCCGGCAGACCCCGACGCCGAGCCCGGCACCAAGCCCAAGGCCTGATCTTCCGGCCCTTACGGGCTCACCTCGCAGAAAGCGGAATCCGTGGCGACTCCCACCCCTGTCCGGCATGCGTGGCGCGCGCTGACCGGCCTTCTCGTGATCACGGCCCTTCTGGCCGCTATCAACGCGCTCGGTGTGTACGTCTTCCAGCAGAGCTCGTGGACGCCCGACCTCGCGCTCGACCTCCAGGGCGGCACCCAGATCGTGCTCGAGGCGCAGACCGAGGACGGCGCCGCTCCGTCCGAGGAGCAGATGACCCAGGCGGTGACGATCATCCGCCAGCGCGTCGACGCGTCCGGTGTCGGCGAGGCCGACGTCACGACCCAGGCAGGCAATCAGATCGTCGTCCAGATCCCCGGCCAGGCCGACGAGGAGACGCGGAACCGCATCGAGGCGTCTGCCCAGCTCCAGCTGCGCGCGGTGCTCTACACCGGAGACCCGGCCACCTCTTTCGTCGGCGAAGACGGCAACGAGACCCCGTATCCGACGCCGGATCCCACGCTTCAGGCCACGCCGACCGCGGAACCGACGAACGGCAGCGACCTCAACTGGGTCACGCCCGCACTCCAGGCGGAATTCCTCGCGTACGACTGCGCCGATTCAGCCAACGACCCGGCCAACGCGCCGACCGACGAGCCGCTCATCACGTGCGATGCGGACGGCACGACGAAGTACATCCTCGGGCCCGTCGAGCTCGACGGCTCCTCGATCGACGATGCCACCTTCGGCATGCAGCAGAACAACGGGCTGTGGGCCGTGAACCTCCGATTCGACGACGAGGGCACCACGATCTTCGGCGAGATCAGCCAGCGCCTCTACGGCGCGGATCCGCCGCTCAACCAGTTCGCCTTCGTGCTGGACGGGTACGTCCTGTCGGCACCGTCGATGAATGCCGTCATCCTGGGCGGCGACCCGAGCATCACCGGCAGCTTCACGCAGGAGAGCGCCAAGGTGCTCGCGGACCAGCTCAAGTACGGCGCCCTGCCGCTGTCCTTCACCGTGGAGAGCTCGAACTCGATCTCGGCGACGCTGGGATCGCAGCAGCTCCAGATCGGCCTCATCGCGGGCCTCATCGGCCTCGCGCTGGTGGCCCTGTACTCGCTCATCGTGTACCGCGCCCTCGGATTCGTGATCATCGCGTCCCTCGCGGTGATGGCGGTGCTGACCTACCTCACGCTGTGCATCCTCGCGTGGCGCATGGGCTTCCGCCTCTCGCTCGCCGGCGTCGCCGGCCTCATCGTCACGATCGGCTTCACCGCGGACTCCTTCATCGTCTACTTCGAACGGATCCGCGACGAGCTTCGTGACGGAAAGTCGATCACCGGCGCCGTCGAAGACGGCTGGGGTCGCGCGAAGCGGACGATCTACATCTCCAAGTCGATCAACATCCTTGCGGCCGTGGTGCTCTACATCCTCGCCGACGCCACGGTGAAGGGCTTCGCCTTCACACTGGGCCTCACCACCGCGATCGACGTCCTGATCTTCATCCTGTTCACGCACCCCGTGATGCAGCTTCTCGCGCGCACCCGCTTCTTCGGCGGCGGACACCCGCTCTCCGGGCTCGACCCGACCGCACTCGGCGCCGTGTACCGCGGCCGCGCGCAGTTCCGCGAGCCGGTCGCGGCCACGGCGAGCACGGCGGCCGGCCGTCGTGCGGTGAAGTCGAGGGGCGAGGCGGTCCGCAGGCAGACGATCGCCGAGCGGAAGCAGGCGGAGCTTGCGGCGGCTGCAGGCACCGAGAGCTCGAAACCGGGAACGACCGTCAAGGAGGGAGACGACTGATGCGCTCCATGAGCCAGTTCGGAAACGACCTCTACACGGGCAAGACCTCGTTCCCCTTCGTCGGCCGCCGCCGCCTGTGGTTCCTCATCGCCGCGATCCTCGTCCTGGGGTCGGCGCTGGTGCCGCTGTTCCGGCCGATTCAGTTCTCGATCGAGTTCACGGGCGGGTCCCAGTTCACGGTCAACAATGTGCAGACCACCGACCAGGACATCGCGACCGATGCGGTGCACTCCGTGGTCCCGGATGCCACCACCAAGGTCGTGACCATCGGCGACAACGCCGTGCGGGTCCAGACCGATCAGATGACCGATGCGGAGAGCAGGGAGGTGTCGGCGGCCCTCGCCGAGGCCTACGGCGTTCCGGTCAGTGAAGTCAGCTCGTCGTTCATCGGCCCCAGCTGGGGCGCGGACGTCACCCGCCAGTCGCTGTGGGGCCTCGCGATCTTCCTCGCGCTGACCTTCATCATCCTGGCGCTCTACTTCCGCACCTGGAAGATGTCCGTGTCGGCGATCATCGGCCTCGTGGACGTGCTGGTCATCACGATCGGCGTCTATGCGCTCTTCGGCTTCGAGATCTCGCCGGCCGCGGTGATCGGCTTCCTGACGATCCTTTCGTACGCGCTCTACGACACCACCGTCGTCTTCGACAAGATCCGCGAGAACACGAGCGAAGACGGCGAAGTGTCGGGTCGCACCTTCGGCGAGTCGGTGAACCTCGCGGTCAACCAGACGCTCGTGCGGTCGATCAACACGACGGTCGTGGCCATCCTCCCGACGGGGGCGATCCTCTTCATCGGTGCGCTGTGGCTCGGCGCTCAGACGCTGACGGACCTGTCGCTCTCGATCTTCGTGGGGACGATCGTCGCCGCCTACTCGACGATCTTCGTCGCGGCGCCGCTCTACTCCCTGCTCCGTGAGAACGAGCCCGCCATCAAGGCGCGCGATACGCGGGTCCTGGCGGCGCGCGAGCTCGCGGGCACCCCGGTCTGAGCCCCGTCATCGCGGGCGTAGGATGGTGAGTTCCACCGGAGGGGAGGGTTTCGCATGACCGAGACCGTTCCACCCGCCCAGACGTCGTCGCTGCGTCGCCTTGTTCCTCGCATCTTCTCGCGCTCCGCCCGGCGTGACGATGTCGAGCAGCTCCTCCGCACGGTGCGCACGCACCATCCGAAGGGCGACCTGTCGATCATCGAGCGCGCCTATGCGGTAGCCGACCGAGCCCACGCGGGTCAGACCCGTCAGAGCGGCGAGCCGTACATCACGCACCCTCTCGCCGTCGCACAGATCCTCGCCGACCTCGGACTGGGACCGAAGGCGATCGCCGCGGCGCTGCTGCACGACACCGTGGAAGACACGGGGTACGCGCTCGACACTCTCGCTGCGGAGTTCGGCGACGAGGTCGCGATGCTCGTCGACGGTGTGACGAAGCTCGACAAGGTCAAGTACGGCGAGAGCGCACAGGCCGAGACGGTCCGCAAGATGATCGTCGCGATGTCGCGCGACATCCGCGTCCTCCTCATCAAACTCGCCGACCGCCTGCACAACGCGCGCACGTGGGGTTTCGTGCCGCCCGAGAAGGCGCGCAAGAAGGCGACGGAGACGCTGGAGATCTACGCTCCGCTGGCTCACCGGCTGGGCATCCAGGCCATCAAGTCGGAGCTCGAGGACCTGTCCTTCGCGGTGCTCCACCCGAAGCTCTACGCCGAGATCGAGAGTCTCGTCAAGCAGCGCACCCCCCAGCGCGAGCAGTACGTCCAGAACGTCATCGACGCGGTGGACTCCGATCTGCGAGAACTCCGCATCCGTGGCCGGGTCATGGGGCGGCCCAAGCAGCTGTACTCGGTCTATCAGAAGATGGTGGTGCGGGGTCGCGAATTCGACGACATCTACGACCTGATCGGCATCCGCGTCCTCGTCGGCAGTGTGCGCGACTGCTATGCCGTGCTCGGGGCCATCCATGCCCGATGGACCCCGTTGCCGGGCCGGTTCAAGGACTACATCGCGACGCCCAAGTTCAATCTCTACCAGTCGCTGCACACCACGGTCATCGGACCGGGTGGTCGCACCGTCGAGATCCAGATCCGCACGAACGAGATGCACCAGCAGGCCGAGTACGGTGTGGCGGCCCACTGGAAGTACAAGGAGCGGATGAACGGCGGCAAGACCGACGCGAAAGCCGTCGATGCCGACATGGCATGGCTCGCGCACATCTCCGACTGGCAGGCCGAGACCGCTGACCCCGGCGAGTTCCTCGACTCGCTGCGATTCGAGATCGGCGCGAAAGAGGTCTACGTCTTCACGCCCAAGGGCCGCGTGATCGGCCTGCCCGCCGGCGCGACCCCCGTCGACTTCGCGTACGCGGTGCACACCGAGGTCGGCCATCGCACGATGGGCGCGAAGGTCAACGGTCGGCTCGTGCCGCTGGAGACCGAGCTGAAGAGCGGCGACGTCGTCGAGGTCTTCACCTCCAAGAATCCGGATGCCGGCCCCAGCCAGGACTGGCTCGGATTCGTCCGGAGCACGCGCGCGCGGAACAAGATCCGCGGCTGGTTCACCAAAGAGCGCCGCGAGGAGGCGATCGAGCAGGGCAAGGAGGCCATCGCCCGCGCCATGCGGCGACAGAACCTGCCGTTGCAGCGTCTGATGAGCCAGGACTCGTTCACCGAGGTGGCGCATCAGCTGCGATACGAGGACGTGTCGGCGCTCTACGCTGCCGTCGGCGAAGGCCATGTCTCGACCCAGTCGGTGATCGAGAAGGTCACCGCGCTGGTGAGCGCAAATGACACCTCCACCGGGCCGATCGAGCTGCCCGGCGTCGGTCGGTCCCGTCAGCCGCGCAATGGCGACTCGGGTGTCCTCGTGCGCGGCGCGCCCGACATCCTCGTCAAGCTCGCCAAATGCTGCACCCCGGTGCCGGGCGACCAGATCATGGGCTTCGTCACTCGGGGAAGCGGTGTCTCGGTGCACAGGGCCGACTGCACGAACGTGAAGTCTCTGATGGCGGATCCCGAACGCCTCATCGATGTCGAGTGGGCACCGACGACCAAGAGCGTGTTCCTCGTGCAGATCCAGGTCGAAGCGCTCGACCGCTCCGGCCTGCTGAGCGATGTGACCCGGGTGCTGAGCGAGCACCACGTCAACATCCTCTCGGCATCCGTATCGACCTCCAGCGACCGGCTCGCACTCAGCAGGTTCGTCTTCGAGATGGGCGACATCGTTCACCTCGACCGGGTGCTCAACGCCGTTCGACGGATCGACGCGGTCTACGACGTGTACCGCGTCACCTCGTCCTGAGCGACGCCGGCCCCGCCTGCAGCTGGCGGAGAAGAGCGAGGGCGGCGCGCTTGTGGGGGAGCGCCCCCGATTCGAGACGGGCGATGGCCTCGACGGCCAGACATTCATCGGATTCGGACAGCATCCGGGCCGCCCGCGCGTGGTCCGGTTCGTCGGTGCGGCTCAGATCCATCAGCGTCCGCACGGGAGTCGTCACCCACACACCGCCGATCGACTGGAGGTCGCCGGGATCCACGGCGAGGTCCCGGTAGACGAGATGGCGCGCCGGGAATCGGTTCAGCCGCCTCGGCACGGCTCGCTGCACGGTGTGGCGGGTGGGGGGATCGGGGATCACCCCATGCACCCAGGCGGCGCTGAGATGCGTGGCGGCCAGCGTGTCACCGAGGAGCACGGTGAGCGAACCCGCGCGCAGACCTCGCGTCTCGACGGCGTCTGCCGGGATGTACGCCTCACCGAGTTCGACGACGTCGCCGTCCAGCCGCGCGGCCGTCAGCTCGGCGAGGGAGAGCCTGTCATCGACGAAGTAGAGAAAGGGCGAGGCCATAGCGGCAGTGTGCCGCACGAGACACGTCGGACCGGTGCATCCCCGTCACGCTGTGGACAACCGACCGGCCGCTCGGTCACCCGCCGAGGGCGCGAAGCCAGGAGCGGCGGGCTTCAAGAGCCTCCGTCGCCTCGGCCACCGCTTTCTTGTCGCCGGACTTCTTCGCGGCTTCGAGCTCGTCTTCGAGCTTCTGGATGGCGTCCGTGAGCTGCCGCGTCATGTCGTTCGCGCGAGCCTTCGTCTCAGGGTTGTTGCGCTTCCAGTCGGCGTCTTCTCGGGTGCGCAGCGCCTGTTCGATCTTGCGTAGGTCGTCATCGAGCGAACGCTCGGCGTCTCGCGGGAAGATGCGGCCCACGTCGTCCCACCGGCGCTGGATGCCGGTGAGGAGCGCGCGCGCCTTGCCGAGATCCCTCTCGTCGGCGACCGCCTTGGCTTCGTCGAGCAGAGCGCGCTTGGCGTCGATCTTCTCGCGCGAAGCCTCGGCATCCGCTGCTTCACGCTCGCCGCGCGCGGCATACAGGGCGTCGCCGGCCGCCTTGAACCGCGCCCACAGGGCGTCGTCGACCTTCTTGCCTGCGCGGCCCGCCGTCTTCCACTGGTCGAGCAGCTCGCGGTAGGCGGGGATGCCGTCCTCGCCCTTCGGCGCGAGAGCCTCGGCCTTCTCGACGAGCCGCGTCTTGCGCTCACGAACGCCCTTGTGGGCCTCGTCGAGCTCGGCATAGAACTCGCGGCGGTGCTTGTCCACGGTCGAACGGGCATCACGGAATCGCTTCCAGAGCTGCTGCGCCGTCGATTTCGGGAGTCGGGGACCGTTCTGCTGGTGCGACTGCCACTGCTCGAAGAGGTCGTTGAGCTCCGCCGTCGCCTGCTTCCACTGCACCGAGCGGGGGTCGCGCGCAGCCAGAGCCTCCGCCTTCTCGACGATCTCGGTGCGCGCACGGACGGCCTCGTCGACGGCTTCGCGAGCCGCCGCCGCCTCGGTCTCGGACGCCGCCGCAAGGGTCTCGGTGAGGGCCGTCACGCGGGCCTCGAGGCTGGCCAGGTCGCCCACGGCGGCCGCGCCGTCGAGCTTGGCCGACACTGCCCGCGCGGCGGATCGGAGGTCCGATGCCGACGCTCCACCGCGACGATGCCGCACCTCGAGGAGGGTGACCTCGCTCGCGAGGTCGGCGTACTTGCGCTCGAAGTAGGCCAAGGCCTCTTCGGGGGAGCCGTCGGGGAACTGCCCGACGACGCGCCAGCTCTCTCCTTCACGAACGGACACGGTGCCGTCGTCGTCGACTCGCCCCCATGGCTGGCTGGAAGCGGTGTCGGAACCGACGGACTCGGGAGTGGGGTCTGCTGCGGCAGTCACGGGATGCACCTCATCGCGGCTCGCGCCGCCTGTGGGGGATGGACGGCCCCCAGCCTAGTACGCCCGTCCCGCCGCCTCGGAGGAACTCCGCGCCCCGTCAGGGCGTGGGGCTGACGGTCGGGGTCGGGGACGGAGTGGTGCTCGGCGTGGGCGTGGGCCCCGGGGTCGAGATCGACGTCGTCGGCGTAGGCGTCGGAGACGGCTCCGGCGCTCCCGGCCCGGCGACGAAGTACGCGGTCTGAACGGCGATGACGCCCGCGAGCAGAAGCCCGCCCACGATGCCGGCGACGAGGTTGTCACGCCTCCGCCTGCGGGCCAAGCCGTTCTGGAAGTCCTGGCGCGCCTGGTACAGCCGTGCCCGCTCACGCGCCTCGCGCTCGCTGCGTCCCTTGCCGACGTTCGCCACGGAACCTCCTCCGCTCCGGGTCTCCGCCCGGGCCGGGATGATCCTACGTGCGCGGATGCGTGACCGGCAAAAGCGCGCTCGCGCCCGACGTCGCAGGCCGCGACTACCCTGGACCGGTGACCAGTCCGACCGCGCTCTTCCAGGGGCAGACGCCTCTGGCGGTGCGGATGCGTCCGACGTCGCTCGACGAGGTGGCCGGTCAGTCGCACCTGCTTCGCCCCGGGTCGCCGCTCGTGACGCTCTCGAATCCGGATGCCGCGGCCCGGTCCGCCTCGTCCGTCATCCTCTGGGGGCCGCCGGGTACCGGCAAGACCACGCTCGCGCAGGCGATCGCGAGGTCCTCGGGTCGGCGTTTCGTCGAGCTGTCCGCGGTGACCGCCGGAGTCCGCGACGTGCGAGAGGTGATGCAGGAGGCGCTGACGCAGCGCGATCTGTACGACCAGTCGACCATCCTGTTCCTCGATGAGATCCACCGCTTCACCAAAGCGCAGCAGGACGCGCTCCTCCCGGGCGTCGAGAACGGGTGGGTCGTGCTCATCGCCGCGACGACCGAGAACCCGTCCTTCTCCGTCATCTCCCCGCTCCTGTCGAGGTCGCTGCTTCTGACGCTGAAGCCGCTCACCGATGACGACCTCGGGGTGCTCATCGATCGTGCCGTGGCCGACGCCCGAGGCCTCGCCGGCGCGGTCGACCTCCAGGACGACGCGCGCGAGGCTCTCATCCGGCTGTCGTCGGGCGACGCACGGCGCGCCCTGACCGCCCTCGAGGCAGCGGCGTCCTTCGCGCCCGGCGACGGTGGTCAGGCGAAGCCGCGCATCAGCGCCGAGCACGTGGCACAGGCCGTCGACCGCGCTCTGCTGCGGTACGACCGGCAGGGTGACGAGCACTACGACGTCATCAGCGCGTTCATCAAGTCCATCCGAGGCTCCGACGTCGATGCCGCCATGCACTACCTCGCCCGCATGATCGAAGCCGGCGAAGATCCCCGCTTCATCGCTCGGCGCCTGATCATCTCGGCCGCCGAAGACATCGGCCTCGCCGACCCGCAGGCCCTTCCGCTCGCCGTGGCCGCCGCGGAGGCGGTGCAGCTGATCGGCATGCCCGAGGGTCGCATCCCGCTCGCCGAAGCCACGGCCTACCTCGCCACGACGGCCAAGTCGAACGCCGCCTACCTCGCGGTGGACGCGGCGATCGCCGATGTGCGCGCGGGTGGGTTCGGCCGGGTCCCCGTCCATCTTCGCGACGCGCACTATGCCGGTGCGAAGCGGCTCGGCCATGGCAAGGGGTACGTGTACCCGCACGACTCCGACCTGGGGGTCGCAACCCAGCAGTACCTGCCAGACGAGTTGCGCGGCCGGCGCTACTACGAGCCGAAGGCTCTCGGCGCGGAGCGCGAAGTCCAGGCACGGCTGGAGAAGATCCGCCGGATCCTGGACGGGGAGCGCTAGATCACCGACGATCGCGCCTCTGGTAGACTTGATCGGCTCGAGACCGAGTTTTCGGGCATCCCCACCTCCTTTCACAACCTCCGGGTCGCCCCGACGTGCGTCCTGGAAGGCGGGATCCGGGGATACGTCCGCGAGCCGTGATCGTCACGGCCGCGTCATCGAAAGGAACACTTCGTGGCAACGAAGTCCCAGGACCGCCGCAAGGTCCGCCTGTCCCGCGCGCTCGGCGTCGCCCTCACCCCGAAGGCCGCGCGCTACCTCGAGAAGCGCCCCTACGCTCCGGGCGAGCACGGGCGCACCAAGCGCAAGGCCGACAGCGACTACGCCGTCCGCCTGCGCGAGAAGCAGCGTCTGCGCGAGCAGTACGGCATCCGCGAGAAGCAGCTCCGCATCCAGTTCAACGAAGCCCGCCGCACGCAGGGCCTGACGGGTGAGAACCTGGTCGAGCAGCTCGAGATGCGCCTCGACGCACTCGTGCTCCGTGCCGGCTTCGCCCGCACCACGGCGCAGGCGCGCCAGATGGTCGTGCACCGTCACATCCTCGTCGACGGCCAGCTCGTCGACCGCCCGTCCTTCCGCGTGAAGCCGGGTCAGCTGATCCACGTCAAGCCGAAGAGCGAGGGCACCGAGCCCTTCCAGGTCGCGGCCGCCGGCGGTCACGCCGACGTCCTGCCCCCGGTCCCCGCGTACCTCGAGGTCGAGCTCGACAAGCTGCAGGCGCGTCTCGTGCGTCGCCCCAAGCGTGCCGAGGTTCCCGTGGTCTGCGACGTCCAGCTCGTCGTCGAGTACTACGCCGCGCGCTGACGTTCCATCGTCAGCACGCGACGTCGTCGGTTGTCGAGTGCCGCCGTCAGGCGGTGTATCGAGACACGCCGCCCGATCCGCGCGGAGGGCGCCGGGTATCCCGGCGCCCTCCGTCGTTTCCGCCTACGATGGAGGGATGCCGCGTCCGGCGGCCCGCGAGGAAGTGGTGACATGAAGAACGTGCTGTGGTTCCTGGTCGGCATCGCAGGTGGTTTCGTCATCGCTCACCTCGTGAACAAAGACCCGCGCGGGCACGAGATCCTGGCCGAGGTCGATGCCCGGATCAGCGAGTTCACCGACCGGATCGGCGACGCGTATCGCGAGCAGGAAGCTCGCATGGCCGGTCTCGTGGACGATGTCAAGGGCGCCGCCGCCGACGCCGTCGAGACGGCCCGTTCCGCAGCATCCGCCGCCGTCGACTCGGCCGCCGACGCGGCCACCAAGCTCACCGACTGACCAGCGGCCCCTGCGACCCCGGTGATGGGGGAGTGGGCCGCGCACATGCGAGGACCCGATGAAGACCGCCGAGATCGCGCAGCGCTTCCTGACCTACTTCGAGAAGAACGGGCACACCATCGTGCCGTCTGCTTCGCTCGTCACCGACGACCCGGCACTCCTGTTCACCGTGGCGGGCATGGTGCCGTTCATCCCGTATCTGTCGGGCGACGTCCCGGCCCCCTACGCGCGCGCCGCCGACAACCAGAAGTGCATCCGCACGAACGACATCGAGGAGGTCGGCAAGACTCCTCGGCACGGCACGTTCTTCCAGATGCTGGGCAACTGGTCGTTCGGCGACTACTTCAAGGAAGGGGCGATCCGCTACGCGTGGGAGCTCCTCACCACCTCCGAGGCCGACGGCGGTCTGGGCTTCGATCCGAAGGATCTGTGGGTCACCGTCTACGAGGACGACGACGAAGCCCATGATCTGTGGCGACGCCTGACCGACCTTCCCGAGGAGCGGATTCAGCGCCTCGGCAAGGACACCAACTACTGGAGCACGGGTCTGCCCGGTCCGGCGGGGCCGTGCTCCGAGATCTTCTTCGATCGCGGACCCGAGTACGGCATCGACGGCGGGCCCGCCACGGACGACGACCGCTACGTGGAGATCTGGAATCTCGTCTTCATGCAGTACGAGATCACGAATGTCCAGTCGAAGTACGACTTCGACATCGTCGGCGAGCTGCCGGCGAAGAACATCGACACCGGCATGGGACTCGAGCGCATCGCCTTCATCAAGCAGGGCGTCGACAACATGTACGAGACCGACCAGGTGCGCCCGGTCCTGGATCGGGCGGTCGCTCTGTCGGGGCGCACCTACGGCGCCGACCACGAAGACGACGTCCGGTTCCGAGTCGTCGCCGACCATGTGCGGTCATCGCTGATGCTCATGGCGGACGGCGTCACCCCCGCCAACGACGGCCGCGGATACATCCTCCGCCGTCTCATGCGCCGCGCCATCCGCTCGATGCGCCTCCTCGGCGTCGAAGGTCCCACGTTCGCCGAGCTGTTCGCCGCTTCCCGCGATGCCATGAAGGACGCCTATCCCGAGGTCGAGGCCGACTACGCGCGCATCTCGCAGTACGCGTTGGCGGAGGAGGCGACCTTCCTTCGCACGCTGGCCGCCGGCGAATCGATCCTCGACGACTCGCTCGTGCAGACGAAGGCAGCCGGGGGAACCACCATCCCGGGCTCGGAGGCGTTCCTGCTGCACGACACCTACGGCTTCCCGATCGACCTCACCCTCGAGATCGCGGAGGAAGCCGGACTCACGGTGGACCGCGCGGCGTTCGACACGCTCATGCAGGAGCAGCGCGCGCGCGCCAAGGCGGACGCGAAGTCGCGCAAGCGCCAGCTCGCCGACACGAGCGTCTACCGCGACTTCCGTGCCGCGGGCGAGACCGTGTTCACGGGCTACACCGACCTCGAGACGGAGTCCTCCGTTCTCGGGATCCTCGTCGACGGCGTTTCCGTCGACCGCGCCGCGGCGGGGCAGATCGCCGAGGTGATCCTCGCCGAGACCGCTCTCTACGCGGAGTCCGGTGGTCAGGTCGCCGACAAGGGTGTGATCGTCGGGCCGGGCTACGAGCTCGACGTGATCGACGTGCAGAAGCCGGTCGCGGGACTCATCAGCCACACCGTAGAGGTCACGACCGGCGAGGTCGCGGTCGGTCTGCGCGCGACGACGATCGTCGACGCGGCGAATCGGAGAGCCGCACGCCAGGCGCATTCCGCCACGCATCTCGTCCACGCCGCGCTCCGCGACACGCTCGGCAAGAGCGCGACTCAGGCCGGTTCGCTGAACCGCGCCGGATACATGCGCTTCGACTTCACGTGGGGTCAGTCCCTCTCCGACGCGACGAAGAGCGAGATCGAGGAGATCGCCAACAACGCCGTCCGCGACAATCTCGAGGTGACGACGCGCGTGCTCCCGCTCGACGAGGCGCGGTCACTCGGCGCCATGGCGCTGTTCGGGGAGAAGTACGGCGACACCGTGCGCATGGTCGACATCGGCGGCCCCTGGTCGCGCGAGCTGTGCGCCGGAACCCACGTGTCGACGAGTGCTGAGATCGGGCTCATCAACCTCGTCGGCGAGTCCTCGGTGGGCGCATCCAACCGACGTGTCGAAGCGCTCGTCGGGCTGGACGCGTTCCGGTCCCTCGCGGCGGAGCGGGCGATCGTATCGCAGCTGACGTCGACGCTGAAGACGCCGCGTGACCAGCTCCCGGCGCGCATCGCCGAGCTCACGGCCAGCCTGAAGGCAGCCGAGAAGAAGATCGCGTCGTTCGAAGCGAAGGCCCTGGGCGATCGCATCCCCGCTCTCGTCGCCGCGGCGACGCCGGTGGGCGCGCAGCTGGTGGTTGCCGAGTCGGTCGGGACCGCGGCATCCGCCGACGATGTCCGATCGCTCGCACTCCAGGTGCGCGAGCGCCTCGGCAGCCAGGCCGGAGTCGTGGCCCTCGGGGCCGAGATCGGCGGCCGACCCGTGGTCATCGTCGCCACGAACGAGGCCGCGCGGGCTGGGGGAGCGAAGGCGGGCGCGCTCGCGAAGGCTGCGGCCACGGCACTCGGCGGCGGCGGAGGCGGACGCGACGACGTGGCGCAGGGAGGCGGGACGGATGCCTCGGCCCTGCCTTCGGCGCTCGACGCGGTGAAGGACGCGCTGCGAGCGTGAGCGGATTCCGCCGCGGAGTGCGGCTCGGCATCGACGTGGGCCGGGCACGCGTGGGCGTCGCGCGCTGCGACCCGGACGGTCTTCTCGCGACTCCGGTCGAGACCGTCCCGCGGGACGGCGCGACGCTGGCTCGCGTGACAGCCCTCGCCGAAGAGCACTCCGCGATCGAGATCCTCGTCGGCCTCCCGTTGAATCTGCGGGGTGAGGACACCGCTTCGACGACCGACGCACGTGCGTTCGCCGAGGCTCTGGCGGGCGCCTCGACGGCGTCGGTGAGGCTCGTGGACGAGCGCCTGTCCACCGTCTCGGCGCACGCGGCGCTCCGCAATTCCGGCAGATCACAGCGATCTTCTCGTAGCATTGTTGACCAGGTCGCCGCGGTCGTGCTGCTCCAGCAGGCCCTCGACGTCGAGAAGAGCACCGGTCACCCGCCCGGAACACCCGTCCCCCTGGAGCCCGCCTGACATGCCCGAATCTTCGATGGACGATCCGTTCGCGGATCTCTTCGGCAAGCTCCCCGACCCACGAGACCGTCGGCTTCGCTCGCCCGAACACGAGAGCGGCGAGGCTCCGTCTGCTGAGGGCGGCAGGCCGAGCGACGGCGTATCGACTCCGGCCGGGGCGGCCGGTGCGCCCCTGTCCCGACGCGCGGCTCGGGAGGCTGCAGCGCGGGGAACGGACGGCGGGGGAGCGGCCGCTCACGAAGCCGCGTTGCCGACGGTGCCCACCGCCGCGCCGTCCTCCCCGGCGACTTCTGCCGCCCCGGCCTCTGCCGTTCGGGCCTCTTCTCCCTTCGCCACCGAACCGGTCGCAGCCGCGCCGGTCGCCGCAGCACCGGTGAGCGCGGCGCAGCCGGGGTCAGCGCCCACCCTCTCCGAGGACGCCCGCGCGGACGGGCCGGGGGATGACTGGCTCGTCGGCGCCGGCGCCGCACGCGAAGCGCGGTACAGCCGGAGCGGCACGGTGGAGGGCACGTCGACGGCCGCGGCCCCGAGGCCCGACGGCGCGGCTCGCGCGGGCACCCTCGACGCGCTGTTCAGCGGCGAGTCCACGACCGACGAACTCGGCGCGCCTCCTCCCCCCAAGAACAAGCGCCGGCGGCGCATCGGGGGATGGATCGCTCTCGGCGTTGTGCTGCTGATCCTGGGCGGCATCGCCGGAGGCGCCGTCTACGTCTGGACGACGTACGAGGAGCAGATCCGCGAGCTCATGGGGTGGGAGGAGCCGAAGGACTTCGAGGCGGGAATGGCGAACGGCGAGGCCCTCGTCACGGTCGCTCAGGGCGACACCGGCTCCCCGATCTCGCAGACGCTGTACGACGCCGGGGTGACCAAGACGCCGGAGGCGTTCTACGACTACCTCATCGAGACCGGCCAGAACCCTCCGTTCGTCCCCGGCGTCTTCAAGCTGCAGAAGCAGATGACCTCGAAGGCGGCCCTCGAGGCCCTGCTGGATCCCGCCAACAAGATGGAGAACACCGCGCAATTGCGCGAAGGGCTCACCGTCGAGCAATCGTTGCCGCTCCTCGCGGAGGGCACCGGAATTCCGCTCGAAGATCTCCAAGCCGCCGTCGCCGACCCCGCGGCATACGGCGTTCAGGCGGACTCGCTCGAGGGCTGGCTCTTCCCGGCGACCTACACCTTCGACCCGGGTGTCTCGGCGCAGGGGGTCATCCAGACCATGGTCGACCGCACCGTCCAGTCTCTCGACGACGCGGGTGTGCCGACCGACGATCGCCAGCGGATCCTCACGATCGCGTCCATCATCCAGCGCGAGGCCCGCTTCGAGGCCGACATGCGCAAGGTCGCGACCGTGATCCAGAACCGGCTGAATCCCGACAACCAGGAGACGTTCGGCCTTCTTCAGATGGACTCGACGGCCCAATACGGGTACGGCGAGATGCACGACGGAACCGTCAGCTCGTCCGAGGAGGCGCTGAACGATCCCAACCCCTGGAACACCTACGTGAATCCGGGGCTCCCGGTGGGTCCCATCTCCAATCCCGGCGACGACGCGATCAGCGCGGCGATGAATCCCGAAGAAGGCCCGTGGCTGTACTTCGTGACGGTGAACCTCAACACCGGTGAGACGGTCTTCACGACGAACATCGCCGATCACAACCGGGCCGTCGCGCAGTGGCAGGAGTGGTGCTCGCAGAACCCGGACGCCGGGTGCTGAGGACCTCCGCGACGCGATTGGCGGTCTGGGGCGACCCCATCGCGCACAGTCGCTCACCGCTGCTGCACGCGGCGGCGTACCGGGAGCTGGGTCTTGACTGGACGTACGACAGGCGACGCGTCGATGAGGACTCGTTCCCGCGCGCGCTGAGCGGTCTCGACGGGTCATGGCGGGGCCTTTCGCTCACCATGCCCCTGAAGGGGGTCGCGCACGCGGCGGCGGCGACGCGTGATCGCAGAGCCGAGGTGACACGAGCCGTCAACACCCTGCTGCTGGATCCCGAAGGTGGTCCGCAGGGCTTCAACACCGATGTCGGAGGGATCGTCCGCGCCCTCGCCGAGGAGGGCGTCAGCCATCTCCGGAGCGCCCGGATCGTGGGCGCCGGAGCGACCGCGAACTCCGCGCTCGTGGCCCTGACCGAGCTGGGCGCGGAGCGGGTCGAGGTCGTCGCCCGGCGACCCGAGGCGGTGGCCGACCCGCAGCGAATAGGGGAGCTGCTGGGGATCGATGTCAGCGGCCGACCCTTCACGTCCGGGGCGTACGAATCCGTGCCGGTGACGATCGCCACCCTGCCGGGCGACGCGGCGCTGCCCGCCGACACGGCAGCCTCCCTGGCGAACGCCGGCGGACTGCTCCTCGACGTCGTCTACGGTCACTGGCCGACGACCCTGTCCGCGGCGTGGGAGCGGGCGGGCCGTCGCGCGGTGTCCGGGCTCGGGATGCTGCTGCACCAGGCCGTGCTCCAGGTGCGGATCTTCACCTCGGGCGACGTCGAGTCTCCGCTGCGGCGTGAGGCGGCGGTGCTCACGGCGATGCGGGCCGCCCTCGGCGAGCCGGTGTGACGTCACCGCCCGCGCGGTCGTGGGAGACTGGACCAATGCTCCGCGTGCTCACGGCCGGCGAATCGCACGGCCCAGAACTCGTCGCCATCATGGAGGGCCTCCCCGCCGGCGTGCCGATCTCGCGTGCCGCCATCCAGGCCGACCTCGCCCGCCGCAAGCTCGGCTACGGGCGGGGATCGAGGATGAAGTTCGAGGAGGACGAGCTCTCCATCTCCACGGGCGTGCGCCACGGACTCACCCTCGGCAGCCCGATCGCGCTGCGCATCGGAAACACCGAATGGCCCAAGTGGACAGAGGTCATGAGCCCCGAGCCGGTCGAGCTGACCGAGAAGTCGCGGGGGCGCGGCGCCGCGCTCACCCGCCCGCGACCGGGGCACGCCGACCTCGTCGGCATGCAGAAGTACGACTTCGACGAAGCACGTCCCGTCCTCGAGCGGGCGAGCGCGCGGGAGACCGCGGCACGCGTCGCTCTCGGCGCCGTCGCCCGTGCGTTCCTGGCCGAGCTCGGCATCCGACTCGTCAGCCACACGCTCTCGATCGGCCCGGTCCGCGTCCCCGACGACGCGCCGCTCCCCGGTCCCGACGATGTGGAAGCGCTCGACGCCGATCCGCTGCGCTGCTTCGACCGGGAGACGAGCGAACGAATGGTCGCCGAGGTCGACGACGCCCGCAAGGACGGCGACACCCTCGGCGGCATCGTCGAGGTGCTCGCGTACGGCCTGCCTCCGGGCCTCGGTTCTCACGTGCACTGGGACCGTCGACTGGACGGCAAGCTGGCGCAAGCGCTGATGAGCATCCAGGCGATCAAGGGCGTCGAGGTCGGCGACGGATTCCTCACGACCACTCGTCGCGGGTCGGCGGCCCACGATGAGCTGCACGCCGCTGCTGACGGAATCACGCGGTCGAGCGATCGCGCCGGCGGCACCGAAGGCGGCATGTCCACCGGAACCGTGCTGCGTGTGCGCGCGGGCATGAAGCCCATCGCCACCGTTCCTCGGGCGCTGCGCACCGTGGATGTGGCCACCGGCGACACCGCGTCGGCACACCATCAGCGGTCGGACGTGTGCGCCGTCCCGGCCGCGGGGGTCGTCGCGGAGGCCATGGTGGCAGTGGTCCTGGCGGACGTCGTGCTCGAGAAGTTCGGCGGAGACAGCGTGGGCGAGACACGGCGCAATCTGCACGGGTACCTGGCCGCGATCCCGTCCTCGCTGCGCACGGCGTCCGAGAGCGACGCGTCCTTCGCCGCGCATGACCTCGCTCTCTAGCGCGCTCGTCCTCATCGGTCCGATGGGGGCCGGCAAGTCGAGCGTGGGCAAACGCGTTGCACGTGCGCTCGACGTGCCGTTCGTCGACACCGATGCCGCCATCGCGCGCGAACATGGGCCCATCGAGCGCATCTTCGAGGAGCACGGCGAGTCCCACTTCCGCCGGATCGAGCGCGAAGCCGTGGTCGAGGGGCTGCGAGCCGGGGGTGTCGTCTCCCTCGGTGGCGGCGCCGTCCTCGACCCCGGCACGCAGGCTGATCTCGAGGACCACCGCGTCGTGCTGTTGACGGTGGCGCCGAAGGTGGTGGCGACCCGGGTCCGGGGGAGCAGCCGGCCGCTGCTGCAGGGCGAAGACCCGACCGCGCGCTGGCGGGCGATCTACGAGGCGCGGCGTCCCGTCTACGAACGGCTGGCCGACGTGACGTTCGACACATCCAGCGGCCCGATGCAAGACGTCGTCGACCGCATCGTGGCGTGGGCATCGGGAGCAGAACAGGGAGGAACCGCATGAGCGACACCACCATCATCCGCGTGACGGGGGACGCCGACTACCCGATCACCGTCGGACGCGGCATCTTGAGCACGCTCGGCGACGCGCTCCCCCCGGCTTCGCGGAAGGTGCTCGTCATCCACCCGCCGACGCTCGCCGCTCAGGCCGAGGCGCTCCGGCTGCAGCTGGTGGGCGACCGAGAGGTGCTCCTCGCCGAGATCCCCGACGCCGAGCAGGGCAAGCGCATCGAGGTCGCCGCGTTCTGCTGGCAGGTGATGGGCAAGGCCGACTTCACGCGCAGCGACGCCGTCGTCGGATTCGGCGGGGGCGCCGTGACCGATCTGGCCGGCTTCGTCGCGGCGACCTGGCTGCGCGGAGTCGAGATCGTCCAGGTGCCGACGACGGTTCTCGGAATGGTGGACGCCGCCGTCGGCGGAAAGACCGGGGTGAACACCGCCGAAGGGAAGAACCTGGTCGGAGCGTTCTGGACGCCCCGGGCGGTGCTCTGCGACCTGGATCTCCTCGACACGCTCTCGCCGAATGAGCGCGTCGCCGGCTTCGCAGAGGTCGTGAAGGCCGGCTTCATCTGGGCCCCGGAGATCCTGGACCTCATCGAAGCCGACCCGGCGGCGGCGGTCGACCCCCGCAGCGACGCCTTCCGACGCTCCATGGAACTCGCCATCGACATGAAGGCGCGCGTCGTCGGGGATGACCTCCGCGAGGGCGGTCTCCGAGAGATCCTGAACTACGGTCACACGCTGGGACACGCGATCGAGCACGCCGAGCGCTACCGCTGGCGCCACGGCGCCGCGATCTCGGTGGGCATGGTGTTCGCCGCAGAGCTCTCCCGTCTGGCCGGCAGGCTTCCGGATGCCGCAGCCCAGCGCCATCGCGACATCCTGACCCTGCTGAGTCTGCCGACGACCTATCGCGCGGGCGCATGGCCGCAGCTGCTGGCGACCATGCAGCGGGACAAGAAGAGCCGGGGCGGCATGCTGCGGTTCATCGTGCTGGACGACATCGCCAAGCCGACGGTCCTGCAGGCTCCCGACGAGTCGCTTCTCTTCGCCGCCTATCAGGAGGTCGCGGGCTAGGCAGCCGCAAAATCACCCCAGGAGAGGGACGGCGGTTCGGGCATGATGAGGGCACCGGCCGCCTCGCGGGGCGGTGATCGAAGGAGGCCCTCGCGATGACCGTCCCATCGACGACTCCGACGCGTCAGGGAGCCGTGCTGGGCACGCTCATCATCGTGGCCGCGGTGGCCAACCTGCCGCTCGCGGTCGCGAACGTGGCGCTTCCCGACATCGGCAAGGCGTTCGACGCCTCGCAGACGCAGCTCAATCTGGTCGCGATCGGCTATTCGCTGGGGCTGGCGGCCTCCGTCCTGTGGCTCGGAGCGGTCGGCGACAGATACGGCCGGCGGCGGATGCTTCTCATCGGCGTCCTGCTCTCGCTGCCGGCGGGTCTCGTGGCGGCGTTCGCGCCCTCGATCGAGGTGCTCATCGCGGCGCGGGTGATCGGTGGTGTCGCCGCGGGCATGGCGTATCCCACCACCCTCGCGCTCATCACCGCTCTCTGGTCGGGGGCTGCGCGCACGCGGTCGATCGCGCTGTGGTCGGCCACGGGCGGGGCGATCTCCGCGCTCGGGCCGCTCATCTCCGGGCTTCTCCTGGAGAACTTCTGGTGGGGCTCGGTCTTCCTCGTGACGATCCCGCTGATCGTCGTCGCTGTGCCGATGACCCTGAGATTCATCCCGGCGCACGCGAACGAGGCGACCGAGCCGGTCGACAACCTCGGCGGGCTCCTCTCGGTGGTGCTCGTCGGCGCGATGATCGTGGCGATCAACTTCGCCACCGTCCCGGACGCGACGGTGCTCGTGCTGAGTCTCGCGGGGGTGACCGTCATCACCCTCTTCCTCTTCCTGTGGCGACAGCGACGGGCAGCCAACCCGCTGTACGACCTGGCTGTGGCGAAGCGACCGATCTTCTGGGTGGCAGCGGTCGCGGGCATCATCGTCTTCGGCTCGCTGATGGGCGCGATGTTCATCGGGCAGCAGTTCCTTCAGAACGTCCTCGGATACTCCACGATCGAGTCCGGCGCGGCGATCCTCCCCGCGGCTGCGTTCATGGTGCTGCTCGCGCCGCGGTCGGCGAAGCTCGTCGAGGCGCGCGGTGCTCGATTCACGATGCTTCTCGGTTACGTTCCAGTTCTGCTCGGATTCGTGACGATGCTTCTTCTCTGGCGCGAGGGCGCCGGCTACTGGGCTGTGGCACTGGGCTACGCGCTCGTCGGCGCGGGGGTCGGTATCGCGGGCACCCCCGCCTCGCGATCCCTCACCGGGGCTGTCCCCGTGCGCCGAGCCGGCATGGCGTCGGGAACCGCCGACCTCCAGCGGGATCTGGGCGGCGCCATCATGCAATCAATCCTCGGCGCCCTGCTCACAGCGGGATACGCGGCCTCGATGATCGCGCAGATCGGGGCCTCCCAGAATGCGTCCGAGGTGACGTCCAGCGTCCAGAATCAGCTCACCAAATCCTTCGCGAGCGCCGAGACGATCGCGCAGCAGTATCCGCAGTACGCCGACGCGATCACCCAGGCCGCGAAGGAATCCTTCCTCCAGGGGCAGGATTGGGCCTACATCGCGGGCATCGTCGCCGTGCTCGTCGGCGCCGTCCTCGTGTTCTGGAAGTTCCCGAAGGCGGCCCGCGAACGCGAACTCCTCGCCGAATATCACGCGGAAGACACGGCGCAGACGGGCACGGACGCCCGTTCGTGAGGAGGCATCCGGCTCCCGCGCGCTGGTAGCGTGACGGCGTGACCACGCCTCGACGCCTGCTCCTCGTCAACGGCCCGAACCTCAACCTGCTCGGGACGCGCGAGCCCGACATCTACGGCTCTGCCACGCTCGCCGACGTCGAAGAGCTGACCGCACGCACCGCGGCCGCGCGCGGTTTCGAGGTGCGGACCGTGCAGAGCAACCACGAGGGCGTCCTGCTCGACGCCATCCACGACGCGCGCGAGGACTGCAGCGGCATCGTCATCAACCCGGGCGGTCTCACCCACACGTCCGTCGTGCTGCGCGATGCCCTGTCGGCGGTCGCGCTTCCGGTCGCCGAAGTGCACATCTCGGATGTCGCGAGCCGCGAGCCGTTCCGGCACCACAGCTACATCGCCGATGTCGCGATCGTCCATGTGGTCGGTGAAGGCGTGGCCGGGTACGCGACGGCCACCGAGCGTCTCATCGCCGTGATCACGGGCCAGACCGACAACTGACGACGGCGCGGCCGGAAGCCGCGGATGCGCATCCCGTAGAATGCACTGTCGGGCCGAGATCGGCCACTTCTCCTCACGAACGGACCTCCCACACCCATGGCATCGACCGCAGACATCAAGAACGGCGTCGTCCTCAACATCGACGGGCAGCTCTGGAGCGTCGTGGAATTCCAGCACGTGAAGCCGGGCAAGGGCGGCGCCTTCGTGCGAACCAAGCTCAAGAACGTCCTTTCGGGCAAGGTCGTCGACAAGACGTTCAACGCCGGCGCGAAGGTCGAGCTCGAGAACGTCGATCGTCGTGACTTCACCTACCTTTACAACGACGGCGAGGGCTTCGTCTTCATGGACGTCGCGGACTACGACCAGATCACCGTGAGCGCGGCCACCGTGGGCGACGCGGCGAACTTCCTGCTCGAGAACCAGCAGGTGCAGATCGCCCTGAACAACGGCAACCCCCTCTACGTGGAGCTTCCGGCGTCGGTCGTGCTCGAGATCACGTACACCGAGCCCGGCCTCCAGGGCGACCGCTCCTCGGCCGGCACGAAGCCTGCCACCGTCGAGACCGGCTACGAGATCCAGGTTCCCCTCTTCCTCGAGACCGGCACGAAGGTCAAGGTCGACACCCGCACGGGCGACTACCTCGGCCGCGTCAGCTGACCGTTGAGCGCACGGAGCAAGGCGCGCAAACGCGCCCTCGACATCCTCTTCCAGGCAGACGTCCGCGGCGACGACGTCGCGGTCGTCCTGGCGGCCGAAGCCAAGCGGGCCGCGAACGAACCCGCACGCGAGGCCTCGTGGCTGTACGCGCGCGAGATCGTGGACGGTGTGATCGACAACCGCGAGGCGATCGACGAGCAGATCACGACCTTCGCCAAGGACTGGTCGCTCGGGCGCATGCCGGCCGTGGACCGCGCCGTCCTCCGGATCGGGGTGTGGGAGATCCTCTACAACGACGAGGTGCCCGCCGCGGTGGCGATCGACGAGGCCGTGGAGCTCGCGAAGGAGTTCTCGACCGACGACTCGGGCTCGTTCGTGCACGGGGTGCTGGCGCGCATCGCGCGATCCTCCTGAATCGCGCGGCGGCCGGCGCGCACCCCGGGCGCCGACCACCGCTCTCGTAGACTTGCCGAGGAAGGAGCGAGCATGCGCATCACGGGCTTGGGCCACGCCGGAATGTTCATCGAGACGGCGGGGGGCAGCATCCTGTGCGATCCCGTCATCGGACCGACGTTCTTCGGCTCGTGGTTCCCGTTCCCCGACAACCGGGCGCTCGACTGGGAGAAGTACGGCAAGGCCGACTTTCTCTACATCTCGCACCGGCACCGCGACCACTTCGATCCTGCCTTGATGAACAGGCACGTGCCGAAGGACATCAAGGTCCTCCTTCCCGAGTACCCGACCGACGAGCTCGAGCAGGATCTGCGCAAGCTCGGATACGACAACATCGTCTACACGCAGGCGGGCGTACCGCTCGAGTTCGGACCGCTGAAGCTCATGGTCACGCCCCTGCGCGCCCCGAGTGACGGCCCGATCGGCGACTCGTCGTTGAGCGTCGACGACGGCACCGCCAGCATCCTGAATCAGAACGACTCGCACCCGCTCGACCTCGAGAAGCTCATGGCGTTCTCGAAGCCCGAGGCCTACTTCACGCAGGTGTCGGGGGCGATCTGGTGGCCGATGGTCTACGACCTGCCTCAGGATTCGAAGCAGAACTTCGCCAAGCTCAAGCGCGACGCACAGAACAAGCGGGCGATGTACTACATCGAGAAGGTCGACGCCGAGCACGTGTTCCCGATGGCCGGGCCGCCGATGTTCCTCCGCGAAGAGCTGTTCAAGTACAACGGGCGGGGCCTCGACGGCGACGCCATCTTCACCGATCAGCGCGAGTTCCTGGCCCACATGCGAGAGCTGCGTCCCGCGCAGAAGGGCTACGAATTCCTGCCGGGGACGGTGGTCGAGCTCGACGGCGGCCGGCTCACGGTCACGCAGACCCTGTACTCGGATGCCGAGATCGACCGCATCTTCGACGACAAGTGGTCCTACCTCGCCGAGCAGCGCGACTCCCGTCAGGACGAGATCCGTGCCGAGGAAGCCTCTCGCGCTCCGGTGCTGCCGCCTGAGGAGATGCTGGCGGCGATCAAGGAGTGGTGGGAGCCGCTGTTGCGGCGCGCCCGGACCGTCCGCAACGGAGTCGGTGGGATGGTCCGCTTCCGCATCGGCGAGCTCGACATGGTCGTGGACTTCCCGAAGGCGAAGGTGCGCGAGTACGCGGGGGAGGAATGCATCTACTGGTACACGATCCCCGCGGACCTGGTCTCGACGAACATCGCCGACCATGAGATCGACTGGTCGAACTCGATCTTCCTCTCGATGCAGTTCGAGGTCGGGCGCAGCGGCAAGTTCAACGAGTTCCTCACCACGTTCTTGAAGTGCCTCTCGCGCGACCGGATCGAGTATGTAGAGAACTGGTACGCCGAGCAGACCGACCAGACGGAGGACGCACAGCTCGGCGACTGGATGGTGCAGCGACGCTGCCCGCACCTTCGCGCCGACCTGACGAAGACCGGAAAGATCGAAGACGGCGTGCTCACCTGCTCGCTCCACGACTGGAAGTGGGATCTCGCGAGCGGTCGATGCCTGACCAGCCAGGGTCACCCCATTCGTGCGGCGCGCGTCGACGCGAAACAGGAGCCCGCCCAGCCCGCCGCATGACCGGGCCTACAGCATCGGGAGCCGACGGGGCCGCGGCCCGAGCGGGAAAGCTTCGTCGATCCGCCTGAGCTCCGCCCGGGTCAGCTCCAGAGTGCCTGCATCCGCATTCTCACCGGCATGCTCCGGACGAGAGGCCTTGGGAATCGCGAACACGGCGGGATGCCGCACCAGGAAACGCAGCGCGACCTGACGCGCGGTCGCGCCGTGGTTCGCCGCGATCTCCTCGAGAACGCGACCGCCCCGAGTCCCGGGCCCCGGGAAGTCGCCATGGCCGAAAGGACTGTAGGCCACGACGGCGACATCATGCTCCCCGCACCACGGCAGCACGGCGTGCTCGATCGCGCGTTCGCCGAGGTTGTAGAGACCTGGTTGCACGCGATCCGCCCTTCGCCCGCGACGTCCAGGGCATCCTGGAGGTCCGCAACATCGAAGTTGCTCACCCCCCCACGACAGGATCTTGCCCTGTTCACGAAGCTCCTCGAATCCGGCGAAAGTCTCTTCCAGCGGGTGCGAGCCGGGCCAGTGCAAGAGATAGCTGTCCAGCCGGTCGGTCCGCAACCTCGACAGCGAGCGCTCGCACGCCGCGATCGTGCCGCCACGCGAGGCGTTGCCGGGCACGACCTTGGAGACGAGGAAGACCTCGTCTCTCCGTCCTGCGATCGCTTCACCGACCACGATCTCGGCGTCGCCGTACATCTCTGCGGTGTCGACGTGCGTCATTCCGAGATCGAGGCCATGGCGCAGCGCCGCGACCGCGGTGGGCCGGTGCGCGTCGTCGATGTACCAGGTCCCCTGGCCGATGATGGGGACGTCACGCGGGAGGGGCCCGAACGCGCGCCGCTCCATGGTCTTCTGCACCTCACACCCCCGCAGGGCACCCGCCCTAGACGGGTGCCTTCTCCGCCACGACGTCGAGTTGCTCGATCGTGGGCGTCCCGAAGAGCACACCCGTGTTCTCACCGAGCGCTTTCGCGACCTCACCCGACAGATGCGCCTGACGGCTCTCCTCGTCGGGAAAAGCGTCGAAGATCCCGAACGACGTCGGGCCGAACTGGAATCCGAACCACCTGACAGTTCGCGGTTCTCCCTCGACGATCGACTGCCCCTGCGTGAGGAAGTCGCGGACGTCTTCCTCTTTCCCCGGCAACGCCTCGATGCGCACCAGAAGTGCTTTGCTCACTTGCGTTGTCATCGTGAATCTCCCTTGTTCGGTCGGTGTCGTCGGCTTCCGGGAGACCTCGTCTCGTCCGGGTAGCCGACGACCTGATGGTGCGCGCCGGCCGGGCGCTTCCTCCTAACGTCTTGACGGGCAACGGCAAGCGGAGTAACGCGCGCGGGAACGCCGGCCGGCGGCGGCGTGGGAGCCGGCTCTGGTCGACGACGCCCGCCGAGCACCTGCGGTGAACATCGCTTCCCGGGCCGTTTCGGACCGTGACGATCGGGCGGCCCGCCACGTGATGATCCGATAGACTCGCCCACAACCACAGCAACCTTTAACACCGTCCTGAGAGGCGGAGAAGGGAGCGGCGGATGAGCACGCGAACCGTGCTGCACGAGGCCGACATCGCCCGGGCACTGACTCGGATCTCCCACGAGATCCTCGAGTCCAATAGGGGCCCGCAGAATCTGGTCATCCTCGGCATCCCCACTCGAGGCGTCACGCTCGCGAACCGCGTCGCTGCGCTGGTGTCCGAGTTCGGCGCCGCAGCGGTGCCGGTCGGGGCACTGGACGTCACCATGTACCGAGACGACCTGCACCGAAACCCGACCCGGGCCCCGCACCCGACGCAGATCCCGGCGGGCGGGGTAGACGGCAAGACCGTCGTGCTCGTCGACGATGTCCTCTTCTCCGGCCGCAGCATCCGTGCCGCCCTCGACGCTCTCCAAGACATCGGCCGTCCCGCGGCCGTGCGGCTTGCGACCCTGGTGGACCGCGGACATCGAGAGCTCCCCATCCGCCCCGACTTCGTGGGCAAGAACCTGCCGAGCTCTCGCGACGAGCGCGTCAACGTGCGGCTCCTCGAGGTCGACGGAGCCGAGGAGGTGACCATCGAGTCATGAGGCATTTGCTCGACACCAAGACCCTCACTCGCGAAGAAGCGCTCCGCGTCCTCGACGTCGCCGAAGACATGGCCGACACCCAGCGACGCGAGGTGAAGAAGCTGCCGACGCTCAGAGGCAAGACGGTGGTCAACCTCTTCTTCGAGGACTCGACGCGCACCCGGATCTCGTTCGAGGCCGCGGCGAAACGTCTCAGCGCCGACGTCATCAACTTCTCCGCCAAAGGCTCCAGCGTCTCGAAGGGGGAGTCCCTGCAGGACACCGCCCAGACGCTGCAGGCGATGGGCGCCGACGCCGTCGTCATCCGGCATGGCGCGTCGGGTGCCCCGCGCACGCTCGCCACGAGCGGGTGGATCACCGCCGGCGTGGTCAACGCCGGCGACGGGACCCACGAGCATCCGACGCAGGCGCTGCTCGACGCGTTCACCATGCGCAAGCGCCGGTTCGGTGACGACAGCCGCGGCAGGGACCTCGCCGGCGTCACAGTCACGATCGTCGGCGACATCCTGCACTCCCGCGTCGCCCGATCGAACGTGTGGCTGCTGCACCGGCTGGGAGCCGAGGTCACCCTGGTCTCGCCGCCGACGCTGATCCCGCAGGATGTCTCCGCCTGGCCGGCTCGCGTGCTCTACGACCTCGACGAGGCGATCTCGGCCGGGCCTGACGCGCTCATGATGCTGCGGATTCAGCTGGAACGGATGAGCGCTTCGTATTTCCCCACTGAACGGGAGTATTCCCGCCGGTGGGGTCTCGACGCCCGGCGTCTGGCGGCGCTGCGCCCCGATAGCATTGTCATGCACCCCGGTCCGATGAACCGGGGCCTCGAAATCTCCGCAGAAGCCGCGGACTCGTCTCGCTCGACAGTGCTCGAGCAGGTGGCGAACGGCGTCTCGGTGCGCATGGCCGCGCTCTACCTGCTCCTGGCGGGCGCGGAGCACAGCGACCAGTCCCCGGCGGGCACAGCGAAGGAGAGCACACGATGAGCGAGACCCTGCTCTTCCGCGGAGCCCACCTGGAGGGATCCGGCGCCGCCGACATCCTCGTCCACGACGGCCTGCTCGTCGAGATCGGGCCCGGACTGAGCCGCGCGGGCGCGACCGTCGTCGACGCGGACGGGCTCGTCGCGCTGCCGGGCCTGGTCGACCTGCACACGCATCTGCGCGAGCCGGGGTACGAGGCATCCGAAACGATCCTCACCGGCTCGCGCGCCGCGGCAGCCGGCGGGTACACCGCCGTTTTCGCGATGCCGAACACATCGCCCGTCGCCGACACCGCCGGAGTCGTCGAGCAAGAGTTGACGCTCGGTGAGGCCGCGGGATTCGTCACGGTCCAGCCCATCGGGGCGGTCACGGTCGGCCAGAAGGGCGAGCGTCTCGCCGAACTCGGCGCGATGGCCGACTCTCGGGCTCGCGTGCGCGTCTTCAGCGACGACGGGTTCTGCGTGTGGGATCCGCTCATCATGCGTCGAGCCCTGGAGTACGTGAAGGCTTTCGACGGGGTCATCGCCCAGCACGCGCAAGACCCCCGGCTGACCGAGGGCGCGCAGATGAACGAGGGCGCGGTGTCGGCCGAGCTGGGCCTCGCCGGCTGGCCGGCGGTCGCCGAAGAGTCGATCATCGCCCGCGACGTCCTCCTCGCCGAGCACGTCGGGTCCCGGCTGCACGTCTGCCACCTGTCCACGGCGGGGTCGGTCGACATCATCCGCTGGGCGAAGAAGCGCGGCGTCGATGTGACCGCCGAGGTCACGCCGCATCATTTGCTCCTCACCGACGAGCTCGTCCGGGACTACGACGCGCGGTTCAAGGTGAATCCGCCGTTGCGTCGCCACGAGGACGTGATGGCGGTGCGCGAGGGGCTTGCCGACGGCACGATCGACATCGTCGCCACCGACCACGCGCCGCACCCGGCCGAAGCCAAAGCGTGCGAGTGGCAGGCCGCCGCGAACGGCATGGTCGGCCTGGAGAGCGCCCTTCGCGTCGTGCAGCAGTCGATGGTGGACACCGGGCTCATCACCTGGCCCGACGTGGCCAGGATCATGTCGCGCGAGCCGGCGCGGATCGGCAGGCTGGCCGGACACGGCACTCCGTTGACCGCGGGGCAGCCCGCCTCGCTCACCTTCTACGACCCGCGGCCCTCGCGGACGTTCGGCACCGACGACCTGCAGGGGCGAAGCGTGAACTCGCCGTACCTGGGACGCGAGCTGCCCGGAGAGATCCGCTGGACTGTGCACGGCGGCGTCGCCACCGTCGCCGACGGCGTTCTCCTGGACCGCCCAGGAGTCCGCGCATGAGCCGCGAAGGCGCACTGCTGATCACCATCGCCCTCGCCCTGGCACTCATCGCGCTGGGCGTATGGGCGTGGCGCCGCCGCGTCCGCCGCGACAACGCCATCTCTGCTCCGTTCGGCGAGACTCCGAGCGACGTTCGAACCATCGCCGCATTCCCCGTCCTGTACGTCGCGACCACCAAGCACGGCGAGCCGCTCGAAAGACTCGCCGTGAAGGGCCTCGGCTTCCGCTCACGAGCCGACGTCACCGTCACCGACGCCGGGCTGGCAGTCGACCTGACCGGGCAGCCGCGGATCTTCCTCCCGCTCGATCGCATCACCGAGGTGGCGCAGGCCACGGTCGCGATCGACCGGGTCGTCGAACGCGACGGCCTCGTGCGCATCACATGGCGCAGCGGCCCCGATGTGGCCGTCGACTCCTATTTCCGCCCGCAGGATGCTTCGGCCCGCGCCCTCACCGACGCCGTCCGGGGCATCCTCCCCACCCAGACGGGAACTGACGCATGACCTCCCTCTTCCAGAACGACCCGGCGGTCCTCGTCCTCGAGGACGGCACCCGCCACGTCGGACGGGCGTACGGCGCCCACGGCACGACCCTCGGCGAGGTGGTGTTCGCTACCGGCATGACGGGGTACCAGGAGACGCTCACCGACCCGTCGTACGCCGGACAGATCGTGCTCCAGACGGCACCGCACATCGGCAACACCGGCATGAACGGCGAGGACCCGGAGTCTCGACGCATCTGGGTGTCGGGCTACATCGTGCGCGATCCCTCCCGCGTCGTCTCGAACTGGCGCGCCGACGAATCGCTCGACGACGCGCTCGTGAACGACGGCGTCGTGGGGATCAGCGGCATCGACACACGTGCCGTGACCCGCCACATCCGCTCGGCCGGCAGCATGCGCGGGGGCATCTTCTCCGGCGACGCGGCGGCGATCGACGCCGACGAGCAGCTGCGCCTGGTTCGGGAGGCGCCCGAGATGGCGGGTCAGAACCTGTCTGCGCAGGTGTCGGTGACGGCCGCCGAAGTGACCCGGGCGACGGGGGAGAGGATCGGCAACCTCGCGGTGCTCGACCTCGGCGTGAAGCAGGCGACGGTCGACAATCTCGCGGCCCGGGGGTTCGACGTGCACGTGCTGCCGCAGGACGTCACGATCGACGAGATCCGCAAGATCGATCCCGTCGCCGTCTTCTACTCCAACGGCCCCGGCGACCCGGCCGCCTCGGACGGGCACGTCGACCTGCTCCGCGGCGTGCTCGACGACGGCCTCCCCTTCTTCGGGATCTGCTTCGGCAACCAGCTGCTCGGTCGCGCCCTCGGGCTCGGCACCTACAAGCTGCCGTTCGGGCATCGCGGCATCAACCAGCCGGTCCTCGACAAGGAGACCGGACGGGTGGAGATCACCGCGCACAACCACGGATTCGCGGTGGACGCGCCGGTGGAGGGGGCGTTCGACAGCCCCAACGGGTACGGGCGGATCGAGGTCAGCCACGTGGGCCTCAACGACAAGGTCGTCGAGGGCCTCCGCGCGCTCGACATCCCCGCGTTCTCGGTGCAGTACCACCCCGAAGCCGCCGCCGGCCCCCACGACGCCAACTACCTGTTCGACCGCTTCCGCGACCTCGTGGTCGCGAACCTCGAGAAGAAGGCCTCCCAGTAATGCCCAAGCGCGACGACATCCGCTCGGTCCTCGTCATCGGCTCCGGTCCGATCGTCATCGGACAGGCGTGCGAGTTCGACTACTCCGGAACGCAGGCGTGCCGAGTGCTCCGCGAGGAGGGCGTCCGCGTCATCCTCGTGAACTCGAACCCGGCGACGATCATGACCGACCCCGACTTCGCCGATGCGACCTACATCGAGCCGATCACGCCCGAGGTCATCGAGACGATCATCGCGAAGGAGAAGCCCGACGCGATCCTGCCCACCCTCGGCGGGCAGACGGCGCTCAACGCCGCGATGGCGCTGCACGACCGTGGCATCCTCGAGAAGTACGACGTCGAGCTCATCGGCGCGAAGGTCGACGCCATCCGCAAGGGCGAGGACCGGCAGATCTTCAAGGAGCTCGTCATCGAAGCGGGGGCGGATGTCGCGGCATCCGTCATCTGCCACTCGATGGACGATCTGCTCGCCGGCGCCGAGAAGCTCGGCTACCCGCTCGTCGTGCGTCCCTCCTTCACGATGGGGGGACTCGGATCGGGGTTCGCGTACGACGAGGCCGATCTGCGCCGCATCGGCGGCGCGGGGCTGCATGACTCTCCGACCAGCGAGGTCCTCCTCGAGGAATCGATCCTCGGGTGGAAGGAGTACGAGCTCGAGCTCATGCGCGACACGGCCGACAACACCGTTGTGGTCTGCTCCATCGAGAACGTCGACCCCGTCGGCGTCCACACCGGCGACTCGATCACCGTCGCGCCGGCGCTGACGCTCACCGATCGCGAGTATCAGAGACTTCGCGACATCGGCATCGACATCATCCGGGCAGTCGGCGTCGACACCGGCGGCTGCAACATCCAGTTCGCCGTCGATCCGCAGACCGGTCGCATCATCGTCATCGAGATGAACCCGCGTGTGTCGCGCTCGTCGGCTCTGGCCTCCAAGGCCACCGGATTCCCGATCGCGAAGATCGCCGCCAAGCTGGCCATCGGCTACCGCCTCGACGAGATCCCGAACGACATCACCAAGGTCACGCCCGCCAGCTTCGAGCCGACGCTCGACTACATCGTCGTCAAGGTGCCCAGGTTCAACTTCGAGAAGTTCCCGGCCGCCGACACGACGCTCACCACCACCATGAAGTCGGTGGGCGAGGCCATGGCCATCGGGCGCAACTACGCCACCGCACTGCAGAAGGCTCTCCGGTCGCTCGAGAAGCGCGGCTCGAGCTTCCACTGGGGAGACGAGAACCGCTCCGTCGCGGAGCTGCTCGACGTCGCTCAGACCCCGACCGACGGTCGCATCGTGGTGCTACAGCAGGCTCTGCGCAAGGGCGCGACCGTGGAGCAGGCGTTCGAAGCGACCAAGATCGACCCGTGGTTCCTCGATCAGATCGTCCTGATCAACGAGGTGGCGGAGTTCCTGCGCGCCGCGGGAGAACTGGATGCCGCGACCCTGCGCGTGGCGAAGGAGCACGGCTTCAGCGACGCACAGATCGCCCAGCTCCGCGGTGTCGGCGAGGCGGAGGTCCGCGCCATCCGTCACTCGTTCGATCTGCGGCCGGTCTACAAGACCGTCGACACGTGCGCGGGGGAGTTCCCCGCTCTGACTCCGTATCACTATTCGAGCTACGACTTCGAGACCGAGGTGACGCCGTCGGACCGCTCGAAGGTCGTCATCATCGGCTCGGGCCCGAACCGCATCGGCCAGGGTGTCGAGTTCGACTACTCCTGCGTGCACGCCTCGTTCGCCCTCGCGGCGGCCGGTTACGAGACGGTGATGGTGAACTGCAACCCAGAGACGGTCTCGACCGACTACGACACCTCGGACCGCCTGTACTTCGAGCCCCTCACGCTCGAGGACGTGCTCGAGGTGCTGCACGCCGAGTCGCGCTCGGGGGAGATCCTCGGCGTGATCTGCCAGCTCGGCGGACAGACGCCGCTGGGGCTCGCCAAGGGCATCGAAGAGGCCGGCTACACCATCCTCGGCACCAAGCCCGCCGCCATCGACCTCGCCGAGGAGCGGGAGCTGTTCTCGCGACTGCTGGACGCGGCGGGACTCGTGGCGCCGCGCAACGGCACGGCGATCGACGTCGACGGTGCGGTCGCGGTGGCGGAAGAGATCGGCTATCCGGTGCTCGTGCGGCCGAGCTTCGTGCTCGGCGGGCGCGGCATGGAGATCGTGTACTCGACCGAGGCCCTCCGCGACTACTTCGTGCGCATCGCCGACCAGGCGATCATCGGCCCGGGCCTGCCGCTTCTGGTGGACCGCTTCCTCGACGACGCGATCGAGATCGACGTCGACGCCCTGTTCGACGGCGATGAGCTCTACATCGGCGGGGTCATGGAGCATCTCGAAGAGGCGGGCATCCATTCCGGCGACTCGAGCTGCACGCTGCCTCCGGTCAGCCTCGGCCGCACCGACATCGATCGCGTGCGCGAGGCGACGCGATCGATCGCCCAGGGTGTCGGGGTCCGCGGGCTGCTGAACGTGCAGTTCGCCATCTCCGCCGGCGTGCTGTACGTCATCGAGGCCAACCCTCGCGCCAGCCGCACGGTGCCGTTCGTCTCGAAGGCGCTGGGGATCCCCCTCGCGAAGGCGGCGAGCCGGATCATGGCGGGCGCCACGATCGCCGAGCTGAAGTCCGAGGGACTGCTGCCGGAGAACGACGGATCGCGGGTGCCGCTGGATGCCCCGGTCGCCGTGAAGGAAGCGGTGCTTCCGTTCAAGCGGTTCCGCACCGCCGACGGTCAGACCGTCGACTCGGTGCTCGGTCCCGAGATGCGATCGACGGGCGAGGTCATGGGCATCGATCGCGACTTCCCGACCGCCTTCGCGAAGTCGCAGGAGGCGGCCTACGGCGGGATGCCGCTCGAGGGCACCGTCTTCATCTCGGTCGCCGACAGCGACAAGCGCGCCGTGATCCTGCCCGCGCATCGCCTGCAGGAGCTCGGGTTCGATCTCGTGGCCACCGAGGGCACCGCCGAGATCCTCTCGCGCAACGGAATCGAGGTGCGCGTGGTGGGGAAGTACTCCGAGACGCAGCAGACCGGCGAGACGAACATCGTCGACCTCATCAATGCCGGCGAGATCGACATCGTCGTGAACACCCCCTCGGGGGGAAGCGCCCGTGCCGACGGCTACGAGATCCGCGCGGCGGCCGTGGCGGCCGACAAGGCGCTGTTCACCACGATGGCCGTCCTCGGCGCAGCCGTGAGCGCACTGCCCGTCCTCCGCGAGGGCTTCGCCGTGAAGAGCCTCCAGGAGTACGCGGGTGAGCGGGTGGCGCGCGCGTGACGTCGTTCGGAGCACGGGTCGAGAAGGCCCTGACCACGTTCGGCCCGCTGTGCGTCGGGATCGATCCGCACGAATCGCTCCTGAGGGAGTGGGGAGTGGATGCCTCACCCGACGGCGCCCGGTTCTTCGGGCTGAGGGTGGTCGAGGCAGCGGCGGGCACGGTCGGCATCGTCAAGCCGCAGGTCGCCTTCTTCGAGCGCTACGGCTCCGCCGGTTTCGTGGCACTCGAGGCCGTGCTGGACGCGGCGAGGCAGGCCGGGCTGATCGTCATCGCCGACGCCAAGCGGGGTGACATCGGCTCGACCATGGACGGCTACGCCGCCGCGTGGCTCGAGCCGGGCTCACCGCTCGAGTCTGATGCCGTGACCGTGAGCCCGTACCTGGGCACCGGATCGCTGCGTGCGACGCTCACCACGGCGATCCGCAACGACAAGGGCGCCTTCGTTCTCGCGGCGACGAGCAACCCGGAGGCGTTCGCGCTGCAGAGCGCACAGGTGGTCGACGTCGAAGCACCCGACGGCCATACGGTCGCCGAGCGCATCGCCCGCGACGTCGGCGTCTGGAATGCCTCGCCCGCCTTCGACGGCAGCCTGGGACCGATCGGTCTGGTGGTCGGCGCCACAGTCGACCGGGCCGCCTTCGGACTCACCGACGCCGCGCTGCGGGGAGCGCCCATCCTTGCGCCCGGGTTCGGCGCGCAGGGCGCCGAACCCGGCGAGCTCGCCCGTCTGTTCGGGCCGGCGGCGCCCCAGGTGATCGCTTCGGAGAGCCGAAGCATCCTGTCGGCGGGGCCCGGCGGCATCGCCGAGCGGATCCGGGAGCGCGCTGCGATGTACGGTGGCGACCGTGGCTGAATCGCGAACACCGCCCGAGGTCGACCGGGTCGCGGCATCCCGTCGGGCCGTCGCCGCGCGCCGCGAGCGGGCGGGTCTGAAGAAGGACGTCGCGATGCGGGTCATCACGCCGCAGGAGCTGCTGCGGCGTGCTCTGGAGCGCCCGGATTCGGCCGCGGGAGCGATGCGCGTGACGGAGTTCCTCACGGCGATCCCCGCCATCGGCGAGGGCAAGCGCGATCGCATCCTCGGCGAGCTGGGAATCTCGCCCGTGAAGCGCCTCGGCGGCCTGGGCGTGCGCCAGCGCACCCTGCTGGCGCGGTTCCTCGACGAACGCTGGCCCGAGACCCAGCCGCGTCCCCAACGGAGCCGGCTCGTGGTGCTCGCGGGGCCGACAGCCGTCGGGAAGGGCACGGTGGCCGCGCACATCAAGGAGCATCACCCCGAGATCCACCTCTCCGTGTCGGCGACCACCCGCGCACCCCGGCCGGGCGAGGTGGACGGCGAGCACTACTACTTCGTCGATGACGCCGAGTTCGATCGGCTGATCGCGTCAGGGGAGCTGCTCGAGTACGCGACCGTCCACAACGCCCACCGATACGGCACCCCTCGCGCGCCCATCGAGCGAGTGCTCGCCGAGGGGCGCACGGCACTGCTCGAGATCGACCTGCAAGGCGCGCGGCAGGTGCGCGCGGCGGATCCCTCCGCGACACTTGTGTTCCTTCTCCCGCCGAGCTGGGACGAGCTCGTGCATCGCCTGGTCGGGCGCGGCACCGAGGACGACGAGGAGCGCGCGCGTCGCCTGCGCACGGCGAAGACCGAGCTGGCTTCCCAGGGCGAGTTCGATTACCGGGTCGTGAACGACGACGTCGCCCGAGCCGCGGAGGAAGTCGCGGGCCTTGCGCGTTCCGTCCCGCCGCTGACGTAGAATGATGGGATGCCTCGGCTTCGCCCGGGGCCCGCAGACCTCTCCATCCGTCATCCGATCCAGGAGGATTCCCATGGCCGGAACGAACCAGGGCATCATCGAGCCCCCCATCGACAGCCTTCTCGAGAAGGTCGACTCCAAGTACCAGCTGGTGATCTTCGCGTCCAAGCGCGCGCGTCAGATCAACGACTACTACTCCGACCTGCACGAGGGGAACCTGTTCGACAACGTCGGGCCGCTCGTCGATTCCACCGTCGAAGACAAGCCGCTCACGATCGCGATGCACGAGATCCACGAAGACAAGCTGCGTCTGCGCTCGCTCGACTGATCGTTCGTGACGTTCTGATGCCCCCGGCGCGGCTCTGTCCGCGACCGGGGGCATACTGTTGCCTGCACTCATCTCATCTGGAGCTTCGATGACCGACCTGCGTCTTTTCACGTCCGAATCCGTCACCGAGGGGCATCCCGACAAGATCTGCGACCAGATCTCCGACAGCATCCTCGACGCCATCATCGCGGAGGACCCCAAGGGTCGCGTGGCCGTCGAGACCCTCGTGACGACCGGGCTCGTGCACGTCGCCGGCGAGGTGTCGACCTCCGCGTACGTCGAGATCCCGGCGATCGTGCGGTCGGTCGTGAACCGCATCGGCTACACCTCGAGCGAGACCGGCTTCGACGGCGACTCCTGCGGTGTCAGCGTGTCGATCGGCGCGCAGTCGTCCGACATCGCGGCGGGCGTCGACAAGGCGTTCGAGCGTCGCGAGGACGGCTCCGAAGACCCCCATGACCTTCAGGGTGCCGGCGACCAGGGCATCATGTTCGGCTACGCGACCACCGAGACGCCGCAGCTCATGCCGATGGCCGCCTGGACGGCGCACCGCATGGCCGAGCGCCTCGCGGAGGTCCGACGCTCGGGTGAACTGCCTTTCCTGCGGCCGGACGGCAAGACCCAGGTCACGCTCGGGTACGAAGGTCAGACGCCTCGCACCGTCGAGTCCGTGGTGCTCTCGACGCAGCACCAGCCCGAGATCTCGCAGAAGGCGCTGCGCGCCGCGGTCCGCGCCGAGGTCATCGACCCCGTTCTCGAGGCGACCGGGCTCGAGTTGCGCGACGTCAACTACTACATCAATCCGGCGGGACCCTTCGTCACCGGCGGACCCAAGGGCGACGCCGGGCTCACCGGCCGCAAGATCATCATCGACACGTACGGAGGGGCATCCCGGCACGGCGGAGGAGCCTTCAGCGGCAAAGACCCGTCGAAGGTGGACCGGTCCGCGGCCTACGCGATGCGGTGGGTGGCGAAGAACGCCGTCGCCGCGGGGCTCGCCGAACGGCTCGAGGTGCAGGTGGCCTACGCCATCGGCAAGGCGAAGCCGGTGGGCCTGTACGTCGAGACCTTCGGCACCGGGCGGGTGTCCGACGAAACGATCACGCGGGCGATCCTCGACGTGTTCGACCTGCGCCCCAAGGCGATCATCGACCAGCTCGACCTGCTGCGACCCATCTACGCGCAGACGGCGGCCTACGGGCACTTCGGGCGCGAGCTGCCCGAGTTCACCTGGGAGCGTACCGACCGCGCCGCCGAGCTCGCTGCGGCCGCCGGTCTGTGACGTGACCGGGGCTGCCTTCGGAGGGCGGAGGTGAGCGCGCGGAGGGTCGCGCGCGTGCTGATCGACTCTCCGCTGCCTCAGCTCGATCGTCTCTTCGACTACGAGATCCCCGCGAGTATGGCCGCGTCGGCGGTTCCCGGCGTCCGTGTGAAGGTGCCCCTGCGGACCGCCGGGCGGGTCGTCGACGGCTACCTGGTCGACCTCGGTGAGCCGGATGCCTCAGACCGGCCGCTGTCTCAGCTCGAGGACGTCGTCTCACCCGTTCCGGTTCTGACGCCGGGTCTGTATGCCCTGGCCCGTCGATGCGCCGACCGGGCGGCGGGGTCGGCGAGCGACATCCTGCGTCTCGCGATCCCGAAGCGCATGGTGCGTGCCGAGAAGGCGTGGCTCGCCGCCGCGCAGCCGGAGACGCCCGCCGTCGCCCCCGCGCAGATCGAGTGGGCCGAGGGCGTGCTCGCCGCGTTCCCCGGGCTGGAGGATGCGATCCTGCGCGGGGGTCGGGTCGCCGTGGAAGCGCCCCCGGTTCCGGCGCCGGTGTTCGACGGCTCGGCCGTCGGCTCCTGGGCGCTCCTCCTCGCGGCGGCCGCGATCCGGACGGTCGCCGACGGCAGGAGCGCGATCCTGGTGGTTCCGGATCACCGCGACCGCGGTCAACTCGAGGCCGCTCTCGCAGGACGCATCGACGACGGCGCCGTGGTGCGCGACGATGCCCGCCAGGGCTCTCCTGCCCGGTACGCCGCCTTCCTGCGCTCTTTGTCGCCGGTGCCGTGCATCGTCATCGGCAACCGGTCGGCGGTGTACTCGCCGGTGCATCGACCGGGACTGGTCGCACTGTGGGACGACGGCGATCCCCTCCTCGCCGAACCGCTCAGTCCCGGCGTCCACGCACGAGACGCCGCTCTGCTGCGACAGGAGCTCGACGCGACTTCTCTGCTCTTCGCCGGCCACACGCGCACCACCGATGTCGAGCGGCTGGTCGCGCTCGGATGGGTCCGCGAACTGCCGGCGGCACGCAGGATCACCCCGCGGGTCGTCTTGAGCGCCACCCGCGAAGGGGAGTCCCGTGGATCCCGCGTGCCCTCCGCCGCGTTCTCGGCCGCTCGCGAAGCGCTCACGCACGGTCCCGTGCTCGTACAGGTCGCTCGGCCCGGCTACGCACCGGTGCTGGTCTGCGCCGACTGCCGGCAGCCGGCCCGCTGCGCGCATTGCGGCGGGCCGCTCCACGCCGCACGGCCGGGGGCGGTGCCGACGTGTTCGTGGTGCGGTCGATCGGCCGGCGCCTGGGCCTGTCCGCACTGCTCATCCACGCGACTGAGGATGGCCTCGTCGGGCAGCGAGCGCACCGCAGATGAACTCGGCCGCGCGTTCCCTGGCACGCGGGTCATCATCGCCGACGGCGAGCATCCGGTCACTCACGTGGACTCCCGGCCGGCGCTCGTCGTGGCGACCCGGGGAGCGGAGCCGCTGGCTGCGGGGGGATATCGCGCCGTCATCCTGCTCGACGGAGACCGGATGCTGCTCGCCGACGACCTGCGGATCGGCGAGGCCTGCCTGCGCTGGTGGTCCAATGCCGCGGCACTCGCGGCGCCGGGCGCGCCGGTGCATCTCGTCGGAGTGGCCGGGCCCGTCGCGCGGTCTCTCGCGACCTGGACGCAGGCGGCCTATGCGCGCTCGGAACTCGCCGACCGCACACCGCTGCGGATGCCCCCGACCGTGCGGGTCGCCGCCGTCGACGGCACCCGCACCGCGGTGGAGAGCGCGCTCGCCGTCCTGCGGACGGACGTCGCGGAGCTCGACGGCGACTCCATCTTGGGTCCTGTGCCTCGCGACGAAGGAGTGCGCGCGCTCGTGCGGTTCGACTACTCGGTGGGCGCGCGTGTGGCGGGCAGCCTCCGGGCCTCCGTCGTGGACGCGGCGATCAGGTCGCGGCGACCGGCGAAGGGGCGACCGGCGGGTCCGCGCAATACACTGAAAGTTCGGGTCGACGTACCCGATCTCGATCTGTGAGGAGCCCCATGCGCCTCGTCTTCGCCGGTACGCCGGAGCCGGCGGTGCCGTCTCTGCGCCGGCTCGCGGCATCCCATCACGACGTCGCCGCGGTCATCACGCGGCGCGACGCGCCGCTCGGCCGCAAGCGCGTCCTCACGCCGTCACCGGTGGCCGCGGCGGCCGATGAGCTCGGACTGGGGGTCATCAAGGCGGACCGCCTCGATGCCGAGGCGAGCGAGCGGATCGCGGCGCTGCGTCCCGACCTGGGAGTGATCGTCGCGTACGGGGGTCTGGTTCGCGAGCCGCTGCTGTCGACGCCCGCCCACGGCTGGATCAACCTCCACTTCTCCCTGCTTCCGCGCTGGCGAGGTGCCGCCCCCGTTCAGCACGCGCTGATCGCGGGCGACGACCGCACCGGGGTCAGCGTGTTCCATCTCGTCCCGGAGCTGGATGCCGGCGACCTCCTCGCGGTTCGCGCGCATCACGTCCCGTCCGCCGCGACGGCGGGGGAGCTGCTCGCGCTCCTCGCGGACGACGGCGCCCAGTTGCTGGCCGACGTCGTCGATGCGATCGCGGCGGGCACTGCGACCGCCGCCCCGCAGCGGGGCGAGGCGACCTATGCCGGAAAGCTGGGCGACGACGACGGCCGCGTGCGTTGGGACGAGGCGCAGCCCGCCGTGCTCGGCCGCATCCGCGGAGTCACTCCCGAACCCGGAGCCCATACGACCATCGAGGGATCGCGGCTCAAGATCCTCGCCGTCGGCCTGCCTCCCGCCGACGCGCCGGGTCTCGACCCGGGTGTCATCGTCCAGCACGGCCGCGCTGTGCTCGCCGGGACGGCGACCGATCCGATCGCGCTCGAGACGGTGCAGCCGGCGGGCAGAGGCGCCATGCGCGCCGCGGACTGGTGGCGGGGCCTCCGCGTGACGACTCTGCGGGCGGGGTCATGAGCGCCGTCGCCCTCGCTCGGCGAGTCGCCTACGACACCATCCGGGCGGTCCACGAGTCCGACGCGTACGCGAACCTGCTGCTGCCCACCTCGATCGACCGCGCGGGCCTCACCCCGGCGGACGCGGCGCTCGCGACCGAGCTGACCTACGGGACGCTCCGACGCCAGGGGACCTACGATGCGGTGATCGCCATCGCCGCCGACCGGGCGGTGGCCGACATCGATCCGGCGGTCCTGGACGCGCTGCGCCTCGGCGTGCATCAGCTCCTGTCCACTCGCGTCGCGTCGCACGCCGCGGTGAACGAGTCGGTGGAGCTGGTCCGCACCGACGTCAGCCGCGGCGCGGCTGGATTCGCCAACGCTGTCCTGCGCCGCGTGTCTCGAGACACGCCGGGTGACTGGATGACGCGGGTCGCCGAGGCCGCCCGATCCGACGACGAGCGGCTCGGCCTGGTCTCGTCGCATCCGGTCTGGATCGTGCGGGCCTTCCGCCGCGCCCTCGCGGCGGAAGGCCGGGCGAGCGAGCTCGAGGCGCTGCTCACCGCCGACAACGCCTCACCGCGTGTGACGATGGCGGCGTTGCCCGGGCTGGCCGAGGTGCCGGTCGATGCGCGCCGCACTCCCTTCTCTCCGGCGGGATTCCGGCTCGGCGGGGGAGACCCCGAAGGCGTCGTCACGGAATCGGGCGGGCGCATCCGCGTGCAGGATGAGGGCTCGCAGCTCGCGGCGCTCGCGCTCACCCGAGCGCGCCCGGTCAGCGTCGGCGAGCGTTGGCTCGACCTGTGCGCCGGACCGGGCGGCAAGACCGCGCTGCTGGCGGCCGAGGCCCTCGCACACGGCGCCCGGCTCGAGGCGAACGAAGTGTCACCGGCGCGGGCCGGACTCGTCCGCAAGGCGCTCGCCGCTGTTCCGCTGGAGGTCCCCGTGTCGGAGGAAGACGGCCGCGTCCTGACCGCCGCCGCACCCGAGACGTACGACCGCATCCTCGTCGACGCACCGTGCACGGGGCTCGGGGCCCTGCGCCGCCGACCCGAGGCCCGCTGGCGCAAGATGCCCACCGATGTGCCGGAGCTGACCGAGCTGCAGCGCGAACTCCTGAGCGGCGCGGTGTCGGCTCTCAAGCCCGGCGGAATCGTCGCCTACGTGACGTGCTCGCCGCACCTCGCGGAGACGTCGGGGGTCGTGGCGGACGTCCGCAGGGAGTGGGGCGCGGCTGTCGAAGAGGTGTCGGCCCGCGAGGTCATCCGGGATCTGGCCGCATCCGACCCCGATCTGCAACCGCAGGCCGATGGCTCCGGTCGCGCCCAGCTGTGGCCCCACCGTCACAACACCGACGCGATGTCGATCTCGCTCCTGCGGCGGGTGTGAACCCGGCCCAGGCGCCATGGCGGGCTCGACCATAATGGACGCGTGACCCTCCGCGACGGCAACGGCCGCGTCCGCATCAACCCCAGCATCCTCGCGGCCGACTTCGCGAACATGCAGTCCGAGCTCGCGCGCATCGCGGCCGCCGACTTCGTCCATGTCGACGTCATGGACAACCATTTCGTGCCGAACCTGACGTTCGGCCCCCAGATGGTGAAGCGCATCCAGGCGACGAGTCCGGTGCCCCTCGACGTGCATCTGATGATTTCCGACCCCGACCGATGGGCCCCGGGGTACGCCGAGCTCGGCGCAGCCTCCGTGACGTTCCATCTCGAAGCCGCCGCCGAACCGGTGGCGCTCGCGCGCCGGCTCCGTGGCATCGGTGCGCGTGCGGGCGTCGCGGTGAAGCCCGCGACCCCGGTCGACGGTCTCCTCGACCTGCTCGAGGACTTCGACCAGATCCTCGTCATGACGGTCGAACCGGGGTTCGGTGGACAGTCGTTCATGCCCGAGACGATGCCGAAGCTGCGGCGACTGGCCGACGAGGCGAGGCGGCGCGGGTCGGAGGTGTGGCTTCAGGTCGACGGCGGGATCGCCGAGTCCACGATCGCGCAGGCCGCCGAGGCGGGCGCCGACACCTTCGTGGCCGGGTCCGCCGTCTTCGGCGCGGGCGATCCCTCCCGGGCCATCGAGACGCTCCGCGCGGCGGCGCTCGCGCATTCCCACCGCCACTGACGGTCGCGCCGACACGCGGCGCCGAGGCATCCCGCCCGGCCGCTACCCTGGAACGGTGAAGACGTTCGATGCGCTGTTCGCCGAGCTCACCGCGAAGGCGGTCGAGCGGCCCGAGGGTTCGGGGACGGTGGCGCAGCTCGACGCCGGCGTGCACGCGATCGGCAAGAAGATCGTCGAGGAGGCCGCCGAAGTGTGGATGGCCGCCGAATACGAGTCGACGGATGCCGCAGCCGAAGAGATCTCGCAGCTGCTCTATCACCTCCAGGTGCTCATGGTGGCGAAGGGGCTCTCGCTCGAAGACGTCTACCGACATCTCTGAGCCCGCGCTCCCGTCCGTCCTCGAAACCGAAAGCCCCCGCTGCCATGTTGCGAATCGCCGTGCCGAACAAGGGCTCGCTCGCCGAAACCGCCTCCGAGATGCTCTCCGAGGCGGGTTACATCGGCCGCCGCGACCCCAAGGACCTGCACGTCATCGACCCTCAGAACGAGGTCGAGTTCTTCTACCTCCGCCCGAAAGACATCGCCACGTACGTGGGGTCGGGCGCGCTCGATGTCGGGATCACCGGTCGAGACCTGCTTCTGGATGCCCGGATGCCGGGCGCCCGCGAGATCGAGGCGCTCGGATTCGGCGACTCGACGTTCCGCTTCGCCGGTCCGCCCAGCCGCTTCGCCACGATCAAGGATCTCGAGGGCATGCGCGTGGCGACGGCGTACCCCGGTCTCGTCGACGGCTTCCTCGACGAGCACGGCGTGGCGGTCGACCTCGTGCCGCTCGACGGCGCGGTCGAGTCCGCGGTGCGGCTGGGGGTGGCGGATGCGGTCGCCGACGTGGTCTCGACCGGCACGACGCTCCGGCAGGCCGGGCTCGAGATCTTCGGACCGGTCATCCTGGAGTCCGAAGCCGTGCTCGTGACGGGACCTGCCGATGTCGAAGGCACGGACACCCTGCTCCGCCGCCTGCGCGGGGTCATGGTCGCCCGGCGCTATGTGATGGTCGACTACGACCTTCCCGCGCGCCTGGTGGACGATGCCGTGGCCATCGCTCCGGGGATCGAGTCGCCCACGATCGCCCCTCTCCGCGACCCGGAGTGGGTGGCCGTGCGAGTGATGGTGCCGCGAAAGGGCGTCAACCAGGTCATGGATGCGCTCTACGCCATCGGAGCGCGGGCCATCCTCGTGACCGCGATCCACAACGCGAGGCTGTGATGGGCCTCGTCTGCCGTGTCATCCCGTGCCTCGACGTCGCCGCTGGCCGCGTCGTCAAGGGCGTCAACTTCGAGAACCTGCGCGACATGGGCGACCCCGTCGAGCTCGCTCGCGAGTACTTCCGCCAGGGCGCCGATGAGCTGACGTTCCTCGACGTCACGGCGACGGTGGACGAGCGCGCGACCACGTACGACGTCGTGCGCCGCACCGCCGAGCAGGTCTTCATCCCGCTGACCGTGGGCGGGGGAGTGCGCTCGACCGACGACGTCGCGCGACTTCTGTCGGTTGGCGCCGACAAGATCGGCGTGAATTCCGCCGCGATCGCACGTCCCGCCCTCCTCGACGAGATCGCCGACCGTTTCGGCGCGCAGGTCCTCGTGCTGTCGCTGGACGTGAAGCGGTCGCCGGCGGCCGAGTCGGGGTTCGTCGTCACGACCCACGGCGGTCGCACCGAGACCTCCCTCGACGCGCTCGCCTGGGCCCGCGAGGCCATCGAGCGAGGAGCGGGGGAGCTCCTGGTGAATTCGATCGACGCCGACGGCACCAAGGAGGGCTTCGACCTCGAGCTCGTCGCGCTGATGCGCGAAGTGTCGAGCGTGCCGGTGATCGCCTCGGGCGGTGCGGGCGGCGCGGAGCACTTCGGGCCCGCCGTCCAGGCGGGAGCGGACGCCGTGCTCGCGGCATCCGTCTTCCACTCCGGTCAGCTCACGGTGGGAGCGGTGAAATCGGCGATGGCCGCCGACGGGATCGCGGTGCGGGAGGTGCGCGCATGAGCGACAGCGTGCAGGAGCGGATCGATCGCGTGTTCTTCAACGAGGACGGCCTCGTCGCCGCGATCGTCCAGCAGTGGGACACCCGCGAGGTGCTCATGCTCGGGTGGATGGACGCCGAGGCCCTCCGGCGCACGCTCACCGAGGGTCGCGTGACGTTCTGGTCGCGCTCGCGCCGTGAGTACTGGCGCAAGGGAGATACGTCGGGCAACATCCAGCTCGTCCGCGGGGCGCGGCTCGACTGCGACGGCGACGCCATTCTCCTCGAGGTCGAGCAGGTGGGTCCGGCGTGCCACACCGGCACCCGCACCTGCTTCGACGCCGACGACCTGCAGCCCGTGCGCGGCCCGGAGGCTCCCGCGTGATCCGACGCGCGCGTTTCGCGGCGGTGGTCTCCCTCGTGCTGAGCGGGGCGGTCGTCGTCATCTCCTCGACGCAGACGTGGCTCACCGTCGTCCTCGATGACGGCGCGGAGCACGCGCTGCAGGTCCCGGGGTCGGCGGCCGTGCCGGTGCTCGCGCCGCTCGGCCTCGCCGTGCTCGCGCTGGGCGGCGCCCTGTCGATCGTGGGCGTCGTGCTGCGCTTCGTCTTCGCTGTACTGACCGCCCTCATCGCGCTGGCGATCGGCTGGTCGAGCGCGCAGGTGGTGCTCGGTCCACCCGTGAGCGCGGTGGCCGCTACCGTGACGGAGGCCACGGGCATCACCGGGGCCGAGGCTGTCGCGGAGCTCGTGGCGGCGACCATCCAGACGCCCTGGCCGGTGATCACTGCCGGGACCGCACTCGTGCTGCTCGCGGCGGGGCTCTTCACGCTGGCGACGGCGCGGACGTGGAAGGGCGCGGGCCGCCGCTACCGGACCGACGACAGCACGCCGATCGCCGCGGTGCCGGGCTCGCGGCCGCACGACGCGATCGACTCGTGGGACGACCTGTCGCGTGGCGAGGACCCCACCGACCGCCCGCTAGACTGAGATCATTCCGCGCCTATCTGGAGGAGACCCATGAGCAACCACATCGGCGACCCCGGCCACGGACACTCGCCCGCCGCCTGGACGGCCGTGGTGATCATGCTCGTCGCGGTCACTCTCGGCGTGGTGTTCTTCTGGTTCGACATGCCCGCACTGGTGTGGGCGTCGGCGGGCCTGCTCGTCGTCGGGCTGATCGTCGGGTGGGTCATGGCCAAGGCCGGCTACGGCGTGAACGGCTCGAAGTACTCCTCGAAAGAGCACTGACGTGCTTGCCGACCTGACGGCCGGCGCGGTTCAGGATGCCGAGGCTCGCGCCTCGGTACGGCCTCTCGCCGTCGTCGAGGCTGATGCCCTCGCGCAGCCGCCGGCGCGTGACGCCCTGACCGCACTCGCGCCCGCAGCCCGGGTGAAGATCATCGCCGAGGTCAAGCGGGCGAGCCCTTCTCGCGGCGACCTCGCCGCCATCCCCGATCCCGCTCTGCAGGCTCGCCGCTACGAGGACGGCGGAGCGTCCGCGATCTCGGTGCTCACCGAGGGCCGCAAGTTCAAGGGGAGCCTCGCCGACCTCGAAGCGGTCCGCGCGGCAGTCGACCTCCCCGTGCTGCGCAAGGACTTCATCGCCAACGAGTACCAGGTGCTCGAAGCCCGCGCGGCGGGGGCGGATCTCGTTCTCCTCATCGTCGCGGCCCTCGAGCAGGACGTCCTCGCCCGACTCCATCGCCTCGTGATCGAACTCGGCATGACGCCGCTCGTCGAGGCGCACTCGGGCGCGGAGGTCGACCGGGCCGCCGATCTCGGGGCGCGGCTCGTCGGCGTGAACGCGCGCGATCTGTCGACGTTCGAGCTCGACCGCGACCTGTTCGGGCGGCTCGTCGATCGCATCCCCGCCGATGCGGTCAAGGTGGCGGAATCGGCCGTCCTCGAACCGGCCGACGTCGCCCACTACCGACGCGCCGGTGCCGACGTCGTCCTCGTCGGCGAGGCGCTCGTCACCAGCGATCCCGTATCCACGCTTCACTCGTTCCTGGAGGCCGGGTCATGAGTCTTCGCACGGCCGCCGGCCCGTTCTTCGGCGACTTCGGCGGTCGGTACATGCCGGAGTCGCTGATCGCCGCGATCGACGAGCTCACCGCCGAGTACGAGTCGGCGAAGGCCGACCCCGCCTTCCAGGCCGAGCTGCTCGGTCTGCTGCATTCGTACGCCGGGCGACCGTCGCCGATCACCGAGGTCCCGCGGTTCGCCGCGCACGCCGGCGGCGCGCGGGTGTTCCTGAAGCGCGAAGACCTGAATCACACCGGCTCGCACAAGATCAACAACGTGCTCGGACAGGCGCTGCTCACCAAGCGCCTGGGCAAGACGCGGGTGATCGCCGAGACCGGCGCCGGCCAGCACGGCGTGGCGACGGCGACAGCCGCCGCGCTCTTCGGGTTCGAATGCACCATCTACATGGGCGAGGTCGACACCGAGCGCCAGGCGCTCAACGTGGCGCGCATGCGCCTGCTCGGGGCGGAGGTCGTCCCGGTGAAGACCGGCTCGCGCACGCTCAAAGACGCGATCAACGACGCCTACCGGGACTGGGTCGCCTCGGTCGACACCACGAACTACATCTTCGGCACCGCCGCCGGACCGCACCCGTTCCCCGCGATGGTCCGCGACTTCCAGAAGGTGATCAGCGAAGAGGCGCGGGCACAGCTGCTCGAGCAGGTCGGGCGACTGCCCGATGCGGTCCTCGCGTGCGTCGGCGGCGGGTCCAACGCGATCGGCATGTTCGACGCCTTCCTCGACGACCCCGACGTGAGGCTCCTCGGGGTGGAGGCGGCGGGCGACGGGGTCGACACGCCCCGGCACGCGGCGTCGATCGAGCGCGGCCGCCCGGGTGTGCTCCATGGGGCGAAGACCTTCGTCCTCCAGGACGAAGACGGCCAGACAATTGAATCGCATTCAATCTCGGCCGGTCTGGACTACCCGGGCGTCGGCCCCGAGCACGCGTGGCTCGCGTCGATCGGCCGTGCGGAGTACATCCCCGCCACCGACGACGAGGCCATGCAGGCGCTGCGGCTGCTGTCCGAGACCGAGGGCATCATCCCGGCCATCGAATCCGCGCACGCCCTCGCCGGCGCGCTGCGCCTCGGCCGCGAGCTCGGTCCCGACGCGGTGCTCGCCGTCTGCCTCTCGGGCCGCGGCGACAAAGACATGGACACTGCCGCCCGCTACTTCGGGCTGTACGACGAGGGCACGGATGCCGCGACCGCCGCCGCCGCGCCGGCCGACGATGCGGCCAAGGGCGAGGGGGAGAAGCTGTGACCTCCCGCGTCGCGGCCGCCATCGACGCGGCTCGCGCCGACGGGCGCGGTGCGCTCATCGGCTACCTGCCGCTGGGATTCCCCGACCTGCAGACCAGCATCGACGCCGCCGTGACGCTCGCCGAGAACGGCGCCGACATCCTGGAGCTCGGTCCGCCGTACTCCGACCCGGTGATGGACGGCACCGTCATCCAGGAAGCCACGCAGGCCGCTCTCGCGGGCGGCTTCAAGCTGCGCGACACGTTCACCGCGGTCGCGGAGATCACCCGGCATGTCGACATCCCCGTCCTCGTGATGACGTATTGGAACCCGGTCCTGCAGTACGGCGTGGACCGGTACGCCGACGACCTCCTCGCCGCGGGGGGCGCCGGCCTCATCACGCCGGACGTCACCCCCGACGCCGCGGCGGAGTGGATCGCCGCCAGTGAGCGCACCGGGCTCGACCGCATCTTCCTCGCCGCGCCGACCTCCACGGACGAGCGGCTCGACCTGATCGTCCAGCACTCGACGGGGTTCGTGTACACCGTCTCGACCATGGGCATCACCGGCGAACGCGCCCAGCTGGACGCCGCCGCGCGGACGCTGGTCGAACGACTGCGCCGTCACGGCGTGAGCAACGCCTGCGTCGGCATCGGCATCAGCAACGCCGAGCAGGTGGCCGGCGTGCTTGACTACGCGGACGGGGCCATCGTCGGAACCGCGCTGGTGCGAGCCCTCCGCGACGGCGGGCTCGACGGGCTCGCCCAGTCCGCACGCGCACTCGCTGCGGGCACCGCACGACCCGCGAACTAGACTTCTCCCGTCGGCTCGCCGCCGGCATCCCCACCAGCAAGGATTTCGATCGCCCATGATCACTGCCGCCGCGAGCGTCGTCGCCAGCATCCCGAGCCCCGGCATCAGCTCGTTTCCTCTGGGACCGCTGACGATCCACATCTACGCCCTGTGCATCATCCTGGGCATCATCGTCGCCGTCCTGATGACGAATCACCGTCTCACGAAGCGGGGCGCCGAGCCGTGGGTCGTCATCGACATCGCGCTGCTCGCGGTGCCGCTGGCCATCATCGGGGCGCGGATCTTCCACGTGGTCACCCACTGGGACTTCTACTTCGGGCCCGGCGCGGATCCAATCACGGCGCTGTTCATCTGGGAGGGCGGCATCGCCATTTACGGGGCGCTCATCGGCGGCGCCGTCGGCGCCTGGCTGGGCTGCCGCTGGACCGGCATCCGCTTCTGGACCTTCGCAGACGCGCTGGCCCCGGGGCTCCTGCTGGCCCAGGCGATCGGGCGCTTCGGCAACTGGTTCAATCAGGAGCTGTTCGGGCTGCCCACCGACCTGCCCTGGGGCCTCGAGATCGACTACCCCAACCCGGCGTGGCCCGTCGGACTCCCCGAGGGGACGCTGTTCCATCCGACCTTCCTGTACGAGGTGATCTGGAACGTCATCGGCGTGGTCGTGCTGCTCTGGGCGGGCAAGCGCTTCCGTCTGCAGTGGGGACGGCTCTTCGGTCTCTACCTCGTGTGGTACAGCGCGGGGCGCATCGTCTGGGAGTCGATCCGCATCGACCCGAGCGAGATCATCCTCGGACTGCGGACGAACGTGTGGTCGGCGATCCTCGGCGTCGTGGTCGGCCTGGCCATCTTCTTCGTCCAGCGACGCCGCCACCCCGGGTTCGAGCCGTCGCCCTATGTGTCCGGCCGCGAGTGGACTGCCGGACAGGCTGTACAATCACAAGACACCGACGACTACGTCGACGTCAGCGAACCCCCGACGTCCGCAGTCGCCGAGGCCAGCGCCACAAGCACTCCCGCCACGAAATAGCGCCTCAGCGCGCCCCCGGGCCGACGTCGTCCCATATTGAGCATCAACGTGAGGACGGTTGGTATGGCTGCGAGCCCCCGTCACCTCGCCTCGACAGAGGCGCAGACGCCCGTGAGCGCCGGAATCGCCGGATTCCCGCGCAAGCAGGGCATGTACAACCCGGCGTTCGAGAAGGACGCGTGCGGGCTGGCCATGGTCGCCACCCTCCGGGGCGAGGCCGGCCACGACATCATCGACCTGGCCCTGACGGCCCTGCGCAACCTCGAGCACCGCGGGGCCATCGGCTCCGACGCGGGAACCGGCGACGGTGCCGGCATCCTGACCCAGATGCCCGACGCCTTCCTGCGAGCGGTGGTCGACTTCGATCTCCCGCCCGTGGGGGAGTACGCCGCCGGCATGGTGTTCCTTCCTCGCGACGACGAGGAGCGCGCGGCCCAGAAGTCCGGGATCGAGCGGATCGCAGCATCCGAGAACCTCACCGTGCTGGGCTGGCGCGAGGTGCCGACCGCCGACGAGAACCTCGGCAAGCTCGCCTTCGCCGCCCGTCCCGTCTTCGAGCAGCTGTTCGTGGCGCGCCCCGCCGTCGGCGACGCCCCGGCGCTCTCGGGGATCGCGCTGGATCGGCGCACGTTCCGGCTCCGCAAGCGCGCGCGCACCGAGCTGGACGCCTATTTCGTCTCGCTCTCGGCGCGCACCCTCGGGTACAAGGGGATGGTCACGACGCTTCAGCTCGAGCCGTTCTATCCCGACCTGCAGGACGAGCGCTTCGCCTCGGAGCTCGCGGTCGTGCACTCCCGGTACTCGACGAACACCTTCCCGTCGTGGCCACTCGCGCAGCCGCTGCGCATGCTGGCCCACAACGGCGAGATCAACACCGTCAACGGCAACCGCAACTGGATGCGGGCGCGTCAGTCGCAGCTCGAGTCCGAGCTTCTCGGCGACATCGAGCCGCTGCTGCCTATCTGCACCGAGGGCGCCAGCGATTCCGCCTCGTTCGACGAGGTCCTCGAGCTGCTCACCCTCACGGGGCGCAGCCTCCCGCACGCCATCATGATGATGGTTCCGGAGGCCTACGAGAAGCAGGCCGACATCGACCCGAAGCTGCGCTCGTTCTACGAATTCCACTCCATGCAGATGGAGCCGTGGGACGGGCCCGCAGCGCTGATCTTCACCGACGGCACACTGGTCGGCGCCACCCTCGACCGCAACGGGCTCCGGCCCGGCCGCTGGACCGAGACCACCGACGGCCTGGTCGTCATCGGCAGCGAGACCGGCGTTCTCGACTTCGAGCCCGAGCGCATCAAGCGTCGCGGTCGCCTGCGGCCCGGCCGGATGTTCCTCGTCGACACCGCGCAGCGTCGGATCGTCGAAGACGACGAGATCAAGCGCGACCTGGCAGAACTCGAACCGTGGCAGGAGTGGCTGGACGCGGGGCGGGTGCGGCTCGCCGACCTGCCCGAGCGCGAGCACATCGTGCACCCGATCGCCTCCATCACCCGGCGTCAGCGCACCTTCGGGTACACCGAGGAGGAGGTGCGCATCCTCCTCACCCCGATGGGGCAGACCGGCGCGGAACCGCTCGGCGCGATGGGAAGCGACACCCCGGTGGCCGTTCTCAGCGAACGGCCGCGTCTGCTGTTCGACTACTTCACCCAGCAGTTCGCGCAGGTCACCAACCCGCCGCTGGACTCCATCCGCGAAGAGGTCGTGACCTCGCTCTCGCTCGGACTCGGGCCTGAGCGCAACCTCCTGGAGTGGGGGCCGGAGCATACGCGGGTCGTCACGCTGGACTTCCCGGTGATCGACAACGACGAGCTCGCCAAGATCCAGCACATCGACACCGCCCTTCCCGGGCGCACGTCGGTCACCATCCGTGGGCTCTACCGGGTCGAGGCCGGTCACAAGGGCATGCAGAAGCGCCTGGCGCAGATGTGCCAGGAAGTGGACCAGGCGATCGAGGACGGCGCCGAGTTCATCGTGCTGTCCGACCGCGACTCCAACAAGGACCTCGCGCCGATCCCGTCGCTGCTCATGCTCGCGGCCGTGCACCACCACCTCATCCGCAACCAGACCCGAATGAAGTGCGGTCTGGTGGTCGAGGCGGGCGACGTGCGCGAAGTCCATCACGTCGCCACCCTGATCGGCTACGGAGCATCCGCCGTCAATCCGTACCTCGCCATGGAGACCGTCGAGTACCTGGTGCGAGCCGGCTACATCACCGGTATCGCGCCGGAGAAGGCGGTCCGGAACCTGATCTACGCGCTCGGCAAGGGCGTGCTCAAGATCATGTCGAAGATGGGCATCTCGACGGTGTCGTCGTACGCCGGCGCGCAGGTCTTCGAGGCGGTGGGCCTCTCGGAGGAGTTCGTCGCGAAGTACTTCACCGGCACCGAGACCAAGCTCGGCGGCGTCGGCCTCGACGTCATCGCGGCCGAGAATGCCGCACGGCACGCGTACGCCTATCCGGAGGATGCCGCGGTGCGGGCGCACGAGCGCCTGTGGACCGGTGGCGAGTATCAATGGCGGCGCGACGGCTCGCCCCACCTCTTCAACCCCGACACGGTGTTCCGTCTGCAGCACGCCACACGCACGCGCCGGTACGACATCTTCCGCGAGTACACCAAACTCGTCGACGACCAGGCGGGCGAGCTCAAGACCCTGCGTGGGCTGTTCAAGCTCAAGACCGCCGGGCGCACGCCGGTGCCCATCGACGAGGTCGAGCCCGTGTCGTCCATCGTCAAGCGGTTCTCGACCGGCGCGATGAGCTACGGCTCCATCTCGAAGGAAGCTCATGAGACCCTCGCAATCGCGATGAACCGTCTCGGCGGCAAGTCGAACACGGGCGAGGGCGGCGAGGACGTGGACCGGCTGCTCGACCCCGAGCGCCGCTCCGCGATCAAGCAGGTCGCGTCGGGACGGTTCGGCGTGACGAGCCTCTATCTGACCGAGTCCGACGACATCCAGATCAAGCTCGCGCAGGGCGCCAAGCCAGGGGAGGGCGGTCAGCTGCCGCCGACCAAGGTGTACCCGTGGGTGGCACGCACCCGGCACGCCACCGCCGGTGTCGGGCTCATCTCGCCGCCCCCGCACCACGACATCTACTCGATCGAGGACCTCAAGCAGCTGATCTTCGACCTGAAGCGGGCGAACCCGGGCGCTCGCGTGCACGTCAAGCTCGTGAGCCAGTCCGGCATCGGGGCCGTCGCCGCCGGAACCGCGAAGGCGCTGGCGGACGTCATCCTCGTGTCCGGCCACGACGGCGGCACCGGCGCCAGCCCGCTCAACTCACTCAAGCACGCGGGCACACCGTGGGAGCTCGGCCTCGCCGAGACGCAGCAGACGCTCATGCTCAACGGCATGCGCGACCGTGTCGTGGTCCAGGTCGACGGTCAGCTCAAGACGGGCCGCGACGTCATCATCGGCGCGCTGCTCGGCGCCGAGGAGTTCGGCTTCGCCACCGCGCCGCTCGTGGTGTCGGGGTGCATCATGATGCGCGTCTGCCACCTCGACACGTGTCCGGTCGGCGTGGCCACGCAGAACCCGGCGCTCCGGGCCCGCTTCAACGGCAAGCCCGAGTTCGTCGTGAACTTCATGGAGTTCGTGGCGGAAGAAGTGCGGGAATACCTCGCCGAGCTCGGGTTCCGCTCGCTGGACGAGGCGATCGGCCACAGCGAACTGCTCGACATCGACGGCGCGGTCGAGCACTGGAAGGCGAGCGGCCTCGACCTCGCACCGGTGCTGTCCGGCCCCGTCTTCGCCGAGGACGAGCCGCGCCGCAACACGTCGAGCCAGCGGCACGAACTGGAGGATCACTTCGATGTCGCGCTGATCGAGCGAGCCCGCGATGTCATCGAGCACGGCGGCCAGATCACCATCGACCTGCCGATCCGCAACACCGAGCGCGCCGTGGGAACCCTGCTCGGCCACCACGTGACGCGGGCCCGGGGCGAGAACGGGCTGCCGTCGGGAAGCATTGTGGTGAACCTCACCGGCTCGGCCGGCCAGTCGCTCGGCGCCTTCATGCCTGCCGGCATCACCCTCCGCTTGGAGGGCGACTCGAACGACTATGTCGGCAAGGGCCTGTCGGGTGGGCAGATCGTGGTGCGGCCGCCACGTCGAGCGACCTTCGATGCGTCCCAGAACGTGATCGCGGGCAACGTCATCGGGTACGGCGCGACGCAGGGCACCCTGTTCCTGCGCGGCGTGGTGGGCGAGCGCTTCCTCGTGCGCAACTCGGGCGCGACGGCGGTCGTCGAAGGCGTCGGAGACCACGCCCTCGAGTACATGACGGGCGGTCTGGCGGTGATCCTCGGGGCGACCGGGCGCAACCTCGGCGCGGGCATGTCCGGCGGAACCGCCTACGTCTACAAGCTCGACCGCAAGCTGGTCAACCGCGAGGCCCTCGCGACCGGCGAGCTCGAGCTGGGCGAGCTCGGAGCGGGCGACGCAGAGATTCTGCGCGACCTGTTGACTCAGCACGTCGCCGAGACCGATTCGACCCTCGCGGCCGCTCTCCTGGCCGACTTCGAGACCGAGTCGGCAAACTTCGTCCGGGTCCTCCCGCGCGACTACGCCGCGGTCCTCGAGACGCGCCAGAACGCTGTGGCGGAAGGACTCGACCCCGACGGCGATGTCGTCTGGAACCGCATTCTGGAGGTGACGGGTGGCTGACCCGAAAGGCTTTCTGAAAGTCACCGAACGGGAGCTGCCGCCTCGGCGACCCGTGCCGGTGCGCATCATGGACTGGAAAGAGGTCTATGAGCCGGGTGATTCCGCCGTGCTGCGGCGGCAGGCCGGCCGCTGCATGGACTGCGGTGTGCCGTTCTGTCACAAGGGGTGCCCGCTGGGCAACCTGATCCCCGAGTGGAACGACCTGACCTGGCGCGGCGAGGGTCGCGCGGCGATCGAGCGACTTCACGCGACGAACAACTTCCCGGAGTTCACCGGTCGCCTGTGCCCCGCGCCCTGCGAGAGCTCGTGCGTGCTGGGGATCAATCAGCCCGCGGTGACGATCAAGCAGATCGAGGTCTCGATCATCGATGAGGCGTTCTCGCGCGGCTGGGTGGAGCCCGAGCCGCCGGGGCGTCTGACCGGCAAGACGGTCGCGGTCGTCGGTTCGGGCCCGGCCGGTCTCGCCGCCGCCCAGCAGCTCACGCGCGCGGGTCACACGGTGGCGGTCTTCGAGCGCGACGACCGCATCGGCGGACTGCTGCGGTACGGCATCCCGGACTTCAAGATGGAGAAGCGCCACCTCGAGGCGCGCCTGCGCCAGATGCGAGACGAGGGCACGCGCTTCCGAGCCGGCGTCGAGATCGGCAAGGACATCTCGTGGGCCGACCTGCGGGCGCGATACGACGCGGTCGTCATCGCGACCGGCGCCACCCTTCCGCGCGAGCTGGCGATTCCCGGTCGCGACCTCGCCGGCGTCCACTTCGCCATGGAGTACCTGATCGAGTCGAACAAGGCGGTCGCGGGCGACGCGGTGCCCCACCAGATCACAGCGGAGGGCAAGCACGTCGTCGTCATCGGCGGCGGCGACACGGGCGCGGACTGCATCGGAACCGCCCATCGGCACGGCGCCCTCAGCGTGACCAACCTCGCGATCGGCCGCCGCCCCCCGGGGGAGCGGCCTGATCATCAGCCCTGGCCGATGTCGCCGACGCTGTTCGAGGTGTCTTCCGCGCACGAGGAGGGTGGCGAGCGCACCTACCTCGCGAGCACCGTGGAGTTCCTCGGGAATGAAGCCGGCGAAGTCCGCGCCCTGCGCGTCGCCGAGACCGAGTTCGTGGATGGCCGGCGCGTCCCCAAGAGCGGCACCGAACGAGAGATCCCCGCAGACCTCGTGCTGATCGCGATGGGCTTCACCGGTCCGGAGCGCTCGCTGCTCGAGGAGCAGCTCGGCACGCAGTTCACGAGCCGGGGAAACGTCCACCGCGAGAGCGACTACCAGACGACCGCTCCCGGCGTCTTCGTCGCCGGGGACGCCGGCCGCGGGCAGTCGCTCATCGTGTGGGCGATCGCCGAGGGCCGCGCCGCCGCCGCCGGCGTCGACGCATACCTCATGGGCGAGACCCAGCTGCCTGCTCCCGTCCGCCCCACCGATGTCGCGATCGGCCTGCAGCCCGCGTAGGCTGGCCACGGCATTCGCCCTCGAACCACCCGGAGAAAACACACAGGATGAGACGCGCCAAAATCGTCGCCACCCTCGGACCCGCCACGTCGACCTATGAGAGCGTTCGCGCGATCATCGACGCCGGGGTCGACGTCGCCCGATTCAATCTGAGTCACGGTGACTACTCGGTCCACGACAACAACTTCGCCAACGTGCGCAAGGCGGCTGACGACGCCGGTCGCGCCGTGGCCGTGCTCGTCGACCTGCAGGGGCCGAAGATCCGTCTCGGCAAGTTCGAGAACGGTCCGCACGAGCTCGCGGTGGGCGACATCTTCAAGATCACGACCGAGGACATCCTCGGCACCAAAGAGATCGTGGGCACCACCTTCAAGGGTCTGCCGCAGGACGTCCGTCCGGGAGACTTCCTTCTCATCGACGACGGCAAGGTCCGCGTCGAGGTGGTCGACACCGACGGCACCGTCGTCACCACGAAGGTGGTCGTCGGCGGACCCGTCTCGAACAACAAGGGCATCAACCTGCCCGGCGTGGCGGTCAACGTCCCCGCGCTCTCCGAGAAGGACGAGGCGGATCTGCGCTGGGGCCTGCGGGCCGGCGCCGACATCATCGCCCTCTCCTTCGTCCGGAGCGCCAAGGACGTGCAGCGCGTCCACGTGATCATGGCCGAGGAAGGGCGTCACATCCCCGTCATCGCCAAGATCGAGAAGCCGCAGGCCGTCGACAACCTCGAAGAGATCATCGATGCGTTCGACGGCATCATGGTCGCGCGCGGCGACCTGGGAGTCGAGCTCCCGCTCGAGGCCGTGCCGATCGTCCAGAAGCGTGCGGTCGAGCTCTGCCGTCGCATGGCGAAGCCCGTCATCGTGGCGACGCAGATGCTCGAGTCGATGATCGAGAACCCGGTTCCCACCCGTGCGGAGACGAGCGACGTGGCGAACGCCGTGCTCGACGGTGCGGATGCCGTGATGCTGTCGGGCGAGACCAGCGTGGGCAAGTATCCGGTCGTGGTCGTCGAGACCATGGCGCGCATCGTCGACTCCACCGAGGAGCACGGCCTGGAGCGCATCCAGCCCCTCACGACGAAGCCGCGGACCCAGGGAGGCGCGATCACCCTCGCCGCGCTCGAGGTCGCGGAGTTCGTCGAGGCGAAGTATCTCTGCATCTTCACCGAGTCGGGCGACACCGCGCGCCGTATGTCGCGCCTGCGTCCGCGGATCCCCATGATCGGCTTCACGCCCGAACCGGCGATCCGTCGCCGCATGGCTCTCACGTGGGGCGTGACGTCGGCTCTGGTCGAGCACGTGGCCCACACCGACCGCATGTTCATCCAGGTCGACGACTACTTCCTCTCCAACGACCTCGCGAAGGTGGGCGACAAGGTCGTCGTGATCTCGGGATCGCCTCCTGGAATCATCGGCTCGACCAACGACATCCGCATCCACAAGGTCGGCGACGCCGTCCACGGGAAGGCGCCGATCTATCAGTCGGGCGAGTAGACGCCACCCGGTACTGTCCTGACGACGGTCGCGCTCACTATGCTGAGCGCGACCGTCGTCCTTTTCTGACAGGGGGCCCTCGCATGGACTTCTTCTGGTGGCTGCTGTGGATCTTCTGGTTCACCGCCTACATCTACGTCGTCATCGTCGTGATCACGGACCTGTTCCGCGACGAAGAACTGAACGGCTGGCTTAAGGCGCTCTGGATCATCGCACTCGTCTTCGTGCCGTTCCTCACGGCTCTGGTCTACGTGATCGCCCGAGGGCGGGGTATGGCCGAGCGGGCACGGGCACGTTACGCGACAGCGCCCGAGGTGGACGACTACAGGCCGGCCGCCTCCGCCAGCCCCGCGGACGACATCGCGAAGGCGAAGGCGCTCCTCGATGCCGGCTCGATCACCCAGGGAGAGTTCGAAGCGCTCAAGAGCAAGGCGCTGGGGAACCAGTACTTCGGCGCCTGAGCGCAGCCTTGGTCTCACCGACCCGCGGGCGTCAGCAGTCCTTTCACTTCGACGAGCTCGAGGGCGAGCACCTTGTATCCCTGCTCCTCGAAGAACACGGTGATGCGGTCGTCCTCCACGTCGACGACGCTTCCCGCGCCCCACTCCGCGTGTTCCACCGCGCTGCCGCGCGCATAAGGGGATGCGCCGGGGTCAGCCTTCGCCTCGGCGGGTTCCGCGTCCCGCGTCGCGGTGCCCTCGCGGCACGTGTCGCAGTTGCCGCACGGCTCGAGCAGCTGATCGCCGAAATAGGCGAGCAGTACTCGCCGACGGCAGTCGCGGGTCTCCGCGTAGCGCTGCATCACGGCGAGCCGGGATTGCTCGATCCGCGCTCGTCGCTCGGAGGCATCCTGCGCCGCGGCTGCGGCCTCCGCCCGACTCGCTGCGCCGACGGTCGTCGCGCCGCGCCGGCCGAGGCGCACAGCGCCACCCTCGACGAGGAGGTTGATCAACCCCGTGGCGGCCCGCGTCGACACCCCGATGGCCTCTCCGACGGTTCGTGAGGACAGCGGGGAAGCGGATGCCTCGATCACGGCGTAGGCCCGCTCGAGCAGGTCCGGATCGCTCGAGCGCGACACGAAGTACTTTCGCAGCCCCAGATCCTCCTGCCGGTAGAAGAGGGTCGCGCGGGCGGGGTCGCCGTCGCGGCCGGCGCGCCCGATCTCCTGGTAATAGGCGTCGAGCGATTCGGGCACCGAGGCATGGACGACGTAGCGGACGTTGGGCTTGTCGATGCCCATCCCGAAGGCGTTGGTGGCGACGACGACATCCAGCTCGTCGTCGAGGAAGCGCTCGTGCACCCGCTTGCGGGCGGCGGCCGAGAGCCCCGCGTGGTACGCCTCCGCCCGGAGCCCCCGTGCGGCGAGCGATCCGGCGTACTCCTCGGCATCGCGACGCGTGGCCGTGTAGAGCAGCCCCGGCCCGGCGAGCTCGGTGAGCAGATCGGCGACCGCCGCGCGCTTCGTTTCGTCGGAGGCGGCGCGCACGACCTCCAGCGAGATGTTCGGCCGATCGACGTCGCGCACGACGACGAGCGGATCGTCGAGCGCGAGCCGACGAGCGATCTCGCGTCGCACCGGTTCCGCTCCGGTCGCCGTCAGCGCCACGGTGGGCGGATCGCCGAGGTCGTGGCGAACCGCATCCAGTCGCAGATAGTCCGGGCGGAAGTCGTGCCCCCAGCTGGCGACGCAATGCGCCTCGTCCACGGCGAGAAGCCCGACGTCGAGCGAGGTCAGCCGACGGCGGGTCTCGTCCTTGGCCAGCTGCTCGGGGGAGAGGAAGACGTAGCGCGCGGAGCCGGATGCGAGGGCGGACCAGGCATCCTCCACCGCCGCGTCGGACATCGCCGAGTTGACGGCGACGGCGTCGGGAGCGTCGGGCAGATCCCTGAACTGCGCCAACTGATCGGCCTGCAGCGCGATGAGCGGTGAGACGATGACCGTCGTCCCCTGGCGCATGGCACCGGCCAGCTGGTACACCGCGGACTTCCCGGCGCCGGTGGGGAGCACCGCGATGACGTCGCGCCCGCGGAGGAGAGCGGCCACGGCATCCTCCTGCCCGTCACGGAGCTCCTCCCATCCGAAGCGCTCTCTTGCCGTCCTCATGATCGACGCGTTCGCCATCCGACCCCTCTCGTGGAGGTTCATGCTGACATCCGATGAGAAGCCCTCGGGCGGGGATTGACAACCTCCCCGAAGCGCCTGTCCCGCGGCACGCCTCGCGGGCGAGCGACCTCCGCTCGGCTAACGTGTCGGAGGGCGCGAACGGCCCCGACCCGGACCTCGAGCCCCCTGAGGAGGACCCGATGAGCTCAACCACGCCCGAAGCGACCGTGCACATCCTGTCGAGCACCGTGGCGGAGGTCCACGTCGGAAGCGAAGTCGAAGAGGTCGTCGCGGCCGACAGTCGGGCGCTTCGGGATCGGGTCGTCGAGGAGATCCGCCTCCTGGCCGCATCGGCTGGTGAACCCGCCCGTGCCACGCTCGTGGAGGGGTCATCGCGGTGGCCGCTCGTCGTACACCCCGATGGAAGATTCGCAGAGTCGCTCGAGCCCGCCGCCCCAGTGGTCGAACAGGAGCCCGTGGCCGACGCGGTGTCAGGACCGGCGACGACTGTTGCTTCCGCGCCGGCACCGGCTTCCTCCGCGCCGACTCGGAGTGCGCTCTCTGCGTCGTCGCGGGACGCCGCCAGACCGACGGTGCAGGACCTCCTCGATTCGCGCGGCGGCGGTGACCGGCCCCGCGCCACCGAAGGCTGGCAGGGCGCCGTCCGTCGTGCGACCGGGGGAGCGATCTCGCCCCGGCCGGGGCGAAGCGAGCAGTCGCGACTGGACCGCGAGAAGAGGGTTCAGCGCCGGCTCGACGCACCCCGAACGATCGTGGTGCTGAACCCGAAGGGCGGAGCCCACAAGACGACCAGCACGCTGCTGCTGGCAGCCACCTTCGGCACCCTTCGGGGCGGCGCCACACTCGCGTGGGACAACAACGAGACGCGCGGAACCCTCGGCTGGCGCGCCCAGAACGCGCCGCACCACCGTACTGCCGTCGACCTGCTCGAAGATCTCGATCGTTTCTCCGACCCGGACGGCTCCGGTCTCGCGACGCTCGACACGTACGTGCGCACGCAGGTCGACGCCCGGTTCGACGTGCTGGCATCCGACGAGGACGCCGCCGCTTCGTCGACGATCGACGCCGCGGCGTTCGATCGGCTGCACGGCCTCCTGCGCCGCTACTACCGGCTGATGATCATCGACACCGGGAACAACATGCGCGCCTCCAACTGGATCGCCTCGGTGGCGGCCGCAGACCAGCTGGTCATCGTGTCGACGGTCAGGGAGGACACCGCCGCCAGTGCGGCATGGCTGCTCGACGGCCTGCGCGAGAAGGGGTTCGGCGACAAGGTCGACCAGGCGGTGACCGTCCTCACTGCTCCGTCGTCGCGTCCGGACCGCCGCCTCGAAGCCCGCCTGTCGCGCCATTTCGAGCAGGTCACCTCGGCCGTCGTGATCGCGCCCTTCGACGCCTCGCTCGTCGACGGCGGTCCGGTCGACTTCGACGCTCTCTCTCCCGAGACGCGCGACGCCTGGCTCACCGTCGCGGCGACAGTGGCCGACCGTCTCTGACCCCGCCCACCGTTGGGCTTCCACTGACCCCGCCCACCGTCGGGCTTCCACTGACCCCGCCCACCGTCGGGCTTCCACTGACCCCGCCCACCGTTGGGCTTCGACTGAGCCGCACCTTCGGCACGAGAAGAGGGCGCCCCCGAAAGGGACGCCCTCTTCTTGTGCCGGTGGTGGGAGTCGAACCCACACGCCCTCGCGGGCAACCGAGTTTGAGTCGGTCGCGTCTGCCATTCCGCCACACCGGCCCGCGGCGCGAGCCGCACTACCGCGATTGACCATACCGTAGGATTCAAAGGTGACTGAGCAGGAGCAGACCCCCGCAACCCCGGCCTCGACCCCCCGTCGCGTGGTGGTGGCCGAGGACGAGTCGCTGATCAGACTCGACATCGTCGAGATCCTGCGCGACAACGGCTTCGACGTCGTCGGCGAGGCGGGAGACGGTGAGACGGCGGTGCAGCTGGCCACCGATCTGCGGCCCGACCTGGTCATCATGGACGTCAAGATGCCCCAGCTCGACGGCATCTCGGCCGCCGAAAAGCTGAGCAAGAACCACATCGCGCCGGTGGTGCTCCTCACCGCCTTCAGCCAGAAAGAGCTGGTCGAACGGGCCAGCGAGGCCGGCGCGCTCGCCTACGTCGTCAAGCCCTTCACTCCGAACGACCTTCTCCCCGCGATCGAGATCGCGCTGGCGCGCTACGAGCAGATCATCACGCTCGAGGCCGAGGTCGCCGACATGGTGGAGCGCTTCGAGACGCGCAAGCTGGTCGATCGCGCCAAGGGCCTGCTCAACGAGAAGATGGGTCTCTCCGAGCCCGAGGCGTTCCGCTGGATCCAGAAGGCGTCGATGGACCGCCGCCTGACGATGCAGGACGTGGCCAAGGCCATCATCGAGCAGCTCGCTCCCAAGAAGGGCTGACCCGACCTCGCACGTCAGAAGAGCGGATGCCGCGGCATCCGCTCTTCTCGTTCGTCACGACGTGGCGCGGCGGACGCGGCGCCGTCAGTCGATCCGGCGGATGTGGTTGGTGATGCGGATGGTCGAGCACCGGCGGCCCTGATCGTCCGTGACGACGATCTCGTGGACCGTGATCGTGTTGCCGAGGTGGACCGGGGTGCACACGCCGGTCACGATGCCCGACGTCGCCGAGCGCGTGTGGGTCGCGTTGATGTCGACACCGACCGCCAAGCGCCCCGGCCCGGCGTGGAGGTTCGCCGCCATCGACCCGAGCGACTCGCCCAGCACGACGTACGCGCCGCCGTGGAGGAGGCCGACCGGCTGGGTGTTGCCCTCCACCGGCATCGTCGCGACGCACCGTTCGACCGAGAACTCGGTGAACTCCATGCCCATCTTCTCGGCCAGCGCGCCCATCCCGCGCCGTGCCGCCCATTCCAGGCCGTTCGCGTTCGTGGGGGCGTTCTCGGGCATGGTCACCTTCGGCAGGGGGAGGGGGAGGGGGTGTCGCCGCCCCCGTCTAGGCTTGCAGGGTGACGGACTCCGCAAAGCCTACCCTTCTTGTCGTGGACGGCCATTCGCTGGCCTACCGGGCGTTCTACGCCCTTCCCGTCGAGAACTTCTCGACGAAGGACGGCCAGCACACGAACGGCATCTACGGGTTCCTCGCGATGCTCATCAACCTCATCAAGGCGGAGAGACCCACCCACATGGCGGTCGCGTTCGACACGTCACGCCAGTCCTTCCGTACGCGCGAATACAGCGAGTACAAGGCGAATCGGTCCGAAACCCCGTCCGAGTTCAAGGGCCAGATCCCGATCCTCCAGGACTGCCTCGCGGCGATGAGCATCACGGTCATCCAGAAGGAAGACGTCGAAGCCGATGACATCCTGGCCACGCTCGCGACCCAGGCGGCCGAGCAGCACTACGACGTGCTGGTCTGCTCCGGCGACCGCGACACGATCCAGCTCGTCAACGACGACATCATCCTGCTGTACCCGAACGTGCAGGGGGTCTCGCAGCTCAAGCGCTACGACCGTCAAGCGGTGATCGACCGATACGGCGTCCCTCCCGAGCAGTACCCCGACATCGCCGCGCTGGTGGGCGAGACGAGCGACAACCTGCCCGGCGTGCCCAAAGTCGGCGAGAAGACGGCGGTCAAGTGGCTCAACCAGTTCGGTTCGCTCGACGAGCTGCTCGACAACGCCGACAAGGTCACCGGCGTGGTCGGCAACAACCTGCGCGAGCACCTCGACGACGTCCGGCGCAACCGCTCGCTGAACCGCCTGCTCACCGACGTCGAGCTGCCGCTCACGGTCGACGATCTCGAGGTGAAGCCGATGGACGCCCAGGCCGTCCGCGATATCTTCGCGCGGCTGGAGTTCAAGACGCTCATCCCACGGGTCGCCGAACTGGCGGGCATCGAGCAGCAGATGGCAGCCGTCGCATCGGCCGCCGCCGTGCCGATGCCCGTGCCGTTGCAGCCGTCACCGGCCGACCTGCTCGCGTGGCTCGAGAGCGCCGACGGCGAGGTCGGCGTCACATTCGTGATCGAGGGCGGTCTTCCCCGTCGCGTCGGGTTCGCGACCGCTGACGCCGCGGTCGAGGCCGACTGGACCGACGACGTGCAGCAGGCTCTGACCGGCTGGCTCGCCTCTGACGCCCCGAAGGTCTTCAGCGACGCGAAGCCGCAGGTGAAGGCGCTCCGCAGGGCGGGGCTGCGGGTAGGCGGTCTGGCGTTCGACGCGATCGTCGCCGGCTGGCTGCTGCGACCCAGCTTCCCCGACAAGACGCTGGCCGACCTCGTGGATCGCTACCTCGACGAGCGGCTTCCCGAGGCAGATCCCAGCCAGCTCGTTCCCGAGACGGAGGGGGCGACCCCCGGGCAGCTGTCCTGGTTCGCCGTGCGGGTGACCGCGGCCCTGCGTGAAGAGCTCCCCGACAGCGTCGAGACCGTGCTCACCGACATCGAGCTGCCGACGCTCCTCACGCTGGCCGACATGGAACTGGCGGGCGTCGCCGTGTCGCACGAGCGGCTGTCCGAGTTCTCGACCGAGCTCGGCCGGCGCGCCGACGCCATCGCCCAGGAGGCGTTCGCAGCGATCGGCCGGGAGGTGAACCTCGGGTCGCCGAAGCAGCTGCAGGAGGTGCTGTTCGACGAACTCCAGTTGCCGAAGACCCGCAAGACCAAGACCGGCTACTCGACGGATGCCGCGGTGCTGGCCGACCTGCAAGAGACCAACCCGCACCCGTTCCTGGATCTGCTGCTTCAGCACCGCGAGGCGACGAAGCTGCGTCAGATCATCGAGTCGCTCGACACCGCGATCGGTCCCGACGGGCGCATCCGAACCACGTACGTGCAGACGGGCAGCCAAACGGGCCGCCTGTCGAGCACCGACCCGAATCTGCAGAACATCCCCATCCGCACGGAGGAGAGCCGCCGCATCCGGTCGGCGTTCCAGGTCGGCGAGGGCTACCAGACGCTCCTCACCGCCGACTACTCGCAGATCGAAATGCGGATCATGGCCCATCTGTCCGAAGACCCGGGATTGATCGAAGCCTTCAATTCCGGCGAAGACCTCCACCGGTTCGTCGGAGCGCGCGTGTTCGCCGTCGATCCGGCAGACGTCACGCCGCAGATGCGCACGAAGGTCAAGGCCATGTCGTACGGGCTGGTCTACGGCCTGTCGGCCTTCGGCCTGTCCAAGCAGCTGCGCATCGAGCAGGCAGAAGCCAAGCAGCTGATGATGGAGTACTTCGCGCGATTCGGGGCCGTGCGCGACTACCTTCGCTCATCCGTCGAGCAGGCGCGGATCGACGGGTACACCGAGACGATCTTCGGCCGCCGCCGGCCCTTCCCCGACCTCTCCAGTCCCAACCGGGTGCTGCGCGAGAACGCCGAACGCGCCGCACTCAACGCCCCGATTCAGGGGTCCGCCGCCGACATCATGAAGGTCGCCCTGTTCCACATCCACGACGAGTTCGCCGCGGCGGGCCTGGCCTCGCGGGTTCTGCTCCAGATCCACGACGAGCTCGTGGTCGAGGTCGCGCCGGGTGAGTGGGACGCCGCCGAACGGATCGTGCGGGAGCGCATGGGCGATGCCGCGAAGCTCTCCGTCCCGCTCGACGTGCAGATCGGCCGCGGGGCCGACTGGAACGAGGCAGGACACTGAGCCGGCCGGTTGGCGCGGCATCCGAACGCTCCCTAGGCTCGACCTCATGACTCAAGAATCACGCACGCCCACGCAGATCGACACGATCGCTGACGCGTGGGTCGACACGCTCGCCGAGCTCGAGCCGACGATCGCGACCTACATCGGACGCTCGGAGTTCAACGACAGGTTCGGGGACTACAGCCCGGCCGGCCAGGAACGCCTCACCGAGGAGGGCCGCAAGACGCTCGCCGCGCTCTCCGCCGCCACCCCGGTCGACGACATCGACGCCGTCACGAAAGAAGACCTGTCGCGCGAGATCGAACTCGGGCTCGAGCTCGACGAGGCCAAGTGGCACCTCCGCGATCTCAATGTGATCGCCTCGCACGCGCAGAACATCCGATCCGCTTTCGACCTCATGCCGACCGATACGACCGACGACTGGTCCGTCATCGCCACCAGGCTGAAGGCCGTTCCCGCTGCGATCGAGGGGTACGTCGCGTCGTTGCGGACGGGCATCGCCGAGGGCGTCGTCCCCGCCCGCCGGCAGGTCGTCGAGGTGGTCACGCAGATCGAGCGCTACACCGACGATCGAGGCTTCTTCGCGACCTTCGCCGCCGACGCCGCCCCCGCAGAGGGCCAGTTGCCCGCGTCTCTCGCGCGCGAGCTGGCCGACAACGCCAACGCCGCCCGCGTCGCCTACGACGAACTCGCCGGGTTCCTCGCGTCCGAGCTCGCCCCGGCGGCGTCCGAGAAGGATGCCGTGGGTCGTGAGCTCTACGCGCTGCATTCCCGCCGTTTCCTCGGCGCGACGATCGACCTCGACGAGACCTACGAGTGGGGAGTGGAAGAGCTCGCCCGGATGGTGGCCGAGCAGGAGTCGATCGCGTCGGAGATCAAGGCGGGCGCGTCCGTGGAAGAAGCAGTCGCCTTCCTCGAACAGGACGAGAGTCGCAAGCTGCACGGTACCGACGCGCTTCAGCGTTGGATGCAGGCGACGAGCGACCGTGCCGTCGAAGAGCTCGGGCGCACGCATTTCGACATCCCCGACCCGATCCGCCGACTCGAGTGCATGATCGCCCCGACTCAGGAAGGCGGCATCTACTACACCGGCCCCACCGATGACTTCTCGCGTCCCGGCCGCATGTGGTGGTCCGTGCCCGAGGGCGTGGAGTCGTTCGACACGTGGCGCGAACTCACGACCGTCTACCATGAGGGTGTCCCGGGTCACCACCTGCAGATCGCCCAGGCGGTCTACAACCGTGCGCAGCTCAACACCTACCGGCGGCTGCTCGCCGGAACCTCCGGCCACGCGGAAGGGTGGGCGCTGTACGCGGAGCGGCTCATGGAGCAGCTCGGCTACCTCGACGATCCGGCCGACCGGCTCGGGATGCTCGACGGTCAGCGCATGCGCGCGGCGCGCGTCGTGCTCGACATCGGTGTGCACCTCGAGAAGCAGCGCCCTGACGGCAACGGCACGTGGGACGCGGACTTCGCCCTCGACTTCATGCGACACAACGTGAACATGTCCGACGAGTTCGTCACCTTCGAGGTCAACCGCTACCTCGGCTGGCCTGGGCAGGCTCCCTCGTACAAGGTGGGGCAGCGCATCTGGGAGCAGCTCCGCGACGAGGTGGCCGAGCGCGAGGGCGCGGACTTCTCCATCAAGCGGTTCCACAAGCGCGCGCTCGACATCGGCGGCGTCGGACTCGACACGTTGCGCAGCGCCCTGTCGCGCTGACGTCACTCGGCGCGGAGGTCGGGCGACAGCAGTTCCACGACCTCCGCGTCGGTCGTCTGGGCGAAGTCGGTGTAGAAGGCACCGACCGCCCAGAAATCGCGCTGCGGGTGGGGGCAGATGTACGCATCCGCATCTTCGGGTTGGGGACGCCATGCCGCGGGGGCGACGGGCACGGCGAGGACGATGCGTGACGGATGCCGCAACCGCAGCCAACGGCACGCGGCTGTCGCGGTCGCGCCGGTGGCGATCCCGTCGTCGACCACGATGACATCGCGCCCGGCGACCTCGACCGTGCTCCCTCCGAAGGCCTCCGACCGTCGACGCAGCTCGCGTCGCTCGGCTTGCTCGACGCCCGCCAGTTGCGCAGGCGACACTCGCTCCCGACGAGCAGCGTCGTCATCCACGACTCTCACACCGTCGGCGATCGCACCCAGCGCGTACTCCTCATGCACGGGGGAGCCGAGCTTCCGCACGACCGCCGCGGTCAGCTCGAGTCCGAGCTCGCTCGCGACAGCTGCGGCGACCACGACACCGCCCCGCGGAATCCCGACGACCACCGCGTTCGTACCGCGCCAGGCGTCGAGCGAGCGGGCGAGGTCCTTCCCGGCCTCGACTCTGTCGGCGAAGATGGCCATGAGAGTCACGGTACGCGCGGCGCGCGCACCTGTCTGCGGAATTCCTCGTGGCGGCTCACGGTTCCATGATCTCGACTGATCTATTCACGAGAATGAAAGGGCTCCGGCCATGAGCGACCTCGCCGCTGTGCAACTCGGACTGGACACCTTCGGCGACGTCACGCGCGACGCCGACGGCAACCTCCTCAGCGATGCGGAGACGATCCGGAACGTCGTCGAACAGGCGGTGCTGGCCGACGAGGTGGGCCTGTCGTTCTTCGGCGTGGGGGAGCACCACCGCCGGGAGTTCGCCATCTCCAGCCCCGAGATCGTGCTGGCGGCCGCTGCCGCTCGGACCACCGGCATCCATCTCGGAACAGCCGTCACCGTGCTCTCGAGCGACGATCCGGTGCGGGTGTACGAACGCTTCGCGACGCTTGACGCGATCTCGCACGGTCGCGCGGAGGTGATCCTCGGACGCGGGTCGTTCATCGAGTCGTTCCCGCTGTTCGGCTACGACCTGCGGGACTACGAGACCCTGTTCGAGGAGAAGCTCGAACTCTTCTCGCACCTTCTCGAGGAGCGCCCGGTGACGTGGCAGGGCACCCTGCGCGCTCCGCTGACCGGGGCGGATGTCTTCCCCAAGACGGAGAACGGCCTGCGCGCCTGGGTCGGCGTGGGTGGCAGCCCGGAATCCGTGGTGCGTGCCGCGCGGTACGGCTTCGGCCTGATGCTCGCGATCATCGGAGGACCGGCGGACAGGTTCCGCCCCTTCGCGGAGTTGTACCGGCGTTCCCTGCCCACGTTCGGCCACGAGCCTCAGCCGATCGGCGTCCACTCGCCCGGGCACGTCGCCGAGACGGACCAGCAGGCGTGGGAGGAGGCGTACGAGGGCTTCGCCGCCATGAACAACACGATCGGCCGCGAGCGCGGATGGCCGCCGTACAGTCGCATGCGCTTCCAGCGCGACGTCGGGCCCGAGGGCGCCCTGTATGTGGGATCCCCGGAGACCGTCGCCCGCAAGATCGCCGACACGGTCCTCACCCTGGGGGTGCAGCGCTTCGACATGAAGTTCTCGACGGGCACCCTGTCGCACCAGCACCTGATGAGCTCGATCGAATTGTACGGATCGCGCGTGGCGCCTCTCGTTCGCGACATGCTGTCGTGAGGGCCGAGCCGTACGACCGGCTCGTACGATGACCTCATGACGGACGCATCCACCACCGCACCGCCGAGCGCCTCGCAGCGGCTCGACCGGCTGCCGTTCACCCGCAGGCACCTGAGGGTCCTGACCGGCTCGGGGCTCGGCTGGGCACTGGATGCGATGGACGTCGGACTCATCTCGTTCATCATCGCCGCGCTGGCTGTGCAGTGGCAGCTGCAGCCTTCCGAGACGGCCTGGATCGCCTCCATCGGCTTCGTCGGAATGGCGATCGGCGCCAGCGTGGGCGGTCTGCTGGCCGATCGATTCGGCCGCCGCTCGGTGTTCGCGATCACCCTCCTGGTGTACGGAGTCGCCACCGGTGCGAGCGCTCTGGTCGGGGGACTGGCGGCGCTGCTCCTCCTGCGGTTCGTCGTCGGCCTCGGTCTGGGCGCGGAGTTGCCGGTCGCGTCGACCTACGTGAGCGAGTTCGCGCCCGCGCGCATGCGAGGACGTCTGATCGTGATCCTCGAGGCCTTCTGGGCGGTGGGCTGGACGGCTGCCGCCCTCATCGGCTACTTCGTCATCCCGGCCTCCGAGGCCGGGTGGCGCTGGGCGTTCGCGCTGGGCGCGATTCCGGCGGCGTACGCCCTCTTCGTCCGATGGGGACTGCCGGAATCGGCACGCTGGCTCGAGCGGCGCGGCCGGCACGACGACGCCGACGCGGTCGTACGGTCCTTCGAGGAAGCCGCGGGTGAACGCCCGCGCGAGACCGTCACCCCCGCCCCGACCTCGCCGCAGCGCGAGCCGGCCGTGGCCTCCACCGTCGCGTCGCGCCTCGGGGCGCTGTGGGCTTCGGAGTTCCGGATCCGGACGGCGTGTCTGTGGCTGGAGTGGTTCTGCGTCAATTTCTCGTACTACGGCGCCTTCATCTGGATTCCGTCGATCCTGGTCAGCCAGGGATTCGATCTCGTGCGATCGTTCGGGTTCACCCTGGTGATCACGCTCGCACAGCTTCCCGGCTACGCCGTCGCGGCGTGGCTCATCGAGGTGTGGGGGCGTCGCGCCACCCTCTCGGTGTTCCTCATCGGGTCGGCCGTCTCCGCGGTCTTCTTCGGCACGGCGACGAGCGAGGCCGCGATCATCGGCGCGGGGATGGCGCTGTCGTTCTTCAACCTCGGGGCGTGGGGCGCCTTGTACGCGGTCACCCCCGAGATGTACCCCACGTCGCTCCGGGCGACCGGCTCCGGTTGGGCGGCAGGAGTGGGGCGCATCGCGTCGATCGTCGCGCCGCTGCTCGTTCCGCTGCTGCTCCTGACCGGCGGCGCGCCCCTCCTCTTCGTCGTCTTCGCCGCGTTCTTCGTCGTGGCCGCGGCGGCGGCGTGGGGGCTCGCCGATCGCCGGGGGGCGGCTCTCGACGACCGCTGAGCCGCCGTAGGCTGGGCTGATGGCTAGCGTTCGATATGTCGCCATCGGCGATTCGTTCACCGAAGGAGTGGGCGACGAGCTCCCCGACGGCCGGGTGCGCGGGTGGGCTGATCTGGTGTCGGAGGGGTGGGCGGATGCCTCGGCCCAGCCGGTCGAATACGCCAACTTCGCGATCCGCGGCAAGCTCGTCTGGCCGATCGTCGAACAGCAGCTCGAACCTGCGCTGGCGCTCAAGCCGACACATCTCTCCTTCAACGGCGGTGGCAACGACATGCTGCGCCCGCGGACGAGCGTGTCGAGGATCGTCGACGCCTTCCTCCATGTGGTGCGGCGCTGCGACGAAGAGGGCGTTCAGCTCATCGTGCTCTCCGGGGCCAACCCGTCGGCTCAACTTCCCCTGAGCCGCGTCATCCAACGTCGGGGCGATCTGCTCTCGGCCGCGGTCTCGGCCCGCATCGCCGACCGGCCCGACATCGTGACGGCCTTCAACTGGCCGGACCGCGAGCTTTCGACGCCGCCGTACTGGTCGGAGGACCGGCTTCACATGAACTCCCGTGGCCATCATCGCGTTGCGGCACGGGTGCTCACCGCGCTCGGTCTGGAGCCGCCGGCGGCGTGGTGGTCGCTTCCGCCGCTGCCACCTTCGGCGAGGCGCGGGGCGGCGTACTACCGCGAGCACGTCGGCCCGTGGGTTCAGCGGCGCCTTACCGGCACGTCATCGGGCGACGGTCGGCAGCCCAAGCATGCCGAATGGTTCGAGGTGCGCCCCTCACTCGGGTGAATCCGCCAGCGCGTACTCCGAACCCGAGCGCGTGCGTTCGAGCAGCCCGGCATCGACGAGATAGCGACGAAGAGCCGCGACGTCGTCGGCGAACGCCTCCAACCGTTCGTTCGTCTCGATCTCGGTCAGGACCTCGCCCTGCGCGAAGGCCCGGCTCGCCACCCACCGCAGCAGTTCCTCGCGGTCGGCCGCGTGGACCGGATAGCGATCGATGCGGCCGGTGTCGGCGAGGAAGCGGTGCGGTCCGGTCGGGCGCGGCCGGGCCGTTTCGGCGAGAATCTCGCGGACGATCCGATCGTCGAAAACGACGTTGTCGCCGTCTCGGCGGAGAAGTCCCAGATCGACCAGCCGCGTGATCGCTCGCTCACGACGAGCGGGCGGCAGCGATGGCTCGGAGATCGCGTCCGCCAACACGGCGCGCAGTTCGGGATTCAGCAGGACCGCGAGGATGCCGCGCCACCGATCGCTCACGACGCGCTCCGGTCGAGCGAGTACGTGAGCTCGGCGAAGGCGCCTGCCTGCCGGACGCCGAGGAGCGTCAGCCGGTCGGCGCCGATTCGGCGGGGGAGGAGAGGCTGACCCGCGGGGAGCGTCGCCGGGGCGACGGAGACGCGGATCTCATCGAGCAGCCCGGCGTCGGCGAACTGTCCGGCGAGGTCGCCACCGCCGACCAGCCACACGTCGCGGTCGCCGGCCGCCTCGGCGATGTGCGGCCACGTCGCCTCCACATCGCCCCGCACAAATCGCACGTCCGCTCCCGGCACAGGCGGGAGCGCGCGCGTGGTGAAGACGAAGGTCGGCCTCGAGCCGTAGTAGCCCGGCCACTTCTCGGGGTGCGCCAGGAGATCTTCGTGCCGGAGAACCCACTCGTAGGTCGAGGACCCCTGCACGAGCACGCCGACACCTTCGAGGAAGCCCTGGAAATCGGCATCGCCGCCCTCGCCGCCCGGCGTGGCGAAGAGCCAGTCCAAGGAATGCTGCTCGTCGGCGATGAACCCGTTGAGCGTGGCGGCGGTGAAGAAGATGACGCGAGGCATCCCGCCACGGTAACGCGCGGTGACGACATTCGTCCTCGGAGGCCGTGGCGAGATGTCTTCTTGCTACAGCGCGCCGGCCACGCGGAGCGCCGCCGCGGCGTGGCGCGACCCCGCGGCCGCGCTCGCCCAAGGATCCCCGCCCCGGAGAGCCGAGACGATGTAGCCGGCGGCGAACGCATCGCCCGCTCCGGTGCTGTCGACCACGTCGGTCACCCGTGTCACCGGCACCTCGGCGGTCCTGCCCTGGGAGGTCACGCGCACGGGGTCCGCGCCTCGCTTCACCACGAAGTCCGCTCCCGCCGGGTCGAGGCCCAGATCGCGCGCAACCTGGGCCTCGTCAGCGTTGGCGAAGACGACGGAGGGGCGGATGCGCCCCACCACCGCCGACAGCTGCTCGCCCCCGAGCTCGCGCAGAGTCGCGACGCTGGAGAGATCGAGGCTCACGGGCGCCCCCCGGCGGGAGACGGCGGCCGCGGCATCCGTGATCGCCGTTCGCGACCTCTCCGATGCGAAGCCGTAGAGCGGGAGGTGAAGCCAGTCCGCCCCGTGGATCCAGGAAGGATCGATGCGGTCGAGGTCAGCGGCGGCACCGCGGTCGGTGATCATCGTGCGTTCGCCGGCGTCGTCGACGAGCACGACGATCGCGCCGGTGCGGCCACCGCACTGAACGCGCGCCTCCACGCCGACCGCTTCCAGTTCGGCGACGAGCGTCCGTCCGATCGTGTCGTCCCCGACGCGACCGATGAAGCGAACCGGATGCTGCCGCGCGGCCGCCGCCGCGACATTCGCGGCACTTCCGCCCCGCGTGAGCGCCACCCGCGCGGGATTGTCCGTCGCGTGCTCGAGGGCCGACGCACCGAGGACGACGATGTCGGCGACGAGGTCGCCGACCACGACGATCACGGACCTTTCCGACCGAGAGCGACGGCGATCTCGGCGCCCAGCCGGACGTTGCCGCGATAGACGTCGACATTCACGTCGAGACTGCGGCCGTCCGTCTCCCGCTGCATGAAGTCGAGGAGGAACGGCGTGGTGTCGTGGCCCGCGATGCCTGCCGCGTCTGCGGCAGCGAGGGCGCGGGCGAGCACCTCGTCGTGCAGCGCGGGGTCGAGCTCCCGCTCCGCGTCGACAGGATTGGCGATCAGCAGCGTCGAACGGATGCCGAGATCGTCGCGGGTGCGGGCCATCGCCGCGATCTCGTCCGGGGACTCCGCGGAGTACTCGAGGTCGTGTCCGGAGTCGGCGATGTAGAACCCGGGGTAGTCCGTCGTGCGGTAGCCGACGACGGCCAGATTGAGGGTCTCGAGCCTTTCGAGGGTGAGAGGGATGTCGAGGATCGACTTGACGCCGGCGCTCACGACGATGAGCGGCAGGCCCGCGAGCGTGCCCAGGTCGGCGGATTCGTCGAAGGTGCGCTGCGCATCGCGATGCACACCACCGAGACCACCCGTCGAGAAGACCCGGATGCCGGCGCGGTCGGCGAGGAACGCGGTTGCGGCCACAGTCGTTCCGGCGCTGAGCCCCTTCGCCGCCGCGACCGGCAGATCACGAAGGCTCGCCTTCACCACTCCGTCGGTCGTGGAGAGTCGCTCGATCTCGTCGGGACTCAATCCCACCGTCGGGCGGCCGTCGACCATGCCGATGGTGGCGGGCACGACGCCGTGCGACCGCACTTCGGCCTCGGCCTGCAGCGCGACGTCGATGTTCCGAGGGCGGGGCAGGCCATGGGTGAAGATCGTCGACTCGAGAGCGAGCACCGGAGCACCGTCGCGCACGGCCTCGCGGACCTCGGGGGAGAGGGAGAGAGCGGCGGTCACGGCGATCCTTCCGACGTCGTAACGTCACCCTATAGACCCGCTGGCCTCCGCCGAACCGACCTGGCCGGTTTGTCAAGGCCTTGTTGCGTCGTCCCGCCGTGCGCGACCCTGACCGCAGGGACGTTCGCGTCCCGGATCAGGGGAGGGCCGATCGTCGTGCCCCGGAAAGGAACCTCGCATGAGCATCGGAGCAGGAATCGCACTGTTCGCCATCGGAGCCATCCTGGCCTTCGCGGTGAACGTCCAGGTCGAGTGGGTCAACCTCGACATGATCGGATACATCCTCATGGCCGCGGGAGCGGTGATCTTCGTCATCGGCCTCGTCCTCATGGCGCGGCGCCGGTCGACCGACACGGTCACCCGCACGGCGGTCGACCCTGTCGCCGGCGAGCGCGTCACGCGCCGGTCGACCAGTTCCACGGACGACACCGTCGGACTTTGACACCCCGGGGGCTGGGCGAGGCGCAGTCAGCCTCGCCCCGCCGCCGCGTCGGTGAGGCGGTGCCGCGGGCGGGTCCGGCTGCTCCCGTCCATTCGCTGATCTCGCTAGTTTCGACGTGTGGAAGACGAGACCGCGCTCGCGGGCGGCAATGCGTCGGGTGAGGTCGTGCGGGTCGGCTCTACCGTGCGCAAGGCGTGGACCCCATCGACTCCGGCCGTCGTATCCTTTCTGCGTTCGCTCGCCATGGCGGGTATCGATGTTCCGGCGCATCTCGGGCGAGACGACGCGGGACGTCAAGTCCTCGAGTATGTCCCCGGTGAACTGGCGCAGGATCTGCCGCCCCTCGATCTCGGTGAGCTCGCGCGCGTCGGCAGCATGGTGCGAGCCATCCACGACGCGTCCGGCGGGATCCCGGTGGACGCCTCCGCGCGATGGGAGAGTCTCATTCCCGCTCCCGCCGACGACCTCATCTGCCACAACGATCTTGCGCCGTGGAACCTCGTCGTCGGGGAGCGGTGGGTCTTCATCGACTGGGACGGCGCGGCCCCCAGTACGCGGTTGTGGGACCTTGCTTACGCTGCCCAGTCGTTCTGTCTGAACGACCCCCATGAGCCGCTCGAACGCGCGGCGGAGCGCTTGCGGGCATTCGTCGAGGGGTATCGTCCCGACCGCGCGATGCGCACCGCTCTGCCGCGCGTCATGGGGGAGCGGGCCGATGCGATGCATGCGCTGCTGCGCAGCGCGCACGAATCGGGACGCGAGCCCTGGTCCGCGATGTTCGTGGCGGGGCACGGCGAGCACTGGAGAACCGTGGCAGCGTACGTCCGCAGCCACGATGACGTGTGGGCCGCGGCGCTCGCGTGATCGGTGGGGATCACAGCTCCCGGATGTAGCAGAGCATCCGGTAGTCCTCGCCGGGAAGGATGTTCACAAAGCCGTGGCGCTCGTAGAACCGCCGGGTGTCGCGGTCGATCTCGTCCACGTTGATGTGCATCTCGCCGACGCCTCGCGCTCGCATCTCGTCGAGGGCAGCCGTGATGAGCGCGGTGCCGATGCCACGATCGCGGAGGTCCGGTCGCACGTAGAGCTCTTCGAGCTGGGCCAGCGGGCCGTCGTGATACGGCGTGGGACGCAAGGTCAGATACCCGAAGCCGACCGCGTCTCCGGCGTCCTCGGCGAGGAGCACGAGGACGTCGTCGAGCGCGAGAAGCACCCCGAACCGGCGTGCGAAGAATTCGCCATCAGGAGTCGGGGAGTCGAACTCTCGGTTGAAGTCCCAGAGCAGTCTCCCGACGAGGGCGGCATCGCCCACGGTGGCGGAGCGGATCGATATGGGGTGCGCCATGGTCTCATCCTGGCCGAGCGGAGCCGGCCCGGCCAGGCTCACCACCGCGGCGGCTCCCTTCGGTTTGTCGCGACGGGATCGTTACGACAAACTTTTCGGATGCCTGTCGACGACCTTCTCGCTCGCCTGAAGGATTTCCCGCCGAGTGAGCAGCGCGATTCGTACGAAGACTTCATCCGCGAGGGAGGAGATTCGTCTTTGCGCCGAGAAGGTGGGCCGGAGCATGTGACGGCCTCATGCTTCGTTTTCTCGCCCGATCGCGACCACGTTCTGCTCTGCTTCCATCGCAAGGGCCGATTCTGGGTGCAGTTCGGCGGGCACATCGAGCACGACGATGTATCGGTGAACGCCGCCGCACAGCGAGAGGCGCGCGAAGAGTCGGGGATCAGAGACCTGACGCTGGCTTCCCCGCAGATTGTGGACCTTGACCGTCACGAACTCCATTCCGGGTTCTCATGCGCCGCGCATTGGGACATCGGGTATGCGGCGATCGTGTCCATGGATTCCCGTGTCGCGGTCAGCGACGAGAGCGTCGACGTTCGTTGGTTCGCGCTCGACAACCTGCCCGCTGACACGCCACCTCGCTTCGAGACACGGGTGCGACGCGCGATGCGGGCGACAGCGCAGATCGCGGGGCAGAGGGACGACTCGCGCCAGACCTCTAGTTGACATAATGTGCATTATCAGCGATTACGCTTCGGCTGATTGGGCCGACGTGCCACGGGTCCGTAGGCTCGGAGGATGCTGGAGTCGCTCACCGGATTCGTCGTGGTGGGCGTCGCGATCGTCGTCGGCTGGATCATCGGCCGCATCGATCTGCTCGGCGAGCATGCGCGGCCCGTTCTGGCACGCCTGACGTTCTTCGTTCTGTCGCCGTTCCTTCTCTTCGTCGTCCTCGCGCAGGCGGACGTTCGCACGCTGTTCTCCGCGCTGCTGCCGGTTTCGGCCATCGCCGCCGTCGTCATCATCGCCGCCTACGCGCTCGTCGCGCGGCTGTGGTGGAAGCGATCGGTCGGCGAGACCGTCATCGGCGCGCTGAGCGCCGGACAGGTCAACAGCAACAACATCGGCATCCCGCTGTCGCTCTACCTGCTCGGGAGCGCCGCGTACCCCGCTCCCGTCATCCTTCTGCAGCTCCTCGTCTTCACCCCGATCACGATGTCGATCCTGGATGCCGTCACCGCCGGCCGAGCGAGTCTGTGGCGTTCGGTTGTTCGCACCTTCACCAATCCGATCGTCCTGGGATCGGTTCTGGGAACGATCGTGTCGGTGTCCGGAATCGACCTGCCGCCCGTGGTCATCGAGCCTGCCACCCTGATCGCCAACGCCTGCGTGCCGATCCTGCTCATCTCATACGGGATCTCACTGCACGGCCAGCGCGTCCTCGCCCCGTCCGGACGCCGGCGCGACGTCATCCTCGCCACGGCCCTCAAGCTGATCGCGATGCCGGCGCTCGCGTGGGTGGTCGCGACGTTCCTCTTCCGGCTCGATGCCCACGACGTGCTCATCGTCGTGGTCCTTGCGGCGCTCCCCACCGCACAGAACGTCTTCAACTACTCCCAGCGGTACGGGGTGGGAGAAACGATCTCGCGCGACACCGTCTTCCTGACCACCATCGGCTGCATCCCGGTGCTGATCGCCGTCACGCTGCTGCTGGGCTGACGCGACCGCCGGCGGACCGGTCAGGGACGCCGCAGCTCCCGCAGCGCCCCGAACACCATCCGGACACCGCCCGGGTCCGCGAGAACGGTCATCAGAGTGTGCGTGCACGATCGGCACCGCACGATCGCGGCCGTCTCGTCGATCTCGACCACCGCCTCCGCCAGGGGCGCCGCCTCCCCGCACCCGGCGCAGGTGGCGATGAGCAGCGTGATGTCGCCGTCGACCACGTCCGCCATCACCCCGGCGAGAGCATTGCCGTCGACGGTCGCCGTCGAGATGTCCCTGCGCATCACGAGCCTCCGAATCGCTCGGTCTTCACATTGCCCGCCGAGTGTCCCAACGCGACGAGAGTGTCCGCCACCTGCTCCACGAAACCCGTGGGCCCGCAGACGTAGACGATGGGTGCGCGCTCGGACGGCCATACCGCCGCGCGGATGCTGTCGCCGTCGAGCCGGCCGACCCGCCCCTGCCAGGCCTCCGGAGCTGCCCGGGTGTAGGCCCAGGTGAGGTCCACTCCCCCGTCGTCGGCGAGCTGAATGAGCTCGTCGCGATATATCGCGTCTTCGGGTCTCCGCACCGAGTACAGGAGCCGGACGGATGCCGCAGCCGAGGCATCCGTCGCCGCCCGGGCCATCGCGATCAGCGGCACGATGCCCGAGCCTCCCGCGATCAGCTGAGTGGGCCGCTGATCGCTGGGCCGCCACACGAAGTAGCCTCCGAGCGGACCTTTCACCTCGAGCTCGTCGCCGGGCAGCACATCCCGCACGAGGTAGGGCGAGACCTCGCCCTCGGGCACTTCGTCGACGCCCAGCTCGATCGTCTCGCTCGGCCCGTACGACGCCATCGAGTACGACCGCACGGCCTGGTAGCCGTCCTCTGCGGTCAAGCGGATGTCGACGTGCTGACCGGCTTCGCTGCCCGGCCAACCCGGAACCTGCAGCCGAAGGACGCGAGCGCTGGGCGTCGCCTCGATCACCTCGGTGACGCGGGCGGGCCGCCACCCGCCGACGATCACCAGTAACGCTCCTCGGTCCACGGGTCGCCGTGCATGTTGTAGCCGTTCTGCTCCCAGAATCCCGGAGCGTCGCCGTCCATGAGCTCGAGACCCCTCACCCACTTGGCGCTTTTCCAGAAGTAGAGGTGCGGTACCAGCAGCCGGGCCGGTCCCCCATGCTCCGGATCGAGCGGTTCGCCGTCGAACTCGTACGCTACCCACGCCTTCCCGTCGGTCAGGTCTTCCATGGGGATGTTCGTCGTGTAGCCGCCGTAGGAGTGCGCCATGACGTGCGTGGCTTCGCTCTCGACGGACTCGAGGAGAGTGTCGACCGAAACGCCGCGCCACGAGGTGCCCAGCTTCGACCACCGCGTCACGCAATGGATGTCGGTGGTGATGTCCTCGGTGGGCAGTTCGAGGAACTCGTCCCAGGTCCATCGGGCGAGACCCCTGCCGTCCTCGACGAGCGTGAAGGTCCACTCATCGGTGTCGATGCGCGGCGTGGGGCCGGCCGAGAGCACCGGAAAATCCTCGGTGAGGTACTGGCCCGGCGGCAGGTTCGGATCCGTCTCGCGTCTGCGGGCACCGAAACCCCTCGAGAACACAGCCATGCTGAACCTCCGACTTCTCGCTCCACACTCACCGCTCACCGTAACGCTCTGGGACCTGAGCGCGCGAGCGGGTACAAAGTCCCGAGTCGATTCCCTCCCGCGACACACGATGTTCATGCCGCGGAACTTCGCCCTCGGGTTTAGGCTTAGCGGCACCTTCACAGGCAACTCTCAGAAAGGACACCCCTCGCATGTCCACCGCATCACCCGCCGAGAAGTCAGCTCTCAACGGCATCCGCACGGCGATCGGCGTCGGCGGCGTGCTCGCCGTCATCGTCGGCATCCTCATCCTGGTCTGGCCCGGCAGGACCGCGATGGTCGTGACGGCCATCATCGCGATCTACGCCATCGCGGCCGGCCTCGTCTACGCAGGCCTCGGCATCTTCTCCAAGGAGAAGGGCGGATGGGCCCGACTCGGGCACATCGCCCTCGGCATCCTGTTCATCATCGCCGGCGTCGTGGCGCTGTTCAACCTGGGTCAGACCACTGCATGGCTGGCCGTGTTCGTCGGCATCCTCGTGGGCATCCTCTGGATCGTCGAGGGCATCGTCGCGCTCTCGACGCTGGGGGACGCGGCGTCGAAGGGGTGGTCGATCTTCTTCGCCATCATCAGCATCCTGGCGGGTATCGTCCTGCTCTTCTCGCCCCTGTACATCGCGTTCCTCTGGTGGCTCCTCGGCATCGCGCTCGTCGTGCTCGGAATCATCAACATCGTCCGCGCCTTCACCTTCGGCAAGAAGGATCTCTGATCCTCCGCTGACACGAAAGGCCCCCGGGGTTCATCCCCGGGGGCCTTTCGAATGCGCTCAGTCCGTCGGCAGCAGGCGCCGCCACCAGTCGAGCACCGCGTCGAACCGCTCCACGCGGTGACGCGGCTGGCCCGACCGGGTCAGCTCATGGTTCTCGCCCGGGAAGATCAGCAGCTCCGCGTCGGTCCCCTGCCGCTTCAGCGCCGAGTAGTACCTCGTCGCCTGCTCGAGCGGGCACCGGAAGTCGAGCTCGGAGTGGATCACCAGCGTGGGTGTGCTGACCTGTCCGACCACGGCCATCGGGCTCTGCCGGGCGATGTCGTCCGACGACACTCCCACGTACTCGTCACCGAAGAACGTGCCGATGTCGCTCGTGCCCTGGAACGACGCCGGGTCGAGGAAGCCTCGCTCCACGATCGCGCCGGCGAACCGGTGGTCGTGCGCGATGATCCATGCGGTGAGGTAGCCGCCGTACGATCCGCCCATGACCCCCGTACGGTCGCCGTCCAGACGCGGATCCGACGCGATCGCTCCTTCGAGGAAGTCGACCACGTCGGCGAAGTCGACGGTCCCCATCGACTGACGGATGCTGCGACCGTGCGCGCGCCCGTATCCGGCGGAACCGCGGGGGTTGCAGTAGACGACGGCGTAGCCGGCGTCGACGAGCACCTGCGTCTCGTCGAACAAGTGGATGCCGTACGAGGCATACGGTCCGCCGTGGATCTGGAGGATCACGGGGAACGGTCCGGCCCCCTCCGGCGTCGCGACCCATCCGTGCACGGGGTAGCCGTCGCGACCAGCGACGGTGAGCTCGCGGGGCGAGACGATTCCGGATGCCGCGGCCCGCGCCCCGAAGGCGGTGAGGGTGCGCGCGGACCCGCCGTCCACCACGACCAGCTCGCCCGCCGACTCGGGCGTGGCCACCGCCACCACGACCTTGCCCGACGCGGCGGCATGCCCGGCGACCTCCACGTCGCCGGCCAGAACCTCGGCCAGCTCGCCGTCGCGCGACACGCGCAGCAGGACGATCCGACCCCGGGTGCGATGCTGCACCAGGAAGTCGTCGCCGTCTGCCGTCAGGTGGCTTCCCACCTCGCCGAGGTCGATCGATTCGGCGTCGGTCAGGCGGCGGAGCCCGTCGGCGTCCAGCAACCAGAGCCCGACCCCCGGAGCGACGAAGTCGACCCCCCGCTCCCCCACCTCGTGGGCGAGGAGGGCGAGCGCACCGTCGGGCGCCGTCTCGAGTCCGAAGACCGAGAGCCCCGCATCCACTCCGACCACCTCGCGGCCGGCGCCGCCATCGACGGGCAGCGCGACGACCCGGGAGCGCAGGTCGCGCCGGTCGGGTTCGATCTCTTCGACGACCGTGAGGACTTCCGTGCCGTCGGAGGAGAAGACGGCGCCTCCGTGCGAAGCCGGACCCTCGGTCAGGCGCCGAGCCTCGGTCGGAACCACCGGCCGGACCGGTGCCGGATCACCCTCGCCTCGCACGGACGGCGCCGGCTCGTAGAACGGCTCCGCGTCGGTCTCGGGCACCGCGGTCACGAAGACATGGGCGGGGCGGTCCGCGATGTACCCGAGGCCGTTGGCGTTCCACCGGACCCCCGTGATGCGACGCGGGGCCTCGGCCGCGGCATCCAGCCCCTCCACCGTGCCGTACCGCCCGCGCTCCGGCACGCGCGCCACGAAGGCGATCGAACGACGGTCGGGCGACCACGAGAAGGACTCGACCCCGACGGGGGCGTCGGTGACCTGAACGGGCTCGCCCCCGGCCGAGGGGATCACGAAGACCTGGGAGCGGCCCTTCGCGTCGCCTCGCAGAAACGCCAGACGCGCGCCGTCCGGTGAGATCGCGGGCGCCGCGTCCGCGACGCCCCGCGTCAGCCGCCGTGGCGTTCCAGCCGGGAGGTCGATGCGCCAGACCTGCCCCACCGAGCGGTTCGCCTCGATGTCCGGCCGGGAGGATGCGAAGACGGCGAACGAGCCGTCGGGCGCGATCGACGGGCGCCCGACCGAGATCAGCGTCTCGATGTTGTGAGCCCGCACGTCACTCCCCCGCGAAGGAGCTGGTGTCACCCACGAGGCGCGTGTTGTCTGATGGGACCGGATCGATCGCAGCGGCTGCCACCTCCGCCGCGAACTCCGAGACGTTGTAGAGCTTTCCGGCTCCCTCGCGCCGGGCGGCGATCGCGCCGGGGTTGGCCCGCTCGAGAAGCGTTGCGGTGATCGTTCCCTCGATCATGTCGCCGGAGACGACGACGAAGTCGATGCCGCGCTCGGCGAGAACCGGGATGCGCTCGCGAAGCGCGTCTTCGCCCGCGCGCTTCGACAGCGCGACGGGCTCGTACTCGGGCATGGTCGGGGTCGTACGGATGAAGTGGGCCTGATGACTGGTGACGAATACCACCCGCGAGCCCTCGCCGAGCAGCGGCAGAGCGGTCTCGAGAACGCGCACCTGGGCGTCGCGATTGAGCTGCAGGGCGTAGTCCTCGGCCATGCCCGCCTCCATGCCCCCGGACGCGTTGAGGACGAGGACGTCGAGGGCGCCGAACTGCTGCTCGACGGCGGCGAACATCGCCTGGACGGACTCGGCATCGGTGAGGTCGGCACCCACCACGAGCACCTCGACGCCGAGCTGGCGGAGTTCGGTCGCCAGCTTCTCGGCACGCGGGGCCTTGTTGCGGTAGTTGATGACGACGTTCGCGCCCGCCTCGGCGAGATAGCGCGCGGTATCGGCTCCGATGCCCCGCGACGACCCGGTCACGAGCGCGGTCTTGCCGCTCAGCGAACCGGCAGGAAGCACTGTGGATATCTCAGTCACGCCCTCGACCCTACCTGCTAGGTTCGGAGGACGAGGAGGCGCATGGTGGAGCTCGTCCAGACGATCGAACAGTACGCGTGGATCGGATGGCTGGTGCTGATCCTGGCCTTCCTGGTCATCGAGATGCTCACGCTCGACTTCACGTTCCTCATGCTGAGCATCGGCGGTCTCGCCGGCCTCGGCACCGATCTGCTCGGCGCTCCGCTATGGCTGCAGGTCATCGTGGCCGGCGTCGTCGCCGCGGTGCTGGTGCTCTTCCTGCGCCCGCCGCTTCTGCGGCGACTCCGGCGCGGCGAAGACCCCACGCCGTCCAACGTCGACGCGCTCATCGATCTGGGCGGCCGGGTCGTGTCGACCGTGAGCGCGCACGGCGGGCAGGTGCGCCTCGTCAACGGCGACACCTGGACCGCACGCAGCGACTCCGGCGAACTGGAGCCCGGCACCGAGATCAGCGTCCGGCGCATCGAGGGCGCCACCGCCGTCGTCCGTCCCGTCACCCCGCACACCGAACACCTGGAGAACCCGCGCGCATGAGCGACCTCGACAGCTTCGTCCCCACGGCCATCGCCTGGCTGCTCGCCATCGCGGTCTTCATCTTCGTGCTCGTCGTGATCATCCGGTCCATCCGCATCATCCCGCAGGCGAACGCGGGCATCGTCGAGCGTCTGGGGCGCTACCACAAGACCCTGACTCCGGGCCTCAATCTGCTCGTGCCGTTCATCGACCGGCTGCGTCCGCTCATCGACATGCGCGAGCAGGTCGTGTCGTTCCCGCCGCAGCCGGTGATCACCGAAGACAACCTCGTCGTGTCGATCGACACCGTCGTGTACTTCCAGGTCACCGACGCCCGCGCGGCCACGTACGAGATCGCCAACTACCTCGGGGCGGTCGAGCAGCTCACCACGACCACCCTTCGCAACGTCGTCGGCGGATTGAACCTCGAAGAGGCGCTCACGAGCCGAGACAACATCAACGGCCAGCTGCGCGTGGTGCTCGACGAGGCGACCGGAAAGTGGGGAATCCGCGTCGGGCGCGTCGAGCTGAAGGCGATCGACCCGCCGATCTCCATCCAGGACTCGATGGAGAAGCAGATGCGAGCCGAGCGCGATCGGCGCGCCGCGATCCTGACTGCCGAGGGCTCCAAGCAGTCGCAGATCCTCGAGGCCGAGGGGCGTCGCCAGGCCGAGATCCTCAAGGCGGAGGGCGACAAGCAGGCGCAGGTTCTCCGCGCCCAGGGTGAGGCGGAAGCGATCCAGACGGTCTTCGATGCGATCCACGTCGGCAACCCCGACGACAAGCTTCTGGCGTACCAGTACCTGCAGACTCTGCCCAAGATCGCCGACAGCGCCTCGAGCAAGCTCTGGATCATCCCGAGCGAGTTCACGGAGGCGCTGAAGGGGCTCACGAGCGCCTTCCCCGGGGCTGGGACGGATGCCGCCGCCCGCCGGTCGCCGGCCGCCAGCGCCCCCTCGGAGACCTCGCCGACGGCACCGTGAGGCGCCACCCCTGGTTCGAGGGCGTCGGCACTCCGCGGGTCCTCGCGCATCGCGGGCTCGTCACCTCAGAAGACGCGCTCCACGGGGTGGTGGAGAACTCTTTCGCCGCCGTCGCCGCCGCCCATGCGGCGGGCGCGGACTACGTCGAGTCGGACTGCCACCTCACCGCCGACGGTGTCGTGGTGCTCTTCCACGACGCCGACCTGTCTCGCGTCGCGGGCGACCCGCGGCCTGTCGCCGCGGTGAGGTCCCGCGAGCTCGACGACCTCATGTCGGAGCGCGGTGGACTCCTGACCCTCGATCAGGCGCTCGAGGCCTTCCCGACGATCAGGTTCAACCTGGACGTGAAGGCCGCCGGCGCCGCCACCCCGGTCGGTGAGGCCGTCTCGCCGCATGGTCACCGGGTGCTGGTGACGAGCTTCTCCGACGATCGGCGCCGGACGGCGCTTCGCGCCGCGGAGACGGCGGGACGAGGCATCCGCCCCGCCACGTCAGCAGGCTCCGCCACCATCGCGCGACTCCTCGCCGCGCTGCAGCTGCGGTCGCCCCGGCTGATCGCCCGCGTCCTGCGGGGTATCGACGCGCTCCAGATTCCCGAGAGGCAAGGTCGACTGAGGATCCTCACTCCCCGGCTGATCCGCGTGGCCCATGACTGCGGCGTCGAGATTCACGTCTGGACTGTCAACGAGCGCGACGACATGGCGCGGCTCGTCGGGCTGGGCGTGGACGGCATCGTCACCGACAGGGCCGACCACGCTCTTCGCCTCTTCGGGGGCGCCGGCACCGGGTGATGCCGTCGGCTCTCGGTTCGCATGTGAATCCACTGTGAAAGCCTTTTGCGCAACCCCCTTTCGGATGATCCGCTCAGGTCGCTTGGTTATACCTATACAGCGACGAGAGGACCACAAAATGGCAGACCGCAGCTTGCGCGGCATCCGGCTCGGCGCCCAGAGCCTACAGAGCGAAGAGGGCGTCGTGTTCCACGAGCGTGCGCAGCACATCTACACGTGTACCGTCTGCGGACGCGACACGACCCTGACTTTCGCAGCCGACGCCGAAGTGCCGCCGGCATGGGAGTGCCGCACCTGCGGTGCCGAGGCGCTGCTGCGTGTCGGCGAAGGCACCGCGACGGTGGATCACTCCGGTGACAAGACCCCGCGCAGCCACTGGGACATGCTGCTCGAGCGTCGCACGATCCCCGAGCTCGAAGAGCTCCTGGAGGAGCGCCTCGCCTACGTCCGTGCCCGTCGTGGCGCCGGCGAAGATGTGACGATCGACAAGATCAGCGCCTGACGATCAGCCGCGCCGAGCAACGCCGGTCCCCTCGGGGGCCGGCGTTCTCGCATCCCGGCGTCCGAGCACCGCGACGGCCGTCCCCAGGGCGACGAGGGCTACGAGCGACCCCCATCCGAGAAGCAGCTTCAGCCATGGCCCGATCAGCACCGCCGGTGTCAGCCCGGTGCGAAGGGGCACATCCGTCACCATGTGCCCCGGCTGCCCGGCCGGCAGACCGTCGATGGTCGTCCCGTCCGGCGCGATGACCTGGCTCGTGCCGACCGTCGACAGATTGACCACGGCCCGCCCCGTCTCTATCGCCCGCATGCGCGCGAACGCGAGCTGCTGCAGGTTCTCGTCCGTATCGCGGAAGTCGGCGTTGTTCGTCTGGAACATGTACACCTGCGCACCGTCCCGCGCACCGGCCCAGATCACGTCGTCGTAGATCACGTCGAAGCAGATCGCGAGCCCCACCCCGACGCTCTCGACGTCGAAGAACGGCGGGTTGGTTCCGGGCGTATACTCCCGTTGGATGAGTCCGATGAGATCCGGCGCGAGCGCCTCGAAGAACCACCGGTCCGGCACGTACTCGCCCATCGGCACCGGGTTCGCCTTGTCGTGCAGCTGAACCGCACCTTCGCCGGCAAGCCACAGCATCGACGTGTTGAACGTGTCGTTCCCACGGGTGGTCGCCGCGTTGACGATGAGCGGAGCCTCGACGCGCGTCGAGAACGCATCGAGGATGTCGGCCGTCGCCTCGTTGGCCAGCGGGTCCGAATCGATCCCGCCCTCCGGCCAGAGGACGACGTCGACATCCTCCCCCAGGAGGGGGGCGGATGCCTCGAGCTGGGCATTCAGCACGTCGTTGCGGGATCGCTCGTCGAAATAGCCGGACGGGCCGTTCCCCTGAACGCTTCCCACGCGCAGCGAGCCGGAAGCGCTGGTCGGAAAGGCGGGAACGAGCAGGAGCAACGCCGCCATCGCCGCCGCCGGGAGCGCGGTCCGGATGTCGCGAAGGCGCGCCGCCCGAACCCATTCGATCACCGCGGCCGTGAACGCCACCATGAGGAAGGTCAGCCCGGCGACGCCCGTCCACGAGGCGAGGTGAGCGAGGGGGCTCTCCGACTGGCTCATGCCGATTCGCGCCCACGGGAAGCCGGTGTACGGCCACGAGCCCATGAAGAGCTCCCGTGCCGTCCAGACTCCGCCGATCAGGATCGGGAGAAGGATCAACGACCCCCATCGTGAGGGGAAGACCCGCGGGAACCACCGGTACGCCAGCGTCAGCCCGATCGACCCGACGGCCATGAAGACCGTCTCGATCCCCGCCAACGCGTACCACGGCACCACCCCGAGATAGCGGGTGATCCAGACGATGTGGATCAGATAGAAGGTCGCCCCGAACACGAACCCGACCAGGAGCGCGCCCGCAACCGACCGCCCGATCAACCCGACCAGGGAGAGCCCGACGCCGACGAAGGCCAGCGGCCACCAACCGACCGAGGGGTAGGCGAGATCCAGCACCACTCCCCCGACGACAGACGTCAGGACAGCGACCCACAGCGGCAGAAGCGGGCGCGGCGCGGCGGCGAGGGGCACGAATCCACCCTAGACGGCGGGGACTGAGCGCCCGCTGTCAGACGCCCGAGTAGGCGACGATGCCGCGGCGGACGGCATCCAGAGCCTTCCGCGCCGTGGTCGCGAGCGGCACGTCCGCCACGATGGAGAGCTGGTCGAGCAGGTCGATCGTCTGCTTGGACCACCGAACGAAGTCGCCCGCTGCCATGTCCGCCTCCTCGAGGACGCGGTCGAGCGCCGCCCCGCGTGCCCACGAGTGCATCGCCTGAGCGAGTCCCGCCGACACCGGCTCCGACCCGGGCAGGCGGTACTCGCGCTCGAGGTCGTCGAGCTGCTGCCACAGGTCCAGCGTCTCGGCATACGCCGTGCGGAACGCACCGCGAGGAAGCCCGCGCTCGCCGGGGCCGCCGTCGTCGCGCCGAGGCTCGTAGACGAGACAGCAGGCGAGGGCCGCCAGGGACGCGGCATCCAGATCGTTCCACAGTCCGCGTCGCAGCGACTCGGCGACCAGGAGGTCGCGCTCGCCGTAGATGCGTCGCATCGTCCGACCCGCAGGGGTGAGAGAGGTCCTGTCCGCGTCGACGTGAACGTACTCGAGGCGCGTGAGAACGTCGACGACGCGATCGAAGATGCGCGCCACCGTTCCCGTGCGGGTGTCGATCTGCTGCCGCAGCTTGGCGATCGTCCGCTCGAGCTTCCAGTAACGCTCCGCCCATCGTGCATGCTGCTCCCGGTCGGGGCACGAATGACACGGATGCCTCTGCATGCGCTTGCGGAGGGACGCGATCTCGCGCTGCCGCTCGTCGCGGGTACGTCGTGAAGCCCCCGCGTCCTTGCGATTGAGCTTCTCGAGATCGCTGAGCTCCCGCCGGATCGCAGAGTACTCGGTGAAGTCGCCGCGATCGCAGGTCATCGCCTTGCGGTACCCGGACAGGGACTCCTCCTGCTCGCGGACCTGGCGGGCGATCCCCACCACGGCACGGTCCGCCTGGAACTGGGCGAACGAGGACTCCAGGATCTCGCGAGCCCGCGCCCGGCCGAACTGGTCGATCAGGTTGACCGCCATGTTGTACGTCGGTCGGAAGCTCGAGTTGAGCGGATAGGTTCGCCGCGACGCCAGAGCCGCCACCGCCTGCGGGTCGAGCCCTTCCGTCCATTGGATGACCGCGTGGCCCTCGACGTCGATGCCGCGTCGTCCCGCCCGGCCGGTCAGCTGCGTGTACTCGCCGGAGGTGATCGCGACTCGGGCTTCGCCGTTGAACTTCTCCAGCTTCTCGAGGACGACGGTGCGTGCGGGCATGTTGATGCCCAGCGCCAGCGTCTCGGTGGCGAACACCACCTTCACCAGCTTGCGCTGGAAGAGCTCCTCCACGACCTCCTTGAACGCCGGAAGCAGTCCGGCGTGGTGGGCGGCCACCCCGCGCTCCAGGTTGTCGAGCCATTCCCAATAGCCGAGCACGGCGAGGTCCTCGTCCAACAGCGTGCGGGTGCGCTCCTCGACGATCGCGCGGATCTCGGCGCGCTCCTCCTGGCTGGTGAGCCGCACTCGCGCGCGCCGCACCTGCTGGACCGCGCCGTCGCACCCTGCGCGGCTGAAGATGAAGAAGATCGCCGGCAGGAGGTTGGCTCGCGCGAGCAGCTCGACGACCTCGGGACGGTCCAGCCGCTCGATCCGCTGCACGTTCGCCGAGCGCACGGGGCGTCGGCCGCCACGCTGAGGGCGCCGGCGCGTCGCCTCGTACCCCGCATGGCGGGCACTGCTGGCTGCCTGGGCCCGACGATTGCCCTCGAAGGAAGGACCCTTGAAGGAGCGGATCCGCATCAGCTCCTGGTTCACCTGCGCCGTCGCGATGCCGGCGCGGTCATCGAAGAGCGGGAGGAGGTCGCCTCGAACGAGGACGTGCTGCTCCAGCGGCACCGGACGGGTCTCGGAGACGATCACCTCGGTGTCTCCGCGCACGGTGTCGAGCCAGTCGCCGAACTCCTCGGCGTTGGAGACGGTCGCGGACAGCGACACGAGTCGGACGCTGGGCGGGAGGTGGATGATGATCTCCTCCCACACGGCGCCTCGGAACCGGTCCGCGAGGTAGTGCACCTCGTCCATGACGACGAACCTCAGACCGCGAAGCGCCGGCGAGTCCGCGTACAGCATGTTGCGGAGCACCTCGGTCGTCATGACGACGATCCTCGCGTTGCCGTTGATGTTGGTGTCGCCGGTCAGCAAGCCGACCTGATCGGCACCGTAGACGTCCTGAAGCTCGCGGAACTTCTGGTTCGACAACGCCTTGATGGGCGTGGTGTAGAACGCCTTGTCGCCGGATTCCTGCATGGCGAGATGCACCGCGAACTCGCCGACGATGGTCTTGCCGGCTCCCGTCGGCGCCGCGACCAGGACGCTGCGGCCGTCTTCGAGGGCGCGACAGCCCTCGAGCTGGAATTCATCGAGCGTGAATCGCTGCGCCGCCGCGAAGTCGGCGGTGCGAGGGTGGCTCCGGTCGAGAGCAGCCGCTTCTCGGGCGCGAGCGTAGCGTTCGGCCGGACCGGGGTCCGTCACGCGCTCGCCTCGGGCGGCAGGATGAGCGCGTCGCGCCGGGCTCGGCGCCGGTCGAAGAGCAGGGAGACGCCGGCGGCGGCGAAGAAGAGGAGCACCATGATGCCGGACAGCATAAGCATGCTGACCACGTCGGCCGCGGGGGTTGCCAACGCCGCGAAGATGACGGACACGAGCACCGCGACCCGCCATCCCTTGAGGATCGCGCGGCCCGACATGACCCCCGCGAAGTTCAGCGCGACCAGGAACACCGGAAGCACGAAGGCGACGCCGACCACGATCAGCAGCTTGAAGACGAAGTCGTAGTAGTACGCGGCGTCGTAGAAGGACGCCGCCCCCATCGGGACGAACGAAGCCATGAGCTCGACGATGTGCGGCATGATCACGAGGCCCATCGCGCACCCCGCGAAGAAGAGCGGGATCGCGGCGGCCAGGAACCCGACGGTGTAACGCACCTCTTTACGCGTCAGGCCGGGCATGATGAACGCCCAGATCTGCCACAGCCAGATCGGGGCGGAGATCAGCAGCCCGATGGCGAACGACATCCGAAGTCGAAGGTCGAACGCAGCCGTCACGGTGCTGAACATCAGCTCGACCTTGGCCTCTTCGCCCTCGGAGGCGGCGACCACGCGGAGCGGCTCGGTGATGAGATGGATCACGGGGTCGGTGATGAAGAAGGCGATCACCATGCCGACCACCAGCGCAGCGGCCGCCCACATCAGACGCTTGCGCAGCTCGACCAGGTGCTGGCCGAGCGACATGCGCTTTTCGCGCCGCGCCTCGTCAGATCGTCCGACGCGCGGCGGTCCCGCCGTTGCCACGGCGAATCAGGGCTTGGAGTCGGTGATTCCGCCTGCGTCCGTGCGCACCTCGGCAGGGGGCGCCTCGGCCGAGGCGGTCGTCCCGGCCGCGGGTGCGTCGGGCCGCGACGCATCGTCGTCCTTCATCGCCTTCATCTCACCCTTGAAGACGCGAGCGGACTGACCCATGCTCTTCGCCAGCGCCGGCAGCTTCGCCGCGCCGAACAGCAGCAGGATCACGGCCAGGATGATCAGGAAGTGCCACCCGGTAAGGCCTTGCAGCATGTCGTTGTCCTTTCGGCGGGTACCGCATTCAGTGTAACCCGCGGGTCCCGCTTCCGGCGCCAGCGGCCGCCCGGCGACGAGCGGCCGCTCAGCGGTACTGAGCGAGCCCCGCGTCGGCCCACTCCGCCGCAGCCCGACGGGCGGCGGACGGTTCGAGCACCTCCACCTCGCCGCCCCTCCGTGCCGCGAGGCGCCGCAGGCTGACCTCGTCGGCGATGCGCATCGTGGCGGTCGTCATTCCCTCGGCGGTCTCGATGGTGGCGCGATCCAGGTAATCGCCGAGCAGGCGGGCGACGGGCTCGGGGAATCGGATGCGCGCGACCACTTCGTCGTCGGCCGTCTCGAACCAGCCGGGCGCGGGATCGCCCGCGTGCGTGATCGCGATGTCGGTGAGCCGGAGATCGCTCACGCGGTCGAGGTGGAACGTGCGCATCGCCTCGCGGAGATGGCACCACCCCTGCAGATACCACTGGCCGTCCGCGATGTGCACCTTCACCGGGTCGACGGTGCGGGTGGTCGGCCCCGCGTCCGGCGCCTTGTACGTGAACGAGACCGCCACGCCGCGCCGGAGGGCCGCGGCGACGGCATCACGCACCTCGTCGACCGGGCCCGGCGCGACGATCACCTCGGCAGGCGCGCTCGATGCGCCCCGCGAGAGCTTCGCGAGCAGACCCGCGAACACCTCGGTGTCGCCGACCCCGGGGATGGCGCGCGCCAACTGAAGTCCCGCGAGCAGAGCCGCAGCCTCCCGGGCGGTCAGCTTAGGCGCTCGCTCGAGACCGACGGAGTTCGTGATCACCACGATGTCCTGCTCGTCGAGCAGATCCCAGTCGATGTCGAACAGGTCGTTCGCCATCTGCCAGTAGCCGCCGTCGCCGGGCAGGCCGATCACCGTCAGCTTCTCGACCATCGCACGCATCTGGTCGGGACTCACATCGAACTCGTCGGCCGCTTCGGCGATGGACACTTCGCCCTTGCCGATCAGATAGGGCACGAGCTGAAGCATCAGCGCCGCGCGGTCCGTCGCCACGAGGGAACGCCGCACGCTCATGCTCCCGCTCCGTTCAGGTCGCGGGCGGCGGCGAGTCTCTCGATCACACGATCCCGCAGTTCGGCGGGCTCGACCACCCTCACTTCGGGTCCGTACGACGCCAGCTCCTCGGCGAAGATGTGCGCATCGACGTAGGACACCTTGATCCCCTGCTCAGCCGGCACCGCGCGGCGTGCGAGGCGCAGGGCGGCCTCGGTTCCCGGGTTGACCTCCAGGAGCGACCAGTTGCTGGCCGCGACCGCTTCGAGTCCTCTCAGCGCACGGTCACCGGCGCCCTCGCGCAGCGAGGCGTCGAAGGACTCCCGCGTGATGGCCACCGGTCCGACGATCCGCATGAGCAGGAAGGTGCGGTCGGCCCCGACATCGAGATCGAACCCGTAGACGTGCCAGCGCGCCTCGTACTCCACGAGCGCGAGCGGCTGCAGGCGACGCGTACGCGGCGCCTCCTCCCCCGGCTTCAGGTACGGGAACTTCACGACCCGGGACTGCTCGATCGCCTGCTGCAGAGCAGGGAAGGCCGGGTCGCGCAGGCTGATGCGCGGCGAGTACCCGATGATCGGCTCGTCGACCGGGATCCCGAGAGCCCGGATCTTGCGGAGTCCGCTGCGAGCCTCGTCCGACATGGAGCTCTCGCTCCACACACCGCCGGCGAGGTTGAGCAGAGCCAGCTCCGCCGGGGTGAACTCGATGTCTTCCGGGAGCTCGTACTCGGTCGTCGGCACGCGGTATCGCGCCTCGCGAAGGTCGTCCGGATCGGCCCAGTCGCCGATCGTCTCGATCGGCACCCCCAGTCCGCGCAGACTCTCCTTGTCGCGCTCGAACATCTTCTCGAGCGCGTCCTTGGACGCACCGGACGCGCTCTGCTCGCGGTAGCCGGCGACCGACGTGAGGATGGTGTCCTTCGTCAGTCCCTGATCGGTGGCCATCAGCGCCACCACGAGGTTGACGAGCCGCTCCTCGGGCGGGTTCTTCGCGGGCGCGTTGGCAGGCACCCCATCATCCTAGGTGTGAGCGCGGGGACCGACCCCGATGGCGCGCGATTCGGCTACTGCGCGGGAGCGGCGTCCTCGCCGAGGATGTCGAAGACCCAGACCGTCGTCTGTTCGGTGCCGCCCAGCTCGGCGGGGACGACCGCCATGAGCTGCGACCCGACCGTCGCACCATCGAAGATGTCCTGGTAGACCTCGTTGTCGGAGACGTTGATCGACTGGGGAGCGGCCTCCCAGGTCGACTGCAGGACCTCCTGGTCGTCCCACGACACCACGAGCTGATGAACGCGCACGGGGGCATCCTCGCTCACCACCGGCCCATCGCCTCTCTTGATGGTCTGCACCACGAGCTCGTCCGGAGCCGCGCCTTCCGGCACCACCACACCCGGGTGACCGTCCGGGGCGCGCACCACCGCGGGCAGGCCCATCCCGCTGTTGAACTGAAGGGCGCCGTCGGCGGCAGGCAGGTAGACCTTCCGTACGTCCACGACGGCCACCGCGGAATCGTCGGGCCCGAGCTGGATGCTGGCCGCCACCTCGTCCTCGATGTCGTCGGGGCTCATGGCGACCACGACGCGAGAGCCGACCGAGGCGCAGGTCAGGGCGTCCTCGAGCGCGGGGAGAGGCTGCGTGAACTGCGACAGCGCAATCGGCTGCGAGAGATCGCCGTCGTAGGGCGAACCGAGCAGTCTCTCGCCATCCGTGCCGTTGTAGAGGGTCAGGTCAAGAACGACGAGCTGGTCGGTCGAGGTGATCGGCACCTCGCCGTCGCCCTGCGCGAGGTCTTCGTACGCTGGCGCCGAGACGCGGAACGGCGTGTAGAGGTCGACGTCGGGGGCGGCATCCGTCGAACCGGTCACCTCGACGAGGTCGAGGGCAGGGTCGTCCGTGACGGTGCGGGCGCAGTCGGCCGTGCCGGCGGCCGAGCACCCGACGAGTGCGACGGCGGTCAGTCCGAGGATCGCGAAGGCAGCGGGGAACTTGGGCACCGGAACAGTCTAGATGCGGGGCGGGATGTCGCCATGCACGGCCGATCCGGTTCCGTCGGTTCCGCCCGCGGCACCGGAGGCACGGCGCGCGCCCTCTGCCGCGCGCTGCGCCTCGCGGACCCGCTTGCGCAGATTCTTGTCGGTGATGTCGCGGTCGCCCACGGCTCCAGGAGTCCACAGCTCGACGTCCTCGTCGCCGTAGCTGGACTTCGACGCCCGCCGCTTGACTTCGGGCGGGACGGCGCCGGGTGCGAGCCGTCGGGCCGAGAGGAGGAATCCCGTGTGCGCCACCATGCGGTGGTCGGGGCGCACGGCGAGTCCCTCCACGTGCCAGCCGCGCACCATCGTCTCGCTCGCCTCGGGGTCGGTGAACAGCCCGGTGTTGCGGATGTACTCCGCGACGCGGCTGAGCTGCGTGGCGGTGGCGACGTAGCACAGCACCACCCCGCCGGGAGTGAGGGCGTCGGCTACCACGTCGATGCACTCCCACGGGGCGAGCATGTCGAGCACGACGCGGTCCACGGAGGCCGGCGCGACGGCGTCCGGCAGCGACTCGACCAGGTCGCCCACGACGACATCCCAGTTCGGCGGCGTGTCGCCCAGGTACGTCTCGACGTTCGCCCGCGCCACGTCGGCGAACTCGGGCCGACGCTCGAACGAGACGAGGCGGCCGCCGGTGCCCATCGCACGCAGCAGCCAGAGGGAGAGCGCGCCGGATCCCACGCCGGCCTCGACGACGACCGCTCCCGGGAAGACGTCGGCCTCGGCGATGATCTGCGCCGCGTCCTTCGGGTAGATGATCGCCGCACCGCGGGGCATCGACATCACGAAATCCCGCAGCAGCGGTCGCAGCGCGAGGTACTCGTGCCCGCTGCTGTTGGCCACGATCGAGCCGTCGGGCTGACCCACGAGCTGCTCGTGCTTCAGGACGCCATGATGCGTGTGCAGCTCGCCGCCCTCGCGCAGCGTGATGGTGTGCAGGCGACCCTTGGGACCCGTGAGCTGCACGCGGTCGCCGAGGCGGAACGGACCGCTGGGGCGCTCGATCATCGGTGGGCCTCCTTCGCCCGGTGGGCGGCATGGAAGGATGCGACGTCCGACGTGGTGCGTCCCTCGAGCGTCGGCCAGACGGTGTGGGCGCCGGCCCCGGCGATCGACACCATCAGGGGCACGCCGATCACCGCCGCGCCCGACGCCACGGCGGAGCGCAGGCCGTTCGGGGAATCCTCGATCGCGACGACCTCGTCCGCCGTCACGCCGAGAGCTTCGCACGCCTGCAGGTAGGGGTCGGGGTGCGGCTTGGGACGCGTCGCCTCGTCGCCGGCGATCACGACGTCGAAGGCGTCGAAGTCGATGAGGTCGACCACCCTGTCGGCCATCCGGCGCATCGACATCGTCACGAGGCCCGTCTTGATCCCCGCCGCGCGCAGGTCGGCGAGCAGCTCGCGCGCGCCCGGACGGAAGGGGACGCCCGTCTCGGCGAGCCGGCGCATCACGTCGTCGGTGAGGCGGTCGATGATCGCCTGCACTCCCATCCGCACTCCGGCGTCCTGGAAGATGCGAGCCGAGTCCTCCAGGCCGAGCCCGACGAGGCTGAGTGCCTGCTCGTGCGACCACGTGCCCCCGAAGCTCTCGACCAGCGGGGTCTCGGCGGCCATCCAGTACGGTTCGGTGTCGACGAGCGTGCCGTCCATGTCCCACAGGACGGCGGCCAGGGGCGGTGGATTCACCGGTCCATCCTAGCCAGCGGGTCACGGCGACCCTCGCCGCGGGCCGGTGAGGGCACGCGGCCGACCTGAGGCCCTCGCGGCCCTCCGGGCCTATCCTGGAAGGAACCCGCGCCGCGGGTGGAGGAGGTCTCGTGGACGGACTGGGACGCCGAGTGCTCGTCGCCGCGTTCGACGGATGGAACGATGCCGGAGAAGCCGCGTCGTCCGCCATCGCTCAGCTGCGCGACAGCGGGAACTACGAGACGGTGTTCGCCGTCGACCCCGAGCTGTACTTCGACTATCAGTACACGAGGCCCCACATCGCGACCGAAGGCGACGGCAGCCGCTCTCTCCGCTGGCCGGAGGCCGTGCTCCTCCGCCCGACCCGCACGACCCGGGGCGGCACTCAGCTGTGGCTGCTCACCGGTGTCGAGCCGGCCCGCGCCTGGCAGGCCTTCGCGGCGGAGTTCATCGACATGGCGCTGAGCGAAGACATCACCGGCTTCGTCTCGATCGGCTCGATGATGTCGGACGTGCCGCACACCCGCCCCATCTCGGTGTTCGCCGGCAGCGACAACGAGGCGCTGCGCACCTCCCTCGAGCTGGAGCGCAGCACCTACGAGGGGCCGGTCGGCATCCTGAGCGTGCTGGGCCATGCGGCCGATGTCGCCGGCATCCCCGCCGCGAGCCTGTGGGCGAGCGTGCCGCACTACGTCGCCGGCCACACGCCGTCGCCCAAGGCGACGCTGGCGCTGCTCGACCGGCTGGAAGACCTGACGGGCGCCTCGGTTCCGCGCGGCGACCTCGCGACGGAGGCGGCGGCGTGGGAGGCATCCATCGACGCGGCCGCGGCCGACGACGAGGAGATGACCGAGTACATCCGGCAGCTCGAGCGCACGCGCGACACCTGGGACTCCCCCGAGGCGTCGGGCGACGCGATCGCGCAGGAATTCGAGCGCTATCTCCGCCGCGGCGGAGAGGGTCCGACCAAGCCTGGTCGCGACGACCCCCGCCGCTGAGCAGACCGGGTCAGTAGGCGTCGATGACGCCCAGGCTGAGGAGCACCAGCAGCGTCGCGCCCACGGCCACGCGGTAGACGACGAACGGCAGGAAGCTGTGCTTCGAGATCCAGTTCATGAAGAACGCGATCACGCCGAGCGCGACGAAGAAGGCGACGACGGTGGCGATCGCCGTCTCGCCCAGGGTGAAGACGCCCGGCTCGTTCCAGCTCTTGAAGAGCTGGTAGAAGCCGCTGCCGAAGACGGCCGGGATCGCGAGCAGGAAGGCATAGCGCGCGGCGGCGGCCCGCTCGTATCCCATGAAGAGGCCGGCGGTGATCGTGCCACCCGACCGTGAGACGCCGGGGATGAGCGCCAGCGACTGGGCGAAGCCGTAGATCACGCCGTGGCCCACCGTGATGTCCTGCAGTTTGCGCTTCTTGGCGCCGACGTGGTCGGCGATCCCCAGCAGCACGCCGAACAGGATCAGCATCGCCGCAACGAGCCACAGCGACCGGAACACCGTCTCGATCTGGTCCTGGAAGAGCAGCCCGAGCACCACGATCGGGATGCTGCCGACGATGATGAGCCAGCCCATGCGCGCGTCGGGGTCGTTGCGCGGCACCTTGCCCAGCAGCGCCTGAAACCACCGGCTGATGATCCGCACGATGTCGCGCCAGAAGAACAGCACGACCGCCGCCTCGGTGCCGATCTGCGTGATGGCGGTGAAGGCCGCGCCCGGGTCCTGCGCCGACGGCAGGAACTCCCCCAGGATGCGCAGATGCGCGCTGGAGGACACCGGGAGGAACTCGGTGAGTCCTTGGACCAAGCCGAGGATGATCGCCTCGAGGAGCATGGGCGCCTTTCGCTGGGGAGCCGCCGGGCGCGGCATCCGCTCTTCTTCAGTACGTACGGAGGAGGTCGGTCAGCACGCGCTGCCCGAAGACGAGGGCGTCGATGGGAACTCGTTCGTCGACGCCGTGGAACATCCCGGTGAAGTCGAGGCCTGCCGGAAGCTGCAGCGGCGCGAAGCCGTACCCCGCGATCCCGAGTGCGGCCAGCGCCTTGTTGTCGGTGCCACCGCCCATGAGGTATGGGATGACGGGCACGCCGGGATCGTGCCGATCCAGCGAGCCGACCATGGCGTCCACGAGATCGCCTCGGAAAGGGACTTCCAGGCCGATGTCCTGGTGCACGATCTCGACGTCGACGTGCGGGCCGACAATGCGGCGGATGTCGGCCAGCGCGGCGTCTTCGGTACCGGGCAGTACGCGGACGTCGATGAGCGCCTCGGCTCGGTCGGGGATCACATTGTGCTTGTAGCCCGCGGTGAGGCCCGTCGGATTGGTGGTCGTCCGAAGCGTCGAACGGAGGAATCCGGATGCCGCGCCCGCTGCGGCGGCGATGTCGTCGGGGTCACTCGACCCGGCGCCGGTGAGCTTGCCGAGACGTTCCACCATCTCGCGGGTGGTGTCGGTCAGCGTCACCGGCCACATCGTCCGGCCCAGATCAGCCACGGCGACCGCGAGCTTGGTCACCGCGTTGTCGCCGTGGAAGCTCGATCCGTGGGCTGCTCGGCCCCGCGCGACGAGGCGTATCCAGACGAGCGCCTTCTCTCCGACCTGCAGCAGATACGCGCGACGCTCGCCGACGGAGATCGAGTAGCCCCCCACCTCGCTGATCGCTTCGGTCGCTCCCTCGAACCACTCCGGACGATCCTGCACCACGAGCGCGGATCCCTCGACGCCGCCGTTCTCCTCGTCCGCGAAGAACGCCAGCACCAGGTCGCGCTCGGGCTGCTCGCCGGCGCGCAGCAGGTCGCCGACGGCAGTGAGGATCATGGCGTCCATGTCCTTCATGTCGACGGCGCCGCGCCCCCACAGCATCCCGTCGCGCACCACACCCTCGAAGGGGTCGACGGTCCAGTCCTCGGCGATGGCCGGGACAACGTCGAGGTGGCCGTGGAGCACGAGGGCGGGTTTGGTCGGGTTGCGACCGGGCACGCGGGCCATGACGTTCGTTCGCCGGGGAATCGGTTCGTAGAACTGCGGCGAGAGGCCGAGCGCGGTCAGGTATTCCCCGACGTACTCCGCCGCTTCGCGCTCCCCCGCCGCCCGACCGCCGCCGTGATTGGTCGTGTCGAAGCGGATGAGGTCCCGCGCGACGGAGGCCACCTCGGGCAGCTGCGGATCAGAAACGGACATGCCGACCAACCTATCTGCTGGAGCAGGACGGTCCCGCGACGGGGCGGGCGAACGGAAGAAGGCCCCCTTCCGGAGGCCTTCTTCGATGTGTGCGCGAGGGGGGACTTGAACCCCCACGCCCTATACGGGCACTAGCACCTCAAGCTAGCGCGTCTACCTATTCCGCCACCCGCGCAGGTGGTTTTCGGTTTCGCAACCGAGGAACGACATTACCACGACCGCGGCACGCCGACGAATCCGCCGCCGCCCCGCGCGCGTCACCCGAGACTCACGCCGAAGAGCAGTCCCAGCGCGTAGGTCACTGCCGCCGCGCCGAACCCGATGGCGAGCTGTCGCAGCGCACGCCGCAGCGGCGGCGCACCGGACAGCAGGCCGACCGCCGCGCCGGTGCACATGAGCGCGGCGCCCACCAGAACAAGTGCGAGGGCGACGGCTGTGAGGCCGGACAGACCGAAGATCCAGGGGAGCACCGGGATCACGGCACCCGACGCGAAGAAGAGGAAGCTCGAGACGGCCGCTCCCCAGTCGCTGCCGACCACCTCGCCGGAGTCCACGATGTCGAGCGGGGAGGTGTGGGCCCGGCCTCTGCCGATCGCCTGCGCGGCTTCGACGGCGCGACGCGCGCGGGCCGTGGCCTCCGCTTCAGGCATCCCTCGGGTGCGGTACACGAGGGCGAGCTCGTTCGCGTCGATGTCGAGGTGCGGGATGGCGCCGTCGGCGAAGTCGCTCGGCTCCGTCGCGGCGAGCAGCTCGCGCTGGGATCGGACGGAGACGAACTCGCCCGCCCCCATCGACAAGGCTCCCGCCAGGAGTCCCGCGATGCCGCTGAACAGGACGAACTGGGCGGGCACCCCTGTCGCGCCGATGCCCATCACCAACGCCAGGTTCGACACCAGACCGTCGTTCGCGCCGAAGACCGCGGCACGGAATGTGCCCGACAGCCGCCGGCGGCCTCGCGCGGCCAAGCCGCGGACGACCTCGTGATGGATCTTCTCGTCAGCCGCCATCCGCGTGGTGGCGAACGGTTCGTCGTCGTAGGGAGACCTCGCCTCGGCACTCTGCGCGAGCGCCAGGACGAAGATCGATCCGAACCGCTTCGCCATCGAGCCGAGCAGACGCGTGCGGGTGTCGGGGCGAGGAAGCCTGCTGGGCTCGCCGCCCAGCAGACCCAGCCAGTGCTCCTCGTGGCGACCCTCGGCCTCGGCCAGGGCCGTGAGGATCTCGCGCTCCTCGCCGTCGCGCCGTGCCGCCAGTTCGCGGTAGACGCGGGCTTCGGCACGCTCGTTCACGAGATACTGCGCCCACCGGCGTCGATCGCGGGCGGTCGGGGCGGCGGGCACGCTCACAGAAGGCCTCCTGGCCGGGTTCGGGGGGACTCCTCCACGCTAGCTCCGGCGGGGATCGCGCTGTCTCTCGATGCCCGGATTGACAGCATTTCGGGGATCCGAACGCACGAGCACTACGACCGAACCCGCCGCCGTAGCACGTCGATGCGAGCCTGGAGCTGTGCCACCGTGGCGTGCGAGACGGCGGGCCCGCCGCAGATGCGACGCAGCTCGGCGTGAACGAGGCCGTGCGGCTCGCCCGACTGCCGGGCGTACAGGCCGACGAGGCTGTTCAGCAGTTGACGTTGCTCCTTCAGCGAGCGGTGCAGCGCCTGCGGCAGTGCCGGCTCCTCCCCCGGCGACTGAGCCTCGCGGGTCTCCCGCGCGTGCCGATGGCGGCCCTGCCGAGCCTGTCGCTGCATCAGCAGCTCGTGGACGTGCTCGGGTTCGAGCAGACCCGGAAGCCCGAGGAACTCCTCCTCCTCGGGCGTGCCGGGGACGGCGAGCTGTCCGAACTCCTTGCCGTCGAACAGGACCCGGTCGAAGTGCGCGAGCGAGCCGAGCGCCTGGTACTCGAACTCCTCCGTGAGTGCATCGGAGGCCTTCTCTTCGCGCTCCGCCGCGTCCATGAGGTCTTCTTCGGCGTTCCAGTCGTCGCTGTCGCCGTCGCGGTCGAGGGCGTGGTCCCGCTGGCGCTCCAGCTCGTTCGCGAGCGCGAGCAGCTGCGGCACGTTCGGGAGGAAGACGCTCGCCGTCTCCCCGCGGCGGCGGGCCCGGACGAATCGGCCGATGGCCTGTGCGAAGAACAGCGGAGTCGATGCGGACGTGGCATACACGCCGACCGCGAGGCGCGGGACGTCGACTCCTTCCGACACCATGCGGACCGCGACCATCCAGCGACTCTCGGACTGCGAGAACTGCTCGATGCGGGAGGACGCCTCGGCCTCGTCCGAAAGCACCACCGTCGGCTGCTCGCCCGTGAGGTCGCGCAGGATGTCTGCGTAGGCGCGTGCCGCGGTCTGGTCGGTGGCGATCACCAGACCGCCGGCGTCGGGCACCTGCTCCCTGACCTCGGTCAGGCGGCGGTCGGCGGAGCGCAGCACCGCGGGTATCCACTCCCCCGCGGGGTCGAGGGCGGTGCGCCAGGCCTGCGACGTGATGTCTTTCGTGTTGTCCTGCCCGAGCTGTGCCTCCATCTCGTCGCCGGTCTTGGTGCGCCAGCGCATCTGCCCCGCGTACACCATGAACATCACCGGCCGCACGACGCCGTCTTCGAGAGCGCGACGGTACCCGTACGCATAGTCGGTGCGCGAGATGCGGATGCCGTTCTCGTCGGGCTGGTACTCGACGAACGGAATCGGGGCGGTGTCGCTGCGGAACGGCGTCCCCGACAGGAGGAGCCGCCGCGTCGCACGGCTGTAGGCCTCGCGAAGCGCATCGCCCCAGCTGAGCGCGTCCCCGCCGTGGTGCACCTCGTCGAGGATGACCAGCGTTCGTGCGTCCATGGTGAGCCGCTGATGCACGGATGCCTTCACCGCGACCTGCGCGTACGTGACGGCGACCCCGTGATAGTGCCGTGCGGGTGCGGCGTGCCGATTGCTGAACGCGGGGTCGAGGCGGATGGAGACGCGGGCTGCGGCATCCGCCCACTGCGTCTTCAAGTGCTCGGTCGGAGCGACCACGACGATGCGGTCGACGATCCTGCGACGCAGCAGCTCGCTCGCGAGACGCAGCGCGAACGTCGTCTTCCCGGCCCCAGGCGTCGCGGCTGCGAGGAAGTCCCGCGGACCGCCGCCGGGACCGTCGGGACCGTCCAGTGCGAAGTACAGGTCGAGCGCTTCGGCCTGCCAGGCACGCAAGCGCTGGGCCGTGCCCCACGGAGCACGCTGGGGGTAGGACGGAGACAGGTGCTCGGCCTTGAAGCTGCCGATGTGAGCTTCGCCGAAACCGTCTGCTCCATCGCCGGACCCGCCGTCTGACGAGCCGACACCCGATGTGCCCGCGGGTTCGCCGTCGAGGTGGGGTGAGGAGACGTGGGGCGGACCGAAGACCGTCTCGTCGTGCATCGCACCTCCCACCTGCTCCGGACGACGAGTCACCACCCTATGCGACGACGCGGACACCGGTGCGCACGCGCCCGTGCCTGTCGGCCGGTGGCGGTACCCTGGCATCGGTCACGAGCCGAGGAAGACGATGCCCACGAGAGATGATCACCGCACGCCCTACGTCCCCAACCCCCAGCCGCACCCCTGGCGCCGCTGGGTCGCGATCGGCGACTCCTTCACCGAGGGCGTGGGCGACCCTGAGCCGACGGCGCCCAACGGTCTCCGCGGATGGGCCGATCGTGTCGCGGAGGTGCTGTCGCAGCAGGTCGACGACTTCGCGTACGCGAACCTCGCGATCCGGGGAAGGCTCATCGGCCAGATCGTCGACGAGCAGGTCGAGCCGGCGCTCGCGCTGAAGCCGGACCTGATCACGTTCTCCGCGGGGGGCAACGACGTCATTCGCCCTGGCGCGGATCCGGACGCCGTGGCGCAGCGCTTCGAAGACGCCGTGGTCCGGCTGTCGAGCGAGGGCGCCACGGTGGTGGTGTTCACCGGCATCGACACGAACTTCACGCCCGTCTTCCGCGGCATCCGTGGGCGTGTCGCGATCTACAACGAGAACATCCGTGCGATCGCCGACCGATACGACTGCATCGTCGCCGACCAGTGGGCGCTCAAGGAAGTGCAGGACATGCGCTTCTTCGATGACGACCGGCTGCATTACAACGCGCTGGGTCATCACGAGGTCGCGCGCATGGTGCTGCGGGCACTCAACGTGCCGAACGACTTGCAGCCGATGCAGCCCGACCCGCTGCCGACGCGCACGTGGCGCGAGGCCCGCGCCGTCGACTTCGTGTGGGCTCGCGAGTACCTGATGCCGTGGGTGCTGCGGCGCCTGCGCCATCAGTCGTCGGGCGACACGGTCACGGCCAAACGCCCCGACCCGCTCCCGGTGATCACGATCGCACCGGGACGTGATTCGGGGAGCCACCCGGTCGCCTGAACGGACCCGTCACCGCGCGCGCAGTTCCCACAGCGCGACGGAGCTCGCCGCGGCGACGTTCAGCGAGTCCACGCCGCCGGCCATCGGGATCGTCACGACGGTGTCGGCTGCCGCCAGGGCCGCGCGGCTGAGGCCGTCCCCCTCCGCTCCCAGCATCAGCGCGACGCGCTGCGGGGCGGTGGCCGCGAAGACGTCGAGCGCGACGGCGTCGTCGGCGAGGGCGAGCGCGGCGAGATGGAAAGACGCGCCGTGGAGGATGCCGCGTGCCTCCGGCCATTCGGGGAGCCGCGTCCACGGCACCTGGAAGACGGTGCCCATGCTCACGCGCACGCTCCGCCGGTAGAGCGGGTCCGCGCAGCGCGCGCTCACAAGGACGGCGTCGGCTCCCAATCCCGCCGCCGCACGGAAGATCGCGCCGACATTCGTGTGGTCGACGATGTCCTCGAGAACCACGACCAGCCGCGCGCCCGCGATGACGGACTCGACGGAAGCGGGCTCGGGTCGGTGCATGGCGGCGAGGGCACCCCGGTGCACTGCGTACCCGGTGAGGTGCTCGGCGACGTCCGCGTCCACGATGTAGACCGGCGTCTCCGGCGCCAGACCGAGGGCCTCGACGTCGGGGACCCACTTCTCCTGGATGAGGACGGAGCGGGGCCTGTGCCCCGCCGCCACGGCGCGCGCGATCACCTTCGCGGATTCGGCGATGTAGAGCCCGCCCTGCGGCTCGAGGACGCGGCGGAGCGCGACATCGGTCAGATCCCGGTAGTCGCGGAGGCGCGGGTCGTCAGCTGACGCGATCCGCTCCATACCCACGCCCCCACTCTCGCACGCGGCGTAACATCCCGGTAAACCTCGCCGCCTACACTCTGACCCGAAGGGGGTGATCGCGTGTCGATCGCGACAGAGCCGGACGCCGGTAGCACCCTCGCCGTATCCCGCGCGATCGACGCTCTCGCCGGGCGGAAGATCGCCGTCCTCACGGGAGCGGGCATCTCCACCGATTCCGGCATCCCGGACTATCGCGGCAAGGGCGCACCCGTGCGCACGCCGATGACCGTAGAGCAGTTCCTCTCCAGCGAGGCTGCGCGGCGGCGGTACTGGGTGGGCAGCCACCTCGGCTGGCGGGCCTTCGCCGCCGCCGAGCCGAACGACGGACATCTGGCGGCAGCCGAGCTCGAACGGCGCGGGGTCGCCACGGGGGTCGTCACCCAGAACGTCGACGGCCTGCACGTGCGGGCGGGAAGCCGCCGGGTCGTCGAACTCCACGGCACGATGCGCCGCGTCTTCTGCACGCACTGCGGGCAAGTCTTCGACCGCCGCGACCTCGCCAGCCGCGTCGAGGCCGACAATCCCTGGATTCTGGTGCCCGACAACGTCGCGCTGGGGCCGGACGGCGACGTCCTCCCCGAGAGCAGCGACGGCTTCGTCATCCCCGAGTGCACCGTCTGCGGCGGTGTGCTGAAGCCCGACGTCGTCTTCTTCGGGGAGTTCATCCCCGCGGAGAAATTCCGCGAGGCCGAGCAGCTCGTCCACGCCAGTGACGCGCTGGTCATCGCCGGGTCGTCTCTCGTCGTCAATTCCGGCATCCGTCTGCTCGAACGGGCGCGCCGCCGCCGGCTCCCCGTCGTCATCATCAACCGCGGCGTCACGCGCGCCGACGCGCGTGCGACCGTGAAGATCGATGCGGGCACGAGCGAGGTGCTGCGCGTCTTCGCCGACACGCTGCCCTCAGCGCTCTGACAGGCCGACACCCCTAGGCTCGCACAGTGACCCTCCTGACCCTCATCCGCCACGGTGAGACCGACTGGAACCGCGAACGGCGCATCCAGGGGTCGACCGACATCCCGCTCAACGAGGTGGGCCGGGAACAGGCCCGCGCCGCGGCCGACGCACTCCGGCGCCGCGCCGCCGAGGGCCCGGTCACGGTCGCCGCGAGCGATCTGTCGCGCGCGCGTGAGACCGCCGAGATCATCGCCGCCGAGCTGGGCGTCGGCGAGCCGCTGCTGTACCCCGGCCTGCGCGAGCGGTACTACGGGGAAGCCGAGGGCCTCGACGCCGATGAGTTCTTCCGCCGCTGGGGCGACTGGCACACGGCCGAGGTCCCCGGCGCCGAGCCCCTCGGAAAGCTCCGGCGTCGGGCGGTGGCGACCCTCGCGCAGGCGGTGCGCGATCACCGCTCGGTGACGGCGCCGGCCGAGGCATCCCTCGTCGTGGTGACGCACGGAGCGCTCATCCGCGAAGTGCTGCGCCACGTCTCGGGCGGCGAGCTCCCGCCCGCGGGAACCCGGCTGGCCAACGGGTCGGCGTACGATCTCCTCTTCGAGCGCGACCGCATCCGCCTCCTGTCCTACGCCGGGGCGGTCGCATAGGATCGGCGCCATGCCCGGCCCCGCGACACCCGACGAGTACATCGCAGGCTTCGACGCCGACATCGCCGAAAGGTTGGGCCGCATCAGGACGACGATCGTCGCGGCTGTTTCGCACGCGTTCGGCTCGTCGCCCGAGGAGAAGATCCGCTACGGGATGCCGGCGGTCATGCTCGACGGACGCTATGCGCTCCACTACGCCGCGTGGAGGAAGCACATCGGGCTCTACCCGGTGCCCAGGTTCGACGACCCACTCGAAGCCAGGGTGGCACCGTATCGCTCCGAGAAGGACTCCGTCGTCTTCCCGCATTCGCGGGAGGTGCCGTACGACCTCGTGCGCGCGATCGCCGAGGACGTCGCCCACCAGCGCGCGGCGGCCGCGGACTGACCTCGCCGGCTGCCGTGCCACGGGTGCCGGCGGCGCGGTCAGTCCGCCGCTCGTCGGAGCACTCCGCGCGCATGCCGGAGCACTGGCTCGTCGACCATCCGGCCGTCGTGGGTGAACACACCCTGCTCGCGCTCACTTGCTGCGAGCACCGCCCGAGCCCACGCCACGGTCTTCGCGTCGGGGCGGTACGCATCCCGGATGACGGCGACCTGGCTGGGATGGATGCAGGCCGTCGCACGGAAACCGGATGCCGCGGCATCCGCCGCCTCGATGGCGAGGCGCTTCACATCGGCGATGTCGAGGTGCACGGCGTCGATCGCCGCTTTCCCGCGCGACCCCGCAGCCAGCAGCACGCGCGCACGGGCATACCGCGCGATGTCGCGGTATCGACCGTTGGGCTTGCGGCTGGAGGTGCCACCGATGCTCGCGACGAGATCCTCAGCTCCCCACATCAAGGCGCTCACGTTGTCGAGTTCGGCGATGCGGTCGGCCTGGGAGACGCCCTTGGCCGTCTCGCAGAGGGCGACGACCTCGAATCGGCGATCGATCTGGGCCAAGCGCTTCGGCGACTCCGCCTTCGCGACCATGATCCGACGGAAATCGGTCTGCGACAGCGAGGCGAGATCCGACACGTCCTCGCCGGAGCCCAGCGGATTCACGCGGACGATGACGCGATCCGGGTCGAGATCGGTTTCGATGAGAGCACCCCGGGCGGCCGCCTTGCGGCCAGGGGCGACGGCATCCTCCAGGTCGAGGATGACCGCGTCGGCGCGCTCCAGAGCCTTCGCGAACCTCTCGGGCCGGTCTGCCGGGCAGAACAGGATGGCGGGACCGAGGCCGAACTCGCTCATCGCTCGTCCTCGCGCTCCGGCGCGCACCACATCAACGCGACGCGCGTCGCCGTCGCGACGACGTCGCCGCGCTGATTGCGCCCGGTGTGGCGAAGCGTCACGATCCCCTGACCGGGCCGCGACGACGAGAGCCGCTTGTCGATCACCTCGGTCTCTGTATACAGGGTGTCGCCGTGGAAGAGCGGCGCCGGGAAGGAGACGTCGGTGAGCCCGAGCTGGGCGACGAGCGTGCCCTGAGTGATCTGCGACACGGATGCCCCGACCATGGTCGCCAGGGTCCACATCGAGTTCATCAGCCGCTGCCCGAAGGGCTGGCCCTCGGAGAATGCGGCGTCGAGGTGCAGCGCCTGGGTGTTCATCGTCAGCGACGAGAAGAGGACGTTGTCTGCCTCGGTTGCCGTGCGACCGGGTCGGTGCAGATACCGCGCCCCGACGTCGAGCTCGTCGAAGTACCGCCCCCGCTGCTCGATCGCCGACCCATCACCGCCCACGGCTGTCACGCTACCCCCAGCGCCCGGGCGATGACGAGCAGCTGCACCTCGTTGGTGCCCTCGCCGATCTCGAGGATCTTCGAGTCGCGGTAATGACGTGCCACCGCATACTCGTTCATGAACCCGTTGCCGCCGAAGATCTGGGTGGCATCGCGGGCATTGTCCATGGCGGCGTCGCTCGCGGTCAGCTTGGCGATCGCGGCCTCCGTCTTGAAGGGTCTGCCCGCGTCCCGCAGTCGTGCGGCGTGGTGCCACGCGAGTCGGGCATTGTGGACGCGCAGCTGCATGCGCGCGAGGGTGAACTGGATGCCCTGCCGGCTCGACAGCGGCTCGCCGAAGACGGTGCGCTTGCCCGCATAGTCCACGGCGGCTTCGAGACATCCCTCCGCGGCTCCCGTCGACAGCGCCGCGATCGCGATCCGCCCCTCGTCGAGGATGTGCAGGAAGTTCGCGAAGCCGCGGCCCCGCTCCCCCAGGAGATTCGACGCGGGGACGCGAGCATCCTGGAACGTCAGCGGATGCGTGTCGGACGCGTGCCAGCCGACCTTGTCGTAGCCGGGCTCGACGGTGAAGCCTGGTGTCCCTGTGGGAACGATGATCGTCGAGATCTCTTTGCGGCCGTCGCGCTCGCCGGTGACGGCGGTGACGGTCACGAAGCGGGTGATGTCGGTCCCCGAGTTCGTGATGAACTGCTTCGAGCCGTTCACGACCCACTCGTCCCCGTCCAGGCGCGCCGTGGTGCGGGTCGCCCCGGCATCCGACCCGGCTTCGGGCTCGGTGAGCCCGAAGCCCGCCAGCGCCTCGCCGGCGAGCAGCGACGGAAGCAGCTCGCGCTTCTGCTGCTCCGTGCCGAACCGATACACCGGCATGGCCCCGAGGCTCACACCGGCTTCGAGGGTGATCGCGATCGACTGGTCGACGCGGCCGAGAGCCTCGATGGCCAGGCAGAGCGCGAAGTAGTCGCCGCCCTGGCCGCCGTGCTCTTCGGGGAACGGCAGGCCGAAGAGGCCGAGCTCCCCCATCTGCGCGACCACGTCCATCGGCAGCGTCTTCGTGCGATCGGCCTCGTAGGCACGCGGGGCGACGACCTGGTCCGCGAAGTCGCGCACCATCTGCGCGAGCTGCTGCTCATCGTCGCTGAGGTCGAAGTGGTCCATGGTCTCTCCTCGGATGTCAGGAGTCGGGGGTGGGAGCCTTGTGGGCGTCAGGGTCTTCGGTGACGTGCGCGAGCACCTGGTCTCGGCGCACCTGATCCCCCACGCTGACGTCGAGGCGCACGATCCCCGCGTGCGGGGCGAGCACCGGGTGCTCCATCTTCATCGCCTCGATGGTCACGACGCGGTCGCCCGCCTGCACGACGGCACCCGCGGCGACGTGCACGGCGACGACGGCGCCGGGCATGGGAGCGCGCAGCTCAGGATCGGATGCAGATGCGGCGCGCTCACGGGCCGCGAGACGCTTCTCCATCGCCGCCCGGCGGGTCAGCGGACGCAAGCGATAGGTCTCGCCGTCGGCGTGGATCCAGAGCCAGCCGTCGCCGTCGAGCGCGTGCGGTGAGGGAGTTGCCGCAGACGTGCGGCCCGGTACCGGATCCGACGACACCACCCCGCCGTCCTCGGTCTCGAAGGACGAGACCGGATGCTGCGGCTCGCCGCCCACACGCCAGCCCGAGCCGCTCGACCACAGCGTCGAAGCGAACGCGCCGCTGCGCGCCTGAGGCTCGGGCGGGACCGCCACCGCCGCCGCGCGCAGCACCTCGGCGCGAGCGACCGGCGCGGAGAAGGCGGGCATCCGGTCGATCAGCCCGGTGTCCATGTCGCCGCTGCGGACACCGGGATCGGCGAGGAGGCCGCGAAGAAAGCCGATGTTCGTGTCGACCCCGAGCAGGACCGTGTCGGCGAGAGCCGCGTCCAGGCGGGAGAGAGCCTGCGCGCGATCGACGCCGTGCGCGATCACCTTCGCGATCATGGGGTCGTAGTCGGCCGAGACGACGGAACCGGTCTCGACCGCGGCATCCGTTCGCACTCCGTCGGCCGCCGCCCAGAGGAGGACGTCGCCGGTGGCGGGAAGGAATCCGCGTGCCGGGCTCTCGGCGTAGACGCGCGCTTCGATGGCGTGACCGTTCAGGCGCACCTGGGCCTGCTCGAACGGGATCGGGTCGCCCGCGGCGATCCGCAGCTGCTGCTCGACGAGGTCGACCCCCGTGACGAGCTCCGTGACCGGGTGCTCGACCTGCAGGCGCGTGTTCATCTCGATGAAGAAGAACTCGTCCGGGCGGTCGCCTGCCACGAGGAACTCGACGGTGCCCGCGCCGACGTAATCCACGCTCGCCGCGGCCGCGCAGGCGGCCTCGCCGAGCCGTGCGCGCGTGGCGGCGTCGATCACCGGCGACGGCGCCTCTTCGATGACCTTCTGGTGGCGGCGCTGCAGCGTGCACTCGCGCTCGCCGAGGTGCCGGACGTTCCCTCTGGTGTCGGCGAGCACCTGCACCTCGATGTGCCGGGGACGCTCGATGAGCCTCTCGAGCAGCAGGGTGTCGTCGCCGAACGCGGCTGCCGCGACGCGCCGCGCTGTGGCGAGCGCCTCGGGCAGCTCCGCGGCCGACCGCACGACCTGCATGCCCTTGCCTCCGCCCCCGGCGGACGGCTTGACGAGGACCGGGAACCCCGTCTCGGCCGCCGCGGCGGCGATGTCGTCGTCGGACATGCCGAGGGCGCTGAAGCCGGGAACGGTGGGAACCCCGTGCGCGGCGACCTGCTCCTTCGCTCGGATCTTGTCGCCCATCACCTGCAGCGCGCGCTCTCCCGGCCCGATGAACACGATCCCCGCTCGCTCGCACGCCCGCGCGAAGTCGGCGTTCTCGGAGAGGAAGCCGTATCCCGGATGGACAGCCTCGGCGCCGGTCTGGCGGGCGGCGCCGATCACGGCGTCGATGTCGAGGTAGGAGGCGGATGCCGCGGCCGGCCCGATCCGCACCGCGACGTCGGCCTCCCGGACGTGCGGCGCGCCGGCGTCGGCGTCGGAGTAGACGGCGACGGAACGGATGCCGAGCCGCCGCAGGGTGCGGATCACCCGCCGCGCGATCTCGCCCCGATTGGCGACCAGCACGCTCGAGAACGGAGCGGTGGTGTCGGAGGTGTGCACGGGCCTCACATCCGGAAGACGCCGAAGCGGGGTTCGGGGAGCGGAGTGCGCGAGACGACGTCGAGCGCCAGCCCGAGCAGAGCGCGCGTGTCGAGAGGATCCACGATCCCGTCGTCCCACAGGCGGGCGGTCGCGTAGTACGGATTGCCCTGCTCTTCGTATTGGGCACGGATGGGCGCCTCGAACGCCGCCTGATCGTCAGCCGTCCAGTCGTCGCCCCGCGCCTCGATCTGATCGCGCTTGACCGTCGCGAGGACCGACGCCGCCTGAGCGCCGCCCATCACGGAGATGCGGCTCGCCGGCCACGTCCACAGGAAGCGCGGCGAATAGGCGCGCCCGCACATCGAGTAGTTGCCGGCACCGAAAGAGCCCCCGATCACCACCGTGATCTTGGGGACACGGGTCGTGGCGACGGCGGTGACCATCTTCGCTCCGTCCTTGGCGATTCCTCCCGCCTCGGCGTCGCGACCCACCATGAACCCGGAGATGTTCTGAAGGAAGAGCAGGGGGATGCCGCGCTGATCGCACAGCTCGATGAAATGCGCGCCCTTCTGAGCGGACTCGGCGAAGAGCACGCCGTTGTTCGCCACGATCCCGACGGGGTGCCCGTGCAGCCGGGCGAAGCCGGTCACCAGCGTGTCGCCGTACTCGCGCTTGAACTCGTGGAAGTCGCTGCCGTCGACGAGGCGCGCGATGACCTCGCGGACGTCGTACGGCTGGTTGACATCGACCGGGACCGCTCCGTACAGGTCGGTCGGGTCGACGGCCGGCGGCACCGCGTCGACCACGTCCCAAGCCGGCTGAGCCGGCGGTGGAAGTGTGGCGACGATGTCGCGCACGATCTCGAGGGCGTGCTCGTCGTCCTCCGCGAGATGGTCCACGACGCCCGATCGCCGGGCGTGCAACTCTCCTCCGCCGAGCTCCTCGGCGGTGACGACCTCGCCGATCGCCGCCTTCACCAGCGGCGGACCCCCGAGGAAGATCGTGCCCTGCCCGCGCACGATGACGGTCTCGTCGCTCATCGCCGGAACGTAGGCGCCCCCCGCCGTGCACGATCCGAGGACGGCGGCGATCTGCGGGATGCGCTCCGCGGACAGCCGGGCCTGATGGAAGAAGATCCGCCCGAAGTGGTCGCGGTCGGGGAACACCTCGTCCTGCATCGGGAGGAAGGCGCCTCCGGAATCCACCAGGTAGACGCACGGCAGCCGGTTCTCGAGGGCGATCTCCTGCGCGCGGAGATGCTTCTTGACGGTCATCGGATAGTACGTCCCGCCCTTGACCGTGGCGTCATTGCACACCACCATCACATGGCGACCGTGCACGAGGCCGATGCCGGCGATCACTCCCGCGGCCGGCGCCTCACCGCCGTACAGCCCCTCGGCCGCCAGCGGCGAGATCTCCAGGAACGGGCTTCCCGGGTCGAGCAGGCGGGTCACGCGATCGCGCGGGAGGAGCTTGCCGCGGGCGATGTGCCGCTCCCGCGAGGACTCGGGACCGCCCGCCGCGACGGCGGCGAGGCGCTCGCGCAACCGAGTCGACAGCTCCGATTGCGCCTTCTGGGTGCGGGCGAATGCGTCGTCATGCAGCACCGACGTGGTGAGCGCGGCCATGTCATCTCCGTCGACGTCACGATCGGATCACGTTCGTTGTCGAACGCGATCTCGAGTGGTTAGTGTTCACTAACTGGAGTCCAGGTTAGCGAGGATTAACTGAGATGACAAGCGGGGTGACCGAGCGCGACCGCGCGAAGGCGGACCGCCAGGCCGCGATCCTGCAGGAGGCCGCACGGCTCTTCGCCGAGCGCGGGTTCAGCGGGGTGAGCCTGGAAGACCTGGGCGGCGCCGTCGGCGTGAGCGGCCCTGCCCTCTACCGCCACTTCGCCAACAAGCAGGCCCTCCTCGCCGCCATCCTCGTCGGCGTCAGCGAACGGCTGCTCGCGGGCGGCCGCCGGGTCGTCTCGCATCCGGGGCGACCCGTCGATCGACTGCGCGCGCTCATCGCGTTCCACGTCGACTTCGCGCTGACCGATGCCGACGTCATCCGGGTCCAGGACCGCGACCTCGCGAGTCTCGCCGACGAGGACCGCCGCAGCGTGCGCCGCCTGCAGCGCGAGTACGTCGAGGTGTGGATCGGGATCCTCTCGGCGCTGCATCCCGACCGCACGGCCGACGAGCTGCGCGTGCGGGCGCAGGCCTGCTTCGGTCTCATCAACTCCACTCCCCACAGCCTGCGGCGGACGACCGGTGATCCCGGTGACGAGGAGGTCCGAGGCATCCTCGAGACCATGGCACTGGCGGCCCTCACCGCCTGAGCGGGTGATGGTCTAGTCTGATCGCACCATGCGCCGGCCGCGGCAGGGCAGCGACGAGAACGTGGCGGATCCCGCTGCCGAATCCCACGCACCGCGATCGAGCGCGGCCCCGCATGGACCGGACGAGGCCGCCGATGACGACCGCAGGTCGCGTCGCGACTTCCTCAAAATGGGCGGTATCGCCGCGGCCGGGCTGGTGGTCGGCGGCGGCATCGGCGCGGCGGCCGGTGCCGCGATCGGGCACCGCATCGGCTATCGGGAGGGATCCCTCGACCTGCCCGCGCTTCCCGCGCGGAGCGAACCGGGTTTCGACCATCTCGTGGTGGTGATGGGCGAGAACCGGTCCTTCGACAACCTGCTCGGTTGGCTCTACACGCCGGACGACCTCCCCTCAGGGGAGACCTTCGACGGCCTGGCGTTCGGCGACTACTCGAACCCCGCGCCGACCGGGGAGTCGATCCCGGCACACGCTTACACCGGTCCCACGGATGAGGTGATGGGCAGGCCCGACCCTGACCCGGGCGAGGAGTTCCCGCACGTCAACACACAGCTCTTCGGCCTCGTCGATCCGCCCGCGAACGCCCGCAGTCAGGTGGGCAGCATGGCGCCCCCGTTCAATGCCCCTCCCGCGGGGACGCGGCCGACCATGGATGGTTTCGTGCGCGACTACTGGAACGACTTCGCGCGCCTCAAGGGCGAGGACCCCACTCTCGACGAGGTCTCGCACATCATGGGCGGCTTCTCACCCGAGCAGCTGCCCGTGCTCTCGACCCTCGCGAAAGGGTTCGCGGTCTTCGACGCGTGGTTCGCCGCCGTGCCGTCGCAGACCTATTGCAACCGATCCTTCTTCCATGCCTCGACCTCGCACGGCTACGTCACGAACAAGGACGGCGGTGGGTACGACAAGTGGCTCGACGCCCCTGCGACCCCCACGATTTTCAACCGTCTCGAGGACGCCGGGATCTCATGGAAGATCTACTTCGACGAGCTCCAGCTGGTCTCGCTGACGGGGATGATGCACGCTCCCGTTCTTGAGAAGTACTGGCGGACCGGCCGCTTCGGGCACATGTCGGAATTCTTCGCAGATGCCGCCTCCGGGTCGCTGCCCGCCTATTCGTTCATCGAACCGAGACTCGTCTACAACCACAACGACTTCCATCCGCCCGTGGGAGCCCTGCGCGAGAGCGATGTGGAGGGTGAGCCCGTCATCGACTCCGCGATCTCCGACGTTCGCGCGGGCGAGAAGCTCATCGCGGACGTGTACAACGCGATCCGCACCAGCGCCACGCCGAACGGCTCCCACGCCCTGAACACGCTGCTGCTCATCACGTTCGACGAGCACGGGGGCACGTACGATCACGTCCCGCCCCCGGCAGCCACACCTCCCGTCGCCGACGACGCGCCCGGCGAGATGGGCTTCGGCTTCGACCGGCTCGGCCTCCGCGTCCCCGCCATCGCGGTGTCGGCCTATACCCGGGCGGGGACCATCGTGCACGACGAGCACCACCACGGGACCGTGATCGCGACGCTCTCACGGCTTCACGGGCTCAAGCCTCTGACGAGGCGGGATGCCGCCGCGGCCGATCTCTTCGGGGTCGTCAACCTCGCCACGCCCCGCGACCCGTCGACCTGGCCGTCGGTGCACCCGATGTATCTGCCGCCCAATCCGCCCGAGGCCGACATCAGTCAGCTCCACAGCGGCCCCCACAAGGACAAGCCCCTCAGCAACCCCGGCCGAGGTCTGCTCGGTCTCCTGCTCTCGCGGTACGGTCCCCCGGACGCCCCCGAGCCGCAGACCTATGCGGACGCCTACGAAACGCTGCAGACCCACGGTCTCGGCCTCTTCTACCCGAAGCGAGCCGAGGCCTGATCGCTCAGCGAAGCAGCATGGCCCGCCCGGGCTCGCGCAGCACGTCGCCCACGTCCACGAGGAACCTCGATCCCTGTTCCCCGTCGACGAGCCGGTGGTCGAACGACAGCGCGAGGGTCATGACGTCCCGCAGCGCGATCTCGCCCCGATGCTCCCACGGCTGACGCCGAACCGCGCCGAGCGCCAGGATCGCCGCCTCGCCCGGGTTGATGATCGGGGTGCCGGCATCCACGCCGAAGACACCGACGTTCGTGATCGAGAACGTCCCGCCCATCATGTCCGCGGGGGGCGTCTTCCCCGCCCGAGCGGTCTGGGCCAGGACGCGGATGGCGTCGGCGAGCTCGACGAGGGTCAGATCCTGCGCATCCCGGATGTTGGGGACGACGAGTCCGCGCCCGGTGGCCGCCGCGATGCCGAGGTTGACGTAGTGGTGCGCGACGATCTCGCCAGCTTCCTCGTCCCAGCTCGAGTTGAGTCCGGGGTGGTGGGCGAGGGCGAGGCACACGGCCTTCGCCGCCACGGCCATCACGCCGATCCTGTGGTCTTGGAGAGCCCGGTCGGCCTTCAGCGATGCGATGAGCTCCGTCGTCGCCGTGACGTCGACGGTGAGGAAGGTCGTCACGTGCGGTGCGGTGAAGGCGCTGCGCACCATGGCGTCCGCCGTGTGCTTGCGCACGCCGCGGATAGGCGTCCGCGTGGTGCGCTCGCGGGAGGCCGTCACGTCCGCGGTCCGATCGGACGCGGGAGCGCGCGACGGCACTGCCGCAGCCGGAGCCACCCCCACACGGGAGGCGTACGCTTCGACATCGGCGCGCGTGATGATGCCGCCGGCACCGGTCGCCTCGACGAGCGCCAGGTCGACCCCCAGCTGCTTGGCGAAGAGCCTCACCGGCGGCGTCGACCGGGGTCGCTCCACGGGACGGTCGACCTCGGCGACGTGGATCGCATCGTGCGGCGCCGCCTCCAGCACCGCGGTGTCGGAGGCGTCCGCGCGACTCGCCGTGGAGCGCGCACGACGCTGCGGACGGGCGCCCGTGCGGGGCGCCGCGCCGTAGCCGACGAGATTCGGCTCCGCCTTCTCGCCGAGATCCGCCTCGGCGGACGCGCGATCGGCGGGAGTCGCGGAGACGGCCGCGCCGAGCTCGTACGAGACGAGCACCGACCCCACGGCCACGACGTCCCCCGCCGCGGCATGGAGCTTGGCGATCGTGCCGGCGTGGGGCGACGGCAGCTCGACGACCGCCTTCGCCGTCTCTACTTCGGCGATGGTCTGGTTCAGGCTGACCGTGTCGCCCTCGGCGACCAGCCAGGCGACGATCTCCGCCTCGGGAAGACCCTCCCCGAGGTCCGGGAGCCGGAAGTCCTCGATCACAGCAGGCCTCCGCTCGTCGCCGCGCCGCGCTCAGACCCGGGCATGCCCAGCTCCTCGAACCCGCTGAGGCTGTTCGGGCGGTCCATCACCCGGTCGACGGCGTCGAGGATCCGGTCCAGGTCGGGGATGTGGTGCTTCTCGAGCTTCGCCGGCGGGTAGGGGATGTCGTGTCCCGTGACGCGCTGCGGAGCGGCCTCGAGATAGTTGAAACAGCGCTCGGTCACACTGGCCACGAGCTCGGCTCCGACCCCGGCCTCGCGGGCCGCCTCGTGGGTCACGACGACGCGACCCGTCTTGCGCACCGAGGCGGTGACCGTGCGATAGTCCACCGGAGAGATGGAGCGCAGGTCGATGACCTCGATGGAGACTCCCTCGTCTTCGGCGGCGGTGGCGGCGTCCATGGCCGTCGCGACCTGCGCGCCGTAGGTCAGCAGCGTCACGTCGCTGCCCTCGCGGGCGACGCGCGCGAGCCCCATCGGCGGCGCGTCGGCGAGATCGACGTCGAGGTCGACGTCGCCCTTGCTGTGATAGAGGCGCTTCGGCTCGAAGTACACGACGGGATCGTTCGAGGCGATGGCCTGACGCAGCATCACGTAGGCGTCCTGAGGGTTGGACACCGCCACGACGCGCAGGCCGGAGGTGTGCACGAAGTACGCCTCGGGCGACTCGGAGTGATGCTCGGCGGCGCCCACACCGCCGGCCCACGGGATGCGGATGGTGATGGGCATCTGCACGTTGCCACGGGTGCGGTAGTGCAGCTTGGCGACCTGGCACACGATCTGGTCGAACGCGGGGTACACGAACCCGTCGAACTGGATCTCGACCACCGGGCGGTAGCCGCGGAACGCCAGGCCGACGGCCGTGCCCATGATCCCCGCCTCCGCGAGCGGCGTGTCGACCACCCGCTGCGCGCCGAACTGGTCGAGCAGGCCGTCGGTGATCCGGAAGACCCCGCCGAGCTTCCCGATGTCCTCGCCCATGACGAGCACCTTCGGGTCGTCGGCCATCGCGCGGCGCAGACCCTCGTTGATGGCCTTCGCCATCGTCAGCTGCGTCATCGCGCCGCCTCCTCGTCGACCGAGAAACCCTCGAGATACGCGCCGAACCACGCGCGCTGCTCCTCGAGACCGCTGTGAGGCTCGGCGTAGACGTGGTCGAGGACGGTGATCGGCTCGCGGGTCACGGCGCCCTGCGCGGCTGCACGCACCTGCGCTGCCAGCGCGTCCGCGTCAGCTGCGACCGATGCGACGAACTCGTCGTCGAACTCCCCCTGAGCGCGCAGCAGCGCCTCGATCCGCGACAGCGGGTCGCGGGTTCGCCAGCGCTCGACCTCGGCCTTGTCACGGTAGCGGGTAGGGTCGTCCGATGTCGTGTGCGGCCCCATCCGATAGGTCACCGCCTCGATGAAGGCGGGGCCGCGCCCCCGGCGCGCGTGATCGACGGCCCACCGCATGGCGGCGAGGCACGCCAGCACGTCGTTCCCGTCCACGCGCATGCTGGGAATGCCGAACCCCGGCGCACGACCGGCGATGGGGAACTTCGCCTGCACCGACACCGGCTCGGAGATGGCCCACTGGTTGTTCGTGCACACGAAGACGACGGGCGCGCCGTAGGACGAAGCGAAGATCATCGCCTCGTTGACGTCGCCCTGGCTGGTCGCGCCGTCGCCGAAGTAGGCGGCCGCCACCTGGTCGGTGCCGTCGCGCTGGATCCCCATGGCGTAGCCGACCGCGTGAAGCGATTGCGCCCCGATGATGATCTGGGGCGTCGCGGTGTTGATGTCGTACGGGTCGTAGGTGGAGTGCTCCTCGCCGCGCCAGGCCAGGACGTAGTCGGCCGGCTGAGCGCCGCGGACGAATCCGACCCCGACCTCGCGGTAGCTCGGGAAGGCGAAGTCGTCCTGACGCAGCGCGCGAGCAGTGCCGATCTGCGACGCCTCCTGGCCCTGGCACGGGGGCCACAGCGCGAGCTGGCCCTGGCGCTGCAGTGCGACGCCCTCGGTGTCGATGCGGCGGAGGAGCACCATGTCCCGATAGAGCGAGCGCAGGGCTGCGGCATCCACATCGGCCACCCAGCGGTCCAGTTCGGGATCGGGGATCCGCTCGCCTTCGGGGCTCACCAGCCTGGCGACGGACTCGATATCGGTCGCCGGTTCGGCGGTCGGGGTCAGGGTGTGCGTCATCGTCATCACTCCTCGGTGCCACCCTCCCTCGTGAGGAGGGGCGTCGTAGGTCGCCGGCTGCGTCGCCGACATGCCCGAGGCTACGTCCGCGTCGCACCTCGCTCAAGCATTCACGCTTTGCTTGAGCATGTTGACAAATCCGATGCCGCCATCACCTGCTAACGTTTCGCACTATGAGTGCCCTCGATCACGTCGACCTGGAGCTTTTGGCCGCGCTCTCGGCAGACCCGCGCGCGACGGTCGTCGCGTTGGCGGAGAGGCTGGGGATGTCGCGGAACACCGTCCAGGCCCGTATGGCGCGGCTGGAGCGTTCCGGCGTCTTCCTCTCGTACGAACGCGCCATCTCGTCGTCCTCGCTCGGCTACCCCATCGAAGCCTTCATCAGCGTCATCGTGCGCCAAGCGGATCTGCCGCGGATCACGGCCGAGCTGATCCGCGTGCCCGAGATCGTGCAGGCCCACGGCCTGTCGGGTCAGGTCGATCTGCTGGTGCGCGTCGCCTGCCGCGACACGCAGCACCTCTTCGACACCGACGCCCGCATCCTCTCGATCGAGGGCGTCGAGCGCACCGAGACATCGCTCGTGATGGGAGAGGTGATCCCCCACCGGGTGAAGCCCCTGATGGAGCTCGCACGTCGCGACTCCTGAGGCGTCAGGGAAGAGCGGATGCCGCCGCCCGCGCCGCGCCCGCCGGCGTGGCGGTCCGCAGGTCGTCGATCTTCACCAGCACCACCCCCGCGAGGATCAGCGCTCCCCCGAGGAACTGGATCGGCGCGGGAACCTCGGCGAGGAACACCCAGGCGAACCCGAGGGCGAACAGCACCTCCGAGAGCCCGACGAAGGAGGCGACGCGGGAGCCGATCCTCGGCACCGCCATCACCCCGAGCGCGTATCCGACCGGCGTCGCCACCGCGGCCACCCACAGCAGCGGCACGATCCACGCCACCTCGGCGCCCGCGAGGGACACGCTGACCGGCGGCGCGTGGAACGGCATGAGGCCGGTGAGGCAGAGCACCCCCATCATGAGGGCTCCGACGAGCAGCCCGCTCGCCGCCAGTGCGATCGGCGGGAGGTCGTCGCCCGCGCGCTCGGCGATCACGAAGTACGCGCAGACGCAGACGGCGGCGGCCAGCGCGAAGAGGGTTCCGATCAGGTCGAACGACGCGCCCGAGATGTCCACCACCAGGACCAGCCCGACGACGGCGACCGCCGACCCCCACAGGACGAGGCCCGACGGCGCTCGGCGGGTGCGCAGCCAGACGTAGATGACCAGCATGATCGGCGCCAGGTACTGGATGAGCAGCGCCACGGCCACCGGCATCCGCTGCATCGCCGAGAAGAAGAAGAGCTGGCACCCGAGGACGGGGAACACCGCGAACGCGACGATGATGCGCCAGTGCCGACGGAGGAAGCCGGGCTGGCGGCGCATCGCACGGAAGATCGCCGGGGAGAGGATGAGACCCGCCACGCCCATGCGCACAAGCAGCGACGCACCGAGCGACCACCCCTCTTCGAGCAGCGGCTTGATGAACGGGCCGCTCGAAGAGAACGCCAGTGCCGACGCCACCGCCATCACCAGCCCGACGCTGCGCACTCTCGAGGAGGACGGGATCGGGGCGATCACGGGAATGGGCGCGGTGGCGGTCATGTGCGGCATCCGGCTGTCAGGAGTGAATGTTGCTTACACTGGTGACAGTATCCAAGCGGATGTCAGGAGTCAACATGGTTTTCATCCATGACACGAAGCGCACCCTCATGATGGTCGTCGACCTCGTGAACACGCTGCCCGGATTCGACGGCACCGACACCCTGCAGACCCCTGACGAGTTCGCGGAGTTCCTCACCCGGCACCCGTACACCGGGGTCATCCGGCACGACGCCGAGGAGCTCGAAGCCGTCCGGGCGCTGCGAGAGCGCCTGCAGGCGCTGTGGCGCGTGGACCGAGTCGGGGCGGTGCCGCTCGTGAACGGCATGCTCGCCGACGGCGAGGCGCTCCCCCGGCTGGTCATCCACGACGGATACGACTGGCACATCCACGCCACGTCCGACGAGTCCCCGCTGGCGACCCGCATGATGGTCGAGGCCGCGATGGCGTTCGTCGACGTGATCCGCGCGGACGAGTATCAGCGCGTGCGGGTCTGCTCAGCCGACGACTGCGAATCGGTGTACATCGACTATTCGAAGAACGGCTCCAAGCGCTACTGCGACACCGGCAACTGCGGCAACCGCATGAACGTCATCGCGTATCGCGCCCGGAAGGCGAGAGAAACCGCCTGATCGCCGCTGCGGCAGGGGCCGGCGTCTCGTAGTGGATCAGGTGCCCGACGTCGCCGATCTCGACGAGCGTCGCGTCGGCGAACAGTGTCGCCAGATGCCGCTCCGCCTCGATGGGCGTGATGTCGTCGCGCTCGGCGGCGACGAGCAGCGTGGGCTGGACGATGCGCGGCGCGAACTCGCGCACATCGTGCGAAACGGACGCGACGAAGGCGTCGTGCAGCACGTCGCGGTCGGCGAAACGCGAGAAGTACGTGTCGTGCTGGTCGTGGATGAACCGCCGCAGGTCGGTGTCCTTCGTCTTGGCCATCGCCTCGCTCATCACCCGGACGATGAGCCCGTTGCGCAGCACCGCGTCGCCGACTCGCTTCGGCAGACGCGCACCGGCCCAGTAGTAGAAGACGGCCAGCCGTGTGAGAAGCCCGCGCGGACCTTCGAGCGCCGGCGCGCCGATCGGGTTCACGAGGATCACTCGCGGCGTCTGCAGTCCGCCGGCGACCGACGCCGCGACCACGATCGAGCCGAAGGAGTGACCGAGCACCGGCGCCCCGGGCGCGACCGCGCCGGCGAACTCACGGAGCCAGTCCGCGTAGGCGCCGAGGTCGTGCCGGACGCCGGGAAGCGGCGCGGTCTCACCGAACCCCGGCAGGTCGGGTGAGATCACCCGTATGCCTGGCAGGTGCGCGACGACGGGCTCGAGCCCGTGATGCTCGCCCCGGAAGCCGTGCACCGCGACCAGGGTGATCGCGGCGTCCGCCGGTCCGTAGACCCAGTACGCGGTGACGCCGCCGCGGACCGCGATCTCCCGCCGCTCGACCGGGATCTCTCCGAGAAGAGCGGCGTAGGGGTTCGCGGCGGACACGTTCCGAGTCTACGAGGCGGCGCCTCGCCGGTGCGTCGCCGCGTCGGTGTCGGAGGGGACGCATACCGTGATCGGCATGGAACAGTGGCAGCCCGAGACGCTCCCTCTGTTCGCCACTCCGGAGTGGGTGAAGGTCATGGGGGTCTTCGACCTCGAGACGACGGGGGTCGATGTCGCGAACGACCGGATCGTCACGGCGCACGTGGGACTGCTGGATGCCTCGGGCTCGGTCATCCGGGCGCGCGACTGGCTCGCTGATCCCGGCATTCCCATCCCCGACGGCGCCGCGGCGATCCATGGCATCTCCACCGAGGTGGCGCGACGGGACGGGGCGCCGGCCGCGACGGTCGTCGAGGAGGTGGTGTGCGCCGTCCGCGAGCTCTTGGACGCCGGCATCCCGGTCGTCGCGTACAACGCTCCGTACGACTTCTCGCTCCTCAAGCACGAGGCGATCCGCCACGGGGTGCCGGCGATCCTCGATCCCTTCCCCGTCATCGACCCGCTTGTGGTCGACAAGGCCTACGACCGGTGGCGTCGCGGCAAACGGACGCTCTCCGTCGTCGCGGCGCACTACGCGGTGCGGCTCGACGGGGCGCACCAGGCGTCGGCCGACGCCGTGGCAGCCGGACGCGTGGCGCAGGCGCTGGCGGAGCGCTTCGCGGCGTGGCTGCCGGACGACGCGCGCGAGCTGCACACCCGGCAGATCGCCTGGGCGCGGGCGCAGGCCGCGAGCCTCACCGAGTACTTCGTGAGCATCGGGCGGCTCGACGCCGACGAGCGCCTGGACGGCAGCTGGCCGATCCGCTGAAGCTCGTGCGGCAACGACGAAGGCCCCGCCGAAGCGGGGCCCTCTCGCGGCTCTTACTTGGAGCCGAAGTTCTTGAAGCGCTGGTTGAACTTCTCGACGCGACCGGCCGAGTCCATGATGCGCTGCTTGCCCGTGTAGAACGGGTGCGAGGCCGACGAGATCTCGACGTCGATGACGGGGTACTCGACACCGTCGAGCTCGATCGTCTTGTCGCTGGTCACCGTCGAACGGGTGAGGAAGGTCTCGCCGGAACCGAGGTCGCGGAACACGACGGCACGGTACTCGGGGTGGATGTCAGTCTTCATGGGAAGTCCTTTGGAAGTGGTGTCCTGGATTTTGCCAGGACGGACAAAGTCTGAGGTGCGAGCGCACCAAAGAACGATCTTACCAGTCCGCGCGCGGGAGACGGAATCGGCGGGTGCGCGGATCAGTGGGCCGCGCGGGCCGCGTACCGGCCGCCGCTCTCGGTGAGCTCGATGGGGACGCCGAACGTCTCGGTGAGCGCCTCGGCCGTGAGGGTCTCGCGCAGCGGACCGGATGCCACGGCCCTGCCGTCCGCGAGAAGGAGCACGTGCGTGAATCCGACCGGGATCTCCTCGACATGGTGCGTCACCATGATCATCGCCGGTGTGGTCGGCGCCTGCGCGTAACCCCCGAGGAGGGTGAGCAGCTCTTCGCGAGCGCCGAGGTCGAGGCTGGCGGTGGGCTCGTCGAGCAGCAGCAGCTCGGGGTCGGTCATGACCGCCCGCGCGATCTGCACGCGCTTCTGCTCGCCGTCGCTGAGCGTCCCGAAGGTGCGGTCGGCCAGGTGGTCGAGCTTCCACTCGGCGAGCACCCGCAGGGCACGGCGCTCGTCGATGTCCTCGTAGTCCTCGCGCCATCTGCCGAGCACCGAGAACGCTGCGGTCAGGACGACGTTGAGCACGGTCTCCTCGGGCGGGACCCGCCGTGCCATCGCCGACGAGGCGAAACCGATGCGCGGGCGGAGCTCGAAGACATCGGTGCGGCCCAGCCGCTCGCCGAGGATCGTCACGACGCCCGACGTCGGGTGCATGAGAGTGTCGGCGAGCTGCAGCAGCGTGGTCTTGCCTGCGCCGTTGGGACCGAGGATCACCCAGCGCTCGTCGTCGCTCACCGACCAGTCGAGGTGGTCGACGATGTCCCTGGCGTTCCTGCGGACGACGACGTCGGAGAACTCGAGCACCTGCGGCATGCGTCCAGCCTATCGGCCGCGCGCAGCGACCTCCGTGTACAGCGCCGCGGTCTGCTCGGCGATGCTCTGCCAGCTGAAGTCCGCCGTGGCCCGCTCGCGCCCGCGACGCCCGTACTCGCGGGCGCGCTCCGGGTCGGACACCACTTCGGTGAGCACGCGCGCGAGGTCCGCGACGAAGCGCTCGGGGTCCGTGGGCGTGCCGGTTCCGTCCTGCACCTGCTCGATCGGGACCAGCCGGCCGGTGACCCCGTCCACGACGACCTCGGGGATCCCGCCGGTGGCGGTGCCGACCACCGCGGCCCCGCACGCCATCGCCTCGAGATTGACGATCCCGAGCGGCTCGTACACCGACGGGCAGACGAACGTGGTGGCCGCGCTCAGGATGGTGCACAGCTCGTGACGCGAGAGCATGCGGTCGATCCACACCACACCGTCCCGGGTCTCCTGCAGACGGCGCACGAGACCCTCCACCTCCGCGAGGATCTGGGGGGTGTCCGGGGCTCCCGCGCACAGGATCACCTGCACGTCGGGCGGCAGCTGCTCGGCAGCGCGCAGGAAGTAGGGCAGGCCCTTCTGGCGCGTGATGCGGCCGACGAAGACGACGGAGGGTCGCGCGGCATCCACTCCCAGCTCCGTCAGCAGCGCCGGGTCGTCGACCGGATGCCACGACTCGACGTCGATGCCGTTGTAGATCACGCGCACCTTGGCCGGGTCGAGCGCCGGGTAGCTGCGCAGGATGTCCTGTCTCATCCCGTCGCTCACCGCGACGATGGCCGCCGCTCCTTCGTACGCGGTCTTCTCGATCCAGCTCGAGACGGCATACCCGCCGCCGAGCTGCTCGGCCTTCCACGGCCGGAGGGGCTCGAGGCTGTGCGCAGTGACGACGTGCGGGATGCCGTGGAGCAGAGAGGCGAGGTGCCCGGCGAAGTTCGCGTACCAGGTGTGGCTGTGCACGACGTCCGCGCCGGCGACGTCTCCGACGATCTCGAGGTCGGTGCCGAGCGTCTGAACGGCCGCGTTCGCCGCCCGGAGCTCCTGCGGGACGCCGTACGCCGTCGTCCCGGGTTCGTCCCGGTCGGCCCCGAACGCCCGCACCCGCACGTCCAGACCCGACCGCAGGGCCTTGACCAGCTCGGTCACGTGCACCCCCGCGCCGCCGTAGATCTCGGGCGGGTACTCCTTCGTCACGATGTCGACGCGCATGGGACGAAACCTAGTACACCTCCACGAACGCGGATAGCCGCTACCCCGGCGCCGACGCACCCCCGTATGGTGGTGGCATGCCTGCAGCGCCGAAGGTCTTCGGAATCATCCTCGCCGGCGGCGAGGGCAAGCGCCTGATGCCGTTGACGGCCGATCGGGCGAAACCGGCCGTTCCCTTCGGGGGTCAGTACCGGCTCATCGACTTCGCGATCTCGAACCTGATCAACTCCGGCCTCCGGCAGATCGTCGTGCTCACCCAGTACAAGTCGCACAGCCTCGACCGGCACATCTCGCAGACCTGGCGCATGTCGGCTCTCCTCGACTCGTACGTCACCTCGGTTCCGGCGCAGCAGCGGCTGGGCAAGCGCTGGTTCTCCGGATCCGCCGACGCCATCCTGCAGAGCCTCAACCTCATCAACGACGAGCAGCCCGACATCGTCGTCGTCATCGGCGCCGACCACGTCTACCGCATGGACTTCCGGCAGATGCTGGCCGCTCACATCGACTCCGGCGCGCGGGCGACGGTCGCCGGCATCCGCCAGCCCATCTCCCTCGCCAATCAGTTCGGCGTCATCGACGTCGAGAAGGACGACGCCACCCGAATCCACGACTTCCTCGAGAAGCCGCACAACCCGACGGGCCTCGCCGACTCCCCCGGTGAGGTCCTGGCGTCGATGGGCAACTACATCTTCGACGCCGACGCCCTCATCGAGGCGGTCGAGTCGGACGGTGAGCTGCCGACCTCCAACCACGACATGGGCGGCGACATCATCCCGTACTTCGTCGGGCGCGGCGAGGCGGGCGTATACGACATGAACCGCAACGACGTCCCGGGCTCGACCGATCGCGACCGGTACTACTGGCGCGACGTGGGGACCATCGACTCGTTCTTCGACGCGCACCGCGACCTCATCTCGACGCTACCGGTCTTCAACCTGTACAACACCGACTGGCCCATCCACTCCCAGGCGGTCAACTCGCCCCCGGCGAAGTTCGTGCGGGACTCGGTCGGCCGCATCGGCAACGCGATCGACTCCATCGTGTCGCTCGGATCCGTGCTGTCGGGAACGCATCTCGAGCGCAGTGTCGTGGGCCCGTGGACCCTGGCCGGGGGCGGCTCGACCATCACCGACTCGGTGCTCTTCGACCATGTGCACGTCGGTGCCGGCGCGCGCATCCACCGGGCCATCCTCGACAAGAACGTGGTCCTGACCGACGGCGCCACGGTCGGCGTCGACCGCGAGAAGGACCTCGCGCGCGGCTTCACCGTCACCGACAGCGGGATCACGGTCGTCGGCAAGGGCGTCCGCGTCGAACCGTGAACACGGGTTCGGGTCGAGGCGTCGGGCGCCGCTAGCGTGGAGGGATGCCCCTTGCCCCCGCGCGCTTCCTCGTGGTCCTCGACGCCGACTCGACCCTGATCCGCAACGAGGTCATCGAGCTCATCGCCGATGAAGCGGGCCGCGGCCCCGAGGTGGCGGCCGCGACCGAGGCCGCCATGCGAGGCGAGGTCGACTTCGCAACCAGCCTCCGCTCGCGGGTCGACGCTCTCGCCGGCGTGCCCCTCACGGCGTTCGATCGGGTGAGGGCGCGGGTCGAGCCCACGCCGGGCGTCGTCGATCTGATCCGAGCGGCCCACCACCGCGGCGGACGTGTGGGAGTCGTCTCGGGCGGCTTCCACGAGATCCTCGACAGCGTCGCTCCGTCGCTGGGCGTCGACACGTGGCGCGCGAACCGGCTCGCCACCGACCGCGGCGTGCTGACCGGACAGGTCGACGGCGACATCGTCGACGCCGCGGCGAAAGCGGAGGCGCTCGGCGAGTGGGCGGCGGAGTGCGGGGTGCCGACTGAGCGAACCATCGCCATCGGCGACGGGGCGAACGATCTGCTGATGATGGCCGCGGCGGGTCTCGGAGTGGCGTTCAACGCCAAGCCGGCGGTCCGGGCGCAGGCCGACCTGGTGATCGGACCGGTCGATCTCGCCGAGGTCATCGCACTGCTCCCCTGACCCGGTCGATGTCGGCGGCGACCGTTAGCGTCGACCCATGGACATCATCCTCGTTCCCGGCCTGTGGCTCGACGCCTCTTCGTGGGAGGGCGTCGCTCCCGCACTCGAGCGGGCGGGCCACACGCCTCGCCCCCTGACCCTGCCCGGCGTGGGCGAGCCGGCCGAGAGATCCGCCGGCATCGGCATCCAGGACTGGGTCGACGCCGTCGTCGCCGAGATCGACGCCGCTTCCGCTCCGGTGGCCCTCGTCGGGCACAGCGGCGGCGGCAACGTGGTGTGGGGCGCGGCCGAGGCCCGAGCCGATTCGCTCGCCCGCGTCATCCTGCTCGACACGATCCCCGCTCCCGACGGTCAGGGCATCTCAGAGTTCCCCGTCGTCGACGGCGTGGTCCCCTTCCCCGGCTGGGACTCCTTCGACGAGCCGGATGTGGCCGATCTCGATGCCGAGACACGTCGTCGCTGGTCCGCGCGCACCCATTCCGTGCCGGCCCGCGTCCCCACCGATCCGCTCCGCCTCGACGGCACCCGCCGGCACGGGGTGCCGGTGACGCTCCTCATGGGCGGCATGGACGAGTCGGAGTTCCGCGAGGCGGTCGCACAGTGGGGGCCATGGGGCGAAGAGTTCGCCGCGATCGGCGAGGCCGAGGTGGTGCGTCTCGGCTCAGGGCACTGGCCGCAGTTCTCGCAGCCGGATGCGGTGGCGCAGGCGATTCTCGAGGCTCTGCGCTGACGCGAAGGGCAGCCGTTCAGTGGCCCATCCCGAGGCCGCCATCGACGGGGATCACGGCGCCCGAGATGTAGGCGGCGTCATCTGACGCGACCCAGGTGACCACTCCGGCCACCTCGTCCGCCGTGGCGAATCGACCGGCGGGGATGTTCTTCTTGTACTCCGCCTGGGTTTCGTCCGGCAGCGCCGCGGTCATGTCGGTCTCGATGAAGCCCGGAGCGACCACGTTCGCGGTGATGCCGCGCCCCCCGAGCTCCCTCGTGAGCGACCGCGCGAATCCCACCAGGGCGGACTTCGACGCCGCGTAGTTGATCTGACCTGCCGATCCGTAGAGGCCGACCACGCTCGAGATCAAGATGACGCGGCCCCACTTCGCTCGGAGCATCCCCTTCGATGCGCGCTTCACGACGCGGAAGGCGCCGCCGAGGTTCGTGGCCACGACGCTGTCGAAGTCGTCCTCCGTCATGCGAAGCAGCAGCGTGTCCTTCGTGACACCGGCGTTCGCGACCACGATCTCGACGGGGCCGAGTTCACGCTCGACCTCGGAGAAGGCGGCATCGACGGCCGCGGCATCCGTGACATCCGCGCGTACCGTCAGCGTGCCCTCCGGACCCTCCCCCGAACGGGCGGTCACGGCCACACGGTACCCTTCCGCCACGAATCGTTCCGCGATGGCTCGGCCGATGCCGCGGTTTCCGCCGGTGACGAGGACGACGCGATCGGTGGTCATGGTGCAGCTCCCAGCGGTGTGTGACGGATCCGCACCAGCCTAGCGGCGCCGCGTTTGACAGCCGGCGGCGCTCGCTGGAACGCTGGGGTCGACATCCGAAAGAGGTTCTTCGTGAGCGACAACCCGCCCGTTCCCCCGGCCCCCGAACCCGGCGCCTACCCGCCGCCCGCGGCGGGCTACAGCGCCCCGCCCCCCGGTTACGCCGCCGCGCCGCCGCCCTACGGTGCGGCGCCGCAGCAGCCCTACGGTGCAGCGCCGCAGTACGGCGGAGGCCAGGGCTACGGGTACGGCGCTCCCACCAAGACCAACACGCTCGCGATCGTCTCGCTGGTCGCGTCGCTCGCCAGCTTCATCATCGTGCCGCTCATCGGCTCGATCGTGGGCGTGATCACGGGGCACATGGCGCTCAACCAGCTGAAGACGAGCGGTGAAGAGGGTCGCGGCCTTGCCCTCGCGGGCACCATCGTCGGCTGGGTCGGGCTGGGTCTGACGATCTTCGGCATCATCGCCCTCTTCGCGTTCCTCGGGTTCGTCGCGAGCGTCGCCCCGGGTTACTCGTACTGACCCTGCGCGGCATTCTTCCGAGCGGTCCCCTCGGCGCCCCGAAACGGCGCCGGTGGGGGCCGCGCGGCGTACCCTGGAAGCACCGTGAAAAGTTCGAGCAGGGCACAGTCCGCCACGTCGCTGCCGCAGGCGCCGCGCGACGACGCGGGCGCGCGTTCGGCCCGATATCTGGCCCTGATGGGCGTGCGCATCCTGTGCTTCATCCTGATGGTCGTCATCACTCCCTACGGCTGGTACACCTGGGTGCTCGGGGCGGGAGCGATCTTCCTGCCCTATTTCGCCGTCGTGCTCGCCAACGTCGGCGAAGAGGCTCGACGCAATCGGCGAGAGGATCCGGAACGCGCGCTGCCCGCAGCGCCGAACGCCCCACTCCCCATGCCGTCGGCATCGCCCACCGTCATCCGCATCCAAGAGACCCGGGCGCTCGACGACCGCCGAGACCGCGACGCATGATGCCCGACCAAGAGGGGGCGGCGACCTGTTCCCGCGCCGGCTGCCGGCATGCCGCGCGATGGCGGATCGACTGGCGCAACCCGCGCATTCATGCGGAGGAACGCGTGAAGACCTGGGTCGCGTGTGACGACCATCGCGATTATCTGCGCGACTTCCTGGCCGCCCGGAGCTTTCCCGTCTCGGTCTCCGAGCTCCCGGCGACGTCGGCGGGGGCGCTGCGATGACTCGCCGCGAGGTGAGCATGCAGCGGCTCCCCCGGGCGGGCCGGTGGGCGATCTACATCTCGCTGGCGATCGTCTTCGCGATCGCCTGCGCCTTCCTGTCGAACTGGCAGTTCTCGCGCAACGAGGAGCGCTCGCGTCAGCTCGCGCTGGTGGAGGCGAACTACGACGCTGCGCCCGTGCCGCTGGCGGAGCTCATCCCCCCGGGGGGCGCGTTCGACCCCGACGACCAGTGGCGCCCGGTGGAGCTGATCGGCCGATACGTCGATGACGACCAGTTGCTGGTGCGCAATCGCCCGCACGGCGGCACCGCGGCGTTCGAAGTGCTCGTCCCGTTCCGTCTCGACGACGGACGCGTGCTGCTCATCGACCGAGGGTGGGTCCCGCCCGGCGACGACCAGCCCGACCCGGACGCGGTGCCCTCTCCACCGGAGGGCGAGATCACGGTCGTCGCGCGGCTCAAGCCCGGCGAGCAGGCGCCATCCTCCGGCAGGTCGGCTCCGGACGGTCAGGTGGCGACGATCAACCTGCCCCTCGTCGCAGGGGCTGTCGCCCCCGACATCGGCGACGAGCTCGAGCTCGGCGCGTATGGTGTGCTCGTCTCGGAGAGCCCGGCGCCCGCCGCGGCGCCCCAACCGCTCGAAGCGCCGTCGGCCGATCCGGGTCCTCACCTCTCCTATGCGATCCAGTGGATCCTGTTCGCGATCATGGGATTCATCTTCATCGCTTATGTCATCCGCACCGAGCGGAGGCACCGGCGCGAGGAAGCGGAAGAGGCCGCCGAAGCCTCGGAGGCGCAACAGAGCCGGGCCCCGCGGGTGGGGGGTGCCCGGCGTCGCGACCGCGACGCGGAAGACGAGGACGCGCTCCTCGACGCCGCCGGACGCTGAGGTCGCCAGACGCTCCGACGCCTCGTGTCAGGCGAGGCTCACGAGGTCGGCGTAGTCGCGGCCCCAGATGTCTTCCACGCCGTCGGGGAGGATGAGGACGCGCTCGGGATTGAGCGCCTCCACGGCTCCTTCGTCGTGGGACACCAGGATGACCGCTCCCTCGTAATGCGCGAGGGCGCCGAGGATCTCCTCGCGCGATGCCGGATCGAGGTTGTTCGTCGGCTCGTCCAGCAGGAGCACGTTGGCGCTCGAGACGACGAGGGTCGCCAGCGACAGCCGGGTCTTCTCACCGCCCGAGAGAACTCCCGCGGGCTTGAGGACGTCGTCACCCGTGAAGAGGAACGAGCCGAGCACCTTGCGAGCCTCGGTCGCGTTGATGTCGGGTGCGGCCGACATCATGTTCTCGAGGACGGATCTCGAGACGTCGAGATTCTCGTGCTCCTGGGCGTAGTACCCGATCTTCAGGCCGTGACCGGGTTCGACCTGGCCGGTGTCGGGGCGGTCGACCCCGGCGAGGATGCGCAACAGGGTCGTCTTCCCGGCGCCGTTCAGTCCGAGCACGACGACCTTCGAGCCGCGGTCGATCGCCAGGTCGACATCGGTGAAGATCTCGAGTGATCCGTAGGACTTCGAGAGACCGGATGCCGTGATCGGCGTCTTCCCGCAGGGTGCGGGCTTGGGGAACCGCAGCTTCGCCACGCGGTCCTCCTGGCGCACGTCCTCGAGCCCTGCGAGCATCTTCTCGGCGCGGGCGACCATCTGATGGGCGGCGGCCGCCTTCGACGCCTTGGCGCCGAATCGCGCGGCCTGCTGCTGGAGCACGGTCGCCTTCTTCTCGACGTTGGCGCGCTCCTTCTTGCGGCGCTCCTCGTCGGCCACGCGCTGGCGCAGGTAGTTCTTCCAGCTCATGTTGTAGACGTCGATCACCTGGCGGTTCGCGTCGAGATAGAAGACGCGGTTGACGGTCTCGCCGACGAGCTCCACATCGTGGCTGATCACGATCAGGCCGCCCCGGTATCCCTTGAGGAACTCGCGGAGCCAGACGACGCTGTCGGCGTCGAGATGGTTCGTCGGCTCGTCGAGGATCATCGTCTGGGCGTCGGAGAAGAGGATCCGCGCGAGCTCGATCCGCCGTCGCTGGCCGCCCGAAAGAGTGCGCAGCGGCTGGTCGAGGATCCGATCGGGCAGAGAGAGGTTGTGGGCGATGGAGGCCGCCTCGGCCTCTGCCGCGTAGCCGCCGAGCGCCTCGAACCGCTCTGTGAGGTTGGCGTACTTGCGCATGGCGCGGGCCGCGGCATCCGGATCGTCGTCCGCCATCGCCAGCGACGCCTCCTGCATGCCGAGCGCCAGCGTGCCGAGGCCGCGCGCGTCGAGGATGCGGGTGCGGGCCAGCATGTCGGGATCACCGGAACGGGGATCCTGCGGCAGGTACCCGAGTTCGCCCGAGCGGTCGACCCGCCCCTCGGACGGGAGGACGTCGCCCGCCAGCACCTTGGTCAGCGTCGTCTTTCCCGCCCCGTTGCGCCCGACCAGGCCGATCTTGTCGCCGGCGGACACCCGGAACGACACGTCGGACATGAGCACGCGGGCGCCCACGCGGATCTCGAGGTCGTGCACGGCGAGCACAGCGAAACGTCCGTTCCGTCGGTGGATGGGGAGGGTGGCCGATCGGCCAGCCCCCCAGTATAGATCGCCGTCGGTTGGGAAGATCCCACAAGCGGACGACGGCATTTCGTGGACTCCATCCAAGATCGCGTCCACCGCGACCCCTAGGCTGAGTTCCATGTCAGCCATCGCCGCATCCTCGCCTCGCCGTGTCCTTGCCGATCTGATCGCCCGCCCGTCTGATCGGGCACGCGCTTTCGCGCTCGACGCCGGACTGGTGGTCGCGGGCGCCGCCGTCGTGGCGATCCTCGCGCAGGTCTCCATTCCGCTGCAGCCCGTCCCGATCACCGGCCAGACCCTCGGCGTGATCGTCGTCGGCGCCGCGCTGGGATCGCGCCGCGGCGCTGCGGCGCTCACCACGTACATGCTGGTCGGCCTGGCAGGTCTGCCCGTCTTCGCCGATTTCACCGGGACCATCGCAGCGATCGCGAAGCCGAGCTTCGGCTACGTGATCGGCTTCATCGTCTCGGCGTACGTCGCAGGCTGGTTCGCCGAACGGCACTGGGACCGTCGCCCCGCACTGGCCTTCGTCGGCTTCGCCGCAGCGAGCGCGGTGCCATTCGTCTTCGGCATCCCCTACATGGCCCTCATCCTCAACGTCGTCGGCGGCGGCGACTTCACGTTCTGGCAGCTGCTCGAGTTCGGGCTGTTCCCGTTCATCGTGGGCGGCCTCATCAAGGCCGGTCTCGCGGCCCTCATCATCCCCGGTGCCTGGGCGCTCGTCCGCCGGGCAGACGCGACGAAGGACTGACCGCTCCGCCGCCGCGCGGCATCGGAGCAGACGAAAGCCCCGGCGTCGCCGCCGGGGCTTTCGGTTTCGCGCGCGGGCCGGGTCTCAGCCTTGGGCTGCGGCGGTCGCCGTTGCCAGCTGGTCCACCATCTCCGGCAGCAGCCACGGCAGCGTGAGGGCCGTCGGCGACACGGCGGCGACGTTCTCCTCGCCGACGATGGGGGCGACGGCGCCCGCGACGACCGCGGGGATCAGCTGGCCGCGGTCCGACGCGAGGAACGCATCGAGGTCGTCCTGGCTCTCCGCCTGCGTGAACAGCACCTCGGCGTCGACCTGGTCCAGGTTCTCCGCGCTCACCGTGGTGTAGAACGTCGACTCGCCCGTGTCGAGCTCGGTCACGGCCGGGGCGCTCACGAATCCGAGGTCCTCGAGGATCTCCACCCGCGGGTCAGCGGGCAGGTAGAGGTAGAACGTGTCGACGTCGTCATCCGCGTAGGCGATGGTCGTGCCCTCGAACTCGGGGTGCTCCGCGGCCGCGTCGGCGATCTGCTCGTCGAGACCCGTGAGGATGTCCTCGGCCTCCTGCTCGAGGCCCAGCGCCCGGCCGGTGTCGGTGATCACATCGCGCCACGGCGTCGCCCACAGCGCCTCCTCCGGCGCGACGACCGGGATGCCGGCGGCCGTCACGGCGTCGTACTCCTCCTGCGTGAGGCCCGAGTACGAGGCGATGAGCACGTCGGGGTCGGTCGCGAGCAGCTCCTCGACGGACAGCTCGAAGGTCGAGTTGTCGAGGAGCACGGGCTCCTCGCCGCCCAGCTCGTCGAGTGCGTCGGAGACCCACGGTGTGATGAGGTCGTCGCCTCCGCCGTACACGGACGACGGGATCGCGACGGGCACGATGCCGAGCGCGAGGACGGCGTCGGTCGCGCCCCATCCCCAGGTCGCGATGCGTTCCGGGGCCTCTTCGATGACCGTTTCGCCGTAGATGTGCTCGAACGTGACGGGGAAGGCGTCGGCCGCTGCTTCTCCGCCGGCCGGTGCCGAAGTGTCGGGTTGCGCGGCGCCGCCGGCGCAGCCGGAGAGCGCGAGTCCGCCGACCACGGTCAGCGCGGCGAGTGCGCTCAGTCGGGACTTGTGTGCGGGCATCTGGTTTCTTCCTTTCGGGTGACGTCACGCCTCGTCCGCCGCGGCGTGAGCGCCGCCGGGAACGGGGATGACGAGGGGGGTGGAGGTGAGAGGGTCGGGGATCACGAGAGCGTCGAGACCGAAGGCCCGTGCGACCACCTCGCGCGTGAGGACGTCGTCGGGTGTGCCGTGGGCGACGATGCGGCCGCCGCTCATGACCACGAGGTCGTCGGCGTACCTGGCCGCGAGGTTGAGCTCGTGCAGGACGACCACGATCGTCGTGCCCTCGCTGCGATTGAGGGCGCGCAGCAGATCCAGCACCTCGATCTGGTGACTGAGGTCGAGGAACGTGGTCGGCTCGTCCAGCAGGAGCACTCGCGGCTCTTGCGCGAGCGCCATGGCGATCCACACCCGCTGGCGCTGCCCGCCCGAGAGGTCGCCCACCGGCCGGTCGGCCAGAGCCGCGACGCCCGTCTTGGCCATCGCGTCGTCGACCTTCGCGGTGTCGGCCGCCGTCCACCGCTGGAAGATGCCCCGGTGCGGATGGCGGCCACGTGAGACGAGCTCGGCGACAGTGAGTCCATCGGGGGCGATCGGATGCTGCGGCAGAAGTCCGACGCTCTGCGCGAAGCGGCGGCGGGGCATCGTCGTGACGTCGGCGCCGTCGATCTCGACCCGGCCGCCCAGAGGCTCGTTCACGCGGGCGAGGACGCTGAGCAGGGTGGACTTGCCGCAGGCGTTCGCCCCGATGATCATGGTGATCCGGCCGGGCGCGATGTCGAGGTCGAGGCCTTCGATGACGCGGCGTCCGGGATAGCCGGCAGCGAGATTGCGAGCGCTGAGACGGGTGGCGGAAGCGGGAGTCACAGGTTCCGTCCTTTCGACGTGGCGAGCAGCCACAGCAGGAAGACCGCGCCGATGGCGCCCGTGACGACGCCGACGGGCAGGGAGAAGCCGGGGAACGCGAACTGCGCCACGAGATCCGCCGAGACGAGGAGCCCCGCCCCGACGCCCGCGCTCGTCCCGATCCCGACGGCACCGTGGCCGAGAAGGGGGCGCGCGATCGCGGGCGCGCAGAGCGCGATGAAGGAGATCGGACCCACGAAGGCGCACGTCACCGCGGTGAGGAGCACCGCCGTCATGATGCCGACCACACGCACCGTCGACGCACGCACGCCCAGCGAGGCGGCCGTCGCCGCCCCCATCTGGGTCAGGGGCAGCCACCGGGCGCACGCCACCACGGCGGGCACGCACACGAGCACGACCACTCCCACCGTCAGGACGTTCCACCACGGGGTGGACGCGAGGCTGCCCGTCAGCCAGATCAGCGCGGCCTGGGCGAGCTCCACCTGGGCGCGGACGAGGAGGTAGTTCGTGATCGCGACACAGAGGAAGGCCACGCCCACGCCCGCGAGGATGAGTCGGTACCCGCCGTCCGCGCGGTGCCGGCCCGCCAGCAGGAGGAAGGCGGCCACGACCGTTCCGCCGACGAATGCGGCGAGAGCGAGCAGGGGTCCGCCCAGGCCGAGGATGAGAAGAGCGAAGACGGCGGCGGCACCGGCGCCGCCGCTGATCCCGAGCAGGTCAGGGCTGGCGAGCGGGTTCCGAAGCAGCGACTGCAGCAGCGCTCCCGCGATGCCGAGGGCGGCTCCGACCAGGAGTCCCATCACGAGCCGTGGCGCGCGAACCTGGAAGACGACATACGACTGCGCCCGATCGCCGGCTCCCCAGATGGTCTGCCACAGCTCGGCGGGCGCGATGGGATAGTCGCCGACCGACAGGGCGACGATCGACACGGTGAGCGTCGCGACGAGCACCGCGGAGACCACGAGGACTCGCCGGCGCCGGACGCGGGAGCGGATCTCTACGACGGACGAGGTCACAGGGCCACCCTCCCCGGCCGCAGCACCAGCGACACGAGCACGGGCGCGCCGACGAAGGCGACGACGAGTCCTGCCTGCACCTCGCCGGGCAGGGCGATCACGCGCCCGACGACGTCGGCCGCCAGCAGCAGGATCGCACCCGCCGGCGCGCCGATCGCCAGCAGCCAGCGGTAGTCTCCGCCGACCAGCGCTCGCAGCGCGTGCGGCACGAGCAGGCCGACGAAGACGATCGGACCGGCGATCGAGGTCGCGGCACCGCAGAGCAGCACGGTCGCGACGATGCCGAGCGCGCGCGTGCGCCCGACGCTGTGGCCGAGTCCCGCGGCGGTCTCGTCGCCGAGCGCCATGACGTCCAGACCCCTCGCCGACGCGAAGGCGATGATGGCCCCCACGACGATGGGGATCGTCACGACGGCGACGGTGTCGAGGCCGCGCGCCGTCAGACCGCCGACCTGCCAGTAGCGGAAGACGTCGAAGGCGCTGATGGACGTGGTGAGGATGAAGGTGGTGACCGCGGTCAGCCCTGCCGTCACGGCGGCGCCCGTGAGCGCGAGCTTCGCGGGGTTGGTGGCGTCGGGTCCCCGCGTGCCGATCAGGGCGACGACGACGGAAGCCGCGGCGGCCCCGGCGAAGGCGAACCACACGAACCCGGACGGAGAGGTGATCCCCCACACCGTGATGGCCGCGAGGACGGCGACGGAGGCGCCGGCGTTGACGCCGAGCAGCCCGGGGTCGGCCAGCGGGTTGCGGGTGAGTCCCTGCATCAGGGTTCCGGCGAGGGCGAGCGCCGCGCCCGCCAGGATCCCGATCACGGTCCGAGGCACGCGCTGCGTGAGGATCACGGTGTGGTCCGCCGAGGATGGATCGGGACGGAACAGGGCGTCGACCACCACGGCGGGGGCGACGGGCCGGGCGCCGACCATCAGACTCACGACCACCATGACGGCGAGCACCCCGATGGCGGCGACGAGCAGCAGGCGCCCGCGCCGATCCCGAGCGTTCGTCATCCCTGTCGCTCGGACTGGCCGAGCCGCCAGTAGCCCATGAAGGCGACGCGCTTGCGGTCGACGCCGCAGCCCTGGACGAGATGACGCCGGAGGCCCTTGACCATGGCGGCCTCCCCGGCCATCCAGGCGTAGAACTCCCCCTCGGAGTCGTCGGGGCTGTCCCACAGGATGTCGACATCGACGTTCACATCGGCCAGTTCCTGGGGGCGCGGTGCAGCCGCCCGCTCCAGAACCTCGGGTGAGGTTGTGCTCCATGCCGCGACGGCTTCCGCGAGAGCGGCGCCGTGCTCCCGCTCGTCGCGGGCGAGCCACGTCACCCGGAACGAGGGAGGAAGGTCGAGGGTGAGGCGGTCGGCGGCTGTAGGGACCTCGATGAACGCATCGACGTCGTGCGAGGCGTCGAGCGACTCGAGGATGCCCGAGATGGCCGGCGCAGCGGTCTCGTCTCCCGCGAGGAGCAGTCGACGCGCCGTCCCCGGGTGCCAGTCCAGACCGAGCCGGAAGCCGTCGCTGCGCTGGTCCGGTCCGACGATCACCAGCTCCTGCCCGACCGACGCGGACTCGGCCCACGACCCGGCCGGCCCGGCATCGTGGTGCACGACGAAGTCGACGGTGAGGCGACGCGACTCGGCGTCGATGCGGCGGACGGTGTAGGTGCGCAGCGCTCCCCGGGCGGCGGAGGGCAGCTCGCGCCAGATCGTGTACCAGTCGCCCGCGGCGATGACGGCTTCGTCGTTCTGTCCGATGTCGCTGAGGGTGCCGTCGGCGAGCGGCAGGATGAGCTTGATCCGCTGGTCGAGGCCTGCGGTCCCGAACACGTCGAAATCGGGGCCGGTGAAGGTGATGCGCACGAAGTGGGGCGAGAGCCGGTGGACCTCGGCGACGGTCGCAGCGTAGGGACGGTACGCGGGGCGGGTGACGACGGCGCTCGAGAAGCTCACGCAGTTAGGCTAGCCTTACCTGCCTTCGACCTCAAATCGGGGCTCGTGTCTCATGGGCGTGCCCCAGCCGAAGGCCCGGGACCATCGCCAGTGCGGCGAGGCCGGCTGCCAACGCGAAGACCACCGGGAACGCGGCATCCGTCTGCCGCAGCGCGGTGAAGACGAGGCCCATCGCCGCGATGGCGGTCGCCGAGCCGACCGCATCGGAGATCGACAGCGCCGCCGAGTTGAAGCCCTGATTCTGCGGAGTGGAGTAAGCGAGCGTCAGCACGGTCAGCCGCGGGTACATCAGACCCATCCCGGCACCGGCGAAGGCCCATCCGCCGATCAGCACGAGGGGCGTGAGCGAGAACAGCGCCACCGCGCCCGCGACCAGCGTGGCCGCCATCAGCATCGCGGTCCCGAGCAGCGTGATCCGCGCATTGCCCAGACGGTCGCCGAAGCGCCCCTGCACGTCGGCGGCGACGGCCCATGTCAGGGCTGCCGCGGTCAGCCCGAGCCCGGCCCAGGTGGGCGAGAAGCCGTACTGATCGATCAGCAGGTACGGCACGTAGATCTCCGCCCCGAACAGCGATCCGGCGATGAGGCCTCGCATGAGCACGACGCTGGGCAGGCCGCGCTGAGCGCGAACGGTTCCGCGCGGAAGGAGCGGGCGGGACGCGATCACGATGACGACGACGGATGCCGCGATCACCACGCCGGCGTATCCCCCGAGCTCCCCGGCGAGACTCAGCGCCAGCGCGCCCGCCGCGACCGCGACGGCGCACAGCAGCCTGGGAGCGACCCGGGCCGTCGCCGGTTCGTCGGTGCGCAGGGGCAGGCCGTGCAGCCTCGCGACCACCATGACGAAGGCCGCCATAGTGAGTGCCGCGACACCGAGGAAGACCCACCGCCAATCGATCAGCTCGGTCACCAGCCCCGCGAGGGAGGGACCGATGACCGACGGGATGACCCACGCGGCCGAGAACGCCGCGAACACGCGCCCGTGGAGAAGCGGAGGGTAGACGCGCGCCACCACCACGTAGAGCGCGACCGTCTGCCCGCCCGTGCCGAGCCCTTGGATCAGTCGCCCCACGACCAGCCATCCCATGGTGGGAGCGAGACCCGCGAGAAGGAGCCCGCCCACGAACAGGACGACGGCGGTCGTCAGAGGTGCGAGCACTCCCCCGCGGTCGCACCAGGCGCCCACGGCGACCATCCCGATCACGCTCGTCGCCAACGTGCCGGCGAACGCGACGGCGAACAGCGCGTCGCCGTCCAGATCGGCGCTCACGATCGGCATCACCGTCGTCACCGCCAGCGACTGAATCGCGGCGAGGAAGATGAGCGCGATGGACCCCACCGTGACCCAGACGAACCGGGGGTGCCAGATGCCCGCCGCAGTGTCGACGGGCGCGGTGCTCATCGAACCAGGCTACCCACCCGTGCGAGGGCCTCGGCGAGCAGCTCGGGGGCGCAGCCGAAGTTGATGCGCACGTGTCCGCGCCCCTCCTCGCCGAAGTACGGGCCGAGGTGGAAAGCCACCTTGGCCTCGCGGCGGATCTTCACGGCCGGGTTGTCGCCCCACCCCAGGCTCCGCAGATCGACCCAGGCGAGGAAGCCCGCGTCGGGGATGCGGTAGCGCGCCCCGGGGAGGTGCTCGGCGAGCAGCGACGACAGCAGCTCGCGGTTCTCGTCGAGCGCGGCGAGCTGCGCGTCCAGCCAGGGATCGCTGGCCGGCGAGAAGGCCGCAACCGCCGCGATGGCGCCGAACAGCCCCGTCCGCCACTCGACCTCGTCCGGCAGCGACCGGACGACTCGCGACGTGGCGTCGTCGGCCGTCACCATCAGCGCGCACTTGAGACCGGCGAGATTGAACGCCTTGCTCGCGCTCACGACGGCGTATCCGATGCGGGCCGCGACGGGTGAGGCGTCGAGGAACGGAGTGAAGTGAGACCCGCGGTGGGTCAGCGGGGCGTGGATCTCGTCGCTGATCACGACCGCGCCATGGGCCGCCGCCAGATCGGCGAGCTGCGCCAGCGTCTCCCGCGCATGCACCGTGCCGGTCGGGTTGTGCGGATTACACAGCAGGATCGCCCTCGCCCCGGCTGCCAGAGACGCCTCGATCGCGCCCAGGTCGAGGCGCCACTCGGTTCCGGTGTCGAGCAGTGGCACCCGCTCGACGACGGCACCGGCCTCGGGGACGCACTCGAAGAACGGCGGATACACCGGGGTGGTTACGATGACCCGGTCTCCCGGCTCGGTCACGCGCCGCAGGATCTCGACGATCCCCATCATGACGTCGCACGTCGTGCGCACGCGAGCCGGGTCGACGTGCCAGCCGAATCTCCGCTCGGCGAACTCCGCGTATGCGGCCGCGACGCCCGGATCGGGCGGCGTGTACCCGGTGTCGCCGAGGGCGACGGCCCTGCTCAGCGCCTCCGTGATGGCGGGCGCCGCGGGATAGTCCGTCTCGGCGACGAAAAACGGCAGCACGTCGTCGCCGTACTTCCGCCACTTCGTGCTCGAGCGCTGCCGCAACTGCTCGATCGGAAGGGCTTGAAGGGGAACGACGCTCACGTCACGAGCGTATCCAGGGCCACGGATGCCTCATCCCGCCGTGACCTTGTGTTGCAGGCGTCGCCGCCGCCCGGTCAGATCGCGAAGCCGAGCGCCCGCATCATGTCGCGACCGTCGTCGGTGATCCGCTCGGGCCCCCACGGCGGCATCCACACCCAGTTGATGCGAAAGCGCTCGACGACCTCGTCGAGGGCCTGCGCTGTCTGCTCTTCGAGGACGTCGGTCAGCGGGCAGCCGGCCGACGTCAGGGTCATGTGGATGACGAGGGCATCGTTCTCGTCATCCCACCCGAGGTCGTAGATGAGACCCAGGTCGACGACGTTGATCCCCAGCTCGGGGTCCATGACGTCCTTGAGAGCTTCGGTGACCTCGTCGTACTTCTCGGGTGTAAGCGTTGCGGTCATGTAACGATTCTAGGCGTCGGTGCCCACGGGGGCATCGGCCGGCTCTTCCACGCCCGCGGGGAGGAAGCGGTCGTAACCCTCGTCCTCGAGGCGGTCGGCGAGCTCCGGGCCGCCCTCCTCTACGATCCGTCCGCCGACCATGACGTGCACGTAGTCCGGACGGATGTAACGCAGGATGCGGGTGTAGTGCGTGATCAGCAGCACGCCGAGGTCGGTCTCGGCCTTCGCACGGTTCACGCCCTCCGACACGATCTTCAGGGCGTCGACGTCGAGGCCGGAGTCGGTCTCATCGAGGACCGCGATCTGCGGCTTGAGCAATTCGAGCTGAAGGATCTCGTGGCGCTTCTTCTCTCCGCCCGAGAACCCCTCGTTGACGTTCCGCTGCGCGAACTTGGGGTCCATGCGCAGGTTCTTCATGGACGACTTGACGTCCTTGGTCCACGTCCGGATGGACGGCGCCTCGCCGTCGATCGCGGTCTTCGCGGTGCGGAGGAAGTTCGTGACGGTGACGCCCGGGATCTCGACCGGGTACTGCATCGCGAGGAACAGGCCCGCGCGCGCACGCTCGTCGACCGACATCGCGAGCACGTCCTCGCCGTCGAGCGAGATGGACCCGCTCGTCACCGTGTACTTGGGGTGACCGGCGATCGTGTAGGCCAGCGTCGACTTGCCCGACCCGTTGGGTCCCATGATGGCGTGGGTCTCGCCGGTGCGGATCGTGAGCGTGACACCGTTGAGGATGGGCGTGGTGCCGGCATCCGTCTCGACCGTCACGTGGAGGTCGCGGATCTCGAGGACAGACATGTCGAATACCTTCTTCAGTTCAGATCGAGCGTGACGGCCGGGTCGATGAGCACGTCATCGCCGTCGATGGTGACCGCGAACACCGGAACCGGCTCGTACGCGGGGAGGTTCAGGGGCTTTCCGGTGCGCAGCGAGAACGCCGAGCCGTGCGCCCAGCACTCGAGCGTCTCGCCCTCGACGAACCCGTCGGAGAGAGAGATGTCGCCGTGGGTGCAGGTGTCGCCGATCGCGTGCACCTCGCCGTTGCCGTCGAGCACCACCGCGATCGCGACCCCGTCGATCTCGACGCGGCGCGCCTCGTCCTGCACGAGCTCGCTGAGGGCGCATGCGCGCTGAGCGGTCATCGGACGACCTCCCGCGCGAGCTCCTCCTCGATCGCGGCGAAGAGCGCGCCCTCCAGCTCGGGGACGCCGATCTTCTGCACGACCTCGGCGAGGAACCCGAGCACGACCAGGCGCCGCGCTTCGTCTTCGGGGATGCCGCGGGCCTGCAGGTAGAACAGCTGCTCGTCGTCGAAGCGGCCCGTCGCACTCGCGTGCCCGGCGCCGCGGATGTCACCGGTCTCGATCTCGAGATTCGGGATGGACTCGGCGCGGGCTCCGTCGGTGAGCACGAGGTTGCGATTCGCCTCGTAGGAGTCGGTGCCGACGGCGTCGGGCCCGATGAGGACGTCGCCGATCCAGACGCTGCGCGCCTCGGCGCCCTGGAGGGCGCCCTTGTAGAGCACGTCGCCCGAGGTCTCGCCGCCCTTGTGGTGCAGGTACACCTGGCTCTCGAGGTGCTGGCCGGCGTCGCTGTAGCTCAGGCCGTAGAGCTCGCCCCGTGCGCCGGTCCCCGCGAGCTCGACGCTGGGGTTCACCCGCACGACGGCGCCGCCGAAGCTGACGACGACGTGACGGAGGGTCGCGTCGCGGTCGACGCGGGCCTGATGGCATGCCGCGTGGACGGCATCGTCGTCCCATTCCTGCACGGTCACGAGGGTCAGATGCGCACCGTCGCGGACGATGATCTCCACGTTCTGCACGTGCTCGGCCGTGCCGCGGTGCCGGAAGACCACGGTCGCGTGGGAGTTGGCCTGCGCCTCGACGACGACATGCGCATGCGCGAGGCCGCCGGTTCCGCGGAGGTCGACGAGCACAGGCTGGGTGAGCTCCACACCGGCCGGGATGCGCAGGAGCGGGGCCTCGGTCTCCTGCTTCCACGCGATGGCGCTGGGGAGATCCTCGGGGCGGAACACCTCGCCGCGAGGCGCCGTGCCGTGGCGAAGACGCTCCTGGACGAGCTCACCGGGGGCGCGGACGTCGACCTCCATGACGCCGTGGCGACCGGTGTCGTCGGCGAAGAGCGACCGGATGCGGTCGATCGGCGTGTGCTTCCAGTTGACCTCGCGACCGGTCGGCACGTCGAACTCGGCCGGGTCGTATGAGGTGAAGCGCTCGGAGCGGGTCTGCACCGGGACGAAGGCACCGGCACCATCGGTGTGGCCCTTCGCACCGGGGACGGTGACGGGGGCCTGGGTCACGGAACTCACTAGCCGACGGATCCTTCCATGCCCATCTCGATGAGCTTGTTCAGTTCGAGCGCGTACTCCATCGGGAGTTCGCGGGCGATGGGCTCGATGAAGCCGCGGACGATCATGGCCATCGCCTCGTCCTCGGGGAGGCCGCGGGACTGCAGGTAGAAGAGCTGCTCCTCGCTCACCTTCGAGACGGTGGCCTCGTGGCCGAGCTGCACGTCGTCGACGCGGATGTCGATCGCCGGGTACGTGTCGGACCGCGAGATCGTGTCGACGAGCAGGGCGTCGCATCGCACCGTGTTGGCGGAGTGGTGGGCGTTCGCGTCGACGCGCACTTCACCGCGATAGCCGGCTCGGCCGCCACCGCGGGCGATCGACTTCGAGACGATCGACGACTGCGTGTAGGGCGCCATGTGGATCATCTTCGCGCCGGCGTCCTGGTGCTGGCCGGGGCCGGCGAAGGCGACCGAGAGGGTCTCGCCCTTGGCATGCTCGCCCATGAGGAAGATCGACGGGTACTTCATCGTGACCTTCGAGCCGATGTTGCCGTCGATCCACTCCATCGTCGCACCTTCGTGGGCGACGGCCCGTTTGGTGACGAGGTTGTAGACGTTGTTCGACCAGTTCTGGATCGTCGTGTAGCGAACGCGCGCGTTCTTCTTGACGATGATCTCGACCACGGCGGAGTGCAGCGAGTCGCTCTTGTAGATCGGGGCGGTGCAGCCCTCGATGTAGTGCACGTACGATCCCTCGTCGGCGATGATCAGCGTCCGCTCGAACTGGCCCATGTTCTCGGTGTTGATGCGGAAGTAGGCCTGCAGCGGGATCTCGACGTGCACGCCCGGGGGCACGTAGACGAACGACCCTCCCGACCAGACGGCGGTGTTGAGTGCCGCGAACTTGTTGTCGCCCGCCGGGATGACGGTGCCGAAGTACTCTTCGAAGAACTCGGGGTGCTCGCGCAGCGCCGTGTCGGTGTCCATGAAGATGACGCCCTGAGCCTCGAGCTGCTCGTTGATCTGGTGGTAGACCACCTCGGACTCGTACTGGGCCGCGACGCCGGCCACGAGCCGCTGACGCTCCGCCTCGGGGATCCCGAGCCGCTCGTAGGTGTTGCGGATGTCTTCGGGGAGCTCCTCCCACGATCCGGCCTGCTTCTCGGTGGACCGGACGAAGTACTTGATGTTCTCGAAGTCGATCTCCGAGAGGTCGGCCCCCCAGGTGGGCATCGGCTTGCGGCCGAACAGCTGCAGACCCTTCAGACGGGTCTTGAGCATCCACTCGGGCTCGGCCTTGAGCGCCGAGATGTCGCGCACCACGGCCTCGTTCAGTCCGCGCTTCGCGCTCGCGCCCGCCGCGTCGGGGTCGTGCCAGCCGAACTCGTAGACACCCAGGCCTTCGAGCTCCGGGCGGTCGATCAGCACATCAGACATCGTCTCGTTCTCCTCCGGGTCCTGACGGTTCATCCGCCCCGGCATTCCGGCTCCTCCGGTGGAGTTACCGGAGGGGGATGCCGCTCGCGGGCCCTCTCATTCGACGCTGTGCATCGCGCCTAGACTGTCAGTGGTCGCAGCGCCCGCAGCCGACTGTTTCAGCAACGGTTCTGTGCGCGCGTGACCGACCCCTCGATTCTACAGGCTCTGCCCCGACCACGGGTTCGCATGACGCGGATGACCGGCGCAGAACCGCCCCCGGGAGACGACGTGTCCGCGACATCCACCACGACCCCCACGCCCGCGCGCCGCCGCGTGCGTGACCGGCTCCCGAACGCCGTCGGCCGACGGGTGGTCGTCATGGCGTGGGCCACGCTGGTCGTGCAGATCGGGATCGTGGCGACCGGCGGCCTCGTCAGGCTGACCGGGTCGGGGCTCGGCTGCCCGACCTGGCCGCAGTGCTCCGAGGGATCCTTCGTGCCGACGCCCGAACTGCCCGTCGTCCACAGCGTGATCGAGTTCGGCAACCGGCTTCTCACTTTCGTACTCGTCGCCGTGGCGATCGTGACGTTCCTGTTCGTCGTGCGCATGCGGCGATCGCGGCCCGACCTGTTCTGGCTCGCCCTGGCGATCGGCCTCTACGTCCCGGTGCAGGCGGTGATCGGCGGGATCACGGTGCTCACCGGACTGAACCCCTACGTGGTCGGCCTCCACTACTTCGCCTCGGTCGTGCTCGTGGCACTGTCGGCCGCCTTCGTCGTCCGCGTGTACGCGCAGCCCGGGCCCCGCGTCCGGGCCGTTCCGGTGTGGTACGCGGTCACGACGCACCTCACCAGCGCGTTCGTCCTCCTCACCGTGGTCGTCGGCATCCTCGTGACGGGATCGGGACCGCACGCCGGCGACGGCGGCGCAGCGCGGAACGACCTCGATCCCGAGCTGATGCAGCACGTGCACTCCTGGCCGGCGTACATCACGCTCGCCCTGACCCTCGCGCTGGTCGCGGGCGCAGTGCGCACCCCACCCGCGTTGCGCCTGCGACTGTGGACGGGCCTGCTGCTGGCAGTCGAGGTCGTGCAGATCGTCGTGGGGCTGTGGCAGGCACGCACGGGACTGCCGATCGTCCTCGTCAACATCCACATGGTGCTCGCGGTCGTGCTCGTGGCCGCGATGACCGCGGTCGTCCTGCACCTCAAGGCACCTGTGGCCGAGATGGCCCGCTCAGCGGACTCATAGGCCACGCACCGACTCTGCTCGGATGCGCTTGGCAAGGTGACGGATGCCGCGGCCGCCCGGTCGCGCATGAGGAGTGAACATATGCCCACCCGTCCCCGCCTGGTTCGCAGCATCCCCTTCTGGGCCCTCGTGGCCCTTTCCCTCGCGACCATCCTCACCGGCGCCGCGCTGCTCGCCGACAAGCTCGGCGCGATGACGACCACTCTGAACGACGGCACCGCTACCGGCGTCGACGTGTACGTGGGCCAGTCGCTGGCGGGCCTGGGCGCGACGCTTCTGGGCGCGGGGGTCGTGGGTCTTCTGCTCGCGCTGGGAATCGCCGCCGTGTCGACTCTCCGCCCCCACCCGCCGGCAGTGGTCGTCGAACCCGTCGACGGATCGCCGGTCGAGGACGACGCCGCGGCCGCCCCGTCGGCGGCGCAGGAGGACGACGCGCCGACCCTCGACGACCGTCCCGCGGAGGTCGCGACCGCCCGCTGAGGCCGCTCTCGTCCGAGGCACCCCCGACGTGGCTGATCGTCGCGGGTGCCTCGGCCTCTGTCGGGGGCCGATACTGAAGCCGTGGACCCCGTCGAATCCATCACCTGGATCGTTCTCTTCGTCCTCACCACGGTCACGGTCACGGGCGTGGTGGGCCGCATCGGATGGTCGGCGCCCGTCGCGCTGGTCGCGGTGGGCGGCGCGGTGTCGTTCGTGCCGGGGATCCCGCCGGTCACGGTCGACCCCGACCTCATCCTCTACGGGATCCTCCCCCCTCTGCTGTTCGCGGCGGCGATCCGCACGTCCGTCGTCGACGTCCGTGCCCGCAACGACAGCATCCTGCTGCTCTCGGTCGGTCTCGTGGCGTTCACGGTGGTGACGGTCGGCTTCGCGACCTTCCTGCTCGTTCCGGCGATCACTCTCGCCGCGGCCTTCGCGTTCGCTGCCGTGGTCGCGCCGACGGACGCGATCGCCGTGACGGCCATCGCCGGTCGGGTGGGTCTCCCCCGGCGGGTGGTCACCATCCTCGAGGGCGAGAGCCTTCTCAACGACGCCACGGCGCTGGTCGCCCTGAACGCGTCCATCGCGGCGATCGTCAGCGTCGTGACCCCCGCCGACATCGCGATCGACTTCATGATCGCGGTGGTGGGCGGGCTCGCCGTCGGGCTCCTGGTGGGGTGGGTCGTGTCGCGCGTGCGATCGATGCTCCACTCCCCCGTGCTGGACACGAGCATCATCCTGGTCACCCCGTTCAGCGCGTTCCTCCTGGCGGAGCTGGTTCACGCGTCGGGGGTGCTGGCGGTGGTCATCGCCGGGCTCTATCTCGGATTCCGCGCACCGACGGTGGCCTCGGCCGAGGCGCGCGTCGCCGAGCGGGTCAACTGGAAGACGATCCAGTTCCTGCTCGAGAACGCCGTCTTCCTCTTCATCGGGCTGAACCTGCGGGGAATCCTCGAGGGTGCCGTTCAGACCGGTCCCGGCTTCTGGCCGACGGTGCTCATCTGCCTCGGCATCCTGCTCGCCCTCGCAGCCTCTCGCTTCGCCTGGGTGATGGGCACGACGCTGCTCTACCGAAAGGGTCCGAGGCGACTGCGGGAACGCAGCTGGGCCTGGGGCAACGGAGTCGCGGTGGCGTCGGCGAGCGTGCGCGGCGTGGTGACGCTTGCGGCGGTGTTCCTCCTGCCCCCGGAGACGCCCGGGCGCGAGTATCTGCAGTTCCTCGCGTTCGTGGTGGTGGTGGCGAGTCTCGTCGGCGGCCTGGCGCTGCCGTGGATCATCCGGCGTCTGCGCCTCCCGGCCCCGAGCCAGACCCAGGAGCTCATGGAGCGGCGGATGCTTCTGGCCGAGGCGCGACAGGCGGGCATCGAGCGCCTCGACGACGAGGTCACGCCCGACGACGAAGCGCGCATCGTCGACCTGCTGCGCACGGACGCCGGATTCCTCGGCGAGACCCTGGAGCTCTACGGACCCGACGCCTCGATCCCGCAGCTGGAGTCGAAGCTGCGGCTGCGGCGGGCGATGCTCGGCGCGGAGCGGGACGCGGTGCTGCGGGCGCGCCGCGAAGGTCGGTATCAGGAGCCTGCCATCGTGGCCGCCCTTCAGGCCATCGACGCGGAGGAGACGGCCCTCAGAGCCCAGGACCCAAAGCAGGACTGAGCACTGCCGCGGGTGTCAGAAGGGCAGCAGCGGATCGACCGCGATCGCCACGAAGAGCAGCGTGAGGTACGTGATGGAGGCGTGGAACACGCGCATCGGCCGCGGCTCGGTGCCGCGGACTGCCCGGTTGTAGAGGCGGTGCGACTCGTAGATGAACCAGCCGCCGAAGACGAGCGCCGAGACGGAGTAGACCAGCCCCATCCCCGCGACCGGGATGAGCAGCAGCGAGCAGGCGACCGTGGCCCAGGCGTAGAGGATCACCTGGAGCCCGACCTGCGAGCCGTTGCGGGTCGCGCCCAGCATCGGCACGTGGACGTCTTCGTACTGCTCCCGGTACTTCATCGACAGCGGCCAGTAGTGCGGGGGCGTCCAGAGGAAGACGAGGGCGAACAGGATGACCGGCGGCCACGCCAGCGATCCCGTCACCGCCGTCCACCCGATCAGCACGGGGAAGCAGCCGGCGATGCCACCCCACACGATGTTCTGCTCGGTGCGCCGCTTGAGAATCATCGTGTAGATGACGACGTAGAAGAAGATCGCCCCCGCCGACAGTGCGGCGGCCAGCCAGTTCGTGGTGGCGCCCAGCCAGAGCGTGGAGAACACGGCGAGGGTCCAGGCGAAGACCAGCGCCCCCCGAGGCGAGACCTCGCCGGTCACGAGCGGCCGGTTCACCGTGCGCTGCATGTGCGCGTCGATATCGCGATCGAGGTACATGTTGAAGGCCGCGGCCGAACCCGCACTCGCGGTGCCGCCGATGACGGTGGCGAGCACGAGCCACAGGTCGGGGAAGCCGCCCTGCGCGAGGATCATCACCGGCACGGTGGTGACCAGCAGGAGCTCGAGCACGCGAGGCTTCATGAGCGCGACGTAGGCGCGGATCGTGCGGCCCAGGGGTTGGCGGGACTCGCGTCGTGCCGAAGCGGATGCCTCGTGCCCCGCCGTCGTGGTGATGTCCATCGCCCCCGCAATCGCCGCCTGCAGACCTCCGCCAAGTCTATGCCATCGCCTGCCCGGCCCCGGGCGCCGGGACTGCCGGCGACCCCCGCAAGAGTGCGTCACACAGCGGCTCGCATGGCCTCGACGGCATGCCCCTTCGCTATGCTGAATGCACACGCGCGCCCCGCGCCGATCCCCCTCTCCGTTCCGGACGAGGCTGCGGCACGGCCCTCGTCCGGGCGCACCTTCATCAGAGAGGCGGTCCGGGTGTCGGAACTGCGTTGGGACGAAATCGATCGGCGCGCGGTGGACACCGCTCGAGTGCTCGCGGCGGACGCCGTCGAGAAGGTCGGGAACGGGCATCCGGGCACCGCGATGAGCCTCGCCCCCGCCGCCTACCTCCTCTACCAGCGCGTGTTGCGCCACGATCCGCGCGACACCCACTGGATCGGCCGTGACCGGTTCATCCTGTCTGCGGGCCACTCCTCCCTCACGCAATACGTGCAGCTGTACCTCGGCGGGTTCGGGCTGGAGCTCGACGACCTCAAAGCGCTGCGCACCTGGGGGTCGAAGACGCCCGGGCACCCGGAGTTCGGGCACACCGACGGCGTCGAGATCACCACCGGTCCCCTCGGGCAGGGGCTCGCCTCGTCGGTCGGCTTCGCGTATGCCGCACGCTACGAGCGCGGCCTGTTCGATCCGGAGGCACCCGCCGGCCAGTCGCCGTTCGACCACTTCGTGTACGTGATCGCCGGAGACGGCGACCTGCAGGAGGGCGTCACGAGCGAGGCATCCTCGCTCGCCGGTCACCAGCAGCTCGGCAACCTGATCGCCATCTACGACTCGAACCAGATCTCCATCGAGGACGACACGAACGTCGCCTACACCGAGGACGTCGCCCAGCGCTACGAGGCCTACGGCTGGCATGTGCAGACCGTCGACTGGAAGAAGTCGGGCGAGTACGTCGAGGACGTCGCCGAGCTCTACGCGGCGATCGAGGCGGCGAAGGGCGAGACCGCCAAGCCGTCGCTCATCATCCTGCGCACGATCATCGGCTGGCCCTCGCCGGGCAAGCAGAACACCGGGAAGATCCACGGCTCCGCGCTCGGTGCCGACGAGCTCGCCGCCACGAAGAAGGTGCTGGGGTTCGATCCGGAGCAGTCCTTCGTCGTCGACGACGAGATCCTCGCCCACACGCGGGCGCTCGCCGACCGCGCTGCCGAGAGCCGTGCCGCCTGGCAGGAGTCGTTCGACGCGTGGGCGCAGGCGAACCCCGAGCGCAAGGCGCTGCTCGACCGCGTGCAGGCCCGTGAGCTCCCCGCGGGGATCGAAGCGGCGCTGCCGGCCTTCGAGGCCGGGAAGGACGTCTCGACCCGAGCCGCGTCGGGGGTCGTGCTCAACGCCCTCGCCGCCGAGCTGCCGGAGCTGTGGGGCGGCTCGGCCGATCTCGCCGAGTCGAACCTCACCACGATCAAGGAGGCCAAGTCCTTCATCCCGTCGGAGTGGTCGACGCACGAGTGGTCCGGCGACCCCTACGGCCGTGTGCTCCACTTCGGCATCCGCGAGCACGCCATGGGCGCGATCGTGAACGGCATCGTGCTCCACGGGCCCACCCGCGCCTTCGGCGGCACGTTCCTGATCTTCAGCGACTACATGCGCCCCTCGGTGCGTCTGGCCGCCCTCATGGACATCCCGTCGATCTTCGTGTGGACGCACGACTCCGTCGCGCTGGGCGAAGACGGCCCGACCCACCAGCCGATCGAGCAGCTCGCCACGCTCCGGGCGATCCCCAACTTCACGGTGGTCCGCCCTGCGGACGCCAACGAGACCTCAGTGGTGTGGCTCGAACTGCTGCGCCGTCACCGCGGACCGGCCGGTCTCGCGCTGACGCGCCAGAACATCCCGGTGTTCGACCGAGGCGAGGGAGAGGCGGCCGGCGACACGCTCGCGTCCGCCGACCAGGCCGTCCGCGGCGCGTACGTGCTCGCCGAAGCACCGGGCGGAAGCCCGGACGTCATCATCGTCGCGACGGGCTCGGAGGTGCAGCTCGCCGTCGAGGCCCGAAAGACGCTCGCCGCCGAGGGCGTGAACGCGCGCGTCGTGTCGGCACCGTCGCTCGAATGGTTCGAGGAGCAGGACGCCGAGTACCGCGAGTCGGTGCTCCCCGCCGCGGTCACGGCGCGCGTCTCGGTCGAGGCGGGTTCGCCCCTCACCTGGCGCGGCATCGTCGGCGACCACGGCCGGTCGGTCGCGATCGATCACTTCGGCGCCTCCGCCGACTACAAGACCCTCTTCCAGAAGTTCGGCATCACCGCCGACGCGGTCGTCGAGGCGGCCCGTGAGACCCTCGCGGCAGCATCCGCCGCAGCGAGCTAAGGAGACAGCACCATGAGCACCCCCACCGAAAAGCTCTCCGCGTACGGAGTGAGCATCTGGCTCGACGACCTGTCGCGCGAGCGGATCACCTCCGGCAACCTCACCGAGCTCATCAGCTCGCGCAACGTCACCGGCGTCACCACGAACCCCACGATCTTCCAGGGCGCGATCGGCGGCGGCGGCCACGCGTACGCCGACCAGATCGCCCAGCTCGCCGCCCAGGGCGCATCCGTCGACGACGCGATCTTCGCGGCCACCACCGACGACGTCCGCGACGCGGCCGACATCTTCCGTCCCGTCTACGACGCGACCGGCGGTGTCGACGGACGTGTGTCGATCGAGGTCTCCCCCGACCTCGCCCACGACACCGAGGGCACCATCGCCCAGGCCAAGGAGCTGTGGGCCACGGTCGGACGCCCGAACGTGCACATCAAGATCCCCGCCACCAAGGCGGGCCTCCCGGCGATCACCGCCGTGCTGGCGGAAGGGATCTCGGTGAACGTCACTCTCATCTTCAGCCTCGAGCGCTACGCCGAGGTCATCGACGCCTACCTCTCGGGCATCGAGAAGGCCCAGGCCGACGGCAAGGACATCTCGCAGATCCACTCGGTCGCCTCGTTCTTCGTGTCGCGTGTCGACACCGAGGTCGACAAGCGGCTGACCGCGATCGGCACCGACGAGGCCGCCGCCCTGAAGTCGCTCGCGGGCGTCGCGAACGCACGCCTCGCCTACGAGCTCTACGAGAAGGAGTTCGCGTCGAGCCGCGCGAAGGCTCTGACCGATGCCGGAGCCCACCCGCAGCGTCCGCTGTGGGCGTCCACCGGTGTCAAGGACCCCTCGCTCCCCGACACCCTCTACGTGACCGAGCTGGTCGCGCCGGGCACGGTGAACACCATGCCCGAGAAGACGCTGGAAGCGACCTTCGACCACGGCGAGATCGCCGGCGACGCCGTGACCGGCACGTACGAGGCCGCGCACAAGGTCTTCGCCGACCTCGCCCAGGTGGGCGTCGACTTCGCCGATGTCACCCAGGTGCTCGAAGACGAGGGCGTCGACAAGTTCATCGCCTCGTGGCACGACCTTCAGGCCACGGTGCGCGCCGCGCTCGAGAAGGCGCCCGAGGTGTCGCGATGAGCTTCGACATCCACCTCAGCGGTCATGTGAAGTCGGTCGTCGACGAGACCCTTCCGGGACTCGTCGCCGGTCTCGTCGCCTCGGGCATCACGGCCGGCGACGCCTCGCTGTGGGGTCCGGCCGCCGAAGAAGAGGCGTCCAAGCGTCTCGGGTGGGTGCAGGCCGTGAGCGTATCGCGCCCGCTCGTGCCGCAGATCGAGGCCCTTCGCCAGCAGTTGGCGGCGAAGGGCGTCACGCGCGTGGTCCTCGCGGGCATGGGCGGCTCGTCCCTTGCACCCGAGGTCATCGCGCAGACGGCGGGCGTGCCGCTGGTCATCCTCGACTCGACCGCTCCCGGCCAGGTGCTCGCCGCCATCGACGGCGACGCGAAGCAGGGCGATCTCAGCAGAACCGTGCTGGTGGTGTCGTCGAAGTCCGGCTCGACCGTCGAGACGGATTCCGCCAAGCGCGCCTTCGAGGCGGCGTTCCGCGATCTGGGCATCGACCCGGTCGAGCGGATCGTCGTCGTGACGGACCCGGGTTCGCCCCTCGACCAGGCGGCGCGCGCCGACGGCTACACAGTGTTCAACGCCGACCCGACCGTGGGCGGCCGCTACTCCGCACTGACGGCCTTCGGGCTCGTCCCGGCCGGACTGGCGGGTGTCGACATCGCCGAGATCCTCGACGAAGCGGAGGCGACGCTGCTCGAGGTCGCGATCGACAGTCCCGACAATCCGGCTCTCGTCCTCGCCGCCGCCATCGCCGGAGGCGACCCGCGCCGCGACAAGCTGGGCCTCGTCACCGACGGCACGCACATCGTGGGTCTGCCGGACTGGATCGAGCAGCTCGTCGCCGAGTCGACCGGAAAGAACGCCACCGGCATCCTGCCCGTCGTCCTCCTTCCGGTCTCACCGGAAGTGGAGAACCGGCCCGCCGACCTGCAGATCGTGCGCCTCGTCGACGAAGCCAGCCGCTTCCACCTGTTCGAGCGGCACCAGGACGAGGTGCTCGTGAGCGGCTCGCTCGGCGCCCAGTTCGTGGTGTGGGAGTACGCGACGGCGATCGCCGGACGGATGCTGGGGATCAACCCGTTCGATCAGCCCGATGTCGAGTCGGCCAAGGTGGCGGCGCGCGGGCTTCTCGACGCCCGGCCCGAGCCCACCGCTCCGGCCTTCATCGTCGACGGCGTCGAGGTTCGCGTCTCGGATCCCGCTCTCGCCTCCTCCGGCACGATCGCCGGTGTCCTGGACGCCCTGTGGGCGCGTCTGCCCGAAGACGGGTACGTCTCGATCCAGGCGTACGTCAACCGTCTCGAGCTGAGCCAGCTGACGGGCCTCCGTGAACTCGTCGCCGCGGACTCGGGCCGGCCGACGACCTTCGGCTGGGGCCCGCGATTCCTGCACTCGACGGGGCAGTTCCACAAGGGCGGCCCTGCCAACGGAGTCTTCCTGCAGATCCTCGAGCAGACCGACGTCGACCTCGAGATCCCCGGGCGCCCGTTCACGTTCGGCCAGCTGATCCAGGCCCAGGCTGCGGGCGACGCGAGCGTCCTCGCCGACGGCCACGGTCGGCCGGTGGTCACGCTCACCCTCACCGACCCGCGCATCGAAGTGCTGTCGCTCTTCGAAGCGGCACAGTAGGAGACACGCCACCCGATGACAGATCAGGCAACCCCTGGATCGAGTGCCGCCTCGGCCCCCGGCGTCGAGATCTCGCGCGGGCACAACCCGTTGCGCGACCCCGACGATCATCGCCTCAACCGCATCGCCGGCCCGAGCGCCTTGGTCATCTTCGGCGTGACGGGAGACCTGTCGCGCAAGAAGCTCATGCCCGCGGTCTACGACCTCGCCAACCGAGGGCTGCTGCCCCCGGGCTTCGCGCTGGTCGGGTTCGCCCGCCGCGACTGGGAGGACCAGGACTTCGCCGAAGTGGTCCACGACGCCGTCCGTCAGCACTCGCGCACCGAGTTCCGCGACGAGACGTGGCAGCAGCTGCTCCAGGGCATCCGGTTCGTCTCGGGCGAGTTCGGCGATCCCGATGCCTTCCGCCGACTGCGCGAGACCGTCGAGAAGCTCGACGTCGAGCGCGGGACCATGGGCAACCACGCTTACTACCTGTCGATCCCGCCGAAGGACTTCGCGCTGGTCGCGGAGCAGCTCCGCGCCTCGGGCCTCGTCGACGACACGGCCGACCAGCCCGACCGCTGGCGCCGCGTGGTCATCGAGAAGCCGTTCGGACACGACCTGCAGTCCGCGCGCGAGCTGAACGACGCTCTCCGCTCGACGTTCCCGACCGACTCGATCTTCCGCATCGACCACTATCTCGGCAAGGAGACGGTGCAGAACATCCTGGCGCTCCGCTTCGCCAACGAGCTGTACGAGCCGATCTGGAATCGCAACTACGTCGACCACGTGCAGATCACGATGGCGGAGGACATCGGCGTCGGCGGCCGGGCGGGCTATTACGACGGCATCGGAGCGGCGCGAGACGTCATCCAGAACCATCTCCTGCAGCTGCTGGCTCTCACGGCGATGGAAGAGCCGATCTCGTTCGACGCGAAGGATCTGCGGGCCGAGAAGGAGAAGGTGCTCGCCGCGGTCACCCTGCCCGACGACCTGTCGCGGTCGACCGCGCGCGGGCAGTACGCCGGCGGCTGGCAGGGCGGCGAGAAGGTGCTCGGCTTCCTCGAAGAGGAAGGCATGGATCCGCAGTCGACGACCGAGACCTACGCGGCCATCACGCTCGAGATCAACACCCGGCGATGGGCGGGCGTGCCGTTCTATCTGCGCACCGGCAAGCGGCTCGGCCGCCGCGTCACCGAGATCGCCGTCGTGTTCAAGCGCGCGCCGGAGCTGCTCTTCTCGCGCAATCAGACGTCGGGCCAGGGCCAGAACGCCCTCGTCATCCGCGTGCAGCCCGATGAGGGCGTGACCATCCGTTTCGGGTCGAAGGTGCCCGGTGCTGCCGCGCAGGTGCGTGACGTGACCATGGACTTCGGCTACGGGCACGCATTCACCGAGGCCAGCCCGGAGGCGTACGAGCGGCTCATCCTCGACGTCCTGCTCGGCGATCCGCCGCTCTTTCCACGGCACGAGGAAGTCGAGCTGTCGTGGAAGATCCTCGATCCGATCGAGCACTTCTGGGAAGCTCAGGGCGGACCGCTCGAACAGTACTCACCCGGGTCGTGGGGCCCGGCATCCGCGGACGAGATGCTCGCCCGCGATGGCCGCAGCTGGAGGCGCCCGTGATCGTCGACCTTCCCGACACCACCGTCAGCAAGATCTCCCGTGCGCTCGTGAGCGTTCGCGAGGAGGGCGGCGCGGTCGCCCTCGGACGCGTGCTCACACTCGTGATCCTCACCCGTGAGAAAGCCATGGAAGAGGTGATCGAAGCGGCGAACGATGCCTCGCGAGAGCATCCGATGCGCGTCATCGTCCTCCTCATCTCTGACCCGGACGACTCCGATCCCCGTCTGGACGCCCAGATCCGGGTCGGCGGCGACGCCGGCGCCAGCGAGGTGATCACCCTCCGCGTCGTGGGCGAGGCCGGCCGCTCCAACCTCGAGTCGCTCGTGACGGGACTGCTGCTCCCCGACGCCCCGGTCGTGGTGTGGTGGCCGAACACGACGCCCGACAACATCTCGAAGACGTCGATCGGCCGGATCGCTCAGCGGCGCATCACGGATGCCGCGACCAAGCGCGATCCGTCGGCCTTCGTCGCCGGTCTCGGCGACCAGTACGCCCCCGGTGACACCGATCTCTCCTGGACGCGGCTCACCCGCTGGCGGGAGCAGCTGGCCGCCATTCTCGACCAGCCGCCCTACGACCCGGTGACGGCGGTCACGGTCCGCGGCGCCTCCGACTCCCCCTCGACGGCGCTGCTGGCCGCGTGGCTGCGCCTCGCTCTCGATGTGCCCGTGGACTGGGGCTACCTCGACCCCGAGGAGTGGCCGCACGGCATCAAGTCCGTGACGCTCGCGCGCCCGAGCGGCGAGATCGTGCTGGAGCGACCCAACTCCGCATCGGCGATCCTGCGGCAGCCCGGGCAGCCGAGCCACGAGCTCGCTTTCCCTCGCCGTACACTGCGGGAGTGCCTCGCCGAGGAGCTCCGCAGGCTCGACCCGGACGTCCTGTATGGTCGAGTGATCACCGAGGGCTGGCAGTTGCTCGACCCTCCGGCGACGAAGGAGACGCAAGGCGCATGACCAAGGTGAACGAGTCTCATGGTTGAAGCCTGGGCCGAGAAGCGCGTCGTCATCAGTCCCGACCCTTCGACCCTTGCCGACTCGGTCGCCGCGCGCTTCCTCAGCCGCGTCGCCAAGCGTGTGGATGACGGCAAGCTCGCTCACATCTCGCTCACCGGCGGTTCGATGGGCTCGGCCGTGCTCGCCGCCGCCGCCCGGCATCCTCGTCTCGAGCGCATCGACTGGTCGCGCGTGCATTTCTGGTGGAGCGACGAGAGATTCGTGCCGCGCGAAAGCGATGACCGCAACGAGCGTCAGGCGCGTTCCGCGCTGCTCGACCGCCTCGACGTCCCCACGGAGAACATCCACGGCGCGGCCGCGAGCGACGACGGCATCGGGCTCGATGCCGCGGCCGACGCGTACGCGGCCGAGCTGGCGCGATTCGCCGGCGCCGACGGACCGTGGCCGGCGTTCGACGTGTGCTTCCTGGGCGTCGGCCCGGATGCCCACATCGCGTCGCTCTTCCCCGACCGGCCGGAGATCCAGGTCACGGACCGGGCGGTGCTCGCAGTCCGCGACTCCCCCAAGCCGCCGCCCGACCGCATCTCGATGACACGACCCGTGATCAACGGATCCAAGCGGGTCTGGATGGTGCTGTCCGGTGCCGACAAGGCGTCGGCGCTGGGCCTCGCGCTGGCGGGCGCCAGCTACGCGAGCGTCCCGGCGGCGGGCGCGAAGGGCCGCAAGCGCACCGTGTTCTTCGTCGACCAGGAGGCGGCCGCGAAGGTGCCGCCCGAGCTCATCGACCAGGAGTACTGAGGCACGAGCCGCGAGGCGGCAGCCGACAGATGAGAAGAGGGGGTGGCGAGGCCACCGCGCGGCTCAGGGGTGTGGGTGGCGTCAGTGCGGGCCGCGCCGCTCACGGAGCTGCTTGAGCGCGTCGTCGAGGAGGGCGTCGGCCTCTTCTTCGGTGCGGCGCTCCTTCACGTAGGCGAGGTGCGTCTTGTACGGCTCGGTCTTGGCGACCGCGGGCGGGTTGTCTTTGTCACGGCCCGCCGGGAGCCCGGAATGCGGAGAGTCGATGGTCTCGGGGATCTCCTCTTCGGGGATTCCCGCGGCGAAGTAGCGGACGGTCTCGTTGCCGAGCGCGTCCCAGTACGAGATAGCGATGCGGTCCGCGTGGAACCCGTGGTCCTGCTCGCCCATCGGTCCGGCACCGACGCGGGTGCCGCGGATCGCGTTGCCTCCGGTAGCCATCAGATGCTCTGGAACTTCGTGATGAGACCGAGGGCGACGATCGCGACGAACCACGCGAGCGCGAGGATCACCGTGAACCGGTTGAGGTTGCGCTCGGCCAGGCCGGACGACCCCAGGGCCGAGGTCATGCCGCCGCCGAACATGTCGGACAGGCCGCCGCCACGCCCCTTGTGGAGCAGGATGAGAAGGGTCAGCAGGAGGCTGGTGATGCCCAGGAGCACCTGCAGGACGAACTCGAGGATCTGCACAGTCGTTGAAGCCTTTCGCCGCGATCTTCTGCGGATCGCACAAAGGTCGAGTATACCGGTCAGACGCCGACGTGCTTCTGGTACCGGATGATGGCCGCGAACTCGTCCACGACGAGGCTGGCGCCACCGACGAGCGCGCCGTCGATGTCGGGCTCGCGCATGAAGCTCGCGATGTTCGCGGCCTTCACGGAGCCGCCGTAGAGGATGCGAGTCCGCGCCGCCGCATCGTCGCCCAGCTTCTCGGCGACGACCTCCCGGACCGCGGCGCAAACCTCCTGCGCCTGATCGGGCGACGCCACCTGACCGGTGCCGATCGCCCACACCGGCTCGTACGCCACCACGATGTCGGCATCGGCGGGCACGCCGTCGAGGGCCACGCGCAGCTGCGACACGGACACGGCCGTCGGTCCCGATTGCTCGCGCTGCTCCAGCGTCTCGCCCACGCAGATCACCGGCACGAGGCCGTGCCGCAGCGCCGCCTGCACCTTCGCGCCGACGAGCTCGTCGGTCTCGCCGTGGTACTGACGGCGCTCGGAGTGCCCGATGATCACGTAGCGGTTGTCGAGCTTCGCGAGGAAGGCACCCGACACCTCACCCGTGTAGGCGCCCGAGTCGTGGGCCGAGACGTCCTGCGCGCCCAGAGCGAAGGGGATCTTGTCGGCGTCGAGGAGCGTCTGCACCGTGCGGAGGTCGGTGAAGGGCGGGAAGACCGCCACCTCGACCGAACCGTCCTCGTGCTTCGCATCCTTCAGCGTCCAATGGAGCTTCTGGACGAACGCGACCGCCTGAAGGTGGTCGAGGTTCATCTTCCAGTTGCCCGCGATGAGCGGGGTACGGCTCACTGCTGCCATCCGAGGACCTCCAGTCCGGGGAGCTTCTTGCCCTCGAGGAACTCGAGGCTCGCGCCTCCGCCCGTCGAGATGTGACCGAATCGGTCGTCCGCGAACCCGAGCTGGCGGACGGCGGCGGCCGAATCGCCGCCACCGACGACGGAGAGCCCGTCCACCTCGGTCAGCGCCTCGGCGACCGCGCGCGTGCCGGCGGCGAACGCGGGCATCTCGAAGACGCCCATCGGACCGTTCCAGAACACGGTCGTGGAACCGCGCACGACCGACGCGAACTGCTCAGCCGTCTGCGGCCCGATGTCGAGGCCGAGGCCCGACGCGCCGAACGGAGTGTCTTCGAGCGCGGTCGCCGGCGCCACCACGTGCTCGGCGTCGGCGGCGAAGGACGCCGCGACCACGGCGTCGACCGGAAGCACGAGGTCGACACCGCGCTCTTTCGCCGTGGCGATGTAGCCCTTCACGGTCTCGATCTGATCCTGCTCCAGCAGGCTCGACCCGACCTTGTTCCCTTCCGCCGCGAGGAAAGTGAACATCATTCCGCCGCCGATCAGCAGGCGGTCGACCCGGGGCAGCAGGTGCTCGATGACGCCGAGCTTGTCGCTGACCTTCGAACCGCCGAGCACGACGGTGTACGGCCGCTGCGGGCTCTCGGTCAGCCGGTCGAGGACCTCGAGCTCCTTCTCGATCAGCGTGCCGGCCGCGGAAGGCAGCAGCTGCGCGAGGTCGTACACCGACGCCTGCTTGCGGTGCACCACGCCGAACCCGTCGGAGACCAGCACGTCCCCGAGCGTGGCCAGCTGTTCGGCGAAGGCGCGACGCTCGGCGTCGTCCTTGGCCGTCTCGCCGGAGTGGAAGCGGAGGTTCTCGATCACCGCCACGTCACCGTCTTCGAGCGCCGCGACCGCCTCGTGGGCCGACTCGCCCACCGTGTCGCGGGCGAACGCGACAGGCTTGCCGAGCAGCTCCGACAGCCGCTGCGCGACCGGCTCGAGGCTGTACTTCGGGTCGGGCGCACCGTCGGGGCGACCGAGGTGCGAGCAGACGACGACGCGGGCGCCGGCGTTGATCAGAGTGTTGAGCGTGGGGAGCGTGGCCCGCACACGGCCATCGTCCGTGATGACTCCGTCCTTCAGGGGGACGTTGAGATCAGCACGGACGATGACGCGCTTGCCGGCCAGCGAACCCAGCGTGTCGAGGGTGCGCAGAGCCATGATCGGGGCTTAGAGGCGCTCGGCGACGTACTCGGTCAGGTCGACGAGGCGGTTCGAGTAGCCCCACTCGTTGTCGTACCAGCTCGAGAGCTTCACCTGGTTGCCGATCACACGGAGCAGCCCGGCGTCGAAGATCGACGAGTGCGGGTCGGTCACGATGTCGCTCGAGACGATCTCGTCCTCGGTGTACTTGAGGATGCCCTTGAGCGGGCCCTCGGCGGCGGCCTTGTACGCGGCCTTGATCTCGTCGACCGTCACTTCGCGCGAGGCCTCGACGGTGAGATCCGTGATCGAGCCGGTGGGGATCGGCACGCGGAGGGCGAAGCCGTCGAGCTTGCCCTTCAGTTCGGGCAGCACGAGACCGATCGCCTTGGCGGCACCGGTCGAGGTGGGGACGATGTTGATCGCCGCCGCACGGGCCCGGCGGAGGTCGCTGTGCGGGCCGTCCTGCAGGTTCTGGTCGGCGGTGTACGCGTGGACCGTAGTCATCAGACCCTTCTCGATCCCGAACGCGTCGTTGAAGACCTTCGCGAGAGGGGCGAGGCAGTTCGTGGTGCAGGAGGCGTTCGAGATGATGACGTGGTTCGCCGGGTCGTACTGGTCTTCGTTCACGCCCATGACGATGGTGACGTCGTCGCCCGTAGCGGGAGCCGAGATCAGGACCTTCTTGGCGCCGCCCTGGATGTGCTTCTTGGCGTCCTCGGCCTTGGTGAAGCGACCGGTGGACTCGATGACGATGTCGACGCCGAGCTCGCCCCAGGGCAGGTTGGCGGGGTCGCGCTCTTCGAACACCTTGATCGTCTTGCCGCCGACCGTGATGGAGTCCTCGGTGTACGAGACGTCCTCGGCGAGTCGGCCGGTGACGGAGTCGTACTTGAGCAGGTGCGCGAGGGTCTTGTTGTCGGTGAGGTCGTTCACCGCCACGATGTCGAGGTCGCTGCCCTGCGCGAGTGCCGCGCGGAGGTAGTTGCGTCCGATGCGGCCGAAGCCGTTGATGCCGATCTTGACAGCCACGGAGTGTCTCCTGAGATGTGTCGTGCGCGAGTGCGCGGTTGGTGCGAATCAGACAGTGGACAACGGCGTCCCGGCGGGCGGTCCCGCCGGGACGCCTCGCCTGTTATGACAGTACCAGCAGGCCCGAGGTCTTCTGGCGGGCGGCGTCGAGCCGCTGGGCGACGTTCTGCCAGTCGACGATGTTCCACGCCGCCTTGACGTAGTCGGCCTTGACGTTGAGGTAGTCGAGGTAGAAGGCGTGCTCCCACATGTCGAGCTGGAACACCGGGATGGTGCCCTGCGCGGTGTTGCTCTGCTGGTCGAAGAGCTGCTGCACGATGAGCTGCTCCCCGATGGGATCCCAGCTGAGCACCGCCCAGCCCGAGCCCTGGATGCCGGTCGCCGCCGCGGTGAAGTGGGCCTGGAACTTGTCGAAGCCTCCGAAGAACTCGTCGATCGCGGCCCGCAGCTCGCCCTCGGGCTCGCCGCCGCCGTTCGGGGACAGATTCGTCCAGAAGATCGAGTGGTTGACATGACCGCCGAGGTTGAACGCGAGATCCTTCTCGAGCTTGTTCACGTTCGCGAGGTTGCCGCTCTCACGGGCCTCGGCCAGCTGCTCGAGAGCGGTGTTCGCCCCGGTCACGTACGCCTGGTGGTGCTTGCTGTGGTGCAGCTCCATGATCTTGCCGCTGATGTGCGGCTCCAGCGCGGCGTAGTCGTAAGGGAGGTCGGGCAAGGTGTACTTCGCCATGTTCTCTTCTTCCTGTCGGCGCGCGCCGAGTGCCCCGGCGCAGCGAGGGTGACGGGTTCATCCTACTGAGCGACAACGCCGCGGCGAGGGGGTTGCTTCCCTCCGTGACGCGATCTACCGGCGCGGCTCCCGACCGCGACGGCGAGGGTACGATCGGCGGATGACCTCCCCGGCGATCCAGAGATGGGCGGCGTTCACCGACGATCCGTCGGGCGGGAACCCCGCCGGTGTCGTACTCGACGCGGACGCGCTCTCCGCAGTGGACATGCAGCGCGTCGCGGCGGACGTGGGGTACGCCGAGACGGCGTTCATCTCGGGACGCGGTCGTCGGCGAGGCATCCGGTACTTCTCCCCCGTGGCCGAGGTGCCCTTCTGCGGGCACGCGACCGTGGCATCCGCCGTCGCGCTGGCCCAGACGCTCGGCGACGGCGTCTTCGTCTTCGATGCGACGGTCGGGCCGATCGAGATCACGACCACGTCATCGGCGGGCGGGCGGCACGCGGAGTTCACGAGTGTCGAGCCCTGGGTGCGCCCGCTCGACGAGCGCCGGCTCGACGCCGTCCTCGCTCTCATCGGATGCGCGAGGGACGACCTCGATCCGCGGCATCCGCCCCGTCTCGTCTTCGCGGGCAACGCGCATCCCCTCGTGGTGTTCCGCGACCGAGAGGTGTTCGACGGGTTCCGCTTCGATGCCGGCGACGCGCGACGGCTGATGGATGACGCGGGCTGGCCGGCCACCATCATCGTCCTGCGGGAAGCGGGCGGGGGCGTCTGGGAGTCGCGAAACATCTTCCCGGTTGGCAGCATCGTCGAAGACCCCGCGACCGGCGCCGCCGCAGCGGCGACGGGGGCATACCTGAGGCACACCGGCGCCGTGTCCACGCCCGGCTCGGTGCGCATCGAGCAGGGTCGTCACGTGGGCAGAGCCGGCACGCTCCACGTGCGGATCCCCGCGCGGGGCGGGATCACCGTCTCGGGCGCGGCCGTGCGGATCGACTGACGCTCAGTCCTCCATGCCCGCCGGGACGGCGGACTCGGTGCCGGGGATGCCCTCGGTCTCGGCCTTCTTGTCAGCCATCGCCAGCAGACGACGGATGCGTCCCGCCACCGCGTCCTTCGTCAACGGCGGATCGGCGTGGTGACCCAGTTCGTCCAGGCTTGCGTCGCGGTGAGCGAGCCGGAGCGCTCCGGCCTCGCGCAGGTGCTCGGGCACCTCGTCGCCGAGGATCTCGAGCGCGCGCTCGACCCTCGCGCACGCCGCCACCGCCGCCTGCGCGGACCGGCGCAGGTTCGCGTCGTCGAAGTTCACCAGGCGATTGACGCCCGCGCGCACCTCACGGCGCTGGCGGAGCTGGTCCCATTCGGCCGCGGCTTTCTCGGCGCCCATGGCCGCCAGCGCAGCACGGATCGCCTCGCCCTCCCGCACCACCACCCGGGGGATGCCGCGCACTTCCCGGGCCTTTCCGGCGATGCCGAGGCGGTGCGCCGCACCGACGAGCGCCATCGCGGCCTCCGAGGAGGGGCACGTGATCTCGAGCGCCGCCGACCGCCCCGGCTCGGAGAGCGAGCCCGCCGCCAGGAACGCGCCGCGCCAGATGGCGGCCAGATCGGCTCGCGAACCGGTCGTCAGCTTGTTCGGCAGCCCGCGGACCGGGCGGCGCCGCTGATCGAGCAGGCCGGTCTGCCGTGCGAGAGTCTCGCCGCCCTCGATGACGCGGACCGCGTAGTGGCTGCCGCCGCGGGCACCCGACCCCTGCACGTGGACGAGTTCGGGGCGGACCCCGTAGAGCTCCACGAGATCGCGCGCCGTGCGACGGGCGAGCAGGTCGGAGTCGACCTCGGCCTCGACGGCGACGCGGTTCGCGATGGAGTGCAGACCGCCCGAGAACCGCAGGAGCGAGGTGAGCTCGGCCACCCGGGCCGTCGGGCGCGGGTCGCGCACGGTGATCAGCTCGGCCTTCACGTCAGCGGTCAGCGACACGGGACTCCTTCGCGGGATGGGGAACGACGCTCCAGCCTAGTCGTGGCGGACGATCTGCGCGGACCTCATTCGCGACCGAGGTCGCGGTCCTTCACGCGCACGGCCACACCGGGCACGACTGCCAGCCGCTCCGCCAGCTCACGTGCCATCACGACGGACCGGTGCTTGCCGCCGGTGCAGCCGACGGCGACGACCGAGTGCCGCTTGTTCTCGCGCTGATACCCCTCGAGGATCGGGCGGAGGGCGGCCGCGTACGCGTCGAGGAACTCCGCGGCGCCCTCCTGCGCGAGCACGAAGTCGCGCACGGTCGGGTCTTCGCCGGTCAGCGGGCGCAGGTTCTCGTTCCAGAACGGGTTGGGCAGGAAGCGCATATCGGCGACGAGGTCGGCGTCGGGGGGAAGCCCGTACTTGAATCCGAAGCTCAGGATCGTCAGCGCGTGGCGGGCCGCATCGATCTCGGTGAACAGCTCGCTCACCTGTGTCGCCAGCTGGTGGATGTTGTAGGACGAGGTGTCGATGATCACGTCCGCGCTCTCGCGGACGCCGGCGAGGCGATCCCGCTCGAGACGGATGCCGTCGAGGATCGTGCCCTCGCCCTGGAGCGGGTGCGGTCGGCGCACCGCCTCGAACCGGCGCACCAGCACGTCGTCGGACGCGTCGAGGAACATCAGCCGGATCTGGCGACGCTCGCGGATCGCCCGGAGCGCCTCGGGCAGGTCGGAGAACAGGTCGCGGCCTCGCACGTCCACCACGACGGCGACCCGCGGGAGCACACCGGCGGCCAGCTCCGTGAGCTCGAGCAGGGGCTTGAGCATCTGCGGGGGCAGGTTGTCGACGACGTACCAGCCCAGGTCCTCCAGCGCATTCGCCGCGGTCGAGCGACCGGCGCCGGACATGCCGGTCACGATCAGCACCTCGCCGCTCTCACGGCGCTCCACCTCGGCCATGACCACCCCCGTCGGAACAACCCTACCCAGAGGAGAGATGCCCGTGGATCGACGCCGCCAGCTTCGGGCCCACGCCCGGCAGCTGCGCGATCTCGTCGGGTGTGGCCTTCTTGAGCGCCGAGACCGAGCCGAAGTGACGCAGCAGGGCCCTGATCCTCGCGTCGCCGAGGCCGGGCACCTCGGCGAGGACGCTCTGGATGTCGCGACGGCGGCGACGGCGCTGGTGCGTGATCGCGAATCGGTGCGCTTCGTCGCGCAGCCGCTGCAGCAGGTAGAGCGACTCCGAGGTCCGGGGCAGGATGACCGGGAACTCCTCTCCCGGCAGCCACACCTCCTCGAGGCGCTTGGCGATGCCGCACAGCGCCACCTCTTCGTGTCCGGCATCCCGCAGTGCGCGTGCCGCCGCCTCGACCTGCGGCTTCCCGCCGTCCACGACGAGGAGCTGGGGACGGTACGCGAAGCGAGGACGGCGCCGCTCGGTCACGACCTCGCCGTCGGCGGTCGCCTCCGGTCGTTCGGCCTCTTCCTCTTCGGGCCGGTCGAGGTATGCCAGCCGACGACGCAGCACCTGGTACATCGAGTCGGTGTCATCCGTCGTGTCCTCGACCTTGAACGACCGGTACTGATCCTTTCGCGGCAGCCCGTCCTCGAACACGACCATCGAGGCGACGACGTTCGTGCCGCCCAGGTGCGACACGTCGAAGCACTCGATGCGCAGCGGAGCCTCGGCGAGGTCCAGGGCCTCCTGCAGATCGGTGAGAGCCTGCGTGCGGGCCACGTAGTCGCTCGTTCGACGCGTCTTGTAGAGCATCAGCGCCTGCTGGGCGTTCAGGGTCGCCGTCTTCATGAGCTCCGCCTTGCGCCCCCGTTGCGCGACCTGGATCGTGACCGCCTTGCCCCGCCGCTCCCTGAGCCACTCCTCGAGGTCGTCGGCGTCGTCGGGCAGCGCGGGCACGAGCACCTGGCGAGGGATGTCGATGCTCTCGGCGTTCCCGTAGGTGCGCTGGATCACCTGGTCGACGAGATCGCCGCCCGTGATGTCGAGCTCCTTCTCGATCGTGGTCGCTCGTACGCCTCGCACCCGGCCGCCTCGGATGACGAAGTGCTGGACGGCGGCTGCCAGCTCGTCCTCCGCGATGCCGAACAGGTCGGCGTCCGTGTCGGGCGCCAGGACGAGGGCGCTCTTGTTGAGCACCGCGTCGATCGCCTGCAGGCGGTCACGATAGACCGCGGCAGCTTCGTAGTCCATGGCGGCGGATGCCTCGCGCATGCGCGCGGTCAGCTCCTTCTTGAACCGCTCGTCGCCGCCCGCCATGAAGGCCACGAAGTCGTCGACGATCGCGCGATGCTCTTCGATCGAGACCTTCATCGAGCACGGCCCCCCGCACCGGCCGATCTGACCGGGGAAGCACGGACGCCCGGAAGCCATCGCCTTCTTGTACGAGGAGTCGCTGCAGGTGCGGATCGGGAAGACCTTGATGAGCAGGTCGATGGTGTCGTGCACGGCCCACACCTTGGGATAGGGGCCGAAGTACTTTGCCCCCCTGATCCGGCGGTTCCGCGTGACGATGACCCTCGGGGCCTCGTCCGCGAGCGTGATGGCCATGAACGGGTAGGACTTGTCGTCGCGGTAGCGCACGTTGAAGGGCGGATCGAACTCCTTGATCCACATGTACTCGAGCTGCAGCGAGTCCACGTCGCTGGCCACCACCGTCCATTCCACGGACGCCGCGGTGGTGACCATCCGGCGCGTGCGCTCGTGCAGCGTGTGCAACGGGGCGAAGTAGTTCGACAGGCGCGCGCGGAGATTCTTCGCCTTGCCGACGTAGAGGACGCGTCCGTCCGCGTCGCGGAATCGATACACGCCGGGGTTGGTCGGGATCTCCCCCGGCTTCGGCTTGTACGAGACGGTGGGCGCGGAGCGTGCCATCGGGGTCAGCCGGCCTTGCGGACCGCCTGCGACCCGCCCAGGATCTCGGCGAGGAACGCCCCGGTGTGGCTCCCCTCGGTGCGCGCGACCTGCTCCGGCGTGCCCGTCGCGATGACCTGTCCGCCGCCCGATCCTCCCTCCGGGCCGAGGTCGATGATCCAGTCCGCACTCTTGATGACGTCGAGGTTGTGCTCGATCACGATGACCGTGTTCCCCTTGTCGACGAGCCCGCCGAGCACCTCGAGGAGCCGGCGGACGTCCTCGAAGTGAAGGCCCGTCGTCGGCTCGTCCAGCACGTAGATCGAGCGACCGTTGGAGCGACGCTGCAGCTCGGTCGCGAGCTTGACGCGCTGCGCCTCGCCTCCGGAGAGGGTCGTCGCGGACTGACCGAGCCGGACGTACCCGAGGCCGACGTCGACGAGCGTGCGGAGGTAGCGGTGGATCGCCTGGATCGGCTCGAAGAACTCCGCCGCCTCGGAGATCGGCATCTCGAGCACCTCGGCGATGTTCTTGCCCTTGTAGTGGACCGCGAGCGTGTCGCGGTTGTACCGCTTGCCGTGGCACACCTCGCAGTCGACGTAGACGTCGGGCAGGAAGTTCATCTCGATCTTGATCGTGCCGTCGCCCGAACACGCCTCGCAGCGACCGCCCTTGACGTTGAAGCTGAAGCGACCCGGCTGGTAGCCGCGTGCCTTGGCCTCGGGGGTCTCGCTGAACAGCGTGCGGATGCGGTCGAAGACGCCGGTGTAGGTCGCCGGGTTGGAGCGCGGCGTGCGGCCGATGGGCCCCTGGTCGACGTGCACGACCTTGTCGAGCTCTTCGGTCCCGGTCACCCGGGTGTGCTTGCCTGCCACCCGGCGCGCCCCGTTGAGTCGCGTGGCGAGCACCTCGTAGAGGATGTCGTTGACCAACGACGACTTCCCCGACCCGCTCACCCCCGTGACGGCCGTCAGAACGCCCAGCGGGAAGTCCACCGTCACGTTCTTCAGGTTGTTCTCGCGCGCACCGACGACCGTGACCTTGCGGTTCTTGTCGATCTTGCGCCGCTTCTTCGGCGTCGGGATCTCGCGGCGGCCGGCGAGGTAGTCGCCGGTGATCGAGTCGCCTTCGGCGAGGAGCTGCTCGAGCGGCCCGGAGTGCACGACGGCGCCGCCGTCGACTCCCGCACGCGGCCCGATGTCGACGATCCAGTCCGCGGCGTGGATCGTCTCTTCGTCGTGCTCGACCACGATCAGCGTGTTGCCGAGGTCGCGGAGGGTGATGAGGGTCTCGATGAGGCGGCGGTTGTCGCGCTGATGAAGCCCGATCGAGGGCTCGTCGAGGACGTAGAGCACGCCGGTCAGTCCCGACCCGATCTGCGTCGCCAGACGGATGCGCTGGGCCTCACCGCCGGAGAGCGATCCGGCGGACCGGCTGAGGTTGAGGTAGGTCAGGCCGACCTGGATGAGGAAGTCGAGTCGCAGGCGGATCTCGCGGAGCACCTGTGCCGCGATCTTGGCCTCGCGCTCGGTGAGCTGCAGTCCGGCGAAGAACTTCTGTGCGTCGGCGAGGCTCAGGCGCGAGGCATCCGCGATCGAATGTCCGTGCACCAGCACCGCCAGCACCTCGGGCTTCAGTCGCGCGCCGTCGCACACCGGGCACGGCACCTCGCGGAGGAACTCGGCCCAGCGCTGGCGCTGCGTGTCGGTCTCGGCCTGCATGTACTGGCGCTCGATGTAGGGGACGACCCCCTCGAACCCCGACGAGTAGCGCATCTCGCGGCCGTAGCGGTTCTTCCACTTGACCGTGACCTTGTAGTTCTCGCCCCGGAGAACCGCCTCGCGGACCTCGGCTCGCAGCATCCGCCACGGGGTGTCGAGCGAGAAGCCGAGGTCGCTGGCGAGACCCTCCAGCAGGCGCTCGTAGTACTGGAACAGTCCCTTGCCCTGGGTCGTCCAGGGAATGAGGACGCCCTCGCGGATGGAGAGGTCCTCGTCGCCGATCATGAGGTCGACGTCGACCGACATGCGCGTGCCCAGCCCGGAGCAGGCGGGGCACGCTCCGAACGGCGCGTTGAACGAGAAGGTGCGCGGCTCGATCTCGGTGAGCTGGAGGGGATGCCCGTTGGGGCAGGCGAGCTTCTCGGAGAACGACTGCCACGCGTCGTCGCCCTCGATGTCGACGAAGTTGACCTGCATCACGCCGCCGGCGAGCCCGAGCGCGGTCTCGACCGAGTCGGTGATGCGGCTCAGGATGTCGGGACTCGCCACGAGTCGGTCGACGACGACCGCGATGTCGTGCTTGTAGCTCTTCTTGAGCGCCGGCGGCTCGGCGAGCTGGATCAGCTCTCCGTCGACGACCGCACGCGCGTACCCCTTCGCGGACAGCTCTTTGAAGAGGTCGACGAACTCGCCCTTCTTCTGCGTGACCACGGGAGCGACGATCTGGTACCGCGTGCGCTCGGGGAGCTCCATGAGCTGATCGGCGATCTGCTGGACGGTCTGGCGCTGGATGACCTCGCCGCACTCGGGGCAGTGCGGGACGCCGATCCGGGCCCACAGCAGACGCATGTAGTCGTGGATCTCGGTGATCGTGCCGACGGTCGATCGCGGGTTGCGGTTGGTCGACTTCTGGTCGATCGAGACGGCCGGGCTCAGACCCTCGATGAAGTCGACGTCGGGCCGGTCGACCTGTCCGAGGAACTGCCGGGCGTAGGCGCTCAGCGACTCGACGTAGCGGCGCTGCCCCTCGGCGAAGATCGTGTCGAAGGCGAGGCTGGACTTTCCGGAGCCCGACAGCCCCGTGAAGACCACGAGCGAGTCGCGCGGGATGTCGAGATCGACGTTCTTGAGATTGTGCACGCGAGCACCGCGGACACTGAGTTTTCCGCTGGTGTTTCCGGGCATGGCGACAGGGACGATGGGCACCAGACAAGTTTAGGCGGGGCCTCCGACATCGGCGCCGGAGACCCCGCCCTCACGGGTTCCTACCAGACGAGGACAGGCACCTTCGGGCTCACCGAGCCCTTGACGGTGTCACTCCCCGAGTACTCGACCCACAGGCGGTGGACGCCGCGGTCGAGTCCCGGAACGGTGAGCTTGGCGACGCCCTTCTTTCCGAGCTCGGCGCTCGCGACCGGGGTCGAACCGTCGTAGACGGTGACGGTGCCGGTCGGGTTGCGCTCCCCGTCGGCCACCACGATCGCGGTGTACGTGAACGACTTGCCGGCCTTGACGAGGAGCTTGCCGGGGATGCCGACAACGGCCGAGTCCGCCCGCTCGAACACGGTGATCGGGACGTCGAAGGACGTTCCGGTCGGAGTCGAGATCGACAGCGCGACCTCGCCGGAGACGCCCTCCGGCACGGTGACTGTCAGCTGCGCGCGTCCCGCCTGGTCCGTCAGCGCCACGAGCGACCGATCGATCGCGGCCGTGCCGACCTGCTGGCCGTCGATCGCGACCTCGACCGTGCCGGCCGCCGTGGCGGTCTGGGTGAAGTCGAGCGACGACAGCGACACGTCGATCGTCGATCCGACCTCGTATCCGCGCTCGCTCGCCGGCGGGGAGAGCTCCACGCCGATCGACCGCTGAGCCAGGTCGGGAGTCGCCTGGCCGTTCGCGGCGAACCAGTCGACCTGAGCCTGCAGGTCCACCAGTCCGGAGTCGGCGCGATCGGTGCCCTGGGCGAGCGTCCGGAAGTTGTCGCCGCCGGCCGCCAGGAACGAGTTCGTGACGATCCGATACTGACCCGCCGGGTCGACGGCGACGCCGCCGAGTTCGAGGTGCGTGATCCGCGATCCCACCGGAGCGTCGTAGTCGGTGATGTACGTCAGCCCGTCGGAGACGCCGAGCTTCAGGAACGGCCGGGACGCCCCTGCGGGCTGCCACTGCTCCTCGAGAACGGCCTTCAGCTGGACGCCGCTCAGCGTCATCGTGAACAGCGTGTTGGCGAAGGGCTGCACGGCTGCCGCCTCGGCATAGGTGACGTTGCCGTCGGGGTCGTTCGCGTTGCTGCTCGCGTAGACGAGGTTCGCGCGCAACCCGCCCGGGTTCATGAGCGCCACCTGTGTCTCGGGGAACCGTTGCTGCGCGGCCCAGAGCTGGATGTCGGCGACGAAGTTGCCGAGCGTCGACTCCGCCCCGCGGGCTTCCTCGGTGGTGGCCGGGTTGTCAGCCGTGGGCGTGCGAGGCTGCAGCTCGCGGCGGAAGTCGGCCGTGATCTGGCCGACGCTCTTGCCGCCCTCGACCGCAGCGAAGGCGACCGCGGCGGTCACGATCCCATTGACCTCGGCGACCACCGGGTTGGTGAGATCCGCGACGACGTTGCGCGTAGGCGGGTTCACCGCCGTGTTCCACATCGCGGTCGTCGTCGTGGGTGCGAAAGTGACCTCATCCGTGTCGCGGTCGTAGGTCAGCGAGGTGTTCTGGAACCTCTCGCCGTACTGCCCGGCCTGGGTCACGCGCAGCCCGTTCACGTCGTACGCGTACGTCGCGTGCGTGTGGGCGGTCACGAGCATGTCCACATCGGCGCCGAGTCCAGCGACGATCGAGCCGAGCGGGGTCGCCGGGTCGCTGGCGTCGGCCGGGTTGGACGAACCGCCCTCGTGGACCAGAGCGACGACGATCTCGGCGCCGGCGGCGATCGCCTCGTCCGCGGCGGTGTTGACCTCGGTCGCGATGTCACGGAACTCGAGTCCTTCGATGCCGGCGGGGCTCACGAGCGACGGCATCTCCTCGGTCACCGCGCCTACGAACGCGACATCCACATCGCCCGCGACGGTGACGATCTCCCAGGGGTCGAGCGCCCGCGTGCCGTCCTCGCGATAGACGTTGGCACCCAGCCAGGGGAACTCGGACTCCGGGATCACCCTGTCCGCGAGGTCCGCGAAGCCGCGGTCGAACTCATGGTTGCCGACGGCGCTGACGTCGAGCCCCGCAGCATTGAGCGCATCGATGGTGGGCGTGTCGTTCTGGATGAAGGACGTGAACGTCGACGCGCCGATGTTGTCGCCGGCGGAAGCGAAGATCGTGTTCGGGTTGCTCGCGCGGATCTGCTCCACCGCCGTCGTCAGTGCCGCGACACCGCCGGCCGGGGACGCGGACTCCAGTCGCCCGTGCAGGTCGTTGATCGTCACGAGGTTGATCGCCACGGGATCGGCGCCGTGGGCAGCCGGCGCCACGACGGCGCCTGCGGCGACGACGACGGTGGAGGCGAGCGCTGCGCCGACGACACGTCTGTGCAGGCGACCGGGATGAGGCGGTGTTCGCATCGGGGTTCCTCTTGTTCCAGGGGTGGGGACTTGCGCCGCGGCGCGCGTGTCAGCGCGTCCGACAGGCCGTGGCACGAGCCTATGGGCCACGGCTGCCGGAAGGATCCGGATGAGAAAGAGTTCATCCGGCGGTTACCGCGGGGCGTCCGGGTCGGCGAACCAGGTCGACCGACCGGGCTCAGCGTCGGCCGGCGAAGGGCGCCAGAGCGTCGCGCAGCGCGACCAAAGCGGCGGCATCCGTCCCCACGCTCGCCATGACCTGACCTGGCACCTCGAGAGCGCGTTCGCGGAGAGCGGTGCCGGCCTCGGTGAGCGCGACCGCGAGCACCCGATCGTCGTCGTCGCGGCGCCGCCTGGTGACGAGCCCCTGGGACTCGAGCCGCTTCACGAGGGGCGAGAGCGTCGCCGAATCGAGGGCGAGTTCCGCGGCGAGCTCGCGCAGCGAGCGGGGCGACTCCTCCCACAGTGCGAGCATCACGAGATACTGCGGGTGCGTCAGTCCCAACGGCTCGAGGACGGGCCGGTAGATCGACACCACGTTGCGCGCCGCTGTCACCAGGGCGAAGCACACCTGGTTGTCGAGCGCGAGAAGGTCGTCGGGCGTAGTGGTCACCGGGCGAGTCTATCGTGCGCGAATCATTAGTACACTAAGAAACATGACCGAGAAGGATGCCGCTGCCCGCCGCCCCTTGCGCGAGCGGATTCGCGAGGCCGGCGGCTGGTACGCGTACTGGAACTCGCGCCTCATCCGGATGGCCGGCCCGGCCGCGGTCGGGCCCTACGAGGCGACTCCCCCGCCCTCGGCCCAGGAGCGCGCCGAGAGGGCGTGTCCGCTGTGCGGCGCCCCGATCGCGTCGCACACGTTCGACCGGTCCGGCCCGAAGCCGCTCATGCACTGCCCGGCACCCGCGCGCGGAGAGTGACACCCAAACGGTCCCGTGCGATGCCCACGCGATCGTCGGCTCGATGGTCTCCGAAGGACACTCACAAGCCAGACGCCGGCGCCGGCGATCACGCGTGACCGGCGCGCTCCATCGCTCGGAGCTCTTTCTTCAGGTCTTGAACTTCGTCGCGCAGCCGGGCAGCGAGTTCGAACTTGAGCTCGCCGGCGGCCGCCAGCATCTGGTTGCTGAGGTCGCTGATCGTCGCCTCCAGCTGCTCGGCGCCCTCTGCGGCGATGCCCTCGCGACGCAGCTGCGGAGTCGGTGACTTGCCCTTGCCGGACTTGAGGCGCGAATCCTTGCGGGACAGCATCGCGTTGGTGTCGGATGCCTCGCGTGCGAGCACCTCGGTGATGTCGGCGATCCGCTTGCGCAGCGGCTGGGGATCGATCCCGTTGGCGGTGTTGTACGCGATCTGCTTCTCGCGACGACGATCGGTCTCTTCGATGGCGTTCCGCATCGAGTCGGTGATGGTGTCGGCGTACATGTGCACCTCGCCCGAGACGTTTCGGGCGGCGCGACCGATCGTCTGGATGAGCGACGTGCCGCTACGCAGGAAGCCTTCCTTGTCGGCGTCGAGGATCGAGACCAGCGAGACCTCGGGAAGGTCGAGACCCTCTCGGAGGAGGTTGATGCCGACGAGGACGTCGTAGACCCCCGATCTCAGCTCGCTCAGCAGCTCGACGCGGCGCAGCGTGTCGACGTCGGAGTGGAGATAGCGCACTCGGACGCCGTGCTCGCCGAGGAAGTCCGTGAGCTCTTCGGCCATCTTCTTGGTCAGCGTCGTCACGAGGACGCGTTCGTCGCGCGACACGCGCACGCGGATCTCTTCGAGCAGGTCGTCGATCTGGCCCTTCGAGGGCTTGACGATGATCTGCGGGTCGACCAAGCCGGTCGGACGGATGATCTGCTCGACGACGCCGTCGGCGATCCCCATCTCGTACCGCCCGGGGGTGGCCGAAAGATAGACGGTCTGCCCGATCCGCTCCTTGAACTCGTCGAACCGCAGCGGGCGGTTGTCGAGTGCGCTGGGGAGCCGGAACCCGTGCTCGACGAGCGTGCGCTTGCGCGAGGCATCCCCCTCGTACATGGCACCGATCTGAGGCACCGTGACGTGGGACTCGTCGATCACCATGAGGAAGTCGTCCGGGAAGAAGTCGAGGAGCGTGTGCGGGGGCTCGCCGGGCATTCTGCCGTCGAGGTGTCGCGAGTAGTTCTCGATGCCCGAGCAGAACCCGAGCTGCTGGAGCATCTCGAGGTCGAACGTCGTGCGCATCCGCAGCCGCTGCGCCTCGAGCAGCTTGTTCTGAGACTCGAGCTCTTTCAGCCGCTGCTCCAGCTCGTGCTCGATGGTGCCGATCGCCCGCTGCACCGTCTCAGTACCGGCGGCGTAGTGCGTCGCCGGGAAGATGGGCACGGAGTCCATGCGCTGGATCACGTCGCCCGTCAGGGGGTGCAGCATGTACAGCGCCTCGATCTCGTCGCCGAACATCTCGACCCGGATCGCGTACTCCTCGTAGACCGGGATGATCTCGATCGTGTCGCCGCGCACGCGGAAGTTGCCGCGGGAGAAGTCGACGTCGTTGCGGTTGTACTGCATGGCGATGAACTTGCGGATCAGCGCGTCGCGGTCGTACCGCTCGCCGACCTGCAGCGCCACCATCGCGCGCAGATACTCCTCGGGCGAGCCGAGGCCGTAGATGCACGACACCGTGCTGACCACGACCACATCGCGTCGGCTCAGCAGCGAGTTGGTGGTGGAGTGACGCAGGCGCTCGACCTCGGCGTTGATCGAGGAGTCCTTCTCGATGAACGTATCGGTCTGCGGGACGTACGCCTCGGGCTGGTAGTAGTCGTAGTAGCTGACGAAGTACTCGACGGCGTTGTTCGGCATCAGCTCGCGGAACTCATTGGCCAGCTGCGCGGCGAGGGTCTTGTTGTGCGCGAGCACCAGTGTCGGGCGCTGCACCGCCTCGACGAGCCACGCGGTCGTGGCCGACTTGCCCGTGCCGGTGGCGCCGAGCAGGACGACATCGGTCTCGCCGGCGTTGATGCGGGCAGCCAGTTCGGCGATCGCCTGAGGCTGGTCGCCCGACGGCGCGTATTCGCTGACGACCTCGAAGGGACGGACGGAACGGGTGGCTTGCACCATTCCAGCGTAGGCGGGCCCTCCGACACCGGGGGCGCGTTCGCGCGCGGCGGACGCTACGCCCGTCGGCCCACCCGATCCGGCAGCGACTCCCAGAGGTCGTCGACCTGCCGCTGCGTGTCGGCCATCGTCCCCGCGGTGTCGATCACGACATCGGCGATCGCCAGTCGCGCCTCGTCCGAGACCTGAGAGGCGAGGCGGGCCTCGGCATCCGCCTCGCTCATGCCCCGCAGGTCCCTCAGCCGCTGCCTGCGCACCTCGGCGGGAGCGTGGGCGACCACCACCAGCTCCCACGGGTCGTTCAGGCGCGCTTCGGCGAGCAGGGGCACGTCGTAGACCACCACCGCCCCCGGATCGGCGGCGAACGCCTCGGCGAAGCGTCGGGCGGACTCCGCGCGCACCGCCGGATGGACGATGCGGTTCAGCCGTGTCACCGCATCCGGGTCGCCGAACACCCGTGCGCCCAGAGCGGCGCGGTCCAGGCTCCCGTCCGGCCCGATGACGTCGGACCCGAACGCCTCGGCGATGTCGACCAGCACGGGCGACCCGGGCTGCTGGACGTCGCGGACGATCTGATCCGCGTCGACGACCACGGCGCCGTGCTCGGCGAGGCGCCGGGCGATCGTGGACTTGCCCGAGGCGATTCCCCCGGTGAGAGCGACGAGAGGCATGCATCGAGGATGCCACGAGCCTCCCCGGCCCGGCCGCCGAACCTTGGGCTTTCCTGAGGTCGACCTGAGCCCGGGCTGAGGCCGTCCCGCTACCGTCGGAGCTACCCGAAAGTGAAAACGGGGCCCGTGCAAGGGGCGTGTGGGGAGGATGGGGCGTGAAGCGACGGCAACCCGAAACGTCGCCGAGCCACCCATCCGCCTCGCTCCGCATCCTCGCGACGCGACGCACGTGGGCCCGTGTTCGGTGCGGTGGGGTGGCGGCCGTGGGGGCGACCGCCGCCCCTCCCCGCGCATCCCGCGGGGTTCCGACCGCGGACACGCCCTGATGACCGGCGCGGGACGCGGCTTTCAGACTGCATTCTGGGATATTCTGACCGTCGTCCAGGAGCCGGCCGTCCTCTCACCGGCACCGGAGGGTGAATCGGTGGAAGAAGCGCGCGTTGCCGTCGTGATCGAGGATGAGGAAGACATCCGCTCGCTCCTCTCTGCCGTCCTCACGCAGGCCGGGTTCGAGGTCCACGGCGCGGCGAACGGCTATGACGGCCTCGAACTGGTCCGCCAGCACGACCCGCTCGTCACGACCCTGGACGTCAACATGCCGGGGATCGACGGTTTCGAGACCGCGAAGCGCATTCGCGCGTTCAGCGGCACCTACATCGTCATGCTGAGCGCCCGCACCGAGGAGATCGATGCACTGCAGGGACTCGAGGCGGGCGCCGACGACTACGTGGCCAAGCCGTTCCGTCCGCGCGAGCTGCGGGCGCGAATCGACGCGATGCTCCGTCGTCCGCGCCACCACGTGGCCGCACCGCCGGCGACGCCCGAGGCATCCGACGGCGCACCCACGTGGCTCGAGCACCAGGGTCTGCGCCTGAACACCGACATGCGGGTCGTCACGGTCGACGGAGAGGACCTCGATCTCACCCGCAGCGAGTTCGACATCCTGGCCGACCTCTTGGCGGCGGGCCGCCGCGTCCGGGGCAAGTCGGATCTCGCCCTGATGCTCCGCGGCGAGCAGTTCACCGGCGTGGAGTTCGTCAGCGACAGCGACGCGCGCGCGATCGAGGTGCACGTCGCCAACCTGCGGCGCAAGCTCGGCGAGTCGCCCACCAACCCGCGGTGGATCGAGACCGTGCGCGGCGTCGGCTACCGCCTGACCGCTCCCTGATCCCGCCGCAGAAGAGCGGATGCCGCTACTCGGCGTCGCCGAGCAGGACGGACGTCTCGACGTTCGCGGCCGCCCGACGCGCAGTCTCGCGGGCCAGGCTCTTCAGCGCGTCGGCGTCGTATCCCGCGGCGTCACTCAGCCCGATGCCCACGCCGACCACGGGGATCACTCCCCCGCCCACCTTCCCGAGATCCTCGAACAGACCGCGGTAGATGGCGCCCGCCTGGCGCCGGGCGTCGGCGGCGGAATCGACCAGGACGCCGACGAACAGGCCGTTCGGGCCGTCCTCGGCGACCAGCGCGTCGGCGGGCGCGTGACGACGCACCCCGGTGCGCCAGGTCTCGGTCACCGAGCGGGCCACCTCGCTGCCGAACGCGGTCGAGATCTGATCAAGGTCGTCGACGCGGACGGCGATGACCCCCACCAGCTCGGACCGCCACGACGCCCGTTCGCACAGCGCGGCGAGGTCCTGCGCGAACTGCTCCCGCCCGAGGATTGCGTCTCCCGAACTCGGCGACGGCGCCGGGCGGACTTCGCCCCGCATCGGCGCGCGCGACGCCCGCAGCACGGAGGTCACGACCACGGCCACGATCGTGAGGATCACCGTCAGGAAGCTCATCGGGATGCTCCCGAAGACGTTCTGGAACAGCGGGCTGTCGGGACCGGACGTGAGGAAGGCGGTGGTGCGCGACACGTAGTACAGCGACTGCACGCCGAGGACGGCGCCGAGCACCCACGCCGTGCGCGACTCGCGCATCGCGCCGCGGAGGCACTCGACCGCCCCCGCGCCGGCGAATCCGACGAGCGGGACGAACATCCACAGCGCGCCGGCCCAGTCGCCTCCCCCCGGCCCTTCGAGCGTCACGGACAGCGCTGCTGCCAGGACAGCCGCGGCGACGAGCCCCGCGGCCCAGTCCATCCTGCGACGGTTGAACCGGCGGCATCCCAGCCACATGCAGCCGGTTCCCGCGACGAAGGCGGCATTCCCGACGGCGATCGCCCACCAGGCCTCCGGCTCCTGCGCCCACATCGTGTAGGCCAGGGTGGTCAGCATGGCGGCGAGGAAGCCCAGGGCCCAGATGCGGCCCGCGCCCTCGTCGCGGCGCAGCAGCGTCTCGAGGATGAACAGCACTCCGCTGACGTTCACGACGAGTGCGGTCATGAGAACGACGCTGGCGAGGTCGAGGTTCACGTGGGGAGTCCTTCCGGAGGGACGGCGGGAAGCTTGACGATGAACGTCGAACCGACCCCGGGCGAGGTGTGGAGCCCCAGCTCACCGCCGTGGGCGCGGACGATGTCGCGGGTGATGGCGAGTCCGAGACCGGTGCCGGCACGACGCTCGGCCCCGGCCTTGTAGTAGCGCTGGAACAGGCGCGACCGGTCGGCCTCGCTGATCCCGATGCCGGTGTCGCGCACGAGGATCCACGTCGAAGTGCCGTCCGTGGTGGTGCCGAGGAAGACCGTCCCGCCGTCCTTGTTGTACGTGATGGCGTTCGAGACCAGGTTGTCGACGACCTGGCGCAGCCTCACCGGGTCTGCCCACGCGGTGGCCTCCTCGAGTCCGGTCGTGTCGATGGTCACGGCCCGGCTGGCCGCACGGGGCACGAGGGCGACGCCGGACGCGCGCACGATGTCGCGGGCGTCGAGGAGCTGCGGGGTCATGGTCGCCTCGATCGACGACGACGACGAGCTCGACGCCGCGAGGATGTCGGCGACGATCCGCAGGAGGCGCTCGGCGTTCCGCTCCGCGATGTCGAGATTGGCCCGGACGTGGTCGGGGATGTCGGGCTCCTCGATCACCAGGTCGAGGTAGCCGAGGATCGACGTCAGCGGAGTGCGCAGCTCGTGCGACACCGACGCCACGAGCTCGTCGCGGGCGCGCAGCGCCTCCAGCTCGCTCGTGACGTCGCGCGAGATGACGACGGCACCGGCATCGCGGCCGTCGGGGTCGATGAGCCGTCTCGCTGTGACGCTCAGCGCTTGGCGCGGATCCGGGTCCTCGCCGAACCACACGATCTGCGAGTCGAAGGCCTCGCCCCGCAGTGCCCGCTCGACCGGAAGCTCGTCCGGCGGAAGGCGTGTCACCCCATCGTCGCGGAAGGCCGAGGCGCCCCCGCCGTCACCCGCCCGGATCGCCTGCTGAAGTCTGCCGTGAGCCTCGTTCGTGACCGAGACGCTGCCGTCCGGGTCGATGCGGACGACGCCGAAGTCGACCGCGTCGAGCACCTCGGTGACGACCTGCTCCTGGCGCCGCGTGTGCTCGAGGACACGCCGCAGCAGAAGAGCCTGCTTCGCGAGAAGAGTGCGCTGGGCGTCGGAGCGACGCGCCGTGAGGTGGCTCGTGGCCGCGAGGGCGACGAGCACGAGCGGCAGCAGGAACGTGGTGTAGGTCAGGGGCTGCGGGGTGATGGCGACGAGCAGCCCGAGGATGACCGCGATCGCGGCGATCACGGCGAACAGCCCCAGGAGCCCGAATCCCGAGGCGAGCCACGTGGTCGGGAAGATCCACAGCAGGCCCATCGCCGACCCGGGGGCGGCGAGCTGCAGCAGGGTGATCGCGACCATGTCGACCGCGGGCACGACGGCGACCCACCCGAACGGCATCCGATTCCACGGAATGACGAACGTCGCGCCGGTCACGACGATGATGATCACCACCCCGGCGAAGAAGAGAACGTGATCCCCGCCGAACGGACCCACCGCCACGAGGGCGCCCAGCACGAAGACGACCGACGCCAGCAGCAGCTGGTTCAGCGTCGCGGTGCGTGCCCGCGTGCGATCGGAGAAGTCTTCGCGCAACCACGTCGCGCGCGCTCGTGCCGACCGCGCGTCGGGTGCGCGCAGGGCACGACGCCGCTCGTTGACCGCGCCGACCATAGTCGAGACGGTAACGGATGCCGCGGCCCGCGCCCGGGCGGCTCGCGCGGCGGATCAGAACCCGAAGTCGCCGCCGAAGTCTCCCCCGAACCCGCCGAAGTCGCCGGCCGCGTCCGCCGAGCCTGCGTCGCCGCCCCAGCCGGATCCCGAATCGCCCCAGGCGTCGCCGCCGCCCGCGTCCCCCTCGGTCGTCGAACCGTCGGAGGAGGCATCCCCCGACCCGTCGTCGTATCCCTGGTCGTATGCCAGGGACGGAGCGAGGAAGGCGCTGACCAGCGCCGACCCGATGACGTATCCCGCGACGGTGCCGAGGATGGACGAACCGACCATCGCCCCGAACGACGGCCCGCCCTGCTGCCGGGGCCCGCCGAGCGTCCGCTCCATGAATCCGGGCTGGGTGTATTCGCCGCGGGTCGCCGCCCGCGCCAGCGCCTGCGGGTCGGAGGACTGCGGTCGCTCGGATGCGGGGAGCCCCGCGGAGAGGTCGGCGAGCACCTGCTGGCGCTGGGCTTCAGTGAGCTTGGCGAACGCTTCGGCGTGCACCTGCTCGATGGTCTCGGGCGGCGCGGTGCGAAGCAGATATCGGTACCGCTCGATCGCGACCTCGTCCTCGCTGCGCGGTGGCTGCAGGCCCGGCGCGGAACCGTGCTGCGGAACGGGCGGCGACTGACGGCCGGCGTCGTCCCCGCCGAACAGGCGGTCAAGGAATCCCATGTGCGTTCCTCCGTCCGAATGGGACTCCGAACGTAGACGTCGATCCTTGGAGCGGCCTGAGCGGAGTTGCTGCGGCCGTCAGACCGAGCGGGCCACCGCCTCGCTGACCCACCGGGCATGAAGAGCCCAGGGGTCGTCGACGCCGGCCGCGAGACCGGCGACGTGGCACCGCAGCGCATCCGACCGCCGGAACCACTCGGTGCCGCCGAACCGGTCGGCCGCGAACTGCTCGTGCCGACGGCGCTCGACCGTTCGATCCCCTCGCTCGAACGCGAGGAGCTCCTCGTGCCAGATCGCACCGAGTCGCTGCCGCGGATTGGCGGTGGTGCCGATCTTGATGCGGTCGTCGTAGCGCAGGTAGTACACGACGTCGACGCGGGGCGGCGGGAGCTCGCCGTCGACGACGTCTCCATGACGCCACTCGCACACCGCGCACAGCCATCCGCTGGGGTATCTCGTGCCCAGCCGGGATCCGCACAGCACGCACGGCGACGGCAGCGCATCCGTCACGCCGTTGAGCCGCTGGTCCCACTCGGATGCCGCGGCGAGATGCCACTCGCACAGCGGCACCGGGGCTTCGGGCGGCACTGTGCCGCGGCATCCGCTCGCGATGACACAGGAACCGGGCACACCGCGAGTGTACGAGCAGGTGCCGACATGCCCGTGGACGCGGAAAGGGCCGGGACCCGAAGGTCCCGGCCCTTTCGAACCGGATGCCGGGAGCGCCGCGCGCCCCCGGTCACCGCTGACGGATCAGCGGCCCGACAGCTTCTCGCGCAGAGCGGCGAGGGCCTCGTCGTCGGCCAGCGTGCCCGCGGGACCGCTGTCGGACGAGAAGGTCGACGCGCCGGTCTCGACCGGGGCGGCAGCCTCGGCCTCGAGAGCCTTGGCGACGGCGGCCTTGTGAGCCTCCCAGCGACCCTGGGCGGCGGCGTACTCCTGCTCCCACTTCTCGCGCTGAGCATCGAAGCCCTCGAGCCAGGCGTTGGTCTCGGGGTCGAAGCCCTCGGGGTACTTGTACTCGCCGTTCTCGTCGTACTCGGTGACCATGCCGTAGAGGGCGGGGTCGAACTCGGTGCCGAAGGGGTCGACCGACTCGTTCGCCTGCTTCAGCGACAGCGAGATGCGGCGACGCTCGAGGTCGATGTCGATGATCTTGACGAAGACCTCTTCGCCGACCGACACGACCTGCTCGGCGAGCTCGACGTGCTTGCCGGAGAGCTCCGAGATGTGCACGAGACCCTCGATGCCATCGGCGACACGCACGAACGCACCGAACGGAACGAGCTTGGTGACCTTGCCCGGGGCGACCTGACCGATCGCGTGGGTGCGGGCGAAGACCTGCCACGGGTCTTCCTGCGTGGCCTTCAGCGACAGCGAGACGCGCTCGCGGTCGAGGTCGACCTCGAGGATCTCGACGGTGACCTCCTGGCCCACCTCGACGACCTCGGACGCGTGCTCGATGTGCTTCCACGAGAGCTCGGAGACGTGCACGAGACCGTCGACGCCGCCGAGGTCGACGAACGCACCGAAGTTGACGATCGACGAGACGACGCCCTTGCGGACCTGGCCCTTGTGCAGGTTGTTGAGGAACGTGGTGCGCGACTCCGACTGCGTCTGCTCGAGCAGTGCGCGGCGCGAGAGCACGACGTTGTTGCGGTTCTTGTCGAGCTCGAGGATCTTCGCCTCGATCTCCTGGCCGAGGTACGGCGTGAGGTCGCGGACGCGACGCAGCTCGATGAGGGAGGCCGGGAGGAAGCCGCGGAGGCCGATGTCGACGATGAGGCCACCCTTGACGACCTCGATCACGGAGCCGGTGACGACACCGTCGTTCTCCTTGATCTTCTCGACGTCGCCCCACGCGCGCTCGTACTGCGCACGCTTCTTCGACAGGATGAGGCGGCCTTCCTTGTCCTCCTTCTGGAGAACCAGCGCCTCGACGGCGTCGCCGACCTTGACGACCTCGTTGGGGTCGACGTCGTGCTTGATGGAGAGCTCGCGCGAGGGGATGACGCCCTCGGTCTTGTAGCCGACGTCGAGGAGGACCTCGTCGCGGTCGATCTTCACCACGGTGCCTTCGATGAGGTCTCCGTCGTTGAAGAACTTGAGGGTCTTCTCGACCGCTGCCAGGAAGTCCTCGGCAGATCCGATGTCGTTGATCGCGACCTGCTTGGTGGCCGGGGCGGTCGTTGCGGTAGTCATGTAGTGGGTTGTCCTTGTTGGGTTGGGGTCTCGGGCTCGGCCTTCGTCGACTCCCGCGCGCGCGATGGTGAACGGATGCCTCAGGCCGAAGCGAAGCGGATTGTCTGTGATGCGATGTCACCGGCCGGAGCCGAGGCGTGACGAGATAGCCACACGAGTGACACTCCAGGGTAACAGAACGGGGCGGGGGCCCGCGATATTCCTGCACAGGCCGCCGGACGCCCGCCTACGGGGGATCAGGGGCGCAGCAGGACCTTGATCGCGCGGCGCTCGTCCATCGCGGCGTAGGCCTCGGCCGCCTCCGCGAGGGGCAGCTCGAGGTCGAACACCCGACCAGGACGGATCGCGCCCGACCGCACGTCGGGCAGGAGCTCCTCGATGTACCCCCGCACCGGGGCGACGCCGCCGGCGACGCCGACGTTGTTGTTGAACATCGGGCGGATCGGCAGCTCGGGCCCTCCGTTGGGGACTCCGACGAACCCCACCCGGCCCCCCGGACGGGTCGAGCGCAGCGCCTGATCCATGGACTCCTTGGTGCCGACGCATTCCAGCACGCGGTCGGCGCCGATGCCGCCCGTCAGCTCGCGCACCCGCTCGACACCGTCGTCGCCGCGCTCCGCCACGACGTGCGTCGCCCCGAATTCGCGGGCGAGTGCCTGGCGCTGCGGGTGACGGGACATCGCGATGATCGTCGTGGCGCCGAGCCGGTGCGCGGCGATGACGGCGCACAGCCCGACGGCGCCGTCGCCGACGACGACGACCGAGTCGCCCGGTCCGACGCCCGCGGACACCGCGGCGTGGTGACCGGTGCCCATCACATCGCTCAGTGTGAGCAACCCCGGGATCTCCTCGTCGGAGACGGGACCGGGGACGACGGCCAGCGTGCCGTCCGCCAGCGGCACGCGCACGCGCTCGCCCTGCCCGCCGTCCGCGAAGCCGCCGAATCGATCGTCGCTGCCCCACCATCCGCCCGATAGGCAGGAGGTGCTGACGCCGTTGCGGCAGTTCGCGCAGGTTCCGTCGCAGACGTAGAACGGCGCGATCACGAAGTCGCCGGCCTTCACCGTGCGGACGTCGGGGCCGGTCTCTTCGACCACCCCGACGAACTCGTGTCCGATGCGGTGAGGGCGGTCGGTCGGCGTGACGCCGCGGTAGGGCCAGAGGTCGGAACCGCACACGCAGGCCGCGACGACGCGGACGATCGCATCGGCTCCGGTGGAGAGCGCGGGTTCCGGGACCTCCTCGACGCGGATGTCGCGGGGAGCGTGGATGACGGTTGCGAGCATGGGTCGAGCCTACGGCGCGAAGCGACCGGGTGGCCCGCACCAACCCGACCGCGCTGGCACGATGGAGACATGTGGATCGGATGGATCGAGTTCGACCTGCTGCTCGGTGACGTCCACTCGCTGAAGGAGAAGCGCGGGGTGCTGCGCCCGATCGTCGCGGAACTCAGCCGACGCACCGAAGCGGCCGTCGCCGAGGTGGGCGATCACGACCTGCACCGGCGGGCCACCATCGGGGTGGCCGTCGTCGCGTCCGGCTCGTCGCACGTCCGCGACGTGATCGATCGGGCGGAACGGGTGATGGCCGACCGGCCGGACGTGACGCTGCTGTCCGCGCGCCGCGGCCTGCACTCGAGTGAGGACTGACTCAGCCCGCGATGGCGTGACCGATGTGCTCGTCGCCCGCGCCGAAGCGGATGGTGCGGCCGATCGTCGAGTCGTCGTCGATGACCGCGGCGATGACACTGGCGACGTCCGCGCGAGAGACCTCGCCACGGCCCTGGGGATCGATCTCGATCCGGCCCGTGGGCTCGTCGAGAGTGAGCGTTCCCGGCGCCAGGATCGTCCAGTCGAGGCCGCTGGCGGCGAGGTGCTGGTCGGCGGCCCATTTGGCGTCGGCGTACGGGAAGAACGAGGAATCCGTCGAGACGCCGTGATCGGCGCGCGAGCCGATCCACGAGACCATGACGAAGCGGTCCACGCCGGCCGCCTCGGCGGCGTCCATCGCTCGTATCGCGGCATCCCGGTCGACGGCGTACGTGCGCGCGGGGTTGCCGCCGCCCGCTCCCGCCGACCACACCACGACGTCGTTGCCGCTCACGAGGTTGGTGAGCTGGTCGAGGTCGAACGTCTCGATGTCGGCCACGACGGGCTGCGCACCGGTGGCCGCGACGTCGGCCTCGTGCTCGGGATTGCGGATCACCGCGGTGACCGTGTGCCCCGCGGCCGCGAGCAGCGGCTCGAGCAGGAGCGCGACCTTGCCGTGTCCGCCGAAGATGAGGATGCGCGCCATGGGTTTCCTTCCGTCGCAGCCTCCACGCTAACCCGCGCGACGCGGAGCCACCGAGGGGTTGACGCCCGACAGCGGATCAGCGGCTCTCGCCGGACCCTGTGGTCGAGGCATCCGCTGTGCTCGCGTGGTTCAGATGGCTGTGATGGCGCCCCCACAGCAGGTAGAAGGCGAGGACGACGAGCAGCCACGCGGCGAACCAGCCGTACGTCTCCCACCCGAGCCCGGTGATGAGGTACCCGCACGCCAGGATCGACAGGATGGGTGTCACCGGGTAGCCGGGCACACGGAACGCCCGCGGCAGGTCGGGGCGGGTGCGGCGCAGCACCATCACGGCGATCGACACCACGATGAAGGCGACCAGCGTCCCCATCGACACCATGTCCCACAGGTTCGACAGCGGGATGAATCCCGCGAGCAGGGCGATCACCACGGCGGCGGCCACGGTGGAGAAGACCGGGGTGTGCGTGTGGGGCGCGACTCGCGCGAACGCCCGCGGCAGCAGTCCGTCTCGGCCGATCGAGTAGAGGATCCGGCTCTGCCCGAACAGCGTCACGAGCGTGACCGAGAAGATCGAGATGACGGCGCCGGCGGCGAGGACCGTGGCGGGCCACGTCGCACCCAGCACATCGCCGAGGATGACGGCGAGACCTGCACTCTGCTGATCGGGGTCCTCGAAGGCCTGCCATGGCTGCGCCCCGACCGCCGCGACGGCGACGAACAGGTAGACGGCGACCACAACGGCCAGGGCGACCAGGATGGCGCGCGGCAGCGACCGCTGCGGGTCGCGGACCTCGTCGCCCGCGGTCGAGACCGCGTCCAGGCCGATGAAGGTGAAGAAGATCGTCCCGGCGGCCGCGGTGACACCCGCCGCTCCGTGCGGCGCGAAGTCGGCGAAGTTGTCGGCCTGGAAGGCCGTGATCGCGATCGCGCCGAACATGAGCAGCACACCGATCTTGATGATGACCATGATCGTGTTGACCGTCGCCGATTCGCGGGTTCCCCCGATCAGCAGCAGCGCGCATGCGCCGACCAGCACGACGGCGGGGAGGTTGACGATGCCGCCCTCGAGCGGGCCCACGGTCAGCGCCGCCGGGATGTGCCACCCGAAGAGGTCGCCGACGAGCCGGTCGAGGTATCCGCTCCACCCCGACGCCACCGCCGCTGTCGAGACGCCGTACTCGAGGACGAGGCAGGCGGCCACGCCGACCGCGACGATCTCACCCAGAGTCGCGTAGGCGTAGGAGTACGTCGAGCCCGAGACCGGCACGGCCGACGCCATCTCGGCGTAGCACACCGCCGAGAGACCCGCGGCGAGCGCCGCGACCAGAAAGGCGAGCACGACGGCGGGGCCGGCAAGCGGCACCGCCTCGTGCATCACGAAGAACACTCCGGTTCCGATGGTGGCTCCGACGCCGAGCATCGCGAGCTGGAAGGTGCCGATCCGGCGGGTGAGGCCGCTCGGCTCGGTGTCCGGCGCGCTCACCGGCTTGCGGCGGAACAGCTGGCTCGTCGTGCTCATGGGGATCCCTCCGGCCGGCAGTGGGGGCCCGGCCGTCAAGCCACGCTACCCGCTCGGCCCGCCCCGGCCGGGCAGCTCTGCCGGTGGGACGGTCTTCGCCGGCCCTTCAGGCGGCGAGCACCGACGCTTCAGGCGGCGAGGGCGGCCGTGTCCGCGAGGATCGCCCGGACGGCGTCGCGCCCGGCCCGGTTGGCGCCCACGGTGGACTGCGACGGACCGTACCCGATGAGGAACAGCCGCGGTTCGTCGAGCGCTCGCCCCTGGGCGACGCGGATGCCGCCCGCCGACGTGCGCAATCGCAGCGGAGCGAGGTGGTCGAGCGCGGGACGGAACCCGGTCGCCCAGAGGATGACGTCCGCGGCGACGAAGGTGCCGTCCGGCATGCGCACGCCGTCCTCCTCGATCGCCGAGAACATCGGATGCCTCGTGAGCACCCCGCGCGCGGCCGCAGCCCGCGCCCACGGCGTCCAGTGCATCCCGGTGACCGAGATGACGCTCCCGGGCGGCAGACCCTGCCGGACGCGCTCCTCGACACCGGCGATCGCGGCAACGCGCGCCGGGATGTCGAAGTCCTCCTCGACCCACTCGGGCTCGCGACGGGTCACCCAGTAGGTGTCCGCCACATGGGAGATCTCGTCGAGCAGCTGCACGGCCGAGACCCCCGCACCGACGATGACGACGCGTCTGCCCGCGAACTCGTCGCGCGACACGTAGTCGGCCACGTGCAGCTGGCGTCCGCGGAACCGCTCCTGACCGGGGTAGCGCGGCCAGAACGGGCGCGTCCACGTCCCCGTGGCGTTGATGACGTATCGCGCCGCCCACGCCGATCCCTCGCGCGTCTCGACGATGAGGCGACCGGCGGGATCATCGTCGGCGCGGCGCACGGCCGCGACCCGCACGGGACGCCGCACGTCGAGGGCGAATCGCTCCTCGTACTCGGCGAAGTAGGCCGGCAGGACGTCGCGGCTGGCGGCCGTCGGGTCCGCCGGCGGCACCGGGTAGCCGGGAAGCTCGTGGATGCCGTTGACGGTGGCCATGCGCAACGACGCCCAACGGTGCTGCCACGCTCCGCCGGGGCGCTCTTCGCCGTCGAGCACGACGAACGAGGGCGACTCTCCGGCGGCGCGGCTGACGGGCTCGTAGCCACGCCGCCGGAGGTGATAGGCGGCCGAGAGGCCCGCCTGCCCGGCGCCGATCACGACCACGTCGACGGGCACCGGATCCATGCCGGCGGTAACGCGGACGCGTGCCGAGTGATTCCCGGCGGTCAGTTCAGCGCGCGCGTCGAGGAAGGGATGACGCCCCCGCCGTAGAGGTCGGCCGCGACATCCTGGAGCGCCGTGAGCGCGACCCGCTGCGTCGTGGGGCCGTACGAGATCCGGGCCACACCGAGGCTCTCGTACTCGCGGGCGCTGAGGGCACCCGGCAGGCCGATGACGCTGATCTTGCGCTCTCCGATGCCCTCCACGAGCTGGCGTGTCACCTCGGCATCCAGGATGCCGGGGACGAACACGAGACTTGCCCCCGCGTCGAGGTATGCCCGGCCGCGCTCGATCGCGTCGGCGACAGATTCGGCGAGGGGCCGCCCACCTGCCCGCACGAAGGCGTCGGTGCGCGCGTTGAGCACGAACGGAACCCCCTCGGCCTCCCCCGCCGCGACGATGGCCCGCACGACCGCCACGGATTCGTCGAGAGGCTTGAGCCGGTCCTCGACGTTCGCGCCGACGACGCCCTTGCCGATCGCCCGGCGGACGGTCTCGCCCGCGTCGCCGTGACCGTCGTCGAGGTCGGCGGTGACCGGCAGATCGCCCGCGGCCTCCACGATCCGGCCGACCATGTCGAGCATCGTCTCGATGGGGATCTGCCCGTCGGCGTACCCGTAGGTCGCCGCGATGGAGTGGCCCGCGGTGGCGATGGCCCGGGTCTCGGGGAGAGCGGCGATCGTGCGGGCGGACACGGCATCCCACACGTTGACGACCTGGAGGATCTCGGGTGCGGAGTGGAGGGCTTCGAGGGACTGGGCTTTCTCAACCTGCGTGGTCATGGCTCCACGCTATCGGCGCTGGAGACGGGCGGGGCGGTGTCGTCATGCGGCTCACGGACGACGCCGTCGACGTACCACCACCTCCCGCTCTGACGCACGAATCGGCTCCTCTCGTGGAGTTCCCCGCGTTCTCGGCCTTGGCGCCATCGCGCGCGGAACTCCACCATCCCCCGCTTCGAGTCCCCGGTCCCCGCCTCGACGGCGACGACGTCGAGTCCGCTCCAGCGCAGTGACGGATCGAGTTGCAGGTCAGGCGGTCGCGTGCCCGGGTGCCACGTCTCCGTCAGGTAGCGCCGGTCCCCCACGACGAACGCCGTGTACCGGGAACGCATGAGAATCTCGGCCGACGCGGCCGCCTCTCCGGCGAGCAGTGGGGCGCAGCATCCGTCGAAGCGATCCCCGCTGCCGCACGGGCACGGCGCGTGGCCTGCGGGGCGGACGAAGCCGCGCGGCGCGGAGGAGCCTGCGGAGGACACCTCACACCCCCGCTCGGGTGGCGCACTCGACGCACCGGGTTGCTGACGGTCGGACGAGCAGACGGGCTGCCGGGATGCTTCGGCCGCAGTCGACGCACCGGCCGTCGTCGCCGTCCGCCACGCGTGCCAGGGCAGCATCGACCTCGGCGAGCTCGCGGTCCGCGGCCGAGCGCAGGCCGGCGAGCCGCGCCCACTCCGTCGAGAGCGTCACCCCTTCGGGGTCGTGCTCGTCGTCGGCGTTGTCGGAGCCGCGGTCGACGCGAAGCGCACGGATCTCGGCATCGAGACGGTCCGCCCGGGCCAGCGCGTCGGCCCGCAGGTGGGCGAGCTGCGCGCGCCTGTCGCCTGCGTCCGCCTCCGGAGGTCGGGAGTCGGGCGCGTCGTGAGCGGATTCGGGCATACCGACGACCGTACCTTCGGCCAACCCCACCGGGACGCTGCACGCTGAGGCAGCGGCGCCCCCTTCCAGCGTCGGGCGAAAGGTTCGCGCCGGGACGTGACGCCAGGCGATTCCCAGGTCCGGGTGGGATCCTGGAGGGGCTCCGCGCGGCGGGTCGGCCACCCCCCGGCCGGCGACGCGGACCCGCCGAAGGCACCCGAACCGGGACCCCTCCTCGTGCCCACCCCCAGGGGCACGAGGGGCGGCCTCATCCGAGTCGCCCAGAGCCGGCGGTCGCGGCCCCCCACGCGATCGTCGGCTCCTCCACGGCACACCTCCGATCCGCCATCGCCGCGGTCCGCCTGGGGGCCTGTGGATAACCCGAGGGGCCCTCCCGCCACTCTGGTTACCGTGAGGCCATGACCTCCACACACCGGTGGCCGGCGGCCCTGTCCGCGCTGCTCGCCCTCGCCCTCACCGGCTGCGCGCCCCCCGCCGCCCCTGATCCCGAGCCCGCGTTCGCCACGGAGGCGGAGGCCTTCGCCGCCGCCGAGAAGACCTACCGCGCGTACGTCGATGCTCTGAACGAGGTCGATCTGAGCGACCCGGAGACGTTCGAGGCGGTGTACGCCTGGACCACGGGCGACGCGAACGCGGAAGCAAGGGAAACATTCAGTCGAATGCACGCGGACAACTGGAATGTCTCGGGAACGAGCACGGTAACGGCTGTGGAGCTGGAGGACGTTTCGGACCGGATGGTGCGCCTTGCCGTGTGCCTTGACGTGTCTAAAGTGCTCCTCCTGGATCACTCTCGGCAGTCTGCGGTGAGCGAGGACCGCCCCGATATCCAGAGCATGCTCATCACGCTACAAGCATCGAAGTCGCGGGGATCAGACCTGCTCATTAGCGACTTCGCTGGGCGAGAGGGAGAACCTAAATGCGCCTAATGGGTCACCTTCGCGTTGCGCTGATCGTCGGGATCCTGATCTCGAGCCACACCAGCCCTGCCTCTGCTAGCGATGACTGCGGGTTCAGCGGATGGCAGGACAAGTGCACGATTGGGTCAACTGTCTCTCAGGTCGACATCGGCGCCAGCCGCCAGGACCACGGCGGTCCGCCGGCCGGTGGCTCATCGGGGGCTGGACCCTCCGGCCCCGGCGCCTCCACGTCGGGTGACGGCGACGACGAACCGCAGGAGTGCGGGCGACTCGGATGCCGCGGCAACTACACCGTCGCGATGCCACCGGAGCTGACCATTGAAGACCTCGCGTCGTTCCGGCCGACGACGCCGACGCTGTCCGGAGAACCGGAAGGTTTCGCGGTGGTGGGCATGCCGGCGAACATCGTGGCGACGGCGTCGGAGCAGGTGCTCACCGGCACGGTCCTCGACTGGGACGTGCGCGTGCGCTTCACCCCGGTCGCGTTCGAGTTCGCCTACGGCGACGGGACGTCGACGGTCACCACCTCCGGGGGCACGTCGTGGGGTGGGCTCGGTCAGCCCCAGTTCACCCCGACCGCCACGAGTCACACCTACCGCGAGCGCGGCACGTTCCGCGCGACGGTCACCGTGCGCTACGAGGCGGCCGTCGACTTCGGGAGCGGGAGGTGGCGGCAGATCCCGGGACACATCACCGCGTCAGCCGGCGCCTATCAGGTGCGCGTCGTCGAGGCGCTCACGGCGCTCGTCGAGCGGACCTGCACGGAGAGGCCGGACGGTCCGGGATGCTGACCACGACCGGAGCCGTCAGCGAGCGACCGCACTCCTGCGGCGCAGGCGATGGACCAGACGCAGCCCCGCCCTGGCCGGCACCGCGACGGCGAGCGCGACGAAGCCGCGAAGCGACCGGTCCTCCGCCCCGAGCACCGACTTTCGCTCCCACACGTCGCGCAGCGCTCCTCCCCGGCGCGCGAGGGGCGGCTTCGAAGGCAGCGAGCCGGCCCGCCGAGCCTCCACCAGATCGGCGAGCGCCGCCGACCAGTCGTCCTGCGCGGGATCGTGGAAGTAGTTGTCGTCCATCCAGCGGGCGTCGGGCCGCCGGAAGCGGCGGTGCACGACATCCTCCTCGCCTCCGAGCAGTCCCGCTTCCGCGAGCACCTCGTTGATCAGCTCGGGCGACACCCCGAACAGATCGAGGGCGATGACCGGCACGCCCCGCGCCACCGCTTCGATCGCCGCCGTCGAGCTGACGGTCACCAGCCCCTCGGCCGACGCGAGCGCGCGTCCCATGGGCGCCGTCGACATCACGAGGTTCTCGGGGAGCGGCGCGAACGCCTCGAGCAGGTCCGGGTACGCGTCGCGCTCGAGGTGCGTCTGATGCTCTCCGGTCGCGGCCCGCAGCTTCACGACCACTCGGCGGGCAGGATCGGCCCGCGCCGCCCTCACGAGCAGGGCGGCGATCCGCTCGCGATCCCTCCGTTCCGCCGGAACCTTCGCCTGCGCCGCGAACACCAGGTCCCGGCCTGCCGCCCGGGCAGGCGCAACCGCCCCGCCCCGCGCGAACGGAAGCGTCGCGAGCCCGAATAGCTGCGGCATCCCCCGTTCCTCGGCCAACGCGGTGAAGTCCCGACGCTCGCGGCGCGAATGCAGCACGAACAAGTCGCACTGGGTGCGGTAGGCGATCGCCTTGCGAGTCGCCGGTATCGAGATGCCGGGCAGACCCGTTGCCAGCACCGGCCGGGGCGAGAGCGTGGCGACCTCCCGGGCGAGCACGCGCACGAGCGGTCCCCGCGCGGCCAGCAGCACCGCATCGGGGCGCTCCCGTTCGAGCCGGTCCCGCAGATCCGACCAGCCCACCCGCTCGACACCCGACACGTCGAGGTCGCTGCCGTTCAGCGCCGCGTCCAGCTGCGCATCCGACACCGCGAGCGGCGTCTGCACGACCAGCAGCGACACCTGCCACTCCGGGTCGAGCGTCGAGATCAGGGCCGCGGCCCACTTCACGTACGAGTCGGTGTCGGCGAGCGCGACGAGTCGCCGCCGGGGACTCACGCGGGGACGCGGCGCAGCTTCGCCATCGGTGCGAGCTCGCCGGGGTAAACGCGCTTCACACCGTCGCCCAGCGCGGCCTCGATGATGCGGATGTCGCGGACAAGATGCTGCAGCCCCGCGGGCTCGAGCGACGCAGCGTGATCCGATCCCCACATCGTCCGGTCCAGGGTGATGTGCCGCTCGACCGCCACGGCGCCGAGCGCGACGGCCGCGAGCGAGATCTGCAACCCCCGCTCATGCCCCGAGTAGCCGACGGGGACCCCCGGGTAGCGGTCGCGGAGAGCCGGGATCATGCGGAGGTTCGCCTCCGCGGGCTCCATCGGATACGTCGACGTCGCGTGCATCAGGAGGAGTCGCTCGGTCCCCAGCACGTCGATGGCGGTGTCGATCTGCTCGATCGTCGACATCCCCGTTGACAGGATCACGGTCTTGCCGGTGTCGCGGAGCGCACGCAGCAGACCGAGATCGGTCAGAGCGGCCGACGCCACCTTGTGCGCCGTCACACCGAGGTCCTCCAGGAAAGCGACGCTGGGCTCATCCCATGGCGACGCGAACCACTCCAGCCCGCGAAGCAGAGCATGGTCCGAGATCTCGATGTACTGGTCGCGGTCGAATTCCACCCGGCGCCGGTAGTCGAGGTAGCTCATCGTGCCCCACGGCGTCTCGCGCGGCACATCGCGCATGTGCTCCGGAGTCGCGATCTCGGGAGTGCGCTTCTGGAACTTCACGGCGTCGGCGCCGGCATCCGCGGCCACGTCGATGAGCTGCTTGGCGAGCTCGACGTCGCCGTTGTGATTCAGGCCGATCTCCGCGATCACGTAGGCGGGACGACCGCCTCCGACGACGCGGGATCCGATGGTGACGGTCACTGTGCCTCCTGTGTGGCGATGCGAGGGTGGACGGATGCTGCAGCCCGGCCGGAGAGCACGCGCTCGGCGAGGTCGCGCACGGCGCCGGCGCCGCCGGGGCGGTTCAGCACGACCCGGGCGGCGGCGAGCACGAGAGGATGGGCCTCGGGAACGGAGACCGGCCACCCGACCAGCTCGAGACACGCGAGGTCGTTGACGTCGTTGCCCAGGTAGGCGATGCGTGACAGCGGGATGCCTCGGTCCGCGGCCCATTCGCGCAGAGCCTCGCTCTTGTCGGTCAGCCCCTGCACGACATCGACCTGGAGCTTGCGAGCCCGCGCGGTGACGACCGGATTCACCTCGGTCGAGAGGATGAGGACGGGAACGCCGGCCTCGCGAAGTCGCGCCACCCCCATGCCGTCGGACCGGCTCACCACGACGGACTCGGTGCCGTCTTCGCCCACCGTGACGGAGTCATCGGTGTGCACGCCGTCGAAGTCCGTCACCACCGCGTCGACCAGGACCGGGCCGGGCACGTCGATCAGTGGCGCGATGGCGCGAGCCACCTGCAACTCGCTCGGCGTGTCGATCTCGATCGCAGTGCGCTCCGGCACCTCCGCGATGCCGATGCTGCCGAAGAAGCGGTGACCGGAGGCACGGAAGCCGGCCGCCCTCATCACGTAGAACGCACCGGTCTCCAGGTAGTGGGGGTCGCGATCCTGCCGGCGGGGGCGCACCTCGGCGTCATGGTTCACGGCCTCGGCGGCGTCTCCCGCGGCCTTCGCCCACAGGAACCCGTACGTCTCCACGGCGGAGAAGACGCTGTCGCGGCGCCGCGAGCGCACCAGGAGCACGGCCTCGTCGAGCGCCTCCGAGTCGATGAAGGGCGACGTCGCCTGCAGGAAGGCGATCACGCCGACGTCGACCCCGCGTTCTTCGAGCACCGCCATGGCGTGGAGCAGCGCACTCTCAGACGACGCCGAATCGCCGGCGAGCTCCGCGGGTCGCACGATGATCTCGGCGCCCCATTCCGCGGCGACCGCGGCGATGTCCGGATCGTCGGTCGACACGACGACGCGGTCGATCGACGGGCATCGGCGCGCCGCGTCTACGGCGCGCGCGACGAGCGGGATGCCCCCGACTCGACGCAGATTCTTGCGGGGGACGCCCTTGGACCCGCCTCGGGCGGGAATGATCGCCACTGCTTCGCTCATGCGGCGGCCCCCGTGACGGCCCGGGGCTGTCCGACCCGCAGGCTGGAGCCGGTGCCCTCCAGCACCAGCGGCAGCGTGGTCGTCGTGCTCGACGGGAGCGTGCGGATGTCGAGCGGCCCGTGCGCGCCGGCGAGGACGAGCTCGACCGGCAGTTCGGTGCGCAGCACCCTGATCCCGGGGATCGCCGCCACCGCGTCGAGCTGCTCGCGCGTCTCGCGGCGATGCGGCAGGTACAGCGCGGGACCGGGGGCTGCGGCATCCGTCACCCACGACAGGAAGTCCGCAAGCGGCAGACGGCCGTCCACCGGCAGCGCGCTGCCCAGCACCACCCGTCCCTGCACGTCGGGGTTGAGAGGCGCCGTGGCCCGCGTCCACTCGAACCGGTGCCGACGGATCTCGAAGCCGCGGTCGCCGAGCGCGTCGGCGCGGTCGGGTCCGAGGTCGAACGCCGTGAAGAACGAGGCGCGGCGGGCGGCGGCCCGCCGGAGGACGAGCTCGTGGGCCAGGGGTGCGAGCCGGGTCGTCCAGCCCCGCTCGGCGACGGCCGGGCGGGCGTAGGGGCGGCGTCCCAGAAGCGCGTCAGCGTACGGGAGGGTGTTGGCGCCGTCGTCGAGGAAGGTGACGCGGTGCGGGCGGAGCAGCGTCGCGGCGAGACGGAACTGTCCCGAGAAGCCGTCGCCGACCAGCCAGTGACCGTGACGGGCGAGCAGTGAGAACGGCACGCCCAGGTAGGGCTCGAGGTCGCGGAAGCGCGCACCGCGGGCGAGCAGCGCGTCGGCGGTCTCGCCCATCTGGGGCGTCAGACGACCCGCCACGGGCACCGTCACACCGTGGGCGTGGGCCCATTCGGCGGCGCCGACCAGCTGCAGCGGCGACTCGACCCACGCGAGCACATCGTTGCGGGCCATGACACCTCCTGCTCAGACCGTCTCCTCACGGTGAGCCTCGGGGGTGAACGAGCCGGGAACCCCTCGGCGTCCGGCTGGGGGCGAGAAGGTGAACGAGTGGTGGCGCCGGCGCACTCTCCGCGACGTCGGGCGGACGTGCCAGGATGAAGGCCGTGACCGACCGCCTCATGCTGCTCGACTCCGCCTCGCTGTACTTCCGGGCCTTCTACGGGGTCCCCGACACCGTGAAGGCGCCCGACGGCACGCCCGTGAACGCGGTCCGCGGATTCCTCGACATCATCACGAAGCTCGTCACGACCTACCGGCCCACGCACCTCGTCGCCTGCTGGGACGACGACTGGCGGCCGCAGTGGCGGGTCGACCTCATCCCCACCTACAAGACGCACCGGGTCGCCGAGGTCGTCGAGGTCGGTCCGGATGTCGAGGTCGTCCCCGACCCGCTCGAGGCGCAGGTGCCGATCATCCGCGAGACCCTCGACGCCCTCGGCATCGTCATCGTCGGGGCCGCGAACCACGAGGCCGACGACGTGATCGGCACTCTCGCCACCACCGCGACCGCTCCGGTCGACATCGTCACCGGCGACCGGGATCTCTTCCAGCTCGTCGACGACGCGCGCGACGTCCGCGTCATCTACACCGCTCGCGGCATGAGCAATCTCGAGATCGTCACCGACAGCACGGTCGCGACGAAGTACGGGGTCCTGCCCTCCCAGTACGCGGACTTCGCCACCCTGCGCGGCGACTCGTCCGACGGTCTCCCGGGTGTCGCGGGGATCGGCGAGAAGACCGCGGCCGGACTGCTCGCGGCCCACGGCGATCTTGCGGGCATCATCGCCGCCGCAGAGGCCGGCGAGGGCATGACCGCCGGCATCCGCAACAAGATCCTCGCCGGCGCTCCGTACCTCGAGGTCGCACCGCGCGTGGTCGCCGTCGTCCGCGACCTTCCGCTGCCCGCGGTGGATTCACGATTGCGACCGCTCGATGAGAAAGCGAAGACGGATGCCGCGGCCATCGCCGAACGGTGGGCCCTGGGCACCGCGATGACGAGGATCGTCGAAGCGCTCGACCGGACGGGCAACTCGGCCTGACAGCGCCGGGGACCGGTCTGAGCGGCTCCCGGGGTCACCCGTTCGACCTCGTCAGCGGGCGGCGCGCCAGGACGCGGCGACGGCGGCGAGGAGCGCACCGCAGTACACCAGCGCCAGTACGAGCACCACGACGAGGGGCGCCTCCCACCCGCCCGTCGACTCGTGCAGGGCGCCCATCAGGGGCGCTCCGACCGCACCGATCGCGTAGCCGCCGCCCTGGACGAGCGCGGACATGCCCGCCGCCTCGGCGTCGTTCCGCGCGACGGAGACGAGGGCAGAGAAGATCACCACGAAGCCGCCGGCATGTCCGATGGCGCCCACCGCCAGCCAGACCCAGAGCAGCCCCGGAGCGAACACGAGTCCTGCGGTCACCGTCAGCCACGACACGCAGATCACCACGGGGGTGACGATCCGCGGGGTGAAGCGCAGGAGCACCGGAACGAGGAACGCGCCCGCGATCCCGACGCCCTGGTACACCGACGCCATCGCCCCCGCCGCGGACGGACCGAGGCCGAGCTCTTCGGCGGCGAACGTGGGCAGCCAGGTCGACAGCCCGTAGTACATCAGGCACTGCAGGCCGAAGGCGACCAGCAGGAGCCACACCACCGGCCTCCTCAGGATCGCCCGCTCGCGTCGGCCGCCGGCGACCACGGGAAGCGGTCCCGTGATCGTCGTCGGATCCAGCTCCCCCGGGCGACGGTTCGCCGACGCCTCGGGCGCGGGACCGGAGAAGCGATCGACGTCGTCCCCGCCTCCGCGGGTCCGCCGCAGGTGAGCGCCCCAGACGAGGATGCCCGCGACCGTGATCGTCGACCACGTCAGCAGCGCGGCCGGCCAGCCGATCCACGCCGCGAGCGGAGCGGTGAGGAGCGAGGTGATGAGCGATCCGGCGTTGAGCATCGCGGCGTACGCCGCGGTCACGAGCGCCACGCGTGCGGGCGCGACATCCCGCCGAATGATGACGGGGATCACGACGTTGCCGATGGTGATCGAAGCGCCGATCACGAGCATCCCGGCGAGCATCCAGCCGAACCCCGGCAGCGCGCGCACGAAGGTGCCGACGAGCACACCGCACAGTGAGACCAGCAGGGCGACCTCGGCGCCAGCACGGCGGATCACGAGGGCCGCGACCGGCGTGAGAAGGGCGAACATCAGCACCGGTGCGGTCGTCAGCAGGCCCGCGGTCGCAGAGCCGATTCCGAGGTCGGCCTCGATCTCGGCGAGCACCGGCGTCGGGGCGACGATCGGACCTCGCAGGCTCAGCGCCGCCGTCATCACCCCGGCGATCACCAGCCACGGAATCGGCGACCTCGCTGCTCTGGCGGGGTCCGGCGTCACCCGTCGAGTCTAGGCGCAGCCGATCAGCGCGGCCGGTTCGTCCATTCGCGCAGGCGCTCGAGTGGCCACGTCGTCACGATGCGCTCCGGCGGCACGCCGATCCGCTCGGCTCGGGCCGCCCCGTGGTCGATGAGCGAAAGCTGACCGGGCGCGTGCGCGTCCGAATCGATCGAGAAGAGGCATCCGATCTCCAGCGCCATCGCCAGCAGCTCGTCGGGCGGATCCTGCCGCTCCGGACGCGAGTTGATCTCGACGGCGACCCCGTGCGCTTCGCAGGCCTCGAACACGGCTCGCGCGTCGAAGGTCGACTGCGGCCTCGTGCCGCGCGATCCCTCGACGAGCCGCCCGGTCACATGGCCCAGCACGTCGACGTGCGGATTCGAGGCCGCGGCGACCAGGCGCCGCGTCATCGGGGCTCTCTCCATGCGGAGCTTGGAATGCGCCGACGCGACCACGATGTCCAGCCGGTCCAGCATCTCGGGCGACTGGTCGAGCGCGCCGTCGTCGAGGATGTCGACCTCGATGCCGGACAGGAGCGTGAACCCGTCGCCGCTCATCGTCGCCACAACGCCGAGCTGTTCGAGGAGCCGCTCGGACGAGAGCCCGTTCGCGACCCTCAGTCGCGGCGAATGATCGGTCAGCGCCAGATAGTCGTGACCGAGCGACCGCGCCGCGTCCACCATCAAGTCGATCGACGTGAGGCCGTCCGACCAGTCGCTGTGCGAGTGGAGGTCGCCGCGGAGTGCGGCTCGCAGGGTCGACGACACCAGCACACCCGCCCGCTCGCGCAGGTCGGCCAGGTACTGCGGCACGTCTCCGGCGAGAGCCTCCTGGATCACGCCGAAGGTCGAGTCGCCGATTCCCTTGCGGCGGCGCAGGGATGCGGCATCCCGCAACTGCTCGTCGGACAGACCCGCGATCGCGTCCGCGGCCGCCCGGAATGCCTTCGACTTGTACCGCGACGAGCGTTCGCGCTCGAGGAGCGTCGCGATCTCGGTGAGGGCGTCGTGGGGCTTCATCGGGTTGCGGAGCCCGTCGCCGACGGCATCACGGAGCGGCCGCCACGGTCGATCTGCGCACCACGACCGGGACGCTCGCCAGCCGGAGAAGCGCCCAGCCGAAGAGGACGGACAGCACGCCGACGCCCGCCGCGAAGAGGGCGACGCCGTACGCGACCACCGAGGTGAAGAGCGAGGCGCGGAGGAAGGACGCCTGCATCACCGTCGCGCGGACCGGGTCGTCCTGCGGCAGCTCGGCGTAGGTCTGACCGCCCGACGCCTCGAGCGCGTGCTTGTTGATCACGTCGGCCTGGATGTACGCCGTCACCGGTCCGGTGACCTGCTCCCCCGCGAAGGCCGCGGCATCGTCCGGAATCGTGATGTTCTCGGCCGTCAGCTGGGCGGTCACGGCGATCCAGGCGATGATCGCGACGACGATCAGCAGGATGCCGCCGACGATGCCCAGGATGCCCGCGGCCTTCACGATCCCCACGCTCTTCACCGGCGGTTCGACGACATCCGCGGTGGCGGGGACGGTTTCCTGGCTCATGGCGACCTCCTGGCGAGTAGGGCGTACGGCGCAACGCTAGCGCCGGCCCCCGGGCTCCGGTACCCCGACGATCCGGACGCGCGTCAGGGCGCCAGCTGTCGGGTGACATCCACCCAGCGGTCGAGCGTGGCGATCGCCGCGCCGGAGTCGATCGCCTCGGCAGCGACATCGCGCGCCTCGGCGAGACGCTCCAGGATCGGCCGCTGCACCTCGGCGGCGTCGCGGAACAGGCGGTAGGCGACGATGCCGGCGGCGGCATTGAGGAGGACGATGTCGCGCACCGGACCTTCCTCTCCTGCCAGCACCCTCCGGACCACCCCCGCGTTGTGGGCCGGATCGCCCCCGAGGAGATCATCGATCTCCGCGAGCGGGATGCCGAGGTCGCGGGGGTCGAGGTCGTGCTCGTGGATGTCGCCGCGGCTGACTTCCCAGAGGCGGCTGTGACCGGTGGTCGTGAGCTCGTCGAGGCCGTCATCGCCGCGGAAGACCAGCGCCGTCGCCCCCCGGGTGCGGAAGACGCCCGTGATGAGGGGCACGCGATCGAGGTGCGCCACGCCCACCGCGTTGGCCTCGGCCCGGGCCGGGTTGCACAGCGGCCCGAGGAAGTTGAAGACCGTCGGCACTCCGAGCTCGCTGCGGGTCGGACCGGCGTGTCGGAATCCCGGGTGGAAGGCCGCGGCGAACGCGAAGGTGATCCCCGCCCGCGAGAGTGCTTCGGCCACCGCCTCGGGGGGAAGGCTCAGGTCGACGCCGAGAGCGCTCAGCACGTCCGACGAGCCGGAGGACGAACTGGCCGCCCGGTTGCCGTGCTTGACGACGGGAACTCCGGATGCCGCGGCCACGAGCGCCGACATGGTGGAGACGTTCACGGTCCCGAACCGGTCGCCGCCCGTTCCCACGATGTCGAGCACCGCCGGGTCGACGTTCAGCGGCAGCGCCGCCTCGAGGATCGCGTCGCGGAAGCCGACGATCTCGTCGACCGTCTCGCCCTTGGACCGCAGCGCGATGAGGAATCCGCCCAGCTGCGAAGGCGTCGCGGAGCCCGACATGATCTGCCGCATCGCCCACGTCGACTCCGAGACGCTGAGGTCGCGCCGCTCCAGCAGCGTCGAGAGGATGCCCGGCCAGGTGTACAGCTCCGCCATACCGAGAAAGCCTAGCCGCGTGCACGAATCGGAACATTTTCGTGACACGGCGTCCCGCGGCGGCCGGTTCGGCGTCTTCCCCGCGTGTTCACGGGTCATTCGCCGGTGGTTCTTAGGTGGACCTAAATGAGCAGGCGGTCAAATACATGCCGCCGATGCGAATCCGACCCCTCCGGATCGGCCATAATGGGGAGCGTGACGACCTCCTCAGCGACCTACGCCCAGGCCATGCGGTCCGTCAAGCGGCCCGATCCGGTCGCCGTCGGCACCATCGTGTGGCTCGGCAGCGAAGTGATGTTCTTCGCGGGTCTTTTCGCGATCTACTTCACTCTGCGCAGCACGTCCCCCGACCTGTGGGCGCAAGAGACGCAGCTGCTCAACATCCCGTACGCCACGGTGAACACGTTGATCCTCGTGCTCTCTTCCGTGACGTGCCAGATGGGCGTCTTCGCGGCGGAGCGCTTCCAGCCGTACAGCGTGAAGTCCAACTCGTTCTGGCAGCGCTGGGGCATGGTGGAGTGGTTCTGGCTGACCTTCGCCCTCGGCGCGATCTTCGTGTCCGGCCAGGTGTGGGAGTACGCCCAGCTCGTCGCCGAGGGCATGCCCATCGACGCCAACGCCTACGCCTCGGCGTTCTACCTGACGACCGGGTTCCACGCCCTCCACGTCACCGGCGGCCTCATCGCGTTCCTCCTGGTCATCGGCCGGGCCTACGCGGTCAAGAACTTCGGGCGTAAAGAGATGACCTCCTCGATCGTGGTGTCGTACTACTGGCACTTCGTCGACGTGGTCTGGATCGCCCTCTTCCTCGTCATCTACTTCCTGAAATAAGAGCGGAGCTGATTCCCGACATGGCACGTGAGACCCCGAGCCGCTCCAAGGGCCGGCGCAGTCCGTGGGCTGCGGCAGCGCTCATCGGCATCGGACTCCTGATCACCGGCGGCGTGTACGCCGGCGCTTCGGCGGCCGTCGCCGCCACGAGCACCGAGTCGACCGTCGTCAGCGCCGCGACCGTCGAGGACGGCGAGAAGCTCTTCCAGGCCAACTGCGCGACCTGCCACGGCCTCGACGTGCAGGGCACCGACGACGGCCCCTCGCTCTACGGCGTCGGCGAGCTCTCCGTCCACTTCCAGATGAGCACCGGCCGCATGCCCCTGCAGATGCAGGGACCGCAGGCGCCCCAGAAGCCGGTGCAGTTCACCGACGAGCAGATCGCCGCGATCGGCGCGTACATCCAGAGCATCGCTCCCGGCCCCACCTTCCCCGAGCCGGAAGTGCTCGACGGCGAGGGCAACGCGTCCGAAGGCGGCGAGCTCTTCCGCATCAACTGCGCGATGTGCCACAACGTCGCCGGCGCGGGAGGCGCCCTGACCGAGGGCAAGTACGCACCCGCGCTCTACGACACCTCTCCGCTCAACATCTACGCGGCGATGGTCACCGGCCCGCAGAACATGCCGGTCTTCAACGACATGACGCTGACGACCGAAGAGAAGCGGGACATCATCACGTACCTGCTCTTCCTGCAAGACACCACGTCGCCCGGCGGCTTCACGCTCGGCTCGCTGGGTCCGGTTTCGGAAGGGCTCTTCATCTGGATCTTCGGCATCGGCGCTCTGATCGCCATCACCGTGTGGATCACGGCGAAATCCAACTGAACACACTGACACGCAAGAACTGACGAGGAGCAGCATGGCCCACGAGGACGACCCGCTCGAGCACGAGAGGGCTTCCTGGAAGCCCTCCCCCGGGCTCGCCGTCGCGGTCCCCGACCCGGTCCGCAGTCCCGAGCTCCCGCCGCACCGCGAGCGGATGACCGACAAGGACCCGGACGCGATGAAGCGCGCCGTCCGCACGGTCTACACGCTCTTCTACATCTCGGTCGCCGCGAGCATCTGGGCGATCGCCGCCTACTGGCTCTTCCCGATCGAGAGCGGCCGGATGATCGACATCCGGAACAACAACCTCTTCATCGGTCTCGGGATCGCGCTCGCGCTCCTGGCTATCGGCATCGGCGCGATCCACTGGTCCAAGGCCGTCATGTCCGACAAGGAGTTCGTCGAGCCGCGTCACGCGACGCGCGGCCGCGACTCCACGCGGGCAGCCGCCATCCAGGCGTTCGCCGAAGCGAACGAGGAGTCCGGATTCGGCCGCCGCACCATGATCCGCAACTCGATGATCGCCGCGCTCGTCGCTTCGGTGGCGCCCGCGATCATCCTGTTCCGCGGCCTGGCGCCGCAGAACTCCCCGGAGCACCCCCACGGGGGCGACCCGGTCTACCTCCTCAGCCACACCATGTGGAAGGAGGGCACGCGGCTCGCACACGACCCGACCGGCGAGCCCATCCGCGCCGCGGATGTCACCCTCGGGTCCGCCGTCCACGTGATCCCGCAGGATCTCGCCGACCTGTCGCACAGCGAGGGGTACCTCGAAGAGAAGGCGAAGGCGATCGTCCTCCTCATGCGTCTGCTCCCCGAGCAGCTCAAGGAGGCGCCCGACCGCGCCGACTGGTCCTACGACGGGATCGTCGCCTACTCGAAGGTCTGCACCCACGTGGGCTGCCCCGTCGCCCTCTACGAGCAGCAGACGCACCACCTGCTGTGCCCCTGCCACCAGTCGCAGTTCGACGTCACCGACGCCGCGAAGGTCATCTTCGGCCCCGCGGCCCGGCCCCTGCCGCAGCTGCCCATCACCGTCGACGACGAGGGTTACCTGATCGCGCGCAGCGACTTCACCGAGCCCGTCGGCCCGAGCTTCTGGGAGCGACATTGAGCACTACACATCCCACCGAGAATCTCACTCGGGAGCCGGCAATCACAGATGCACCGCTGGCAGCTCGTGACAAGCCGCTCGGCGGACGGTTCGTCGGGGCGACCGCGAACTACATCGACGAGCGCACGAGCCTCTCGGGCTTCGTCAAAGAGCTCGGTCGAAAGATCTTCCCCGACCACTGGTCGTTCATGCTCGGCGAGATCGCTCTGTGGAGCTTCGTCGTCGTGCTGCTCACCGGCACCTTCCTGACGTTCTTCTTCCAGGCGTCGATGGCAGAGACCCACTACGACGGCGCGTACATGCCGATGCGGGGCATCGAGATGTCGGCGGCCATGGCGTCGACCCTCGAGATCTCGTTCGACGTGCGCGGCGGCCTCCTCGTGCGCCAGATGCACCACTGGGCGGCGCTGGTCTTCATCGCCGGCATCGGCGTGCACATGCTCCGCGTGTTCTTCACCGGTGCGTTCCGCAAGCCCCGCGAGCTCAACTGGGTGATCGGCTTCGTCCTGTTCATCCTGGCGATGGGTGAAGGCTTCACGGGCTACTCCCTCCCCGACGATGTGCTCTCGGGCAACGGTCTGCGGATCATCGACGGCATGATCAAGGGCATCCCGCTGATCGGCACGTGGACGTCGTTCCTCCTGTTCGGCGGCGAGTTCCCCGGCACCGCCATCGTGGGTCGCCTGTACTCGCTGCACATCCTGCTGCTCCCCGCGATCCTCGTCGGCCTGCTCGTGGTCCACCTCATGCTGATGGTCATCAACAAGCACACCCAGTTCGCCGGCGCCGGCCGTTCGAACAGCAACGTGGTGGGCTACCCGATGATGCCGGTCTACATGACCAAGATGGGCGGGTTCCTGTTCATCACGTTCGGCTTCATCGCCCTGATCGCCGCCCTGTTCACGATCAACCCCATCTGGAACTACGGCCCGTACGACCCGTCGCCGGTGTCGGCGGGCACGCAGCCCGACTGGTACATCGGATTCGCCGACGGCGCGCTCCGCCTCATCCCGCCGGGCTGGGAGGTCGTGTTCCTCGGCCACACCTGGTCGTTCAACATCCTCGTTCCCCTCGTCGGGTTGGGTCTGTTCATCCTCGTGGTGCTGATCTACCCGTTCATCGAGGCCTGGGTCACCGGCGACAAGCGCGAGCACCACATCGCGCAGCGCCCTCGTAACGCCGCCACGCGCACGGCGATCGGCGCCGCTGGTGTGACGTTCTACGCGGTGCTCTGGGCGGCCGCGTCGTCCGACATCATCGCGACCCACTTCTGGCTCACGATGGAAGGTGTCATCCACACGCTGCAGGCCCTGCTGTTCGTCGGCCCGGTGGTGGCGTACTTCGTGACCAAGCGGATCTGCATCGCGCTCCAGAAGAAGGACCGCGAGATCGCACTGCACGGCTACGAGTCCGGACGCATCGTGCGTCTGCCCGGCGGCGAGTACATCGAGGTCCACCAGCCCGTCGACGAGTACGAGCGGTACAAGCTGGTCGACTTCGAGACCTATGAGCCCCTCGTGGTGCGCCCGAACGCACAGGGACGCATCCCGTGGCACCAGAACGTGCGCGCCGCGCTCTCGCGCTGGTTCTTCGAAGACCGCCTGTCGCCTGTCACCCAGGCCGAGCTCGACGCCGCGCTGGCCCACCAGCAGCACGCCCTCGAGCACATCGCCGAAGAAGAGGACGCCGAGCTTCAGGGCGCGCACGAGCGAGCCGGTGTGCCCGACGCCCCCCACCGTCCGATCGATGACGGCACCAACTCCGAGACGGCGGTTCGCCCGTCGAACGTCATCGTCCGCGAGGACGACGAGAAGAAGCCGCGTAACCGAGAGAAGGAACGCGGCAGCTGAGCCTGTCTACCGGATGCCCCGGCGCTCACCCTCGCGGGTGGTGCTGGGGCATTCGTCGTTCCGCACCGAGCCTCGGCAGCAGGAAACGGCAGGAAAAGCGCGCCCGATGACCAGCGAGCATCTCGGTGCGGGTTCGTCGCGGCCATAGCGTAAGGGCATGACTTCACCGCTCGACTACTTCACCGCGAAGCTCGCCCTCGAAACCGACGCCTCCGACGTGTACGCCGCCCAGAAGGCCGGCGACCGCTTCGTCCTCGTCGACGTTCGCGGAGACGACGCGTGGGCGCAGGGCCGGATCGTGGGAGCCGTCCACCTCCCCCACCGCGAGATCGCAGCCCGCGCAGAATCCGAGCTGGACCCCGCCGTCCCGGTCGTCGTCTACTGCTGGAGCCCCGGCTGCAACGGCGGTGCGCGCGGCGCCCTCGAGTTCGCGAAACTGGGCTACACCGTCAAGGAGATGATCGGCGGCTACGAGTACTGGATCCGAGAGGGCCAGCCGATCGAGAACGACGAAGGACAGCTCCCCCGCGAGTTCGACCCCCGAGTGATGGTCGTGCGCCCGCAGCTCACCGTCTGACGGGCGCTCAGGCGGACTCCAGGTCCTCCGTGAATCGCGCCGCCGCTGACCCGTAGAACGACACGGTGCGCGACGACCCGAGGCTGGGCGCAGGACCGAGCTCGACGTCGCAGACCACCACGGTAACGTTGTCGCGCGTGCCGGACTCCAGGGCGAGCGAGACAGCCGCGGAGGCGGCTTCGGCGGCGTCCCCGCCCCTCACAGCGGCCGCGATGGCGTCCTGCGGCAGATAGTCGCTCAGCCCGTCGCTGCACAGCACCCAACGGTCGCCGTGGGACGCCGCATGCTCGGCCACGACGACCCCATCGCGCTCGGATCCGCTCAGCGACGCAGTGATGAGGTTGCGTCGAGGGTGGGATGCCGCGGCGTCCGGGGCCACCAGCCCGCGGTCGATCAGAACCTGCACGTACGAGTCATCGCGTGTCTGCTGCGTGAGCAGGCCACCCCGAAGCACATACGCCCGTGAGTCGCCCGTGTGAGCCAACAGCAGACTGTCGTCGTCCGATACGAAGAGCCCCGTGAAGGTCGTCGCCATTCCATGGAGGGAGGGATCCCTCTCTACATGTGCGCGCAGGTCCCAGTTCGCGGCGCGGACACTCACAGCCAGGCTCTCGGCATCGACGGGTCCCGCACGCCCCGCCGCGAGGCGGTGGACGAGTGCCGCCGACGCGAGGTCGCCGGCAGGTCCGCCACCCACACCGTCGGCAACCGCACATCCCCACGGAGCTACGAACGCAGCGTCCTGATTCACGGCGCGGTACGCGCCGGTTTCAGAGACGGCTGCGGAGCGCAGCCGCACGCGGGCATGCCTCAACGGCACGATCAGCGAGCGAAATACCCGCGGTAGTACTCGTAGACCCAGCCGACGATCGCGACCACGAAGATCGCCAAGCCGATCGGGAACATCCACGCGCCGACCGCCAGCCCGATCATGCCGATCGCCGCCGAGAAGGCGAGGACGATGGGCCACCACGACCAGGGGCTGAACTCGCCCAGCTCGGGGTCGCCGTCATCGATGTCGGCCGTGAGGATGTCTTCGGGGAGCTCGCCCCGCTGGGCCTTGTGGACCTTGCCGATGTAGAACGCGATCAGCGCTGCCATCAGGGCGGTGAACAGCAGCGCCACACTTCCGACCCACTCGATCGACAGTGTGATCGTGTCCCAGTACGACTGGCTGCCGGTGAGGTTGGTGTCCCAGTGAGAGAGCAGGTTCCACGCCGTGTAGACGACCGCCATCAGCAGGAAGAACCCGCTGAGCAGCCACCACAGTCCGGTATTGGTGCGCAACTTACTTCACCTCTCCCTCGGCGAGGTCGACAACCGGAGCCTGAGGCGCATCCTTCGCGGGACCCACACCCACCGGAAGCCCGGCCTCGGGGTGGTTGAGGTCGAACGCGGGCCGCTCGCTGCGGATGCGCGGGATCGACGTGAAGTTATGCCGCGGCGGCGGGCAGGAGGTCGCCCACTCCAGCGAAGCACCGTACCCCCACGGGTCGTTCACCGTCACGCGCGGTGCCTTGCGAGAGGTGATCCACACGTTGAGCAGGAACGGGATCATGGACGCGCCCAGGATCATCGCCCCGATCGTCGATACCTGGTTCTGCCAGGTGAATCCGTCCTGATCGGCGTAGTCGGCGTAGCGGCGGACCATGCCGTCCACGCCCAGCCAGTGCTGGATCAGGAACGTCATGTGGAAACCGATGAACAGCAGCCAGAAATGCACGTAGCCGAGCCGCTCGTTCAACATCTTCCCGGTCCACTTCGGCCACCAGAAGTAGAAGCCCGCGAACATCGCGAACACCACCGTGCCGAACACCACGTAGTGGAAGTGCGCCACGACGAAGTAAGAGTCGGAGAGATGGAAGTCGAGCGGCGGCGACGCCAGGATCACGCCGGTCAGCCCGCCGAACACGAACGAGACCAGGAATCCGAGCGCGAAGACCATCGGCGTCTCGAACGTGACCGAGCCTCGCCACATGGTCCCGATCCAGTTGAAGATCTTCACTCCGGTGGGCACGGCGATCAGCATCGTCATCAGCGCGAAGAACGGCAGCAGCACCGCCCCCGTGACGTACATGTGGTGCGCCCACACGGCCACGGACAGCGCGGCGATCGCGATCGTGGCGTACACGAGCGTCTTGTAGCCGAAGATCGGCTTGCGGCTGAACACCGGGAAGATCTCGGACACGATGCCGAAGAACGGCAGCGCGATGATGTACACCTCGGGGTGACCGAAGAACCAGAACAGGTGCTGCCAGAGCAGCACGCCGCCGTTCTGCGGGTCGTAGATGTGAGCGCCGAGCACGCGGTCGGCCGCCGCGGCGAGGATGGCCGCCGCGAGGACCGGGAAGGCCATGAGCACCAGGATGCTGGTGACCAGCGTGTTCCACGAGAAGATCGGCATGCGCCACATCGTCATGCCAGGAGCACGCATCGTGATGATCGTGGTGATGAAGTTGACGGCACCGAGGATCGTCCCGAAACCGCTCATGCCGAGGCCGAGCATCCACAGATTGCCCCCGGCCCCGGGCGAGAAGCTGGCATTCGCGAGCGGCTGATACGCGAACCAGCCGAACGACGCCGCGCCCTGCGGGGTCAGGAAGCCCGCGACGGCGATCGTGGAGCCGAAGAGGAAGAGCCAGAAGGCGAAGGCGTTCAGACGGGGGAACGCGACGTCCGGAGCGCCGATCTGAAGGGGCAGGATCGCGTTGGCGAAACCGGCGAACAGCGGCGTCGCGAACATCAGCAGCATGATCGTGCCGTGCATCGTGAACAGCTGGTTGTACTGCTCCTTCGTCGGGATGACCTGCATCCCCGGCTCGAAGAGCTCAGCGCGGATGATCAGCGCCATCACGCCGCCGAGCAGGAAGAACAGCACCGAGGAGATCAAGTACAGGTAGCCGATCGTCTTGTGATCGGTCGAGGTGATCCACTTGACGATGATGTTGCCCTTGTGCTCGACGCGCGACGCGCTGAGCAGAGCTGCCTGGCGAGGCGGCAGTGTCGTCGGGCGACCCGGTGTCGTCTCCTGAAGCGGAAGCGTCGTCGCCATGATCAGTTGTCTCCCTCTTCGTCCTCGGGCGTACCGCCGGTGCCCGGCAGGTTCTGGAGGCGGTCGTACTCGTCGTTGATGTCGCCCGTCTGACCCGCGGCGCGCAGGTCGGCGAGATAGTCCTCGTACTCGGCCTGGCTGACCACCTCGACGTTGAAGAGCATCATCGAGTGGTACTCACCGCACAGCTCGGCGCACTTGCCGGCGTACTCGCCCTCGCGGGTCGGCGTGAAGGACCAGTAGTTGTCCTTGCCGATGTACATGTCTTTCTTGTACAGGAAGTCGATGATCCAGAAGGAATGGATCACGTCGCGCGACTGCAGCTTGATCTTCACTGTCTGGTCGACCGGGAGGACGAGGGTGGGCAGCTCACTGGTGATGTTGCCGCGCTCATCGGTCTGCGCCTGGACGCCCATGGTCCAGACGGTCTCGTCTTCGGTGTCGCCGTCGTACTGGAAGTCCCACGACCACTGCTTGCCGATCGCGGTGATCTCGACGTCGGGGTCGTCGTACTGCGTCTCGAGGATCGTCTGGTCGCGTGCGGTGAAGGCGAAGAACCCGATCACCAGGATCAGCGGCACGACCGTGTAGAAGATCTCGATCGGCATGTTGTAGCGCAGCTGCACGGGCAGGCCGACCTGGCCGCGGCGACGCCGGTAGGCGATCGCCGCCCAGCCCATGAGGCCCCACGTGATGACGCCCACGGCGAGCAGGACGATCCAGGAGTTGACCCACAGACCGGCGACCATGTCGACGCGGTCGGTGGCCGGAGTGCCGTCCTCGACGAAGCCGGGCAGGTAACCGTGGAGCTCCGTCGGGGTGCATCCGGCCAGTACTGCGGCCGTTGCGATCCCGATGGGGAGAACGGCCCAGCGGATTCGACGTTTCGAGGGCACGGTGCACCTTTCGGGTCGTGAAGCGGACTCTGTCAGTCTAGGGCAAGCGCCCAGGCGATTCAGGCCAACCGCCCAGGTAGGAGCGCGCCCGAAGGGCGCAGAAACCGCGGGCCCGGGCGCTCCGAGAAGCACGCCGGGCCTGCGGAAAATCCGGTCCGATCAGTGGAAGCTGTCGCCGCATGCGCAGCTGCCGGCGGCATTCGGATTGTCGATGGTGAACCCCTGCTCGGAGATCGTGTCCTTGAAGTCGATCGTCGCTCCGTCGAGGTACGGGACGCTCATGTCGTCGACGATCACTTCGACGCCGCCGAAGTCGGCCGTCTTGTCGCCGTCGAGGTAGCGCTCGTCGAAGTAGAGCTGGTAGATCAGACCGCTGCATCCGCCCGGCTGGACGGCGACGCGCAGCCGCAGGTCGTCGCGGCCTTCCTGCTCCAGCAGGCTCTTCACCTTGAGCGATGCGGCATCGGTCAGCAGAACGCCGTGCTCGCGAACGGACTGATCGGTCGACAGTGCGGTGTCGGTCATGGCACTCCTCGGGACGGGCCGCGATAGCGGCGGATGCTGCGATTCTACGCCGCCCGCCGGCAAGGGGGCTCCGTCCGGGGCGTGTCTACGCCGAACCTTCGGCGCGCCGATCGAGGCGCTCGAGGAGGAGCGCCTCCGACAGCACCGCCTTGCGGAAGGTGTCGAGGTGGAGGGACTCGTTCGGGCTGTGCGCGCGCGCGTGCGGATCCTCGACCCCCGTGACGAGGATCTGAGCGGCGGGGAACTCTCGGACGAGGTCGGCGATGAATGGGATCGACCCGCCCACTCCGATATCGACGGGCTCCACGCCATAGCCCTCGTGGAGGACCTCTCGCGCCGCCGTGACGGCCCAACCCGACGTGTCGACGAGGAACCCGTCCCCGAAGTCCTGATCGCTGAAGGTGAGCTCAGCGCCGAAGGGCGCGTGGTTGCGCAGGTGAGCCTCGATGGCCGCGTAGGCGTCGCGCGCGGACTGCCCGGGCGCGATGCGTGCGCTGATCACCACAGCGATCTCCGGGCTCAGGGTGTTGGAGGCGTTCGCGACGCTCGGCGCATCGATGCCGGTCACCGTGATGGAGGGCTTGTTCCAGATGCGGCTCAGGATGGTGCCGCGGCCGATCGGCGACACTCCTGCCGGAAGCCCGGCCTCGTCGCGCAACGTCTCCTCGGTGTAGGGCGGGGTCGAGGCATCCCGCTCGCTCAGGCCTTCGACCGCCACCGCGCCATCGTCGTCCCACAGCGTCGCGAGGAGCTTGATCGTCGCCATCATGGCGTCGGGGACCGCCCCGCCGAACATGCCCGAGTGGGATGCGTGCTCGAGCGTCTTCACGCGGAGGGTGAATCGCGCATTCCCACGGAGGGACACCGTCAGCGCGGGCGTCTCCGCGTCCCAGTTCCCCGAGTCCGCGACGACGATCACGTCGGCCTCGAGCGCTTCGGCGTTGTCGGAGAGGAACTGCGCGAACGACTTGGACCCCGCCTCCTCCTCCCCCTCGAAGAACAGGGCGACGCCGAGATCGAAGTCCTCCCCCGCGGCGTCGCGGAACGCGCGCAGCGCGGCGATGTGCGCCATCACACCCGCCTTGTCGTCCGCGGCACCGCGCCCGTAGAGCCGTCCCCCACGGACGGTCGGCTCGAACGGCGCGGACTCCCACAGGGACTCGTCGCCGACCGGCTGCACGTCATGGTGCGCGTAGAGCAGGATGGTCGGCCGTCCGTTGCGGGCAGCCCGAGTGGCGAGCACCGCCGGCTTGCCCTGCTCCCCCGTGCCCGGCACGACGGCACGGCGGATCTCCACCGACTCGAAGAGCCCGGTCCCGGTGACGAGTGCGGCCACCGCCTCGGCGCTGCGCTGCACCTGCTCCTCGTCGAATCCCGGGAAGGCGATGGACGGGATGCGCACAAGGGCGCCCAAGTCGGCGAGGGCAGAGGGGATGCCGGATGCCGCCGCGTCGCGCACAGCATCCTGTCGGGAGAGCTCAGAGGTCATGCGGGTAATCTTAAGTGCACCCATCTCCCGCACCTTCCGAGGATCACCGTGGCCAAGAACTCAGCACCCGCGCCCAACGACGCACCGTCCGAAGGCACGACGCTCAACGGGGCGCCGGTGAATGCGGGCAAGGGCCGCGCGACGCCGACTCGTGCCGAGCGCGAGGCCGCGCGCAAGCGCCCCCTCGTCGCCGACACCAAGGAGGCCAAGGCCCGTGCCCGCGCCGAGCTGCAGGCGGCCCGCGAGAAAGCCCGCGTCGGGATGGCGGCAGGCGATCCGCGGTACCTCCCGGCTCGCGATCAGGGCCCCCAGCGCAAGTTCGTCCGGGACTTCGTAGACGCGGGCTGGCACCTCGGCGAAGCGGTCATGCCGGCGATGGTCGTCGTCATCCTGGCGACCTTCATCCCCGTGCGCGAGGTGCAGTTCTACTCGTTCGTGGCGCTGTGGATCTTCATCTTCTTCGTGATCGGCGACATGATCCTCACGTCGATCATGGCCAAGCGCGCCGTCAAGCAGAAGTTCGGCGCTGACCGGATGGAGAAGGGCCTCGGCTGGTACGCGGCGATGCGGACCGTGCAGATGCGGTTCCTGCGCCTGCCGAAGCCGCAGGTGAAGCGCGGACAGCGTCCGAGCTGAGCCCCGGCGTCGCTAGCGTGCGCCGGCGGGCACGCTCGTTCTACGCAGCCCGCGATTGATCTGGCGAGCCCAGAGCGGTCCGCGGTACAGGAAGCCCGTATACCCCTGGACGAGGGTGGCGCCGGCATCGAGCCGCTCCTTCACGTCTTCAGCCGTCTCGACTCCGCCCACGGAGATGACGCAGAAGTCCGACGGCACGGCCTCGCGCACGAGGCGCAGCACGGCGATGGCCCGCGACCTCAACGGGGCTCCCGACAGGCCGCCCTCCCCCGCGGCTCGGACGACGGCGGGATCGGTGACCAGCCCCTCGCGCGAGATCGTGGTGTTGGTGGCGATGAGTCCCGCCAAGCCCAGTTCCACAGCCAGCCCGGCGACAGCCGTCACCTCGTCGTCGGGGAGATCGGGTGCGATCTTCACCAGGAGGGGCGTCTCGCCGGCGGCCCGGTGGACCTCTTCGAGCAGCGGACGCAGTGTCGCGACCGCCTGCAGGCCGCGAAGACCCGGGGTGTTCGGCGAGGAGACGTTCACCACCAGGTAGTCGGCGAGCGGTGCGAGGAGAGAGGCGCTCGTGACGTAGTCGGCCGTGGCTCGATCGACGTCGACGATCCGGCTCTTGCCGATGTTCACGCCGATGATCCCCCGTGTGCGGCGTCGGCGCAGCCGCTCCAGGCGGACCGCGGCGGCCTGTGCCCCGTGGTTGTTGAAGCCCATCCGGTTCACGACAGCCCGGTCGGGGATCAAGCGGAACAGTCGCGGACGCGGATTGCCCTCCTGCGGGATCGCGGTGAGCGTGCCGACCTCGACGTGCCCGAACCCGAGCGCGAAGAGGCCCGCTGCCCCCTTCACGTCCTTGTCGAAGCCCGCTGCGACGCCGAACGGAGAGTCGAATCGCAGACCGAGGGCTCGCGTCTCCAGCGCCGGGTCGGGCTTCGCGACGGCATGCGCCAGCCACGAGAACGGAGCGACGCCGAGAAGGCGGATGACGGCCATCGCCGCGTGGTGGGCGGTCTCGGGATCCATGCGCGAGAGCACGGTCCGGAAGAGGAGGGGATACATCCCGTCCAGGGTATCGGGTCCGTTCTCACCGACCCGCCGCGGCTCAGTCCGCCGGACCGGCCACCGCCTCCGCGGGCTCCGGCCGGTGATGATCGGCTCGGAGCTGCTCGATCGCCGACTCGAAGTCCTCCAGCGAATCGAACGCCTGGTAGACGCTCGCGAACCGCAGGTAGGCGACCTCGTCGAGCTCTCTCAGCGGCCCGAGGATCGCCAGGCCGATCTCGTTGGTGTCGAGCTGCGACGCTCCGGTCTGACGCACGGTCTCTTCGACGGTCTGCGCGAGCACGGCGAGGTCGGCCTCGGTGACGGGCCGCCCCTGGCATGCCTTCCGGACGCCGGACATGACCTTCTCGCGGCTGAACGGCTCGATCACCCCCGAGCGCTTGATCACGTTCAGGCTCGCCGTCTCGATGGTCGTGAAGCGCCCGCCGCACTGGGGGCATTGGCGCCGGCGGCGGATGCTGAGACCGTCGTCGCTCGTGCGGGAGTCGATGACGCGCGAATCAGGGTGGCGGCAGAAAGGACAGTGCATGGCAGGGACAGACTACGCCTCGGCGTCGGGGCTACGCCTCGAACCGCGCGGCGACGGCCTCGCCGTGCGCCGGGAGCGCTTCGGCCTCGGCGAGCGTGATGATCGCGTCGCGCACGGCCTCGAGCGCCGTCCGGTCGTACTCGATGACCTGCTGGGGGCGGAGGAAGGTCGAGGCCGAGAGTCCTGCGGCGTAACGCGCCTGGCCTCCCGTCGGAAGGACGTGATTGCTCCCCGCGAGGTAGTCCCCGAGGCTCACCGGGGAGTCGGGGCCGACGAACACGGCGCCGGCATGGACGAAGTCCTGCGGGCGGGGCTCCGCCAGGTGGAGTTCGAGGTGCTCGGGCGCGTAGGCGTTGCTGAAGGCCGTCGCTGCGGCGATGTCATCGACGAGCACGATGGCCGATTGCGGCCCGGCCAGTGCGGCCGCGACTCGAGCGGCATGACGTGTGGACCGTGCGCGCGCGTCGACGGCGTCGGCCACCGACTCGGCCAGGCGTGTCGAGTCGGTGACGAGGACGGCCGACGCCTGCTCGTCGTGCTCGGCCTGGCTGATGAGGTCGGCGGCGACCAGGCGGGGGTCGGCCGAGTCGTCGGCGACGATGAGGATCTCGGTGGCGCCGGCCTCGGCATCCGTCCCCACCTGTCCGGCGACGGCACGCTTGGCCGCCGCGACGAAATTGTTGCCCGGGCCGGTCACCACGTCGACCGGCTCGAGTCCGATCGCGCTCACACCGTGGGCGAGAGCGCCGATCGCGCCGGCGCCGCCCATCGCGTAGACCTCCTGGACGCCGAGCAGCCGCGCCGCGCCGAGGATGACGGGGTGGACCCGCCCGCCGTGCTCGCGCTGCGGCGGAGACGCCACCACGATCTCGGCGACGCCGGCGACCTGCGCGGGCACCACGTTCATGACGACGCTGGACGGGTACACGGCTTTGCCACCGGGCACGTACAGTCCCACGCGGCGAACGGGCTGCCAGCGCTGGGTCACGCGCGCCCCCGGTCCGAGGTCGGTCGTTGCCGGAGGCGGCACCTGGGCCGCGGATGCCTCGCGCACGCGCGCGATGGCCTCTTCGAGCGCCTCTCGCACCGCCGGTTCGAGCTGTGCGACGGCCTCGTCGAGGTGGCTCGCCGGAACCCGGATGTCGTGCCCGGTCACGCCGTCGAACCGCTCCGCCTGGTCGCGCAACGCCGTTTCACCGTGCGAGGCGACGTCGGCCACGATGCGGGCCGCCGTGCTCAGCGCTTCTTCGCGCGCTGCCACGGCGCGAGGAACGGTCGCGAGAAGCTCGGCAGGAGTCAGGACCTGCCCACGCAGGTCGATGGTGCGCAGCATCCGGATCAGCCGCGCGTGACGTCGGAGACGTCGTGGAGGTACCCGATGCGGCCGTCTTCGTGACGCACGACGAACGCCTCGCCGCGATCCTCGATGACGAGCGCCCACGCGGTCGGGCCGATCCGGAAGACGGGGATGCCGATCTCGTCGACGACGTCGCGCTCCTCGGGAACCAGGGCCCAGAAGGCCTGATGGCGCGCCGACGGTTCGGCGGCGGGCTCGACCGTCGTGGACGGCTCCTCGACGCGCTCGAACGTGTCGCGCGAGTGAGCGGGCTCCCACGGGACGGCCGCGACGGTCGAGTCGCGCTGGGTGGTCAACGGCGCCGTCTCGTAGAGCGACGATACGGGCGCCGGGCCGGTCGCGGTCTCGGGGGCCCCGACGGCGGGCGGCCGGGGTGCGCGGGCGGGGCGCGCCGGGCGCGGCGACACCGGCCGGATCGGGCGAGCGCTGCGGTGAGCCGGCACCTCGGCGCGATCGCGGAAGTCGTCGCGTAGCACCGGGATCAGCGGTGCGAAGACGGTGAGCACGACGCCGGCCAGTATGAGGACGGCCTCGACCCAGATGACCCAGGTCCGTAGCCAAGGCCCGTTCTCGACCGCGATCTCGACGGTCTCCCAGATCAACTGCAGCCAGACCACGAAGGCGACCGAGAAGGCGACAGACGCGAACTGGTCGATCCCCAGCGAGCCCACCCGGCGGATGCCCTCGGGTGACAGGCGGCGGAGCACGAGCAGGAACACGGCGACCGTCGGCACGAAGATCGTCAGGATCCACAGGATTCCCGAGGTCCAGACGGAGTCGAAGCGCCCCACGTTGATGGAGAAGAACGAGACGATGAACGCGACGAGCCACACGCCGACGATGGCGACCTCGCGGATCGAGAACGGCCCGACCCCGTACTGCGGGGTCCGGTCGGCGCGCGCGTCGGTCTTCTCCGCGTCGAAATCCTGGTCCAGCTGGTCGTCGGTCACGATCTTCCTTCCCGGCCGCGCAGGGCGGCGTGTACATCGTCTTTCATGCTACTCACGGCTCATGAGACGGAAATGAGATGGCCTCATCCCAGGCACTGCGGTCCGAGCAGTCCCTTCAGCTCGCCGTAGAGGTCGGCCGACAGCCGGACCGGGTGCGGGACCTCGAAGACCTTGGCGACCGAACCGGCATGGAGCTTCACCGTCACCTCGGTGTCGCCCTTGTGGCGGTGGAGCATCTGGAGGAGCTCCCCCACCACCGCCTCGTTCGCCCGTCGCTCCGGCATGACGAGCACCAGAGGGCCCGAGGCATCCGTCGTCCCGAGGTCGGGAGCGAACGCCGACTGCGCGTGGAGGTTCAGTCCGTCGTCGCGGCGCGACACTCGCCCGCGCACCACGAGGATGGAGTCCGCGACCAGCATGGACGAGAACTCGGTGTAGGTCTTGCCCATGAACATCACGGTGACCTCGCCGTTGAAGTCCTCGACAGTGATCATGCCGTACGGGTTGCCGCTCGCCTTCGCCACGCGGTGCTGGACACTCGTCACGAGTCCGGCGACGGTGACCTGGTCGCCGTCGTTCACGTCTTCGGACGAGAGCAGGTCGTGGATGCTGGTCGACGCATGCTTGGCCAAAGGGATCTCGAGACCCGCCAGCGGGTGATCTGAGACGTAGAGGCCGAGCATCTCGCGCTCGAACGCGAGCTTGTCTTTCTTGGTCCACTCCGGCCGCTCGGGCACCTTCTGAGCCTGCTGCGGCTCGTCGTCGCCCCACAACGAGTCGAAGTCGAACCCGACCTCGCCGTTCGCCTCGCGCCGTTTGTCGAGAACGGCCTGCTCGGTCGCGTCTTCGTGGATCTCCATGAGAGCGCGCCGTGTGGAGCCCAGCGAGTCGAACGCCCCGGCCTTGATGAGCGACTCGACCGTGCGCTTGTTCGCGACGTGCGCGGGCACCCGCGCCAGGAAGTCGTGGAAGCTCGCGAACCCGCCCTCGGACCGCGACGCGACGATGCCGTCGACCACGTTCGCGCCGACGTTGCGCACGGCCCCGAGACCGAAGCGGATGTCTTCACCCACGGCCGCGAAGTAGCGGATCGACTGGCCCACATCGGGCGGCAGCACCTTGATGCCCATGCGACGGCACTCGTTGAGGTAGACCGCCATCTTGTCTTTCGAGTCGCCGACGCTCGTGAGGAGCGCCGCCATGTACTCGGCTGGGTAGTGCGCCTTCAAGTAGGCGGTCCAGTACGACACCAGTCCGTACGCCGCGGAGTGCGCCTTGTTGAAGGCGTAGTCGGAGAACGGGAGGAGGATCTCCCACAGTTTCTGCACCGCGTCGTCGGAGTACCCGTTCGCGTGCATGCCCGCCTGGAAGCCCTCGAACTGCTTGTCGAGCTCGGACTTCTTCTTCTTGCCCATGGCGCGTCGAAGGATGTCGGCCTGTCCGAGGCTGAAGCCCGCCACCCTTTGCGCGATCGCCATGACCTGCTCCTGATAGATGATCAGGCCGTAGCTGGTGTCGAGGATATCGGCGAGGGACTCCTTGAACTCCTCGTGGATCGGCGTGATCTCTTGCTGGCCGTTCTTGCGCAGCGCGTAGTTGATGTGGGAGTTCGCGCCCATGGGACCCGGGCGATACAGCGCGATGACGGCCGAGATGTCTTCGAAGTTGTCGGGCTTCATCAGCCGCAGCAGCGACCGCATGGGACCGCCGTCGAGCTGGAAGACGCCGAGGGTGTCTCCCCGCGCAAGCAGCTCGTAGGACTCCGCGTCATCGAGACCCAGATCTTCGAGCACGAGGGGATGACCGCGGTTGGCCTCGATGTTGTCGAGGGCATCGTTGATGATCGTCAGGTTGCGGAGGCCCAGGAAGTCCATCTTGATCAGGCCGAGGGACTCGCACGCGGGGTAGTCGAACTGCGTGACGATCTGCCCGTCCTGCTCGCGGCGCATGATCGGGATGATGTCGATCAGCGGCTCGCTCGACATGATGACGCCGGCGGCGTGCACGCCCCACTGACGCTTCAGGTTCTCGAGACCCACTGCGGTGTCGAAGACCGTCTTGGCCTCGGGGTCGGTCTCGATCAGGGCGCGGAACTCCGAGGCCTCTTTGAACCGGGGATGCTCCTTGTCGAACATGCCCTCGAGCGGCATGTCCTTGCCCATGACGGCGGGCGGCATGGCCTTGGTGAGCTTCTCCCCCATGCTGAACGGGAAGCCCAGCACACGCCCGGCATCCTTGAGAGCCTGCTTGGCCTTGATCGTGCCGTAGGTGACGATCTGGGCCACGCGCTCGTCGCCGTACTTCTCGGTGACGTACTGGATGACCTCCGCGCGACGCCGATCGTCGAAGTCGACGTCGAAGTCGGGCATGGAGACGCGGTCGGGGTTGAGGAATCGCTCGAAGATCAGTCCGTGCTGAAGCGGGTCGAGGTCGGTGATGCGCATGGCGTACGCCGCCATCGAGCCGGCACCCGAGCCGCGTCCGGGGCCGACCCGGATGCCGTTGCGCTTGGCCCAGTTGATGAAGTCGGCGACGACGAGGAAGTAGCCCGGGAATCCCATCTGGGCGATGACACCCGTCTCGTACTCCGCCTGCTTGCGCACGTCGTCGGGGATCCCGCCGGGATACCGCTCGTGCAGGCCCTTCTCGACCTCTTTGATGAACCAGGACTCCTCGGTCTCGCCGGCCGGAACCGGGAACCTCGGCATGTAGTTGGCGCTCGTGTTGAACTCCACGTCGCACCGCTCGGCGATGAGGAGCGTGTTGTCGCACGCCTCGGGATGATCGCGGAAGATCTGCCGCATCTCTGCGGGCGTCTTGACGTAGTAGCCGTCGCCGTCGAACTTGAACCGCTTGGGGTCGTCGAGGGTGGAGCCGGACTGGACGCACAGCAGAGCGGCGTGGGAGCCGGCGTCGTGCTGGTGCGTGTAGTGGAGGTCGTTCGTCGCGAGCAGCGGGATGCCGAGGTCTTTCGCGATCTTCAGCAGATCGCCCATCACGCGTCGCTCGATCGGCAGACCGTGGTCCATGATCTCGGCGAAGTAGTTCTCTCTGCCGAAGAGATCCTGGAACTCTGCGGCCGCGGCCCGTGCCGCGTCGTACTGGCCGAGGCGAAGGCGGGTCTGCACTTCGCCGGACGGACAGCCGGTGGTCGCGATGAGCCCCTTGCTGTACTTCTGCAGCAGCTCGCGGTCCATGCGGGGCTTGAAGTAGTAGCCCTCCATGCTCGCGAGGGACGAGAGGCGGAACAGATTGTGCATGCCCTCGGTCGTCTGGGAGAGCAGCGTCATGTGCGTGTAGGCGCCCGCACCCGAGACGTCGTCGTCGCTCTGCTCGGGGCTGCCCCAGCGGACGCGGGCCTTATCGGACCGGTGCGTGCCGGGCGTGACATAGGCCTCGATGCCGATGATCGGCTTGATGCCGGCGTCTTTTGCGGTCTTGTAGAACTCGAACGCGGCGAAGGTGTTGCCGTGGTCGGTGACCGCGATGGCGGGCATGCCCTGACGCACCGCCTCCTGGACCATCGGGCCGATGCGGGCGGCTCCGTCGAGCATCGAATACTCGCTGTGCACGTGCAGGTGAACGAAGGAGTCGGATGCCACGAGTCGAGTCTACGGAGCGCCATCGACACGCTCGCCCGCACCCGCCGCTCGATGCGGCTCGAGTGCCCGACCTCGCGTAACCCTCAACGAGAGGGTGAAGGTGGTGGACGGTCGATCAGTCGGCGCGGAGCAGCTCCAGCGCGTGTGCGAGGTCGTCGGGATACTCCGACGTGAAGGTTACCTGATCGCCCGTGGCCGGATGGGCGAACGAGAGCTCGCGCGCGTGCAGCCACTGCCTCGTCAGCCCGAGGCGGGCCGAGAGGGTCGGATCGGAGCCGTACAGCGGGTCGCCCACGCACGGGTGCCGGTGGGCGGCCATGTGGACGCGGATCTGGTGCGTCCGTCCTGTCTCGAGATGGATCTCGAGGAGGGATGCCCGCGGGAACGCCTCGAGGGTCTCGTAGTGGGTCACCGAGTCCTTGCCCTCCGGTGTGACCGCGAACTTCCACGAGTGCGTGGGATGCCGCCCGATCGGGGCGTCGATCGTGCCGGCGAGCGGATCGGGGTGCCCCTGGACGACGGCGTGGTAGATCTTCTCGACCTCGCGCTCCTTGAACGCCCGCTTCAGCGCCGTGTACGCGCGCTCGGTCTTCGCGACGACCATCAGTCCGCTCGTGCCGACATCGAGCCGGTGCACCACGCCCTGGCGCTCGGCCGCTCCGGTGGTCGCGATCCGGTATCCGCCGGCGGCCAGGGCGCCCAGCACGGTGGGACCGTTCCAGCCGACCGACGGATGGGCGGCGACTCCGGCCGGCTTGTCGACCACGACGATATCGTCGTCGTCGTACACGATGCCCAGGTCGGGAACCTCGACCGGAACGACGCGAGGCTCTTCCCTCGGCGTCCACGAGACCTCGAGCCACGCGCCGCCGCGCAATCGATCGGACTTCCCGAGCACCCGGCCGTCCTGGGCGACGCCGCCCGCGTCGGCGACCTCGGCCGCGAAGGTGCGCGAGAACCCGAGCATCTTGGCGAGGGCGGCGTCGACGCGAACGCCGTCGAGCCCGTCGGGCACCGGGAGGCTGCGTACTTCCACGTCAACCCCTCGGGGAGTCGGATGTCGCGGCATCCGGATCTCCACCCGGCTCGCGGGAGGTGACGGTGTCATCGGCCCCATCGTTCGCAGCGCGCCGCTCGCGTGTGCCGTCGAAGCCGAGCCCGACGAGAACCAGCAGAGCCACAGCGATCATCATCGACACGATGAAGATGTCGGCGACGTTGTAGATGGCCGGCATCATCCAGGGCGTGTTGATGAAGTCGACGACGTGACCCACCGGGAAGCCCGGTTCGCGCAGCAGGCGGTCGGTGAGGTTGCCGAGGACGCCGCCGAGGAGGAGTCCCAGCGCCACCGCCCACAGCCGCGAGCGGACACGCGTCGCGGCGAGCCACACGATCACGACCGCCACGGCGGCCAGCGCGATGGTGAAGATCCATGTCACGCCCTCGCCGAGGGAGAACGCGGCCCCGGGGTTGCGGACGAGGTAGAAGATCAGGAACTCGCCGATCACGGGGACCGGCTGCTCGTAGGGGAGGTTCTGGAGTGCGAGGTACTTCGTGAACTGGTCGGCGGCCAGCACCGCCACCGCGAGAACCGCGATGATGGTGCCGGCCGCCGCCTTGCGAAGGGGAGGTCGGTCCGACAAAAGACCGGCCTAGAGGCCGATGGCCGAGACCGGCGTCGAGCCCGACGAGGTGGCCGTCGTGTCGAGGTCGCGGAGCTGACCCTCGATGTAGCTGCGCAGCTGCGAGCGGTAGTCGCGCTCGAAGTTGCGGAGCTCGGTGATGCGCGACTCGAGCTGCGCGCGCTCGCGCTCGAGCTTGGCGACCTCTTCGCGGCCGCGCGTCTCGGCGTCGGAGATGATCGAGGCGGCCTGAGCCTTGGCGTCGGCGATGAGCTGGTCGCGCTGGGCGCGGCCCTCGGCGACGTGCTCGTCGTGCAGACGCTGAGCGAGCTCGATGATGCCGGCGCTGGCGGCGCCCGGAGCCTCTGCCGGGGCGGGAGCGGGAGTCTCCGCGACGGGAGCGGGAGCCGGGGTCGCAGGCGCCGGCTCAGCGGCGGGGGCGGGCGCTGCGCCGGACTCGTACGCCGCGAGCTTCGCCTTCAGCTCTTCGTTCTCAGCGAGGGCCTTGCGCCACTCGACCACGATCTCGTCGAGGAAGTCGTCGACCTCGTCGGGGTCGAAGCCCTCCTTGAAACGGACGTGCTGGAACTGCTTGGTGACGACGTCATCAGGGGTCAATGCCATGGTGATTCCTCTTTCGAGCTCAGGTCGCTGGCCGATGTCGGGGGTCGACCGGCTGGCGGCTGGTCGTATCAGGACAGCATAGTCGGGGGTTCAAGCGAGTGTCGAAGTTCTTCCGGTGTGTGAACGCGGCCGCGTCAGCTCGCGATGGCGCGCGTGACGCTGAGCAGGATGAAGCACAGCAGCATCGTGAGCGCGAAGCCGAAGTCGATGGCGATCGCGCCCACCCGCAGCGGTGGGATGAAGCGCCGGAAGAGCTTGATGGGCGGATCCGTGAGGGTGTAGACGATCTCGGCGGCGACCAACCCCGCTCCCCGTGGCCGCCACTCGCGGTTGAAGAACGGGATCCAGTCGATGATCAGCCGTGCGAGCAGCACGAAGACATAGAGGAGCAGCGCGAGATTGAGAATCGACGCGATGATTTGGACGACGGCCACGGATCCAGACTACGGCTGCGCGAACGGAACCGATTCCGGATCCGCCTGTGCGACGGCTCCGTCACCGGAGACGGCGACGTTCTCGGGCGACAGCAGGAAGACCTTGCTCGTCACCCGCTCGATGCGTCCGTAGAGGCCCAGCGAGAGTCCGCTCGCGAAGTCGATGAGACGGCGCGCGTCGGCGTCGCTCATCTGCGACAGGTTGATGATCACGGGGATGCCGTCGCGGAAGTTCTCTGCGATGACCTGCGCGTCGCGGTACTGCTTCGGGTGCACGGTGACGATCTCGTTGATCGCCGTCGGGGCGGGCTGCCGGACCACGGCGGGCCGGTGGATCGGCGTCACGGGCGCGGCCTTCTCGACGACGGCCTCCGGCTTGCGGCTGCGCGGCTGCGGCGCGGGCTCTTCGTAGACCTCTTCCTCGTCGGCGAGGCCCAGGTAAACCATGGTCTTCTTGAGCGGGTTCGACATCGCATCCTCCGTAGTGCTCGTCTGTTCCGAGGTTAACCGCGGTCGGGCCGCGGTCCCGTGATTGCCGACCCGATCCGCAGGTGTGTCGCGCCTGCGGCGATGGCTTCGGCGAAGTCCGCCGTCATACCGGCGGAGATCCACGTCGCGCCCGGCACGACGGCGCGCACCGTCGCCGACAGGGACGGCAGGGACGCGAAGGCGCGCGCGGGCGGGACGTCCAGCGGCGCGACCGCCATGATGCCCCGCACGCGGAGCGAGTCGAGGCCCGCGGCATGGGCCGCCAGCGCCTCCAGTTCGCCGGGCTGCACACCGCCGCGCCCGGGATCCTCGGTGAGGTTCACCTGGAGGAGCACGTCCAGGACGGGTGCGCCCTCGTCAGCCGCGGCGTGGAGCGCCTCGGCCAGCCGTACGCGGTCGACGGAGTGGACCGCGGAGGCCGCCGAGCGGATGGCTCGTGCCTTGTTCGTCTGCGCCTGACCGATGAAGTGCCAGCGCAGTCCGTCCAGCGGACCCACCTCGTCGACCTTGGCCGTGAATTCCTGCTGCCGATTCTCACCGACGTCCCGCACGCCGAGGGCGTGAAGCTGGGCGACCAGGTCGGCGGGATGGAACTTCGTGACGACGATACGAGTGACGTCGTCGCCACGACGGCCGGCGGCTCTCACGGCATCCGTGATTCTGCCGTCCACCTCGGCGAGGCGGTCGGCCAGCGCCGCGGAGGGCTCAGCAGACATTGACACAGGTGCGCTCCTGAGCCCCGCGGCGGGCTTACTTGAGGAAGTCGGGGATGTCGAGGTCGTCGTCGCCGAACGCGGAGTCGAAGGACGACTCCGGGAGGGCGGCGCTGACGGAGACGGGCTCCGGCTCGTGGTCCTTCGCGGCTTCGTCGGCGGAGAGCGCCGGAACAGCGGGCGCGGTGACTACGCGAGACGCCGTGATCGGCTCGATCCGGGTCTGCGGCTCGCCGCCGTCGAAGCCCGCCGCGATGACGGTGACGCGCACCTCGTCGCCGAGCGTGTCGTCGATGACCGTTCCGAAGATGATGTTCGCCTCGGGGTGGGCCGCTTCTTTGACGAGCTGGGCCGCGTCGTTGATCTCGAAGATGCCGAGGTTCGATCCGCCCTGGATCGAGAGCAGCACGCCATGGGCGCCCTCGATGGAGGCCTCGAGCAGCGGCGACTCGACGGCGAGCTCGGCCGCCTTGATGGCGCGATCGGCGCCGCGCGCGGAGCCGATGCCCATGAGCGCGGACCCTGCGCCCTGCATGACGGACTTGACGTCTGCGAAGTCGAGGTTGATGAGGCCGGGCGTCGTGATCAGGTCGGTGATGCCCTGCACACCGGCGAGCAGCACCTGGTCTGCGGTGGCGAACGCCTCGATCATCGAGATGCCGCGATCGCTGATCTCGAGCAGCCGGTCGTTGGGCACGACGATGAGGGTGTCGACCTCTTCCTTCAGTCGTGCGACGCCGGACTCCGCCTGCTGCTGCCGGCGGCGCCCCTCGAACGAGAAGGGCTTGGTGACGACACCGATCGTGAGCGCTCCGATGGACTTCGCGATCTTGGCGACCACGGGGGCGCCCCCGGTGCCCGTGCCGCCGCCCTCGCCGGCGGTGACGAAGACCATGTCGGCGCCGCGCAGCGCCTCCTCGATCTCCTCGGCGTGGTCTTCGGCCGCGCGACGCCCGACCTCGGGGTCGGCGCCGGCGCCGAGGCCGCGGGTGAGTTCGCGGCCGACGTCGAGCTTGACGTCGGCATCGCTCATCAGCAGCGCTTGCGCGTCGGTGTTCACCGCGATGAACTCGACTCCGCGGAGTCCGAGCTCGATCATCCGGTTGACGGCGTTCACGCCGCCTCCGCCGACTCCGACCACCTTGATGACGGCGAGGTAGTTCTGGTTCTGGCTCATGCCGGCCTCCGTAGCCCTGGACCTGTCTAAACCTTCAACCTCTAGTAGAGGTATAAAGAATTGCCCGGTATGCAATTCCTGAATCGAAGGTATGCGGATGCCGCACCCCGGCCCGCAAGGAGGCGGGCGTGTCGCGACATCGTGTCGCAGATCCGTGGATCGTCGCGGTCAGCGCACCACGACGGCGGAAGGGGACGACACGTCGTAGACCGAGACTGACTGCGGCGGGTTGCCGACCATCGCCATCTCGAGAGTCATGGCCTTCTGCGCGGACTGCTCCGCGCTCCCCCACACCACCCGGCTGCCCGTCGCGCCGAGAGTGAGGGTCACGTCGTCCGCCGTCGTCGCCGAGACCGCGGTGACCTGGGTGCGGATGTCGTCCGGCAGCGAGTGCATCACCTGCCCGGCCGCGATGAACGCATCGGACTCGACCCCGCCGCGGATGTCGAGAAGCGGCAGGCCGCTCGGCGCGGCCGCCGCGGTCGCGAGCGCCACGCCCGCGGCGTCGACGACGGTGAAGCCCGCGCGTGTGTCGATCACGCCGATCGGCGTGCGCTCGACGAGGCGCACCACAAGCTCATGCGGCGGGCGTGCCTCGAGGGTGTAGGACTCCACCAGCGGGAACCCGACCAGCGCCGCCTTCACCGCACTCTCGTCCACGAGCGGCATCGGCGTGCCGAGCTGGTCCGAAAGCGCCGACGCGACCTGCTCGTCATCGAGCTGCTGCGCCCCGACCACCGTGATGGTCTCGACGGCGAAGAGAGGGCTGTACGCGGCACCCAGGGTGCCGAGCGCCAGCAGCAGCACCGCTCCGGCGGCGCCCAGGAGCACCGCCCGTCGGCGGCGCTGGCGGGCGGTGAAGCGCCGGACCTCTGCACGGAGAGCCTTGCGCCGGGCGCGCCGCGCGGCCCAGACGTCGCGCCAGCCCACCGGCCGAGCGCCTGCTGCGCCGCCGGTTGCCCCGGCGGTCGGGGTTGCGGCGCCCAGCGGGATCACGGGGGCGGTGGCATCCGGCTCCCCGTCGTCAGCGCGCGCGGCATCGGCCTCTGCGACAACGCGCCGGTCGGCACGACCCGCGGTCGCGGGCTTCGACTGCTCCCGCGCTGGCGGCGGCAGCGGCGACGGCCGGCGCACCGGTTGTCACTCCCCCGCGTGCGACGCGCTCGGGCCCTGCAGCGCGTCGAGGACCTGCGGGATGATCAGGTTCACGTTGCCGCAACCGAGGGTGATGACGAAGTCGCCGTCCTGAGCCACCGAAGCGGTGTAGTCCGCCGCCGCTTGCCAGTCCGCCACGAAGTGGACGTGCGCCGGATCGGCGAAGGCCTCGCTCACCAGCTGACCGGTGACACCCGGCACCGGGTCTTCCCGGGCGCCGTAGACGTCGAGCACCACCGTGTGGTCGGCGTGGGTCTCGAGCACCTCGGCGAACTCGCGGAACATCTGCTGCGTCCGGGAGTAGGTGTGCGGCTGATGCAGGGCGATGATGCGCCCCTCTCCCACGACCGTGCGTGCAGCCGACAGAGCGGCCGCCACCTCGGTGGGATGGTGGGCGTAGTCGTCGTAGACGCTCACGCCCCGCTCGGTTCCGTGCAGCTCGAAGCGTCGCGCGGTGCCCGCGAAGCCCTCGACGGCACGCACGGCCGCGCTCAGTTCGAAGCCGAGGACGAGGAGCACCGCGATCGCTCCCGCCGCGTTGACGGCGTTGTGCGCACCCGGCACGGGCAGCCGCGCATCGACGGTCTGGTCGCCGTGCGTGATCGCGAAGGAGACGGGACCGTCGGTGCGGATGTCGTGGACGCGGACGGTCGCGTCGGGGGACTGCCCGAACGTGACCACGCGCGGGTGCGTGAGACTCGCCGTGACGCGGCGCGCGCCCTCATCGTCGGAGGAGATGACCACGGCTTCGCTCGCGTCGTTGCCGAAGCGGGCGAAGGCGTCGTAGAACGCCTCGTGCGAGCCCCAGTGGTCGAGGTGGTCCGGGTCGACGTTGGTGATGAGGGCCACAGCCGTGTCGTACAGCAGGAACGTGCCGTCGGACTCGTCCGCCTCGATGACGAAGAGCTCGTCGGAGCCGGTGCCGCTCGAGACCCCGAGCTGGGCGATGACCCCGCCGTTGACGAACGTCGGATCGGCGCCGAGGTCGCGCAGCGCCGTCACGATCATCCCGGTGGACGTGGTCTTGCCGTGCGCCCCCGCGACGGAGACCAGCCGCCGCCCGCCGATGAGCCAGTGCAGGGCCTGAGAACGGTGGATGACGTGCAGCCCGCGCTCCTTGGCGAGGACGAACTCGGGGTTCTCGGCCCAGATGGCGCCGGTGTGCACGACGGTGTCGACGTCGTCGCCGAGGTGCGCGGCGTCGTGGCCGACATGCACCGTGGCTCCCAGCGCGGCCAGCTCGCGCAGCGCCTTGCTGTCGGCGCGGTCGGAACCCGACACCCGGATCCCCCGCGCGAGGAACATGCGCGCCAGCCCCGACATGCCGGAGCCGCCGATGCCGATGAAGTGGGCGGACTCGATGTGCTCGGGGATAGGGAGGGTGAGGTCGGGTCTGATCATGACCCGTCAATCCTAAGTTGGCGGACTCCGCGGCGGGCTCCGGCGCGCTCGCAAGCGCGGATCCCCGTATCCGGGCGGGCCGCGGGGATCGTCAACCGGACGGTGTCTCCCGTGACCGCCCCCGCGCCTCGTCGATGAGGGCCAGCACGTTCTCGGTGCCGTTCCGGGTGCCGACGGATGCCGCGGCATCCGTCATCCGGGCGCGTCGCGCTTCGTCGGCCAGCAGCGGCACGATCTCGGACCGCACCCGCTCCCCCGTCAGGTCGGCGTCGGGGATGAGGATCGCGGCGCCGGCGCGCACCGCCGAAGACGCGTTGAGCGCCTGCTCGCCGTTGCCGACCGCGTAGGGCACGTACACCGCCGGGATGCCGAGCGCACTGATCTCGCTCACCGTGGCCGCGCCGGCGCGCGAGACGATGAGGTCAGCGAGGGCGAACGCCAGGTCCATCCGATCGACGTACCGCCGCACCGCGTACCCCGGATGCCCCGGGTCGGCCAGGTCGGATCGCTCCCCCGTCACGTGCAGCAGCTGCCAGCCGGCAGCGAGGACGTCTCGCCACGCCGCGCCATGGCCGTCGCCGAACGCCTCGTTGAGTCGCTGTGCACCGAGAGATCCGCCGAACACGAGCAGGACGGGACGGTCGGGGTCGAGCCCGAAGTGCGCCGCCGCCTCGGCGCGGTGCGCCGTCCGGTCGAGATCGACGATCTCGCGTCGCAGGGGCATGCCGACGACAGTCGACCGCTTCAGCGGAGTCCCCTCGAACGCCACGCCGACCCTGGCCGCGGTGCGCGCGCCGAGCACGTTCGCGAGCCCGGGCCGAGCGTTCGCCTCGTGCACGACGAAGGGAACCCGAGCCCGCCGCGCCGCGACGTACGCGGGCGCCGACGCGTACCCTCCGAAACCGACGACGACGTCCACACCGCGCTCGGCGAGGTGGGCTCTCACCTGGGCGATCGCCCGTGAGAACTTCGCGGGGAACGCCGCCGCCGCACGGTTGGGCCGTCGCGGGAACGGCACCTTGTCGACGAACAGCAGCTCGTACCCCCGCTCGGGGACCAATCTCGCCTCGAGTCCCTCGCGCGTACCGAGCACGAGCACCTGGGCGCCCGGCTCGCGGCCGCGCAGCGCGTCGGCGACGGCCAGGAGCGGGTTGACGTGACCGGCGGTGCCGCCGCCGGCGAGAAGGTACGTCGTCACCCACCGAGCCTATCCGCACCGCCCGCGTGAGCCTCTCCTTCGCCCGACGACTCGGCGCCGTCAGCGGGTGCGGGATGCCGCGGCCCGGCGCCGCGCGGCCGCCAGATCGATCGCCGCCTGCCGCCGGGCGACGGCCTCGGGCAGCGTGCGGGCGAACGACAGCAGCACGCCCGACGCGACCAGGACGGACAGAAGCGACGTCCCGCCCTGCGACATGAACGGAAGCGGCACACCGAGCACGGGGAACACCCGCAGCACGACTCCGACGTTCACGAGCGCCTGGCCCACGATCCAGATCGTGATTCCACCGGCGGCGATGCGCACGAAAGGGTCGTCGGTCTTGCGGATCACGTGGAAGGCTCCGACGGCGAACAGCGCGAACAGCGCGAGCACGACCGCGCACCCGATGAGACCGAGTTCTTCGCCGACGATGGCGAAGATGTAGTCGTTGGCGGCAGCGGGAAGCCAGTCGTACTTCTCGCGGGAGTTGCCCAGGCCCAGGCCGAAGACGCCGCCGCTGGCCAGCCCCCAGATGCCGTGCAGCGGCTGGTAGCAGTCGTTGAAGTAGTCGTCGAGGCAGTTCGGGTTGAGGAAGCTCATGAAGCGCCGCATGCGGTCGGGGCTCGTCACGGCGTAGAAGGCGACCACGCCCGCCGCGGCGATCGCCGGCAGGATGAACAGTCGCAGCTTCACGCCCGAGAAGAACAGCGCTCCGAGCACGACGAGCACCAGGATCATGGCGGTGCCGAGATCCTTGCCCGCCATGACGGTCGCGATGGCGAGGCCCGCCACCGGCACGAGGGGGATGAACACGTGCTGCCATTTGCTCAGCAGGTTCTGCTTGCGGAAGAGCACGAGGGCGACCCAGAGCGCCAGCGCCAGCTTCAGGAACTCCGACGGCTGCGCCTGGAACCCGGCGATCGTGATCCAGTTCCGGTTGCCGTCGGCGCTGTGGCCGAGCGGCGTGAAGACGAGGAGCTGGAATCCGACCGCGAAGATGAGCGCCGGCCAGGCGATCTTCTTCCAGAACGTCAGCGGCAGCCGGCTGGCGACGAACATCAGCGGAACGCCCAGGACGGCGAAGAGGCCCTGTTTGAGCACGATCTCCCAGGGAGCCTCACCGCGTGCGGTGGCCGTGGCAGAGGTCGCCGAAAGGATCATCACGAGCCCGAAGACCGTGAGCAGCAGCGCCATCGAGGCGATGAGGAGGAACTCGCTCGGCACGGGAGCGAACACCCGCCCCAGCGACACGCGAGCGGCGAGTCCGCGCGCCGGCGCCGGTTCAGCCGGCGTCGTCGCCTTCGGTCGGGTCCGCGGCTGCAGCGTCGTCACCCTCGGCCCCCGTTCCGATCCGTTCCCTCACCGCGGCGGCGAAACGCCGCCCGCGGTCGGCGTACGACGCGAACTGATCGAACGACGCCGCAGCCGGGGCGAGCAGAACCACGTCCCCGTCACGGGCGATCTCCGCCGCCAGTTCGACGACGCGTGCCATGACGTCCTCAGTCTGAACGGCGTCCACCTCGAAGACGGGCACCCCCGGCGCGTGTCGCGAGAACGCCGCGACGACCTCCGCGCGGTCGAGGCCGATCACGATCGCGGCCTTCGCGCGCGATCCCCGGTCGGCCACGAGATCGGAGATGTCGACTCCCTTGAGCAGACCGCCCACGACCCAGACGGCACCGGGATACGCGGTGAGCGACGACGCCGCCGCGTGCGGGTTCGTCGCCTTCGAATCGTCGACCCAGGTCACGCCGCGGTGACGTGCGACGACCTCGATGCGGTGCGGGTCGAGCCGGAACGACCGGAGCGCCTCGCGGATGTCGGCGGGTGCGACCTCCAGCGAACGGGCGAGCGCCGCGGCGGCGAGGATGTTCGCGGCGATGTGGGGGGCGGACAGACCGAGGTCGGCGAGCTCGGCCACGGTCGTCAGCTCCAGCGCACTCGTGCGCCGGTCGTCGAGGAAGGCCCGGTCCACGAGGATGCCGTCGACGACGCCGAGGTCGCTGGGGCCCGGAACCCCCAGATCGAATCCGACCGCACGCGCGCCCTCGACGACGTCGGCGTCCTCGACCATGGCGCGGGTCGCGGCATCCGCTTTGTTGTACACGCAGGCCACCCGCGTGTTGTCGTAGACGTGCGCCTTCGCGTCGCGGTACGCCTGGAAGGAGCCGTGCCACTCGAGGTGGTCGTCGGCCAGGTTGAGGCAGACCGCGGCGTGGGGAGACACCGGATCGGGTCCGGACTGCAAGCCGAGGTACCAGAGCTGGTGGCTGGACAGTTCGACGACGAGGGCGTCGAATCCGCCGGGGTCGCGGACGGCGTCGAGCACCGGTGTGCCGATGTTGCCGACGGGGGCCGCGCGCAGTCCCCCCGCCGCGAGCATCGTCGCGGCGAGCCGGGTGGTCGTGGTCTTGCCGTTCGTCCCCGTGATGAGCAGCCAGTCGGCCGGTGTGCCGTCCGGGCGCACGACCTTGTCGCGCACGCGCCAGGCGAGCTCGACGTCGCCCCACAGCGCGATGTCGTGCTCGAGAGCCCAGCGGACGACCGGATGCTGCGGCGCGAAGCCCGGCGAGGCGATGACGACGTCGGGCGAGAAGTCGACGAGGTCCGCCGGCACCGATTCGAGGGCACCCGTCCACAGCCGTGCCCCGATCACCGGCAGCAGGCGCGCGTACTCCTCGTCGGCGCTCTCGGTCACCACGAGCACATCGGCGCCGAGCTCGGCGAGGGTGTCGGCCACGGAGAAGCCGGTCACGGAGAGCCCGAGCACGGCGACCCTCAGGCCCTTCCAATCGGCATGCCAGCTGGTCAGGGAGTCCAGGCGATCGGACGTCATGTCTGCGACAGCCATTCGACGTAGAAGAACCCGATGCCCGACACGGCGAGCAGGCCGGCGATGATCCACATGCGGACCGTGATCTTCACCTCCGGCCAGCCGCGCATCTCGAGGTGATGGTGGAAGGGGCTCATGAGGAAGAGCCGCTTGCCGCGCGTCGCCTTGAAGTACATGCGCTGCAGGATCACCGAGCCGGGCGCGATGATGAAGACGCCGGCGACGAGGAGCGAGAGAAGCTCGGTGCGGGTGAGGATCGCCATCGCCGCGATGACACCGCCGATGGCCATCGAGCCGACGTCTCCCATGAACACCTCGGCCTTCGGCGCCTGCCACCACAGGAAGCCGACGAGAGCCCCGACGAACGAGGCGGACACGATCGCCAGATCGAACGGGTTCGGTGTCGGGTAGCAGGCGGAGATCGCGCTCGGAGAGAGCCCTTCGCCGCCCCAGCAGGCCTGGTTGAACTGCCAGAACGCGATGAGGCTGTAGGCACCCGTGACGAAGATGCCCGCCCCGGCGGCGAGGCCGTCGAGCCCGTCTGTGAGATTCACGCCGTTGGAGTACCCGACGCCGATGAGCGCCGTCCACGCCAGATACAGCAGCCACCCGAGGATCGGGCCGAGCGCCATGAACGACAGCACCGGCACGTCGCGGAAGATCGAGATATAGGGAGACGCGGGCGTCTCCTCCCACGTGTTGGGGAAGTTGAGCGCGAGGATCGAGAACGGCACGACGACGATGATCTGCCCCACGATCTTGCGCCACCCGCTCAGGCCGAGGCTGCGCTGACTGCGCACCTTCATGTAGTCGTCGATGAAGCCGACGACGCCGAACCCGACCATCATCCACAGCACCAGCAGGCCCGACACGGTGGGCGGGTTGTTGCCGGTGAACGCGCCGACGAGGTAGCCGACGATCGTGCCGGCGATGAAGATCGTGCCGCCCATCGTGGGCGTGCCCCGCTTGGCGCCGTGGCTGGGGTTGTGGATGTTCTCGGGGGTGCGGATCACCTGACCCCATCCCCACTTGCGGAAGAGCCGGAGGAAGACGGGGGTGAGGAACAGCGTGAAGGCCAGCGAGATCGCCGCTGCGGTCAGGAGGGATCTCACGAGAACGATTCTCCCAGACGATCGCCGAGGAACCGGAGGCCCGCCGAGTTCGACGACTTCACCAGCACCCGGTCGCCGTCGCGAAGCTCGGTCATGAGGTAGTCGTACGCCGCGTCGGCCGTCTCGAAGAACACCGCTTCGGCATCCCACGAGCCCTGCGCGACCGCCTCGAGATACATCCGGCGCGCGTCCGGTCCCACCACGACGATCCGCTTGATGCCCAGGCGAACGGCGAGGAGCCCGACCCGGTCATGCTCTTCGTCGGATTGCTCGCCGAGTTCGCTCATCGCGCCGAGCACGGCGACGGTGCGCTCGTCGGGTGCCGTGATCTGGGCGAGCGTGCGCAGCGCGGCCGCCATCGAGTCGGGGCTCGCGTTGTACGCGTCGTTGATGATCCGAACGCGGTCGGAGCCCAGCGGCTGCATGCGCCACCGCTCCGCGAGCTCGACGGTCTCCAGACGCGCCACGCAGTCCGCCAACGACACGCCCAGAGCGGTGGCCGCGGCGATCGCCGCGAGGGCGTTCATCACGTGGTGCTCCCCCAGGACCCGCAACCGCAACGGCGCCGACACGCCGTCGGCGGTCACGACGCAGCTGGTTCCCCGGGCGCTCACGACGACGTCATCGGCCCGCACCTCGGCCCCCGCGCCGCGACCGAACCACCGCACCGACACGCCGCCCTCGGCGGCGATCGGTGCCATCGCGGACACCCGCGCATCGTCGGCGTTCAAGACGGCCAGTCCACCGGGTCGGACGGCCCGCACGAGCTCGGACTTGGCCGCGAACGTCGCCTCGATTCCGCCGAATCCGCCCGCGTGCGCAAGACCGACCATCAGCACGACGCCGATGTCGGGATTCACGAGGCCGGCCAGGCGCTCGATCGCCCCGGGTGCGCTGGCGCCGAACTCGCTCACCAGGAACCGCGTCGTGTGCGTCACCCGCAGCATCGTCAGCGGCGCCCCGACCTCGTTGTTGAAGGATGCCTTCGGCGCGACGGTCTCGCCCTCGTCCTCGAGCACGCGGGCCAGCAGGTTCTTCGTCGTCGTCTTGCCGTTGGAGCCGGTGATCCCCACGATGCGCAGGCGTCCCGCGGAGCGGACGCGGGCGACGACGTCGCGGGCCAGGTCCGCCAGCGCCTGGACGGCGTCCGGCACGACGATCTGCGTCAGGGGCCGCCGCGTCACCACGACGCGCTCGACGATGGCCGCAGCCGCCCCGTTGTCGATCGCGGCATCGACGAACAGGTGCCCGTCGGTCTCGGCGCCGGGTTTCGCGACGAAGATCCCTCCGGGACCGATCAGACGGGAGTCCGTGTCGACGGCACCGGACACCACGGAGTCGGCGGAGTCGACGCCGGCGAGCACCAGCTCGCCTCCGACGGCATCGGCGAGCTGGGAGAGAGTGAGGGGGATCATGTGTTCTCCGGCCGGTTCGGGAATGTCACCCGAACTTGGGCAACAGCTCCGGCGCCGTCGTCGAGGGCATGACGCGATAGGTCTTGAGGACCTGCGTCATGGCCTTCTGGAACGCGGTCGCGTTGGCCGCAGACGATGTTACCTTTTTGGGCTCGTCGAGCGTGACGACGACGAGGTACTGGGGGTCGTCCGCGGGGGCGAATCCCACCATCGTCGTGTAGTACACGCCGGCCTTGTAGCCGCCGTTCCCGTCGCTCTTCTCACCCGTTCCGGTCTTGCCCGCCAGGCGGTACCCGGGGATCTCGACGGCGCTCGCATAGGGCGCCTGGAGGAAGACGTTCTCGAGCATCTTCTTCATCTGAGCCGATGTGCTCTCGCTCACGACCCGTGTGGGCTCCGGCAGGTCGGGCTCGACCACGGTCCCGTCGGCCTTGGTGCACGATTCGACCAGCGACAGCGGCATCCGGACCCCGTCGTTCGCGATCGCGGTGTAGGCGCCTGCGAGCTCCGGCATGGTCGTGGTGAGGCCCTGTCCGAACGAGGTGTTGTAGGTCGTCTGCGCGCCCCACTCCGACACGGGGTGGATGTCGCCCGCGGCCTCGCCCGGGAATGCGACGGACGAGCCGGCGCCGATCCCGAACCGCTCCAGGTAGTCGTAGCGCGTCCCCGCCGGCACCGTCTCGCTGAACTTCGAGATACCCGCGTTCGAAGAGTCGATGAGCACGCCGGTCAGCGTGTAGAGGTAGGCGGGGTGGGCGAACGAGTCGCGCACGCGCGCACCGCCGGGGAAGTTCTCGAGACTGGAGGCGATGACGGTGGATGCCGGTGTCTGGCCGCCCGCGTCGATCACGGTGGCCGCGGTGAGGGCCTTGAAGGTCGAGCCCGGCTCGAACGTGCCCTCGAAGATGCGACTGCCGCGGACATTCTCACCCTCCCCGCCGGGCGCGTTCGGGTCGACGGTCGGGTACTCGGCTGCCGCGCGGATCTTGCCGGTCGACGTCTCGACGACCAGGATGGCGCCGCGCTCGGCGCGCATGTCCTGCACCTGCTCGCCGATCAACTGCTGCAGGTACCACTGCAGATCGCGGTTGATCGTCAGCTGCAGCGTGCCGCCGTCGACCGCGGGCTGCTCGCGCTGGGTGCCCGGGATGACGACGCCGTCCTTCCCCTTCTGGTACACCAGCTTGCCGTCCGTCGCCCGCAGGCAGCTGTCGTACGAGCGCTCGAGACCCTCGAGCGCGTCGCCGTCGACCCCGACGAATCCGACGAGGTTGCCCGCGACGGCGCCGTCGGGGTAGGCGCGGGCCGGGTTCGGCGGGCAGGCGACGTAGGGAACGCCCAGCGCCATGAGCGCGCGGTACTGCGCGGTACTCAGTCCCTTCTTCAGCTCGGCGTACTGCGAATTCGGGTCCTCCGCCAGTTTGTCGGACACGATGGCCCGCACGTCGTCGACCTTCTGGCCGGTGATCGTCGCGATGGACACCGACACCGTCGACCACGGATCGGCGGACGACTTCTCTGCGGCGATGTCCTCGTCGATCTGCCTGATCACCTTCGGGTCGAGCTGGCAGTCGTAGCGCAGGATGCTTCCGGCCAGCGTCTGGCCCGACGCATCCACGATCGATCCGCGCGAGCCGTGCAGCACCTGCCCGCCAGCGAGCGCGCGCTCCATCGAGTCGGCGACGTGCTCGTCGGCGTTGACCACCTGGATGTCGACGAGGCGGACGATGAACGCCCCCAGGACGGCGAGGACGACGGCGAGGGCGACGACCGTGCGACGCCGCGGGCTTCGGGTGCTGCGAGTCGTCATGCTGTCAGTGTGTGCTCGGGGTCGGCAGTCCGTCGGTGATCGGCGGCGGTGTGTTGGCCACTCCGCCGTCCTCGACCGGCTCGACCGGGGCCGCCGGCTTGCCCTCGATCGTCGCGTCGGGCGCGGTGACGAGGGGCGTGTCGGAGATGAGGGCGTTCGGCACCGCGCCGCGCCCCATCGCGTCGACCGACGACGATCCGAGCGACACCTCGCGGGCGCCGAGGAGCGCCCCGTCGCTCAGCCGAAGGTAGCTGGGCGACTCGTCGATGACCATGCCGAGCGCGGCGGCGTTGGCGGCGAGGTACTGCGGCGAGCTGAGACCCGCCACGTCGTCGTACAGGATCTGCTTCTGATAGGTGAGGTCTCGCTGCTCCTGCTTGAGCGCGGAGAGCTCGTACGACCCCTGGGTCGTCATGATCGACAGCGCCATCTGCGACCCCGCGATGAGGAACGCGCCGAGCACCGCGACCACGCCGTACAGCAGCTTGGGGCGCCGGCGCCGGACCGGCGCCTCGACGGCCCGGAGGCGTCGCTGGGGCTCGGAACGCAGCGGGAGCGCGGACGGGGTCGGCAGGGCGTTCGATGCGATGCTCACGAGGCGTCCCTCACTCGCTCAGCGGCGCGCAGGCGCACCGGCGTCGCCCGCGGGTTGGCCGCGCGCTCCTCGTCGGAGGCGAGTTCCGCTCCCTTGACCAGCAGACGGAACCGCGGGGCGTGCTCCGAGAGCTCGACCGGCAGCCCCGCAGGCGCGGTCGAGGCGGAGGCATCCGCGAACTCCCGCTTCACGAGCCGGTCCTCCAGCGACTGGTACGACAGGACGACGATGCGACCGCCGACGGGCAGCGCACCGAGTGCCGCGGGGATCGCACGCTCGAGCACCGAGAGCTCGCGATTGACCTCGATGCGCAGCGCCTGGAACACGCGCTTGGCCGGATGCCCGCTGCGCTGCACAGCGGCCGGAGTGGCAGCCTGCAGGATCTCGACGAGCCGGCTCGAGCGATCGATCGGCGCCTGCTGGCGGGCGGCGATGATGGCACGCGCGTAGCGGCCGGCCAGCTTCTCTTCGCCGTACCGCTCGAAGATGCGGCGCAGGTCGCCCTCGCCGTAGGTGGCGAGGATGTCGGCGGCCGTCGTGCCGGCGGATTGGTCCATGCGCATGTCGAGCGGAGCGTCCTGCGCATACGCGAAGCCCCGATCCGCCACGTCGAGCTGGAGAGACGACACGCCGAGGTCGAACAGGATGCCGTCGGCGGCCGCGAACCCGGCGCCGGCGACGGCTTCGGCGATGCCGTCGTAGACCGTGTGGACGAGCGTGACCCGGTCTGCGAAGCGCGCGAGCCGCTCGCCGGCGATGCGCAGGGCATCGGTGTCGCGATCGAGCCCCACCAGCCGGAGGCCGGGGAATCGCTCGAGGAAGGCCTCGGAGTGCCCGCCCATGCCGAGCGTCGCGTCGACGAAGACGGCGCCGTCGCGACCGAGAGCCGGGGCGAGGAGTTCGACGCAGCGGTCCAGCAGGACCGGGGTGTGGATGTCGCGCAGGTTCATGGCTTCTCGGGGCGGGGTCCCTCGGTCCTGATCCCCATCCGCTCCGACCTGGCGCCGGGGAAGTGCGTCAGGGAGGGCGGCTGGGAGTCAGGACCGAGGGCTCAGAACAGGCCCGGGATCACCTCCTGCTCGAGTTCGGCGTAGGTCTCTTCGTTCGCCTCGGCGTAGCTGTTCCAGGCGTCGGCGTTCCAGATCTCGGCATGCGCTCCGACGCCGGTGATGACGAGGTCTCGTTCGAGGCCGGCGTATGCCCGGAGCGGAGGGGGGATGGTGATGCGGTTCTGGCTGTCGGGCTTCTCAGCGCTCGCTCCGGACAGGAACATGCGCAGGAAGTCGCGCGCCTGCTTGTTGGCGAGGGGCGCTTCGCGGATGCGCTCGTGGACCCGCTCGAACTCCTGCGTGCTGAACACGTACAGGCATCGGTCCTGCCCGCGGGTCACGACGACGCCCCCGCCCAGGTCGTCGCGGAACTTGGCCGGAAGGATGACGCGGCCCTTGTCGTCGAGCTTGGGAGTGTGCGTGCCCAGAAGCATCGGCTCATCACTCCCCCTTCATCCGGCCCCCGCGGGATATCCACCACTTTACTCCACTTCCCTCCACTTCGCTATGGATTGCGCGCGAAATCCTTCCCCGGCGCGCCACAGCGGCACATCACGGCAAAGAAAAAGGCACCGACCCGAAGGTCGGTGCCTATGCCGTTCTCAGCGGTGCGCGCGCGTCAGCGCCCCTCTTGCCGCCTGTCCCAGCGATCGTTCATACGGTCCATGAAAGAGGAACTCGACCGCGAGGCTGCCGGCTTCTCGGTCTGCACCCGCTCGCGGGCGGCGCTGCCCCGCGTCGGTGTGACGGCGAGGATGACTCCGCCGAGCATCACGACGAACCCGAGGACGCCGACGGCGATCAGCGGGAGTGCGACGCCCACCAGGAGTCCGCCCAGACCCAGCAGCACGAGGATGGTGCCGTAGACGATGTTGCGATAACTGAGGCTGCGTCCATCACGCGGCGCGCTGACGACATCCGCGTCGTTGCGCATGAGATGACGCTCCATCTCGTCGAGCAGACGCTGCTCCTGTTCGGAGAGTGGCATGCATCCCCCTCTTTAGCTCGATTGCGTTGATTCTACGCGTGCCGTAGATCACTAGGCTAGGCCCGTGTCACCCTCTGCGGACCCTGTCGAAGCCATTTCCCAGCGTCTGGACATCTTCGTCTCCGCTCAACGTCGGCATGCGCAGGACCTGGGCCCGGAAGCTGCCCTGTTCGTCGACGCTGCGGCCGCGACCCTGCAGGGCGGCAAGCGGTTGCGGGGACGCTTCTGCATCGCCGGGTGGAGGGCGGTGGAGGAGGCGTCCGGGGGCAGCGCGACGCCGCCCGCCCAGGTCGTGACCGCGGCAGCGTCCCTCGAGATCTTCCACGCGGCCGCCCTGGTGCACGACGACGTGATCGACAACTCCGACACCCGGCGCGGTCGGCCGGCCGCGCACCGCGCTCTCGAGGCATCCCACCGTGCCGCCCTCTGGGCCGGAGACGCGGCGGCCTTCGGTCGTTCGGCGGCCATCCTGCTCGGCGACCTCCTCGTCGCCTGGAGCGACGATCTCTTCGAAGAGGGCCTCGCCGACGCTCCGCAGGCGCGTGCGGCGGCGGCTCGCGCGGAGTACGCGACGATGCGCCGCGAGGTGACCATCGGCCAATTCCTCGACATCGCCGAAGAGTCGGCCTACCGCACCGCGCCCGACGAGCAGCACGCGGAGAGGGCGTTGCGCGTCGCCTCGCTCAAGTCCGCTCGGTACAGCATCCAGCAGCCCCTCGCGGTCGGCGCGGCTCTCGCGGGAGCCGACGGCGAACAGGCGGCGGCATTGTCGACCTTCGGCCACCCCCTCGGAATGGCCTTCCAGCTGCGGGACGACGTGCTCGGCGTGTTCGGCGACGAGCGTGAGACGGGCAAGCCGTCGGGAGACGATCTCCGCGAGGGCAAGCGCACCGTCCTCATCGCGTACGCGCGGGAGTCCCTCGCACCAGGCGCCCGGCGCCTCGTCGACGAGTTGGTCGGCGACCCTCGCCTCTCGCCAGAGCAGATCGCGTCGCTGCAGCGGACGATCGTCGAGTCGGGCGCTCTCGACCGCGTCGAGCGCCTCATCGCCGACTACGCCCGCGAGGCGGAGCGCTCGCTGTCGGGCGCTCGCCTCGGGCACGCCGCGGTGGGCGAGCTTCGCGACCTCGCTCGGGCTGCGACGGTCAGGGTGGGCTGAGGGCCTCAGGCGAGAGCCTGCGCCACCCGGCGCACCTCCGCCTTCCGTCCGGCCCGCAGCGCCTCGATCGGAGGGATGCCGATGGATTCCTCCTCGGTGAGGAGCCAGTCGATGGCTTCGTCATCCGAGAAGCCCGCGTCGTGCAGCACGATCACCGTCCCGCGCAGAGAGGCGAGGGGGTGGCCGTCGACGATGAAGACGGCCGGGACCTTGAGCGCGCCGTCGCGCCGGGAGCCGATCAGCTGGGATTCGTCGAGGAAGCGGCGCACCCGTCCGAGCGGCTCGCCCAGCGCCTCCACGAGCTCGGGCAGGGTGAGCCATTCGGTGTCGATACGCGAAACGTCGTCAGCGGTCACCCAGCCACTATCGCATTCCCGCGGGGCGGTGCGCACGTCGCAGATCGACCTCTCCTGTCACAGAAACCACATCGATCTCTCATTTCACTTCCGTTGACACTGGTATATATCCGTGACACGGTGCTATGAGTTCGACAGAGGGGGGAACTCTTGCGACTCGACGCATTCACCCGAACGACATCGCAGCCGCGCGGCGCGTCCGCTGGCGTCCCCGTGGCGGTGGTGGGCTCCATCGCGCTCGCCCTCTCGGGCGGACCCGTCCACGCCGACCCGCGGTCCGCGGACGAACGGATGCTGCGCTCCCTGTCGTACGACGCGGCGACCGGTTCCGGCGTCGAGGTGGGCGCTCGCAGCGGCAGCATCAGAGCGGCCGTGGCGCGGACGGCATCCGCCCCGCCGGCCGAAGAGACGGTGCAGCCGGGCGACACCGTCACCGCGATCGCCTCCCGTCATGGACTGCGGACCGAGGACGTGCTGGCACTCAACGGCCTGACGTGGTCCTCGGTCATCCACCCCGGCCAGGTGCTGCGGCTGACCGGCGCGGAACCCGCCGCCGCCCCCGCGCCGGCCGCATCGGCCCCGGTGGAGACTACGCACACCGTGGCCGCGGGCGAGACGGTCAGCGCGATCGCCACCCGGTACCGGACGACGACGCAAGCGGTCCTCGCCGCCAACGGGCTGGGCTGGTCGTCGATCATCTACCCGGGCCAGAAGCTCGTCGTGCCCGGCGCGCCGAAGGGCGCGGCACCGGCCGCCCCCGCGGCCCCTGCGGCACCGGCCGTCCCGACCTCCTACGTCGTCGTGGCGGGTGACACCGTCACGGGCATCGCGCAGAAGCACGGCGTCACCGTGGCCGCAGTGCTCGCGGCGAACGGCCTGAGCTCCTCCTCGATCATCTATCCCGGACAGAAGCTCGCCCTCCCCGGCCGCGGCGGCGGTGCCGCAGCGTCGGTGCCCGGCCTGGACGCCGAGCAGACCGACAACGCGCGCCTCATCATCCAGGTAGGCCGCGAACTGGGCGTGCCCGATCGCGGCATCGCGATCGCGCTCGGGACCGCGATGCAGGAGTCCTGGATCCGCAACCTGGATTGGGGCGACCGCGATTCGCTCGGACTGTTCCAGCAGCGCCCGAGCACCGGCTGGGGAACCCCGGACGAAGTGCGCGACCGGGTCCGCTCGATCAAGGCGTTCTTCGGCGGCGCGGCCGACCCCAACGGCGCACGCACGCGCGGACTGCTCGACATCCCCGGATGGGAGAGCATGACCTTCGCCGGAGCCGCGCAGGCGGTGCAGATCTCGGCGTATCCCGATCGTTACGCACGGTGGGAGAAGCCTGCGTACGCCTGGCTCGCCGCCCTCGGCTGACGGCGGACGCGCGCGTCAGAGGTGAGGCGTTCCCCGGCCTCGCAGGCGCGCGTCCGTAGACTTCTGCCGTGAGCACGAGCCAGCAGACGGACCCGCTGATCGGCCGTCTGGTCGACGGACGGTACCGCGTCCGTGCGCGCATCGCGCGAGGCGGCATGGCGACCGTGTACGTCGCCACCGACCTCCGGCTGGAACGACGTGTCGCGCTCAAGGTCATGCACGGTCATCTGAGCGACGACACCGTCTTCCAGAGCCGCTTCATCCAGGAGGCTCGCGCCGCCGCTCGGCTCGCCGACCCTCACGTGGTCAACGTGTTCGACCAGGGCCAGGACGGCGACATGGCCTACCTGGTGATGGAGTACCTGCCGGGGATCACGCTGCGCGAACTGCTGCGCGAACAGCGCCGGCTGACCATTCCCCAGGCCGTGTCGATCCTGGACGCGATCCTGTCGGGCCTCGCCGCCGCGCACCGGGCGGGGATCGTCCACCGCGACGTCAAGCCCGAGAACGTCCTCCTCGCAGAGGACGGGCGCATCAAGATCGGCGACTTCGGGCTCGCTCGCGCGACGACCGCGAACACCGCGACCGGGGCGCAGCTGCTCGGGACCATCGCCTATCTGGCGCCCGAGCTCGTCACGCGCGGCACGGCCGACGCCCGCAGCGACATCTACGCGCTCGGGATCATGCTGTACGAGATGCTCACGGGCGAGCAGCCGTACAAGGGCGAGCAGCCGATGCAGATCGCATTCCAGCACGCGACCGACTCGGTGCCCCGACCCAGCGTCAAGAACCCCGGTGTGCCCGAGCCGCTCGACGAACTCGTGCTGTGGTCCACCGAGCGCTCCCCCGATGACCGGCCGGCCGACGCCAGGGAGATGCTCGATCGCCTCCGCGAGATCGAGCGCGAGCTCGGGATCACGCCTGCCGTGACCCGCGCGGGCGCGATGGCCGCGCGCCCCGTCGACGGATCCGACTCCGGCGACCTCACCGCGGTGCTCCCCGCATCCGGCACGGGACCCACTCTCCCCGTCGAGGAGGTCGACAACGCCACGCGACTCCGACGTGCGACCAGGCACCGGCAGGTGCGTGGCGCCTGGCTGGTCGCCGTGGTCCTCATCCTCGCGGCCCTGGCGGCGGGAATCGGATGGTGGTTCGGTTCGGGTCCCGGCTCGATGGTGCCGGTGGCCGACGTCTCGGGGATGACCTTCGCGCAGGCCGAGCAGCGGCTCGCCGACGACTCGCTCGTCGCCGTGGAGCGCGGCGAGGCGAGCCTCGACGTCGAGGCGGGCCGCGCGATCAGCACGACGCCACCGGCCGGATCGAGGGTCGACAGGGAATCCGAAGTCGTCGTGCTGATCTCGCTGGGTCCGGCCGAGGCCCAGGTGGAGTCGATGAAGGGCATGTCGAAGACCGACGCCACCGCGGTGCTCGACTCGCATCGCATCCAGGTCGACGGCGAACGCGCCTTCTACACGGACGCGGCCGTCGACACCACGGTCGGCGTCGTCATCCACCCGCGCGACGGCGGCGAAGAGGTCGCGTGCCTCGAAGGGTGCACCGTGCGCGAGGGGGACACCGCGACCCTGTGGGTGTCGCTCGGCGCACTGCCGAGCGTTCGGGGCCAAGAGGTCGACCCAGCGCGGGCGACGTTGACCGACGCGGGCCTCGACGTCGCCGAGGCCGTCATCGAGCAGGCGAGCGACGAGATCCCCGCCGGGCTCGTGATCGGCACCACCGAGCGCGACGGCGGCGGGTGGTGGCGTCCCGGCGACGCGATCACCCTCATCGTGTCGACCGGTCCGCCGCTGTTCCCGGTGCCCGATGTGGCCGGCATGACGCGGGACGAGGCGATCGCCGAGCTCGAGGGCGCCGGGTTCCAGGTGGACTACTCGGCGCTGTGGGCGCCGTTCCCCGACGAGATCACCGAGGTCACGGCGTCCGACCCCGGGCCGGGCACCATGCTCGTCAAAGGCACGCGCATCTACATCGAGATCACCGTCAGCGGCTGACTCCCGCGACGACGTGGATTCCGGATGCCTCGGGCCCCGGCATCCGGAATCAGCGCTTCTCGAGCTCCTCGGCGACGAGGAAGGCGAGCTCGAGCGACTGCATGTGGTTGAGGCGGGGGTCGCAGAGCGACTCGTACCGAGTCGCGAGGGTCGCCTCGTCGATGTGCTCCGAACCGCCCAGGCACTCGGTGACGTCGTCACCGGTGAGCTCGACGTGGATCCCGCCGGGGAACGTGCCGACGGCGCGGTGCGCCTCGAAGAAGCCCCGCACCTCGTCGACGACATCGTCGAAGCGACGCGTCTTGTACCCCGTCGGAGTCGTGATGCCGTTGCCGTGCATGGGATCGGTGACCCACAGCGGGGTGGCACCGGAGTCCTTCACCGCCTCGAGCAGCGGTGGCAGCGCGTCGCGGATCTTGCCGGCCCCCATGCGGGTGATGAACGTCAGGCGTCCCGGCTCGCGGTGAGGATCGAGCTTGTCGATCAGATCGAGGGCCGTCTCGGGCGACGTGGTCGGCCCGAGCTTCACGCCGATCGGGTTGCGGATCTTGGAGAAGTAGTCGACGTGGGCGCCGTCCAGCTCGCGGGTGCGCTCTCCGATCCACAGGAAGTGGGCGGAGGTGTTGTACGGCGTGCTGGTGCGCGAGTCGATGCGGGTCATCGGCCGTTCGTAGTCCATGAGCAGGCCCTCGTGGCCCGTGTAGAACTCGACACGCTTGAGCTCGTCGAAGTCCGCTCCCGCGGCCTCCATGAACCGGATCGCGCGATCGATCTCGTTCGCCATCCGCTCGTACTGCTGATTGGCGGGGTTCTGCGCGAAGCCCTTGTTCCACGAGTGCACCTCGCGGAGATCGGCGAAGCCGCCCTGCGTGAAGGCGCGGATCAGATTGATCGTCGACGCGGCGGTGTGGTAACCCTTCAGGAGCCGCTGGGGGTCGGCCTGCCGCGAGCCCTCGGTGAAGTCGTAGCCGTTGACGATGTCGCCGCGGTATGCCGGGAGCGTGACGTCGCCCCGCGTCTCGGTGTCGCTCGAGCGGGGCTTGGCGAACTGACCCGCCATGCGGCCCATCTTCACCACGGGCATCGAGGCGCCGTACGTCAGCACGACCGCCATCTGGAGGACCGTCTTGATGCGGTTGCGGATCTGCTCGGCCGTCGCCCCGGCGAACGTCTCGGCGCAGTCGCCGCCCTGCAGCAGGAAGGCCTCGCCCGCGGCGGCGCGCCCCAGGCGCTCACGCAGGTTGTCGACCTCGCCCGCGAACACCAGCGGCGGCAGTGTGGCCAGTTCGGCGGATGCTGCGGCCACGGCATCGGCGTCGGGCCACGCCGGCTGCTGCTTGATGGGCAGGGTACGCCAGTGGTCGAGACTGTCGAGCTGCTGAAGCATCCCTCGAGTCTAGCCGCGGCAGAGGGGCACCCCGGCACGTGTGACGGTCAGGCGTCGCCCTCGCCGGCCGCGGCCCGCGCGCGCCTCGCGGCACGAGGATCGGTGCGCAGCCGGTCCTTCACCGTCGACGCGTAGACGTCCTCGTACTCCTGCTCGCCCAGCCGCTGGAGCGCCACCATGATCTCGTCGGTGATGGAGCGGAGGATGTAGCGGTCGCCTTCCATGCCGGCGAAGCGCGAGAAGTCCAGCGGCTCGCCGATGACGACGCCCACCCGCACGACATTGGGCACCCGCTGTCCGATGGGCATCATCGTGTCGGTGTCGACCATGACCACCGGCACGACGGGGACGTGGGCCTCGAGCGCCATGCGCGCGATGCCCGTGCGCCCGCGATAGAGCTTGCCGTCAGGGCTGCGGGTTCCCTCCGGGTAGATCCCCAGAAGCTCGCCGCCGCCGAGCACCTGCAATCCGGTGTTCAGTGATGCCTCCGACGCCTTACCGCCCGAACGGTCGATCGGAATCTGGCCGGTGCCCTTGAAGAACATCCGCGTGGACCAGCCCTTGAGCCCCTTGCCCGTGAAGTAGTCGCTCTTCGCCAGGAAGGCGACGGGGCGATCGATCATGAGCGGAAGGATGATCGAGTCGACGAACGACAGGTGGTTGCTCGCCAGAATGGCACCGCCCTCGACGGGGACGTTCCGCCGTCCGACGATCCACGGCCGGAAGATCGCCTTGACGAGGGGCCCGATCACGACGTACTTCATCAGCCAGTAGAACATGGCGCCTACTCCTGCACCCCGGCCAGGTCGGCCGCTCCGATGAGCCCGGCGTCGTTCACGAGCTGCGCGATCGCGAACTCCGCCACCGGACGGTCCCCGTACCCCGGGAGGGAGGTCTCGTACGCGAGCCGCACCGGCGCCAGGAGGTCCTCGCCGAGCTGCGCGACACCGCCGCCGATGACGAAGAGCTCGGGGTCGAGCACGGCCTGGAAGCCGCCGCACGCCTCGCCGAGGGCCGTCGCCACGCGCCGCAGCGCCTCGATGGCTCCCGGATCGCCGGCGAGCACGAGACGCGACACCGCCGGCCCGCTGATGGAGCCCTTCTCGGCGCGCAGCGCCGCGAGAGCCGCCCCGATGCCGCCCGCGTCGGCGATGGCGCCGGCTTCGCGCTGCAGCGCACGGCCGGATGCATACTGCTCGAGGCATCCGTTCTGCCCGCACCCGCACGGGAGCCCGTCGCGGGTGAAGCGCGTGTGTCCGAGCTCGGCGGCGATACCGTGCCCGCCGCGGAACAGCTCGCCGTCCAGGACGATCGCTCCCCCGACGCCGGTCCCCATCGTGAGCATCACCATGTTGTCGACGTCGCGGCCGGCGCCGAAGCGGAACTCGGCCCACCCGGCCGCGTTCGCGTCGTTCTCGATCGACACGGGGACGTCGATTCCCGCCTCGAGGGTGGCCTTCAGGGGCTCGTTCCGCCACGCGATGTTCGGCGCGTGGATGATGGTGGCCCGATCGCGGTCGACGAATCCGGCGGCGGCAACGCCCACTGCGGCGATGTCGTGACCGGCGGCGAAGTGGCGGGCCATGTCGATGACGGCATCCGAGAGCTGTCGCGTGTCGACGGGGGTGTCGACCCGGAGCTTCTCGACGATGCGGCCGTCGGAGTCGACGACGCCTCCCGCGATCTTCGTCCCGCCGATGTCGATACCGACCTTGAGCACCGCATTCCTCTCCGGCCGGCGCGCGCGCGACGGCGCCTTGCAGTCTATCCGCGCCGCCCAGCGCCCGCGGCTAGGGGTTGATCTGCGCGCGGATTAGACTCGTATGAGATCGACCCGAGATTATCCGTCCGGTACCGAAGGAGCTGCCGTGGTCCAATTCGAAGTCCCTGCGATCATCCCCGCCGACCCTCAGGCGAACGTCACCGACCTGCTGGTCGAGCGGGTGAAGTCGACTCCGCAGCTGGCGCTCTTCGCCGTTCCCGACGGGAGTGGATGGCGTGAGATCACCGCCTCCGACTTCCACAAGCAGGTCGTCGCACTCGCGAAGGGATTCGTCGCGGCCGGGATCGAGCCCGGCGACAAGGTCGCGTTCATCGCCCGCACGACATACGAGTGGACGCTCGTCGACTTCGCCCTGTTCTTCGCCGGCGCGGTGATGGTGCCCGTCTACGAGACCAGCTCGCCCGCGCAGATCAGCTGGATCCTCACCGATTCGGGCGCCGTCGCCTGCATCACCGAGTCCGCCGATCACTCCGCGCGGCTCGACGAGGTGCGCGCCGACATCCCGCTCCTGCGCTCGACCTGGGAGATGCGCCGTGGCGACCTCGACAAGCTGGTCGCCGCCGGCAAGGACGTGTCGGACGATGAGATCGAACGCCGCCGCAACCTCGCGAACGGCGCCGACATCGCGACGCTCATCTACACGTCCGGCTCCACGGGCCGGCCGAAGGGGTGCGTGCTCACCCACAGCAACTTCGTCGAGCTGACCCGCAACTCCGCGAAGTCGCTCGAAGAGGTCGTCGCCAAACCCGGCGCGTCCACGCTGCTGTTCATCACCACCGCGCACATCTTCGCCCGGTTCATCTCGGTGCTGAACATCCACGCGGGGGTCAAGACCGGGCACCAGCCCGACACCAAGCAGCTGCTCCCCGCGCTCGGGTCGTTCAAGCCGACGTACCTGCTCGCCGTTCCCCGCGTCTTCGAGAAGGTCTACAACTCCGCCGAGCAGAAGGCCGAGGCCGGGGGCAAGGGCAAGATCTTCCGCGCCGCCGCCCACACCGCCGTCGAGCACTCGACACTGTTGCAGCAGGGCAAGAAGGTCCCGTTCCTGACGAAGGTCAAGTTCCGCCTGTTCGACCGCCTGGTCTACAGCAAGCTGCGCGCCGCGATGGGCGGCAACGTGACCTACGCGGTGTCGGGTTCGGCTCCGCTGGGTCCGCGGCTCGGGCACTTCTTCCACAGCCTCGGCGTCACGATCCTCGAGGGGTACGGGCTCACCGAGACGACCGCCCCGGCGACGGTGAACCTGGCCACGAAATCGAAGATCGGGACCGTCGGACCGGTGCTTCCCGGCGTCGGCATCCGGTTGGCCGACGACGGCGAGATCCAGGTGCGCGGCATCAACGTCTTCAAGGAGTACTGGCGCAACCCCGAGGCGACGGCGGCGGCCTTCGACGGAGACTGGTTCAAGACCGGCGACATCGGGTCGTTCGACGACGAGGGCTTCCTCACGATCACCGGGCGCAAGAAAGAGATCATCGTCACCGCCGGCGGCAAGAACGTCGCCCCGGCCGTGCTCGAAGACCCCATCCGCGCCAACCCGATCGTCGGGCAGGTCGTCGTCGTCGGCGACCAGAAGCCCTTCATCTCGGCGCTGATCACCCTCGACCCCGAGATGCTGCCGACGTGGCTGGCGAACAACAACCTGCCGGGCGACATGTCCCTGGCCGACGCGGCCAAGAACGACGCCGTGCGCGCCGAGGTGCAGCGGGCGATCGACCACGCGAACACCTCCGTGTCGCGGGCGGAGTCGATCCGCAAGTTCACGATCCTCGACACGGAGTGGACGGAGGCCTCGGGTCACCTCACGCCCAAGATGAGCATCAAGCGCAACGTCATCATGGACGACTTCGCCGGGCAGATCGACGAGCTCTACAGCGTTCCCGTGAACACGTCGAACGTGTCGCTGACCTGAGAATCGAGCGGATGCCTCGGCCCCGGTCCTCGTCGGAGGGCCGGGGCTTCGTCGTGTGAGCAGCGGTCTCGACAGACCGCGGTCGGCGGCACTCGACCTCGACCCGTCAGAACCAGTCGGACTCGCGGATCTCGCGCATCGCGACACGGCGCTCGTCGGCCGTGAGTCGCTTGAGGTACAGCGTCCCGTCGAGGTGGTCCGTCTCGTGCTGCAGGGCCTGGGCCATCAGGCCCTCCCCCTCGAGGACGAGCTCCTGACCGTCGAGGTCGATGCCGACGACGCGCGCCCACGGATAGCGAACCGCGTCGTGCCACAGTCCGGGCACCGAGAGGCATCCCTCCCCTACGGGCTCCGGCTCGCCGGCGACCTCGAGCACCGGGTTGAGGATGTAGCCGATCTCGCCGTCGACGTTGTAGCTGAACGCGCGCAGGCCGACGCCGATCTGCGGCGCCGCGACGCCGGCGCGACCCGGAAGCTCGACCGTGTCGAGCAGGTCGCGTACGAGCGCGCGCACACCGTCGTCGATCTCTTCGATAGGTGCGCTGACGGAGGTGAGGACGGGGTCGCCGAAGACCCGGATGGTGCGAACCGCCATGGGTCAGGCCGCGGGAGCGTAGGAGCGGAGACCCTCGACCACCGTGGCGGCGAGGTCCCGGGCTGCCTGCCGCGTGGCGGGCTGCAGGTCGCGGAACACGATCGCGCTTCCCGTGGCGATGTGCGCGTCGTACGGCATCCGCACCACCGCGCGCACCCGCGTGCGGAAGTGCGCCTCGAGCTCGTCCAGCTGGACGAGCGGGTTGCCGGGACGAGCGTTGTTGATCACCACGACCGCGCCGCGGACCATGTCGGCATGCCCGTTGGTCTCGAGCCAGGTCAGGGTCTCGGAGGCTAGACGCGCCTCGTCGACGCTCAGACCGGCGACGACGACCAGCTGGTCGGCGAGCTCGAGGGTCGCTCCCATCACCGAGTGGACGATGCCCGTGCCGGTGTCAGTGAGGACGATCGAGTAGTAGTGCGCTGCGAGCTTCGCGACATCGCGGTAATCGGCGTCGCTGAAAGCCTCGGACACGCGGGGATCGGAGTCGGAGGCCACCACGTCGAGGCGCGTCTCGTCGCGCGCGACGATGTGGGAGAGGTCGTTGAAGCCCACGACGTCGCCGCTCGCGCGCACCAGGTCGCGCACGGTCTTGCCACTCGTGCGGGCGATGCGTTCGGCGAGCGTGCCGCGGTCGGGGTTGGCGTCGACCGCGATCACGCGATCGTCGCGCGCGTCGGCGAGCGCCATGCCGAGGAGCGTGGTCACCGTCGTCTTGCCGACACCTCCCTTGCGCGAGAGCACGGGCACGAACCGCGCGCCGCCGTTCAGCGGGGCGGCGATGCGCCGATCCAGCTCTTTGCGAGCCCGCGCGCGCTTGCCGTCGCCGAGATTGATCCGGCGACCCGAGATCGAGTAGACGAGGTGCTGCCAATAGCCCTCGGGCTCGGGCTTCACCACGTGGTGCGGGTCGAGGAGGCGCTCGGCCGTCAGCAGGTCGGCGGTCTCTCGGTCGGCTTCGAACTCGCCCAGGCGCTTGGAGGTGAGCGTCACCTCGGGGCGCGACTGGACCCGCTCCACGGCGGCCTGCGCCCGCTCGGCGAACTCGGTCGATGCCGCCGACGTCGGAGCGGTCGCCGCGGAAGCGGCGGGTGCGGCCACGGCCGCGTCGACCGGGACGGATGCCGCGGCATCCGTGCCCGCTGCCCGAGGCGGAGTGCTCACCGGCTCGTCGACGATCTCGTCCGCGTCGACGAGGTCCGCCTCCCAGTCCTCGGCGGCGTCCGTCGTCCAGTCGTCGGCCTCTGCGAGGGGCTCGACGATCTCGGCCTCGGCCGTCTCGGCCGGGATCTCGACGACGAACGGAACCTCGTCTCCGATCACGTCGTCGTCGACGAGGTCGTCGTCGCTCTCGGAGGGCAGTTCGACGTTCACCTGAGCGGTGGCGCCACCCAGCAGGCCGATGCCGCTGGTGTCGAGGTTGCCCTTCTCGGACAGCACCCCGTTCTCAGCGTCGTCGGGCGCGTGGTCGGGTCGATCGGGCGTCACTGCGGCGTTCTCCAACACAGGCTCGGGGGGAGGGTTCGGGCGGTTGCCCCCTTCCAGGCTACTGCGCGGGGCGGATGACGACCAAAAGGTCGCCGGCGTCGACCTGCTGCGTCGGGCTGATCGCGATGCGCTCGACGACGCCGTCGACGGGCGCGGTGATCGCCGCCTCCATCTTCATCGCCTCGATGGATGCCACCGGCTGACCGGCGCGGACGCTGTCGCCGACGGACGCCTTCACGGTCACCACGCCGGAGAACGGCGCGGCCACCTGTCCCGGCTTCGTGGTGTCTGCGCGCTCCGCCTGCTTGACGTCGACCTTGATGCTGCGGTCCCGGACGAAGACGGGGCGGAGCTGTCCGTTGAGGGTGGTCATCACCGTACGGATGCCCTTGGCATCGGCCTCGCCGATGGCCTCGAGTCCGACATAGAGCTGCACACCCGGGTCGATCTCGGCGACGTGCTCCTCACCGGGCGTGAGCCCGTACAGGTAGTCCGGCGTGCCGAGGGCCGTGAGGTCTCCGTAGGTCGCGCGGTTCTTCTCGAACTCCCGCGCGGGGCCGGGGAAGAGCAGACGGTTGAGCGTGCGTCGTCGCGCCAGGCTGTCGCCGGCGAGCCCCGCCTTCTCGTCCTCGGTCAACGGCGGAACCTCGATCGAGACCGATCGCCCTGCGAGGACCTTCGAGCGGAAGGGCTCCGGCCATCCGCCGGGGAGGTCGCCCAGCTCCCCCGCCATGAATCCCACGACCGAGTCGGGGATGTCGTAGTTCTGCGGGTTCTGCTCGAAGTCGGCCGGATCGGCGCGCACGGCCACGAGCGCGAGGGCGAGGTCGCCCACGACCTTCGACGAGGGGGTCACCTTCGGGATGCGACCGAGGAGCCGGTCGGCGGCCGCGTACATGTCTTCGATCAGCTCGAAGTCGTCGGCCAGACCGAGTGCGATGGCCTGCTGCCGGAGGTTCGACAGCTGACCGCCCGGGATCTCGTGGTGGTACACGCGACCCGTCGGCGACGGCAGACCCGACTCGAAGGGCCGGTACAGCTGCCGCACCGCCTCCCAGTAGGGCTCGAGGTCGCAGACCGCCTGCAGGTCCAGGCCGGTGTCGCGCTCGGTGTGGGCGAGAGAGGCGACCAATGCCGAGAGCGACGGCTGGCTCGTGGTGCCCGACATCGGCGCCGCCGCCGCGTCCACGGCATCCACTCCCGCCGCACTGGCGGCCAGCAGGGTCGCCAGCTGACCACCCGCGGTGTCGTGCGTGTGCAGGTGGACCGGCAGATCGAACCGCTCGCGGAGCGCCGCGACGAGCTTCGCCGCCGCCGCCGGACGCAGCAGGCCCGCCATGTCCTTGATCGCGAGGACGTGCGCGCCGGCGTCCACGATCTGCTCCGCGAGGCGCAGGTAGTAGTCGAGGGTGTAGAGGCGCTCGGCGGGATCCAGCAGGTCGGAGGTGTAGCAGAGCCCGACCTCGGCCACGGCCGTCCCCGTCGCCCGGACGGCGTCGATCGCGGGACGCATCTGCGACACGTCGTTGAGCGCATCGAAGATGCGGAAGATGTCGACGCCGGTCGCAGCGGCCTCGCTCACGAAGGCGTCGGTCACCTCGACCGGACGCGGCGTGTAGCCGACCGTGTTGCGCCCTCGGAGAAGCATCTGGATGGGGATGTTGGGCATCGCCGTGCGCAACGCGGCCAGCCGCTCCCAGGGGTCCTCCGCGAGGAAGCGCAGCGCGACATCGTACGTGGCCCCACCCCACGCCTCGACCGACAGCAGCCCGGGCGTCATGCGCGCGACGTGCGGGCCGACGCGAACCAGGTCGCGGGTGCGCACGCGGGTCGCCAGCAGTGACTGGTGCGCGTCGCGGAAAGTGGTCTCTGTGACCGCGAGCGCCGTCTGCTCGCGAAGGGCGCGGGCGAATCCCTCGGGTCCGAGGGCGCGCAGCCGCTCCAGCGTTCCCGACGGCGGAGCCGACGTCAGGTCGATCGCGGGCAGCTTGCTCCCCGGTGAGACGGACAGCGGCTTTTCGCCGTACGGCCGGTTGACGGTGACGTCGGCGAGCCAGTTGAGCAGCTTCGTGGCGCGGTCGCGCGAGGGGTTGCTGGTGAGCAGCTGCGGGCGCTCGTCGATGAAGGAGGTGCTCACGTCGCCCGCAACGAACGCCTCGTCGTCGAGCACGGCGCGCAGGAACGGGATGTTGGTCGCCACCCCGCGGATGCGGAACTCGGCGAGGGCGCGCCGGGCGCGCGTGACCGCGGCCGGGAAGTCGCGGCCGCGACAGGTGAGCTTGGCGAGCATCGAGTCGAAGTGCGGGCTGATCTGCGACCCCGCCGCGGTGGTGCCGCCGTCGAGTCGGATGCCGGCGCCGCCCGGCGAGCGGTAGGTCGTGATGCGGCCGGTGTCGGGCCGGAACCCCTGGGACGGATCCTCGGTCGTGATGCGGCACTGCAGCGCCGCGCCGCGCAGCTGGATCTGATCCTGTCGCAGCCCCAGTTCAGCGAGGGACTGTCCCGAGGCGATGCGCATCTGCGACTGGACGAGGTCGACGTCGGTGACCTCCTCCGTGACGGTGTGCTCGACCTGGATGCGCGGGTTCATCTCGATGAAGACGACCTCGCCCGCCCGCGGGCCCGCGGTCTCGAGCAGGAACTCGACCGTGCCGGCGTTCTCGTAGCCGATCGAGCGCGCGAAGGCCACAGCGTACGCGTGCAGCGCGTCGCGGACGGCCGGATCGAGGTTCGGCGCGGGCGCGATCTCGATGACCTTCTGGTGGCGCCGCTGCACCGAGCAGTCGCGTTCGAAGAGGTGGACCGTCTCCCCCGTCTTGTCGGCGAGGATCTGCACTTCGACGTGGCGCGGGCGCCGCACCGCCTGCTCGAGGAACACCCTGGGGTCTCCGAACGCGCTCGCGGCCTCGCGCATGGCCTCGGCGAGGGCCGGCGCCAGCTCTTCGCGCTGCTCGACCCGGCGCATGCCGCGCCCTCCGCCACCCGCCACGGCCTTGACGAAGATGGGGAACCCGATCTCGTCGGCTTGGGCGACCAGCGAGTCGACATCGTCGGATGCCTCGGTGGAGCGCAGCACGGGAACCCCGGCGGCCACCGCATGGTGCTTGGCCGTGACCTTGTTGCCCGCCATCTCGAGCACCGAGGCCGGCGGTCCGATGAAGACGATGCCGTTCGCGGCGGCCTTCTCTGCGAGCTCGGGATTCTCGGAGAGGAACCCGTACCCGGGGTAGATGGCATCCGCGCCGGACTCCTTCGCGACGCGGATGATCTCGTCGACGTCGAGGTACGCCCTGACCGGATGCCCCTTCTCACCGATCTCGTAGGACTCGTCCGCCTTCTGCCGATGCAGCGACCCGCGGTCTTCGAAGGGGAAGACCGCGACGGTGCGCGCGCCGAGCTCGTACGCGGCCCGGAAGGCTCGAATGGCGATTTCACCGCGGTTCGCGACGAGGATCTTGCGGAACATTCGACCTCCGGTGGCTACGAAGCGGGCGGGCCTGAGTGTGCTCTCAGCCTAGGGGACGGTAACGTGGTGCCTTGTGCACGTGCTTTCCGTCAGCTCGCTCAAGGGTGGCGTCGGCAAGACGACCGTGACTCTCGGACTCGCGTCGGCGGCTTTCGCCCGCGGAGTCCGCACGCTCGTCGTCGACCTCGACCCCCAGTCCGACGTTTCGACGGGCATGGACATCCAGGTCGCCGGCCGCCTGAATGTCGCCGATGTCCTCGCGAATCCGCGAGAGAAGACGGTCCGACAGGCGATCACCTCGAGCGGCTGGGCGAAGGTGCACCCGGGCACGATCGATGTGATGATCGGCAGCCCGTCGGCCATCAACTTCGACGGCCCGCACCCGAGCGTGCGCGATGTGTGGAAGCTCGAGGAGGCGCTCGCGACGATCGAGGCCGACTACGACCTCGTGCTGATCGACTGCGCCCCGTCGCTGAACGCCCTGACCCGCACCGCCTGGGCGGCGAGCGACCGCGTGATCGTCGTCACCGAGCCCGGACTCTTCTCCGTCGCGGCGGCCGACCGCGCACTGCGCGCGATCGAGGAGATCCGCCGAGGGCTTTCGCCCCGGCTGCAGCCGCTCGGTATCGTCGTGAACCGGGTCCGGCCGCAGTCGATCGAGCACCAGTTCCGCATCAAAGAGCTGCGCGACATGTTCGGACCGCTCGTGCTCGCCCCGCAGCTGCCGGAGCGCACGTCGCTGCAGCAGGCGCAGGGCGCAGCGAAGCCGCTGCACATCTGGCCGGGCGATTCGGCGCAGGAACTGGCCGCCGATTTCGACTCGCTGCTCGACCGCGTCATGCGCACCGGTCGCATCCCCGTGCCCGGAGAAGCCCGCGCCTGACGAAGGACGTCCGGCGAGTCCCGCCGCAGCGGCCATCGGGCGTACGAACCAGCCGCGGTCGTGGACCGCGAGGCTGTCAGCGCGAGCTCAGGCCGAGCGCGCGGCCCGGCGGAGAGCGAGCTCATCCATCGGGTCGGGAGCCTGCGCGTCGAATTCGACCAGCTCGGACTCGACCTCGCGCAGGACCTTGCCCACGGCGATCCCGAACACGCCCTGCCCACGACTGACGAGGTCGATGACCTCGTCGTTCGACGTGCACAGGTAGACGGATGCGCCATCGCTCATGAGGGTCGTGCCGGCGAGGTCGCGGATTCCCGCGGCGCGGAGCTGGTCGACGGCAGTGCGGATCTGCTGGAGCGAGATCCCGGTGTCGAGCAGGCGCTTGACGAGCTTCAGGACCAGGATGTCGCGGAAGCCGTAGAGGCGCTGGGAGCCCGATCCGCTCGCGCCTCGCACGGTCGGCTCGACGAGCTCGGTGCGCGCCCAGTAGTCGAGCTGACGGTAGGTGATGCCGGCGGCGCGTGCAGCCACCGCACCGCGGTAGCCGACCTCGTCGTCCATGGCCGGAAGACCGTCGGTGAAAAGGAGATCAGAGACGAAGGCCTCGCCTTCGGCCGCTTCTCGAGCCTTCATGCTCGTCCCCCTCACGAATCGGATAGTTCCACGCTAGATGAGCCGGTGACCTCCGGCAACGACATCGGCCGTTCGCGATCGGCGTGTCGCGCGATCCGGCCGACGCGGCCCTCAGGACAGCAGCCGGTCGAGCGCTCCTCGGACGAAGATCGCCCGCACTTCGTCCAGCCGCTTCGCCAGTTCGGGCGCGAGCTCGCCGGCGCGTCCACGCGAGGCCGCATCGGTGCGGCGCAGCAGCGGGGTGAGCGCCTGCTCGACGAGCGCGACGTCCCTCTCGGCGTTCTGCCGCAGCGCCCGGACGTGCCGCGGTTCGATGCCATGCCGATCGAGGGCGACGAGCGCGCGGAGAAGCGCCACCGACTGCTCGGTGTACGCGTCAGAGCCGGCGATGACGCCCGTGCTGATGGCGTCGTTGAGGAGCTGCGGGGCGGCGCCCGCGGCGGCGAGGAGCTCGTCGCGGCGGTAGCGGCGCGGGGCGGGCACGATCGACGGCGGCGGGACCGCCGTCGGCGTGGCCGGCGCGCGACCGGCGTCGACGTCTTCGAGGTACTCGCGGATGACGACGAGGGGGAGGTAATGGTCTCGCTGCAGCGTCAGCGCCAGGCGCAGCCGCTCGAGGTCGGCGGGCGAGAACTTGCGATAGCCGGACTCGGTCCGCAGCGGAGTGACGATCCCCTGCACCTCGAGGAACCGCAGCTTGCTCGAGGTGAGGGACGGGAACTCCGGAGAGAGCCGCGCGAGGACCTGACCGATGCTCAGAAGACCCGCGGACGACGAGCGCTCGCGGGGGGATGCAGCCGGCATCAGCCGTCCGCGGTCTGAGCGAGGTCTGCGGGCGAGACGAAGAAGTTCAGCCGGAACTTGCCGACCCGCACCTCGGCGCCGTTGCGCAGCGTGGCCCGGTCGACACGTTCGCCGTTGACGTACGTGCCGTTCAACGAGCGCTGGTCGACCAGTTCGAACGACGAGCCGGAACGCGTGATCTCGGCGTGGCGGCGGGACACCGTCACGTCGTCGAAGAAGATGTCGGCCTCGGGGTGGCGGCCCACGGTGGTCACCTCGGTGTCGAGGAGGTAGCGGGCGCCCGCGGTCGGACCGGAGCGCACGAGGAGAAGAGCGGCTCCGTGCGGCAGAGCGTCGATCGCCTCGAGCTCCGCCTCGGCGAGTTCGCTGCCGAACGGCACGAAGGACAGATCGGAGTCGTGCCCGAACGTCTGCGTCGTGTCGGCACCGCGGTCGGAATCACCGTGATAGGACCCTCCGCCGGACGCCCGTCGGATGTCGCCCTCATCGGGTCGGCGATGTTCCTCCACGGTGGTCCTCCTCTTCGTGCAAGCCTATCCGATCGCCCGTCGGACGAAAGGGCCCGATCCGGGCGCACCGGCGCGCGTCGCAATGTTTCGCCCCGTGTCGCCGGACGTGCTCGGGTGCCGCGTCCGACCTAACGTGGGTGAAGAACGAACCTATGAGAAGGAGCCCCACCGTGTCGAGTCAGCACAGCCACATCCCGCCCCTCGAGGTGCGTGAGCGTGCGGCGTGCATGTGCGACACGGGCGACACCTGCTCGTCGTTCGCTCCCGGTCACGCGCTCCACCTGATCCAGTCGCGGCTGGCCTCGGCCACCCCCGCGGAATGGGCGGACGCGATCGTCGAGCACGCCGATCCGCGGTCGGGCGTGATCCTGGTCCGAGCGCTGGGCGACGACGCGCGCATCGCCCTGTGGAACGGTGCGGGCGCGGCCGCACAGCTCTCGGCAGGCCTTCCGGTCGCACTGCACCAGCGCTACCACGTGCTCGCCGTGGGCCGCGAGCGCTTCAACGTCCTCCGCCCCTGAGGGCTCCCGTCAGGCCGTCTTCATCATCATGTCCTTGACGGCCATGCACGCGTCCATACAGGCCTGGCACGACTGAGCGCACATCTTGCAGACCTCGCTGTGGTCGGCGTGCTCCATGCACTCGTCCATGCAGGTCTGGCACATGGCGATGCAGGCGTCGAGCATCGCCATGAGCGACGCCGGCGTCATGCCCTGCATGCGCATCATGGCGCGCATCATCGTGTTGCACATGTCGGCGCAGTTCATGCACGCCGGAGCGCACGACATCATCTGGGTGGAACACACCGTGCATGCCTGCTCGCAGGCCGAGCAGGCGTCCATACACGCCTGCAGGACGGACATGTCCATCGTGCTCATCCCGGGCATCGACATCATGTCCTTCGACATGGCGTCCATCATCATGGAGTCCATCGCCCACCTCGCTCTCTCCTCGACGGCGGGCAGGGTCGCCCGCCTGGCGCCATGGTAGACCTGGCGGCCTTCGGATCGAAGGGGTCGATAGGCTCGATCGAGTGATGTCACACACATTTCACATGCCCCTCGCCCGCCGTGCCGGAGCGCTGGCCGCAGCGCTCGCCGCCGCCTTCGTCCTCGCCCTGCTTCCCGCCGCGTCGGCCGAGGCGCACGACGAGTTCCTGGGATCGACCCCGGCCCCGGACTCGACGGTCGACGCCGTCCCGGACGATCTGACGCTGACGTTCAGCGGCGCCATCGCGACCGACCCGGGCGCCTCCGAGGTGGCTGTGACGGATGCCTCGGGAGCGTCGCTGATCGACGGCTCCCCCACGGCGCAGGACAATGTGCTGACGCAGCCGCTGCGGGGCGAGGCATCCGGAATCGTGACGGTGCTATGGAAGGTGGTTTCGAGCGACGGGCACCCGATCTCGGGCCAGTTCTCCTTCACGGTGACCGCCGCCTCGCCTTCGCCGACGGCGTCACCGACCGCGACGGCCACCCCCGAGCCGACGCCCACGCCCTCCGCGTCCGCGACGACCACCGCGACCCCCGTACCCGCCGGAGACGCCACGGTGGCCGAGGCGTGGCCCTGGATCCTCGCGGGGCTGCTGGTGGCGGCCGTCGGCGGGGCCGTCCTCTACCTCCTGGCCTCGCGCGCCCGCCGCGAGAAGGAGCTCGCTGAGAACCGCGTGCGGGCGCCGGGCACGGCTCCCGGCACCGGTTCCGAGCCCCCCGCCGAGCACTAGGCTGGAAGCATGCCTCACTACGACGTCGTCATCCTCGGCGCGGGCCCCGGCGGGTACGTCGCGGCCGTCCGCAGCGCTCAGCTCGGCCTCTCCGTCGCGATCATCGAAGAGAAGTACTGGGGCGGTGTCTGCCTCAACGTGGGCTGCATCCCCTCCAAGGCGCTTCTCAAGAACGCCGACCTCGCGCACCAGTTCCACCACAAGGCCGAGCTCTTCGGCATCTCGGGGGACGTGCACTTCGACTTCGGCGTCGCCTGGGACCGCAGCCGCAAGGTGGCCGACACCCACGTCAAGGGCATCCACTACCTGATGAAGAAGAACAAGGTCACCGAGTACGAGGGCCGCGGGTCGTTCACCGGCCCGAACGCCATCACGGTGACCAAGACCGACGGCGGCACCGAAGAGGTCACCTTCGACAACGCGATCATCGCGACCGGCTCGAAGGTGCGGCTGCTTCCGGGCGTGACGCTCGGCGGAAACGTGGTGACGTACGAGGAGCAGATCCTCGCGCGCGACCTCCCGTCGTCGATCGTGATCGTCGGCGCCGGCGCCATCGGCATGGAGTTCGCCTTCGTCATGTCGAACTACGGCGTCAAGGTGACGATCATCGAGTTCCTCGACCGCGCGCTGCCGAACGAGGACGCCGACGTCTCGAAAGAGATCGCGAAGCAGTACAAGGGCTACGGCGTCGACATCCTCACATCGACGAAGGTCGAGACCGTCACCGACCACGGCGACCGCGTCACCGTCACCTACACCGCGAAGGACGGCACGGCCGGCTCCATCGACGCCGACAAGGTCATGATGTCGATCGGCTTCGCCGCGAACGTCGAGGGCTTCGGCCTCGAGACGACCGGCGTGAAGCTGACCGACCGCGGCGCCATCGACATCGACGATCACATGCGCACCAACGTGCCGCACATCTACGCCATCGGCGATGTCACCGCCAAGCTGCAGCTCGCCCACGTGGCGGAGGCGCAGGGGGTCGTCGCCGCCGAGACGATCGGCAAGGCCGAGACGATGACGCTCGGCGACTACCGAATGATGCCCCGCGCGACGTTCTGCTCGCCGCAGGTCGCCTCGTTCGGTCTGACCGAGCAGCAGGCGCGCGACGCCGGCTACGACGTCAAGGTCGCGAAATTCCCGTTCTCCGCGAACGGCAAGGCGAACGGTCTCGGCGAGGCGGTCGGGTTCGTCAAGCTCATCGCCGACGGCGAGCACCTCGAGCTGCTCGGCGGGCACATGGTCGGCCCCGACGTGTCCGAGCTGCTGCCCGAACTCACGCTCGCGCAGAAGTGGGATCTGACGGCGCTCGAAGCGGCCCGCAACGTGCACACCCACCCCACGCTGTCCGAGGCCGTGCAAGAGGCGTTCCACGGCCTGGCCGGCCACATGATCAACCTCTGACGACCCCGTCGACGTCGAAACCCCCGCGGCCGCAACGGCGCGGGGGTTTCGCCGTCAGGGCCGGATGACCAGGAGCGAGCTCGTCGCGGTGGCGAGAGGAGTGCCCGAGGCATCCTCGATCACTCCCTCCGCGAAGATCACGCGGGAGCCGCCCTTCACCACGCGGCCACGCGCGCGAAGCAGGCCGCTCGTCGCGAGGATCGGCCGCAGGTACGACACCGAGAGGTCGATCGACGTGTAGCCCACCCCCGCGGGAAGCGTGGTGTGGGCGGCGCAGCCGACGACCGTATCGAGAAGCGTGCACGCGACGCCGCCGTGGACGACGCCCAGCACGTTGTAGTGGAACTCGCGCGGCTCGCACTCGAACACCGCCTCGCCGGGCTCGGCTGCCACCATCGTGAAGTCCAGCAGGCGCGCGATCGGCGGGGGCGGGAACTCGCCGGCGATGAGCGCCCGCAGATAGCTGAGCCCATCGAGCTCCCGGGAGGCGGCGAGCGGCGGCCCCGGGTCGGCCCACTCGAACGTCCGGGTGCGCGAGGTGCTGTCAGTCATGACCTCACCCTAGAACCGTCGGCTCGGCGGGCGGGGCGCTCTCAGTGTCCGAGCGCGCGGGCGAGCTTCGAATCGGATGCCGCGGCCCGGCCTCCGGCCGCGTGGACCACGCGCGCGACGGCGTCGAAGAACTCGGACCGCCACGCCGGGTCGGCGGGCGCGGCCGATGCGAGCTCGATCTCCCACTCCCGCCACTCCCGAAGGGTGCCCTCGCGCTCATCGGTCGTCGCGACGTGGTCGTCGGCCAGCTCGGCGAGGACTCCGCCGGCGGCGTCGAGGAGCAGATACGGCACGCGCCGATTGCGGATGCGCGCCAGCGGTGCGAGGAGCTCGTCGCCGATGATCGGCCCCAGCTCGGCCAGAGCGGCCGCCGGGACCGCGTCCGCCTCGCCCAGGGGCCAATGGAGCTCGACGCGACCACCGTCCGCGCCACGCGGCCCCTTGATGTGCCACCCGGCATCGGGGCCACCGGTTCGCCGGCGCAGGGCGTAACCGTTCTGCGCCAGCGTCCGATCGGTCGTGTCGAGGTAGAGCGCGTCCAGCGACCGCTCTTCGGCGGCGGTCACCCCCGCGACGCCGGGCAGCGGCGACAGGTCGGGGAGCGGCGTGCCCTCGTCGACGTCGAACTTCAGCTCGACCTCGACGGAGCGGGACGGGGCGCCGTCGGCGCCGGATTCAGCGGAGCTCACTCGCGGGGCTGGCGTTCGGGTCGATGGTGTCTTGCGACTCGAGGAACCAGAATTCGGCCTCGGTCGGGCCGTCGCCCTCCCCGTTTTCTCGAGGTCGCCCTTGCGCTCGTACACCACCTGCGTCTCGCTGTACGGGACGATCAGTCGGTCGAGCTGCGGGTCTTCGAGCGGAAGGAGCTGCCCGTCGAGCGGGCCTCCGTGCAGTCGTGCGATGGCCATGCCTCCACAGTAGACCCGCCCTCCCCCATGGCACCGGGCTTGCGCGACACGGGTTCACGTCCTAACGGCCGACACCGGGTGGCTCCCGGCCATTATGCAAGCGTTTCCATTCGATGCCCCTAGAATCATCGCGTGAAGGCCATCCGAACGTTCACGGTCCGTCCTGTCCTCGCCGAGTCCCTGGCCCCGCTCGACCGGCTCGCCGCCAACTGGCGATGGTCGTGGAGCCGCGCGACCCACGCGCTGTTCGCCTCGATGGATCCCGAGCTGTGGGAGACGATCGGCGCGAACCCCGCACGCATGCTCGGCGCTCTCGGGCAGGATCGCCTCGACGAGCTCGCACGGGACGATGGCTTCGTCCACCGGGTGCGCGAAGAGGACGAGCGCCTCACGGCCTACCTCGAGGGCGACCGGTGGTTCCAGCAGCTCGAAGGCGACAAGCCGGTCCACATCGCCTACTTCTCGCCCGAGTTCGGCGTCGACGGGTCGCTGCCGCAGTACTCCGGCGGCCTCGGCATCCTCGCGGGCGACCACCTCAAGAGCGCCTCCGACCTCGGCGTTCCTCTCACGGGCGTCGGCCTCTTCTACCGCGCCGGCTACTTCCGCCAGTCCATCGGCGACGACGGCTGGCAGCAGGAGAGCTATCCGCTGCTGGATCCGTACGGCCTGGGCCTGACGCTGCTGCGCGACGAGGACGGCGCGCCGGTGGAGATCGCACTCGACCTCACGGGGGGCCGGGTGCTGCACGCGCGGGTGTGGATCGCCGACATCGGGCGCGTCCCGCTCCTGCTCCTCGACTCGGAGACGCCCTCGAACTCGGAGGAACTGCGCCGGGTCACCGACCGGCTGTACGGCGGCGGGGGCGAGCACCGGCTCCTCCAGGAGCTGCTCCTCGGCGTCGGCGGCGTCCGCGCGATCCGCCGCTGGTCCGAGCTCACCGGGCGCCCCACCCCCGACGTGTACCACACGAACGAAGGCCACGCGGGGTTCCAAGGCCTCGAGCGCATGTCGGAGCTGATCACCCAGGACGGTCTCGACTTCGACGCCGCACTCACCCAGGTGCGTGCCGGGACGGTGTTCACCACCCACACGCCCGTGCCCGCCGGCATCGACCGGTTCCCCCGGGAGCTGATCGCCGATTACCTCGCCAGCGGCCTCTTCGAAGGACTGGACGCCGCCCGGGCGATCGCGCTCGGACTCGAGACCTGGAGCGGCGGCGATCAGGGCGTGTTCAACATGGCCGTCCTCGGCCTGCACCTCGGTCAGCACGCCAACGGCGTCTCGCTCCTGCACGGCGAAGTGAGCCGCGGCATGTTCGGCATGCTGTGGCCGGGGATCGACACCGACGAGGTGCCGATCACCTCGATCACCAACGGCGTCCACGCCCCGACCTGGGTCCACCCCGCGCTGAAGTCTCTCAGTGAGCGCGTGTGGGGAGACGCCCACACCGACACGCACGACTGGAACGACCGCGAGGCCGTCAGCGACGCGGAGCTGTGGGGCGTGCGCCAGCAGATGAAGGGCGAGCTGGTCGCCGAGGCGCGGCGCCGGGTCGCGGCATCCCTCGCCAACGGCACGACGGTGACGCCCGCCTGGGTCGACGACCTTCTCGATCCCGACGTGCTCACGATCGGCTTCGCCCGACGCGTGCCCACGTACAAGCGCCTCACCCTCATGCTGCGCGATCCCGAGCGCCTGACGAAGCTGCTGACCGACCCGGAGCGGCCGGTGCAGATCGTCATCGGCGGCAAGTCGCACCCGGCGGACGACTCGGGGAAGATCCTCATCCAGCAGCTCGTGCGCTTCAGCCGCGATCCCAAGGTGCGCGGCCGGATCGTCTTCCTCCCCGACTACGACATCAGCCTCGCGAAGGACCTCTACCCGGGCTGCGACGTGTGGCTCAACAACCCGCTGCGCCCGCTCGAGGCCTGCGGTACGAGCGGGATGAAGGCGGCCCTCAACGGCGCGCTGAACCTGTCGATCCTCGACGGCTGGTGGGACGAGTGGTACGACGGGCGAAACGGGTGGGCCATCCCCACCGCCGACACCGCCTCGTCCGACGAGGAGCGTGACGACGCCGAGGCATCGGCGCTCTACGACCTCATCGAGCACCAGCTGGTGCCGCGCTTCTACGAGCGGGAGGGCGGGATCCCCCTGGCGTGGCTGTCGATGGTGCGGCACACGATGACCGACCTCGGTCGCAAGGCGACGAGCGACCGCATGGTGCGCGATTACGTCCAGCGCCTCTACGTTCCGGCCGCCGCCCACGACGTCGCGCTCCGGGCGGACGACTTCTCCGAAGCCCGCGAGCTCGCCGCCTTCGTCGGCCGGGTGCGGGACGCGTGGCCGCGCATCTCGATCGCCGGCGTCGACTCGTCGGGGATCCCGTCCCAGGCGCAGGCGGGCGACACGCTGCACGTGAGTGCCGCGGTGCGCCTGGACGGACTGTCGGCCGAGGACGTGGCGGTCGAGCTGGCGTACGGCCGCACCGACGAGGACGACGCGCTGGCCGGCGACCACTCGGTGTACCGCCTCTCGCCGAACGGGCCGGCGGTCGACGGCGTGACCACGTTCACCGGCACCCTGCCGCTGACGGTGACAGGCACGTTCGGGTACACCGTGCGGATCGTCCCGGCGCATCCGCAGCTGGTGTCGCCGGTCGAGCTCGGCCTCGTCACCTACGCGTCCTGAACCGCCCCCCGCCGCTGAGATCGCTCATCGGTTCTCTCTTCTCCGACCGTCCCCCGCGAGCACGAAGTCGGCCCGCGGCGACAGGGTGCCGTTGGCCTGGACGGTCACGAAGTGCGCGCCCGGATAGTACGCCCTCGTGGTGATGGGGCGGAAGGAGTGGGTCTTCCTCACGACGACGCTCTCACCGGGAGCCAGGCGACGTGAGGCGAGCTTGAAGGTCTTGGGCCTCACCGATCCGTCAGCGCGCTGGAAGCCGATCGAGTAGTCGATCGCCACGGCGGCCTCCTCGTCTCCGTCGTTCGTGACCACCGCGGAGAAGGACACCGCGCCGCCCGAAGGAACGCGGTCGTGCGACAGTTCAGGGCGGTCGACGCGAAGGCTGTCGCCGGTGAACCCGAGCAGGGCGAGCGCCGCAGGGTCGGCCTTCTTGATCAGCGTGCGAAGTCCGTGCCGGAGCAGCCGCGGTGTGCTCGTGTCCGGCTCGTTGTGCCAGGCCTGCGCGATCTCGGTGGCGATGGACGGGTCGACACGACTCAGATCGTTGAGGTGGTTCGCCACCGAGCGGCGTACATATTCCTCCGGGTCGCGATAGATCGAGTCGACGATTCCCCGCGTCGCATCCGGGTGGGCGATGAGCCAGGGCACGCGCTTCGCCCAGGGCAGATAGGCACGCGACCCCTCGGAGGCGAGGCGCCGCACGTGCTGGTCCGGATGCCCCGTCCAGCCGCGCATGATGTCGACGGCGCGCTGCGGCCTCGCGTTGAGCATGTCTCGCACGGCGAACTCGCTGCTGAGGGCGATGGTCAGCTGCGACAGCAGCTCCATGCCGGCGTCGAAGTCAGCGGTCGACCCGCTCTCGAGAGCCCTTACCGAGACGAACTCCGTGGTCGGCCAGATCATCCAGCCCGAGAACCCGGGCTGGTCGAGCACGTCGCGAACGGTGCTCGCGGCAACGGGGAACCCGTCGGGCACGTCGGCGAGCAGGGCGTCGCGCACGATGTCCACTCGGTCTCGCAGTCGGTTGCCGGCAACGGCGCGCCCCGCCGCCGCGAGGGCCGCGAACTCCAGCTGCGGGGCGACAGCCTTCAGCGCCTTCCGAAGCCTCGTCACGACGGCGGGGTCGATGAGCTCGTCCATGGTTCCCATGCCGACCTCCTGATTCGTGTCCCTCAGGACACTATCACCATTACTGTCGCCGAGGACACTATAATCCCGTCATGAACGACAGCACGAAGAGCCCGGCCCGTCGAGCCCTTCAGGGGAGCGACTTCCCCTATCGGTCGGCACTGCTCGCGAATCTCAGTGCCCTCATCCTGCTGTGGGACTCCCCGGCTCTGCAGGGCGAGATCCTGGCCAAGAGCGGTGAGAGCATCGACCAGCAATCCCACGCGACGCTCCGGCATCTGCTCGCCTGGGGCCCGATGCGGCCCACCGCGCTGGCGGAGGTGCTCGACACGGGCGCGTCGCACGTCAGCAAGATCGTGCGGCGGCTCGAGGGCGACGGACTCGTCGAGCGCACCACCGACCCGACCGACGGTCGCGCCACACTCATCCGCCTCACGGACGAGGGCGAAGAGGCGGCCCGGGGCGTCTACGCGCTGGGCGACCGGATGATCGCCGAGGTACTGCAGGATTGGTCGCCGGCGGATGTGGGCCGGTACACCGCGCTCACCGAGCGGTTCGTGAAAGACGCCATCGACTCGGCCACTCGGATGCTCGAACGGGGCCTGCTACCACCCCAGCGCTGACCGATCCCCGCGACGTCAGGAGGAATCTCTGGCGCTTCTCATGCGGCGGGCGCCGACGGCGACCACGATGAGGGCCAGCACGGAGGCGACGAGCGGGACGACCCAGCCTGCCTGATAGGCGGTCAGCTCCTGCTCGCGTGAGGCATCCGCCGGCAGGTGTCCGCGGTAGACCGCGGTCGTGATCGCCAGCATCACCGCTACTCCGAATTGCGCGGCAGTCTGCAGAACTCCTCCGGCGACGCCTTGCTCGTCTTCGGGCAGGCCGCTCGTGGCTCCGATGGCGCCCGTGCTGAAGATCAGCGTGAACGCGACGCCGACCAATGCGAAGGCCGGGAAGTACGCGATCCAGTACATCGAATCGAGGGAGACGAAGCGCAGGAGCACGTACGCCACCACCGTGAGCAGCAGGCCGAAGGCCATCACCCCGATCAACGTGAACCTCTTGATCAGCCGGGCCATCAAGGGTGCCACGAGCAACCCGAGCACCCCGGCGGGCCAGAACGCCGCCGCGGTGACCACGGGCGACCACTGGAGGGTGTCCTGGAAGTGAATGGTCAGCAGGAACTGCGTCGCGTTCCACGACCCCACCAAGACCAGGACTCCGAGAGTCGCCCTGATTCTCGGCCACGACGTCAACACATGCGCGGGGAGGAGCGGGTATGGCCGCCGACGTTCGACAGCCACGAAGACCCCGAGGACGATCACGCTCAGCAGGAGCGGTCCCCATGTCGCCACATTGCTCCACCCTTGATCCGAACCGAGAGTCAAGCCGAAGACGATCCCCATCATGGCGAGCGTGATGAGCACCGCACCCGGCGCATCCAGCCGCCGGCCTCGCTGCTCGCTGCGCGGGTGAGCGGGGATCACCAGGAGGCCCGCGACGAAAAGGACTGCTCCGACGATCGCAGGCCCGAAGAACACCGCGCGCCAATCCCACTCGGTCAGCAGCCCGCCGAAGATGAGCCCGAACGTGAAGCCTGCCGACCCGGTCGCGGTGTAGAAGGACATGGCCCGAGTTCGCGCCGGGCCTTCGCGGAACGATGTGGCGACGAGCGACAGCGCCGCCGGCGCGGTGAACGCAGCCGCGATGCCCTTGAGGAACCGAGTCGCGATCAACACCTCCCCGTTCCACGCGAAGCCGCCCCACACCGACATGAGAACGAATCCAGCCAGCGCGATCAGGAACACGCGCCGTCGGCCGAGAAGGTCGGCGGCGCGACCCCCGAAGAGCAGGAAGCCTCCGTAGCCGAGCACGTATCCCGCGATGACCCACGGAAGCGTGGTGGTCATGCCCAGCTCTGCCCCGACCCTCGGAATCGCGACCGCGAGCATCGACACATCGAGGGCGTCGAGGAAGAGAGCTCCGCAGAGCACCGCGAGGAGCGCCAACGCCCGGCCGCGGAGGTGCGTGTACGGCGGCGCCGACACGGTGAGGGTGTCTGTCATGGCACGTCCTTCGGTGTGGGGATGAGTTACCGGTTCCGGTAACTACCGTCCTGCAGGACACTATCACAGCTATTGTCCTGTAGGACACTATCGAGATCTTCGCGCTGGCCTATCGTGGACCCGTGAAGCCGTTCGTCCTCCTCGCCACCCGCGCCGAAGACGTACCCGCGGATGAGGAGTACGCGCTCTTCCTTCGCGGCACGGGACTCGACGAGCGCGACCTCGTGCGCATCCGTCTCGAAGATTCCCCCATTCCTCCGCTGGACCTCGACCGGCTGTCGGGCATCTTCGTCGGGGGTGGGCCTTTCAACGCGTCGGACCCGCCCGAGCGCAAGTCGGCGGTGCAGCGCCGCGTCGAGGCGGAGTTCCAGACCCTCCTCGACGAAGTGGTCGCCCGCGACTTCCCCTTCCTGGGCGCCTGCTACGGCATCGGAACCCTCGGCGTCCATCAGGGTGCGAAGATCGACCGCCGGTATGCCGAGCCGATCAGCGTCGTTCCCGTGACGCTGACCGCGGAGGGGGCATCCGATCCCCTGCTCGCGGGCCTGCCGAACGAGTTCACGGCTTTCGTGGGGCACAAAGAAGCGATCTCGACGCTGCCCGCGTCAGCGACCCTGCTCGCCTCGTCGCCCGACTGCCCCGTGCAGATGTTCCGGGTCGGGCGGAACGTCTACGCCACCCAGTTCCACCCCGAACTGGATCTCGCGGGCATCACCACCCGCATCCACGCCTATGCCGGCTACGGCTACTTCGAGACCGACGAACTCGACCTGACGCTCGCCGCCGTGCGCCGGACCCCGGTGTCGCATCCTTCTCGCATGCTGAGGACGTTCGTGGAGCGCTACGGCGACTGAGCGGAGACGATACGGGAGACGGATGCCTCCGCCACCGCATCCGCGACGTGCAGCGCCTCGAGCCCGAGGTCGACCAGCACCACGTCTCCGCACAGCTCCGGTCCCCGCCCTCGCACGATCCCGGCCTTGACGGCGCCGAACGTGACGGTCGTGCCGGCGGGGAGCACCGGATCGACGGCGGTGCCGGAGCCGGGGTCGAGCCCGCTCGGAAGATCGACCGCAATCACGGCGAGCGAACCGTTCTGGACCCGGGGAAGGAGCGCGGCCACCGCGTCGCGGGCATCCCCTCGCAGTCCCGACCCGGCAGACGCGCCGATGCCCAGGATGCCGTCGAGGACGACGTCATAGGCCGTGGGCTTGCTCGTCACATCGCGGAGACTCGCGGCCCGGCAGCCGGCCGACAGCGCCTCGGCCAGCGCCGCCTCGTGCACGCGCCGACCGACGGGCAGCACCTCGACGTCCGCAGCCGATGACAGCTCGGCGGCGGCATAGAGGGCGTCGCCTCCGTTGTCTCCGCTGCCGGCCAGTACGAGCAGAGCGGGCCTGGCCGAACGCGCGACGCGGTCGCGCGTGATCGCGGCGAGCGCCGATGCCGCCCGGCGCATGAGCGGCACGCCCGCATCGAGGAGCGGCCGCTCGGCCGCCCTCACCTGATCGGCGGTGTAGGCGGGCACGGCGATCATGACGACGTGTCCGCCTTCGCCCTGCTCTTGCGCGCCTCGGCTGCGGCCTTGTGCGCGAGGTGCAGCTCGGCGGTCGCGACGCGGACGGCGTCTTCGGCCCGCTGCACGCGCCGCGCCTCGAACGTGGGCGCGCCGTACTTCTCGCGCACCCGGTCGGCGTCCTCGGCGACCCCCACGATGATCCACGTGGACGCGAGGAGAATCACCTGCGCCGACAGGTTGAACCACAGCAGCAGGGCGATGAGGGCGGCGAAGGACGCCAGCAGCGGGTTGCCCGCGGCGCCGCGGACGAACAGGCCCGACAGCTGCTGCAGCACGGTCAAGCCGACCGCTCCGAGGAGGGAGCCGGCGATCAGCGTCCGCGGCCGCGCCCGCACACCGCTCAGCGTGACGAAGGCCAGCGCGATCAGGGCGGCGTCGAGGACGAAGACGATGAGGATCGAGAAGCCGAAGGTCGCGGCATCCGCCACCGCATCCGCACCGATTCCGAGCCAGTCCTGGGCCGCCTCGATGAACGACGTGCCGATGAAGGTGGCGCCGGCGGCGAGCACGAAGCCTCCCCCGATCGCGATGGCGAGCAGCAGATTGCGGAGGATCACCCAGACCCAGAACACGTCGTCGTGGATCTCGTCGGCCAGCGTGCGCAGCGCTGCCCGCAACGAGCCGATCGCGCCGATCGCCGCGCCGACCAGACCGATGAGGGAGAGCACGCCCGCGACCGTGAGCCCCGCCGGCGCCTGGATCGAGGACACGTCCACGAGCCCGTCCTCGCCGACGAGCCCCGGCACCGCCGCGTCGACGGCGTCGATGAGCGCCTGCCATGCGGCCGGATTGCCGCTGAGCCACAGCGCGGCGAACGAGAAGCCGAGCAGAACACCCGCGAACGCTGAGAAGAGCGCGCGGTAGGTGACGCTGTCGGACAGCATCGGCCCACGGCGCTCCGAATAGTGCAGCCACACCCGTACCGGGCGCAGCGACAGCGCCCACGCCGTCGCCTTCTCGATCGGCGAGCGCGACGCCGGGGCCGTCTTGTCGGTCATGTCGCCAGGCTATCGGCGGTGCACCCGCCCGCTCCGAGGGTTGACGGGCGTTCCGCCGAGGGCCAGACACCAATATCATGGCGAGCGGGGCGTCATGACGACGAAATGATGGGGAAAGGACGCGCGTGAAGGGGCTGGCGCAGACATTGGTGACCACCGGCGTCGTCGACGCCGATGACATCTCCGTCGTGCTCGCCGACGCCGCTGACGACGCCGAACTGCGCCAGCGCCTGGTGGCCGCCCAGCTGGCCACCGAGACCCAGATCGCCGAGGCCATCGCCGCACACACCGGCTACCGTTTCGTCGACCTCGGGGCGGTCACCCTCGACCCCGCGGTGATCGCCGCCGTCTCGCCGAATCTCTGCCGCCGGTACCATCTGATCCCCATCTCGCGGGGGCGTCGGCAGCTCACGGTGGGGATGATCGACCCGACCGACCTCATCGCGCTCGACGACGTCGCGACGGCGACCGACCTCAACATCGTTCCCGTGGTGGTCGCCGCCGATGCCCTCACCGCGGCATTCGGTCGCTTCCTGCGCTCCGACGAGGAGCTCAGCGACCTGTCCGAGCAGATCGGCGAGATCGCCGCGGCTGACGGCGCGGGAACCACGGAGACGCTCGAGGAGCAGGTCGACGACGCCCCCATCGTCCGGTTCGTGAACCTCCTCATCACGCAGGCCATCAACGACCGTGCCAGCGACATCCACATCGAGCCGGGCGAGCGTCAGCTCACCGTGCGGTACCGCATCGACGGGGTGCTGCACGAGATGCAGAAGGCCGACCGCTCGATCCAGGACGGCGTGATCTCGCGTCTGAAGATCATGGCGTCGATCGACATCGCCGAGCGGCGTCGCCCGCAGGACGGCCGGCTCTCGGTGCTGCACGACGGGCGTCAGGTCGACCTGCGTCTCGCGACGCTCCCGACGGTGTGGGGCGAGAAGATCGTCATGCGCATCCTCGACAACTCCGGCACGGCGCTGGAGATGTCGGACCTGCTCTTCTCCGCGATCAACGAGCAGCGCTTCCGGACGGCCATCACGCGCCCCCACGGCATGGTCCTCGTCACCGGCCCTACGGGATCGGGCAAGTCGACCACGCTGTACACGGCGCTGCACACGGTGGCGAACTCGCGCATCAACGTCATCACGGTCGAGGACCCGGTCGAGTATCGGATCGCCGGCATCAACCAGGTGCAGGTGAACCAGCGCGCGGGCATGACGTTCCAGGCCGCGCTGCGCTCGATCCTCCGCTCCGACCCCGACGTGGTGCTCGTCGGCGAGATCCGCGATCAGGAGACCGCGACGATCTCGATCGAGGCGGCGCTGACCGGACACCTCGTGCTGTCCACCCTGCACACCAACGACGCACCGAGCGCCCTCACGCGTCTCATCGAGATCGGCTGTGAGCCCTACCTGGTCGGCACCGCGCTGTCGGCCGTGGTGGCGCAGCGCCTCGCCCGCCGCCTGTGCCTGAAGTGCCGCGAGCCGCACGTCGAGAGCCGTGAGACGCTCGAGGCCGTCGGATTCCCGCATGACCCCAGCGACCTGCCCCAGCTCTACCGCGCGGTCGGCTGCGGCGCGTGCTCGGGCACGGGCTTCCGCGGACGGGTCGCGCTGCACGAGGTGATGACCCTCAGCGAGAGTCTCGAGCAGCTGGCCGTCTCGCGGGCGACCGGCACCGAGATGCGTCAGCGTGCCCTCGAGGAGGGCATGGTGTCGCTGCGCGACGACGGCTTCTCGAAGGTCGCGCAGGGCATCACGACGATCGACGAGGTGCTTCGCGTCGCGGTGTGATCGCGCGGTCGCCATCGAGCTGCCGACCGCCGTCGCGGCTGAGCGGGAGCAGGCCTCGCGCTACGGGGTGCCCTGCTGCCCCAGCTCGCCGTAGATGGAGAAGATCGGCAGGTAGAGCGAGATCACCATGCCGCCGATGATGATGCCGATGCCGACAATGAGGATCGGCTCGATCGACGCGGTGAGCTGGTCGGTCGCCGTCTCGACCTCGTTCTCGTAGAAGTCGGCGATGCTCGCCAGCATGTCGGCGAGAGTTCCCGACTCCTCTCCGACGGCGGTCATCTGGGCGACCATCGGCGGGAACACCGCCGCCTTCGCCAGCGGAGCCGAGAACGATCGGCCCTGTTTGACCGACTCCTGGATCTCGCGGACCGCCTGCTCGATCTTCCAGTTGTTCGACGCGGTGCCGACGATCGAGAGGGCCTGCACGAGCGGCACTCCGGCGTTCAGCATCATCGAGAGGCTGCGGGTGAATCGCGCGACGGCGATCTTCGTCGCGAGCGGACCGAAGATCGGAAGCTTGAGCTTGATCGGGTCGACGACCTTGCGCACCCTCTCCTCGCGCCGGTTGCGCACCCACCAGAGCCACCCGATGATGCCGATCACGACCATGACCGGGAGGATCCAGACCATGTTGTTCGACAGGGTCACGAGGATCTGGGTGGGGACGGGCAGCTCCGAGCCCAGGTTCTTGAACATGCCCTCGAAGATCGGCACGACGAACGTGACCATCGCCACGACCCCGAGGATGGCGATGACGAAGACGATGATCGGGTAGGTGGTCGCCGACTTGATCTTGCCCTGCAGCTCGGCCTCGCCCTGATACGTCTCCGCCACCGTCGCGAGCGACTGGCCGAGGAAACCGCCGGCCTCTCCCACGCGCATCATGCTGATCATGAGAGGCGGGAAGACGTCCGGGTAGTTCGCGAGTGCCTGCGAGAACGACAGACCGGACTCGACCGCGGCGTGTACGCCGACGAGCGCGCTCTGCAGCTTCTTGTCCTCGGCCTGCTCGATCAGGATCGACAGCGTCCGCATCAGCGGCAGACCGGCGTTGATGAGCCCCGCCATCTGCTTCGCGAACACGGCGAGCGTGCCGACCTTGACCCGCTTCTCGAATCCGGGGATCGAGACATCCCGATTCAGTCCCGTCTTCGACGTCAGGCTGACCTCGAGAGGCGTCAGGCCCTGCGCGCGGAGCTTCGCCGTGACAGCGTGCTCGCTGGCCGCCTCGAGCGTGCCCTTGACGACCGCGCCGCCCGCGGAATCGACCGCTCGGTACGTGTACTCCTCGACGAGCGCCATCAGTAGCCCCATCCCGCGGGCTGGCGTTCGGACGAATGCTGCGACCACGCCTCGGCGTCGAGGTCTCTCGGGCGCACGCGGGCATCATCGAGCGAGGACGGATCCATCGCGTAAGACCTGGCCACGGACATCGCGATGCTGCCCTCCTCGACGTGACGACGCAGATCCTGGTCGAGCGTGTGCATGCCGAGGCTGCCGCCCGCTTGCAGCATGGAGTAGATCTGGCTCACCTGCCCCTCGCGGATCAGGTTCGCGATGGCGGGCGTGTTGATGAGCACCTCGGTCGCGATCACCCGGCCGTCGCTCTGCGCCATCGGCAGCAGCGTCTGGCTGATGATCCCCTGCAGGGTGTCGCCCAGCTGCGTGCGCACCTGGGTCTGCTGGTCGGGCGGGAAGGCGTCGACGATGCGGTTGATCGACTTCGCGGCGCTCTGCGTGTGCAGGGTCGACAGCACGAGGTGTCCGGTTTCGGCGGCCGACAGGGCCGTGGAGATGGATGCCGGGTCGCGGAGCTCGCCGATGAGAATGACGTCCGGGTCCTGACGCAGCACGCGCCGCAGGGCCTCCGCGAAGGACGCCGTGTCGCTGCCGATCTCGCGCTGGTGGATGAGCGACTTGCGGCTCGTGTGCTGGAACTCGACCGGGTCCTCGACCGTCACGATGTGCGCGGGCAGGGTGCGGTTGACGATGTCGATCATCGCGCTCAGCGTCGTCGACTTGCCCGATCCGGTGGGGCCTGTCACGAGCACCAGGCCGCGCGGCTTGAGCACGAGATCCTTGGCGACCGCCGGAACGCCCAGCTGTTCGAGGCTGAACGCCTTGTCGGGGATGAACCGCATGGCCACGGCGACATCGCCCAGCTGACGGAACACGTTCACGCGGAATCGCGCCACGTCCGGCACCGAGTACGAGAGGTCGACCTCGCCGTGCTTTCGGAACTCGGCGATCTGATCGGAGGTCATGAGCGAGCCGATCGCCTGCTCGAGCCAGTTGCTGCCGGTCGGCTCGGTGAAGCCGACGATCTGCTCCAGGTCGCCGTCCACGCGCATGAGCGGCGGGTGGTTGGCTGTCAGGTGCACATCGGATGCCCCGGCCCGGCCCGCGACGGCGAGCATCTCGGCGAGTGAACCATCGTGGTACATGTCAGTCTCCCGTTCGGAGGAAGGCGAGTGCGGTGACCCTGAGGACACCGTCCTCGAGGGTGCCGTCGATGGGCGCGATGAGACGCGGGCCGCGGCCCAGCTCGTCCATGAAGGCCGCGGCGGCCGCGGCATCCGGAACGGCGATCTCGATCGTCACCGGGATCTGCTTCTGGGGCGAGTCCTCGGCGGCAGGGGCGTCGTCGGCCGGGGCTTCGGTCGCGGTGTCTTGCGCTGCCGCGTCCGTGGCGTCGGCGGTGGCTTCCTCGCCTGTCGCGGCCTCGTCCGTCGCCTCGCCGTCGGTGGGCGCGGTGTCGTCGCCGTCGTCGGAGTCGAGTCCAGAGCGAGGTGTCCATACTTCGAGGTCGGCCGCCTCGATGCTCTGGATCGTCCCCTCGACGGTGCCTGCCGCGGCGACGACGATCTCGACGACGTCATCCAGTCGCGGAAGCCCGGGAATCTCCTCCTCGAGAGAGGCGAGGTCGGCGTCGATCTCGTCGATGCGCTCGTTCTCGGCGCTGAGCTGGGCGACTTGGATCTCATAGATCTCGTTCGTCTGCTCCACCGTGCGAGTGCTCGCGTCCGTGGCCTGTGCGTTGCTGTACAGCGGAAGACCCGCGAGCGTCACGCCCGCGACCAGCACCGCGATGACCACCACGGCGCCGAGCAGGTTGATCATCTGCTTCGGGATGTTCATTCGTCTTCCTCCTGCGCGAAGTCACCGGTATAGACGGTCTGGTCGAACGCGATCCGCAGCTCGTACACGTACGCGGCCTCTTCGAGGGTGACGCTCAACGGGTCGGCGTCGATGACGCCGGCCAGCGGGCGCACGGCGCGCGAGAGCGCGACGATGTCCTGGGGCGACTGGCTGGTGATCTCGACGATGCCGGCGGCTCCGATCTCCTCCTCGGGCACGTCGCCCTGCGGGATCCCGGCCGGCGCCAGGCTGAAGCCGCTGACGACGACGCCCTCGGGGAGCACCCCGGCCACGGAGGTCAGGAGGCCGCTCCACGCGAGATCGGTCGCCATGGCGTTCTGACGGAACTCGGTCAGCTCCGACTGCAGCTCGACCTTGGCCCGTACGTCCGAGAGACCGTCGAGCTGCGACAGGAGGGACTGCGTGCGGGCGTTCTCGCCCAGCAGGCGCGCCGCCGCCGTGACGTTCAGCCACATGCCCCCCGCGATGACCGCGATCACCACGGAAAGCGCGACGACGAGCGCGAGCACCCACCGCCGGAGGAGTTTCGACCGCGCGCGGCGCTCGGTCTCGGCCCGCGGCATCAGGTTGACACGGGGCGCCACGCCGAGGATCAGGGCGGGGGCGACAGTGGTCATCATCGGGCGTCTCCCAGCGCGAGGCCGACGGTCGTCAGCAGGTTCAAGCCGACGTCTCCGGCCGGTACGCCCTTCTTGCTCGAGATCACCTCGGCCGCCCCGGCGTACGAGACCGGAATCGGCAGGCTCTCTGCGAGAGCCTCGGCGACGCCGGGTGCGGCAGCGCCCGCTCCGGAGAGGAGCACGCGGGTGACCGGCTCGTCGCCTGAGCGCCCCGCATAGAACGCGAGCGTGCTGTGCAGCCGCCCGACGAGGTCGGTGAGCGCGGACTCCGACATCCCGGTCGGGCGCGCCGCGCGACCCCCCGAGCGAAGCCGCCGCACCGGCGACTCCGACGAGGGCGGAACGGTCTCGAGCACCTCTTCGGCGACGGGGACGGGCTGCTCGCCGCCCTCGATCGCGGCCAGCTCCCGCTCGCGCACCGCCTCGGTCACGATCTCGATCGGAAGGATGCGGACGAAGCGGGGAATGCCGTCGCGCAGCACCACGACGTAGCTGGTGTGATCTCCGAGGTGCAGAGCGGCGATCGACTCCCCCGGTGCGGCGAGGCGGCTGGCCGCGCGGGTCAGACCGAACGGCGCCAGATCGACGACGTCGACCGTCAGCTTCGCCTTCGCGATCGTGGCGATGAGCTGCTCGACGGTCTCGGCGACGGCGGCCACCAGGAGGCCCGTGATCTGGTCGCCCTGCTGCGAGGCGGGGTAGAAATCGAGCACGGCCTGATCCGCCGGAACCGGCAGCAGATCCTGCACCTGGAACGGCAGCGCCTGACGCAGCAGATCGGGTCGCAGCGCCTGCGTGGTGTACTCGCGGACCAGGATGCGTCGGCTGCCGATTCCCAGAACCACACGCCGGCTGCGGAACCCGGCGCGCGACCAGAGCTGCCGTAGGGCCAGGACGACCGCGTCGGCATCGAAGATCTCGGAATCCTTCGCGGCGCCGGGCGGGAGCGGCACGGCGCCCCACGCGACGAGCGAGGGCGAGCGCCCCACCGTGACCTCGGCGGCGCGCACCCCCTCCTCGGTGATCTCGAGGCCGATCGTTGTCTGTGCCATGACCTCTCCCCTTCGTGTCCGGCGGTCGCTCAGGCGATCGCGAAAAGTCCCATGTACCAGTCGGCCAGTGCCTGACCGGCGAAGATGCCCACCCACGCGCCCGCGAGCATCCACGGCCCGAACGGGATCGCCGACTTCCGGCCCGCGCGCCGCGCCAGGATCAGCGCGATGCCGAAAACGCCGCCGAGCAGGAAGGCGGCGAATGCCCCCACGATGAGCGCGCCCCAGCCGAGCCAGCCGAGGTAGATTCCCACGACACCGGCGAGTTTGACGTCGCCGCCTCCCATTCCGCCGGGCTTGATGGCGCGGAGAACGAAGTAGAAGGCGTAGAGCACGGCCCCGCCGACCGCCGCCGTGAGGAGCGACGACCACCGACCGCCGACCGCTGCAGCGAGCACGAAGAGGATGCCGGCGACCGCGTAGCTCGGAAGGACGATGGCGTTCGGCAGCCGGTGGGTGTCGAGATCGATCAGCGTCAGCGCCACCGTGATGGCGGCGAAGTAGAGGTAGGCGACCAGCACGATCGCATCGGCGCCGGATGCCGGGACGGCAGCCTGCAGCGCACTCCACGTCACCAGCACGAAGAAGGCGCCCGTCGCCAGCTCGACCAGCGGGTAGCGAGCCGAGATGCGCTCGCCGCAGTCGGCGCAGCCGCCGCGCAGCAGGAGCCAGGACGCCACCGGCACGTTGTGCCAGGGGCGCACGGGCGCGCCGCACTGAGGGCACCGGCTCTCCCGCGTGAGGGGCACGCCCGCGGGGACGCGATAGACGACGACGTTGAGGAAGGAGCCGATCACGAGCCCGAAGAGGCCCGCGAAGGCGAGGATCACGACGGTGGCAGCGGGACTGAGCATCATGGGATCCTCTGCGGCGCGATGTCGCGCTGGGAGACGAGGCTGCCCAGCGTCCCGGTCGACGACCCGCTGCTCGAGCTCGACATGCCGGGAACGCCGATGGGATCCGCGGTGAACTCCAGGCCGCCGCCGTACGACCAGCCGCCCCCGTAGAACGCGCCGTTCCACTTGTCCGAGATGCCCGAGGCACCGCCCGCCACCTTGATCTCGCAGGGCGTGTACGCCATCGCGGTGATGCTCGTCGCCGTGACGGTGCCGTTGATGAGAGTCGGACCGTAGCCTCGAGGGCAGGTCGGCTGGTGGTCGGTCGGCGTGAGGTCGTCCGTGATGAACCAGACCTTCGGCTTCGTCGCCAGGCCCGTCGCGCCCCGCATCTGCATGGAGCCGAGATCGAACTGCTTGGCCAGGAAGACGAAGTTCGTCTTGAGGGCGATGTTCGGCAGTGAGCCGTTCTGCGAGCTGAGGATCGTGCAGGCCCGCGCGTCGATGACCGTGGGGGTCGTGTAGGCGGGGAGCGAGGTCGTCCACCCGGTTCCCGGCGACGAGTTGAAGTAGTTGCATGTGCCCGGGCCGCTTCCCGAGTTGACGAGAGTCACCACGTTGTAGCCGGGAAAGTCGGCGGCCGCGTACTTGTACTCGAACCACGGCGGCAGCGTGGGCGGTGTGGGACCCGCGACGGTGGCGGGTCGCACCACGCCACCGGTGATGACGCCGCTCTGCGCGTCGTACGTCTTCGACGAAGGCATCGTGAGCGTCCCCCCGATCCGGACGTTCCCGAGCTTGACGTTGCCGCTCGTCGTCACCGACCCGCCGACCTGCTTGCCTTCCCAGCCGAACGTGAGTGCACCGTTGGCGTGCAGGTTCTTGACCACGGTGCCGCGGACGGTCCCCGACCCGGTTCCGGACGTCGAGAGGTTCCCTTCGATCGTGTCGCTGCCGCAGCACATGTCCACGACGCCGCCCGACGTGACGTCGCCCTTGATGGTGCAGCCGCCGTTCGCGTCGATGTCGCCACCGACGGTGATGTTGCCGGGAATCAGGGCCTGACACACGAACTTCGCCTGCGGAACGACGATCTTCAGCAGCCGGCCGGGCGCGGAGGTCCGCACCTCGTAGGTGAAGGTCACGTCGTTCGTTCCGAAGAACACCATGTCGCCGTCGCTGCTGGGCGTCTCGGTGTAGCGGTAGACCGCCTGCGTCGTCGTCATGCCGTCGCTGGCCTCGCCCGTCGCCGTGACGGTCGCGAGGCCCCCGGCGCACACGACCCGGTAGCTGTAGGTGGGAGACGATGCGCGGGTGGAGTCCACGCGCACATTGCGCTGCACTCCCCCGCACGTGACGCCGCTTCGGCGCATCGCGCCGACCGCATCGGCCAGACCGGCGTCGGCGGCTGCCCGGGACTGCGCGGTGCTGCGGCTGTCGACGAGGGTCATCGTGGTGTTCGTGACGATGGCGGCGAGGGCCATCCCGCCGATGCTCAGCACGAGCATGATGACGAGGACCGAGACGAGGGCCGAGCCGCCGTCGTCGATGGGGCGCAGTCGGCGCTGAAGTTTCACCAGCATGCGGTTGTACTCGTTCCGTCGGTGATGGCCTGCGCGGTGACTCCGTTCGAGAGGGGGACCACGGTGTCGCCCAGGGAGATGTCGAGGCCGATGGACAGGGTCTGCCCGGTGCGGGAGAACGCGTCGGTGAGACCGTCACCGTTCGCGTCCACGCGGGTGAATCGGGGTGAGCCGTCGGCGTTGCTGCCGTCGCGTCGCGACAGAGACGGGATGGCGCCACTCCCGGTGGAGGTGTCGCCGCGCACGAGGCGCGTCCACGAGGTAGTGCTGGCGATGGAGATCGCAGAGGCCGACTCGCGGTACCGAACATCGCCGCCCGTGGTCACCACCCAAGCTCGGCACTCGAAGGCGCCGCCGGGCAGTGACACCTTCGCGATGAGCGCCCGGTTCCCACCTGTGATGGTGAACGCGCTGGAGTTGCGGATCGACGTCAGGATCGAGTCGCTGACCACGCCCGCGCGGCCGGTGGCACTGTCGCGGTCGGTCGCCTGGGCCTGCGCCTGGATCCCGCCGATGAACAACGAAGCCAGCAGCCCGAGGAACAGTGCCGAGACCGCCGCGTAGACGATGAGCTCGACGAGCGAGAGGCCGGAGTCGTCGCGGTTCATGACGCCGAAACCAGGATGCGCGTGGGGAGCCGGACCAGTGTCTGCCCCGGTCGGGCGGGGTCGTCGACCGTGACGGTGACGAGGACGACGCCAGGGTAGCTGGCTGGGCAGGTGCCGACCGTGATGTCGGCGAGCAGGCCGGTGCCGGCGGGGTCGGGAACGTCGGTCGCTGCGCGGCTTCGCAAGGTGGCGCAGCTCGTCGGTGTCGCCGGGTCGTTCGGGAAGGCGGACTTGATCGGCGCGAGCTGTGCGTTGGCGAAGGTGTTCGCCCCGACGAGGTCGCTGTTCGCGACACTCACGCGCGTGGCGCCCACCATCAGGGGCAGCACCGCGAGCGCCAGGACCATGAGGAGGAACATCGCGATGATGACCTCGACCAGGCTGAAACCCTCGGTGTCGTTCGACATTCCCCCACCTCCCTCATGCGGGTTTTGGCCAGGGCGACTCTCTGGGGAAGGGTCGCCCTGGCCGTAAGAGGAGCAGTCCATTGCGCTGGGGACGCGGAGCTGCCGCTCTCCCTGGATTCGGGTTGGGTCCGGGCCGGCCTTCCCAGGCGAAGGCCGGCCGGAGCTTGGGTGCTTACGGGCAGCCAGGGCCAGCGGTCGACGCAACGTCCGCGCCGCCCGAGACCTGAATGCAGAAGTCGTCGATGCTCGTGCCCGCACCGATCGGTGCGATGGTGTAGTCGTCGCCCGCGAGCTTGTCGAAGTCGACGTCCGCGAGGGCGGTGTCCTGCGCCAGCTCGGAGGCGGCCTGGCTGGCCGCGTTGCCGGCGACGGCGTCCTGCGCGGTCTGCTCGGCCTGCGCCTGCAGTCCGAGGAAGACCGGGATCGCGACCGCGGCGAGGATGCCGAGGATCACGACGACGACGATGAGTTCGATGAGTGAGAAGCCGGCCTCGCCGTGCTCCTCGCGACGGGCCTTCTCAGCCTCGAGGTAGTTCTTGATGAAGGTACGCATGGTACGACCGCTTTCTGATCGGATGACAATACTGAAGACATCCCTGATCGGACCGCGTTTTCGCCCAGTCAGCCAGCCGGCTCAGGTGTTCCCACTCTCGGAGTTGCGCTCGGCGCTCTCCGTTCCCCGCTGATCACATTAGAGTCATCTCATCCGGGGTCAAATCCATTTTTGCCCAGGATTCGGCAAGCAGTTTCCTGAGGTTTTCCTGAGGGTGATCGGCGTTATGGGCGCCGCCGACCCCGCCGCTCAGCCGTCGAGAACCTCGAGCCTGACCACCACCGGACCGCCCTCGACCAGGGCTTCGGCATCCCGCACCGCACGCTTCAGGGGCAGCACGTACGAGCCGCTCGCCGAGTCGGGAAAGATGGACGTCGACCACTCCGAGCCACCGACCCGGGCGCGGACCCGCGCCGAGCCGAATCCGCGGTAGGGCCGCGGAATCTCGCGGATTTCCGCGCTCAAATCGGGCGGAACGGCGACGAAGAACCACGCCGAATCATCGCGCGCCTCCCACCGGAAGACGTCGCCCTCGAACTCCACGATCACCCTGCTCGACCCCTCTCGCCGGCCTCTCGACCCGGGCGTTCTTCACCCCGAGAACGGGACCCCGCCGTGGCGGTCGATGAGGCGCTGCAGGCAGTTCGACCACCCCTCGATATGGCTCTCTCGTTCCTCAAGAGAGAGGAATCCGGAGTGGCGAATCGACACCCTTGTGGAGGAATCGGCGGCCTCCGCAAGGGTGATCTCAGCGTCGGTGGAGTGGTCTTCGCCCTCCCACCGCCACTCCAGACGCAGTTTTCGGGGGGCTTCGATGGCCAGAATGCGCCCGAGAACGGCGAGTTCGGCGACGCGGGAGACGATCTGCCACCGGCCGCCGACCCCTCCCTCGATTACCGCGTGGGTCTCGAATCGGGGAGGCCAGATCCACTCCGACAGTCGCGACGCGTCGGTGAAGTCGGCCCGCACGGTGTCGACGGATGCCGCCACCAGCCCGCTCTCGGTCATCTCGAACATGCGGGCCACGGTATCGCAGGCTCCCGACGTCGTGATCCGAGAAGGTCACCCTCGCGCGCGGCGGCTCGGGCCGAGGCATCCGGTTCACCCATTCCGGGTGACGCCGCGTCCCGCAGAGCGGCAGAACCATGGACACGCCACAGGTCGCACCCTCGCCGCGACCTCACTTCGGAAGGACACGTCTCTCATGTCTGACACGCAGCGAACCGGATGGGTCGGCTGGGCCGTCTTCGCCGGAATCGTCCTCATCATCACGGGCGCGTGGGACGCGCTCAAGGGGTTCAGCGCACTGCTGCGCCCTGTGGATCAGTGGGCCATCTCGGCGGATGCCGGCACGATTCTCTTCGATGTCGAGGTGTGGGGCTGGTGGCACCTCATCGTGGGTCTGCTGCTGGTGCTCGTCGGCATCTTCGTGCTCCGCGGAGCCACGTGGGCCCGAGTCATCGCCATCATCCTCGTCGCGCTCAACGCGATCGCGCAGCTCGGCCTGCTGAGCGTGCAGCCCTGGTGGTCGGTGATCGCCCTGGCCCTCGACGTGGTCGTCATCTACGCGCTGACCGTGCACGGCAAGGAGCTGCAGGAGGCCTGATCGCCGCTCGCACGCCGGAGGGCGCCGTACCGAACCAGACGGTACGGCGCCCTTCGCTTTTCGTCCTGAGCCTTGAAACCGCTCCCACCGTTTGGTTACAGTCCAGTAAGCAAGCGGCAGCCGCCGCGCGACATCCCTCGACGATGAGAGGACCATCGCATGACCACGCCCATCCCCCGCCGCTCGAGAAGAGCGCTCGTCGCCGCCTTCGCCACGGCGGCCGTCGTCGCCGGTACTCTGATGGCCGCGCCGGCCTCGGCCGCACCGCCGCGGACCGTCGACCCCTTCGACCCCGACTTCGGGCCGAACGTCACCGTCTACGGACCCGACACCCCGCTCGACACGATCCGCGACGACCTCGACACGCTGCACGCGCAGCAGGTCGACGCCGAGATGAGCAGCGTGCGTCGGGCCGTGTACTTCCTGCCCGGCGAGTACGGTTCCGCCGCCGACCCGCTGCAGGTGAAGGTTGGCTACTACACCGAGATCGCGGGTCTCGGGGCATCGCCCGAAGACGTGACCGTCCACGGCGGCGTCGAGGTGTACAACCGCTGCCTCGAGAACAACGGAACGGGGAACTGCCTGGCCCTCGTGAACTTCTGGCGCACGCTGTCGAATCTGTCGATCGACGTCGACAAGACAGGCCAGGACGGATGCCGCGCCAGCGCCAACTTCTGGGCGGTGTCGCAGGCGGTGTCGATGCGCCGCCTCGACATCTCGGGCAACCAGCTGTCGCTCATGGACTACTGCACCGCCGGACCCCAGTACGCCAGCGGCGGATTCATCGCCGACTCGCGCCTGCCCAACGTCATCAACGGCTCGCAGCAGCAGTGGCTGATCCGCAACAGCGAGGTCGCGGGCTGGTCGAACGGCGTGTGGAACCAGGTCTTCTCGGGCGTCGTCGGCGCGCCCGACGACGCCGGATTCCCCAACCCGCCGTACACCACGGTCGATGAGACGCCGGTCAGCCGCGAGAAGCCTTACCTCTACGTCGACGACTCGGGGCGCTACAACGTCCGCGTGCCGGCGGTGCAGCGCGACTCGAGCGGCATCACGTGGGGCGGCGGCGAGACGGCCGGCCGCAGCATCCCGATCACGGACTTCTTCATCGCGCAACCGGGCGACTCGGTGAAGGACATCAACAACGCGCTTGCCCGCGGCCAGCACCTGATCCTCACTCCCGGCGTGTACGACATCGACCGGACCATCGAGGTCAAGCGCGCCGACACGGTCGTGCTCGGTCTGGGACATGCGACGCTCACCGCTGTCGGCGGGGCGATCCCGCTCGAGGTGAAGGACGCCGCGGGCATCGTGATCGCGGGCGTGACGATCGACGCGGGGACCGAACTCTCCCCCGTGCTGCTGCGGGTGGGCAAGGCGAAGGGCGGCAAGCCGCTGGGCACTGCGAACCCGATCACGCTGAGCGACGTGTACTTCCGCGTCGGAGGCCCGCACATCGGAAAGACGACGACCGCGCTCGAGGTCAACTCCGACAACGTCCTCATCGACCACACGTGGGTGTGGCGGGCCGACCACGGCATCGAGGGCTTCACGAACGGCGTGAACGGCGACACCGACCGATGGAACACGAACACCGGAACGAACGGCGCCATCATCAACGGCGACAACGTGACGGCGACGGGGCTGTTCGTCGAGCACTTCCAGAAGTACAACACCCTCTGGAACGGCGAGAACGGCCGCGTCATCCTGTACCAGAACGAGTTGCCGTACGACCCGCCGACGCAGGCCGACTGGACGCAGCCCGACGACACGCTCGGGTACCCGGGCTATGTCGTGGACCGCAAGGTCAAGGCGCACCGCCTGGACGGCGCGGGGGTGTACGTGTTCAACCAGAACAACCCCTCGATCGTCACGGCGAACGGCTTCTCCGTGCCTGAGACGCCAGGCGTGCGGCTCCACCACATCATGACGGTGAACCTCAGCGCCGGCACGATCCAGCACGTCGTGAACGGCGTCGGCGGTCAGGCCGACAACACCAACACCGGGACGCCGCAGTACCTCGTGGACTACCCGGCGCCCTAGGGGCCGAAAGCGCGGATGCCCCGGACCACGCGTGCACGCGGGTCCGGGGCATCCGTCATGAGCAGACTCTCACCACAGGGGGTGGATGGCCTCGCGCAGGCGGCGGTCGTAGACCTCGCGGACGACCGCGTCGAACGCCGCGACGTCGAAGCCGCCGTCGAGCAGATCCCCCGCTGCCGCGTTTCCTTCGGCCTGGCGGACATTGCGCGCACCGGGGATGACGCTCGTCACGCCACGCTGCGACGCGATCCAGGCGAGCGTGGCAGCCGGCAGCGAGACGCCGTCGGGCAGAGCGGCGGCCAACTCGGATGCCGCGGCCAGCCCCACTTCGTAATCCACTCCCGAGAACGTCTCGCCGCGGTCGAACGCCTCGCCGTGACGGTTGTAGCTGCGGTGGTCGTCAGCGGCGAAGGTGGTCGACTCGCTGTACTTGCCCGACAGCAGGCCCGACGCCAGGGGCACGCGGGCGAAGATGGCGACACCGGCCTCGGCGGCAGCCGGCAGCACCTCGTCGAGCGGCTTCAGGCGGAACGGGTTGAAGATGATCTGCACGTTGGTCACGTTGGGCCGGGAGATGGCCGACAGCGCCTGCGCCGTCGTTTCCACTGACACTCCGTAGGCGGCGATGGCGCCAGCCGCGACGAGGGCGTCGAGCGCGTCGTAGGTGGCGTCGTCGTCGATCACCTCCGACGGCGGGCAGTGCAGCTGCACGAGGTCGAGCGTGTCGACGCCGAGGTTGGCGCGGGACCTGTCGGTCCAGGCGCGGAAGTTCTCTGGCGTGTAGTTCTCGGGCTCCTGCGGCACGCGGCGCCCCATCTTGGTGGCGACGGTGATCTCGTGCCCGGGGCGAGCCGCGAGGAAGCGGCCGATGATCGACTCGCTGCGCCCGTCGCCGTAGACGTCCGCCGTGTCGAAGAGCGTGACGCCCGCGTCGGCGGAGGCGGCGAGGACCGCTTCGGCGTCGGCCTCGCTGACGTCACCCCAGTCGGCACCGAGCTGCCAGGTTCCCAGGCCGATCGCGGACACCGAACGAGAGGTGCGGCCGAGAGCGCGCTGCTGCATCGTGTTTCCTTTCCTGCGGCTGCCGTCGTCGGCGGCCGGGATCCAGCATGACACGACCGGGGGCGGGTCGCTCGGCGAGCAGAAACCCCTTGCGCCGTGCGGCAGACGTGCTACGGCGCGATGGTGACCGGCGTGCCGTACGGGAGGGCGGCGAGCGCGGCGAGCGAATCCGGCCCGAGCCGGATGCAGCCGTTCGAGATCGGGCCGGACCGCTCGTCGTGGTAGTGGAACGCGGTGACCGCGACCGATGCTCCCCCGAACCCGTCGAGCGTCGGCGACTGCACCGACAGGTAGACGATCGGATGTCCGCGGGTGTACCAGTACTCGGGCACGACCCGGGTCGTCATGATGAACGCCCGGCCGAGGGGCGTCGGGGTCGCCTCCGCACCCCATGCGAAGTCGTCGGCGATGCGCGTCGTCGCACCGCCGCGGACGATGTCGACGGTTCGCTGGCCGATACTCACCCTCACCGCCGCCTCCGACGAGGTGAACTCGAGGTCCTGCACGCGCATCCACCCCGTCACCTGCGACGGGTCGCCCTGCGAGGGCGTCGCCTGACGCCCCACGAGCAGCACCTTCACCCAGTCGGCCTGCCGCTCGATCACGGGGACGGTGGTCCCGTCGAATTCGAGGTCGCGCGGGAGGAACGCCACCGGTTCGGCGCGAGGGTCGGCCCACACCGGCGCTGACGTCAGGGGCCGGACGGATTCGGGCGTGACCGACCCGTACGGCGTGTCATCGACCGGGAGCGCGGGGATGACCGAGAACACGCTGATCTCGGGCAGCCCGCGGAGGTCGTACGTCGCCGTGTCGGCCGGGTACCCGGTCGGCGTCGGCGTCGGTTGTGGGGTGGGCGTCGGATCGGGCTGGGGCGTCGCCGTCGGCGAGGCGCCGACCAGCACAGACGCCGACGTCGGGGCGGCAGCGGGGCGCAGCATCCACGCCCCCACGGCGGTGAGCACGAGAAGAGCCAGGACACCGACAAGAAGGCGGCGGCCCCGACGCGATGGAGCCCGCGAGTGCCCGTCCTCACCGCTCGCCGCACCGGGCGCGACCTTCCCCATCGCTCCATGGTCGGCAGGTTCTCCGCGTCCCGCAACGGGTGGTGTCATTCGCGCCGCGCCGGCGCTCGACGTCGGGCGATCGCGGCGCTGGATGCAGCGTCCACGACGACGCAGACCGCAGCCGCGATGACGTAGATCACAAGGTCGCGCGCGTCGAAGACCGTGCCGAGGATCAGCATCGCGGGAGCGAACGCGCTGCCCACGTCCTCGGGGATGCCCGTGAGCTGGAAGAGCTCCACCGCGACGCACCAGGCGGCGGCGATCGAGCCGGTGACGAGCGGGGTGAGTCGGGGGGCCAGGATCACGACGGCGAGATACGCGGCGACGGCGTACAGCGCGTCCCCGGCGATATCGGTGCCCGTCGTGTCGGGAAGCAGCTGGTGCACCGCAAGTCCGCCGACGATGGTCGCCGCCAGGCATCCGGCGGCGACGAGACGGCGCAGGGCAGGGCGGGAGAACGGATGCCGCACCCCGGCCCCGCTCACGGGATGACTCCCGCGGCCCGGGCCGGTCCCTCGTATGCCGCTGCGAGACTGGCGACGGTGTCGTGCGCGTTGAGTCCGCTCGGGTTCGGCACCACCCAGAGCTCGGCGCCGGCCACATCTTCGGGCTGTCGGCCGCTCGCGGCCTTCGGCCTCGCGAACCCCTGTCGGTAGGCGGTGAGGCCGACCACCGCCACGACGCGAGGACGCCACCGCGCGACGTCAGCGGCGAGCCGCTCCGCGCCTGCGGTCAGCTCGGCGCGGCTCAGCTCGTCCGCGCGAGCTGTCGCCCGGTGCACGAGGCTCGAGATCCCGATGCCCGCGTCATGGATCATGCGGACGTCGGCCGGCAGCATCCCTCGCTCGGTGATGGCCGGCACGCGAGGGATGACGCCCGCCGCGACCAGAGCCGGATAGAACCGGTTGCCCGGGTGGGCGAAGGGCACTCCGGTGGCCGCCGTCCACAATCCCGGGTTGATGCCCACGAAGACGAGCCGCGGATGCTCGGGCATGAACTCCGGAATCGCGCGGTCACGGTATGCCTCCAGCTCGGCGCGCGTGAAACCCATGCTCACAGTCTGCGGGAAGCGTCGCGGCTCACGTCCGCCGTCGCGCATACCGGTGCTCGGGGCGTCCCGTCCCGTAGCGCAGCCGGACGTCGACGATGTCGCGCGCGGCAAGGGCGGCGAGGTGCCGCTGTGCGGTGGCCCGGGAGATGCCCGCGCGTTCGCCGACCTCTGCGGCCGACGCCTCACCGTCTCCGATCGCGGCGAGCACCAGCTGCTCGGTCACCGACCGCGAACCGGATACAGCCTCCGCTCCGCCGTGGAGGATCGCCGATGCGCGATCGACGTCCTCCTGCACCAGCCTGGCGTCGCCGCCCAGCAGGTTCCGGTACCGCGCGTACCGGTCGAGGCGGTCCGACAACGCACGCCGGTCGAACGGCTTGATGAAGTAGCCGAGCGCACCCGCGTGCAGGGCGCGACGGATCGTCGGTGCGTCGTCGGCGGCCGACAGCACGAACGCGTCGACGTCCACGGATCGCACGAACTCGATGCCGTCCCCGTCGGGAAGGTACGCGTCCACCAGGAGGAGATGCGGCCGATGGTTCGCGAGGGCTGCGCGTGCCGCGCCCACGGAACCGGCGGTGTCGACCACTTCGAATCCCGGCCGGTCATTCACCAGGTCGCGGTGCAGCCCGGCGACGCGGAAATCGTCGTCGACCACCAGGACGCGGATGGCAGAGCTCATGGACGATCGTCTCCTTCATCGACGCCGCTGACGGGGCAGGCCATGACCCCGGGGAGCCTCGCGCCGAACACGGCTCCACTGCCCGGCCCACCGCCCGGACTCACGACCCAGACGTCGCCGCCACGCCGCCGGGCCAGTTCACGGGACAGGGGCAGACCCACACCGAGGCCGTGGATCCGATCGGCGTCGTCGCCGCCGGACGGCGCGGGTTGGAAGACATCCGTGCCGAGCGGGATGCCCGGCCCACTGTCGGAGACCGTCATCACCAACTCGTCGCCAGCGCTCAGAAGGGCGATCTCCACTGCACGGGGCGCCTCGCCACGGACGGCCGCCGACACCGCGTTGTCGAGCAGATTGCCGAGCACGGCGACCACGTCTTCGACCTCGGCGAGGGTGCCGTGCAGGAAGGTGTCCTCGGCGACGCTCACGGAGACCCCGCGCTCGCCGGCCTCGAGAGCCTTCGCCCCGAGCACGGACTGCAAGAAGGGATCGCCGATGAGGCCGAGCCGCTCGACGGGGTAAGCGACCGGTCCTCGACCGAGCTGCTCGGCGAGGAACTCGCGCGCGTCGGCGACCCGATCCGCGTCGAGCAGCCCGAGGGCGACGTGCAGCCGGTTCGCGAACTCATGCCGCTGCACCCTCATCGCGCCGGTCATCGCGCGCACCGATTCCAGCCGCTCGGCGAGCGCGACGAGGTCGGTTCGATCGCGCACGATGAGGACCTCGCCAAGTGTCCGTCCGTCCCGTGCCACGGGATGCGCGTCGAGATAGAGGACCCGATCGCCGACCACCGCTCCGCCGCGCGCGGAGCCATCGCGGGCGCTTCGCAGCACATCGGCGGGCACACCGGCCTCGGCGAGGCTGCGTCCGAGAGGGTGCGCGAGCGACAGCATCCGCGCCGCCGCATCATTGCACACGCGCACCCGGCCCTCGGTGTCGAGCGCGATCACGCCGTCACCGACTCCGTCGAGCACGGCCGCCTGGTTCTGCACGAGCGACACCAGTTCTTCGGGTTGGAGACCCAGCGTGAGCTTCTCCCACCGGCGCCGCAGCAGCAGCGTCGCAGCGGCGCCGATCGCGAGGGCTGCCGCGGCGGCCACCGCGATCCCGGTGAGCAGGGCGGGCAGATCGTCGAAGACGCTGGCGGGCTCGAAACCGACACTCACCTCGCCGATCGGCTCCGTCGCGGCCGTACCGGGCGGGTAGACGGGAACCTTCGCGCGCGCGGACTCCCCCAGCGTCCCGCGCTCCCAATCCACGACTTCGCGACCGGCGAGCACCTCCTCGAAAGGGGTGCTCACCTGCTCGCCGAGCCGGTCGGGATTGGGGTGTGCGAGCCGGATGCCGTGGTCATCGGCGATCACGACGAACAGCGCGTCCGTGCGCGAGCTGACGCCCGAGGCGATGGCCTGCAATGCGCCTTCGCGGAGTCGCGCTCCATCGGGCGTGCCGGGGTCGGCCGAGTAGGTGGCCACGAGCCGGCGCACATCCGGGTCTTCAGCCACGGTCCGGGCGATGTTGAGAGCGGATGCCTCGGCCTCCGCCCTCAGCTGCTGGATGCCGATCGCCACGAAGACCGCCGTGCACACGACCACGACGGCCACCACGGTCGCCAGCTGCAGCAGCAGCACCCGGGTCGCGAAACGCATGCACGCCTCTCTCATCGTCGACGCCCACCCGCGGTGAGCAGAATGCGCTCAACCCACGCTACGCGCTCAAGTGGAACCAATGCGACGAAGCGCGCGATCGGTGGACAACTCCTCCTACAGTCGCTGGAACTCCCGCCACGGCGGCGGAGAAGACGAAGGAGTCGACATGATTCAGACGCTGGGCAGGGTCGTCGCGGAGGCGGAGGAAGGCTACGCGACAGCGTTCATCCCTTCCGACGGGGTTCTCGTCATCCTCGGCTTCGGGATGGTGCTCACTTTCATGGCGCTCATCATGATGCGCCGGCTGACACCGATGGTCGCGCTCATCCTCGTGCCCACCGTCTTCGGGCTGTTCGCCGGCGCGGGCCTGGGGCTCGGCGACATGATCATGGACGCGGTCCGCGACATGGCGCCGACCGTCGGCCTGCTGATGTTCGCGATCATGTTCTTCGGCATCATGATCGACGTCGGCCTCTTCGATCCGCTCATCCGCGCCATCACGCGCGTGCTCGGCGACGATCCCGCGAAGGTGGTGCTGGGCACCGCCCTCCTGGCAGGGGCGGTCTCGCTGGACGGCGACGGGTCCACGACCTTCATCATCACCACGTCGGCGATGCTGCCGCTCTACCTGCGACTCGGGATGAGCCCGGTCGTGCTGACCTGCGTCGCCGGCCTGATGAACGGCACGCTGAACATCGTGCCGTGGGGCGGGCCGACGGTGCGGGCGGCGACGGCCCTCGGGCTTCAGCCGAACGACGTCTTCGTGCCCATGCTCCCCTCGCTCGCCGCGGGCCTCGTCGTCGCACTGACGTTCGCGTGGTTCCTCGGTCTCGCCGAGCGCCGGCGCATCGGATCGATCGACCTCGACCGGAGCAGTGCGGGCGGAGACGGCATCCTGGGTGCCCCCCGACTCGTGCGCGGCGCCGAGACCAAGCCCGGAGCGCGGGCGTCGCTTCGGACCGGAAACCTGGTCACCGTCCGTGGCGGACGCGGCGCCGTTGCGGCCGCGAGCCTCGTCGACGCGACCGACACGGCCATGGCCGACACGATGCTCGACCCGTATCGCCCGACGCTGCGCCCGAAGCTCATCTGGTTCAACCTCGCGCTGACCGCCGCGGTGATGGTGCTCCTCGTGCTCGACCTGTTCCCGCTCCCCTATGTGTTCATGGTGGGCGCCGCCATCGCGCTCGTCGTCAACTTCCCGAAGCTGAAGAGCCAGGCCGACGAGATCGTCGCCCACGCACCCAGCATCGTCGGGGTCGTCTCGATGGTGCTCGCCGCGGCCGTGCTGGTGGGCGTCCTCAACGGGACCGGGATGGTGACCGCCATGGCCGACTGGGTCACGACGGTGATCCCGAGCTCACTCGGCCCCTACCTGGCGGTGATCACCGGAGTGCTGTCGATCCCGTTCACCTTCTTCATGTCCAACGACGCGTTCTACTTCGGCATCCTTCCGATCCTGTCGGAGACGGCCGCGACGTACGGCATCGCGCCCGTCGAGATGGCCCGCGCCTCGATCACGGGGCAACCGGTTCACCTGCAGAGCCCGCTGGTGCCCGCCATCCTGCTCCTCGTCTCCCTGGCGAGCGTGAACCTCGGCGATCACCACAAGAAGGTGCTGTGGCGCGCGACCGTCGTGTCGCTGACGATGCTGCTCGTCGGGGTGCTGGTCGGCTCCATACCCTTCGCCGCCTGACTGCGGGCATGCGAAAGGCCCGGGATCTCGTCGGAGGTTCCGGGCCTCTGCGGTTTGTGGTCTGCGTGAACTCGCGTGCGGTTCAGCTCGCTGTACCGGCGCGCATCCTCCTCGCCATCTCGAGCATCTCGGCTGTCGGCTGGCCGATCGCGAAGATGTTGCCCTCGCTGTCACTGAACCACGCACTGCGCTCGCCGCCGATCTCCGCGATCCCGTCGACGGTTTTGAGGCCGGGCATGTCGTAGTCGTGGAAGACGACCCCGCGCGTGCGAAGCGCCGTCGTGTCACGATCGATGTCGTCGGTCACCAGATTGAACGCGGTGTTCTGGGCCGTACCGGCGAACTGGGTCCGGTAGACCAGGACCATGGTGCCGCCGACATCGAAGAACAGCATGCCGCCGTCGTTGTCGGCGTAGACCGGGTCGCGCCCGAGGACGTCGTGCCACCAGGCCTTCGCTCGATCGATGTCCGCCGCCGGAAGGACAGCCGTCGCCATCAGATTCTCCAACATGATGATTCCAGTCCGGAGGCGTTGTCATCCCCGCGCCGGCCCAGCTCAGCGCATCGGCGATTCGGGCGCGCGAACGTGGCCCCCGCCCGGATTGTAGACCCGCGTCCGGGGCCTCGGTAGAGGTGCGCAACGTCGCCGCGCGCGCGACTGTACGCTGTTCTACTTGCCTCTTGCGAGGGAGAGGAGCGTGCGATGGGCCGAGACAGTGCGATCTGGCAGCTCGCGGTGGCATCAGCCGCCGAGATGGCTGGCGAGCGGTTCGTCGCCCTTGCCGTTGACGGCGCCGTCAATGCGCTCGTCGTGGGTTTGGACGGGCCAGCGCTGCGTGAGTTGGCCGGCATGTCGCGATCGGCGCGCAGTGAGGATGTGCGTGACCTCCTCCAGAAAGCACTCACCGACGCGGGAGTCGCTCACCTCAGCGCCGACGAAGCGGACCTCATCAACCTGCGGGCGCGGGCGACGCACGCCCTGCTCGGCTGGATCTCGGTCCGCGAGCTGGCGAGTTGGGCTTACGCGGCCATCGGCTACGAGGGCATCGCCGCCGCGCGCAACATCGTCGCGCTCGACGATGAGCTCGATATGGTCGAGAGCGGAGTGGCCAAACCCTTCAACCCCAGACCGATCATCGAAACGTTCCTCGCCGACTCCCGGCACCTCATCGATCGCTTCGCCGCCACCGCTATTCCGGCTACCGAGCTTGCAGATGGGTCCGAAACGCCGGAATGGATCCCGGCCGACCCGCGTGTGCCCCCGGTGTCTGACTGGCCAGCGGAGGGCATTGTCGGACGGATCGGCAAGGGGCCCGCACAGGGAGAGTACGTCCTCGTCGATCCAGTGTGGGAGCAGCAGGCAGGCCGCGGACCGATAGTCGGCTACACCCTCGAACTCCCTCGCCGACAGCTCTTCGACGCGGACGGCAATCATGTTCTCGACGACGGCGCCTACGACGACATCCGTCCGCAGGGCGAGGGCGGATTCGTCGACCTTCTCACCACCTCCCTGGATGTTGAATGGTCGGTCGACGTCGCCGTCGTCAATCAGGAGTGGTCGAATCGGCGGTAACCCCAGGAGGAACCGGTCGATGGACGCGCATCACAACTGCGTGACGATCCGCCCCACCATGATGTGCGACTGAATCCGACCCGCGAGTATGTGGCATTCCACGCCAGGAAGGAGCGCTAGGTGACAGTCCCACAAGATCGAGCGCAGTGGGTGCACCCGCATCTTCACCCTCATAGCGTCGGTGTCCTGCGCGGCTGGGTCATCGCGCTCGCAATCGTCGTGACGGTCGGAGCGTTGATTCTTGGTTTCGCACTGGCCCACCTCCTGTTCTCGAACAAGCCAGCGCCGGTCGTGGTGACCTCTCCCCGCGACTGCCGTGTCAGCACGCACACGCAAGGCACGAAGGTCTATCTCGCCGCGGACGCGACAGCTCTGATGGAAGGTGATCTGAGGAGCGCGGCCACACTGGTGCCCTCTGGATGGGAAGTGGAAGCGATCGGCGTCGTCCGATCGCTGCCGGCGCTTTCCACACTCGATGACAGGGAGTTCGAACGCATCGTCCATGGTGCGCAACAGAACCCGATGAAGTTCGGCGAGACCGACACAACGGGCGTCATCGTGAGCATTGTCAATACGGGCGGCGAAAGGAGCGGTCGACTGCTCGGCCTACGACTGACCTGGGTGTTTGGGGAGCCGGCTGCCGTGCAGGACCTGCCACTCGGGATCGACTTTGCCTCAAACACCTGCACGGTGACGAGAGCGAGATGAGTCGCACGAACACGGACCCTCGATCGTCAGCCGCAGTAATTCAGGAGGTCAGCAGTCCGGGTCTGAAGCCTTGCGAACGCCAAGGGATCCGCAGAGGCTGCCGGGGAGCCCGCTGACGGAGGCGCAGCCATGTCCTCGAGCGCATCTGCGAAAAGCCGTGCCCGACCAAAGGACGCATTCGCCCGCACCTCTTCCGAGAGCGCGGCCGTCCCGCTCACGGACGAGGAGTGAGAACCCGACTTCTGCGAACGGCGTGCCCCCGCTACGCAATGCGCGAGTCCGACGGAACTCAGCTCGTCTCCGCACCAGTCAATATGCGTCGTAGTGTCGGCGCACCCACGGCCAAACGAAGAGATCGCCACCAGTGACTACCCCACGCCTGGTGACCATCCGGAGACGCGTCAGCGATTGAACGCCTCGCCCACCAACCTCACGCAGGTCGCCAGCTGCCACGGCATCGATGACGGCAGCCAACCAGTCGAGAGGGTCATCGACCGCCCACACTTCGAGCCAAGTGCGACCGATCGTGAGATTGAGTTCGCCGGGCTCGTCGCCAAACACCCTCACGGCAGCAGCGCCCGGGGTAGTCGGGATGAGCTCAGTGACCCAGATAAGGGAATCCGCCTCGTACTCGAACGAGATAGCGACCCGGTCGGACTTGCCCGCGAGATTCAAGGCTCCCCGCACTGCCTGCTCGATCTGCAGGTCCCATTCGGTAGGCGCAGGTGTCACCTTCGTCAGGCTAGAGCAGATCCGCGATCGAGCGCGCAGAGGGGCCCTCATCAGACCGTGTTATGCATGCCTGGCCCCGGCCTTCCTGGGGCGTGGCACGCTGGAGGCATGAAGCGGCCCCCACTCCGCGCGCGGCTACTCACGGCGCTCGCGGGCGATCCGGACGGCACACCCCGGTGGGTGCGCGAGCTCGCCGAGGGCGACGACGACGGGTACTTCCCCGACGGAGGCGCGGTGTGGACGGTCCACGCGGGTACGGCGACCTTTGTCGCCGGCATCCGTGCCCTGCTCATCCAAGCTCTCCACCCCGGCGCGATGGCCGGCGTGCACGACTTCTCGCGCTACCGGGAGGATCCCATCGGCCGCCTCACGGGGACCGTGCGCTGGATCATCTGCGTGACCTACGGCTCGACGGCGCAGGCCCAGCAGGAGACGGCGCGCGTCGGCCGGCTGCACGAGCGCGTCGCGGGAACCTACGCGACGGATGCCGGGGTCCACGCCTATTCGGCGTCTGATGCCCGTCTCGTGGAATGGGTGCACCTTGCCTTCACCGAAGCTTTCCTCGGCGCGCACGAGCGTTGGGGCGGTCCGATTCCCGGAGGCGCGGACGCATACGTGCGGGAGTGGGCGATCGCCGGGCGACTCATGCGTGTCGAGAACCCGCCCGAGACCGAGGCAGATCTGCGCGAGAGGCTGCAGGGGTTCCTCGACGGCGGAGAGCTCCGCCGCGACGAGCGCGTGGACGAGGTCGTGCGATTCTTGCGTGACGTGCCCTTCACCGGGTCGATGCGTCTCGCCTATCGCGTCCTGTTCGCCGCCGCTGTCGCGAGCCTGCCTCGGCCGTACCGACAGCTGCTGGGTGTGCGTCGCACGGTGCTGCCCGTTGTGACGGCCACGCGCCTCGTGCTTGCGGCGTCGCAGCGCGCGCTCGGCTCGGGCCCGCGCGCACAGGACTTCGCACGAGAGCGGCACCGCCGCCTCATGCGGCAACAAGCCGGGTCCATACCGCGGGCGGAGCTTCGCCGCTCCGACCGTTGAATCGCCCCGCCGCCTAACGAGGAGTATGCCGAGCGAGTTCACAGCGGGAGGGGCCTCCGTTCGACAGCGGTCATATGCCGTCTGGGGCGCCGGATTCTGGGGTCGATCGAAAGGAGGGTTCGGCGTGGCTCTCCGCGCAACGGTGGCGGGCAGCACAAGTGGACAACCGCACGCATGCTCAGGATCCGACTGTCGACAGCGATCCTTGAGAATTCCGGATTCAGGCTAGGGTTGGGCTCGCTCGGACCGCGCCTTGCGTCCGGTGATGCGGGAGATCGATTCGTTGGACGTTGCCGCGCTGACTCCATTCGCTATCGGAGCTCTGATTGGATTCCTCATCGCGATGCCGTTGATCATGCGCGCTCACCGCGGGCGGCTTCGGTTATGGTCGGCGATCACGGCGAACGGGTCGGCGGATTCTGCGGCGGTCGGTCTCCTCAGCGAGGGAACCTTCTCGGATCGGGGACTATTCACGCAGATGCGGTTTCCCACCGCTGGGCCTCTGTCGTGGGTGGGCGTCGTCGTTCGCGACGGCCGGGTCGAGATCTGGGAACTGCGTCGCCACCCCGGCGGCCGGCCGCTCGGTACGCTCGGGACGCCGACGCGGATCACAACTCTCTCCAGCGGGAACGGCCTAGATGCGGATCACCGGATCGATGCCGAACGCGCCTTCCCGCGGCTCTGGATAAGGTGGAGCCACGATCAGCAACGAACGTGCATCGGCTTCGTCCCTATTCGCGAGTCGGGAGTCGTCCGGCGCCCATTAGCCGAGCCGAGATTCTTAAGCCTCGTTACAGCAGTCGCGCAGGTGCTCCCGGTCGCCTCGCCGACCGGCCTCCAGCAGGGAGGCCGAGGCGGTCCACCCGCGCCCATCGTGGCGCTAGGAAACTAGAGCTCGGGAAGGACCTCGTCGAGCACGGCGAACACCCATCCGGTGAGCTTTCGGACCTGCTTCTGTGCCGCACCCGCGTGGAGGGCACTGCTTCCTGAGGCGTATGTTTCGCGCGTGATTTTCGCGATCGTCTGATCGATGAGGCCGTCGAGCTCCCGAGCTTGCTCCTCGCTGCCCCTCTGCTGCTGCACCGCATAGCGGGTGCGCTCTGCCTGCGATGGATTCGTCTTGTTCCCCTGAGGGATGCCTCTATACCAAGCCTGCGCTCGGACCTCGGAGTCCGGAGCTAGCTTCTGAATAGTGGCACGCATCACCTCACGTACCTCTCCGGCTGGCCCCATGTAGCTTGTCCGCGTCGGATCATTGAGGTCGCGAAGAGCCTGATCGAGCGAGTCCGCTAGCGATGGAGATAGCGCCCGGAGGCGCGCCAAGACATCGACATCACGGGCCGACAGCGCCGCGCGTGCAGGGACGGCAGCTTCTGCCCGCCGAGCGGGACGGCCTAGCTGGCGTGCCTGAGCCTGGAACTCGCGCAACCGCCGAAGGAAGTCCGGTGACGGTTCGCCCCCGCTAGCTGTCATTCTCAGAGTCGTCCTCAGGCTTGAGGACGTACCGGCGCATGCTCCGGAAGATGTCTTCGATCGTCTGAGTGTCCGCGTCAGCGGCGATGTGGATCTCGATGTTGATGTTCACGCCCGACGACACCGACACGGTTGGCGCGGGGGCGAGCGGCGTCGGCACCAAGGGTGCAGTCACGGCTGCCTGACGGACTACAGGAGTCGAGCCATCAGGGGGATTGCCGTCGGCAGCATCTGCGTCGTCCTTCGAGGCAGCGGCACCGGCGAGGTCCACGAAGCGCTTGCCACCGATCTCTCGGAAGAACCCGACGCCGTCGGCACCCTGGAGGATGAGCGACAGCACCTCGTCTGCGCGCTCGGCGGGCACACCCTTCTCCACCAGTACATTCCGCGCGATGGTGTCCGCCGGAAACGCCGCGCCATCGTAGTGGCGGAGAAACTCCCCCACGATGCGTGGTTTGAGCAGGGCTTCTCGCTTGGCGGCGACGTCGTCGCCCTCGCTAGTGGGCCTCACAACGCGCATGCCCAGCGGCGTGAGTCCGATCTCCGCGGCGTTGTACGCGCCGGTCGTGAGACCATATGCCACCGCAGCTCCCGTGACCACGCGGAAGTTGCTCGAACTGGGCGTCACGCCCATGCCATCTGCGACTGACAGTGGGCGGGTGGGCTTATATGCATTGTTGTCGGCAAGAGTCTGGGCGACTCTTACCGCGTCCTCTAGAGAGACGCTCGGAACGTCCTCCTGTCGAACCGCTGGCTTTCGCGTCTTCTTGTTCGACGTCGTACCCGCATTGTCGTCGCTCGAAGCGGCGGCATCGCTCATCTGGTGTCCCATCCTCCACGGCCGAGTGATCGCACACTATCGACGGCTCGTGGGTGGCGCACCACGACGCGCCGCGTTCTGGGTCCAGATCGCGGCTGCCTGACCGTCCGCCAGGGCTGCCTGTTGGTGCCCTGGCGGATAGCGCGGTGTCAGTAGTTGCCGATGCCTTCGCCGCGCAGAAGCTGCTCCACATCGCCCAAGCGATCTCCGTACGGACGCATCCAGCTGTAGGGACTGTTAGCGGGGAACCCGAGCCAAGCCGTGTCGCTGCCGCTCGCTCCCGTGTGCTGACCCATGTGTCCAATCACGTACTCGAGCAGCACCTCCTTCGGAAGGAGCCAGGCGTTGACCTCATATGGACTTAGGGCAAGGCAAAGGCAGAGGTCGTAGTCCTGGTCGCGGATCTGCTGAAACTTGAAGCCGCCGTTGCTCCACAGGGTGGACATCTTGATCTCCACACGATGCCCGTTGATGATTCGGTCTGCGTTGCTGGACGGTGAACGCCGAACGTCCAAACCCTTTGCCACGGCCCACTCCTGCACGAGCAACTCGCCTACAGCGCCCTTGGTGCGCGACGGCACGCGCAGAATCCACTCAAACGGGCTCCCTCGCCAAGGATCGTCGTCCTCGGCGACATAGTTTCGAGCGAGGTCAGCCGCGCTAGCGGCCATTACAGCGAAGTCAGGGTCTTCAGCGGGAGTTAGGTGCACTCTCCGGATTGTGCACGACTGTCACCTTGGAGTCCAATGCGCCGTCATCAAGCCGTCGCTCCATGACCGCGATCGCATCGGGATTGCTGTCTACCAGCACGAATCGTCTTCCGAGTTGGCGTGCGGCCGCGCCAGTGGTTCCGCTGCCGCCGAAGAAGTCCAGCACCCAGTCTCCCTCGTGGCTGCTGGCCTGAATCATGCGGCGGATAATACCGACCGGTTTCTGGGTCGCATAGCCGGTGCGCTCCTTGCTCGCTGGCGGAACAATCGTGTGCCACCACACGTCAGTCGGCAGCTTTCCGAGCGCGACCTTCTCTGGGGTGACCAGTCCGGGCGCCATGTACGGCTCACGGTCCACGTCCTGACCGTTCCAGACGTAGTCGGCGGGGTTCTTCACGTAGACGAGAATGTTGTCGTGCTTTGTGGGCCACTTCGTCTTCGAGCGCGCTCCGTAGTCGTACGCCCAGATGATCTCGTTCAGGAAGCTCTCTCGGCCGAACATCGCGTCGAGCACAACCTTCGCGTAATGCACCTCCCGGTAGTCGAGATGGAGGTACAGCGTTCCGTCTGGTGTGAGTAGCCGCCAAGCTTCCAGCAGCCTCGGTTCCAGGAATGCCCAGTAGTCCGTGAAGGCATCATCGTACGAGTGGAGGGTCCCCTTGACCGTGTCGTAAGTCTGACCCTTGAATCCGACACGCGATCCAGTTGCCGACCGGCTGGTCTTGAGCGACTGCAAGCGCTGCGTGCGTCCAGTGTTGAACGGCGGGTCAATGTAGACAACGCGGAAGCTCGCGTCGGGCAGGGTGCGGATGAACTCCAGGTTGTCGGCCTCCACGATGAGGTCGTCACCATCCGGACGCCATACAGATTCGTACGTCACGCTTTCACTCAAGGTCATGCCGACTACGCTACCTTCCCCCGCCGACCCATCCCGTTGCCGCCGGAGGGGTTTCGGAGGGGTTGGCGTTTCGTGAACATGCAGAAGGCCCGGAACCTCTTGCGAGATTCCGGGCCATTTCTGGTCGGGATGACAGGATTTGAACCTGCGACCCCTTGGAGAGTTCGGGCGTTTTCCGAACCTCACCGGATGTCTTGAGAACCCTCGCATTCCCTTGTGTTGACAGGGAACCGGACGGTTCGAATTCTCCGATTGTATCCGGTCAACTCGGGTCGTCCCTGGGTGATTGAGGTGGCAAGACGGTGGCCCCACTCCCCCGTCGCACCACGGTGAATGTCCGCGCACCTTCCCTGCAGAGAAGGGAGCTCGAGATGAACAGCATCACCACGAAGGCGACAGCCGCCTCGCCCAAGTCGTCGGTCGCACCACCGGCCGGGCGACGCTGGATGACCGTCGTCTTCATGCAGGGCGAGGAAGCCGACACCGTCCTTGACATGATCGACAGGAACGGGCCGGAGGCTGCGATCCACCATCTGTCCCGATCGGACTACGGGGACAAGACGCGGGATGCCGCGTTGGACAACGGATACGTGTACGACGAAGTCCCGGAGAGTCCCACCGACCGCGTTGTCCACGACAACGTCTCCGGTTACGCGCTCATGTACAACTATCAATTCGGGTATGTGTCGCTCCTTCGCCACTTCGATGCTGTGGTCGAGATCAGGAGCGTGTGCGTGGCGCCACCGGAGCAGTTCGGATTCGAGAGACACCGGAGTACACGCCGCCCCAACGAGATCCGACTGTGAGCCTCACAGACAACGGATCCGGACCGGGAGTCACGCATGCACGATCCCTTAGCGGGCAGGGGTCACGGCACGGTTGAGCATCGTCTCAATGAGAGCACGTCGTCGTGGTCGCTTGGACCACATGACTCAGTGGCTCTGATCTTGGAGGATGGAATCGACGACTATGCGGTCGAGGAAGGCCACGATCTGGTCGTGGGTCCATTGCCGGTCATGGCGTAGTTGCACATAGGTGCTGTCGCCGCACAGCATCAGCAGCGCATCGGTGGCAGTCGCTGGGGTCAGGTCAGCGCGGAGCGGCCCTTTCGCGGCGACGGTGTCGATGACCTGTCGGTATCCTGCTTCCTGCATCCGGTCGTGCTTGTCCTGGATCGCCTGGACCTCTGGGTCGGCGAGGGCCGCCGCTTTCAGCACCACGGAGACGAAGGCGGCGCGCTCCAGCAAGGGTGCGGCGCCCCGCACGAAGGCAGTAAGAGCGTCCGCCGCGGTGGCTGCGCTGCGCATCTCCGCCCACCACGCGCTTGCCTCAGGGGGCGTCGCGTCGGTGCCCAGAACGGCGTCGTCGATGACCGCGCTTATCAGCTCTGGCTTGTTGTGGAACACGAAATACACCGTCTGCGGAGCGACCTCGGCTCGCCGCGCGATCGCAGCGATCGTCGCACCGTGGTAGCCCTTCGAGATGAACTCGGATTTGCCGGCATCCAGGATGCGCCGGCGCGTCATCCGTGATTGATCTCGCCGCGCTGGCCCTTTGACAACACTCATGAGGGGAACTATATTGCACTCAAACACTAGAGTACCGCTCTAGTGTGAGACCTCCCGGGGAGGCAGGCATGTTCACCGTCACGACACGGAGCATCATCGCCGCAGAGCCCGACGCGGTATTCCGGTTCGTCGCCGATCAGACCAACGCACCGCGCTGGCAGTCGGGGCTCAAGCAGGTACGTCGGCTGACGGCTGGACCCATCGGCGTTGGAACAGAGCACGAATTCACTCGCACCTTCGCTGGCCGAATTCTCACCAGTCGCAATCGATTCGTACGATTCGAACCTGGGCACCTGGTGGAGTTCGAGGTGCCCGGAGCATGGCTGTCCGGCCGCGCCGCGTACCTCGTCGAGCCGGTCACGGGGGGCACACGGCTGATCAGCACGATGCAGTTCAGCGCCCGTGGGGCATGGCGGGTGCTCGAGCCGTTCTTGCGTCTGTTGCTCGTGCGCGAGACGTCCAAAGACGAGGGCCGACTCGCCGCCATCCTTGCATCGGCCGCAACGCCTGACCCTAGTGTTCCGCGACCGAGGAGGTTCGACCCCGGCGACGGCCGCCCCGGAGCGCGGACAGCAACCTTGAGCATCCTCATTGGCTCACTCCTCGGGGTTACCTGGGCCGCCGGATTCCGGGCCTTCATGGCGGAGATCGCGGGTCCCGATTCCGTATTTGGCTGGTACGCGACCTTCGGCGTCGTGCTCGGCGGCGCAGGCATCGTCGGCGGACTGATGGGCTGGGCCGACCACATTCGCCGCACAGGCGGGCGGCCGCACTGGCGGTGGCTCGCACTCTCGCCCCTTATCCTGGGTCTGCTGCCCCTCACCGTGCCCGGGACGCTCGCGGCACTCGCGCAGGGCATCGGCACCGCGGGGATGGCCGTCGCGCTCATCGCCATCGGCCTCGGCTACACCTTCGGCGGTCTGGGGCGCGCATGGCTCCGCGTCATCGTCGGCGCCATCTCGGCCGGGGCGGCGATCGCTCTCGTTGCTTTCACCCCGCTGATCAGCGACGGGCGCATCTCCTTCAGCGACCCGCGCGGCGCCTGGGCCGGAACACTCGCACTCGGCTCCATCGTCGTGGTCGGACTCGCGACATCCATCCCGTTCAGACCGGTGCTCCCGCTGACCGCATCTGCCGATGCGTCACCGCCCGTTATCAAGGACCGTGCGCCGGAACCAGTGTGATCCACGCAGTCGACTGAAGGAATCGGCCTTGGAAGCTCCTGTGACAGTTCTGCCGCTGGTCACGGTCCTTCGGTTGCGGATCCCCTTGCGGGCAATGCACGCTGAGCGGAGGGCAGCGTGCGTTCGCCTCGTCGCCCCTCGTCGAGTCTCAACGAGGCGTTTGGGGCAGCGGCGTCATTCCGGCGGGCAGGTGCGATCCGCCGTGTCGTCGTAGGTGGGTACGGGGCGGTCCGCGGCCTGCTCGGCCGTCGCAGCAATGCCATTCTCTGCGATGTCGTTGATGAGCCAGTCCATCTCGTGGATCTCGCGCTTCTGCGCTTCGCTGATGTTGACCGCGAGTTGGCAGACGCGATAGTCCTGGATCTGTGCACGCTCTGAGCGGGTGATGGCGAGCGAGTGGTGCGGGATCATTCCCTGCATGAAGGCGGTGTCGTCGACCGTGATCTGGCTGCGGTCGAGGGCGATCCCTCCGCCGATGAGGACCACGCCGGCAATGATGATCGCGATGTTCGCTTTGGTGTTCTTGTACATGTTGAGCATCCAGCCGAGCATGATGAGGACCATCGTGCCTCCCATGGTGAGCGCCATGAAGATGCGGCTTTCGCTGAGGCGGATGTGGCTCCATTCCCAGGAGCCGGCGAACATCACGAAGTACATGATGACGACAGCGGTGAGGATCATCGCGCCGAAGCGGATGTACATGCTGACGGACCCGTTCTTCTGCTGCTTCTCCTGGTGAGTGCCGGAGTGCTCATCGTGGTGGGACATCTGTATCTCTCCTTGTTTCGTGAGGTGGCGAAGGATCGTAGGTGGCGGGGGCTGCTAGGGCGAAGGGGGTGACGGGAGCAGCGTGAGGCCGCTGTCGTCGACGACGAGCAGGTCGCCAGTGTTGGTGATGGCGATCGCTTGGGCTTGACCATGCACGGTTCCTGCTTCGCTCCAGGAGGGGGCTCCGGCGGTAGTCGTCCAGATCTTTCCGCCGCTGCTTACCCCCACGACGCGTTGATGATCCGGTGACACGCCCAGCAGCGCGATGAGCGGCGTATCCGCCCACGGGCCGAACGATGCTGCGCCGTCAGTACTGACCTGTAGCCCGTCGGGTGTCGACGCGATGACTCTGCCGGTGGCGTCCGCGACCAGGTTGAACGCCGATATGGAACCGCCCGTAGGTGTCCAGGTGTCTCCTTCGTCGGTGCTCACCAACACATCCGAGGAGTCGGTGGCAAGCCCGTACACCGTGCCGTCCGGGGCGGTCGCGAGGACGTGGAAGTCCTTTTCTCCCGTGAACGCGACCGGAGTCCAACTACGACCGGTGTCGGTGCTGCGGATGATGCCCAGGTGTGGGGTGCCGAGTTCGGGAGGGGTGGTGCGGCCGGGGTGTCCCGAGGCGAGCAGGATGTCGCCGACGGCGGTGAGGCCCATGGCGTCGAAGCGGGGGCCGTCGACTCGGGGGCCGAGTTTGCCGTCTTCGGTTGCGGTGTAGATGCCGTCGTGCGTACCGATCAGGAACCCCGACCCGGACGGGTCGGCGACGACGTTATGCGCGTGTTCGATCGTGGACGTGGCGTGGTCGTCGCCGGTGGAGGGCGTTTGGGCAGCGCACCCGGCGATGAAGATGAGCGCGGCGACCGCGCCCGCAGCGAGGATGCTGCGACGCGCGTGGTGATGCCGCAGGGTCGATGTCAGAGTGCGATGAAGAAGCATATGGCGTTGCTTTCGGAGTCGGTCGCTTGCGGGTCGGCGCACTGTAACTGCACCGACCCGCGCGCAACGGGTCAGAGGCTCCCGAGCAGCTCCTGCATGGTGGCGATTTCCGCGGTCTGCGTGTCGATGATGGTCTGCGCCATCGCGATCGCGTCCGGGTTCTTCCCGTTGTCGACTTCGTCCTGCGCCATCTCGATGGCGCCTTCGTGGTGCATCGTCATCTGCTCGAGGAACAGCCGCGACGCCTCCGCGCCGGTAGCCGCATCGAGGGCCGCCATGTCGTCGTTACTCATCATGCCGCCGCCGTGGTCCATGCCTTCCATGGTGCCGGTGTCGCTGTCGGCGCCCCATTCGTCCAGCCACTCTTTCAGCTGGTCGATCTCGGGCTGCTGCGCGGCCTTGATCTCGGACGCCAGGGCAAGAACGGCCGGGTCGATGCCTTCCTTGTCCAGGATCATGTCGGACATCTCGACGGCCTGTTCGTGGTGCGGGATCATCATCTGCGCGAACATCACATCCGCGTCGTTGAAGTCCGCTGTGGCTGCGGACGAGGGGGACGGGGCGGAGCTGTTGCCGTGGTCCATGCCGGGCATGGACTCTGAGCCTGTGCCGCCGGCGCAGCCGGCGAGGGTGAGTGCGGCGGCGAGGGTGAGTGCGGCGGTTGCGGTGGTACGGATCTTCATCAGGGTTCTCCAATACAGGGGTACGTGAAAGCAGCGCCGGTCAGGGTGACGGGCGTGCGGGTGCGGGAGCCGGACACGAGGGGTCGGCTCGGGCGCATCACGTACGGCTGAGGCAGAGAACGGTGAGTGAAGGTGGACGGAGCGCCGGCCTGGTGAACAGTGCCGTCAGGACCGAGGGTTTCGGTCGCGGGAGGATCGACAACCATCGCGTGACCGCGCCGGGCCGCATCAGCAACAGCACGGTCGCCAGAAGTGCCAGCACGCACGCCATCGCGAGCATGTCGGAGTGTCCGCTGCCGCACTCCGCGCACGGCTCGTCGGTTGCCGTATGCCCCGTGTGGTGGTCGGTGGCATCGGTTGGGGCGGCGGAGGTGACTGTGGTCGAGTGTCCCGCTTCTGTCGCGGTGTGGGCGTTGAGGGAGTGCATGGCCAGCAGGCCCACGATGACCGCGCCGGTGACCGCGATGAGCAGCAGCAGCGTGCGGGCCACAGACCGGCCGGTGCGAAGCCGGTCCGTCAGTGCGATCAGCGACATGTCACCTCCCTCCCTTCCACGGTACGTCACACCCGTCAGCGTCGGATGACCGCGTCGGGGCTGAGATCCAGCCGGCGCAGCAGCTGGGCGTTGAGGGCAACGACGATCGTGGACAGGGACATGAGGATCGCGCCCACCGACATCGGCAGCACGAAACCGATCGGGGCGAGGACGCCGGCGGCCAGGGGCACCGAGATGAGGTTGTACCCGGCAGCCCACCACAGGTTCTGCTTCATCTTCCGGTAGCTCGCGCGGGACAACTCGATCACAGACAGCACCGAGCGGGGGTCGTCGCTGGCCAGGATCACCCCCGCCGAGGCGATCGCGACATCCGTGCCGGCGCCGATGGCGATACCGACATCGGCCTGCGCGAGAGCGGGCGCGTCGTTCACACCATCGCCGACCATCGCGACCTTGCGTCCCTCGTCCTGCAGCTGCTTCACCTTGGACGCCTTATCCTCCGGCCTCACACCGGCGAAGAACCGGTCGATGCCCAGTTCAGCAGCCACCGATGCGGCGACAGCATCGGCGTCACCGGTGATCATCACGACCTGCACGTCACCGGCGTGCAGGGCGTCGATAGCCTGCCGGGACTCGGGGCGGATCTCATCGGCCAGCCGCAGCGCACCGGCGACCTTCCCGTCGATGAGGACATGCAGGATGATCGCCCCCTCCTCACGCCAGGTGTCAGCGATGGGCAGCTCCTGCGTGTCGGTCTGCTCGAGCAAGTACGGGCCACCGACCTGCACCACCTGGCCGTCGACCGTCGCGCGCACCCCAACCGCGGGTGACGACTCGAAATCCGTCGAACCCGGCACGGACAGACTCTTCTCCCCCGCAGCGGCGACGATGGCTCGGGCCAACGGGTGCTCGGAATCGGCCTCCGCGGCGGCCGCGAGGGCCATCAGCCGGTCGGCGTCGATCCCGTCTACCGATTCGATAGCGGTGACGGCGGGCGCGCCCTTGGTGAGGGTGCCGGTCTTGTCGAACAGCACCGTGTTCACGGTGCGCATGCTCTCCAAGGCCAGACGGTCCTTGATCAGCACCCCGCCGCGGGCGGCCCGCTCGGTGGCGATGGACACCACCAGCGGGATTGCCAGGCCGAGAGCGTGGGGGCAGGCGATCACCAGCACGGTGATGGTGCGGATCACCGCGTCATCAGGAAGCCCAACCAGGGTCCACACCACGGCGGTGATCGCTGCGGCGGTCAGCGCGAACCAGAACAGCCACCCGGCCGCACGATCGGCGAGGCGCTGCGCCTTCGACGAAGAGTTCTGCGCCTCGGTGACCAGGCGTTGGATGCCGGCGAGGGCGGTGTCCTCCCCGACCGCGCTGATCTCGACACGGATGCCGGAGTCGGTGGCAACGGTGCCGGCCACGACCGCATTCCCGCCGCTTCGGCGGACAGGCTTGGACTCGCCGGTGATCATCGACTCGTCCATGCTCGCCGAACCCTGCACCACCCGACCGTCAGCCGGAACTCGTCCACCCGGGCGCACCACAACGACGTCGCCGACCTGCAGATCCGCGGGCGCAACCGTGACGGTGGTGTCCCCGTCCACCTTCTCCGCCTCGTCCGGGAGGAGAGCGGCAAGAGAATCCAGGGCGGAGGTGGTCTGCGCGAGCGAGCGCATCTCGATCCAGTGCCCCAGGAGCATGATGACGATCAGCAGCGCCAGCTCCCACCAGAAGTCCAGCTCGTGATCCAGCAACCCGAGGCTCGCGCCCCAAGACGCCACGAACGCGACGGTGATCGCCAACCCGATCAGCAGCATCATGCCGGGCTTACGGGCACGCAGTTCGCTGACCGCGCCGGTCAGGAACGGGGCACCACCCCACACGTACATGACAGTGCCGAGAACCGGTGAAATCCAGCCCACCCATGCCCCGTCGGGCAGCGGGTACCCGAGCAGCATCGAGAACATGCCCGAGAACGCCACCACCGGGACGGCGAGAATCAGATTGATCCAAAACAATCGACGGAAGCGTGCGACATGGTCCGCACCATGCCCGGCGTGCCCACCATGGCCACCGTGCTGCATCCCCTCGTGGACGCCGCCGTGTCTCTCATCGGTGCTGTGCTGCGCGGATGTGCGGTGTGCGTGGTGGTCGCCAGCGGTCTCGGACTCTGCGACCGTCGCTCGGGCGCCCTGAGCGGCGTCGTCATCGCCTGCGCTGGTCGGCGTGGAGCGGTGATGTGCGTCGTGGTCGTGCTGGCTCATGACGAGCGTCCTTCCACTGTTCGCATTCGACGGATGCGGGTCATCCCGGTGAGGTCGAGCTCGTCATCGAAGGTGCTCATGACGGGCTGCTGGCCAAGGCGTAACCAGCCTCCGCCACCGCCGCCTCCACAGCGGTAGCAGGGATCGGCGTCGAGCTGCGGATAGTCACCCGCGACGCACCGCCCGCGTTCAAGTCAACCGACACACCCTCTACCCCGTCGATCGCGGATAACTCCTCGGTGACGCTCGACACGCAGTGCGAGCAGGTCATCCCCGTCACCAGCACCTCGGACGTCACCGCCGCCGTGACCTCACCCACGGTCTCGGGCGTCGATGCGATCGCGCAGCACGCACAGCCGGCGCCAGCGTCCCTCAAGCCCAGGTCGTTGCGGTTCTCAGTGTTCATCATCGTCTCCTCATAGTGCGTGGGCAGGCGGGCTAGGAACGGACCAGACGGGCGATTGCATCGTTGGCTTCGCGGATCTTCTGTTCCGCGACGGCACCACCCTCGGCGCTTGCTTCGGCAACGCAGTGTGAGAGATGGTCACCCAGCAGTGACAGCGCGACAGACTCGAGTGCCTTCGTCGCCGCGGAGACCTGCGTGAGGACGTCGATGCAGTACTTGTCCTCCTCCACCATCCGCGCGATCCCACGAACCTGACCCTCCGCGCGTCGCAGCCGCTTCAGCAGGTCATCCTTGCTCGCCGTGTAGCCGTTCATGGCACGTACCATACCCCCCTATGGTATCCAGGACAACCCTTGTCGCATCGTCGCGTCCTCGCCGAGATGCTCAACAAACCTGGAGTTTGCCGCAGAACAATGACGGGGCCTACCGCGGGTTCGATCAAGCACTCAACCCTCGGGACAGACACGAACCCAGTGCCGTCCGGAGCGCCTCAGGAGCGACGTTGGCCTCCCAGCCGTGAGGCGCAGGGGATGTCTCGCAAAGCACGACAGTTGAGTGGGCGGCAACCAAATCCCGTGAGTCCGAACGGGTTCTTCGTGTCGCCTGCGGTGTGAAGGGCGATCCTCACGCGGGCACGGTGAGGGAGAGGGGCCCTTCCCACGCATCTCAAGATGCGCGGGCCGCCTTTGCGTGTGGCGAGTCGGTGACGTGCCTGGTCAGGCTGGTGCCCACGTGGAGTTCGGACAGGGAGGAGGTCGCGGTGAGTGAAGGCATGAAGGACTACCTGCGCAACGGGCTCAGCGCTGGCTGTTCAGCCAGGCCTCATAGTCCGCGGCCGCCGCCATCATGTCGTCCTGCGTAACGAAGCCCCAGTCAGCGAGCAGGATCGGTCGGTCGTACTCGTAGCCGCGCGTACACAGCACGTCGTCGTGCCAGTCCTCGTTCATGGTCGGGTCCCAGTAGCAGGACCAGCGCTCTGGCATGGGCGGGGAATCCGGAATCGGTGCTTCGACCGGCTCGGCAGGAGCGACCGGCTCAAATGAACGGGGGGACTTGTCCGGCGACTGCGTGATCGCGACAAAGTCCATCACCCACTCGATGGGGCGGAATCCGATGAACCATCCGACGCCGAGGAAGAATCCGATGACCAGGACGCCGCCGAAGAACGTGCCGACGCCGCTCTTTACCTTGTCCCATCCGCTATCTGCCACTGCCGCCCCCGTTTCGGCATGAGCATAGTCGCCCTTAAGCACGAATGACCTCCTCCCGTAGCAGGAGGAGGTCACGGTCGTACTCAGTCGATGCCAGCCGCGTCGCGGCAATTCCCCTCGGCGCGGGAGGTGTCGGATGAGCGGTGGAAGCCGATCATCCTGGCCACGTCGCAGAAGCAGCGGAAGATCCTCGGTGCCCGCAAGCTCTGGCTGAGGTTGCGTCGCGACGGGCACGACATCGCCCGCTGCATGGTCGAACGCCGCATGCGGGAGCTGGGGATCGCCGGCGTGGTCCGCGGGAAACGCAAACGCCCCGCCGACACCGCCCGTGGACGGTTCCCGTGCGCGCGAAGGCAGTTCGATCGGATCGCGATCTAGGCCGGTCAGCGGTACTGAGGACGGTCTCGGCCAACGGCCGACTCGTCTATCCGAACCATCCCGAGTTCCGGAAGACGTGAGATGCGCTCCTCGCCAAGGTCTCTGACTTCGGCCATCACAGCATTCCGTGCGGTTGCCATCCGCGCATCGATGTCTGCCAACTGCACCTCGCACATCTTCGACACCTGCAACGCACGCTTGCGCGATAGCCGCGCGAAACTCGAGTGCTGCGAACCGGCGCCCTGGACCGTGAATCCTCCGTCAGAGCTGTCGGCGATGATGGCGAAGATCGCGGCTTGCTCGAAAGCGTTAGCCGAATGTGCGATGAACTTGTTGCGAATGTCGATCAAGAACCGGTGTGCTTCGAGATCGGAGTCGTCGTATATGTCGGGGGTCGCGCGGGCAGCGTGACGCCGGCCTTTCGCAAACGCGCGACCGTACATCGTCAGCGCCGAGATCCAGAACGACTGGTTGGGCGAATCCGGTTCAACTTCGTCTTGTGCGAGCTCCGCGAAGTGACGGAGAAACTGACGAGCCATCTCGAAGTCCCGTTGCAGGCTCGCCAGATCCGCGAGTAGTTCACAGGCAGGACCACCAGGCACCCGCACCGCACGCTGGTTCGGAGCCAATCCCATCAGTCGACGAACGCGTTCTCGACCGTCCTCAGCGCTGATGTCGCCTTTCACGTTTGTACGGTACCCGGTCCTTCAGCGCACCGATTCGTCGGCTGAGCGGCCGAGCCCTCCGCCGCGAGGGAGTCGTCCGGCAGCGGGCCCCCCGTCGGACGCTGACGAGGGGCGCGAGCGAACAAGCCAGCGCGGCCTGATGCGGACCTGCTGATACGGCGACGCCTTTAGCGGCGTTCCGGCCGCGTGAGGGCCGCCAACCACTCCTTCTGGTGCGCGGTCACATAGCGCCCTGCGGCACTCCAGTGCTCGCCGTGCCCGCCGGTGAACATGGAGGCCCAGGGTTCGTTCCCGGCGGCATGCGATGAGCGCAGCAAGTCATACATTGCCGCCGTGCGCTGAGTCATGGCCATCGGCAGGTCAGCGCGGAGGGCCGGACCCGCGCGATACCCGTCGACGAAAGCCCGGAGGTCGCGCGCCGATTCCCACACAGACCGGGTGGTGTCGTTGAGAGCAAAGGCTTGCGCTGCATAGGCCAGGTCCCAAAGTCGAGTGCTGGGAGCCGATGCATCCCAGTCGATGAACACCCAGCGTTCACCGATAATGAGGTTCCACGGCGCGAGATCGTTGTGACAGACCAGGTCGTCGCCCGGTGCGGCGATTGCGGTGTCCCAGACGTCGTCTGGATCCGGAGTGAAGTTCTGGCTCGCGTCGTGGATCTGTCGCACCATCGACCCGACGCGTTGGAGCTCAGCGCGCGAGAGGCGGCGGCCGTCGATGGCCAACCGGCCGGGAACGAACTCGAGAACCTGGCGTCCTTCATCATCCCGCCCGAGCGGAGCGGCTGCATCGACGCCGGCAACGCGAAGGGCATCCACGAATCTCTGCACGCTAGGCGTCGAAGCCGTCCACGGCTTCCGCACCGTGTCGCCCACCCGCACCACCGCGCCGCTCGCGTTCCCGCCCGCCAACTCCTCCTCGACCACTCGTTGAGGCTATCCCGGGCGAGGCAGAGCCGAACGTTGCCCGGTCGGCCTACGCTCCGTTCGCCTCCCCAAGCCATCGATCGACGGCCGCGAGCTCGCTGCGGATCTTGTGTCGCTCTTCCGGGGTGAAGCGTCTGACTTGCATTGCCAGGACCGCATCAGCTGCGATCGGACTCAGTCCGAATGCTCCCTGTACGGCATTTCGCAGCTCGCCGGCGTCGCCCTCGATAGTGGAGCAGATCGCAACGAGTTCTCCGAGTCGATCCAGGACCTCGAGGTACGCCGCGAGGATTTCGCGGCGACCCAGCGCATTTCGTCGGTCGTCATCCACGTCGCCACCATACCGACGGGAGCGCGATTTCCACTTGCCGAACATCCCGTCGTGGACGGTGCGGTAGCCGGTCGTCGCAAGTGCGGATGCGATGCGCCTACCGGTTCGCGACTTTCGCCCTATAATTTGACCCGCAAGACCCGTGCAAACACATGAACTTTGAGCGGGCGACATTCGAACCCGCGACTGCCGGCTGACGTCGTCGCGTCCGCGGTTCGGTCTCAGCCGACCGTCATCGTTTCGTTCGAGGCCACTCCCGCGCCGCGGTAGCGACGCTCGAGCGCCCGGACGCGGACCAGCCGAACGAGGGTCATCGGCCCGTTCGCCACGAACTTCAGCGCGTTCCAAAGGCACACCAGGACAAGCAGGTTGATCCATCCTGGCGCTCCGCCGGCGACCCACTGCGCGAGGGCAGCGGCGATCACGATGTAGACGACCGCGAGGAGCATCGCAGGCACGCCCCACTTGAGCCCGCGCCGGGTGTGGGTGGCGCGGATGAGGATGTTCGTCGGCATGGTCCGCTGGAGGAACGTGTAGACGCGGCTCACGAAGGCCATCAGCAGTTGAAACATCGGCCAGGCCCCTCCTTCAGGGGTGGGCATGCAATTGCGCTCAGGGTACGCCCGCCCCTCGCGCGGGTGTAGACCACGAGCTACAGAGTGTGGACAGCCCAGCTGCGACTGGGCGCGCTCACGCTGTGCAGGAGCATCCGTCCGCGACAGCCAGATCGCGCGATCCCGCGCCAAGGCTGCGGCCGCGGCATCCATTCGCTGGTTCGGCGACGTAGCGGGAGAACCGAGCGCGTCATCTTCGAACACGCCGTACCGGTCACGGTACGCGGCAACGATGCGCACCTGATGCCGCCAAGCACCCGCTCGCGCCGGACCGGCGGGGACGCGCCCGAGCGAAGCGATCCACCTCTCCCCCGACGTCAACGCGGATTCGACTAGCACCGATGCGCGCTCCTCGATGAGATGTGCCCGTTCGTCGAGGGCACGCCGCATCTCGGCATCCATCTCTCCCATCGCCGCCGGGATGAGGCCGGCGATGAGCCGCCCCTCGCTCCCCCGCGAGCTGCCGCTCAATGGCTGAGCGAGGACTCGCTCGAGGCGCTCGTGGAGCACGGCCGCGGCATCCTGAGCATCTTCGAATCCACGCGCGGCGACGATCCGCGGAAGCAGCGTCCCAACGCTGTAACCGACCGCCTCCGCGCGTCGAAGGCCCGCTGTCAGGGCGCCGAAAGCGTCCGAGGTAATCGCCGCTTCGGCCAGTTCAGCTGGCAGTCCGCACACCCGAATGAGACTCGTCCACCGTGCCCGCTGGGCGGACGCCGCGATCGTGTCGTACTCGGCCGCGAGCTGCGCGATCGATCCCCAGGTCTCCTGCTCGACGGCGATCGTCTCGTGTGCCGATAGCTCGGCGCCGACATGCCCGAGCACGCCCGCGAGGACGGCCCGGGCTGTGGCATCGGGACGTTCACCGGGATACCGCGCGGAGTGATTGTCGTCCGGGCGGGTCACAACCACGTACGCCGTGTTCGACTCTCTCCCCCGCGTCATCGCGACGTACAGGTTCTCACGTGTCGTTCCTGGCTCGATGACGGCATGCGCGGTGTCGGTCGTGATCCCTTGCGCCCGGTAGGCGGTCACGGCGTAGCCGAGGTCGACGTTCTCCGCGACGTATCCGACCGGCAGGCTGATCGGTCGAGCACCGGCGCGGTCGGTGTTTCGCACGCGTAGCGAGCCGTCGCGACGGACCGCGACGACCTTCCATCGTGCGCCGTTGCGAACCCAGTCAGGGCCTGATCGCAGGCGACGGTCGTTCTTGCGCGTGATGACAACATCACCGACGGATGCTGCGGACTCATCCCGCAGGGATGCTTCGGCCGTGGCATCCACAGCGCCGGCGAGGATCAGCTCGGCGCGCGCCCGTCGGTTGAGGGTTGCGACCGCTTCACCGGTTTCCGCGACGAGCACGGACGACGTGCCGGCGACCATGTCGTGGAGCCAAGAACTGTAGGCCGCGTCGGCCATCGCGTCGGCGTCGCCACCAACGATCCGGTCGTGCGCGCCGTACGTGTCGAGGGCTTGCAGTCGCCCGTAGCGCAGGTCGAGGGATGCCTCCTTCTCCCACGCATTGCGGAAGCGGTGCACGTCGGCGAGCTCAGGGGCATCTGGGCGTGCTTCGACGAGCATCCGGAACGAACCGCCGGCGTCGACCGACTGCAGCTGCGCCCAGTCACCCACCAGGAGCACTTTCGCGCCCGCCCGCGTCGCCAGCGTGCTGATGCGATCGAGCGTGAGGGTGCCAGCAAGGGATGCCTCGTCGATGATGACGAGCTGTGATGCGCGCGCCGCTACGCGGCCATGGCTATGCTCGTGCAACCACTTGGCGGTGTTCTCGGTTGTGATCCCGAGGTCGTCGGAGAGTTCGCGCGCGGCAGCTGCCGACGGTGCGAGACCGATGACCGAGCCGCGGCCGTGCTCGTGCTCCCATGCAAGGCGGAGCGCGTGCATCGCGGTTGTCTTGCCCGCACCGGCTGGGCCGATCAGCACGTCGAGCGAGCGCGCTGACGTCGCGATCGAGTGGAGGGCCGTGCGCTGATCATCCCCGAGGACGATCCCGCGATTGCGGCGCGCCCGCTCCGCGCGCTCGAGAGTTGCAGCGCTGACCACCGGCGCATCGGTCGCGTGCGATGCGGCGAGCAGTCGCTCCTCCGCGTCGAGCAGCGCAATCGATGAGTAGCGCGCGGAGTTGCGCGGACGGAAGACGCTCGTCTCATCAGCACGCCGAAACTCAGCGGGAGAGACCGCGAACTCAGGTGGCGAGAGGCGTGTGGAGCGCTGCTCCGCAGCATCCGTGATCATACCCACGATCGCCTCGCGGTCCTCGGTCGCAGCGAAGCGCCACCCCATCGTCTGACGCGCGGCTTCCGCGTAGAGGTTCCAGCGCGTCCAAGTCGAGCGACGCTCGCTCGCGGCTTCGACGACACGCTGTTCGAGCTGGTTCAGGATGCCGCGCTCGATATCTTCGACACGCAACGGCCGTGGAGTGTCATCGTGATTCACCGCTTTGCGCGCCCAGGCGGTCGCATCGCGGCCGAGCAGTCGGCTCGCGCGCGTGCGCCACTCGTGCGTGAGATCGGCGAGCGATCGAAGTTGCTTCTCGGGACGGGTCGCGAGCGTTGCCTGCTGACGAAGCCGAATGATCGTCACCTTCGACGGCGCCCGACCGTGCGCCGCGATGTACTCGTCGATGAGCCGGTCCTTCTCGATGTCGATGTGACGCGAGCGAGACGAGAACTCGGCGACGAGGTGCTCGGGAACAGTAGCGATCGCCCAGACCGAGTTGCGATCGGCTTCGCGCTCGCGGTGTTCCCACCGGACGCCGAGCGCACGCGACAGGTGGTCGGCAAACACAGCGGCGTGCAGCTCGGACAGCGCAACCGTCGCCGCGTGCAGAGGGCGCCCGTCGAGCGAGCGCCACTTGCCGTCGAACACTGTTTGGACCTTGTTGCTCACCACGACGTGCGTGTGCAGCTGCGGATCGCCCACGCGCGAGTCGAAGTGGTCAAAGGCTGCAGCGACGAGCCCAGCGACCTCGACCTGGGCCACTGCACCGTCGCGGCCTGCTTCTCCGGCTCGGGTCACGGCGAGTTTGCTCTTCATGAAGGCGAGAACGTCGTCGATCGCCTTGTGGTGCGCGGCGGCGATTGTGGCCTGGGTGTTGGCGTCGGCGACTGCCCAGAGGACCGATGCTGACTTGGGGAGCGAGAAGGTGAAGTCATAGCCGGCGACCGCGCGTCGGCGAGTCGGCGGTGAAGTGTGTGCGTTCGGAGGCTCGACGCCGGCCTCGGATGCCGCGTACTCAGGATATGCCCGGCCGAGCGCGGCGCCCGTGCCGGGATCGCGACCCATTCCAAGGAGCAGCTCGAGCTGAGCTTCAGACACCCGCGACCCCGCGCCGATTCTGCCGACTGCCAGCGCCGGAAGTCCGCTCCCGAGCCAGCGGCCGGGCGGCGTGCCGGCCTCGGCGTAGTAGCGGGTCAGCGGTGTGGAGAGCGGCCGTTCGCCGTCGGCCGCAGCCACGGTGCGGAGGAGGTACTTGTATCCATTCCCCGCGCTCATCACCCGCATCGACACCGACACCCGTCACCGCCCCTCTGCTGTCAGAGAGGTGGTCGAGCCAGGCCCGTACAGCGGGCTCGCCCTCGATCTGCAAGACGTGTGGGCTGATCGCCGACAAGCCCGGGGCCGCAAAGGTGTGTCTGGATTGGTGAGGCGGAGTGTTAGCTTCACAACATGAGGGACAGCCGACCAGCGGATACGGGGACGACCCTGAAACATCGCGTCGTGCGGACCATCACGGACAGTGGGGGCGGCGGGACAAGCGGATCTTCACCAAGCCGTGACCAGGGCCGGTATTTCTTCGGAGACATCGAAGAGTCACATCGCGCGTACAGCGTCTCGTGGGAACACATCCCAGCGCAGTAGGAGCATTACTGCGCGACGGCAGTCACGACGTCCCAAGCGCCGGACGACGCCCGCTGCCCGCTACGTCCGACTCGTTTCGTGGCACTGCAGCCGCGTTTGTCGTCAGAGTCCGAAGGCACCGCCGCTGATGAGGATGAAGACGCCCAGGCCGATCAGCACGATGGGGAACAGGATGTGTTCCCAGCGTTCGAGGAGCTCCGCGATCGGCTTGCGGGTCGTGATGAACTTGGCCAGGCCGACCAGCACGGCGACCAAAGCCAGGAACACGATGCAGTACGCGATCGTGGCGGCTGTGCCCACATTGAGAAAGACGGGGACGTAGACCCCGATGTTGTCGCCACCGTTGGCGAAGGTCACTCCGGCAACGGACCACACGGCGACTTTCTTGCCCTCGAACTTCGCGTCGTCATCGTCGTCATCATGCCGATCGCGCCAGGCCTGCCATGCCGCCCATAAACCCAATCCCAGGGGAATGAGCCCGAAGTAGGGGATGACCCCTGGGGGCAGGAACGCCCCGGCGCCGAGTGCAACCAGGACGGAGGCAGCCAAGATGCCGGCGAACCCGAGGTACTGTCCGAACAGGATGCGGGCTGTGGTCCCGCGCTGGCCGGCGCCGCGGGCGAAGAAGAGCGAGAGCACGATGATGTCATCGATGTTCGTCGCCATGAACAGACCGATTGCCTGAAGGATCGACGAGAGAATCATGCGCCCACCCCCGGGCAACCGCATCCCGCGGACCTCATGTCAGACCACCATGCGTCGGCGACATTCGTGCGAACTTGGTGCTCGAGACCCATCATCCCCCGTCGCCGGTGTGCTGGGAGCCTCGGAGGTAGAGCAGGAGGCCGAGGGCTACGCCGACGCCGAGGATGACGTCGGCGATGTTGCCGATGAACAGGTTGCCGTAGGCGAGGAAGTCGGTGACGTGGCCGCGGCCGAATCCAGGTGGGGCGAACAGCCGGTCCAGGAGGTTGCCGACCGCGCCGCCCCAGAGCAGCCCGATCACGACCGCCCATCGTGCGGTGCGCGCGCGCGTCGCGGCGATGAGCAGTACCACAGATGCGACCGTCGCGATGACGGTGAGCAGCCAGGTCGAACCGGAACCGAGCGACATCACGGTGCCGGGGTTGAACGCGAGCTGCAAGCCGAGCCAGTCTCCCAGGAGTGGGATGCGCTCTCGTTCGGTGAGCTGCGCGAGTGCAAGTGCTTTGGAGCCTTGGTCGATCAGCACTGCTGCAACTGCGACAGCACACGCGAGAAGGAGCAGCCGGGCCCGACCGCGCTGGGCCGCTGGGCCGGGGGACCTCATTTTGACGGCGTTTTCGTTTCCCGGGGTCAGAGCGGGGCCGTTTGCCGGAGCGGTCATACGTTCGTGCGCCGCGCCGCGCGGAGCCCGTTGAGGATGACGATGACCTCCGCGACCTCGTGCACGAGGACGACGGCGGCAAGACCGAGGATTCCGGTGATCGCCAGCGGCAGCAGCACCACGATGATCGCGATCGAAAGCACGACGTTCTGGTTGATGATGCTGCGGCCGCGGCGTGCGTGAGCGAGGGCCTGCGGGATCAGGCGAAGATCGTGGCCGGTGAACGCGACGTCTGCGGATTCGATCGCGGCATCCGCGCCCTTGACGCCCATCGCGATCCCGAGGTCGGCGGCCGCGAGAGCGGGGGCGTCGTTGATGCCGTCGCCGATCATGGCGGTGGGCTGCGTCTTGGAGAGCTCGGCGACGGCCGAGGCCTTGTCCTCCGGGCGCAGCTCGGCGCGCACGTCACTGATGCCGGCCTGTGCAGCCAGCGCGGCAGCGGTGCGCGCGTTGTCACCCGTGAGCATCGTCACCCCGACTCCGCGGCGCGTCAGTGTCGCGATGAACTCGGGAACCTCGGGACGTAGCTCATCCCGCACCCCGATTGCGCCGGCCGGGGCGTTTTCGCGGTGGACGATCACCACCGTCATCCCTTCGGATTCCATCGCGTGCACCTGCTCGGCCAACGTCCCGGCGTCCAGCCAGCGCGGGCTGCCGACCGCGACCCGAACGCCGTCCAGTGTGCCCGTGATGCCGTGCCCGGCCGACTCGGTGACGTTCTGCGCAACGGTGGCGGCGGGCACCGCGTTGGTGATCGCTGCGGCGAGGGGATGGGTGCTGTGAGCTTCCAGGCTCGCCGCCCACGTGAGAATTTCGGTCTCGCTCGCACCGGTGGTGACCACGCGGGCGACGGTGGGCTCGTTGCGGGTGAGGGTGCCCGTCTTATCGACGGCGAGGTGACGGATGCCGCCGAACCTCTCGAACGCGGCCCCGGACTTCACGACCACGCCGAACTTCGACGCCGCGCCGATTGCGGACACGACCGTGACGGGCACGGCGATTGCCAGAGCGCACGGCGAGGCGGCGACGAGCACGACTAGGGCGCGGGTGATCCAGAGTTCGGGGTCGCCACTCAGCAGCGACCCGAGCACGCCCACCAGCACGGCGAGGATCATCACGCCGGGAACGAGGGGACGGGCAATCCGGTCGGCCAAACGGGCGCGGTCGCCCTTTTCCGCCTGCGCCTTCTCGACGAGTTCGACGATCGTGGTGAGCGAGTTGTCGGTGCCGGCGGCGGTGGCCTCGACCTCGAGGACGCCCGTCGTGTTGATCGACCCGGCCGACACGTCGGTGCCGGGGTCGACCTCGACCGGGATGGACTCGCCGGTGATCGCGGACGTGTCCAGGCTGCTCCGTCCGACGCGGACGGTTCCGTCGGTGGCGATCCGTTCACCCGGCCGGACCACGAGGACGTCGCCGACGCGCAGTTCCTTCGCCTCGACCTCCGTCGTGACGTCACCCCTCTTGACGAGTGCGGTATCGGGCACGAGCTTCAGCAGCGCCCGCAGCCCTGCACGGGCGCGGTCCATGGCCCTGTCTTCTAGCGCCTCCGCGATGGAGTACAGGAACGCCAACGCGGCCGCCTCCTCGACGAAGCCGAGGATCACCGCCCCGGTCGCGCTGATCGTCATCAGAAGGCCGATGCCGAGCTTGCCCTTGGTGAAGAGCTTGCGCAGCGCTCCGGGTACGAAGGTGTACGCCCCCAGCAGCAGACCGATCCAGAACAGCACCAGCCCCGCGGTCTCCGCGCCGGTCCACTCGCAGACCAGGCCAGCTGCGAACGCGACGCCGGACGCGATCGGGATCAGAACGCCCGGGCTCCGGTACCACGGCCGGTCATCGTCATCATCGTCGTCATCAAGGTCGGAGTTCTCGACCTGTGAACCCGTGACAGCGCTCATGCTCGTGCCGCCCCTGCCACGCATCCCTCGACGCCGCAGTCGGGATCCAGACACGGCACACTGTCGTCGACAGCGAGAGTCACGTCCACCAGCGCCGTCAACGCGCGCGCCAAGTGCGGGTCAGCCACCTCGTAGCGGGTCTGCCGGCCCTCGGGCTCGCCGACCACGATCCCGCAGCCACGCAGACACGTCAGATGATTGGACACATTCGAACGCGACAGCCCCAACTCCCTGGACAGCACCGCAGGGTAACTCGGTCCCGACAGGAGCGCCAGGAGAATGCGAGAGCGAGTCGGATCGGCCATCGCCCGCCCGAGTCGATTCATCACGTCGAGACGATCCGCAATAGTCAGCATCCGATGACTATACATCCACCGATGTATAGTCCTGTACTGGGCCACACGAGGTGCGGAGGATCACACATCGGAGGATCATGGCAGTGTGCATCTCGTTGTCCTTCACATCGACGACTGCCCCAGCTGGGTCGAAGCCGGCAGACGCTTGCAGGACGCTTTGCGCGCCTGCGGCTTCCACGAGACTGAGATTGTTTACCGACGGGTCAATGGTCCGGAGGATGCTGAGCGCGTGCTGTTCGCTGGGTCACCCACGATCCTTCGAGACGGTGAGGATCTGTTTCCTGGCAATGGTAGAACATCCAATCTTGCATGCCGGGTCTACGCCACACCAACAGGCCCGGCGGGACTGCCCACAACTGAACAGCTCATTGATGCGATCGACTCCCGTGAACGATGACACGACCGTCGAGTGCTCCTGTTGCGGAAGAGTTCTGCCGCGACGCAAGGTGCATGCGCTGAATGGCGGCGCTGGCTTCGTATGCCGTCGATGCGGCCTCTGGATCGCACTCCGACTCCGCGATGATGCGCCGCAGTAGACGGCTGCAGTGTTCGAACACGCTCCGCGAACGGAAGTCCTAGGCGGGAGCGGACTTTTCACACCCCGGGCAGATGCTCGAGGTGCCCGATAGCTTCCTCGAGCAATTCGGAGACGTGGTCGTCGAAGAGCGAGTAGTGGATGTGCCGGCCGTCGCGCGTGCCAATGACCAGGCTCAGATGCCGCAGCAGCCGCAGATGGTTCGATGTGGTCGTCTGGCCGATGCGCAGCTGTTCGCTGAGGTCGGTCACGGTACTCGGCTGAACACTCAGCGCGCTCAGAATGCGCAGCCGCACAGGCGAGGCCAGCGCCTGCATGATCTCGGCGAGACGCTCAGCATCCGCCACGGACAAGGAGCTCGCTTCCCGACGCGTCTCAGTACCGGCCATGCTCACCATTGTGCCCTCCGATCACGATAATCATTCACAAGTACAACATATCATGATCTTATGATGTATCTTGTTGACATGACTGCTTCCTCTCCGACGACTACCGCGCCCGCTGCGGAGACGCACAACCATTCCCACGGTTCGGCCCGATGGGAGCTGTGGTTCGCGATCGCCGCGGGCGTGACCTACGCCGGCGGAATGATCGCCGAGTTTGCGTTGGGGCTGCCGATGGTTGGGTGGCCGTTGGTGTTCTTCCTCGCCACCTACTTCTTCGGTGGGTTCTTCACGTTCCGCACCGCGATCGCCTCGACAATGCGAGGGAAGTTCGAGGTCGACTTCCTCATGCTGGTGGCCGCGATCGGCGCCGCGCTCATCGGCCGGTGGGCGGAAGGGGCGGTGCTGCTGTTCCTGTTCAGCCTCGGCCACGCGCTCGAGGAGTACGCCCTCAGCCGTGCCAGCAAGTCCATCGAATCGCTCGCCGAGCTCGCCCCCCGCAGCGCCCTGGTGCGCCGCGGCGGGGACGAGCCGGTAGAGGTGCCGGTGGAGGAGATCGTCGTCGGCGACATCGTCGTCATCCGCCCGAACTCCCGCATCCCCTCCGACGGGTTCGTGATCTCCGGGGTGTCCGCGGTGGATCAGTCCGCGGTCACCGGGGAGTCGATCCCGGTGGAAAAGGAGCCGGTCGCCGACCCGGAGCGGGCGATGCGCACCGTCGACACCCTGCCCGCCGCCAACCGCGTGTTCGCCGGCACCGTGAACGGGTCCGGCGTGCTCGAGGTCGAGGTCACCGCGACCTCCGCGGACTCGACGCTCAGCAAGGTCGTCGAGCTCGTCCGCTCCGCCGACCAGGCCGCCTCCCCCACACAGCAGTTCATCGACCGGTTCCAGCGTTGGTACGTGCCCGCCGTGATCCTCGGGGTCGCCGTCACGCTCCTGATCTCCTGGCTCGCGTTCGCGCAACCGTTCCCCGACGCGTTCTACCTCGCCATGACGGTGCTTGTCGCCGCCAGCCCCTGCGCTCTCGCGATCGCGACACCGGCTGCGGTGCTGGCGGGTGTAGCCCGTGCTGCGCGTGCCGGCGTGCTCGTCAAGGGCGGCGCGCCGCTCGAGACGCTCGGACGGGTCAAGGCGATGGCGTTCGACAAGACCGGCACCCTGACCTGGGGTGCCCCCCGGGTGACGTCCGTCACGCCTGCCACCGACGTTCCAGAGACGGAGCTGATCCGCACTCTGGTCGCCGTCGAAGCGCTCAGCGATCACCCGCTGGCCGAGGCGATCGTCCGCGACCTCGAGCCCCGTGTCCCCCCGGCCGAGCGTCTCACCGCGACAGACCTGAACGCGGTCGTCGGCCGGGGCGTTACGGCGACGATCGACGGCGAGCGGGTCGATGTCGGCAACCTGCGCATGTTCGACGAGCAACAGCTCACGCTTACCGGCGGTCTCGCCGACGCGTACACGGAGGCGCGGGACTCCGGGCAGACGCTGATGATCGTCCGCCGAGGTGAACGATTCCTTGGCATCGTAGGAGTGATGGATGCCTCACGTGCCGAGTCCGCTCAGGTACTCAGCGCACTCCGGGCTGCGAACGTGGGGCAGCTCGTGATGATCTCCGGAGACAACCAGCGCGTCGCGGATGCGGTCGGCCGGGAAGTCGGCGTCGACACGGCAATCGGCGAACTCCTCCCTGAGGACAAGGTCGCCGAGATCACCCGCCTTGCTGAATCCCACCGACCGATTGCGATGGTCGGCGACGGCGTCAACGACGCCCCCGCCATGGCTCGCGCCGACGTAGGCATCGCGATGGGTGCGGCGGGCTCGACCGTCGCACTGGAAACCTGCGACATCGCCCTGATGAGTGACGACCTCGGCCGCGTCCCGTTCGCCCTTCGACTCAGCCGCGCGACCAGCCGCATCATCCGGCAGAACCTCATTGCCAGCCTCGCGATCGTCGCCTTCCTCATCCTCGCCACCTTCCTGGGACTGAACATCGGCGCCGTCGTGCTGATCCACGAGGGCTCCACCCTGATCGTCGTGGCCAACGCACTTCGCCTGCTCAACTTCGAGCGGGACAAGGAGCACCATGGCATCGACCACGAGGACAGGCCGAACGCTTGAGCGGCTATCTTTCGGCGGACACGACCCAGCAGGAATGAACGGTCCCGGTCGTCGCCGCTGCGACGGTCGGGATCGTTTCAACGAAGGCCCGCGTGGTCGCCTCCGACGCCGGATACTCAACCACCCGCCAGCCCACGATGCCGAAGTCCTCGTCCAACGCCTGGACAGCGCACGCGAACGCAACTCCGGCGGGTGGGGTGGCCTGAAAGGACACGGTCAGGGTCCGTGCATCGACCACCTCGAAGCCCGTCTCGTCGAATCCGACTTCGTCGAGTGAGTTGGAAATGGTCAGCCACGAAAGAGCGATTACGGAAAATACCGCCGCGCCCGCGACAACGGTCCAGAATACGCGGCGGCGGACGGGGCGCCGAGAACGACCGTAGCGCTCGTCGAGCTCCTTCTTCGTCGTCATGGGGGGTCTCCTTGGACGGTCAGCCGCGAGCGGGAGCGTCCCGATTCGCGAGTTCAGCGAGGTGGGCGTTGTAGGCCTCGAGCTCGGCGTCGTTCGTCCGGTCGGCGTGGCGGTCGCGCCGCTTCTGATCGCGCGCGTCCGTGCGGCTCCACTGGATGGCGACGGTAATGGCGAGGATCAGGGTCGGGATCTCGCCGATCGACCACGCGACACCACCCCCGAGGTACTGGTCCTCGAGCGGCGACAGCCCCCACGTGCGCCCCATCGAGCCGAACCACTCCGCGACCATGAGCCCGGACTGCATCATGAGCGCGATGCCGAAGAAGGCGTGCATGGCCATGATGCCGATGAGGAGCAACAGGCGGCCCGGGTAGGGCAGCCGGTAGGGCATGGGGTCGACGCCGATCAGCGTCAACGCGAAGAGATAGCCGGTGAACAGGAAGTGCGCCACCATCAACTCGTGCCCCAGGTGGTCGTAGAGCGACCAGCGGAAGAGATCGGTGTAGTAGAAGACCCACAGCGACCCGATGAACAGCCCTGCGGCGACGAAGGGGTTGGTGAGCACGCGCGCCACCGGCGAGTGCACCGCCCAGAGGATCCATTCGCGTCCGCCCCGCGTGCCGTCGTCGCGTTTGCGGATCGCGCGTGCGGCGAGCGTGACGGGCGCGCCCGCCACGAGTAGCACGGGGATCGCCATCGTCAGCAGCATGTGACCGACCATGTGGATGCTGAAGAGGTAGTCCTGGTACACGTTGATCACGCCGCCGGTGACCCACACGAGCAGCAGAAGGCCGGCGACCCACATGATCGTGCGGTAGATCGGCCACCGGTCGCCGCGGCGGCGCAGGCGCCACACGCCGACGAGGTAGAAGAACACGCCGAACCCGGCGGCGACGGCCCACAGCAGGTCGATGTTCCACGCGGTGAGCCAGCGATCAGGCGTCAACTCCGGAGGCAGCGGCGCACCGGTGAGCCGTTCGGCTGGCGAGGGGACCTCGGGAGGCGCGGCCGGGTTGGGCGGCGGGGTGCGGGCTAGCGCCGCGGCGGCGCCGCTTGCGACGCCCATCAACGCGAGCTCGAACACGACCAGAGTCCAAAACGGGCGAGATGCGGCGTCAGTGCGGCGCATGCCAACGATTAAACGCGTGCGGTACCACGCGCCGAACAGCCCGAGCCCGATGAGCGCGACGACCTTGACCGTCAAGATCGCCCCGTAGGGAGACAGCAGGTCCGACCACTCCTGCAGGCCGATGGCTGCGCGTACTGTGCCGGAGACGGCTACGAGCACGAACGCTGCCAGGGCAATGCTCGAGTATCGGGCGATCACATCGGGAACGCGGGGACGCTCGAGGACCGGACGGACGATGACGAGCAGGAGCAGACCGCCCAGCCACACCGCAGCAGCGATGATGTGCAGGATCAGGGCCATCATCGCCTCGTGATGAAGAGCGTCATCACCCGAGTGCCCCTGCGTCCCCATCGGCACGAGCGACGCCACCGCCAGCAGGGCGACCAGAAGCGTTCCGACCCAGGACCGCACCGCGAAGATCAGCACAGTGAGTGCAGCGCCCGCGACAGTGGTAATCAGCCACGTCCTGCCGACTTCCAGTTCCACGAGGAACTGTCCGAGTTGGGCACCGAACTGCGGTCCGACGTCGATCGCAGGGTTGAACACGCTGAGGAACGTGAGGAACGCGGTCGCGCCCGCCGCAACGGTGAACACGGCGGCGGAGATCGAAGCGGCATCGAGGGCGACGTCGAACTCGCGCTCTCCGGACCGGAGTGCGAACAGCGCCGTCACGAGAACGCCGACCATTCCGGCGGCGGCAAGGTTCACCAGCAGCTTCGCGACCGGAAGCCCCCATCGCACGAACGGACCGGCATCGCCGAGCGGAAGCGGCGCCGCGCCGCCACCGAGTGCTAGTGCGCCGACCAGGGAGACGAGTGCCGCTCCAACGAGGATCATCGGCCCCGCAACCCGCAGCGTGCGGTGATTCACCTCATTGCTGCGCGGCATCACGTCGGCGCGGCGTGTACCGGGTTGCCCGCCACCCACGAGTCTTCGATGCTCTTTCGGCGTTGTCGTCAAGGTTGTTCTTCCGTTCTGGGCCATACGGGGTCACGCGGATCGTTGCACCAGCCGCAGGCGAGTGGACTCGGGTGCTATTCGCAGCCCATTCGCGCCTGGATGGACTTCATTGCGCTGATCTCGGCTGTTTGTCCCTTCTCGATGCTCTCTGCGACAGCCAAGGCACGCGGATCCGAGCCGAGTTCGGAGAGTGCCGCTGCCATCGGCATGGCGCCTTCGTGGTGACGAATCAGCAGCTCGAGAAATAGACAGTCGGCTTGCGGCCCGGTCGCACCCTTGAGGGCGGCGATCTCGTCAGCTGACGCCATGCCCATTTCGATGCGTGCCTGTTCCTCCGTCATGGCTGCACCATCGGACATCGTGTGGCCGCTGCCGCTTGGAGAGGCATCCATCCATTGCATCATCGGACCACCGGACTGCGGCAGGCCCCACTGCACGAGCCAGTCGTACATCTCGCCGCGCTGGCCAGCCTGCCCGGTGGCGACGTCATACGCGAGGATCCTCAGTTCGTCATCGGTCGTCTTGCGGTAGATCTCCATGGCCATTTCTATGGCCTGCGCGTGATGCACCTGCATGTCGCGTGAGAAGCCCGCCTCGGGAGAGTCGGTACCCGGCGTGGCCGCGCCTTGCGATCCGAAGGTCGAAAAGCGTCCCACAGCGAAGGTCAGCGCGCCGACCGCAATGAGGATGAGAAGGACGACTCCCCACCGCCGCCACCGCCGGGGTGCGGACGCGTCGATGTCTTCGATGTGGTTCATTGCTTTCCCGGTGCGTCGTACGCCCCGGTGCAGGCGGCGTTCGGCTCGGGGGCGTTCTGGCTGCGCCAGTACTCTTCGAAGAAGGCGCCAATACGCTCGTCGTCCGCCGAGTCGACCTTCAGCTGCTGGTTCCAGTTGGACAGCACTACCGGCGCATCCAGCCCCTCATATGGGGAGAGCACGACATAGGTGGAGGGCAGATGGCTCTTCAGCGCTGCGAGCTCCTCGCCCGCCACCTCGTCGGGGTCGTAGGTCACCCACACGGCGCTGTGCTCCATGGAGTGGACAGCGTTCTCGTTCGGAACCGGTTGGTCATAGATGCCGCAGTTCAACCAGACAGCATTGTGTGGACCGCCCGCCGGAGGGCTCTGCTCGTACTCGACAACACCCTCGACGTGCTCAGCCGTGTTCTCGAAGGTTTCGACGCCTTCGATCGTCGCCCCCTCGCTTCCCGCCTCGTACTGTCTTGGCGGCGACGGGGCGAGCACAACGGAGGCGACAACGAGGCCGATGATCACAACCGCTGACGTGGATCCGACGACCCACCAAACCAGCTTGCTGCGACGGCGTTTGGCGATCTGCTTCTGGTACTCGGCCAGTTTCGCTTGGCGCTTCTGCTCGCGCTGTTGCTTGACGGTCAGCTGGCCCTGCTGGGGTCGGTTGGCCGGATTCGAGTCGTTCGGGGTCATGCTTGCGCTTTCGTTCGGGGGGTCGGGCGGACTAGGGAGGAGGACTCAGTTGAGGCCGGAGTATGCGTGCAATCCCTTGAAGAACATGTTCACGATGGTGAAGTTGAACAGCACGGTGAGGAAGCCGATGATGCACAGCCAAGCGGAGCGGGTGCCGCGCCAGCCTCTGGTCGCGCGGGCATGGATGTACCCCGCGTAGAGCACCCAGATGACGAAGGTCCACACTTCCTTGGTGTCGAAGCCCCAGTAACGTCCCCAGGAGTCGTTGGCCCAGATCGCGCCGGCGATCAGGGTGAAGGTCCAGAACACGAAACCCACGATCACGAACCGGTACGCGAGGGCCTCGAGGGTGTCCGCGGCCGGTAGCGTCGCCAGGAAACGGGGGGCACGGGCACGAGCCGAGGTTGCGTGGTCGCGCCGTTCCCGGCGGGTTTGCATGAGCTGAGTGACCGCGAGGCCGCAGGCGATCGCGAACAGGGCGGTGGCTAGCGAGGCGACGAAGACGTGGATTACCAGCCAGACGCTCTTGAGCGGGTCCATCAGCGGGACCACGTCGACGTAGAACGTGATGGTAGCCCCGCCCAGCAGCAGCACGATCATTCCGATCAGGAATGCGCCCAGGAAGCGGAGGTCGTAGCGGAGCAGCACCAGCAGGTAGACGGCGACGATCAGGACGGTGCCGGTGAGGGCGAACTCGTACATGTTCGCCCAGGGCACGCGCTCAGCTGCGACGCCGCGCAAGATGGTTCCGGCCAGGTGGAACAGGAACGCGAGGACCGTCAGTGACGTCCCGATCCGCGCCCACAGCAGCCGCGGTCGCTGCGCGGGCAGAATGCGAACGCTATCCACCTGACCACTCCGTGTGCCCTCGGTCTGGGGGCTCGCCGTTGCAGCGGCGCCGACCAGAGCCGGCTCCCGCCGCGGGGTGCTGGCAGGGACCGATCGTTGGGAAAGATCGACGGCGTACGCGATGAATGCGAACAGGTAGGTGGCGATCGCCGTCCACACCAGCAGCAGCGAGATGCCGTCGAGGGAGAGCACGTCAGTTCCGGTCATAGGAAGTCATCCACTTCGTCGTTGCGCTCAAGGAATCGGCGTGATCGCGCGACGATTTCGTCCACGACATGGTCAGCCCGCGTTCGCTTCCAGCCAGGCGAGAGAGTCGACGGCGGTGCCGTCTATGTACACCTCGAAGTGCAGGTGGTTCGCGGTGGAGCGTCCGGTGCTGCCGACGAGTCCAACCAGCTGCCCGGCTGCGACAACCTGGCCAGGTACGACCTGCCGGCTTCCGGTCCGCATGTGCGGGTAGACCGTGCTCACCCGCTGCCCGTTCAGGACGGACTCCAGGACAACGGTGACTCCGTAGCCGCCATAGCTGTCCTGCGAGATCCGCACGACACCGTCGAGCGACGCGTAGACGGGGGTTCCGCCAGCGGCAACCATGTCGGTGCCCATATGCGCGCCGCCTCGAGAACCGAACCTGTCCGTTACTGTGAACGGGCCGCCCACCGGCCACCGCACTGATCCGTTGCCTGGCGGCACAATGCTGTAGTCGAACGGCACCGAGGCGACCATTGCAGAGGCCCGCGCACGCTCTGCGGCTGCTTCTGCCGCCTTCTTCTGGTCGATCTCCGCCTGAGTCGTGGCCGCGTAACTCTCCCGTGTGAGTTGTGTCTCGACTGAGTCGGAGGCGACGACCAAGGATTGGGCGTTATCGGACGCGACTTGCTGCAGCGTCGAGACCTCGACGTCCGCGGGCTGCCAGGCAGCATATCCGGGGAGCGCGAAGGCCGTGACCAGGCCTGCGACCGCCGCGAGAGCGGCCAGGGACCGGACCGGCCGTAGCACGATGCTCTTGCGGCGGGCGAGCGCCTCCGCCGGCACCCTGCGCACGGGGTCCGTGGTCATGCTGGTGGGTCGCAGGTGTCGGGCGCGGCGGAGGCTGCGGCGCGTGGGGGGCGTCGGAGCCTGGGCGCCGTCTCGCTGGGTAATCGGTTCAGTCACTAATTCCTCCTTCGGTTCGGGGTCAGATGGAGACGCCGCGGGCGGCGAGGAAGTGCACCGGGTTGACCGGCGCATTGTTGACGTAGGCCTCAAAATGCAGGTTGCAGCCGAACGCGTTGCCGGTATTGCCTTCGCTGCCGATCAGGTCGCCCGCGTTCACTCGTTGGCCATATCGCACGTGGAACCCGCCGTTACGAATGTGCGCGTATCCGGTGCCGATTCCGCCACCATGGTCGATCTTGATGTAGTTTCCATAGCCGCCGTTGTAGCCGGCGTAGACGACGGTGCCCGCTGCGGCGGCGTAGATCCCTGAGTTGCAGCCGCCGCTCAGATCGACGCCGTAGTGATAGCTGGTTGAGCAGTACCCGTTGCCGCACTGCGAGCTGCGCGGCCCGAACCCGGACGTGCGCCGCCCGGATGTCGGCCGCGCCCATCCGGAAGCGACCACACCTCCACCTCCGCCCGATGCCGCGAGCCGTTCCGCTTCGGCGCGCTGTGCCGCTCGCCGCCGCTCCTCGGCGATACGGGCGGCTTCCACCCCGGCCTGATAATCGGCGATAGTCTTCGCCGTCGTGTCCTCGAGGGCAGCCAGTTGTGCTCGCAATTCGTCAAGGTGAAGTGTCTGAGCGTCCAGCGCGGCCTGCGCCGCTTCGGCGGCTCGCTGCGACTCGATCATCTTCTGCTCGGCGGTCTGCTTCAGCCGGTCGCGCTCCTCACGGGCCACCACGGCTTGATCGGTGAGGCTTTGCGCCGCATCGCGAGCAGTGAGTGCCGCAGCGTAGACCACCTGGTTCCGTTCGAGGAGCTTGTCCATCACGCCCAGCCGGGAAAGCAGGTCGTCCGCTGTATCCGCCGACCCTGCGAAGAACAGCTCGAGGGTGGTCTTGTCGCCTCCATCGCGGTACAGCTGCGCGGCGACCCGTCCGGCTTCGTTCGCCGCGTCAGTCGCATTCGCTGCTTGTTCATCGGCCTGGGCCTGCAACGCGTCCGCGCGGATGGACGCGTCGAAGTACTCCTGCTGGGCGGTGTAGAACGCGTCGGCCGCCTGCTCTGCGGCGGCTCGGGTGCTCGCCACCTGCCCGGTGAGGCTCTGGATGAGGCCCTGGATGCGTTGCACCTCGGCGGCCTTGGTCGCCTGGTTGGCCTTCGCAGCCTGCACGTCCTCCCACGACGGATAGGTCGCCGCGAATGCGGCCGGCAGCATTGGGCCGCCGACCACAACCGCTACCAGGCTCGTTGTCCCCGCCGTCAGCAGAGTGCGTCGACTCACCCCGTATCCGAAGGTCCTGCTCTCGGCGGGCGTCGGCGCGCATCCGCGTTCCTCAGCCAGTGGCTCGCCGACAACCGGTGGATTGCTGCTCTCGGTCTGGGTTGCCGGCACCGAACGAGATCGGTTTGCGACGAAACTCATCCTTGACGTGCTCATGAACGTCTCCTCCGATCAACCTGGCGTTCTCTGCCGCCCGCAAGAAGGCGGGCCCGGTGTGACAAACCCGCCGCAGTGAGGGCACCGGTGGCTGCGACGAGGATGAGAGCGGTGAGCCAGGGACCGAGGATCACCGCCGGGGTGAGTCCGGTGCGCAGCGGGACGGTGCTGATCGACGCGTCAGCGGTGTCGACGCCGATGCTGTCGAGGGTGGTGCCGTTCGGGGTGATGACCTGGCTGGTGCCCACCGTGGAGACGTTGACGACCGCGCGGCCGGTTTCGATGGCGCGCATCCGGGCGAACGCGAGTTGCTGCAGGTTCTCGTCGGTGCCACGGAAGTCGGCGTTGTTGGTCTGGAACACGAACACCTCTGCGCCGGCGCGGGCGGCGTCCCAGATCACGGCGTCGTAGATCACGTCGAAGCAGATCGCCAACCCCACCCCGACGTCGCCGACCTGCACGATGGGCGGGTTGGTGCCCGGGGTGTACTCGCGTTGGATCAGTCCGACCAGGTCGGGGACGATCAGCTCGTAGAACCACCGGTCCGGCACGTACTCCCCGAACGGGACCGGGTTGACCTTGTCGTGCCACTGCCGGCCCGTGGGATCCGCGGTCCACAGCAGGGACGTGTTGAACACCTCGTCGCCGCGGGTGGTGGCGGCGTTCATCAGCAACGGCGCCCCGGCCGAGCGCACGACCCGGTCCAACGCCTCGGCGGCGGCGGGATCACTGAGCGGGTCGGCGTCGACGCCGCCCTCCGGCCAGGCCAGCAGATCCATCGGCTGCCCGTACAGCGGCACCGTGGCGGCGGTCTGTGCGGCCAGGACGTCGCCGGGCGCCTTGTCGTCGAAGTACCCGGTGGGGCCGTTGCCCTGCACCCATCCGACCCGGAACTCCCCGGCCGGCGCGGTGGGGAACTGCGGTGTCACGACCAGGAGAACAGCGACGCTCACGGCAGGGTGCAACCCGAGCATGAAGCGGATGCCGCCGGCGCGGATCCACTGCACCACCGAGGCGCACAGAATGACGATCAGCAGCGACAGGCCGGTCACGCTCGTCCACGACGCGACCTCCGCGAGCGGCCCGCCCACCTGGGTCATCCCGAGGCGCGCCCACGGGAACCCGGAGTACGGCCACGCACCCATCACCACCTCACGGGCCGTCCACAGAACCGCGATCAGCGGAGGTACCGCGAGCAGCTGCACGAGCCCGCGGGCCGGATAGCGGACGGTCCACCGGTGGGCGAGCGCGATCGGCACCGCGCCCGCGCCGAACAGGACCGCTTCCATCCCGGCGAGGGCAAGCCACGGCACCGGGCCGAGGAACTCCCCCACCCACACCAGATGGGTCGTGTAGAACACGGCGCCGAACACAGTGCCGACCAGCAACGCCTCGCCGATGCTGCGGCCGATCAGGGCCACCAGGGCGACCGTGACACTCACGAACGTCAACGGCCACCATCCCACCGGTGCGGAGGCGAGATCCAGCAGCAGGCCGGCGGCCGCGGATGCCAGCACCGCCGCCCACACCGGCAGCGACCATGCCGCAACGGCGCGGCGCGGCGTCTCCTGCTCCGGCGCGGCGGCCGGGGCGGGTGTCGGCAGGGTCGTGCGCATCGGTCAGGTGTCTTTCTGGTGGAGTCGGGTGAGGTAGTCGTTGTACGCGTCGAGCTCAGGGTCGCCGTGTGCGTCGGCGCGACGGTCGGCGGCGACCGCCTGGGCGGTGTCGTCGCGGAACCAGCGGTGCATGACGTAGATGAGCATCAGCAAGGTGGGGGCCTCGCCGTAGGACCAGGCCAGCCCGCCGGCGAGGCGCTGGTCTTCGATCGGGTCGATGCCCAGCGCGCTCGTCGGGCCGGCGAACCCGTCGATGAGGGTAGTGGTGGCCATCATCAGGAAGACGCCGAAGAAGGCGTGCAGGGCGGCCTCGGCGAACACGTCCAGGGTGCGGCCGCCGTGACTCATCCGCACCGGCAGCGGGTCCGACGACAGGATCGGGATGGTGAACAGCATCCCGGCGACCAGGAACCCGACCTCGAGGAGGGTATGGCCGATGACGGTGGACAGGATCGGGTCGGCGAAGTTCGCCAGGTACAGACCGTAAAACGCGGCCAGGTATAGCGGCACCGCCAGCCACGGGCTGAGCAGCCACCGTGCGGTGCGACTGCGCAGCCCGGCATGCGCGGCGCGGAGCGCCAAGAGACCGGGGCCGTGGTGCGGGGTAGCGCGTAGCAGCAGGGTGCCGGGAGAGCCGAGGACCAGCAGCGGCGGGATCGCCATCATCAGGGTGAGCTGCTGGAACATGAACACCGAGAACAGGGCGTACCCGTAGTTCTCCACCGCCAGCCCGGTGACCGCGGCGAGGGCGACGCAGCCGAGCAGGAAGCTGACCGTCCGCCACACCGGCCAGCCGCGGCCGCGCACCCACATCCGGATCGCGCCGGCCAGGTAGGCGACCGCGAGGAGTCCCGCGAGGAGCGGTAGCACCGGGGCCGGAATTGGGGCCGGGGTGAGGAACCCGCCCAAAGTCGGCGGGGCATCCGGGATCCACACTGTCGTCACGGCGTGCCCTTCACTGGCGGGTCTAGGCGGAGGGTCTGCGCGTGGTGGGAGACGAACTCGTCGACGGCGCGAGCCAGCGCGGGGTCTTCTCCGCGGGCCAGGCCGCCGTACTCTACGTGCACGCCGTCCGGGGTGGTGCGGGCTTTCACCCAGAGCCGGCGGCGGGGCACGAACAGGCCGGCGAACAGGCCGAGGGTGGCGAGCACGGAGAACGCGAGCACCCAGCCGCTGCTGGGGTCGCGTTGGATCTGCAGCGACGCGAACCGCTTCACTGGTTGCTCCGCCGCGACCTCCTCCCAAGTGATGGTGCCCCATCCATTCGGCAGGTCGACGGTGGCGCCGGGGGTGAGCTCGAGGGAGTCGGCGGCGGTGTCGCCGCCGGTGTGCTGGGTGAGCCCGTCGACCTCGAGCGTGTACACCGACCTTGGGGTGCCGTCGTCGATGCCGAGATCCCCGCTGAACACGTTGAGGGTGAGCACCGGGTTGACCACGTCCGGGTAGACGGAGGTGAACGCGCCGGAGGGCAGCACCCCCTGGGTGGGGTAGAAGAACCCGACCAGGCCGACCTGTTCGGGCAGCCCGTCCGGGATCTTGATGATCCCCAGTGAGGTCATGTTGGAGTCCTGCGGCAGGAACGGTTGCGACTCGCTATACACCACCTCGCCGGCGGCGTCGCGGATCGTGAGGGTGGGGGCGTAGCCGTTGCCAAGCAGGTAGATCCGGTCACCTTCGACGGTGATCGGGTAGTTCACGATCACGCTCTGCAATCGGTCACCTTGACCAGGCTGTCGGATCGTGAGGTCGGCGGAGAAGTCGCCGGCTTGGCCTGCGCCGGGCGTACCGGGCAGTCGATAGGAGACCTGGAAGTCGTCGAGGGTCAGCGAATATGGGGCGAGGCCCGTGCCGTCGACGAACCGGCCGGGGTTGAACGAGGAGTAGTCGCTGAGCGCGTTCACAAACGTAGTGCCCTCAACAACGACCCTCTGCCCCGTGTACGCGAACGACCCGCCGATCGCGACTGATACCAGCACCCCAACAAGCGCGACGTGGAAGATCAGGTTGCCGGTCTCCCGCAGATATCCGCGTTCCGCCGACACTGACGCGACGCCGCTGGCGTCGTAGCGTTCCACCCGGTACCCGGATTTACGCAGTTGCGCTGCCGCGACCTGAACCGCGTGCGCGGCCGGATCGGTCTGCTTCGCGTCCGCGGTCAGGGTGAGTTCGCGGTACTCGGACAGGCGCGACAACCGCACCGGAGTGCGCGGCGGGCGGGCGCGCAGCGCCTTGTAGTGGTGCTTCGCCCGCGGAATCACGCAACCGATTAGGGAGATGAACAGCAGCAGGTAGATCGCGGAAAACCACGGCGATACGTACACGTCGAACAGGCTCACCGCGTCCGCCAGCGGGAACACGTCGGGGTTGTCCCGCTCCCACTGGATGACGCCGTTGGGGTCGGCGCTGCGTTGCGGGAACAGCGACCCGGGCACGGCGGCGATCGCGAGGAACAGCAGCAGCACCAGCGCGGTGCGCATGCTGGTCAACTGCCGCCACGCCCACCGCAACCATCCCGTGATGCCAAGCGCCGGCTGGGTGATCTCCGTCGCGGATTCACTGTCGGCGTGGTCGCCGGGGCGCAGCGGGTCGGCGGTGACGTCGGTGCCGGTGTCAGAGCGGGAGGGGGACATTGATCACCACCTGTTGCAGCTGCGACATCAGCGCCATCCACAGCCCGGTCACCATCAGCAAGCCGAGAGCGATGAGCATGGCCCCGCCGATGATGTTCAGGGCGCGGATGTGGCGGCGCAGGAACGTCACCGATCGAGACGCCCACCCCCATCCGGCCGCGAGGATCAGGAACGGGATGCCCAGGCCCAGCGAGTACGCGAGCCCGAGCAGGCCCGCGCGGGCAGGGTCGCCGAGGTTCCACGACATCGAGATGATCGCTGCGAGCGTCGGACCGATGCACGGTGTCCAACCGACGCCGAGCGCGAACCCGAGCAACGGCGCCCCGATCAGTCCAGCCTTGCGCTGGGCCCGGGGGCGGAGGGTGCGCTGGGCGATGCCGAAGAACCCGAGGAACACCAGACCCAGGGCGATAATGGCGACCCCGAAGACGCGAGTGAGCACATTGGCGTATTGCAGCAGCAGGTACCCGAAGGTGCCGCCGAGGATCGTAACGGCGACGAACACCACCGTGAACCCAGCGATGAACAAGCCCACGCCCAGCAACAGCCGAGCGCGCTCCGCCGTCACCGTGCGCCCCCCGTCCACCGCGGGGGCCATGGATGTCGTGGTGGTACTGCCGAGGTAGCCGAGGTAGCCCGGCACCAGCGGCAGCACGCACGGGGACACGAACGAGACCAGCCCGGCGAGGATCGCGACCGGGACAGCGACCCACAGAGCGCCGTCGACGATCACCGCTCCCGGATTCATGTGATGCCCTCAGCGAGGGTGTCGGCGACCAGGGTGGACAGGATCGACGCGCTGGCCAGCTGACCGATAATCCGCGCCGCGACCCGCCCCTCCCGGTCGATGACCAGCGTGGTCGGGGTGGCCTGGATCGGGGTGACCTGCGCGAACGCGAGCTTGACGCGTCCGTCGTTCACGTCGATCACGCTCGGGTAGGTGACGTTGTTGTCACGGGCGAACGACAGCGCGGTGGCGGGCTGGTCGTAGGTGTTCACCCCGAGGAACGCCACGCCCTGGTCCTGATACTCCTGCCAGACCTCCTCGAGCAGGGGCGCTTCGACGATGCACGGCCCGCACGCGGCGTACCAGAAGTTCACCACGAGCACCCCGCCGCGGTAGTCGTCACTGGTCACCGTCTCGCCGGTCTCGGTGACCCCCTCGAACACCACCGGCTCGCCGCGGTCGGGATCCGGGATCTCGACGACCTGGAAGTCGCCAGCGATGTAGCCCTTCTCGTTCCCGTCCCGGTACTGCTCCGCGAGCGAGTCGCCGGACGTGCACCCGGCCAGCAGCAACGCCGCGACCAGGGTCACGGCGACAAGGACGTGGCGGCGGATCATGCGCGCTTGACTTTGATCAGGGCGCCGGCAACGAGGAACACGACCGCGGCGACCGGCTGCGCGGCTGTCCACACAGGACCGGAGAACGGGAACGGGAACACCGGGTTCCAGATCACCACGATCACCGCAAACGCCGGCAGCCACCACCACTGCCGCGCCTGGATCGCGAACCACCCCACGATGACCGCGAAGATGGCCGCGACGAACAGAACCACCGTGAACCAGTCCCCGCCCATCAGCACCGGCGCAAGGAACAACACCGCCGCCGCGAGCAGCCCCGGCGCGAACGCGTTGCGCTGGTACACGGACGGAGTGCGCTGCTTGGCCATCATGACGCGCTCACCACGGAGCCCGCAGCGGGCGGCGCACCGGTCGTCGCACCGTCCGCTGCGCTCGCGCGGGCGCGGCGGTGACGGACCCACAGGCTCAGGCCGAGGACGATGACGCCGGCGCCGAGGGCGACGTCGGCGAGGTTGCCGATGAACAGGTTCCCGTAGGCGAGAAAGTCGGTGACGTGCCCGACCCCGAACCCGGGTGGGGAGAACAGCCGGTCGATCAGATTCCCGATCGCGCCTCCCAGGATCAGGCCGATCCCCAGCGCCCACCATGCGTTCCGAGCCCGCGCGGCGGCGATGACCAGTAGCACCACGGCAGCGACCCCGAGGAGTGTGAGCAGCCCGGTGACCCCGGCGCCGAGGGAGAGGATCGCACCGGGGTTGAACGCGAGCTGCAGCCCGAGCAGATCCCCGAGCAGCGGGATCCGCTCCTCCTGACTCAAACCTTGCAGTGCGGCCGCTTTCGTCGCCTGTTCGACCAGGATCACCACAGCGGTGGCAAGGCACGCGACGGCGAACCGGCGGGTCTGCTCACGAACCATCAGCGGCTCATCGTGCGTTCGCGAGGCCCCTGACACGTCGGTCATCAGACCAGCTATCAGGAAGAGACCCTTGGCGTCAGAAGTCGAAGAGGTCACCGAGGAACCCTTCCTTCCGCCGACGCCCGGAGCGACCGTGATGATCCCTGTCGCGGTCTGAAGGGTGGTCGCCCTCCCGCGGATGGGGGGCGGTGCTGATTTGCCGGCCGCCGCCGGCGAGGTCGGCGGCGCGGTCGATGATCTTGTCGAGCTCGCCACGGTCCAGCCACACCCCCCGGCACTGCGGGCAGTAGTCGATCTCGACCCCGGAGCGTTCCGTGATCAGCAGGGCGGCGCCGTCGACCGGACACTTCATGAGGGGTTCTCCTTCTTTTGCTGGTCGTCGGCGGGTCCGCCATCCGCGACATCAGCAGCTGCTCGGTCGCGGCGACGACGCTCTCTGGCCACCATGAGCACGACCACCAGCGCACCGCCCAGCACGATCACGCCGCTGGCGACAGCCAAGATCGGCAGAAGCTCCCCACCCCCGGAGGACTCACCGTGACCGGGATTGCCGGTCGTGTCGGTGGACCTTGGAGACGGGTCGGGTGTCTGCTTCTCGGTCGCTTCGGGGGTGGGGACGGTGATCGCTTCGACGGTGTACTGGTACTCGTTGCTGATCGGGTGGCCATCGCTGGAGACGACTCGCCACCGCACCGTGTACACGCCCGCCTGACCGGGTGTCACCGCCTGGGTGACCGTGGTCCCGTCGACGACCGGATCCCCCGATGCGATGTTCTGCCCGTCCGCGGCGACCACCTCGATGATCACGGCGCTGAAATCGGTGAGGATCTCGCCGCTGAACGTAAGCGAGATCTCCTCCGGGACCACGCTGACCGTGGATCCTGCTTCCGGGGAGGAGGAGACGATCTCATCGTGCGCGGCTGCTGGTGCCGCGGTGGCGAACAGGAGCGCGGCGGCCAGCAGCAGCGTCGTCAGAGTGGACAGGAGGAGGACCCGTCTCCGTGACCCGGATCGGTGCGGGTGTTCGTGGTCGGTGAAGGTGGTCAAGGCGGTGGTCCTTTCAGGGCCGGTTGATGATGTGCTGAGCGATCGTTGTCGCGTCTTTCCCGACCCCGGCGAGGGTGTCGGAGCCGCGGCCGCCGTACTGTGGCATCCCCGCCACGAACAACCCCGGGAGCCCGGTCATCGTGCGCCCAGCCGGTTGCTCACGTGCCGATTCCGGAAGCCATTGGTCGCCCGGGTCATATCCGCTGGCGAGGATCACCGACCCTGGCGACACCTGACGCCCGTCGGCGAAGCTCACAGCGGCGCCATCCGCCGCGACCACCGCTGGGGCGATCCGGACCCCGGAGCGCCCCAGCTGGTCGTAGCTGTCACCGAACACCGGCTCGGGATGTCTTTGGCGCGAAAAGAGGGACACACTTTCACCGGCCGCGGCAGGGTAGCTCATCGCTGAGCGGTGCCGCCGTGGCGTGCGGGTCGCCAGGGTGACTGTATGCGACGCGGACAGCTCGCGAGCAATCTGCACACCGCTGTTCCCGCCGCCGACTATGAGTACGTCCCCGGAGGGAATCTGCCCCGGGTGCAGGTACTCGCTGCTGTGCAGCACGACGCCAGGCACACGAAGCCAGGCGGCCCACTCTGGGATTCGAGGATGCGCGGCCGCGCCGGTCGCGCACACCACGTTGCGCGTCTGCACCTCGCCCGCCGTCGTAGACAAAAACAGAGTTGAGCCGTCTCCGCGATGCTCCACCCCGGTCGCCCGCACATCCCAGACCGTCTCCACGCCAAGTCCGGCTTCCACGAAGGTGAGGTAATCGACCATCTCGTCCGCCCGTGGATGACGGCGCTGATCACCCAGCATCGTGCGCGCAGAGAGCGCACTGTGGCGGGCGTCGCTGAGCAGTTCCATAGAGTGCCATCGCGATGCCCAGGAACGCCGTGCCCGGGGGGCCGCGTCGATCACCACGAACTCGTGCTGCGGCCGCAACCCTTCCGCGGTCAACGCAGCTGCCACCGCGAGCCCCGCCTGCCCGGCGCCGACGATGATCACTCGCCGATACGACAGTCCCGCCCGCATCACTGACCGCCGTTCACCGCGGCCTGAATGACGTTTTCGAGATCGTCCCACTCCTGCAACTCCGCGAGTTTCCCGTCCACGAAGAACGTCGGGGTGCTGCTCACCCCGAGCGAGCGACCCTCTTCGAAGTCCATGTCCACACGCATGGCCGTGGCCGGATCGGCGACCGCCTCGTCGTAGGCGGCCATGTCCAGGCCGAGCTCCTCCGCGAAGCCGCGGAACAAGTCCGCGCGTGACTCCTGCGCCTCACCCCACTCCGCCTGCGTCTCGAACAACCGGTGGTACAGGTCCTCGAACCGGCCCTGCTGTGCGGCCGCCTCGGCCGCAATCGCGGCGTTCTCCGAGTTGGCGTGACCAGGAAGAGGGAAGTACCGGACGACATAGGTGATCTCCCCGTCGAACTGCTTCCGCAGATCTTCCACGATCGGGTAGAACGCCCCGCACGCCTCGCACTCGAAGTCCAGGAACTCCACCACTGTGACCGCACCCTCACCTCCGTCGTCGAGGACGTGCGAGCTCCCCCGCACCACCTGCGGCGATGCGTCACCGCCCCCAGACGAAGGTGGAGCGGTCTGGCTCTGATTGACAAGGACATAGATCAACGCGGCGAGCAACAGCATTACCACGACGGCAATGCTGACGAGAGTCGCCTTTACAGGGGTTTTCATCGGGTACTCCAAACCAAGACACGGCACAGGACAGAACCCGGGCACGCCGCCCGGGACGAAGCGCCACCCGGAAGGGCGGCGTGCCGGATGTCAGGTTCGGGAAAGACCCAACTGCGTCAACGACAAGACGACCGGATGCGCGCGCACGGCCGGCGCGGCAAGCAGCAAAGGCATCCGTGGCCCGTCGCCGAGCACCGGAGGCATCCGCCGACGCCACAGGCCTCGCAGCACCACCATGAACGTCAGCCCGCACAACACGCCGAGCATGCACAACGCAGCGCCCACCAAAGCGTTTGGCCCAGAAGCGACGCCACCGACGACTGCCTCATATTCAACGGGGGCACCTGCCACAGGCGCGGCGTGCGGGTCCATCAACCCAGATATCACCACCGGAACAGGCGTCGAACCGCCTGCCTCCGTGTGACCCGTCGCGGCCAGACCCAGCATCAGCAATAACGCCAACCCGACGCTGGTAATGAGCCTCATTATCAACAACTGCTCATTCAGCGTCGCGGAGCGCGGAGTCCGGGCCGACGAAGCCATCCCGCACGACTATACCGTGTCGCTTCGGGACCGACGGCGCACGAGCCACGCCCCTGGCGGTCGCTGCTCGGACGACCCGGTGCTCGCGGTCGTCGCCGTCAGAGCCGAGGGCGGTGTTCCTTGTCGGGCCCACCCATAATGGGCTCGCCAGCTGCGAGCCACGAGGTTAAGGCGCGCCGGAACAACTCCGGGTCAACATTGGCCTCCCAGCCGTGTGGGGAAGCGATCGTCTGCACGAGGATGATCTCTGGGTGTGCGTCGACGAACCTACTCGTGAGTTCGAAGGGGATCTCGTCGTCGCCCCCGGAATGGATCAGAATCGTCGACGTTGGCAAGGCCACGTTTTTGGTCCAGTCCAGGCGGTGGAAGTTCAGCGGCGACGGAACACCTATCAGTTCACTTCCGATCCGTGAGCCGAGCATCCATGTCACAAGAGATGCAACGAACCCGGGGAGACTCGCCTTCTTGACGCCATGACGGATGATCCCCCGCCAGTGAGTGGCTGGAGCGATTAGGGCGAGACGGTCGAACGCCCGTGGGTCGCGGCGCAGAAGCTCGAGCGCGAGCCCCGCACCCATCGACCACGCCACCACGTACACAGCGCCAGCTCCGCGCGAGCGGGCGTAGGCGATCGCGTCGGCCAGGTCACTCCACTCCCGCTGCCCGAGCATCGAGGCGGATGCCGTCGGCCCATCTCCGGCGCCTCGGTAAGTGATCACCAGCGACGTCAGGCCGAGGCTCTGCGCCACCTCGACCGAGCGCAATGTGACGAGTCTCGAAGTTCGAATCCCCTGAACGTGGATCACCCAGGGCCCACCGAGGTCAGTGCCTCGGAAGAGCCACGCCGGGGCCGACGCGCCGTCCCGAAGAGGCACCGCCACGTCATCCCAATCGGGGTCTATCTCGGCAGGCCCGCTCATGATGTGGCCGGTCCACTGAGCTTCGAAGGGTTGCGTGCTGAGCGGAGCGGTGCTCCTGAGCACGCGACGGATGACACGGTGTTCGTCCGACGACACCACCGGCCCAATCAGCGCGTGGTGCTCAAACCGTTCCCCGAACCAGAGGCCGTAGCTCCCGCCAACAACTGTGAGGCCGCTTTGTGGCAGCTCGATGTCGTCGCCGACGCGACGCACGGTCACGGTCTTCCGTCGCGGTTCAACTCCAACAATTCGACGCGCCAGCAGCCAAATCACTCCCGTGGTAGCCGCTAGCAACACGACGAATGCAGCGGCCAGAGTGCCGATCACCTTCAAGGTGCCGTCACCGTTCCCATGACGCTCGACATCCGGACTACGGCCGGCGCCCGCATCTGTCGATCAAGCATTTCGGTTGCAGCGCGAAGAAGGACTCGTTCGCGCTTCGTCAACTCTTGGCTGTTGGCAATGTCGGTCAGGCGAACCGCCAGCCGGTATGTCTCGTGCACGGGGTCCTCGTCGGGAATGGGCTTCACAAGCATGCCCCGGTCTATGCTCGCCTTCGCGAGGAGCCGCCCAAGCGTCGCATTCATCGACCACCTGCCGGCCCGGGCGACCGCGAACACGATGATTCCGGCACACACCAGGACGACACCGCCGTAGAAGGGAATGGTGAACAGAGCCCCGACTGTTTCGACAGTCTGCGTCCGTCCGAGGCCGGCGACGCGCAGCGTGAGGTAGAAGATCTCAATGAGGCTCGCAGCAAGGATCGCCCACGCGCCGATGCGGATGAGGATGTACGGCCGAGGCTTGCGCCCGTGGATGCCGCGAAGCATCCGGGCCATGATCAATACGACGCATCCCATGTAGAGCGACGCGTACGCCCATAGGCCTATCTGATCCGCCGTCTCCTTGATGAACTCATCTGTCGTCGTTCCGCGGTCGGTGATCAGCAGGAAGGGGATGGTGAACGAGAGGAACATCGCGGGCAGTTCCCAGAGGCTGCGCGGATTGAATCTGCTGCCGTCGAGCGTGAGCGCCGCCTGCATGACGAACCAGAATGCGGTCGTCGCGAGGATGTTCTGGACGAGGTTTGCGACGTTCGTTCCGCCGAGCCAGCTGTCGACGATCGGCAACGGAACGACGACTCCGACCATGAACACTGCCGCCAGCCCTGTCATCGTAGCGATCCATGTCAGTCGACTCGACGGCTCACGAATAGCAGACGGCAACCGGATCAGCGTGAGTAGCAGCAACGCGAGGAACGCAACGGCTTCGATTCTGAGCGCCATCAGCCGAACACCGCCTCGTCATGGCCATGGCGCGGCCGAAGAAGCAGGCGCGATAAGAGCTGCGACAACTTCTCGGCTTCGGCTTCGATCACCAGTTCTGTGTCGGCGAAGTCCAGGTCGAGCTCGAAGTCCGGGGTGACGATGCCCCGCGCGAGCACAGTCTGACCAGCGCGCACGTGACGAGATCCGGGATGCTTGACGGGGAGGGTCGCGCACCCCGCGTGCTCGAACAGGACGTGCGACAACTCGTGCAGCACGGTGTGGAACTGGTACCAGCGAGGGTCGGACTTCCGCACGAGGATCTTGGCTGAATCGCCAGTGAGTAGCACCAGCCCGGTGATGTTCTCCCAGTCCCGATCGCCGACCGGCTCGATGTCAATCCGTCGCCCGGTCGCCGCCGCGGCCTGCCTGACGATGTCTTGCAGTTCCACATCGGCTGGGAGATGGAGGCGCTCGAGCTGGGCCTCGGCGCGGGCGCGCAACTCATCATGATCTTGAGATGCGCGGTAGCTCATGACGCCCGACCTCCGATCACGACCTCGGCATAGCGATCGCTCGAATGCTCTCCACTGTACGCCGATGCGCAGTAGAGGTAAGGAGAATGCGCTAACGCGCAGAGATTGACCTGAGGGTCTGAGCTATCGCCCGCAATGCGGCGGGCGAGATCTCGCCAACCGCGCGCGCTGACACCGAGTCCGCGCCCGACGCCTTCAGCGCCTCGCGGAACTCCAAGTTCGCTTCCGCTGCTTCCACTGCGGCAGCGTCAGCGAGGTCGAGCAGGTACGCCGTGGGGACCCCGGTATAGGCCCCGACGCCTTCCAGCACCCTCACACGAATAGGTGTGCTGGAGTCACCCGCGAGCAGGTTTGACCATTCTTCGCGATCCAGCGCGACCCCACGTTCGGAGAGTTCGCTGAGAAAACCGTCGATATCGAATGTGGATCCGTCTAGGCGGGGCGCCCGCGACACCGCGGTTAGCCGGCGAGCAAGTTCCTTGGCGTCCGCGTCGACGATGGGCTCGAACTTTCGAGCGTCGCCGATGGATGCTGCCACACGCGAGATCTCGTGCGGGTGAGTCCCGAGTGCCTGCGCGAGCTTCTCGATGTCGTTCGCGTCAAAGGGTGCGGCGCCCCGCAGTCGCCCGTAGAAGTATGTGGCCGACATCCCCGCCCGGTCGATCAGTTCCTGGTTCGTCATCCCGGCGGCATCTCGAAGCGTCGACACTGCGCGCACGAGATCCATTGACCATGCGCCAGCCTCACCCTGGGAACCTCTACCCACGACAGCAGGGTATCGCTATACGCATTCCGAACCTGTTGCTACCTAATTCAGCACGCGAGGCGTATGGTGCACCTATGTACGCATACCCCCAATGTCGACTCCCCCGCCTGCCGCCGACGCGACGGTGAGTTGACGCGTACCTCCCACACGAAGCCGCCAAAGCCGGCTGAGACGGAGGAGGCGCCATTTACCATGGCTCGCAAGGACCTCACTGAGGCGAAGCTTGAACGGCTACACGCGCAACTCGCGGAAGCCGTGGCCACCCTAGTGACCGGCGGCGACTGGGTTCGGGCTCTCGAGTTCGCTGCCCGACTCCGCGCTCGTTCGTTCAACAACACGATGCTGATCTGGCTGCAGCACCTGACAGCATTCGAGCAGGGGCGGGTAACGGAACCGGCGCCGACGTACGTCGCAGGGTTTCGGCAGTGGCTTGCGCTCGGGAGGTCGGTCGACCGCGGCCAGACCGGCTACATGATCTTCGCGCCGATCCTCGCGCGGTTCGCCTCGCCCACCCCGCAGGTTGCGGAGTCGTGGCGTCGTCTCGCACCCCGCGAGTCTGCCAGGCCCAACGACGTCGTTCGCTCACGGCTTGTCGGCGTGCGGCCCGCATACGTGTGGGATGCCTCGCAGACGAGCGGCGCGCCGATCCCGCACGCGCCCACTCCGCAGTTGCTCGCGGGAGAGGCCCCGGAAGGCCTCTGGGATGGATTGGCGTCCTTGGTGCGCAGTTACGGGTACTCGCTGCGCACTGTTGCGAGCGATCACGAACTCGGCGGAGCGAACGGCATGATTGACTACCTCGCCCGGGATGTCGCCGTACGAGGCGACATGGACCCGGCGGCGCGCACGAAGACCTTGGCACACGAGCTGGCGCACGTCATGTTGCACGGCCCCGATAACCCAGATGCCGTGCACCATCGCGGAATCGGCGAGGTCGAAGCGGAGTCCGTCGCCCTGATGATCGGTGCGGCCCACGGACTGGACACGTCGGGCGACACCATCCCCTACGTGGCGACATGGGCGACGTCCGTCGATGGAAAGACGCCTGTGGAAGTCGTGCAAGCAACGGGCGAGCGCGTGCGGACGACAGCGGTCACGATCCTGGAAGCACTGCCGACAGCGCAGCTCGGGTCGGGCGACCCGCCCGGTCTGACAGGAGCGACCCCGCACGGTGCCCACCTGCCGACCGTTACGGGTCGGGCTGAACATTTCGGCCATGCCCGCTTCGCGAACGATCGGCACTCCTCCGACCGCCCGGCAGCCTCGATCCGGGATCTCTGATGGATACCGTCGCGCTGTTCGCCGGAGTGATCGGCCTCTCGCCGCGCGAGGGAGCGGAGAGGCTCTCTGCAGCCGGAGTGCCGATCTTCCCCTGCAAGCCTGCGGAGAAGCGCCCGCTCACCGAGCATGGGTTCCATGACGCCACCTCTGACAGCGACCAGGTCGCCCGATGGTGGGCGCGGTGGCCCCAGGCGAACATCGGCATGCCGACCGGACGGGCTTCCACTGTCGAAGTCGTCGACATAGACGTGCACGGTCGGGTGCGGGGGTTCGCCGCCTTCGAGCTCGCGCGGCGGGAAGGTCTCGTCGACCGCTGGCAGGCGCTGGTGAAGACGGCGTCCGGTGGGATGCATGCCTATTACCCCGCAGAACCTGACCGCGATCAGCCGTCGTGGCAGGCCGCCCGCGCCGGCATCGACTTCCGCGGCGAGGGCGCCTACGTCATCGTGCCGCCGTCGCAGGTGCTGTTCGAAGGCAACAAGTCGACATATGAGCTGATCGGTGCCGGACGTGGGGATGCCGCCCCTATCGACGGCGCCGCTCTTCGACAGTTCCTGGACCCGCGGCCGACGGCAGCCATCCGGGCACCTGCGGGGGCCGACCGCGAGGTCGACGTCGAACGAATCGCGTCCTGGCTGGCTACTCGTGGAGAGGGCGAGCGGAACCGTGCCCTGTACTGGGCCGCCTGCCGGCTCGCGGAGAACGGGATCACCGATCAGAACGCGCGCCACGCGCTCGGGCCGGCAGCCGAGCGCGCGGGGCTGCACCAGGCCGAGATCGTGACGACAATCCGCTCTGCGTATCGAACGGTGGTGGGGCAGGTGGCGCCCTTTCGCATCCGCGCGGGAAGCACACGTCCACGCGCGCTCAACGGGGAGGTAACCCTATGATCCCCGGCACGACGGACCTGCGATCGGCGCAGACTGCGGTGTGGACGGCCATCATCGGCACAGTCTTGATCGCCGGCGGCGCGTTCTGGCTGTCCTTCACTTCTCTCGCGGATCTCGCACGCCGCTCCGGGATCGCACCGACGCAAGCGTGGGCGTGGCCGCTCATTGTGGACGGGATCATCGTCGTCGGAACCGTTGCCGTCGTCGCGCTCGCCGGGCAACGGGGTGCGTGGTATCCGTGGATGCTGCTGGTGGCCGGCGCCGCACTGTCGGTCACCGCGAACTCGATCCACGCGATCGTCGCAGCCGATGCCGATGTGCCACCCGTGCTCGCGGCATCCGTCGCCGCAGTCCCTCCACTGGTGCTGCTCGCGATCACGCACCTCACCGTTGTCCTCACTCAGCGATTCCGATCTGACGTGTCCTCCACAGGTGAGGCGGCACGAGACCTTTCCACGGAAATCATGCAGCTCCGCCCGCCGGTGGACGTTTCGGAGCAGGGTGCCCGCAAGGACATCGCCGTGGTGATGCGTCAGCGCGGGATGTCGAACAAGGAGATCGCGAGTGCCACCGGGGTTCACCCGTCGACAGTCGGACGATGGTTCGCGGGGACGATCCGCACACCTGAGATTCAGAAGGGAGCCACGCCATGAACGAATACGAGCACGTCGAACACCCCCACGCGCCGCTTGGTGTGGATACGACAGAGAGAGAACTCGTCGACAAGCGGGCTCCCGACGAAGTCTCAGAGCTGGCACGGCACGGCGATCCGTCACTCGCGAAGCAGCCGCTCGCGCTGAACGGGAGCGAACGGGTTCGCACCGAAGTCGTGTGGATGCGACCCACCGAACTCGTTCCCGCCGTCACCGGGCGAGTCGCGGGTCAGGGCATCGACCTCGAATCCTCCCTCGCTCGTAGAATGCGCTCGCGTCCCACCCAGGGTGTTGCGAGCACTCGCCGCGCGATCCGCGAAAGGGCTCTCCACCTCCCGCCATCGGAAGCATTCGGCAACGGTCGCACGGCCCATCGCGCCGTCCGCCGGTCGGGAATCGGTCGGTAGCGAGGTTGCCATGTCACCCCAGACTTGCCAGCCGGCCGTCGACGCAGCTGAGCGCCCGCCGCTTACAGCGGTCGCTTCCGAGCCGGCGGAGGCGCCAGCCACCTTTGAGAGCTCGGAAGGTCTGCGCGACCTGCTGACTCGGCTCGCCGACCAAGATCACGGCGCGTGGCGCCGTGACCCAGAAGCGGCAGAACTCATGCGGCACGTCGTACGGCGGTACGCGAAGCTCGCCCGCAAGCACGGGCTCGATCCTTGGGATGCCGCTGCGGCCGCCTTCGATGCGATGCGCTCGGCCGCGGTGCGCAATGCCGAGGATCCCTGGGCAGTGGTCACCAGAGCGGTGCAAGTGACGCTGATCGCCGAAGAACGTGCGAACGGCCTGCTGTGCTCGGTGTACCAGGCGCGGAGGCCAGAGTTCTCGTCGTTCCACGACCCCGAACGATTCAGCGACCGAGAGAACCCCTTGAGCGACTACCACCCTGCGCTTCGGGTGGATCCCGCTGGAGACTCCCCGGCTGACGGCACCACATCCGACGGGGTCGGCATCACTGAGGCGGTGGAGAACGCGATCGCGTTCATGGCACTCCTCGGCTGGCCGCGCACGCCCGCCCGCACCGCAATGGAGTACATCTGCGCCCGACTCAGCGAAGTTCCCTCCCGCGCAACCGCGTGGGAGTCCCTGCGCCGCGACGTCCACGGACGAACACTCCTCGACCTGTCGTCAGCATCGTGGAACGGGCTGCTGCGCGCCGTCCTCGGCAACCCGGAACCAGAGGTCGCACGGACCACAGCGGGCCGCGGCATCCTGCTCCGGCTACTGATCGGCGAACCGCTGCGTTCTCTTCTGACAGACGACGACCTCGTCCTCGCGGTCAGTCTCGCCGCCCCTACCGAGCGATCGAGGCGGTGACCATGGGAACAAGCGTCGGTCACATCGAGCTCGAGAGATCGATCGAGTCGATCATCGTTGGGAGGCGTCACCGCAGCGAGTACGGCGATATCGATGAGCTCGCCCAGTCGATCACCCGTGACGGGCTGCTGCAGCCGATCACGGTGACACCCGAAGGCGTGCTGGTGTGCGGCGCACGACGGCTCGAAGCCCTGAAACGGCTGGGCGAGAAGACGATCAAAGTGTGGGTGCGAGCCGGGATCTCGGATCGCCTCGCAGAACTGCTGGCCGAGCAGGCTGAGAACGTCCTGCACAAGCCGCTCACGCCGACCGAGGCCGCGGCGCTGTACACCGAGTTGAAGACCTACATCACCGACGACGCGGCGCGCCGCCAGGTCGCGACGCGCTTCGGTGGTCCGGATCCGCAGGGCGGAAAGGGCGGTGGTGCCACCGTGGCACCACCGCAGTTCAAGCCCGGCAAGACCCGCACGCAAGCCGCGCAGATGGTCACGGGCCGCGCGTCGTACACGACGCTGGAACGCATCGCCGAACTGCAACGCTTTGTCGCCAACCCGGTCGCCGACCCCGTGCTCAAGGAGAGGGCCGCGGAGGAGCTGCGACTCATCGACCAGGGTGGAAGCGTCACTGCGGCCCACGCGCGAATCCGTGAGTTCATAGATCCCGAGCCGCCACAGCAGTTCGAGGACTTCGAGGCACCGGACGACTTCGAACCTCCCGACGAACTCGAGCAATTGGCGAACGCGGCACTTGCGCGGGTTAGGGAAGCCAAGCGCGGTCGCCGAGCGAACCGCGCTCGTGCGGCCTCCGCGCATGTCTTCCCCGTCCGGGCCTTCGTGCGGGTGTGGGAGGACCTCGATCAGTGGTGGACCCACTTCGACGTCGATGCTGTGGCGACCGGACTGACCGACGAGCAGCTGGAGCAGTTCGAATCGACGCTCACCGCGACGGTGGAGTTCTTCGCGGCGCTACGGAGGGCACGCGCCCAGCTCACACAAGAGATCGCCTGATGACCGCAACTGCTCGCCCCCGAAAGCGTCTCGTCGTGCTCGTCTCGATCGGGTTCGCTGTTCTGGCCGCGCTCGTCGGTGTCGGCCTGTACGGACTCGTGCTGGCACCGGCACCCACGACGCCGACGACCGCCGATGATCCGACGCCTGCTTCCCCCTCGACCAGTGTTGCGGGTCCGACATCCCCGAGCGCCACACTTCCCCCCATCCGATCGACGACGAATGCCGAGTCCTTCGCACGCGATGCCGCCCGCGCTCTCATCGACTGGGACACCGCGACCGACTTCACCCCGGCCGACCACGCGCAGGTCGTCGTCGATGCCGGGGATCCTTCGGGTACGGAGACCGCGGGACTTGCTGCCGACATTCGCAGCTACCTGCCGACCGCGGCGGCCTGGTCGACCCTGCGCACCTACAGCACCCGGCAGTGGCTCACCATCGATGAGGTCTTCGTCCCGGCATCCTGGCCCGAGGCGGAAGCTCAAGCGGCACCAGGGCAGCTGCTTCCGGGGACGATCGCGTACACGGTCAAGGGAACGCGAAACCGCGCCGGTGTCGTGGGAGCACAGCCGCAAGAGACGTCACGACCGATCACGTTCACGCTCTTCATCGCGTGCGAGCCGAGCTTCGACGTGTGCCGCCTGCTTCGGCTCTCTGAGGTGGACAACCCGCTCCCTTGACGGGGCATGAGCATGAAGAAGCTCCTGATCGTTCTCGCTATCGCCGTGCTTGCGTTGCCGCTCGCTGGCCTGATCGCGGTTCCGCTCGTCCTTTCGACTGCGGCTTTGGCAACGTGTCAGGCCGGTGGCGGGCTGGTCGTGACAGGCGTCCCGGAGAGACTCACCGCGGTGCGCAGCGACGGCGCATCGGTAACGCTGGGCCACACTCAGCTCACGCATGCCGCGACGATCATTACAACCGGCAGCGGCATCGAGGGCGTTGGACGGCAGGGCGTGCTCATCGGGTTGATGGCGGCGCTCACCGAGTCGACCCTGCGGATGCTGGCGAATGCCGCCCACCCGGCATCCCTCGACCTGCCCAACGACGGCGTCGGGGGCGACCACGACTCACTCGGCCTGTTCCAGATGCGCCCGACCTCAGGCTGGGGCAGCGTCGACCAGCTAATGGATCCGAAGTACCAGGCGCGCGCGTTCTTCGGCGGCGAAACCGGACCCAACTTCCCCTCACCCGCCGGGCTCCTCGACATTGCGGGCTGGCAGTCCGCAGATCCCGGCGCCGCGGCGCAGGCCGTCGAACGCTCGGCGTTCCCTGACCGATACCAGCGTTACCAGCCCGTCGCCGAGGCGATCATCTCGGCGCTGACCCGACCGCCCGCATCGTCGAACACGGGAAGCACACCGCTCGATTCGGTGCCGGAGACCACCCGAGTCGTCTTTCCCTTACCAAGTGACACGTGGGTGCGGGCGAGTGGTTTCGGTACGCGCACCGACCCGGTGACCGGCCTGCAGGCGTTCCACGCGGGCACCGACTACGCGGCAGCCGACGGCACACCGATCCTGGCGATCGCGGACGGGGTGGTCACGTGGGCGGGCCCGAATGGCGGTTACGGAAACCTGATCCTCATCGAACACACCGTCGGCGGCGAACGGGTCGCGTCGGCATACGCCCACATGTGGGCAACCGGCATCCACGTGTCAGTCGGCGAACGTGTCACCGCGGGCCAGCACATCGGCGACGTCGGGTCATCGGGTAAGTCCACCGGATCGCACCTGCACTTCGAGATCCGCCCCGGCGGCTCTTTCAAGTCATCGATTGACTCCAACACGTGGCTCGCCCAGCACGGCGCCGAAGGCTTGGATGCCGCCTCCTCTGGCATGGCGGCGTGTGCGTGAGGTGATCGGAATGGACATCTTCCCCGACTTGGGAGCGGTGGGCGGTGCGGGTGAGCTCCGCGCGATCGTCGGCGCGCTCCTCATGTACGTTCTCGTGTTCGCCGTGCTCGCAATTCTGATCTGCGCCGTCACGTGGGCGATTGCGTCGTCGAGCGGGAACTACCAGTCGTCCCAGCGGGCCCGCGCGGGGCTGTTCGTTGCCATCGGTGCCGCAGTGCTCGCCGGTGCGGGAGTCACATGGATGAACTTCCTCCTCGGGGTCGGCCAACAACTCTGAGCCGAGCACGCGCGTGAAAGCGGGATCGCTCGACCGCGGGGATGCCGCACGCACCTTGTACGCAAGTTCTTTTCTGCGCAGACAAGGAGCACCGTCATGATCGACATCGACCCCAACGCGTCGGGACTTCCCGGCATCGAGCAACTCCGCGTGATCGTCGGCGCAGTGATGACCGTCGGGCTCATCCTCGCGGTCCTCGCCCTTATCATCGCCGCCGTTGCGTGGGGGTACGGAGCGAACTCCTCGAACCCGCACCTCGCATCTCGCGGCAAGCTCGGCGTTCTCGTGGCGTGCGGCGCGGCCATCATCTGCGGCGCGTCGGTCACGCTCGTGAACTTCTTCTGGGGCGTCGGCCAGTCCGTCTGAGCAGGGCGCGACCGATCGGGAAGGACGACCCGCGTGGATGGCGTGTGCGACATCCCGGCAATCGCCGAGGTATGTCAAGCCGTAGGAGCAGGGGTCACCTCTCTCGTCGCCGCGCCCTTCGACTGGCTCGCACACACACTCGCGTCGACGGCGGCGTGGTTCTTTCAAGCCGTCTGGACGGTGTTCGATACGACCACCCTCGTCGACGTCACCGGAGCCCAGTACGTGCAGGTCTACAACCTGCTCTTCGGCGTCGCCCTGTTCGTCATGCTGGTGTTCTTCTGCCTGCAACTGATCACCGGGCTCGCGCACCGCGACCCGACCGCGCTGTCACGAGCTGCCGTGGGCCTCGGCAAGTCCGTGCTCGGATCGTTCGTCGCGATCGCCCTCACCGCGACCCTGCTCGAAATCACGGATCAGCTGGCGATCGGGATCGTCCAAGCAACGGGGAACACGATGGAAGGGATGGGTGACCGGATCGCTCTGATGGCGACCGGGCTCGTCGCAATCAACATCGCAAGCCCCGGCGTCGGCGCGATCATGACCATATTCCTCGGTGGGCTCGCGATCGCCGCGACCGCGATCGTGTGGTTCTCGCTCCTCATCCGCAAAGCTCTGCTGCTGGTGGCGATCGTGTTCGCCCCGATCGCCCTCGCCGGATTCTCGTGGGATGCTGCCCGCGGTTGGTTCGGCAAATGGGTCGCGTTCGTCGTCGCCCTCGTCTTCTCGAAGCTCGTCCTCGTTGTGCTGTTCCTCGTCGCGATCAACCAGGCCGCCGCACCGATCGATCTGGACCTCGCCTCCATCAGCGACCCGGTCGCCGGCGTCGTGCTCATGCTCGTCGCAGCCTTCGCCCCGTATATGACCTACAAGTTCATCTCCTTCGTCGGCGTCGACATGTACCACGCGATGTCGACCGAGCAAGAGGCAAAGGGTGCACTCAACCGCCCCGTGCCCGTGCCGGTGACACCCGGGACGGCGCAGTCGGCCAAGTCGATCCTCGACGGCGGTGGCCAGTCGGGAGGAGCGTCCACGACCGCCGCATCCGGCGCCGGGGGCACCGCCGCCGGGTCCGGAGCCGGCGCGGGGGCGTCGGGGGCGGCCACCGGTGCGGGATCATCCGGTGCCGCTACGGGCGCCGGTGCCTCAGGCGCCGCGGCGGCGGCCGGCCCCGCCGCCGCGGTCGTCGTCGGCGCCCAGGTGGTCGGCAAAGCAGCCGCCGCAGGCCCCAAGCTCGGCAATGCCGCCGGAGCATCAGCGATGGGCCAGGCCGAAGGCGCCGCCCCGGTCCAGGCATCGCCCTTGCCGTCGGGCACGCGAGTCGCTGAGCAACCGTCCGCACAGCTGCGCACACCGGCGCCGCCCCGCACCGCGACACCCCCTCCGCGATCGACTCCCGCCCCGCTCGAAAGGACGACGGCATGACAGCGAACAACGCCCCTCGGGCGAACCAGTTGCATCCGATTCAGTTCTCGCGGCTCCCCAAGCGAGGCGTGATGCTCGGGCTTTCGCTGGCGCAGCTCGTGACGCTCGCCATCGGACTGGTGGCCTTCACCAGCGCCGTCTACAGGGGCGGCGGCAACCTCTTCGTCATCACATCCCCGATATGGGTGACCAGCGTCGTGCTCGCCTTTGTCGCCGTCGGCGGCCGCAAGCTCATCGAATGGGTGCCGATCTCAGTCCGATGGATGTGGCGGAGCATCGGCGGGCAACTGCACTTCCGTGCGGACCTGGTCAAGCCGCGTCCTGCCGGCACCCTCGCGCTCCCGGGTGACGCCGCGGCGCTACGCGAGTGGGTCGACCCTGAGACGGGCGCTGCCATGATTCAAGACCCTCACGCTCAGACGCTGACGGTGATCGCCGGCATCACGCATCCGGCGTTCGTACTGCTCGACAGCGGCGAACAGGAACGTCGCGTGACGGGTTGGGGCCGTGTGCTCGCCACGGTGTGCCGCTCGGGGCGCATCGCGCGCGTCCAGGTTTCGGAGCGGACCGTTCCCAGCTCTGGCAGCGGGCTGGCGGAATGGTGGACACTGCACGGCATCGACGATGAATCCTGGCCCTCGGTGACTTACAGGGAACTCATCGAACGTGCCGGGCCGGCAGGTGAACGGCACGCGACGACAGTGTCCCTCGCGCTCGACATGAGGGCCGCCGCACGGCAGATCCGCGCCGCCGGGGGCGGCATGAAGGGTGCGGCGAGCGTGCTCCGCCAGGAGATGACGACGTTTGCCGCGGCCCTTCGCGCGGCAGACCTGACACCCACCGGTTGGCTCACACCCGGTGAGGTCGCAGTCGTGCTGCGTTCCGCATACGATCCCGCAGCCGCTCCCGCGCTCGAGCGACACGGTGACATCGGCCGGTCCCTCGCGACCGCCGGTCCCCTCGCGGTCTCCGAAACCTGGGACCGGCTGCACAGCGACTCGGCCCATCACGCGGTGCTGTGGATCTCGGAGTGGCCGCGGTCGCAGGTCTACCCCGGCTTCCTGTCTCCGCTGCTGCTCACCTCAGGCATCCAACGCACATTCACCTTGACGTGCACACCGGTCCGTGCCGATCTTGCCGCCCGGGACATCCGCAAGAAGAAGGTGGGCCTGCTCTCGGACGCCGCGCAGCGCGCGAAGATCGGCCAGATTGAGGATGCCGCGCGCACCGCCGAGTACAACGACGTGCTGCAGCAGGAGTCCGATCTGACGGCCGGACACGGCGTGCTGCGATTCACCGGGCTCATCGCCGTGTCGGCGCCGACCGTCGACGAACTCGATGCGGCGGTCGCGGCCATCGAGCAAGCGGCCGTGCAAGCCGCCTGCGAGACGCGACGGCTCGTCGGGCAGCAGGCGCAAGCGTTCGCCGCCGCCGCCCTGCCTCTCTGCCGATCCGTGTGACGCGCGGGGACGCACGAAGTACCTGACTGACGACTCTCTCGCAAGGGGACGCAATGCCTTCATTCCAAGACCCCGTCAGCGACGGCGCAGAAGCGTGCACGGCCCTGCGCGCCCTCGCCCACGCCACACGCACCTTCGACAACCCGGCACAGACGTACGAGGTGGTCGGCGACCTGCTGGGCGGACTCAGATCGCTCGAACAGGTGCTCGATCAGCTCGCTTTGGCGCACACCAACGCCGACGCGATCGCCCGCACCGACGACGGCGACCACTGGGCAGGGGTCGAGGAAGCCCACGCCGCCGCCCTCGCGCTACGCCGCGCATCCACTCTGGTCGCGAGAGCCGGCCTTGCCCTCGACCGGGCATCGCAGCACTCCGGCCGCATCGCGTGGGACTCCCTCTCGACCCCCGAGCCGGTCTCGGAGTCACTCGTGCCGCGCGTCAACGCCGCCGACTCGTTCCAGCCCACCGGCCTGTTCGGTACCCACCACTCCGTTCCGAGACCGCACCGTCGCGACGGGATGACGCTATGAACGCGCACGAAGGCGAACGCGTCCACACGACCGTGCTCGTGGATCCCGCGGGCGAACGCCGAAAGGAGCGTCACGCCCGGCGCAAGGCATCCCGACGCCTCAACGCCACCGCACGCGCCGCCACAACCGCCGAGGGCCGTGCCGAAGCGGACGCATTACGCGCGGAGCAGCGCGCAACCACTTACCTTCCCGAATCCGGCGAGGCGCGGCCCGCAGCGCTTCGAACTCCTGGGCACCTACGTCTGCCACGCCATCAAGACACCAGCGCCACGTTGGCGGGCGCCTACCCGTTCCTGGCCGAAGGTGGCCTCGGGTCGCGGGGCGTCTTCGTCGGCCAAGACCTCTACTCGGGTGCCTCGTTCGTCTACGACCCGTGGGTGCTCTACTCACTCGGGATCATCACCGCGCCGAACATCGTGCTGGCCGGGATCGTCGGCTCAGGCAAGTCGTCGCTCGTGAAGAGCCTGTACACGCGCTCTATCCCCTTCGGTCGCCGGGTCTACGTGCCGGGGGACCCGAAAGGCGAACACACCGCCGTGGCGGAAGCCGTCGGCGGACAGGCGATCGTGCTCGGGCACGGCATGGCGACCCGGCTCAACCCTCTCGATGAAGGGCATCGCCCAGCTGGCCTGTCCGACGAGAGCTGGGCCGGGCAAGTCGCCGCGCGTCGCCGCGACCTCATCGGCGCGCTCACCGAAACAGTGCTCGATCGACCACTCAGCCCACTCGAGCACACGGCGATCGACCTCGCTCTCGCCGAGACCGTCCGCTCGTGCGACACACCGATCCTGCCGATGGTCGTCGAACGCATCCTCTCTCCTGACGCCTCCCAACGCGCCGACCATCGGCTCGTCGAGGACGGCCGGGTCGTCGGGCACGCGCTGCGTCGGCTTGTTGCTGGCGACCTGGCCGGGCTGTTCGACGGGCCCAGCACAGTCACTTTCGATCCCAGCCTTCCGATGATCTCGCTCGACCTCTCGCGCGTCGCAGAGAACGCGACGCTCGTCTCGGTGCTCATGACCTGCTCCTCCGCGTGGATGGAATCCGCTCTCCTCGACCCGCACGGCGGGCAGCGGTGGGTTGTCTACGACGAAGCCTGGCGACTCATGTCACATCCCGCGCTGCTGCGCCGTATGGATGCGCAATGGCGCCTCGCCCGCCATTACGGGATCGCGAACCTCCTCGTGTTCCACAAGCTCTCCGATCTCGACAACGTCGGCGACCAGGGCTCCGCGATGCGCGCCATCGCCTCATCGCTTCTCGCCAACGCGGAGACCCGAATCATCTATCGGCAGGAAGCGGATCAGCTCGGGGCGACAGCGAGCGCGCTCGGCCTGACGAGCACCGAGCAGGGCCTGCTGCCGGGCCTGGCTACCGGTCAGGGTCTCTGGCGGATAAAGGACCGCAGCTTCGTGGTGCAGCACCAGATGCATCCCGCAGAGCTCGCCGCGTTCGACACAACGAGCCGCATGACGGAGGGCGTGAGATGAGCACAGCACACGCAGTACGAGATCGATCGGACGTCATCCGCGCCCCCGCGGCTCTTCCGGTCATCACGATGACGATCGCGCCGGACGGCACGATGACCGTCGCCGTCGACGGGACACCGTTCGAACCGCCGCGCTTCGGACCATCCTGGAACCGCGCGTCCTTCGCGGAGATCATCGACACGGTGCTGCGGGCGCACGGGTCGCCGGTGCGCGTCGTCATCTACGAGACGGATGGCGCGGTCTTCACCGACCTCATCACCCGGCCGCTGCGGGGCTCGATCACGTCGAGCGCACCGCCGCGTTCTCGGGGCGATGCGCGAAGAGCAACGGGCGAGCTCGTCTGCGGTCCCGAACCGCTCATCGAGGCGGCGCCGTTGATCGCGCCGCCTCGCGTCGTGCAGGGCGATGAGGGCTTCCTCGCCGGCGAAGAGGTTGCCGTCGCGATCATCGTGCGGCACGTCAAGGCATCCGCAGACGGATCCGCACGCGCACTGCTGGAACCGGACCTCTGCCGGGCGAGCGCCACTGGCGAGGTCGTCCTGGCCGGGCGCATCTCCGGCACGTGCGTGTTCGGAAGCATCACATGACCGGCAGTGGCGGTGTCAATGTCTCTGGCCGCGACGGCCTGACAAACCTCGCGCTCCTCGCCCTCGTCGGGGTCGTCGCCGTCGCCGGCGTGTTGCGTGTCGCGGGCAACATCGCCGCGTTCCTCTCAGGTGCCGCGCAGCCGACCGGGGGCCTTGCCGCCGGGCTGGGTGTCTTCGGCTCCGCCGCTGATCCGGGAGTTGCGCTCGGCTCCCCCGGACTCAATGCCGCGGCCTACTGGACCGTCGTGGCGGTTCTCGTGACGCTGATCTCCGCCGTGGGATGGTGGGCGTGGCGCGGCATCCGAAATCACGTGCGGCACACCGGGCCCGACCCCAACCACATCGCCGGCATCGCCTCCGCGGCCGAGATTCGCCGCGCTGCCTCCGATCACTCTCTCCTGTCGAGGGCCGCGCACCTCCGGGCATCTGTCGCAACGCCACGGCCCGAAGACGTCGGCTACCTCGTCGGCACCGCGCGGGGAACGAAGGTGTGGACATCGGTGGAGGACTCCATCCTCGTGATCGGCCCGCCCCGCTCGGGCAAGGGCGCCCACATCGTGATCAACTCGATCCTCGACTCACCCGGCGCGGTCGTCACGACCTCCACCAGGCCCGACAACCTCACGACCACCATTCGCGCACGGATGAGACGCGGCCCGGTCGCGGTGTTCGACCCGCAACACCTCGCGCCGGGCGTACCAGCAGGCCTACGGTGGTCGCCAGTGCGCGGCTGCGAACTCCCCCTCACCGCGATGATCCGCGCTTCCGGCCTTGCCGCCGGTACAGGCCTGTCGGGCGCCGGTGTGGAGAACGGCGGGTTCTGGGAAGGCAAGACTCGCACCGCCCTGCAGGCGCTCCTGCATGCCGCGGCGCTCGACGGGCGCTCACCCGCAGAACTGTTCCGCTGGACGCTCGACCCGGCCGCGGCGAAGGATGCCGTCGCTGTCCTGACCTCCCACCCGGCAGCCGCGACGGGATGGGCCGAGTCGCTCGCGGCGATGATCGACGCAGACCCACGCACCCGAGACTCGATCTGGCAAGGCGTGTCGTTGGCGTTGGGTGCGCTGGCCGACCCACGCGTCCTCGACGCCGTCAGCCCGAGCGAAGACGAACAGTTCGATCCGGAGAGCTTCCTCCGCCACAACGGGACCCTGTACCTCCTCGCAACGGGAGCTGGCGCCGGGGCCTCCTCGTCCCTCGTTGCCGCGCTCGTCGAAGACCTCGTCGAAACAGCCCGCCGAGTCGCCGCACGATCACCGGGCGCGCGCCTCGACCCCCCACTGCTGCTCGCGCTCGACGAGGTCGGCAACCTCGCGCCCCTGCCCTCACTCCCCGTGCTAATGGCGGAAGGTGGAGGCACCGGCATCACCACGATGCCCGTGCTCCAGTCCCTCGCCCAGGCACGGCAACGGTGGGGTGACAACGCCGCTACCGCGATCTGGGATGCCAGTATCGCCAAGGTCGTGCTCGGCGGAGCGTCGGGATCGCGAGATCTCCAAGACATCGCCACCCTGATCGGTGACCGCGACGAGATCACCGACTCGATCACCGTCGGCGAACGTGGCATGCGCTCCAACCAGCGCTCGACACGCCGGGTGCCCATCATGCCGCCGGACGTCATCCGCACACTGCCATACGGCACGGCGTTGCTGCTGCTGAGGTCGGCACCACCGATCGTCACGCGCATGCGCGAGTGGACCGCGCGCCCCGACGCGACATCACTGCGCACCGAACGGGCGCAAGTCGAAGAACAACTTCAGCGGGGATAGCCGACGCACCTTCCCGCTAAACGCCGACCAGCCGCCTCTCGTAGGAGCATCCGATGACCATCCACACCCAGCAATCACTCTCCGGGTTCCTCGCGTCGGAACCGCAGCTCGCGTTCAACGCGAAAGGCGAAGCACGCTTCTGGGCGCGCATCGGCCAGGAGCACTTCGAACGCAACGACGACGGCACGTTCACCCAGACCGAGACCACCTACCACGACCTCGTCATGTTCCGGCGAAACGCGGAACGGGCTTACGCGATGTTCAACAAGGGCGATGCCTTCATCGCCGAGGGCTACACGCACACGTCGACCCGGGAAGTGGACGGCACCACGGTCGAATCCGAGGAGTTCGTCGCGAAGCGCCTCGGACACGACTCCGCCCGCACGAACTACACCCTGCAGCGCCGCCGCAACACGCTTCCGCCCGTGGCGGCAGCCGCGCCTGCGCCCGCAAGGCCAGCTGTCCAACCGCTCGCCCGCTGAGACACCCGATGACCGTCGACGAGCCTCTCAGCTTCCCCGGGTACGAGTTCGAGCCACCGCTGCCAGACGGCCCCGACGCTGAGCCCGAGGGCCTGCCGAACGTCCCCCGCCCGGTGAACTGGAATCTACTCACCTCCGACCAAGCCGCATTCGAGTGGGTCGAGCTCGACCGCTGGGTGAACTGGCTGCGCCGCACGTACGGCATCGGACCATCGATCATCCCGCCGCTGTGGCATCGCCACGCAGAACTCGTCTGGGAGCTGTCCGCCCTGCACCTGCACTGGCTGTGCGCCTACGACGAAGAGCAGCACGGTTCCGCCCCTCTCGGCTGGCACCGTGACTTCAGCGAGGCTCGCGATCGCCTGCACGACTGGGTCGCCGCCTGCGGCTCCCGCCTCGATCGCGATCGGGCGACACGTCAGACGGCGTGGCCAGGCGAGGATCCAACGCCGTCGGTGGAAGAGATCACGATCGACGACCGGGCAGCCGACTTCCGCCGATTCGTCGTCGAAGACGTCGCGCGTCGGCGCGCAGTTGAGGACGCATTCATCGCGGCTGAGACCCACCGTCCAGAGTAGTTTCCGAGGCCTCCTCGCCATTCCGGCGTATCAACGGGAAGTGGCATGCGACGCTTCTCGTGATGCGGCGGGTGGCGGCGCAGGAGGGCGAGTCGCTCACGCATTCGAAGTCTGAGAAGCGTCGGCGCTCGTCCCTACGCTGGGAGCATGACGTTCACCGCGCTGCACCGGGCGCTCGGCCTCACGCCGTGCCCGCTGACCGACGAAATCCTCGATGGTGCGATCGCGGCGGGGGTCGCCGAAGCGAACGATCTCGATTGGAAGTCGGAGCTACCGCCGGCGAAAGGCCTGCCGCAGACGGACTTTCCGAAGGACGTTGCGGCGATGGCGAACAGCGGCGGCGGGGTGATCGTGTTCGGCGTGCGCGAGTCGCAGAAGGCTGCTACCGAGCGAGTCGATGTAGGAGAGCTCGACGAGGCATACGAGCGTTCCATACGGAGCGCGGCGATCACCGCCATCTCGCCCCTTGTCTTCGGACTCAACGTCCATCGCCTCGGCGTGGAAGGCAATCGCGCCGTGGTGGTGGAAGTGCCCGCGAGCATCGACGGGCCACACCTGATTTTCAAGAACGACTACTTCGCAGCCCCAGTCCGGAACGATTCTGACACCGTGTGGATGAAGGAACGCCAGATAGAAGCGATGTACCGGGCTCGCTTCGAGGAACGCCGACACGCCACTGAGGCGTTGGACGCGCTGTTCGACGAGGCCGCAGCAGGACGGGATACCGACAACCGCGCATGGCTAATCGCGGTGGCTCACCCACGTATCCCTCGCTTCCGCGACCGACTCACGCGCGAGGAAGCACGAGCGGTGTTAACAAAGACCGTAGGGTTGGCCCTCATCTACGCCGGGCGCGGAGGCGTCCACCCTCTGGAAAACGTCGACCTCGACAACCCGCGTCCCGGATTGCGCCGCTGGGTCGCCATGAACAAGGCAAGCGATGAACGCTCTCTCTGGAAAGAAGCTTGGGTGAGCATTCACCACGATGGTTCCGTGACGATCGCCGCGGCGGTCGGCGGGCATCGTATGAGCAGCGACGCCTACTTCGAGGGCTGGCAGGTGCAATCTGCCGCCATTGAGTGCGCCATCGCCGACCTCATGGCCCTCACGCGGACCACAGCCGAGACGATCGACAACGACGAGTACGACTTGCGTCTCGGGATCCAGTGGACGGGTGGTCAACCGTTGACGATCCTGACGACGGACAACATGGGTTTCACCTATGAGGGCGTGTCGGTGCCACTGCACCGCTACACCCGGGTCGAAACGACCGTGAATGTCCTCGAGCCGCCAACGGACTTCTATTGGCACGTGCACGACTTCGCCCAGGATTGCGTCAATCAGGGCGGCATCACGAACGTGCTCATGATCCAGCCACCTTCTCGCGACGAGCCTGCATAGTCGGCTCCGTCAGAGCTGGATGTCGTGGTCGCGCTTGGCCAAGTCCGCCGTCATCCACTGGAACATGGGGAGCGATGAGGTGAGCGAAGAAACGACGCCGCCGCGATAATGGGCATTCGCTACCTCAAGGGCGCGGCGGCGCGGCTCGGTATACACGTCGAGAGGGAGCAGCCCCGCCCGAAAGCGCGCCCGCGAAACCTCGGCTACTCGCGCCCGCAGCTCAAGCTCGTGATCTGCGAAGTACACGTCGGCGATGGCCAGAATCTCACGGGCCACCCGGCGCGCCTCTGAGTGTTGCTGTAGTGCGTGCACCAACTCTGGTGGAGTAGGCACGTCCTGATCCCTGATCCGCGCCATCTCGTCCCCGGTGCGCCTGCGGGCGAAGAACGCATCTGCGGCGCTGTCGTTGTGGCGCCGCTCCGCTGCCAGGACGCGGTGGAGCCGTCGGTCTGGCAGTCCGGCACGAGCGCGACGACGCTGCAGACGCCTGGCCTCGTTCTCACGCTGTCGATACGACTCCTGCTGGGAGGGACTGGGTGACCACTCGGTTGCGCGCCCGGCTGCGCGCGCCCGAGCGACCGAGCGCCGACGGGCCTCGTTAGCCTTCTCGGGATCCGCGGCCTCTCGCTCCCGCCGCCGCTCGGCGATCGCTTCACGGTTTCGGTAGTAGTACTCGCGCTGCGCCTGCTTGTACGCCTCTGGATGCTTCTGCTTATAGCGCTCGCGTGCCTGCTGACGTTCCTCCGGATGCTGTCGTGCCCATTCCTTTGCCCGCTCGATGCCCTTCTGCCGCCGCTCCTTCTCATCTCGCTCGCGTTGCGCGCGCCGACGCTCGCGCTCGCGGTTCGTCTTGCGGATGTACTCACGGTTTCGCTCCCGGTAGTCGGCGTAGTAGGTCGGGTGAGCGTCGTTCCATGCCCTCCTCTGCGCGGCCAGCCGGGCCGAGCGCTCGTCTGGATCGAGCGGGTCACTCATCGTGGCCCACCGCAAGTACGCCGCTGAGTTCAGCGAGGGCGGTGAACAGTTCTTCGCGCGTCGCCGTCGGGTCGATGATCGCGCGCGCGACCAACACCCGCATCCGCGCCCGCTCGACGTCAGACACATCGCCGAGTCGCGCCATGCACCACTCAATGTCTTCGCCCAGATGGTACGTGGGGTCGTCGACCTCGATGTCCGGGTAGTAGAGGAAGGCGAGCACCGCAACGTGCTCGAGGACGGCGTCGACATGCTCTCGATCGGTCATACCTGTAGGTGCGCGAACCACTCCCACCCTGCGGCGATCAAGCCTCTTTCGAGAACGCACGTTCCAGAAGTTCAGCCGTCGCCGGGTTCACCATCTCGTTGCGCCGGATGTAGTGCTGGACGGTGATCTTTGGATCTGTGTGGCCCAGTAGCTCCGCCGCAAGCTCCACGCCGGCCCGCTCATTGATCGCCGTCGCGACCGTGCGGCGGAATGCGTGCGGCGTGACCCCGGTGATGCCGGCGAGCTCCATGACCCGTCGAAGCTGGCGTCGCACGTTGTTCGTCGTGAGGGGCGTGCCCTCTCGGGTACAGAACAGCAGCGCGTCGAGCGACGCATCGCTGAGTCGGGCCAGACGTCGACGGACGGCCTCGGCCGTGAACGTCGGAATCGCGACTGTGCGCCGAGACTTCGCGGTCTTCGGGTGGTCCTGCCGTTGGGTGGGCTCACCCTTGTTGCTGACGATCGTGCCAGCGATGCGAACTGAGGGCACCGCGCTCGTGATGTCGACGTCGCGGCGTCGAATGGCGAGCACCTCGCCGATGCGCGCGGACGTTCCGAGCATGACCTCGACGATTGCGCTGAGCTGCCCGTCGGGCTTTGGTCCGGATATCGCGCGGCCAGCCTCCCACACGGCGATCGCCGTGCGGATGGCAGTCACTTCGACAGGGGTCAGCGCATCGGGCGTGCTTGTCTGCCGAGTCAGTCGAGCGACGTGGTCCATTGGATTGCGCGGCAGGACCTCATGTCGCACCGCCAGGCCGAACGCCAGGCGAAGCACGACGCGCGCGTGCTTCGCTCGGCTGTAGCTTCGCTTGTTCAGCTGCTTGAGGAGTTGATCGCAACGTGCGACGCCGATCTCGCGCAGCGTCAGGTTGCCGATCGCCGGCATGACGAGGGTTCGCATGTTGCGCTCGTACAACTGCCGTGTGGTCGTCGACACCCGGCCCTCCTGATCCACGTCGTCAAGCCAGTAGTCGACGAGTTGTGAGAACAGGCTGTCGGGCGTGAGCACGGAAGTAGAGGGCTGGAAGAAGCTTCTCGTTGAGAACTTCACCTTCAGCGTGCGTTCGGCGAGAGCAGCCGTCGCGGCAGTGACCTGGACCTGCCTCGTGCGGCCGTCCCAGTCGCGGTAGCGAGCCCGCGCGACCACGCGGCCCCCGGCGGCCGGCAGAAATCCGATCTCACCGAATGTACCGATCGCAAGCCGCTGCCGGCTCATCGGGTCACCGCCGATCGGCGAGTGGCGACGCTTCGGGCTCTCGCTGAGCGTCGACCCAAGCACGCACGTCCGAGACAGCGAACGTCAGATGCTTGCCGTATCGGTGAGCTCGCGGTGCACGACCCTTCATCCGCCACTCGTAGATCGTCGAGACGGGAACGCGAAGATAGGCGGCGAGCTCGTTGATGTCGAGAAGCTGCTCCAAGCCCCACATCTCGAGGGAGAGGCTGTCGTTTGCGTTCATACCAGATAGGTGCGCCGGGCGTCGCACGATCAATCGGAGACAACCGCCGCGAACTCGCGCGTGCCGATGCCGACTGATTGCCGAGGCGCCGAAGACGGTCAATTAGGTAGGAATTCGGTGACAGGGTCATGTTTCACCAACTAAGAAGTCCCGGGAACCCTTAGGTTCCCGGGACTCTCCGGTCGGGATGACAGGATTTGAACCTGCGACCCCTTGACCCCCAGTCAAGTGCGCTACCAAGCTGCGCCACATCCCGATGCCCGAGCCGGAGCGCGGACAACTCCCCCATCCTACCCGAGGTCTTCACGGCTCGCGAAACACGGCCGACCGCCGGGCGAGCCGCGCCTGCGGCAACCTTGCGGAAAACGTTATCAACAGGCAACCGAATCTCGGGCTGCTCGAACTCTAGAATTGGCCGACTCCGCGGCCCCAGTCCGCGGGCAGCCAATCGAAAACGGAAGTACATGATCAAGAGTCATGACGTCTCCGCCGAGCCGTCGGCTCGGAGAGGCTCATCCCCTCGCCGTACCCTCTTCACCGCCCTCGCGATGGTCGCCGCTTCGGTGCTCATCGTCACGTCAGCGCCGGCTGCGGCCGTCGCCGAGGATGTCGAGCCCACCTCCGTCGTAGCACCCGCCAGTGCGACCCTCGCCGGCTCCCTCGTCGTCGGGGGAACGGTGACGGTAGAGGCGGATGCCTGGACCCCGGCCGAGACCACTGTCGCCTATGAGTGGTGGAGCGCCGACCAGGCCTACGCCGCTCCCGTGGAGGGCGTCGACCAGAATCCGACCGCCGCGCTCATCGCTGACGCGACGGCATCCTCGCTCGAGCTCGACAGCAGCCTGGTGGGCAAGTACGTCTGGGCGGTGGCCACCGGTTCGTTCGAGGGTCTGACGCCGGCGTCCGTCGTCGCGGCATCGACGACCGCGATAGGCCCGGGCATCCTGAACGGATCCGAACCCGTTCTCGACAGCGACACCGCAACGGTCGACACGCCCCTCACCGTGGACCCGGGCGAATGGCCGGAGGGAACCACCTTCACGTACAAGTGGCGCATCGTCGGCGCCGATAACGTCGTCGTCTACTCGAAGGTCACGGCCGCCACCTACGCGCCCACGGCCTCGACGCTCGGCAAGAGCCTCACCGCCGTCGTGACGGCGACGCTCCCCGGGTACACGACGGTGGAGCGCGTGTCGCCCTCGCTGATCGTCGGCAGCGCCGCGTTCGTCAGCACGGTCGAGCCGAGCATCAAGGGATCCGCGTACGTGGGCGCGACCCTGACGGCGCAGCCGGGCACGGTGACCCCCGCAGCGAACATCACGTACCAGTGGCGCCGTTCCGGTGCGCCTATCTCGGGCGCGAAGTCGGCGACCTACAAGATCACGACCGCCGACCTCGGCAAGGTGCTGAGCGTCACGGTGACGGCCCGCCGCTCGGGCTACGAGACTCTGACTCGTACGGCATCGACGCCCACGGTCAAGCGTCCTTTCACGGCGATCTCCGCGCCGAAGATCTCGGGCACGCTGCGCGTCGGAAGCGTGATCGCGGCGAAGGTCACGGCATGGTCGCCCACCGCAGCGTTCACTTACCAGTGGCGCCGCAACGGCGTCGCCATCGAAGGCGCGACGAACGCGACCTACCGGCTCACTTCGAACGACCTCGGGGCTTCGCTCTCGGTGAAGATCGTCGGAACCCGCTCGGGCTACTTCACGCGCACCGCGACCAGCTCGTCGACCGCGGCGATCCTGCCGCCGGCGACGATGAGGACCGACGGGCTCTTCGAGGTGGGCACGACCATCGCGCCCGGCACCTACGTGGCGACCGGCGGAGTCAACTGCTACTTCGAACGCCGCTCGGACGACAACGTCGGCGTCGAGGAAGGTGCGCTGGGCTGGAACTTCTTCTACGGAGGGAGCTTCGGAGGCCGCAAGGTCGTGACCATCTCGGCTTCGGACACCCACTTCTATACCCAGGGATGCGGCGTGTGGAACAGGCCGGCCACCAACCTGGTGACGTCGGTGACGAACGGCACCTGGATCGTCGGAAAGGACATGCGTCCGGGCATCTGGAAAGCCGTGGGTCCCTTCACAGCCGGAGGCTGCTACGTCGCTATCCACGGCGGATTCAGCGGGATCTACGAGGACGACGTGATTCTCGACGGCAGCGTCAGCAAGGTCGGTCTGGAGCTCGCGATCCTCTCGAGCGACAAGGGCTTCACGTCTCGAGGCTGCGGCACCTGGAAGAAGGTCGGCTGACACCCGGTGAGGGTGCGCCGGCGCTCGGCGCGGGCGCACCCTCACCTCTGTCCGACGTCATCGATACTGTCGCTCTCATGCCGCAGATCAGCATCGCACCGGCCACGCCCGACCGGTTCGGCGACGCCCAGGCCGCCTTCGACAACGGCGGCGACGGCCGCAGCTGCCAATGTCAGTGGTGGACCCTGACGAACGCCCAGTTCCAGGCTGCGACATCCGACGAGCGCGCCCGCCTCTTCCGCAGCGAGGTCGACGCCGGACCGCCGCCAGGGCTGATCGCGTACGTCGACAGCGAGCCCGCCGCCTGGGTGCGGGTCGGGCCCCGCACGCGACAGGTGCGGCTCGCTCGCACCCGGCATTTCCAGGTCGGCTCCGCCGAGCCATGGGACGACGAGAGCGTGTGGGCGGTCAGCTGTTTCGTCGTGCGCAAGGAGCACCGCGGGCAGGGGCTCAACGAGCGACTGCTCGCCGCCGCCGTCGACTTCGCTCGTGACGGCGGCGCACGCGTCGTGGAGGGGTATCCGCTCGACCCGGGCGCGGGGCCGAAGAAGACGTCGAACTCCCTCTTCCACGGGGTGGTCTCGACGTTCGCGGCTCTGGGCTTCCGCGAGGTCGCCAGGCCCCGACCCGACCTGGCGATCATGGCGCTCGACCTATCCGAATGACATCGACTTCTGCTCCGGCCGTCACGAGACAGCCGGTCCGTGCCACTATGGACACTTCCCCCGCACATCTGCCGAGGAGAACAATGCCGAGACTCTGGATCGCGTTCGTGCCGTTCGCGTTCGCGTCGGTCGTCCACGTCTGGGCGTTGGCGATCGACGCGCACGACGCGGCGCGACCCACGAAGCTCATGCTCATGCCCTTCCTCGCCCTCGCGGTCGTCTGGTCCGGGCACCGGCACTGGACTCCGGCACACAGCCTGCTGCTGACCGCCATCGGCTTCTCGTGGATCGGCGACGGCGCAGGACCACTGTTCCCGGGAGTCGACTTCGTTCCCCTGATGGTGCTGTTCTTCGCGCTCGCACATGTCTGCTACATCTGGCTGTTCTGGCGCGTCCTGCCCGAACGACGCGTGCCGCTGTGGACCGTGATCTACGGCGTCTGGTGGGCGGCTCTCCTCGCGGTCCTCTGGGCCGATCTCGGCGCTCTTCTCATCCCGGTTGCCCTGTACGGCCTCCTCCTCGCCGGCACGGCGATCGGCGCCGCCCGCTGCCACCGGCTCATTCGATGGGGCGGCGCATTCTTCGTGGTCGCCGACACGGTGGTCGCCTTCGAGCTGTTCATGCCCGGCGTGCTCCCGGCATGGTCGAGCCCGCTCGCGATGGCCACCTACTGCCTCAGTCAGGGACTGCTCGCCGCGGGCGTCGTGCTGTCAGCGCCGGAGCGCGTTCGCGCCATGGCGCAGGCGACGGCCGAGACCCGCACCGGCGAGACTCACGCCGTCCCGTCCCGGGCGGTCGCGTGACGGATGCCTCCGCCCGGGTGGACTCGTGGCTGTGGGCGGTCCGGGTCTACAAGACCCGGTCCGCCGCGACGGCCGCGTGCCGCGCGGGCCACGTCCGCGTCAACGGCGACCGCGCCAAGGCTGCCCAGCCGGTGCGACCGGGGGACGAACTGCGCGTCCGCATCGCCGGCTTCGACCGCATCCTGGTGGTGAAGCGGCCGATCACCAAGCGGGTCGGCGCGGCCGTGGCCGCCGAGGCCGTCGACGACCGCACGCCACCTCCGCCACCTCGCGAGATGACGGCGTTCGTGCCGGTCCGCGACCGCGGCGCCGGACGCCCCACCAAGCGAGAGCGACGAGACATCGACCGTCTGCGCGGCCGCTGAGCGCGACGAACCGTCGACGACGAGAGCGCTCACTCCCCCAAGAGGCCGAGCAGCCAGCCCGGCGAGCGAACGGCAGCCCCGGCATCCGTCACCCGCTCGCGCAGCGCACGATCGCTCGTGACCACCGTGACAGATCGGCCCGCCGCGACGAGCCGACCGGCTTGCGCGACGATGGCATCGTCACCGGATGCCTCGGCCCGCATCACCTCGATGTGCGGAGCGTCCTCGGCCGCACGCGCCTGACCCTCCAGCACCGCGACCCACTCGGGGAACCACGTATGCTCCGGCAGGCCCAACTCCGAAGCGGCGACTCCCTCCACGGCGAGATGCGACAGCCGCGCCAGCAGACCGCTCGCGGCGCCGGCCCGGTCGCGCCACCAGCCGTTCGGAACGGACCCGACCACGTTCGCAGTGTCGACGACGAGCGCCGGTCGCACGTCGAGGGAGTTCCGCAGTCCGCGCCACGACGCCGCGAACCCCGGGTGCAGGGGGCGGCTCCCCACCTCGGGGACGGGCACCCACGCGAGTTCCCGGCTCTCGGGGTCGCTGATCGTGGGCTCGAACGGCACGACGACGTCACCGACCAGCGTGGCGTAGCTCCAGTACCCCAGATCGAGCACCGACAGGAACCGCGGCCGGATCGAACCGCCCGGAACCCCCGCCTCTTCCGCCGCTTCGCGCAGTGCCGCATCGCACGCCGACTCGCCCTCGTGCCGAGCACCGCCCGGAAGCGCCCACGTATCGCCGAAGTGACTCCAGGAGACGCGGTGCTGCAGCAGCACGCCGTGGTCCGGATCGACCGCCAGCAGCCCCGCGGCCCCGAATCTGCCCCAGTACCGCTCGCCCGTCGGGGCGACCACCCAGGCATCACCCGGGTCGCGGGGCCCGAGAGGTCGCGGCGGCCCGCCGGGCGCGGGGGGCTCGATGGTCACCCTGCCAGCCTGTCACACTGCGGCACGAGCGGCTCGGGAGTGTCGCCGCATGACTCGCCGCCGTGTTCGTCTCAGGCGAGCGAGCCGCGGCTCAGCGCTGCCGGCGCTCCCGCACCCGCATGTTGATGACGATCGGCGACCCCTCGAAGCCGTACAGCTCGCGCAGGCGACGCTGGATGAACCGGCGATAGCCCGGGTCGAGGAAGCCGGTCGTGAACAGCACGAAGGTCGGCGGACGGGTCGACGCCTGCGTCCCGAACAGGATGCGCGGCTGCTTGCCGCCCCGGACGGGGTGAGGGTGCTCGTTGACCAGTTCGGTGAGGAACGCGTTGAACTTGCCGGTCGGAATCCGCTGATCCCACGATTCGAGCGCCGTCTCGAGCGCCGGGACCAGCTTGTCGAGGTGACGACCGGTCCGCGCCGAGATGTTCACGCGCGGCGCCCATGCCACGTGGGCGAGGTCCTGCTCGATCTCGCGCTCGAGGTAGCGCCGGCGCTCGGCATCCTCGAACTCCGGCGTGTTCAGGAGGTCCCACTTGTTGTAGGCGAGCACCAGGGCGCGACCCGATTCGAGCACCAGGTCGATGATGCGGACGTCCTGCTCGCTGATCGGCTCGCTCACGTCGAGGACGACGACCGCCACCTCGGCCTTCTCGAGCGCCGCGGAGGTCCGCAGCGAAGCGTAGAAGTCCGCCCCCTGCTGCAGATGCACGCGGCGGCGGATGCCGGCGGTGTCGACGAATCGCCACAGCTTGCCGCCGACCTCGACGATCTCGTCGACCGGGTCGCGTGTCGTGCCCGCGAGTTCGTTGACGACGACGCGCTCCTCACCGGCAGCCTTGTTCAGCAGCGACGACTTCCCCACGTTGGGTCGGCCGAGGATCGCCACCCGCCGGGGACCGCCGATCTCGTGCTTCGCCACGGCCGACACGTCCGGGAGCACATTCATGATCTCGTCGAGCAGGTCGGCCACGCCTCGGCCGTGGATCGCCGACACCGGATGCGGCTCGCCCAGTCCGAGGTTCCACAGCGCGGCGGCCTCGGGCTCCTGCCGGGCGTCGTCGATCTTGTTGGCGACCAGGAACACCGGCTTGCCGCTCTTGCGCAGAAGCCGCACCACGTGCTCGTCGGTCGACGTCGCGCCGACCATCGCGTCGACGACGAAGAGGACGACGTCCGACAAGTCGATCGCCACCTCGGCCTGCGCCGCCACCGACCGGTCGATCCCTCTCGCGTCAGGTTCCCAGCCCCCGGTGTCGACCAGCGAGAAGCGCCGGTCCATCCACTCCGCCTTGTAGGTGACGCGGTCGCGGGTCACGCCGGGGGTGTCCTCGACGACCGCCTCGCGGCGTCCGAGGATGCGGTTGACGAGCGCCGACTTGCCGACGTTCGGGCGGCCCACGATCGCCACGACCGGCAGCGCCGGAAGGTACTCGATCCCATCCTCGCCGCGCGTCAGCCCTTCGAGGAGCGCCGCGTCCTCTTCGTCGAGGTCGTAGTCCTCGAGCCCCGCGCGCAGGGCCGCGGCCCGCTGTTCGGCGAGCTCCTCGTCCAGCGAAGCCAGATTCTCGGCGAGATGGTCGTCGCCGGGTTCGTACTCTTCGGCGTCACGGCTCTCAGCTGCCATCGTGCGCTCCTGTCTGTGCAGGCACTTTCGTGCGGATGACGCCGATCACGGCGTCCACGGTCTGGTCGAAGTCGAGGTCGGTCGAATCGACGACCTCCACTCCGGGCGCGGCGGTGAGGAAGTCGACCACCGTCGAGTCGGCGGCGTCGCGCTGGTGAAGCGCCGTGGCGACCGCCGCAGCATCCTGACCCGTCAGTTCGGCGCTGCGCCGCGCAGCCCGCACGTCCGGCGCCGCGGTGAGGAGGATGCGCACCGGGGCATCCGGGGCCACCACAGTGGTGATGTCACGGCCCTCGACGACCACGCCGGGGCGATCGGATGCCGCCACGAGCGCGCGGAACAGTGCGTTGACGGATTGCCGGACGGCCGGGACCCGGGCGACGCCGCTCACCGCCTCCGAGACGCGGGGCTCGCGGATGGCCCGGGTCACGTCGGTCGCGCCGACGCGCACCCAGAACTCGTCGGCGTCCAGCGAGATCGAATAGTCGAAGTCGCCCATCACGTCGAGCACCGCCGTCGAGTCCGACGTGTCGACACCGCGCTCCAGCGCCAGCCACGCGAGGGCACGGTAAGCGGCGCCGGTGTCGAGGAACCCGAAGCCGAGGAGCCGTGCGACCTGCTTCGAGACGCTGGACTTGCCGCTGCCGGCAGGACCGTCGATCGCGACGACCAGCGGGCCGCTCGACGCAGACAGGTCAGTCATTCGTTGTGCTCGCAATCTTCCAGCCGCGGGACTCGAGGCCCTCGACGGCGCGTCGGAGCGCGCCGGGCACGACGCTGATCTCGGCGAGGCCGAACTGCGCGCCCGGTGAGTGCTCGAGTCGAAGGTCCTCGACGTTGACGTCGAGCTCGCCCAGTTCGCCGAACAGGCGGCCGAGCTGCCCCGGGGTGTCGTCGACCATCACCACGAGCTGCTCGAACCGTCGGTTCTGGCCGTGCTTGCCAGGAAGCCGCTCGACCCCGTCATTGCCCCGGCGGATCGTGTCGGCGACGGTCCGCCGCGCCCCCGGCTCGTCGGGAGCACGCAGCGCGTCGGCCACGTCGCCCAGGTCGGCGGCGAGCGCGTCGAGGATGTCGACGACGGGGGCCGCGTTGGCTCCGAGGATCTGCACCCACAGTTCGGGGGCGGATGCCGCGATCCGGGTCGTATCGCGCACGCCCTGACCCGCGAGGCCCAGCGAACCCTCCGGAGCGTCGACGAAGCGGCCCGCCAGCAGGCTCGCCACCAGCTGCGGGACGTGCGACACGAGCGCGACGGCCCGGTCGTGCTCGTCGGGGCTCATCTCCACCGGCGTCGCACCCAGGTCGAGGGCGAGCGCCTCGACCACGGCCAGGTCGCCCGGGGGCGTCTCGCCGTCGCGGCACACGACCCACGGGCGGCCGATGAAGATGTCGGCGCGCGCGGCGATCGCTCCCCCGCGCTCGCGGCCCGCGAGGGGGTGCGATCCGATGTAGTGCGTAAGGTCGGCGCCGCGCTCGCGAAGCGTGCGCAGCGGCTCGAGCTTGACGCTGGCGACATCCGTCACCACCGCATGCGGGAAGCGCGAGAGCTCGCGCTGGATGACGTCGGCCGTGACGTCCGGGGGCACCGCCACGACCACCAGCACCGGCGCATCGTCGTCGGCCGCCCGGCGTCCCGCGCCGTAGTCGATCGCGAGACGCAGCTGCGCGGGAGAGGTGTCGTCGAGTGCGACGTCGACGCCCAGCGCGGTCAGCGCGTGCCCGATGCTCGATCCGAGCAGGCCGGCGCCGACGATGCGCACGGTGCCCTGGATGCGAGGGGCACGCGCGCGCGCAGACGTCAGGGTGGACTCGGTCACTCGTTCTCCAGGTCGCCCCGGGGCTCGGGGCCGTCGGGGTGCGGGGACGCATCGCCCGTCGCGCGACGCGCGAGAGTCAGCAGAGCGCCCCGCTCCACCTTAGTCAACTCGCGTGCACGCCCGGCTGGCAGTGTTCCCAGGTGGAGGGGTCCGAACTGCCGCCGGACGAGCTCGACGACAGGATGCCCGACCTCGGCCATCATCCGGCGCACGATCCGATTCCGGCCGGAGTGGAGGGTCAGCTCGACGAGCGACCCTCCGCCCTCCGCCGAACTCGACAGGAGGCGCGCCTTGTCGGCGGCGATGCGCCCGTCCTCGAGGTCGACCCCGCGCAGCAGACGCTGGATGGTCTGCGGCGAGACCCTCCCCTCGACCTTCGCGATGTACACCTTGGTCACCCCGAACGACGGGTGCGCGAGCACGTGCGCGAGCTCGCCGTCGTTGGTGAGCACGAGCAGACCGCTGGTCTCGGCATCCAGTCGCCCGACGTTGTAGAGGCGCTCGGGCCAGTCCTTCGTGAACCGGCGCAGGTCGGGACGACCGCGTTCGTCCTTCATCGAGCTGACCACGCCGGTCGGCTTATTGAGCATGACGTAACGCTTCGACTGGTCCAGCTGCACCGCCGTCCCGTCGACGTCGACCAGGTCGGATTCGGGGTGGATCCGCGACCCCAGCTCGGTCACGACCACCCCGTTGACGCGCACCCGCCCCTCCACGATCAGCTGCTCGGCGACGCGCCGCGAGGCGACGCCGGCATTGGCCAGCACCTTCTGCAGCCGCACGCCCTCCGGGGCGTCGGCCGCGCCCGGCGCGCCGCCGCTCACCGTCGCACCTCCCCGTCGATGCCGTCGATCCGGCCCACTTCGTCCGCACCGTCCAGCAGCGGCGAGATGTGCGGCAGCTCGTCGAGGGAGTTGATCCCCAGATGCACGAGCAGCGCATCGGTCGTTCCGTAGTTGATGGCGCCGGTCTCGGCATCCGTGAACAGCTCCGTGATCAGCCCGCGCGACACCAGCGTCCGCACCACCGAGTCGACGTTCACGGCGCGGATCGACGCCACCTGCGCGCGGGTGACCGGCTGCTTGTAGGCGATCACGGCGAGAGTCTCGAGGGCGGCCTGCGACAGGCGCGACGGCGCCTGCGCGTTGACGAACTCGCTCACGAGGTCGTCGTGCTCCTCGCGCACGTACAGTCGCCAGCCGCCCCCGACCTCGCGCAGCTCGAACCCGCGCACCGGACCGCCCGTGAGGCCGTCGTAGTCGGCGACGAGACCTTCGATCGCCTGCCGCACCGCCGGGACCGGCGACCCGACGGCGGTGGCGAGGCTCACGAGACTCTGCGGCTCGTCGACCACGAGAAGGATCGCCTCGAGCCGCCGCGCCACGTCGGTCGTGGGCGCCGGGCGGGGGGCGTCGTCGGTCGCGGCGGCGTCGACGTCGGGGACGCGCAGATCGGGGCTATCGGTCATAGTCGGCTCCCAGGGTGGCGAGGTTCTCGTCGGACCAGCGCTGCGCGCTCCAGCGCAGCGTCAGCTCGCCGAGCGGCTCGAGCTGTTCGAAGGACAGGGCGGCGTGGCGGTAGAGCTCCAGCACCGAGAGGAAGCGCGCCACGACGACGCCCGGCTGCGTGACGCCCGCTACCAGTTCGCGGAAGCTGAGCGACCCCGCATCACGCAGGAGCGTCACCACCACGGCCGCCTGTTCACGAATGCTCACCAGTGGCGCGTGGAGATGGTCGAGACCGACGTGCGGGATCTCCTTCGGCGTCATCGCGAGAAGCGCGAGCGCTGCGAAGTCGTCGGCGCTCAGCGTCCACACGAGTTCGGGAACGGCGCGACGATACTTCTCGTCCAACGGCACCGAGCGCGCGTGGCGGCGGTCCTCGCGTTGAAGGCACCGCTCGAACCACACCGCCACCTCTTTGAACGCCCGGTACTGCAGCAGCCGCGCGAACAACAGGTCCCGCGCCTCGAGCAGCGCGACCGACTCCGCGTCGACGAGCTCTCCCTGCGGCAGGAGCCCCGCGACCTTCATGTCGAGGAGGGTGGCGGCCACGACGAGGAATTCGGATGCCTCCTTCAACTCCTCGTCCGGCCCGAGCTCGCGAAGGTACGCGATGAACTCGTCCGTGACCCGCGACAGCGAGACCTCCGTGATGTCGAGCTCGTGCTTCGAGATCAGGGTCAGCAGCAGATCGAACGGCCCGTCGAACACGCCGAGCGACACGCGGAAGCCCTCCGCGGGCTGCTCGCCCGACGGCGTGACCTCTTCCGGCGGCGGAACGTTCTCAGGCGACGGCGCCACGGGCGACCAGCTCCCGCGCCAGCCGCAGGTAGGCCTGCGCGGCGGCGTGCTCGGGCGCGAACTCGGTGATCGGCATGCCGGAGACCGATGCGTCGGGGAACTTCACGGTGCGCCCGATCACCGTCTCGAGCACGTCGTCGCCGAAGGCGTCCACCACGCGCTCCAGCACCTCACGAGAGTGCAGCGTGCGGGGGTCGTACATCGTGGCCAGCACACCGTCGAGCGTGATCGTCGGGTTGAGCCGGTCGCGCACCTTGTCGATCGTCTCGATCAGCAGCGCGACGCCTCGCAAGGCGAAGAACTCGCACTCCAGCGGGATGATCACGCCGTGGCTGGCGGTCAGCGCATTCACCGTCAGCAGCCCCAGTGACGGCTGGCAGTCCACCAGGATCACGTCGTACTCGGGTGCGAGCTTGCGGAGCGCACGCGCCAGAGTCTGCTCGCGGGCGACCTCGTTCACCAGATGCACTTCGGCGGCGGAGAGGTCGATGTTCGCGGGGATGACGTCGAGGCCCTCCACACGGGTCTTCACCACCGCGTCATGCGGTTCGCGCTTGCTGTCGAGCAGAAGGTCGTAGATCGTCGGGATCTCGTGCGTCGCGATGCCGAGACCCGCCGACAGCGCGCCCTGGGGGTCGAAGTCCACCGCCAGCACCCGGCGCCCGTAGCTGGCGAGCGCCGCCGCGAGGTTGATGGTCGTCGTGGTCTTGCCGACGCCGCCCTTCTGATTGCAAAGCGAGATGATCCGCGCCGGGCCGTGTCCGTCGAGCTTCGGCGGGGTCGGGAAGCCGCGATACGGACGGCCGGTGGGACCGATCGGCGTCTCGTCGCTTGAGGCCGTCTTCGCGCCCCGCTTGCTGCCCGCCACAGACTCTCCTGACTTTCCCATGCCGTGCACCGATTCTAGTCACGGGCGGGGGCTTCCCCCGGGAGCAGTCAGCGGGCGCGCGGGTGAGAGGTGACGTAGACGTCACGCAGGGCGTCCACCGACACGTGCGTGTAGATCTGCGTCGTCGCGACCGAGGCGTGCCCCAGAAGCTCCTGCACGACCCGCACGTCCGCCCCGCCCTGCAGCAGATGCGTGGCGAACGAGTGACGCAGCGTGTGCGGCGACACGTGCGCGGTCAGCTGGGCGCGCTCCGCCGCCGCTTGGATGACCAGCCAGGCCGACTGGCGCGAAAGGGGCGCGCCGCGCGCTCCCAGGAAGAGTTTCGGTGTGGCGCGACCGCGCCGGGAAAGCTCCGGGCGCGAGCGCGTGAGGTACGCATCCACCGCCGCCCGGGCGTACGACCCGACGGGGACGATCCGCTCCTTCGAGCCCTTGCCTCGCACGCGGACCACATCGCCGTGGGCCAGGTCGTCGACGTCGAGCTGAACGACCTCCGACACGCGGGCGCCCGTGGCGTAGAGGAGTTCGAGAAGCGCCCGGTCGCGCAGACCGATGAGGTCGCCCGGTGACGGCGGGGACGCGGCATCCGTCGCCGTCTGCGGCGCCGGACCGGACGCGTCGAGCAACTGCACCACCTGGTCGATCGTGAGCGCTTTCGGCAATCGCCGGGGCTGCTTCGGGGGACGCAGCCGAGCGGACGGATCGACCGGCTCCAGCCCCTCGCGCGCAAGGAAGCGGTGGAGTCCGCGCACCGACGACTGGAGACGGGCGAGGGATGACGCGGCCACCGGCGGCTGGGCTGACGCCCGCTCGGCGGCGAACGCCGTCACCACCTCGGGTGAGACCGCATCGGTGGTCTCGATGCCGCGCTCGGCCAGCCAGTGGACGTACCCCTGCAGGTCGCGTCGGTACGCGGCGACCGTGTTGCCCGACAGTCCTCGTTCGATCGTGATGTGACGCAGGTACGCGTCCACCGCGCGCTCGAGCCGCACGTCAGCCCTCGGCGGCCACCGCGCCGTCGCCGCGGAGCCTCTCGGCGGCCGTGAGCACGCCGAGCGCCAGGATGCCGTTGCGCAGCCGGCCCGCCAGAACCCCCGACACCACCTCGGCGAGGGGAACCCACTCGACCCGGATGTCGGCCTCTTCGGCCTCACGCGGATGCGCACGTCCCGACGGGGACAGACCGCGAGCCAGGAAGAGGTGCACGACCTCGTCGTTGCCGCCGGGAGTGGTGAAGATGCTGACGAGCGGTTCCCACGAGTCGGCGACCAGGTCGGCTTCCTCGATGAGCTCGCGCCGCGCGGACTCCAGCGGCGACTCCCCCGCCACGTCGAGCAGTCCCGCGGGGATCTCCCAGTCTCGCAGGCGGATGGGATGCCGGTACTGCTGGATCAGCAGCACCCGATCGTCGTCGTCGAGCGCGACGATCGCGGCCGCACCGGGATGGTCGACGTACTGACGGACGATCCGGTCGCCGTTGTAGTCCAGCGTGTCGCTGCGGACGTCCCACACGCGCCCCTCGTAGACAAGGTCGCTGTCGACCACGTCGAGCGACAGCGGCTCGTCCGCAAGCGGCTCGCCCGGCCCGGCGTCAGTCATTCTCGACGTCGAACAGCTCGCTGGCACGGTGACGCTCGAGCGCGGCACCCACCAGTCCACGGAAGAGGGGGTTGGCGTCGGTCGGCCGCGACCGCAGCTCGGGGTGCGCCTGCGTGGCGATGTAGTACGGGTGAACCTCGCGCGGCAGCTCCACGTACTCCACCAGGTCGAGGTCGGGGTTGATGCCCGAGAACACCAGGCCCGCGTCGGCGATCTGCTGCCGGTAACGGTTGTTCACCTCGTACCGGTGACGGTGGCGCTCCTCGGCGCGCGTCGACCCGTACACCTCGGCGGCGATCGACCCTTCGGCGAGCTCGGCCGGGTACAGGCCGAGGCGCATCGTGCCTCCCATGTCGCCGCTTTCGAGGATGTCGATCTGCTCCGCCATCGTGGCGATGACCGGATGCTTCGTGTCGGGGTCGAACTCGCTGGACGAGGCATCCTCGATGCCGGCCACATGCCGCGCGTACTCGATCACGATGCACTGCAGGCCCAGGCAGATCCCGAGCGTCGGGATGCCCTGCTCGCGAGCGAACCTCAGCGCTCCGATCTTGCCCTCGATGCCGCGGATCCCGAACCCTCCGGGGATGACGATGCCGTCGAGCGGGGCCAGAGCCTTCGCCGCCCCCTCGGGCGTCTCGCACTCGTCGGACGGGATCCACCGGATGTTGACGTGCGTCTCCTGCGCGAACCCGCCCGCCTTGAGCGCCTCGGTGACGCTGAGGTACGCGTCGGGTAGGTCGATGTACTTGCCGACGAGACCGATCGTGACCTCGTGCTTGGGGTTGTGGACCGCCTGCAGCACCCGCTCCCACCGGGACCAGTCCACCTCGGCCGCCCGGCCGAGCCCGAGCGCCCGCACGATGTACTCGTCGAGACCCTGCTCGTTGAGCATCGAGGGGATGTCGTAGATGCTCGGCACGTCTACCGCGTTCACGACGGCGCCCTCATCCACGTCGCACATCAGCGCTATCTTGCGCTTGTTCGATTCGGTGACGGGCCGGTCGCTGCGAAGCACCAGCGCGTCGGGCTGGATGCCGATGCTGCGCAGGGCGGCGACCGAGTGCTGCGTCGGCTTGGTCTTCTGCTCACCCGACGCGCCCATGAACGGGACGAGCGAGACGTGCACGAAGAACACGTTCTGGCGGCCCAGCTCGTGACGGATCTGACGCGCCGACTCGATGAACGGCTGCGATTCGATGTCACCGACCGTTCCGCCGATCTCGGTGATGATGACGTCGGGGCGGGGTTCCTCGGTCGCCTGCAGGCGCATGCGGCGCTTGATCTCGTCGGTGATGTGCGGGATCACCTGCACCGTGTCGCCGAGGTATTCGCCGCGACGCTCACGCGCGATGACCTGCGAGTAGATCTGGCCCGTCGTGACGTTGGCCGCCTGGCTCAGCTCGATGTCGAGGAACCGCTCGTAGTGCCCGATGTCGAGGTCGGTCTCGGCGCCGTCGTCGGTGACGAACACCTCGCCGTGCTGGAACGGGTTCATCGTTCCCGGGTCGACGTTCAGGTACGGGTCGAGCTTCTGCATCACGACGCGAAGGCCGCGAGCGGTGAGCAGGTTGCCGAGGCTGGCCGCGGTCAGGCCCTTGCCCAATGACGAAACGACACCTCCGGTCACGAAGATGTGCTTGGTGGTGTCGTTGGAAGAGTCGCCGTGGGAAGAATCCGAAGTCTGCATCACGGGCTTTTATCCTATCTCACGTCGAGTGCTCGAGCCTGACCGTCGGCGGCGTGCCCGCCGCAGCGGCGGAGCTTCGGGCCTCACGCTCCCTCGATCCGAAGGTCGAGGAGTTCACGTGCGTGGGTCAACGCCGCCTCGCTGTCAGGCATCCCCGACAGCAGGCGCGCCATCTCGGCTTCACGATCCGCGCCGTCCAAACGTCGCACGTCGGACGCCGTCACCGACCCGTCTCCCGCCTTCACGACCGTCAGGTGGTTCGTCGCGAAGGCCGCCACCTGCGCCAGGTGGGTGACCGCGATGACCTGTGACGACTGGGCGAGCCGCGCGAGCCGGCGCCCGACTTCGATCGCGGCCGCGCCGCCGATCCCCGCGTCCACCTCGTCGAACACGAACGTCGGCACCGGGTCGACCCCGGCGATCACCACTTCGATCGCGAGCATGACCCGGCTGAGCTCTCCCCCGGACGCGCCCCTCGCCACGGGGCGCGGCTCCGCGCCGGTGTGCGGCGACAGCAGGATCGAGACGTCGTCGCGTCCGGCCGCGGACTCGGTTCCCGGCGACACCGCAACGGTCAGCCGGGCGTCCGGCATCGCCAGGGCCCGCAGCTCGGAGGTCACCGCCGCCGCCAGCCGCTCCGCCGCCTCGGTGCGGGCCTCGGTCAATCGGGCGGCCGCCTCGTCGAGGACGGATGCCGCGGCCTCCCTCTCCGCCGTCAGGCGCTCGACGCGGTCGCTGTCGTCATCGAGCTCCGCCAGGCGGGCGGAACCCGTGTCGAGAAGACCGATCGCGGCGTCGAGCGATCCGTGGGCGCGGACGAGGGATGCGAGGATCGCGCGCCGCTCCTCGACGGCGGCGAGCTCGTGGGGTCCGGACTCGTCGAGATCCGCGAGGTAGCCGGCGAGAGCGCCGGCGATGTCGGCTGCGCGGTACCCCAGTTCGGCGACCTGCGAGCCGAGGTCCTCCAGCACCGGGTCGTGGGCGCGCTCCAGAGCACGCCGCGCCTCGGCGAGCAGCGACGACACGTCGGGCTCGCTCTCTCCGGACAGCACGTCGTGGGCGGTGGCCGCGGCGAGGCGCAGCTCTTCGGCGTTCGCGAGACGCTCGGCCCGCAGAGTGAGCTCGACGTCCTCCCCGGACTGCGGGGCGGCCTCTTCGATCGCGGCCACCTGGGCGCGCAACTCCTCGGCCTCTCGCGCCCGGGCGTCGCGGTCGTCGACGAGGGACGACAGCTCGCGATCGATCGCCCGCCACCGCTCGTACGCTTCGCGGTAGCGTCCGCGCGCATCGGCGACAGCGGCACCGCCGAAGCGGTCGAGCGCCTCTCGCTGCGCCGCGGCGCTGCGCAGCCGCAGCTGGTCGGACTGGCCGTGCACGACCACCAGGTCGTCCGCGAGGTCGGCGAGCACCCCCGCCGGGGCCGCACGGCCACCCACGGAAGCGCGGCCTCTGCCTTCGCTGGAGATCGAACGACCCACGAGCAGTTCGGCGGTGCCGTCGCCGAGAGGGTCGACCTCTCCTCCGGCCTCGCGCACCCGCTCCGCCACCGGGCCCGCTTCGGGCACGATCCACACGCCGTCGACCGTCGCCTGGGCGGCACCGGAGCGGACGGCGCCGGAATCGGCGCGCTGACCGAGCAGCAGCCCCAGGCCCGTGACGACCATCGTCTTGCCGGCACCGGTCTCGCCGGTGATGGCGGTGAACCCAGGACCGATCGGCAGGGTCGCCTCAGCGATGACGCCCAGGTCTCGCAGACGCATCTCTTCGATCACGGCGTCGGCCCAGTGATCGCGGCCGGTCCGCGCCATCCCTCGACCGGCAGACGGAACTTGCGCACGAGGCGATCGGTGAACGGTGCCGGATGGAGGCGCGCGAGCCGGACGGGACGCGTGGACCGGCGCACCACGACCCTCGCGCCGGGCGGCAGGTCGTGAGAGCGCCGGCCGTCGCACCACAGAATGCCCACGCCGTTGGTGCGCTCGAGCACTTCGATGGCCACGGCGTGCTCCGGCCCGACCACGAGCGGCTTGGCGAAGAGCGCGTGCGCCGACAGCGGCACCACCGAGATCGCCTCCACCGTCGGCCAGATCACGGGGCCACCGGCGGAGAAGTTGTAGGCGGTCGATCCGGTCGGCGTCGAGACGACCACCCCGTCGCAGCCGAAGCTCGACAGGGGACGGCCGTCGACCTCGATGACGACTTCGAGCATGCGCTCACGGCTGGCCTTCTCGACCGTGGCCTCGTTGAGCGCCCACGTCTCGTAGATCACCGCATCCGAGGCATCCTTCACCCGCACCGACAGCGCGAGACGCTCTTCGACCTGGTAGTCGCGGGCGATGACCCGGCGGACGGCGTCGTCCATGTCGTCACGCTCGATCTCAGCGAGGAAGCCGACGTGCCCCATGTTGATCCCGAGAACCGGCGCCGTGCCGTCGCGAACCAATTCGGCGGCACGCAGAATCGTGCCGTCGCCGCCGAGCACGATCGCCAGCTCGACGTCGTCGATGGGCACGTCTTCGCCGAGAGCCGCCACATCCTCGAATCCGGCTCTCACCGCCGACAGCTCCGCACGGTCGTCGGCCGCGAGCACGGGACGGGCACCGGCGGCACGAAGGGCCGTGACCACGCGCTCCGCCGCAAGGACGGTGTCTTCGCGGTGGGCGTGCGCGACGACCAGGATGCTGCGCTCGGCGTGCGCGTCAGAGGGGGTCATCGGGCTCCCGCGAGTCGGTTCACAGTGCTCAACCATTCTGTCGGATTGGCGCCGCGCCCCGGCGCGAGGTGTGCGATGTACTCGGAATTGCCGTGCGTGCCGACGATCGGCGACGCGACGACACCTTTTGTGCCCAGGCCGAGGTCCCATGCCGACCACAGCACCTCGGCGACCGCATCGGCCCTGGCAGCGGGGTCGGTGACCAGCCCTCCCTTGACGGCGGTGCGCCCCACCTCGAACTGCGGCTTGACGAGCAGCACGAGATCGGCGTCGGGCGCGGCCACCGCCCGCGCGGCGGGCAGAACGAGGGTCAGGGAGATGAACGACAGGTCGCCGGTCACCACCGCCGGAGGGGCGACGACGCCGCCCGCCTCCGCCAGCGACTCGGGGGTCATGTAGCGGACGTTGAACCCTTCGATCGAGATCACCCCGGGGTCGAGCGCGACGGATGCCGCGAGCTGCCCGTGACCGACATCGACGGCGATCACCGGCTCTGCGCCCCGCTCCCGAAGGACCTGGGTGAATCCGCCGGTGGACGCGCCCATGTCGAGTGCCACGCGTCCGGCGACGTCGATGCCGAAGGCGTCCAGTCCGGCGATGAGCTTGTGGGCCGCGCGGCTGACGTAGTGATCGCCGCCGGCGACGGTGAGGTCGACGTCGTCGGCGACCGGCGTGGAGGGCTTCACCACCACCCGGCCGTCCACCGAGACCACGCCGTCCGCGATCAGCGCGGCGGCGTGTGTGCGCGAGCGGGCGAGTCCTCGAGCGGCCAGCGCGGCATCGAGGCGCGTCGTCATGCGGATCCGGCGTCGCCGCCGGGCGCCGCCTCGAGCCGGCGCGCCAGCGTGTCGTGCAGACCGTTGTACGCCTCGGCGCGGGTCGCGAGCGGCTGCGCCTCGATCACCTCGAGGGCCGAGAGCAGATCGGCCGTGCCGTCGTCGGGGACGCTGCGGTGCTCGTCGGTCTGGGCCATGCTCTCAGGATACGTGGCCGCGCGGACGTCGCCGGGAGATCAGGGCCGGTGGAACGGATCGGCGTAGAGCTCCTCAGGCACCCGGAATCCGAAGATCGCCCGGCCGGTCGACCAGATCGCCGCCGCCCCCGCTCGTAGGAGATCGACGGGTCGGTCGCCGGCCGACACGATTCGTACGTCCGGTCCCTCGACGGCGACCACGGCGCCGCGCACGGTGGCCACGCCATCCGCGACCCGGATCTCGGGGTACGGCTCGTGAAGCTCGCGCAGGTCGCCGAGGATGTAGGTGGGCTGTGAGCCGGCCGGCGCCGCCAGCACGTGCTTGGGGCGGTCGATGCCCGTGAGCACCAGGGCCGAGGCGATGCCGGCGCGGTTCGCGCCGAGGATGTCGGTGTCGAGGCGGTCACCGAGGAAGAGGGGACGCTTCGCCCCGAACCGCGAAACCGCCTCTTCGAAGATCGGGACCTCGGGCTTGCCGGCGACAGTCGCGAGGCGGCCGACCGCGGTGTGCACGGCCGACACGAGCGTGCCGTTTCCCGGGGCGATGCCGCGCGCCTGGGGGATCGTCCAGTCGGTGTTGGTGGCGATCCAGGGGATGCCGCCGTCCTCCTCGGGCACCTTGAGCGCGAACGCGGCCTCGGCGAGCTGGGTCCAGCCGACTTCGGGAGCGAACCCCTGCACGACGGCGGCAGGTCGATCGTCGGCGGACCGGGTGACCACGAATCCCGCCTTGGTGACTTCGTCGGTGAGTCCGTCCCCGCCGACCACGAGCACGGTCGCGCCGGGGTTCACGCGCTGCGCGAGCAGGCGCATCGCGGCCTGCGGGCTGGTCACGACCTCGGAGGGCCGTGTCGCAAGGCCCAGGTCTGACAGATGCGCGGCGACCGAGGCATCCGTCCTCGATGCGTTGTTGGTGATATAGCCGAGTGCACGTCCGTCGCGCGCGCGGGTGAGGCTCTCGACGGCGTGCGGCAGAGCGCCCGCTCCCGCGTAGACGACCCCGTCAAGGTCTGCGAGCACCACGTCGACACCGTCGAGCGGAGTCGGCTGGGATCGGCGGCCGAACAGCGCCATCAGCGCGACGCGCCTTCGTCCGTGCCGGTCACCTCGTCGTCAGAAGCGGCGTCCTCGTCGGGAGCCTCCGCGGCTGGTGCGCCGTCGATGCCGGCCTCCGCGAGGATCTCCGCAACCTCGTCGGCGACGGACACAGGATCGGCGGAGTCGGATGCCGCGTCCCCCGCAGCGGGGAGCTCGCCCGCTTGGTCGGACGGCGTACGGACGTCGTCGGTCTCCGGCTCAGTCGCGCCATGCTCGTGTGAGCGTTCTTCGTCGGCGCCGTGCGGTTCGGCGCCTTCTTCGTCGTCGACCTCGATGATCTCGTCGATGAAGATCGTCTCGTGGTCACCGCCGCCGGTTGCGGCGTCGATCGCATCCGCAGCGACCTCTGCACGCTCGCGCCACCGGGTGGCTTCGTCGTCGCGTCCGAGCTCTTCGAGGACCGTCGCTCGGGCGGCGAAAAGTGCGGGACTCCATTCAAAGGCGCGGTCGGGGTCGAGTTCCGGGATGTCCAGCTCGAGAAGTGCGCGCTCGGGTTCGCCGAGATCGAGTCGCGCTCCGGACATGGCGATCGCGAGGCCGACACGGACGTCGGTGGGCAGACTCGCGCGGTCGACGCTGCGTCCGACTTCGAGGGCCCGGTCGGGGCGACCCACGCCGCGCTCGCTGTCGACCATGAGGGCGATCTGGTCGTCCCTGCCGGAGATCCTGCGGTAGGTGCGCAGTTCGCGGAGCGCGAGTGCGTAGTCGCCGGTCGCATAGGCCGTGATCGCGAGCGTCTCGCGCACGATGGCGATCCGGCCGGCGCGGCGTGAGGCGGAGAGCGCGTGCTGGTGGGCGAGTTCCGGGTCGTCGTCGATGAGCTCGGATGCCATCACCAGATGTCGCGCGACCTGCTCTGCGTTCTCCTTGCTGAGAGTCTTGAGCTCGTTGCGCGCACCAGGGTTGAGGTCCTTGGCGGTGACTTCCTCGGGGATGACCGGGTCGTCGTGCCGAGGGCGAACGGGACGGATCTCCTCGGGACGCGTTGCCCGGCCGGGGCGTCCCGCCCCTCCGCGAGTCGGCCGGTCCGGGCGCGGCTTGCGGTCGCCGCCGCCGTACGGCTTGCGGTCACTGCTGTCGCGATTCCCGTACGGTTTGCGGTCGCTGCTGTCGCGATTCCCGTACGGCTTGCGGTCACTGCTGTCGCGATTCCCGTACGGTTTGCGGTCGCCGCTGGCGCGGGGCCCGTACGGTTTGCGGTCGCTGCTGTCGCGATTCCCGTACGGCTTGCGGTCACTGCTGTCACGGTTGCCATATGGTTTGCGGTCGCCGCTGGCGCGGGGCCCGTACGGTTTGCGGTCGCTGGTGTCGCGGTTCCCGTACGGTTTGCGGTCGCCGTTGTCGCGATTCCCGTACGGTTTGCGGTCACTGCTGTCGCGATTCCCGTACGGCTTGCGGTCGCTGCTGTCACGGTTGCCATATGGTTTGCGGTCGCCGCTGGCGCGGGGCTTCCGTGCGGCGGCGTCGCGGGCTCGAGGCGGTCGACCGCTTTCGCGGGCGTCGGACGCGCGCCCGCCGGCGTCGTCGCGTGACTCCTGGTCGACCATGTCTCAAGTTCCTCCCGGTGTGGGTGGGTGGTGGGTTAACGCGAAATGGCCACCCTGCGTTGGGTGGCCATTTCGGTAATGGAAGTCCGGCGGTGTCCTACTCTC